>NZ_NEHB01000044.1 GCF_002127655.1 Janthinobacterium sp. GW456P
CGAACTGCTGCGGCGCCGGCCCGACCTGATCGCCGCCGAACGGCGCCTGGCCGCCGCCAGCGCGCGCACCGGTGCGGCCGTTGCCGAGTACTACCCGAAACTGAGCCTGGGCGCCCTGCTGGGCAGCGCCACGGCAGGCGGCGCCCTGTTCGGCAGCGGCTCCGGCCAGGCCGCCGGCATGCTGGGCCTGCGCTGGCGCCTGTTCGATTTCGGCCGCATCGACGCGCAGATCGAGGCTTCGCGCGGCCAGGAAGCCGAGCTGCTGGCGGCCTACCGGCTCGCGGCGCTGCATGCCGCCGAAGACGTGGAAAACGCCGGCTCGGCCCTGCTGCGCCACGAAGAGCAAGCTAGTTTACTGGCGCAAAGCGTGGAATCGCTCGAGCGCGCCCGTGCCGCCTCGCTGGCCGCCTACGAAAAAGGCGTGGTCAGCCGCCTTGACGTGCTGCAGGCCGACTCCCGCCTGCTGCGCGCAGCAGACGCGCGCGAACAGGCGCAAACGGCGTCTGCGCGCGCTGCTGTCGCCACCTACCGGGCGCTGGGCGGCGGCTGGCAGGCGCCGCAGGCCGACATGCAGGCGATGGCCGCCAGGTAAATGCGGACGGCAGCCATACCCGTTCCACCGCTGTCTGGCGCTGGCGAAAATCCGCGCGCGACCGGATGCGCGCAGCATCGAAATCTGCCACAAGCCAGGCAATGCCAACGCGAAACAGTTCTATGCCAGCATGGGCTTCTTGGAAAAAGCATGGATGCCGATGGCAATGACATGCTGGCCGTGATCGAACCAATCTAGCTGCCTGGCGCCGCGCCCGCATCAGCCCTGGCATCGAAGGCCAGCCGCGCCGCATCGATGGCGTCGCGGTGGCCGTAGGCCCAGGCGCCCAGCGCGCTGATGGGGATCAATAGCGAACGCCCCAGGTCCGTCAAGGCGTAATCGACGCGGGGCGGCACCGTGGGAAACACCGTGCGCGTCACAAGGCCGTCGCGCTCAAGACCGCGCAGGGTCAATGTCAGCATGCGCTGCGAGATGCCGCCGATCAGGCGGCGCATTTCGTTGAAGCGCTTGGTGCCATTGCCCAGCAACATCACCACCATCACGCTCCATTTGTCGCCCACGCGGGTCAGGATGTCCGTGATCGGGCGGCACGCGTCCGCCACGCCCGCATGGCCGCCATGGTCGCGCATGCGCTTTTCCAGCTCGGCCCCGCGCGCGGCCACCTCGCCCATAGTCACATCCGTGTGCCCCAGTGTGGAAAAAGTGCCTTCTTGTGCGTTCATTTGATAGTCACTATATTTAACCCGGTTACAAAAAAATACCACCCGATCATACCATCCAAGAAGGCAAGCATGAACATCCTGCATATCGATTCCAGCATCCTTGGCGAGCATTCCGTCAGCCGCCAACTGACCGCCGCCATCGCCGCCCGCCTGCAAGCGGCCGCGCCCGGCGCCACCGTCCACTACCGCGACCTGGCCGCCCAGCCCTTGCCGCAATTTACGGCCGCCCCCGGCGCCGCCGACGGGGCAATCCTTGCCGCCGCGCTGGACCAAGTACTGGCCGCCGACGTCATCGTCATCGGCGCGCCCATGTACAACTTCGCCATTCCCAGCCAGCTCAAATCGTGGCTCGACGCGCTGGCCGTGCCCGGCAAGACCTTCCAGTACGGCGCCCACGGCCCGGAAGGCTTGCTGGGCGCCAAGCGCGTGATCATCGCCTCGACGCGCGGCGGCTACTATGGCGCCGACACGCCGCTGGCCGCTCTGGAACACCAGGAAAGCCATCTGCGCGCCTTCCTCGGCTTCCTCGGCATCGAGCAGATCGAGATCGTGCGCGCTGAAGGCGTCAAGGTCAGCGACGCAGCCAGGGCGCAGGCGCTGACGGCGGCCTTCGAGCAGATCGGCGCGCTGCAGGCAGCATAGGTTCAGCTTGATTATCTGGCTGCGGCGGAAACTGTTTCGGCGCAGCCAGGCTGGGCATCGCGGACAGGAACGGGCAAACTACGCCAAGCTGCACCCGCCCCCCCACTTTACAAGGACCACCATGACCCTGATCATCGTCGCCACCATCGATGCCCAAGCCCAACATACGGATGCCGTGCGCGCCGCGCTGGAAGCCGTCGTGCCGCCCAGCCGCGCGGAAAGCGCCTGCCTGCGCTACGAGCTGCACCTCGACAACAAGATTCCCACGCGCTTCATCATGCTGGAAGAATGGATGGACAAGGCAGCCCACACGGCGCATGAAGCGACGCCCCACTTCAAGACCCTGGTCGCCGCCGTGGGCGACAAGGTCGTCAACATCGACATAGCGGAATTGAGCAAGCTGAAGTAACAACCGGCGCGCTGCGCAAGCGCGCGGCCATCTTGGCAAGTTGCCATCTATAATGTGGCAACTTTTCTTTATGGCCATCATGATTCCATTTTCCTGCATACGCGCCGCCGCAGCGGCAGCCGCCCTGACTCTCTGCGCCAGCGCCTCCGCGCAAGCGCCCATGCCCAATCTGACGGGCGAATACAATCTGCTCTCGTCAAAGACCGTGCCGCCCAGCAACTGGGGCTATTCCAAGGGCCGTATTTCGATCAAGCAGCTCGATGAGCGTCACTTGCTGATCCTGCTCGCCTGCGAATGGAAACGCGAACCGAAGGCCGTCTGCGGCGATTATTACTATGCCCAGTGGCGCGACAATGGCCTGTATCTGCAGGACATGAATACCTTCGCCATGCGCCTGTACTTCGATCCCGCCACGCGCAAGCTCACCATCATTTCGCGCGGCGCCGACGCCAAGCAAAGCGTGCGGCATGAAGTCTTCGGCGCGACGACCGAGCCGCTCGTCGACCCCGCGCTGGTGCGGCGCATGAAGCGCGAAACGTCGAATGCCGACAGCAAGGAAAACCGCCGCGTGTTCGGCCCCTACACCAAGTGGGACTACCAGGAAAACCGCATCGAATTCCAGCGCCAGGACTTGACCGCGCCGTGATGCCACGCCTGATCCAGCCCCTGCGCCGCCAGCTGCTGCGCCTCGCCGGCATTCTGCTGTGCTCGCCCGTGCTCGCGCGCGCGGCAGACAACGGCCTGCCCCGCGCCGTGCGCCAGCGCATCCTGACCACCCTGGACGCGCCGCTGCCCAAGGTGCTCAATGTGCACCATCTGGCGCTGATACGGCGTTTCAATATCGGCTGGTCGCCCGTGGAAAGCGGCGCGCCCATGCTCAATCCGGCCTATCCGCTGGGAAAAGGCGATACGCTGGCACTGGCCATGCAGGCCATCGCCAGCAAGGATGCGGCGCTGGCCGCGCAGCGCCTGATGGAAGCGGCCTTGCTGCTGCCCCACTTCGTACAGATGGCAAATCTGAAACCGGGCAGCTATGCCTACGGCAAGGCGTCGTTCACGTTGACCACCCGGCATCTGATAGTGCTGCGCCAGCAGTCGTGGCTATCGCTGGAAATGCTGGGCATGGGCGCGGAAGATTACCTGGCCGAAGGCTATTGGCCCACGCCGTCCGTCGACGGCAAGCGGCCGTATGGCGATTTTACGAATTATCCGGTGGAAATGGCACAGGCGCTGGGCCTGCCCGTGCACCACCAGGCGGACGGCAGCCTGACCATCACACCCATGTTGCGCACGGAACTGGAAGCACTGCACCAGCAGACCATGCCCGCGCTGCAGGTGTTCGTGCGGGAAGCGGGCTTGCGGCGCAATACCGTCTAGGCGTATCGCCTGCCCCATTACCCTGTCTTACAGCGCATCGAGCCTGGCCAGCATGGCGGCCGCCTGCTGCCGGAAAGCGGCGATTGTTTCCGCGTCCATCTTCTCCAGCTGGCGGTATGCCATGCCGATGCGGGGATTGCGTTCCAGGGTGGCTGCATTGCGGTGGAAAAAATCCCAGTACAGCGCATTGAAGGGGCAGGCGCGCTCGCCGATGCGCGCCTTCTTGTCGTAATGGCAGCCTTTGCAGTAATCGCCCATGCGGTCGATATACGCGGCGCTGGAGACGTACGGCTTGGTGGCCAGCAGCCCGCCATCGGCGAACTGGCTCATGCCGACGGTATTGGGCAGCTCCACCCATTCGAAGGCGTCGATATAAATGCCCAGGTACCAGCCGTGGACCTCGGCCGGATCGAGGCCGGCGAGCAGCGCGAAGTTGCCGATCACCATCAGGCGCTGGATATGATGCGCATGCGCCTGTTCCAGCGACTGGGTAATCGCCGTTGACACACACTGCATCTTCGTCTTGCCATCCCAGAACCATGCGGGCAGCGGGCGTGTGTGGCCAAAGAAATTCTTCTCGGCGTACCCGGGCATATGCGCCCAGTAGACGCCGCGCACGTATTCGCGCCAGCCCAGGATCTGGCGGATGAAGCCCTCGACCGCGGCCAGCGGCGCATGGCCGGCCTGATACGCGGCCTGCGCCCTGTCAACGACTTCGCGCGGGTTGAGCATTTTGACGTTCAGCGCAAACGACAGCAGGGAATGAAACAGACGCCACGCCTTGCTGCTCATCGCATCCTGGAAGTCGCCGAAATACGGCAAGGCCCGCTCGATGAAGGCGTCGAGCTGCCGCAGCGCCTCCTCCCGGTTCAGCGCCCATGGCAGGCGGTCGGCATGGGGTGCGCCAAAGCTCTTCACGCCAGCGGCGACGATGCTTTGCCATAGCGCGGAATGGTCATGCACGGTGCGCGGGTCTGGTGGTTCGGCGGGCGTGCCGCGCCAGGGCTTGCGATTGTCGTGATCGAAGTTCCACTGGCCGCCAACGGGGTTTTTCGCGTCTTCCATCAACACCCGGTGCGTGCTGCGCATCTGGCGGTAGAAAAACTCCATCAGCCATTGCTTGCGACCGGCGAAAATATCGGCCGCCTCGTGGCGGGCCGTATAGAAATGCTCGCTGTCGACCATCCGCCACGGAATGGCCGAGCGTCGTCCGGCCTCATATAGCTGCTGGTCGAGCCGCCATTCGTCGGGCGCTTGGTATTCGACGGCGGCGGCGCCATGGCGGGCAATCAGCGCTTCGATATTCTCCGGCAGCGAGCGCGCGCTGTCCGCGTCGCCGATGGCGATGTAATGCACCGTGTGGCCGAGCTGGCGCAGCTGGCGTGCAAAGTCGCGCATGGCGGCGAAGATCGCGAGGATTTTCTGCGCATGATGCAGCACATAATCGGTTTCCTGCCGCACTTCCATCATGACGTAGATGGTGGCGTCATCGACCTCGGTGTACCAGCGGTGCTGTGCATTGAGCTGGTCGCCGAGTATCAGGCGCAATATGGGCGTCGGTGTAGTCATGGTTATTCTTTGCAATGCGTAAATGCGCGGCGGCGGCGCTTATCCTTGCGGCGCCGGCTGTGGTGCAGGCGCCGGCACCGGCGTAGCTTCCGGCACCGCCTTGCCATGCGCTTCCTGTCCGCCCTCGCCTTCGGGCGGCATGGCCAGCGGCGCGGCCGGCGCGCCTTCCGGCAGCAGATCGCCCGGCTCTTCCACCGGTTCATCCTGCGGTTCCTCGACGGGTTCCACATGGCGCAGCGGCGGCGGTGGCTTGCCGCCGGGGAAGATGGCGTCGCGCGACAGCTTGCCCGTATCGAGCGCCGTCTTGAAGAAGTCGCCCACCACCAGCACGGCGTTATGGCCGCCCTGGCCCCAGTAATTGCTGCGCATGGTGACGCGCGCGTCATTGAAACCGACCCAGGCGCCACCGACCAGTTCCGGGTGCATCAGGATGAACCAGCCGTCCGCATTGTTTTGCGTGGTGCCGCTCTTGCCGGCCACGTCGGAACGGATGCCGAAGCGGCTGCGGATGGCCGTGCCCGTGCCGCGGTCGATCACGCCACGCATCATGTCTGTCAGGGTGGCGGCCGATGCGGCTTGCATGGCGCGCTTGGGCTTGTCTTCGCCGAAGCGGGCGATGACTTTGCCTTCGCGGTCCGTGATGTGCGTGACGACGAACGGCAAACGGGCTTCGCCCTGGGCCGCGATGCTGGCGTAGGCGTTGACCATTTCCAATAAAGTGACGGGACTGGTGCCCAGCGCCAGCGACGGCACTTTTTCCAGCTTGCTGTCGCGGATACCGAGCGCGCGCGCCAGCTTGATGATCGGCGGCAAGCCGACATCCTGCATCACTTGCGCCGTGATGGTGTTTTTCGAAAACACGAGGCCATCGCGCATGGTCATGTCGCGGCCCGTGGTGCCGCTCATGTCCGTCGGGCGCCATTTCGTGCCATCGGACGCCTTGATATCCATCACTTCATCGCGGTAGACGTGGTCAGGGCTTAAACCCTTTTCCAGCGCCGCGCCATACACGATGGGCTTGAAGGTGGAACCGGGCTGGCGCGCCGCCTGCGATACGTGGTCGAACTGTTCACGCGCGAAGTCGCGGCTGCCCACCCAGGCGCGCACGGCGCCCGTGGCCGGGTCCATCGCGGCAAAGCCCGCTTCCAGCCGCGTCTTCGACTTGCGCAGGGCCGCCATGAAGGCGCGGTCGCCCTTCAGCTGCGCCAGCGCGGCCTCGGGCGTGCTGCCTGCCGCCGTCAGCTTGCGGTAGTCGCCGGACTCGCGCACGAAGGCGTCGAGCAGGGCCGGATGCGATTTCCAGAAGTAGTCGAAGGCCACGCTGCCGCCCTGCATGCCCGCGTACATGCCCGTCGAGGTGGACGACGGCACGCCGGCGCGGCTCCATTCCACGTCGGCGATCGCCTGCAAGGCATTCGCCTGGCGCTCGACGGCGCGCTCGGCCGCCTGCTGCAAATCGTGGTCGAGCGTGGTATGCACCACCAGCGCGTCGAGTTCCAGGTTGTAGTCGTTTTCGTCGGCCCACTCGATCAGCCACTTGCGCACATAGGCCGTGAAGTGGCTGTCCGACTGCGCCCGCTCGCTCTGGCGCTCGAAATGCAGGCGCAGCGGGCGCTTGATCAGCTGTTTGTAGCGCGCCTCGTCAATGACGTCGTGCTTGCGCATCTGCCCCAGTACCACATTGCGGCGCTGCAAGGAACGTTCGGGATTGCCGACAGGATTGTAGTAATTCGTACCCTTGAGCATGCCGACCAGGGTGGCGCTTTCCAGAATGTCGAGGCGCGAGGCGGGCTTGTCGAAGTAGGTGCGGGCCGCCATTTCGATGCCGTAGGTGTTGTACAGGAAAGGGACGGTGTTCAAATACGCTTCCAAGATTTCCGTCTTGCTGTAGGTGGCCTCGATTTTCAGGGCCGTGATGAGTTCCTTCAGCTTGCGGTTGAGGCTGCGCGAACGGCCAATTTCCTCGGGGAACATATTGCGCGCCAGCTGCTGCGTGATGGTGGAACCGCCCTGCGGATTGCCGCCCGCCGTGTGCAGGATGGCGCCCGCCGTGCGCGTGAAATCGACACCGTGGTGTGCGTAGAAACGGTGGTCTTCCGTCGAGATCAAGGCACTGATCACGTTCGGCGAAATCTGTTTTAAGGTGACCCGTTCCTGCAAGCCCTGGTCGAAGCGGGCCAGTTCCTTGCCATCGGCGCTGACCATGGTGGTCGGCGCGGCCGCGCGCGCCTGGCGCAAGTCGTGGATGCTCGGTGTCAGGGGAATCAGCAGCAGCATGTACAAGATCAGCAGCGCCAGCAGGGCCAAAAACGACCATAGCGCCAGCACCAGCGCGCGCCGCACGGGCGGCAGGGTCATCAAGTGCGCGTGACCGCGCCGGTACAACGCCACAGCCTTGACCCACGCCACTCCCGCCACGCGAACGAGCTGCGCGCGCGCCCATATGAACGCCTGCCGTGCTTTTTCCTGAAACCGCTCCATGCCTGATGCCATGCTTCTAACCTTGTCTGATGCCGGATTATCCGTTTCAGCAAGTATATAGGGCGGGCAAGCAAGCGGGCCGGAATTTACGCCAGGCAAGCATCGAGGCGCGCCAACGTGACGCCGACATACGCGCCCACGCAGCGCGCGTCGTGCGTGGTAAACGGATTTTCCAGCTGCAGCAGGCCGCAGTCGCAGACGACGGGATCGACCTGGGTGACGACGCCCAGCGCCAGGTAGCGCCAGCCATCGAGGCGCAGCAGGCGCTTTTCCTGGCCGGGATTGGCGCGGAAGATGGCGTCCCAGTCGTCCATTTCGCTGGCCATGGGCCACAGTTCGAGCTGGACTTGCGTGCCGGCGGCCAGTTGCCCGCCGCCGAACTCGTCCATCACATGCAGGCGCTGGCCGGCCACCTCAATGACCGCTTCCAGGTAATCGCCCCCGGTGGCGATGAAGGTGGCGGCGACGATGCTGGCCGTCACTTCTGCGCCTGCTCCAGCAGGGCCGGCAATTCTTTCAGCATGGCTGCGCGCGTGCGCAAGCCTGCGGACTGCTGGCCCTTCTGCTCATCCTGCACCAGGCGCGCGAAGACGATGCTGCGCCCGCCCTTGCTGGCCCAGCCCACGAACCAGCCGTAACCGTGCGCTTCGTCGAAGCTGCCGTCGGCCTTGCGCGGGAAGGCGGCTCCCGTCTTGCCATGCACTTGCCAGCCGTCCACATCAGCCAGGAGGGTCAGACGCCGCGTCTGCTCCATCGCCTGTTTGGTGACGGGCAATTGATCGTTGACCAGCTTGCGCAAGAAACCCAGCTGTTCCAGCGGAGATATCTTCAGCGAAGAGCTGATCCACGAGCGCTCCAGGCTGTTGTCCTTGCCCGGGTCGCCCGACACATCCGCATTGCCATAGCGCAAAGCCTTGGCGTATTTCTGGAAGCGCTCGGCGCCCAGTGCCTGCGTGATCTGCTGCGAATACCAGACGACGGAATACTGCATCCAGCGCGACGGGTCGGTATCCTGGCGCCACGCTTCGCCGCCCCAGTCCACATAGCCCTGGCGGAATGGCAGGCTGGGCTTGTGCTCGTCCTTGAGGAAGCCGGCGTCATAGCCCATCAGACTGAGGGCGATCTTGAACGTGGACGCGGGGGTAACGCGGTCGATGCAATTACCCTCCTGCAGCAGGACGGCGCCCGTTTTGGCGTCGGCCATGGCGGTGCAGATGGTGGCGGCCTGAGCTGGCGAGGCGGCCAGCACGGCGCCTGTCAGGCCGAGGATGAACGGGAAGAATGCGCGATATTTCATGGGCCTCCGGGGTTGGGGGAGAAGGACAAAGCGAAATTGTACCGGGCGGCGCGGCGCGATGCCAGCGCTGATACAGCGCGTGCGCTAGCGCGCCGCCGGCGCGCCCGGCTGGCGCTCGCGCTTCAGATGTTCCCTCTTCAGGCGCTCCTCCTCCAGCTCGTCCATGCCCAGCTTTTCCTCGTCGATCAGCGCATGCTCGCGCCGCTCGCGCTCCAGTTCCTCTTCCAGGCTGTCTTCGCCAGGGTCCTGCGTGATGTTCTCCGGCATGCGGTCTTCCTCCACGGTGGTTGAGTGAAAAGCTCAGGCAAGCTGGCCCGCCTGCGCCACGGCATCGTGCGGATGCAGGCTTTCCATATGCCGTACGGTAACACGCGCCTGCGCATAATGCGGCGCCAGCGCCGCCTGCACGCGACGGGCCGCGTCTTCCACATACGTCAGATTAGCACCATTGAGGCGCGCGAACGCCTGTTCGTCGGCCCGCTTCACGGCCGTCTGCAAGGGCGTCGCCAGCGCGGCCTCCGCCAGGTCGATCAGGGGAAACAGCTCCAGTTCCGCCTGTTCCTCCAATGACAAGGTGACCGTCGCCGTGCTGCGCTGGCTGTGCGGCGTGGCCAGGCTCGCATGCTCCTGCAGCCAGGCGTGCGCGGCGGCGCCGTCGATGCCGCCCGCACCGAACCGCGCCGCAAAGGCATCGGCCAGCAGCTGCCGCGCCAGCGCCGCAGAACAGGGACAGGTCGACGAATAGCCGATCTCCACCGTCAGGGACAGCGCAAAGCCCTGCGGCGAGCAGCTGGCCTGCAGGCGCACAGGATACGATTTCCAGCCCGACAGCCCCGCCGTCAGCAGCGCCGGCTGGCGCCGCAGCAACGGAAACGCCAGCGCCAGGCGCGCCTGCGTGCTGCCGCAATCGGCGTGGCTGTCCACCATGCGCCGCAACACGGCGGCCAGCGCACCGGCATCGAGCGGCTGCGCGGCGGCAAACGCATCGAGCAGCAGATACAGGCGCGACATGTGAATGCCTTTCACTTGCGGGTCGGGCAGATCGACCTGCACGTCGGCCCAGGCATGTACTTGCTGCGCCTGCCCGCCCTCTTCCAGCCACAGCGGCAAGGCGATGCCCTGCATGCCCACCCATTCGAGCGGCAAGGGACTGCCCAGATGAGGGCCAGCCGCCACGTCGGGCAAGGGCGAAGAAAGGGAATCGCGCTTCATATCATGGCTCCATATGCAAACAAGCTGCATATCATGCAGAAAAGCCGACGTATTTGCAAGTATCTTGCATTAACGGGCTACCATCATTCTTCTTGACTGACTAACACATGTCAGATAATGTTGACACATGACAGATACAAATACACCCCTCCCCAGCGGCGAGCGCTTGCTGGCCATGCTGGCGGCGCTCGACAATCCGCACCGGCTGCGCATCATCGCGGCCCTGGCCAATGGCGGGCGCAACTACATCAGCCAGCTGGCGCGCGACCTGGGCATCAGCCGGCCCCTGCTGCATTTGCACCTGCAAAAGCTGGAGCATGCGGGACTGGTCACCAGCCAGCTGGAGCTGTCGCACGACGGCAAGGCCCTCAATTACTTCGAGGCCAGCCCATTTGAATTGCTGCTGACGCCGGCCAGCATTGCCGCGGCGGCGTCTTCGCTCACCCACAACCCGGATCAATCCTGAACTGTAGAGGTCATCATGTCTGAAAATATCTTCTTCGCCGCCTTCTTCTTCCCCTGCACGGCCGCCGTCATCATCTTCGCTCTCAAATATACGTCCGGCATCGTGCAGGCGCGCGCCCGGCTGGCGCAGGACGGCGCCTACCAGGAACTGGCCAGGTCCATGGCCGCCGCGCAGATGGAAACGGCTGCGTCGCTGGCCGCGCTGAACGACTCGGTGGCGCAGATCCAGGCACGCCTGGGCAGCCTGGAAACGATACTCAAGGAAGTCGAGTAAACCTTTCATAGCCACCCCGCGACCAGGAGACCGCACCATGAATACCGTATCGACCGCCCGTCTGTATGCGCTGCGCGCCATGTATCTGCTGGTTGTCCTGGGGCTGGGCAGCGTGCTGTGGCCCGGCATCGTCACGCCGCACGCGCCGTGGGAACTGGCGCGGGGCACCGTCAACTGCATGCTGGCCGCGTTTTCGCTGCTATGTTTGCTGGGCTTGCGCTATCCGCTGCAGATGCTGCCCCTGCTGCTGTGGGAGGCGCTGTGGAAGACCATCTGGCTGCTGCTCGTACCGCTGCCGCAATGGCTGCACGGCCAGATCGATCCCGCCACCGCGGCAACCGCGTTTGAATGCGCGTTCGTGGTGCTGGTCTACCTGGCCATTCCGTGGCGTTATGTCCATGCGCACTACGTCCTCAAGCCGGCCACGCCGGGGCGCCAGCTCAGGCAGCCTTGCGAAACGTCAGATTGATGCGCTGCGCGCCCAGCAGCGCGTGTTCGCCCTCTTTCAGCGGCGCCACGCCATGGAAGCGCAGGCGGTCGGCGCCGCCCCACACCACCACGTCGCCATGCAGCAGCGCGATGCGCGCCGCCTTGTCGCCGCGCTCGGCGCCGCCGAACAAAAAGGTGGCGGGCAAACCGAGCGAGACGGAAACGATGGGCGCGTTGAAATCGCATTCGTCGCGGTCCTGGTGCAGGGCCATGCGCGCACCGGGCGCATAGCGGTTGATGAGGCAGGCGTCGGGAGCGAAGCCCGGATAGCCGGCCGCCAGCGCCGCCTCCCGCGCCAGGCGCAGGAATACGGGCGGCATGGGCGGCCAGGGCACGCCGCTGGCGGGATCGAGCCGCGCATAGCGGTAGCCGCGCCCATCCGTGACCCAGCCCAGGGCACCGCAATTGCTCATGGCCACGGACATGCGCAAACCGCCCGGCGTGGCCATGTGGCGCAGGGGCGCGGCCAGCACGATGGCGTCCAGCGCCGGCAGCAGCTCGGGCAGATACGGCAGCGCAAAACGGCGCAGCAGGACCGACGCGGACGAGCCGGGCACCAGCGGCACCGGTCCGGCCGGGACGTCGTCCTCATCGGCAAACAGGGACAGGTTCATGCCGCCTATTTTAGCCGCATTACACAAAAAGCCCCCATGCTGCGCTACAGTAGCGCTTCCAGCCACTCCCACCCGCCTCCACGATGGATCATTACGCCGATTTGCTGCACACCCTCGCGCAACAGGAAGAATCCCTGCAATTCGAACGCTTCGACAACGATGCGGCGCTGGCCGTGGGCCTGTGGATCGTCGAAGAAGTGCGCAAGCGGGGCAAGGCCGTCACCGTCAACATCATGCGCAACGGCCAGGTCCTGTTCCACCACGCCATGACGGGCGCCACGGCGGACCAGGCCGACTGGATACGCCGCAAGAACAATACGGTGCAGCGCTTTTGCCGCAGCTCCTACTACATGGGCATCTCGTATAAAAGCCGCGGCAGCACCTTCGAAGACGTGAAATACCTCGACGACGTCGAGTACGCGGGTCACGGCGGCGCCTTCCCCCTGCTGATACGCGGCGTGGGACTGGTCGGCACGGTCACCGTGTCCGGCCTGGCGCAGGCGGACGACCACGCGCTGGTGGTGGCCGCCCTGCAGGCGCAGCTGGACACGCAGCTGAACAGATAATCAGGCTGCCAGCGCCCGGCGCAAGGCCGCGCGCGCCAGCAGGCGCGTCGAGTCCAGGGTCGGCAGCGGCGAATTGGCGTCGCTGATGATCAGCGGGATTTCCGTGCAGCCGAGGATGACGGCGTCGCAGCCCTGCTCGCGCAAGCCGCCGATGATGGCCTGGAAGCGCGCCACGCTGTCCGGCTTGACCACACCCGGCACCAGTTCTTCCATGATGATGCGGTTGATTTCGCTGCGCTCGTCTTCGCCCGGCCGCACGCAATCGATGCCGCGCACCGCCAGCTTGTCCGGATACACGGCGCTGTCGACCAGCCAGCGCGTGCCCGTCAAGCCCACGCGCTGGCAGCCGCGCGCCGCCGCCTCGCTGGCCACCACGTCGGCGATATGCAGCCAGGGCAGCGGCGAACGGGGCGCCATCATGTCGAATGCCTGGTGGATGGTGTTGTCGGGGCAGATCAGGAAATCGGCGCCCGCCGCCGCCAGCTTGTGCGCCGACGCCAGCATCAGTTCGGCCACGCCGGCCAGGTCGCCCGCATTCAGGCAAGCCACATAGCGCGCCAGCGGCGGCGTGTGCAGCGTCACTTCCGGATGTTCATACGCCCCCAGCGCATGCGCGCCCTCTTCGCAAATCGTGCGGTAGCACAGGGCCGCGCCTTCGGCCGAGCAGCCGACGATGCCGATATGTTTGCTCATGATTCTCCTCCTGGATTAAATACGCTGGCCGCCGTCGATGGGAATTTCCGCGCCCGTGATATACGAGGCGCGCTCGCTGCACAGGAATTCCACCAGATCCGCCACTTCGGCCGTCGTGCCCAGGCGGCGCAGGGGGATTTGCGTGTCGACGATGTGCGAAGTGCCCGGCGATAAAATCGCCGTGTCGATCTCGCCCGGCGCGATGGCATTCACGCGCACGTTCAAAGGCGCCATGTCGTTGGCCATTTCGCGTGTCAGCGAGGCCAGCGCCGCCTTCGAACTGGCGTAGGCCGAACCCGCAAACGGGTGCACGCGGTAGCCTGCGATCGAGCACAGGTTCACGACGGAGCCGTGCGCGTTCGACAATTCCTGCGCAAAGCCGCGCGTCAGGGCCAGCGGCGCAAAGAAATTCGTGTTGTACATTTCCTGCCACGTCCGCATGTCGGTGGTGAGCGAATTGACGCGCGAACCGCCCGGCCCCTTCGGCGACACGCCGGCGTTGTTCACCAGCGCGTGCAACTTCGAGTCGCCCAGCATGGGGCGCAAGGTGTCGACCATCTGCCCGATCTGGCTCAGGTCCGACAGATCCATGCACACATGCGTGTTGTGCTCCTGGGCGCGCGGACAGCCGCCCGGTATCGGGCTGCGCGAGACGGTGATGACCCGCCAGCCCAGGCTGCGGAAGCGTTCGGCCACGGCGTGGCCGATGCCGCGGCTGGCGCCCGTGACGATGGCGGTTTTCTGTTCAGTATTATGCGTGTTCTGCGTCATGTGCTTCCTCGTCTGGTTGTGTTGCGCCGGCGTGGATGCGCTCCTGGCGCATCACATACGCCAGCATCTGCGTGCCGCCGTCGAGAATGTCCTGTTCGATGGCGCGCCGCGCGGCCGCGCCGTCGCGCTGGCGCAGCGCCGTTATGATGGCGCGGTGGTGGCCGACACGCATATCGGGCGTAAAGGCCGCATAGCCGGCGGCGATCAGCGGCGCCGTCTGCATCCAAAGATGGTCGACGAAGCGTTTTAACGTCGGCATGCCGGCCGCCTGCGCCAGGCCCAGGTGAAATGCCTGGTTGCATTGCAGGGCCGCCGGCAAATCGTGCCGCGCAATCGCCTCTTCGTTCGCCTGCAGCAGGCGCTCCAGCTCGGCCAGGGTGGCGGCGTCGATGCGCTGCGCCGCCTCGAACGCGCCCAGCCCTTCCAGTTCCAGCCGCAGCGCGCGGATTTCCAAGTAGCGCGCCACGCCGAGCACGGGCACGCGGAAGTCGCGCGCCGAGCGCAGCACCAGCGTCTCTTCCTGCACCAGCTGCAGCATGGCGTCGCGCACGGGCGTGACGCTGGTGCCCAGCTGCAGCGCCAGTTCGCGGATGCGCAGCCGGTCGTTCGGCTGGTAGCGCCCGGCCGCCAGCGCCTCGCGCAGCATCGCGTACACGGACTTGCCCAGGTTGACGTGCGCGAGGCTGTCCAATTGGTGGTTCATGCGTATTTTTGATCTTTTGAAATTATGATGCATCATACATCAATGTGAAAAACAGTGTTTTTTCAGGCGTGCGCCGCAGACAGGACACGCCGCAAGCACGTACAATCAGCCGCCACCGCATCGAAAGGAGCGCTCTTGAACTGGGATTATCCGCACGCCCATACCCTGCCCGTCACGCCGGAAGCGGGCGACATCGACGGCTTGCAACACACCAACAACGCCGTCTACGTGCGCTGGTGCGAGCATATCGCCTGGCACCACTCGGCCACCCTGGGGCTGGACCTCGACGATTACCGGCGCCTGGACCGGGCCATGGCGATCCGCCGCGGCGAATACGACTACCTGCTGCCCACCAAGGCGGGGGAAGCGCTGACCCTGGCCACCTGGCTGTGCGCCAGCGACGGGCGTTCCAGCATGGAGCGGCGCTTCCAGCTGATCCGAGACAGCGACGCCGCCACGGTCGTGCGCGGCCGCTGGGACCTGATCTGCATCGAATTGAGCAGCGGCCGCGCGCGCCGCCTGCCGCCCGAGTTCCTGGCCGTGTACGAACCGGCCATCGTCGCGGCTGCCACGTAAAGTGTCGCGCGGGCCGCCGTTTTGCGCGCCGTTCGGCGAAGATGCGGGGCGTTTCCTGTGCCTCCGCAGTGCAACATGCATTTCGCTCCTGCTTTGCCCGTGCATGCTTTAGAATCAGCGACCTCAGCCCCGTAAAAACAGGATAAAACATATGACGGCAGTCGGGAATACCGAACCACAAGAGCTCAAGCGCGGCCTGAAAAGCCGCCACATCCAGCTCATCGCCCTGGGCGGCGCCATCGGCACCGGCCTGTTTCTGGGCATCGCGCAAACCATCAAGATGGCCGGCCCTTCCGTGCTGCTCGGCTATGGCATCGCCGGCGTCATCGCCTTTCTGATCATGCGCCAGCTGGGCGAGATGGTGGTCGACGAACCCGTCGCCGGCTCCTTCAGCTATTTCGCCGACAAATACTGCGGCCATCTGCCCGGCTTCCTGTCGGGCTGGAATTACTGGGTGCTGTATGTGCTCGTCAGCATGGTCGAACTGACGGCCGTCGGCATCTACGTGCAGTACTGGTGGCCGGACGTGCCCACCTGGGTCTCGGCGCTGGTGTTCTTTTGCGTCATCAACGCCATCAGCCTGCTGAACGTCAAGGCATTTGGCGAAATGGAATTCTGGTTCGCCATCATCAAGGTCGTCGCCATCATCGGCATGATCGTCTTCGGCGCCTACCTGCTCGCTTCCGGCGACGCGGGTCCGCAGGCGTCGGTGGCCAACCTGTGGCAGCACGGCGGCTTCTTCCCGAATGGCTGGCAAGGGCTGGTGATGGCCATGGCCGTCATCATGTTTTCGTTCGGCGGCCTGGAACTGGTGGGCATCACGGCGGCCGAGGCGGACGACCCCAGCACGACGATTCCCCGCGCCACCAACCAGGCCATCTACCGCATCCTGATCTTTTACATCGGCGCGCTGGGCATCTTGCTGTCCCTGTACCCATGGCAAAACGTCGTCACCGGCGGCAGCCCTTTTGTCCTGATCTTCCATGCGCTCGACAGCAACCTGGTGGCCACAGCCCTGAACGTGGTGGTGCTGACGGCGGCACTGTCCGTGTATAACAGCGGCGTGTACTGCAACACGCGCATGCTGTTCGGCCTGGCGAAACAGGGAAATGCGCCGCGCGCGCTGCTGCAGCTGAACCGCCGCGGCGTGCCGCTGGCGGCCCTGGGCGTGTCGGCCCTGGCCACCGGCGCCTGCGTGGTGGTCAATTACCTCATGCCGGGCAAAGCATTCCAGGTATTGATGGGCTTGGTCGTCTCGGCCCTGATCATCAACTGGGCCATGATCAGCTGGATCCATCTGCGCTTCCGCGCGCAGAAAAAGGCCGAGGGCAAGACGACCCTGTTCCAGAGCCTGGGCTACCCGTTCACCAACTACCTGTGCCTGGTCTTCTTGGCCGGCATCCTGGTGATCATGTATCTGACGCCGGGCCTGCGCATCTCCGTCTACCTGATTCCCGTGTGGCTCGCCGCACTGGGCGTCGGCTACTGGATCAAGCAAAACAAGGCCAAGGCATAGGCTGTTTTGCGCCGCAGCCAGCCAAGCAACAAGCAAACAAAAAGCCCGTCTTCGCAGACGGGCTTTTTGCATGGACGCGGTCATGTCTACGCGGCGGCGTCTCCGCCCTCTTCCGGCAGTGCATCGGTTCGCCACATGCTGACGGTCTGGCCCGCATACGATTGCAGCAGCACATCGTCGCTCAAGGTCAGCATCGCCTGCTGGCGCTGCTCCGCTTTTTTCTCGGGCGTCATGCCCAGCTCGCCCGTCCGGTACGGCCCCAGCACGGGCAGCAAGTCGCGCAGCACGGAATAATTGCCCGGCGTGGTCTTGTCCGACTCCAGCTTGCCCAGGAAATATTTCATGACACGCTCGGATTGATTGCCCTCCTGCCGCAAGCTCGCCTTCACCATCTTGCCATCCTTGTAGGCCACCTGCGCATCGCTGCTGGCCGTATCCTCGATCTGGTGATACGTATAGTTCTGCGATTCCGTGCTGTCCGTCAGGCGCAGCGGTACGCCGGGGACGAGCGTCTCATGGAAGCTGGCGCTCAGCTTCGATTGCTGCTGCTGCCTGATTGACCGCTCGTCCTGGCTGGCGCCGGCCTGCAGCGTCTTTTGCGACACTTCATAATTAAAGCCGTCCTTTTCCGAACTGCGCATGGGATTGCTGAATTTCACGGCTTGCGATACGGAGGCGCTGAAATCGGCCAGCCCTGTCAGGATGGACTTGTCTTCGGCCGCCAGGCGCCACTTGCCCGTCTCGGGCGTGTCCGTGGTCGCTTGCGGCGCGGCGGTATTGCTGTGCAAGGCCGTAAAGCTATCCTTGAGCATGGCCATCAGGCCGGCGTCGCCGTGGCCGCGCGACGCCGCTTGGTCGAACTGCTTCATGTAGCTGCCCAGCGCCTTGGCTTGCCGTTCCTTGCTGCCCAGGGTATTGAGCTGGCTGGCGTCGACCTTCAGGTCCAGGCTGCCGGCCTCGCCGCTGAAGCTGACCTTGCGCTGCGCGCCATCGGCCTGAAAATCCAGAGTTTGCACGCCCTCTATCTCGCCGCGCACCTTGACTTCCGCATGCAGTTTCACCGACGCCAGCACTTGCTGGTCGAACTGCATCAAGCCTTCCAGCTTGATTTTCGGCGTACTTTGTCCCATGCCGTCAATGGCCGCCTGAAAACCCTTCGCCAGGTCGCCCAGGGCACTGGCTTCAGCGTCGCTGAGGTCGCCACTCGTCGTCATGCTCACGGCCAGGCCATCGCCCTGGCTGTCGAGCGACAGCTTGACTTCCACGCCGCTCCTGGTCGTGATGCTGAGGGAAACCTTGTCTTCGCCATTGCCATGCAGGCTGCCCGGCGCGATGCTGGACGCCGCATAGACATTCGGCGTGGTGCTCGGCGGCGGCTGCCGCATCGCCTGCGAGAAATTGTAGTTGCCCAGCTTGACCTGTCCCAGCATGGCCGCGCCCAGGCCGCTGAAGCGGCCGCCAAACGCATACGACGAAAAACTCTTCGTCATGGCCTCGCTCACCTTGTCGCGCGTCGCGCTTTCCCACACCATCGGCGGTTTCACGAGCGCCGCCGGCTTGCTTCCGCTCACGCTTTCCGGGCTGAGGGCAACGATGGAAGACGGCGTGGATGCGGACGAAGGCGACGGCGTTTCCGTGCGGTTCGGCGTGGCAGCGGCGGCCCGCGACGGGGCGCTGTTCCAGCTTGGCAGTGGAGCGATGGAGGTCATGGCGCGATAACCTTGCAAATAGTGATAAGGGGCATCATAAAAGTTCGATATGGTTAGTTTTTTTGCAATCACCTGGCGCCAGGCAAACCTTGCGTCACGTTATCTGGCGTGGTGGCAAGTACTGCATGGCAATACTGCATTAACGGCAAGAAACAGCAAAGCATGAGCGTCGGGGAAATGAAACATTTTCATGCCGCCGGCCTCGTCCGGCCCCAACAAGTTGAATGACTGTTAGAAATGTCCATTAGAATGCTTTTCTATGGAACACAAGATTCTGCACGCCCCGCTGGCCAGCTTTACCGACTTATTGCTCGACGCCGTATGCATGGTCGACGTGGAGGGGCGCTTCGTGTTCGTCAGCGCCGCCTGCGAACGCATCTTCGGCTATACGCAGCAGGAAATGATCGGCAAGCAGATGCTCGACCTGGTCGCCCCCGCCGACCGCGCACGCACCTTGGCGGCCGCGCGCGCCATCATGGATGGGCATGCGCAGACGCACTTTGAAAACCGCTACCTGCGCAAGGATGGCAGTCTGGCGCACATCATGTGGTCGGCCCGCTGGTCCGCCGCCGACCAGCTGCGCGTGGCCGTGGCGCGCGACATCACCTTGCTGAAACAGGCGCAGGCAAAACAGGCCGCGCTGTACGCCATTTCCGAAGCCATGCAGGCGACGCAGGACTTGCCCGCCTTGCTGTACCGCATACAGCACATCATCGGCGAGCACTTGCCTGCGCGTAGCCTGACCTTGCTGCTGCAGGACGAACATGGCGCACAGCCGCCCATGACCTGCCATGCCGGCGACAGCGCGCCCCAGCCGACATCGTCCCTGGCCAGCCTGCTGTGCGACGAAGTCCTGCGCAGCGGCCGCCCCTTGCTGCTGCAGGCGGGACAACTGGCCGGTCTGCAGCCGGCGCTGCAAACGGCGGCGGGCGCCCTGTCCTCGTGCTGGCTTGCCGTGCCCCTGTATTCCTCGATGGGCAGCATCGGCGCGCTGGCCTTGCAAGGCGGCCAGGATGCCGTCATCGGCACGGCACAAGACCAGGATTTGCTGCAATTTGTCGCCAAGCAACTAGCGACCGCCATCGAGCGCCGGCAGTTGCAGACGCAAATGCAGTTCATGGCCATGCATGATGAACTGACCCGTTTGCCGAACCGCCGCCTGTTCCACGACCGCCTGCACACGGCGTTTGCCCGCGCACACCGCCAGGAAGGCCGGCTGTCGCTGCTGTTCCTGGACTTGAACAACTTCAAGCGCGTCAACGACGACCACGGCCATGCCTGTGGCGACCTGCTGCTGCAAACGGTGGCGAACCGCCTGCGCGATTGCATGCGCGAAACAGACACCCTGGCCAGGATGGGCGGCGATGAATTCGTCGTGCTTCTGGAAAGCAATGTCACACCGGCCGATGTCAGCCTGATTGAGCAAAAGATCCACGCGGCCCTGGCCGCGCCGCTGCACTTGGGCAACGGACAGCAATTGCGGATCACCGTCAGCATCGGCGTGGCCCACTATCCGGAAGACGGCGATACCATGCAACTGCTGTTGCGCCATGCGGACCGGGCCATGTACGCATCGAAGGTGCTTGCCGCCGCCTCGCGCTAGCCTGCCCTGGCGACAGTACCGGCATGCTATACTTTCCGGCGATGCTAAGACTCTTCAAAACATGGCTGATCCTGCTGCTGATCGCGGCGGTGCCGCTGCAAGCGGCTGCCGCGGGTGCCATGCGGCTATGCCCGGCTTCGTCCGCCTCGCCTGCCAGCGCGATGGCGGCGGCTTGCCAGCATCACGCGGGACGGTCAGCCGTCCTGCAAGACAATACCGGCACGCCGGAAAAAAACCAGGCCCCGGACCAGCATCGCGCCTGCGGCGCCTGCCTTAGCTTTTGCCTGGGCGCGCTGATGCCGCCCTGCTTCACCCTTCCTGCTGCCGCCGGCGGCGCGCAACACTTCAGCAGCGCGCCCGCCGCCTTGCTGGCGGGATTCATACCCGACGGCCCGCGCCGGCCCCCGCGGCCGCTTTCCGCTTAACACCCAAGCAGGCCGCCAAGGCGGCCACGATCGCCCTTATTCGTCTGAAAGCAACACCATGATCAAATATTTCTTAGCGCGCGGCGCCTTCGCCGCCATGCTGGGCTTGCCCACGTTCGCCAAGGCGGCCCTGCCCGTCATTGAAGTCTACAAGAGCGCCTCGTGCGGCTGCTGTTCCGAATGGATCAAACACCTGGAGGCGAACGGTTTCACGGTGCGCGCGAAAAACGTCGAGATGCCGGCGCAATACCGCAAGCTGGCCGGCATTCCCGACGCGCTCGGCTCCTGCCACACGGGCCTCGTCAACGGCTACGCCATCGAAGGCCATGTGCCGGCCAGCGACATCAAGCAGCTGCTGCGCGAAAAACCCAAGGCGAAAGGCCTGGCCGTGCCGGCAATGCCGATGGGTTCGCCAGGCATGGAAGGGCCGCGCAAGGATGCCTATGACGTCTTGCTGGTCAAGAGCAATGGCAGCACCAGTGTTTACAAGCACTACCAGTAAACTGCCGGGGAAATGAAAAACGCCGCCGGAATCGCTTCCGGCGGCGTTTTTTGTCAGGCAGCAAGGAACTTACTGCCTGTCAGGACTGCATCAGATGGTGTCGAGCACCGCATTCAGGCTGGCGCTAGGACGCATGACCGCTTCCGTCTTCGCGGGATCGGGCAGATAGTAGCCGCCGATGTCCGTTTCCTTGCCTTGAACTGCTTTCAGCTCGGCAACGATCTTTTCTTCGTTGTCGGCCAGGGCCTTGGCCACTGGAGCGAAGTGCGCTGCCAATTCCGCATCGTCCTTCTGCGCTGCCAGGGCTTGCGCCCAGTACATGGCCAGGTAGAAATGGCTGCCGCGGTTGTCCAGCTCGCCCGTACGTGGCGATGGCGACTTGTTATTGTCCAGCAGTTTGCCGGTGGCTTCGTCCAGGGTTTTGGCGAGGATCTTGGCTTTCGCATTGCCCGTCTTGATGCCCATGTCTTCCAGCGACACGGCCAGCGCCAGGAACTCGCCCAGCGAATCCCAGCGCAGATGGTTTTCTTCCACCAGCTGCTTGACGTGTTTCGGTGCCGAACCGCCGGCGCCCGTTTCGTACATGCCGCCACCGGCCATCAACGGCACGATCGACAGCATCTTGGCGGACGTGCCCAGTTCCAGGATCGGGAACAGATCGGTCAGGTAGTCGCGCAGGATGTTGCCGGTTACCGAGATGGTGTCCAGGCCGCGGAAGGCGCGTTCCAGGGTGTAGCGCATGGCGCGCGTCTGCGACATGATCTGGATATCCAGGCCCTTGGTGTCGTGCTCCTTCAGGTAAACCTGTACCTTCTTGATGACTTCGTTCTCGTGCGGACGGTAGGAATCGAGCCAGAACACGGCAGGCATGCCCGAGTTGCGCGCGCGCGTGACGGCCAGCTTGACCCAGTCGCGGATCGGCGCGTCCTTGACCTGGCACATGCGCCAGATATCGCCCTCTTCCACCGTTTGCGTCAGCAGCACTTCGCCCGTTTCCAGGTCGGTGATGTTGGCGGTGCCGCCTTCAGGCACTTCAAAGGTTTTGTCGTGCGAACCGTATTCTTCCGCTTGCTGCGCCATCAGGCCCACGTTCGGCACGGTACCCATGGTCTTCGGATCGAAGTTGCCATGCCATTTGCAGAAACCGATCATTTCCTGGTAGATGCGTGCGAAAGTCGATTCCGGCATGACTGCCTTGACGTCTTTCGGACGGCCGTCGGCGCCCCACATCTTGCCGCCGATACGGATCATGGCAGGCATCGACGCGTCGACGATGATGTCGTTCGGCGAATGGAAGTTGGTGATGCCCTTGGCCGAATCGACCATGGCCAGTTCCGGACGGTGGGCGTGGCAGGCGTGCAGGTCCTTGAGGATTTCATCCTTTTGCGACGCTGGCAGGGTGTCGATCTTGTCGTACAGGTTGCTCATGCCATTGTTGACATTCACGCCCAGCTTGTCGAACAGCTCGGCGTGCTTGGCGAACGCGTCCTTGTAGAAGATGCGCACGCAGTGGCCGAAGACGATCGGGTGCGACACTTTCATCATGGTGGCCTTGACGTGCAGCGAGAACATCACGCCCGTCTTGAACGCGTCGTCGATTTCCTTCTCGTAGAACTCCAGCAGCGCTTTCTTGCTCATGAACATGCTGTCGATGATTTCGCCCGCTTGCAGGGAAACCTTCGGTTTCAGCACGATGGTCTTGCCCGAGGCCGTGACCAGTTCCATCTTGACATCGCGCGCCTTTTCCAGGGTCAGCGATTTTTCGCCGTGGTAGAAGTCGCCATGGTGCATGTGCGAAACGTGCGTTTGCGACGATTGGCTCCACTCGCCCATCGAGTGCGGGTGCTTGCGCGCATACTCTTTGACGGCCTTCGGTGCGCGGCGGTCGGAATTGCCTTCACGCAGGACCGGGTTGACCGAGCTGCCGATGCACTTGCCGTAGCGGGCCTTCAAGGCTTTTTCTTCTTCGGTCTTCGCATCTTCCGGATAGTCGGGCAGCTTGTAGCCACGGCCTTGCAGTTCGCGCACGCAAGCGATCAACTGACCTTGCGAGGCGCTGATGTTCGGCAGCTTGATGATGTTGGTGTCCGGATTCTGGGTCAATTTGCCCAGTTCAGCCAGGGTATTCGGGACTTTTTGCGCGTCCGTCAGGAATTCGGGAAATTCAGCCAGTACACGTGCCGCCACCGAAATATCGCTGGACACCACGTCCACGCCAGCCGGCGCGGTGAATTTTTTGATAATCGGCAGCAGGGAATACGTCGCGAGCAGCGGCGCCTCGTCAGTCAGCGTGTAGATGATTTTGGATTTTTGTGTTGCCATGTTCATTCCCTTGTATGCGGTGATGCCTGGTGGTTAACTTTCTTCATTCCAAACACAGGACGGTTAGCCTTGCTTTGGACGGCTAGTGTGCCGGCGGTGACGCCGTGCTTGCCCACCGCGTATTTTAGACTGTCCTGCCGCTGTTTGTGTATCCGATGGCGACGAATCTTATATAAGACAGCAAATATCCGGAACTAGCGGGCCAGAATGGCCATTTTCCGCCTTGAAATGGATGCGGGGCGGCGGCACGGCATGTATGCCGCGCCGCAAAAACATTCCACATTGACAATATTCAAGTGGAAGCGACGTCATGCCCCCTCGTTCTTGACGATGCCGCGCACATTCGTCAGCGCCAGGCAAACGTTCAGCACGATCAATGCCCAGGCTTCGTCTTGCCAGCCCCAGCATACCCACAGCACATTGCTGAACAAGAAAATCCAGAACCCGGCAAGGCGCCGCGCGGCCGTGCGCGAGCCCACCAGCCAGGCCGCCAGCAGCGAAGCGGCCATGGCCGGCCATTGCAACAGTTCGATGATGTCGGACATGGCATCTCCCGTTTGTGAAGAGCTTAGCAACATTTCCACTTTATCGGCGCGCGCCTCACAGGCAACAACTACATTGATATTTATCAAACTGACAGCCCGATACCCGGGCTATTGTCGGTGCCATCTTTGATTTGAAACAGAAACTCTGCTGCCAAGAATCGACCATACCAGACGCAACGCCAGTTCTCGCCAGGCTCTTCATTTCCCAGCCGATAACGCTCGCCAAGTGCGGTAACACCCAGCGTTCCCCTCTCTTGCCTACACGGGCTGGGGAAACTTTTGCTAACGATTTTGCAGCTTTTTTAATGAACGTTAAAAAGGAACTTCGTATGAGCACGTATTCTGATATTTGCATCATCGGCGCCGGCATAGGAGGTCTGACTTGCGCCAATCGGCTGATCGAGGCCGCCGCCAACAGGAAGTTGCGCATCCGGGTGTTCGACCTGAATGCCACCGTCGGCGGCCGCGTCCAGTCGCGAAAAATAGATGGCGAGGAAATCGCCGAACTCGGCGCCGCCCGCTACTCGCCGCAGCTGCATCCGCATTTCCAGCAACTGATGCAGGGCAGCGGATTGCCGCATGCGATCTACCCGTTCACCGAGGTCATCTCCCACGACAGCGTGCTGGAAGAACTGAAAGCAACGCTGCATGATCTGAAGCCGAGGCTGAAAACGCATCCGCAAGTCTCCTTCCTCGATTTCGTCAGCCATTACCTCGGCGCCGCCAGAGCCAACCACATCATCAAGGCGACCGGCTATGACGCCTTGCTGCTGCCGATGGTATCGGCGGCCATGGCCTACGACATCATCAAGAAACACCCGGAAACGCAGCACTTTACGGAAAACGCCGCCAACCAGTGGCGCTATGCCACCGACGGCTACCACGCGCTGCTCTGCCAGTTGCAGCACCAGGCCCAGGCCGCTGGCGTGGAATTCAAGCTCGAACATCGCCTGCTGTCCGTTGAAAAATCCGGCACCGACCATGTGCTCGCCTTCAGCCACCATGGCGACACGCAGATGCACCGCACGCGCCATCTGGTGATGGCCATCCCCCCATCGGCCATGCCGCGCCTGAACCTGGATTTTCCGAACGCCTGGAGTCCGTTCCAGTACGACTCGCTGCCCCTGTTCAAGGGCTTTCTCACGTTCGACACGGCCTGGTGGGAAGCGCTCGGGCTGACCGACAAGGTGCTGATGGCGGCCAATCCCCTGCGCAAGATCTACTTCAAGAGCGACAAGTATGTGCTGTTCTACACCGACAGCAAAAGCGCCACCTACTGGCGCGACAGCCTGGAGCTCGGTGAAGACGTGTACCTCGCGCGCGTGCGCAGCCACCTGGAAGAAGTCCTGCCGCTCGATGGCCAGCCGCTGCCGCCAATCAAGGCGCACTTCCACAAGTTCTGGCCGCATGGCGTCGAGTTTTGCGTGGAGCCGGAAGCCGAGCACCCGGCCGTGCTGCTGCACCGCGACGGCATCATTTCCTGCTCCGATGCCTATACCGCGCATTGCGGCTGGATGGAAGGCAGCCTGATCAGTGCCCAGCAGGCGAGCGGCCTGTTGTTGCAACGGCTAGATCAACGCGAGGACGTCGCCGCGGCCAACGATACCTTCATCACTTCTTCGACCGAGCGCGCATGAGCTTACTTGACTTCCCCCGCCTGCATTTTCGGGGTTTTGCCCGCGCCAATGTGCCGACCGCAAATCGCAACACGCATGGCAACATCGATATCGCCACGAATGCGGTATCGATGGCGGGCGAAGCTGTCGACCTGAGCCGGCCGCCGGCCGAATTCCATGCGCACCTGAAACAGCTTGCCCCGCGCTTCGATGCGGCGGGCAAGCCCGATCCGGACGGCATCTTCAGCCTGGCGGCAGGCTATAATTTTTGCGGGAACAATCATTTTTCCTGGGAAAACGTGCGTATCACGGGCGTCCAGCTGCGCGATGCGGTCGATACGCACGATGCGCTGGTGGGCGCCAAACTGGCCCTGTGGGGCCATTACAACGAGTACCTGCGCACCACGTTCAACCGCGCCAGGTGGGTCGACAACAACCCCGGCGAGCCCGACACCACGCTGATCTATGCCGGCCAGTTCACCCTGAGCGACAAGCTGGCCACGCCCAACACCCCCACCTTGTTCACGGCAGATGTCGCGCAGGCGCACTCGGTGCGCTGGCTTGGCAGCGGCCACATCACGGAACGCAGCGGGCATTTCCTGGACGAGGAATTCGGCCGCTCCAGGCTGTTCCAGTTTTCGCTGGCAAAGCACGACCCGCATTTCCTGTTCAATGCGGACCTGCCGCTGCCGGCCAGCATGCACGCCTTGCGGCAAGCCCTGGCCGACGATGACGTGCTGGGGCTGACGGTGCAATATGCCCTGTTCAATATGTCGACGCCGCAAAAGCCCGATTCACCCGTGTTCTACGACCTGGCCGGCAGCATCGGCCTGTGGCGGCGCGACGAGCTGGCCACCTATCCGGCCGGCCGCCTGCTGCTGCCGCGCCAGGGCAGCCTGGGGCCGGTGCTGGTGAAGCTGCATGCGCAGCGTGTCTCGTTCAACATGCCGACCGCCATCCCCTTCACCACGCGCGGCAGCGGCGCCGTCTCGGAACAGCATCCGACGCACGCGCTGGGTGGCAAGCAGGTGCTGGGCGACCTGCTGCTGCACGATGGCGCCGGCACCTTGCTGGCCCGCATTCCCGAGCAGCTATACGGCGACTACTGGCGCCATCATGGCGTCTTCGACGTGCCGCTGCAGCACGCTGGCGACGCCATCGGTTCGCTGAGCCTGGGCGGCGCGCAGGCGCAGTGGGACGAAGCCGACTGGGTGCTGCAATCGGACAGCAACCAGCTGTATCTGGAAGCGCCGAACCGCAAAAAGAACGAGGCATTCCCGCAGACGATCACCGTGCAAAGCCGCTTCCGCGGCGAGCTGGCCGCGCCTGCATCCGTGACGGCGCAGGCGCAAGACGGCGCGCTGCTGGCCGTGGAGCTGCAGCCGTCGCCGCTCGGACATGGTTACACGGCGCTGACCCTGACGGGCCGCCAGCCGGGCGCGACCAGGATCGTGCTGGGGGCAGACAAGGATAAACAATACCTCGGCGTGCGCGTGCTGCCCGACGACTGGGATCTTGACGACGTGCCGGCCGAACAGGTCGACTACGCCTTCCTCTACCGGCATGTGATGAGCTATTACGAGCTCGTGTATCCCTTCATGTCGGACAAAGTCTTCAGCCTGGCAGACCAGTGCAAGTGCGAAACGTATTCGCGCCTGATGTGGCAGATGTGCGATCCGCAGAACCGCGACAAGAGCTACTACATGCCCAGCACCCGCGAACTGTCGCTGCCAAAATCGCGCCTGTTCCTGAAATACCTGACGCAGGTCGAAGCGGCCGCCGCGGCCAAGGCGGCGCAAGCGGCACCGGCCACTGCACATGCAATCGGCAGCAAGGCGGAGTTGATCGAGGAGCTGAAAAAGGCCATCGACCTGGAATTGTCGCTCATGCTGCAATACCTGTATGCCGCGTATTCGATTCCCAACTATGCGCAGGGAGCGGCGCTGGTGCAGGCCGGGCGCTGGCTGCCTGCCGAGCTGGAGCTGGCCTGCGGCACCGAAGACCGGCGCCGCAACAGCGGCACGCGCGGCATGTTGCTGGAAATCGCCCATGAAGAAATGATTCACTATTTATTGGTCAACAATGTGCTGATGGCGCTTGGCGAACCGTTCCATAGCGGCACACCGCTGCTGGGCCAACAGGCGCGCCAGCGTTTCGGCCTGGACACGGAATTTGCGTTCGAGCCATTTTCCGAACACGTGCTGGCCCGCTTCGTGCGCTTCGAATGGCCCGACTACATTCCGACGCCGGGCAAATCGATCGCCACCTTCTATACGGCGATCCGCCAGGCCCTGGCCGACCTGCCCGGCCTGTTCGAGAGCGGCGGCGGCAAGCGCGGCGGCGAACACCATTTGTTCCTGAAAGAGCTGACCAACCGCGCCTATCCCGGCTACCAGCTGGAGGTATCCGACCGCGACAGCGCGCTGTTCGCCATCGACTTCGTCACCGAACAGGGCGAAGGCGTGGCCGTCGATTCGCCGCATTTCGCCGCATCGCACTTCCAGCGGCTGCGTGCCGTCGCCGGCAAGTTTTCCGCCTGCGACAAGCCGTTCGAACCGGCCGTGCCGGCGCTGAAGAATCCGGTGCTCGAAGCGCGCGCGGACTGCAGCGTAGTGACCGACGAGAAGGCGCGCGCGCTGATGCGGCTGTACCAGGGCTGCTACGAACTGACCTTCCTGCTCATGGCGCACCATTTCGCGCAGCAGCCGCTGGGCAGCCTGCGCCGCTCGCGTCTGATGAACGCCTCGATCGACATCATGACCGGCCTGTTGCGCCCCCTGTCGATGGCCCTGATGAACATGCCGTCCGGCTTGCCCGGCCGCCACGCGGGACCGCCCGTGCCAGCGCCCGTCAATAGCCGGGTCAGCAGCGACTACAGCCTGGGCTGCGACATGCTGGCGCAGAAATGCCTGGCGCTGGCGCAGTACGCGCGCAGCCTGGAGAGCGATGCCATCGGCATGGCGCCGATAGAAATGTTGGAGTTTTTCAATCAGCAACTTACCGATTTATCTCGGGGAAAGATGTCTAGGGAGGCCTGAAATGCATAAAATCATTATCGTCGGCGGAGGCCTGGCGGGTAGCCTCAGCGCCATTTATCTGGCGCAACGGGGGCACGACGTCCACGTGATCGAAAAGCGCGGCGATCCGCTGCTGGAGAATGCCGCCAACGCGGACCCGGTCAATTCACGCGCCATCGGCGTGAGCATGACGGTGCGCGGCATCAAGGCCGTCCTGGCAGCCGGCATCAATAAACAGGAGCTCGACCAATGCGGCGAGCCCATCGTCGGCATGGCATTTTGCGTGGGCGGCCGGCACCGGATACGCGAGCTGACCCCGCTCGAAGGCCTGTTCCCCCTGTCGCTGGACCGCACCGCCTTCCAGCGCCTGCTGAACCGGCATGCCGCCAAGCACGAGGTGAAGTATTACTTTGAGCATAAATGCCTGGATGTCGACCTGGAAAGAAAAATCGTGCTGATCCAGGGCCCGGATGGTGCCTTGCAGCAGCTGCATGGCGACCTGGTCATTGGCGCCGACGGCGCCCACTCGGCCGTGCGGCGCGCCATGCAAAGCGGCGCGCGCCGTTTCGAGTTCAAGCAGAGTTACTTCCGCCACGGCTACAAGACGCTGGTATTGCCGAACGCGTCGGATCTGGGTTTCAGGAAGGATTTGCTGTACTTCTTCGGCATGGATTCCAAGGGCCTGTTTGCCGGCCGCGCGGCGACCATCCCGGACGGCAGCATCAGCTTTGCCCTGTGCTTGCCCTACACCGGCACGCCCAGCCTGGGCACGCTGAACCGCGAAGCCATGGCCGACTTCTTCAGCCGCTACTTCGGCACCCTGCCGCCGGACCGCCGCAAGGAGATGCTGGACCAGTTCATGGCGCTGCCCAGCAACGACCTGATCAATGTCCGTTCCAGCACCTTCCACTACAAGGCCAATATCCTGCTGATCGGCGACGCGGCGCATGCCACCGCCCCCTTCCTCGGCCAAGGCATGAACATGGCGCTGGAAGACGTCCACGTCTTCGTTTCCCTGCTGGAAAAGCACGGCAATGCCCTGGGCCCTGCCCTGTCTGAATTCACGCTGCAGCGCAAGGTGCAGGCCGATGCCATGCAGGACATGGCGATCGCCAACTATGAAGCGCTGAGCAATCCCAATCTGATTTTCTTCCTGCAGACGCGCTACACGCGCTACATGCACAAGAAATTCCCCCGTGTTTATCCGCCGGACATGGCGGAGAAACTGTACTTCACATCGGTTCCTTACGATGAATTGCAGCAAATCCAGAAGAAGCAAAACGTTTGGTACAAACTTGGGAGGGTAAATTAATGAACATTCTCGTCATCGGTGCAGGCCCCGCAGGACTGCTCTTCGCCAGTCAGATGAAACAGGCCCAGCCCGGCTGGGATATCAGCATCACGGAAAAAAACACCCCGGAAGAAGTGCTGGGCTGGGGTGTGGTGCTGCCGGGACGCCCGCCGCGTCATCCGGCCAATCCGCTCTCTTACCTGGAGCAGCCGGAACGGCTCAATCCGCAGTTCCTGGAAGAATTCAAGCTCGTGCATCACGACCAGCCCAACCTGATGAGCACCGGCGTGACCCTGTGCGGCGTGGGACGCCAGGCTCTGGTGCAGGCCCTGCGCGCCAAATGCGTGGCGGCCGGCATCGCCATCCGCTACGAAACGCCGCCGGCGGACAAGGCGCAGCTGGAAGCCGAGTACGACCTGGTGGTGGTGTCGAATGGCGTCAATTACAAATCGCTGGAGTTGCCGCCAGCGCTGGCGCCGCACATCGACTTCGGCCGCAACAAATACATCTGGTACGGCACCACCCAGCTGTTCGACCAGATGAACCTGGTGTTCCGCAGCAATGAGCACGGCATTTTCATCGGCCATGCCTATAAATACTCGGACACGATGAGCACCTTTATCGTCGAATGCAGCGAAGAAACGTACGCAAAGGCGGGGCTGGAGGCGCTGTCCGAGCGCGACGCTGCCGCCTATATCGCCAGGACGTTCAAGGCCGAACTCGGCGAGCACGGGTTGCAGAGCCAACCGGGTCAGGGCTGGCGCAACTTCATGACCCTCAGCCGCGACCGGGCCGGCGACGGCAAGTTCGTCCTGCTCGGCGATGCGCTGCAATCGGGGCATTTTTCCATCGGCCATGGCACCACCATGGCCGTGGTGGCAGCCCTCTTGCTGGTCAAAATCCTCAATACCGAAACCGGTACGGCCGCCGCACTGGACAGCTTCAATGCCCGCGCCGTGCCCCTGATGCAATTGTTCAAGGACCACGCCAACAGCAGCCGTCTGTGGTTTGAAAGCGTGGGCGAGCGTATCGAACTGAGCAATGCGGAGCTGACCGCCAGCTTCGACGCCCGCCGCAAGAACTTGCCGCCGCTACAAGATGCGCTGATGGCCAACCTCGGCTACGCGCTGGGCCGCTAGGGGGAGTCCATGCCGACACACCTTGCCCCGCCCCTGCTGCCGCCGCAATGGAGCAGCGCTTATATTTCCTACTGGACGCCGATGCAGGAAGACGACCAGATCACGTCCGGCTATTGCTGGTTCGACTATGCGCGCAACATCTGCCGCATCGATGGCCTGTTCAACCCCTGGCCGGAAAAGGAACATGGACACTTGCTGTGGATGTCGGAAATCGGCGATGCCAGGCGTGAACAAAGCCGCAAGCAGAAAGTGGCCTACGCGCGGCAGGCGCAGGCCACTGGCGAGCAGCTGCGGGAGGAAGCGCTGGCCGATGAAGTGACACCGTTCCAGGCGCTGTTCCTGCCGCAAGCGGTACTGCTGGACGGCGGCGCCCGTCACGACGGCCGCCACAGCGTGCTGGGCCGGGAGGCGGACGCCTGGGTCGTCGAGCCAGCGGGCAAGCCGCCCTCGGTGTTTTACCTGGAGGCCGGCGGTAACCGCCTGCTGCGCATGGTCACCGGCAACGACCCGCAGCACCGTTCGGTACGCGACTTCCCCAACCTGTCTGTCGGCGACATTCCAGACAGCGTCTTTACGTCTTGCAACGCCTGACAGATGATTTTTATTACTTTCGAAGGATATGGCTATGCCGCTGGTTGTGTACATTCTGGGGTTGACGATCTTTTCGTTAACCACATCCGAATTCATGGTGGCGGGCATGATGCCATCGCTGGCCCTGGCCATGGACGAACCGGTGACACGGATCGGCTATCTGATCTCGCTCTACGCGATGGGCATGGTCGTCGGCGGACCGCTGAGCACCATCGCGCTGCTCAAGCTGCGCGTGCCGAATAAAAAAGGGCTGCTGTGGCTGCTGGGCTTTTATGTGCTTGCCCAATCCGTCGCCGCCTCGGCCACCAGCTATGACATCCTGGCCATCGCGCGGGTAGTCACGGGCGTGGCCGCCTCCACCTGCTTTGGCTTGTCCTTGGCGATCTGCGCCGATATCGTCAGCCCGAACGCGCGCGGACGGGCCGCCGCCGTCGTGATCGGCGGCCTCATGCTCGCTTCGGTGCTGGGCGTGCCGGTCGCCACGCTCATCGACCAGCATCTGGGGTGGCGCGCCAGTTTCTGGCTGGTGGTGCTGCTGGCGCTCCTGTGCCTGGCGCTCATCGCCGTGCTGGTGCCGCGCACCAAGCCATCCGAAGTCGTCAGCCTCGGCAAGGAACTGCGGGAGTTCCGCAACCGCCACCTGTGGGCCGCATATGCCAGCAGCGGCCTCATCATTGGCGCGATCTTCGCGGCGTTCAGCTACTTCGCCGCCATCCTGACAGACGTTACCGGCTTCCCAGCGTCCGCCATCCCCTGGCTGCTGGGCGTCTATGGCGTGGCCAACGTCGTGGGCAATGGCGTGGTGGGCCGCTATGCGGACCGGTATACGACGCCCATCATGGTCTGCGGCATGATCATCCTGAGCATCAGCTTGGCGCTGTTCGCGGTCTTTGCGCACGACAAGACCATCAGCGTCGCCTTGCTGGTCGTCACGGGCCTGGTCGGCATGTCGATGAATCCCGCCATCATCGCCCGCGTGATGAAAACCGCCCATCCAGGGCCGCTGGTCAACACCGTCCACACTTCCGTCATCAACATCGGCTTGGGCGCCGGCTCCTGGCTCGGCGGCCTCGGCATCGCCGCCGGCTACGGCTTGCGCTCACCGCTGTGGGTCGGCGTCGCGCTGGCCGTGCTTGGCCTCATCAGCTTGCTGCCCTACCTCGGCCACAGGTCAAGCGATTCAGTGCTGTCGCGTTAGCCGCCGGCGACGGTTGGCACGGTCAACCGCCCGTTGCCTTTATCTTCGCGCAATAAAAAAGCCGACCACATAATGTGTCGGCTTTAAGTGACGCTTTAAAAACTTCATAGCGACTTTCGGGTTAAAGCATCTTTGATGTTTTGGAGCGATTGACAATGTGGACGCAAGAAAATCTCAGCCCGGCAAGGTCGCCATGATGAACATGCGCTGGAACGGCAGCAAAGTGCTGCCATTAGCCCGCGGCGGATAAGCCAGTTGCATCCGGCGCCCATAGTCGGCACGGAAGGTCTGCAGTTGGTCACCCTCCATTTTCTCAAGATAGGGTCGCAGGCTGCTGCCGCTGGCCCATTCCAGCACCGGATCCGCTCCCTTGAGGATATGCAGGTAGGTCGTCTGCCAGATGTCCAGGGTGGCCACCTGGGGTCGCAACAGGTCGTAATAGCTGCCCATATCCAGCACATTACGCCGATCCGAGACTTCCGCCAGCACATCGGCATAGGCTGGCGAGTGCGCTAACTCCACTTGCGCCAGTCGCAACGGCGCGTCGTGCATGACTGGCATCTGCACCGCCAGGCAACCACCAGGATTGAGGAAGGACAGCAGCCGCGGGAACAGTTGCATGTGATCGGGCAGCCACTGCAAAGTGGCGTTGGTGTAGATCAGGTCCAGCCTGTGCTCGGGTGCCCACCGAGTCAGATCGGCAGCGATGAAGCGGCCCTGCGGCACGCTCGTGCGCGCCTTGGCCAGCATGTCCTCGGATCCGTCTACACCGAGCACCTCCGCCTCGGGCCAGCGCTGCTGCAACAAGGAAGTCAGGTTACCGGCACCGCAACCAAGGTCTAGGATACTCTTGGGTGCCTCCACTGGCAGATGCAACATCAGGTCCAGCGCAGGGCGCAGGCGTTCGCCGCCGAAACGCAAATACTGGGCGGCGTCCCATTGAACCTGGGGTTGTTTCGGGTCTTGATGGTATGGCATACGTTGCTCCTGTGTTATTTTCTGATTCAAGCGGAAGACCACTTACTCCGCATCGGCCTGTTACGGCTAATTCGTAAATGAGCGGCGCCAACCTCGCCGACCTTCACATCGGCAACACTGCCGGGCGAATGGAGATGTGTCGTCCGAAATAGTGATCTTCATGATCGGTTTCCGTTCTGGCTGAGTGATATTTTGAGCGCGCCAGGGCAGGCGGTAAAATGAAATTATTTCGGAGATTAATAAGTTTTTTTATGAAAATCGACATCCTTGGTGTACAGGCGTTTGTCGCGATCGCCGATCAGGGCAGCTTCCAGGGGGCCGCTGATACTTTGCATGTGACGCAGACAGCGGTGACGCTGCGCTTGCGCAAGCTCGAAGACTTTCTTGGCGTAACGCTGATCGAACGTACCACGCGTTCGATCGCACTTACCGACATCGGGCACGATTTCCTTCCTCAGGCGCGACGGCTCCTGGGGGAACTGGCCGGCGCTCTCGTCGAGATTCGTGAGACCGGCATGGCTCGACGGGGGGATGTCTCGATCGCATGCGTACCCACCGTGGGCGTGCAATACCTGCCGCGGATCATGCAGGCGTATTCTGCGCGTTACCCGCACAACCGCATCAAGATTCTCGATCACGCTTCATCTGCCGTCGCCGAGGCGGTGTTGCGCCGGGAGGCGGAATTCGGCATCAACATTGCCCGAGAACATCGCCCTGAACTCATCAGCCTTCCGTTAACCGAGGATCGGTACGTGCTGATTTGTCATAAAGATCATCCTCTGGCCAAACGGCGGCGCATTGCCTGGACGCAACTGCAGTTCTACCCGCTTATCTTTGCCGGCGAGGTGAGCGGCAACCGGGACTTGCTTGATCAGGTACTGGAGACCCATGGCCTCGTATTGCGTTCCTTCTACGAAGTGCAGCGTAGTTCGACCGCTGTGGGACTGGTGGCTCAAGGTGTGGGCGTCGCTGTCGTGCCCCAGCTGGCCATACAGAAAGGCGCTTATCCCAAGGTGCGCGTGGTCGAACTTGTCGACCCTATCGTTTCTCGAAATTTGGTTCTCATCACACGCAAGACTGCTCATCTTTCACCGGCCGCCCAGGCCCTCTACGACATGATCCGGGAACAGGAAAGCGGCCACCAATGCCGAGGCTAGTACTCCTAGCATCCTCAGGCTTGAAGAAACCGAACTAACGACGTCGAGTCCTACCTCGACGGCACCATGTTGCACGCCCTGCACCCCGGGGATGCGCCCCTATTGGCGATGCTGCGACAACGGCTACAAGCGGCCTGAGCGAACCCATCATTCGCAACCATTTCTAATTGATAATAAAGTAAAATACCTCATCGGAATTCATTTCGTGCCGCCCGATGAAAGCATCAACCGACGCGCCCATCCCGCGCATAGTGATGGATACCGAGGGCTTATCGCCCGCCCGCGCCACCGCCGTATGGCGTGAGCAGATCGGCGTGATGTTCGACTCGCAGCCATTGTCCATCGTGCGCGAGGACCCTCGCTATCGCGTGGAAGCCTGTCATCTGGGCGCGCTGGCGGTGGGCATGGCCAGCATGACGCCGCAGCGCTTCCAGCGTCCCGCCAGCCGGGTCTGGCGCGATGGCCTAGACCATTATCTGCTGCAGTTTTATACCCACGGCAGTTGCCGCAGCCTGACCGGCCGCCATCCGCCCGGCACCAGCCCCGGCGACCTGTGGGTGACGGACCTGTGCCAGCCGCTGTCCACCGAGATCWACACCGCCACCAATCTCACGCTGGTGGCGCCGCGTGCCATGCTGGCATCCATGCTCCATGAGCCGGACCGCCAGCACCAGCGCGTGCTCGATGGCCGCCTGCCGCTGGTGACGCTGCTGCGCGAGCATCTTAAAACGATCTTGCAAACCTCGGGACAGATGCGCGCTTCGCATGCGGTGGCGATCACGCCCACCATCCTGGCGCTGGCGGCGGCCACGCTCAACGGCGCGCCGAGCGAGGCACAGCGTCCGGCGTCGGCGGCCGGGATCAAACTGGTCCTGCTGCGCCACATCGATCAGAACTTGCACGACAGCCAGCTGTCGCCGGCGCGGCTAGCGACGCATGCCGGACTGTCGCTGCGCACGCTGCAGTATCTGTTCGAGGCCGACGGCGGCGCCGCGCGCTACATCCAGCGCCGCCGATTGCAGAAGGCGCGCCAGCTATTGTGCTCCCCCGGCCCATGGCACGCGGGAACTGCGTCCGATACGCCCCTGGCCTCCGACGCGCGACCCAGCATCGCCGCCGTGGCGCGCACGGTCGGCTTTATCCATCCGGAGAGCTTCAGCCGCGCCTTCACCCGGGCCTACGGCATCAGCGCACGCGGCGCACGCGGCTTCGCACTGGCGGATCGCGGCGGTACAGCGTCGCCGGCCTGGTCGCCCGACCGCTGGGATGAATGGATCCAGCGGCTGGCGTGAGGCGAGGAGCACGCGCCGCCGGCGCCATATGACCGAGTGATGCCGCCAGGGGGGCGGCGCGCGGTCAGTCAGCGAAGATCACGCCGAACTGGTCCACGAACTTCGTGTAGCGTCCCACGAAGCCCAGCAACTTGCGGCCGCCCAGGTTGATGGCCGGACGTTCGGTGCCACCATTAGCGCCAAAATCGACTGTCCGCTTGTTGGTCACCACGCGGATATGGTCGACGTACAGTTCCGAGCGGAGCACCAGCGATTGTATCGTCTCGTCGGCGGCGAACTCGATCGACTTTTTCTCGCCACCGACGCCACCGAGCGCGTAGCCGCCGTACATTGGACCGCTGACCAGGTCGCCGGCCTGGTTAAGCCAGTGCAGCTGGATGGCGTCGATGTAAGCGCCCTGCCAGACATCGAGCCGCACCAGGCGCTGCATGCCGGACAGGTTGATCAGAAATGGAATGCCGCCGCTGCCGCCATAGGCCACGGTGTGATGGGTTTGCAGCGCATGCTGCACGCCCAGCGCGTCGATCACGCCACCAGCGCGGCCCAGCAGGCCGATCACCGGACCCTGGGCGTCATCGCCTCCACCGAGCGTGGTCTCGCGGTCGCCGCCACCGCCACCAAAGCGGTCCGACACGCGCATATTGGTCTTGAACTGTACACTGTCCACCACCACGCCAGCCTTGACCTTGACGCTGGCGATATATTCCCCCGGCTGCAGCGTGAACTGATGCAATTGACCGCCACCGCCGCCGAACTTGCGTCCGCTGACGCGCTTGTCCGCATACGGCGAGCCCGGTTTGCCGCGCCAATGCATCTGGATCGCATCGACCACGTTGCCGGTCCAGATATCCACGCGATCCACTTCCCACTGACTGGCCACGCTCTGCGGGAAATCACGGAATGCCCAATCCGTGCTTTGGTGGTGGTCCAGTATGTCGCGGAACAGCGTGCCGCCCTTGCCACCGAACTCGATGGAGGAATGCAGTTCCGGCTGGATGATCCACTTGAGGAACGCGATCAGCGCGGCAAGCCCCAGTGCGAGAATGCCAAAGATCGCCGAGCAAGCGGCGAAGAACAAGGCTGGCGCGCCCGCTGCGGAGCAGATTGCTGCCAGCACGCCGGCAAGCACCGAGGCGATGCCCAGGTAGGTGCCCAAGGCGATGCCCACGCCTTCAAGAATTTCCGTGGTGTAGGCGTCATCCTTCTGATCTGGCAGCGGAATCTCGATGCCCGCGGGCGCCGCAACGCCGTGCTTGTGCACCGCCACCCGCATCAGGGACGACCACGCCTGCGCGGGCAGGGCCCCAAGTTTGGACAGCTGCGCGTCGCTGACGCCGGTTCCTGTAATACGATCGACAAAGTCCAGTGCCGACAAAGGGTTGCTGAAGAATTGCTCTTGTGTTGCGAGAGAGGTAGACATCGGAATCTCCTGATTTTGGATGGTTGTTGTCGAACGGTGATACTGCGTCGCATCCTATAGCGAAATACCAATCTTTTTGCCCCTCCCATCCGCCTTATAACCGGACGTGCAAGCGACTTAACCGGCCGTGCAACGAGACCAGGACATATTCGACTACATCGCAATGTCCTATAATCAGAAGCGCCGTGACGGATTCAATGACAGGCTTTCGCCAGCGAAGTTTGGACGAAGGCATTTTGAACGGTTCGCGGGTATTTAGCAGACTCGTAGCGATTCACGTGGAGATTCGCCACAAGATCACAGCCAATCGGCCGCACGCCATGAGTGCCGCCGCTACTGCATCCCTCAATGGCCGTGAAATGCCACCAAAATATGCCGGTTTTCAACTTGATGCCCACGGTCAGCGCAGCCACCATGGAGCAGGATCATCCGTCAACGGTCATGCAGACAACTCATCATGAAATACTTCTCCCTTTCGAACCATTCGCCGTCTGCCGCCATGACGTATCCTGCCGTTGACCAGCGCGCATTTGCCGGGGGGAGACGCCGATCACCATATCGATTGCCCGTTGGATCGCGCGCGGTTTTCATTTCTTACACCGCTGCTGGCATCGGATACTAGACTCAAGGATTCAAAATAATGATCGTGCAGCGCGGGCGCGGCACACCGGACGATGGAGGCTCAGATGGAACATCCCGTGACATGGGTAAAAATCAAAAAATACGCCGAACTCACCGGCGATACGGCGGCCGCCGTGCACGCCAGACGGCGTTCTGGCAAGTGGTGCGACGGCATACAATGCAAATCGTCGATGAAATGCTTTGGGTCAATCTCGCTGCTGCAGAAAAATGGGTGGAAACATGGGGGCAAAGAGCAGTGGTGCAGGCGTAGAACTGCGCAAGGGAGCGCGCTCGGAAACGATACGCATCGTGTTCCAGTATCAGGGGAAACGCTGCCGCGAGCCGCTGAAGCTGGAACATACACGCAACAATATCGCCTACGCCAAGCGCCTGCAAAGTGCCGTGGTGAACGCCATCGAACGCGGCACCTTTGTGTACGAGGAATTCTTTCCCGATTCGCTCACCACCCAACGCCAAAAGGAGGCGCTGGCCGACGCGCAGGCTGCGGCTGCCGCGAAGGCCCGTCCGCCAGTTCTCGTGGGCGACCTGCTGCGCGACTATCTGCTGATCACCCCAAAGCAGCCGTTCGTTCCTCCCAATTCGTCGTTGAAATGCGGACCTCTACGGAGTCAGCGGGTAACTTCTCTGAATGGCTGTTGACGAAGATAAGGCGAGCGAATTCGTTCGACAAATAGACCTAGATCGCGTGCGATGGCAATCGATCGCTCGCATTTCGAGGGTACTCCGATGTACATGTAGTAGTCATAGCCAAAGTGGACATACGCCTTACCTGGCACGACAAGTTTTCCCCAGGACTCTTCGCGAAGGACGAGACGCGCGAAATCGAGGCTTTGAGCAATAGATAGGTTTCCCCGGTGCGGAAAGCCATCTGCTGGGGCGTCGCGAAGTTCCAATGCCGTCAACCCCAATGACTCGATACCCGCCTCAATCAGAAAACTTTTCATAGCAGACAGGTAGCTACTTTCAACATTCAGATACACCGCCTCAGACAGCATCCCACTGTCAAATGCCCGTCCGATATCAGATCGCGAAGTCCAATCGCAGCCTATGTACGCTCCTGTCGCATCTCTCAGCGATGGGTCATATTTTGTTACACGGTATTGATTCTTCATGGTCGCGATTCAGGCAGAAGGGAACTGCGGAAAGCCATCTCTGGCAACGGCTGCTTTTGGCCGAATGCCTCCTAAATTTAGTGATGAATCATTGGCCCATCCACTGGATTTCAGGTGTTCTCACCTGCAACGGCAACCAGTACTTCAGTGCTTTTATTGCAGTCTCGACGGTCAAGCCATCCACAAAAAACCCTCGATGCTCGTGTGCTTGTACCGCGGCTCGACCTTGTGCATCTACGTTAATTATAAAATTGCCATAGTCGATGCCGTCGCCGAGGCACGCGACAAAAAGGCCCGATTCAGGCTTGAGATTGACAATCGAGAACGTCAGAACATCATCCTCGCTAAGGGACCTGAACTCCAATTGAGTTGGCTTTTTCCCTAAGGTCTCGAACTCTACAAAGTAATGTGCTGCTAATCGCATTCTGCTTTATCTTATAGTGGCTGAAGCTTAGTTCTGCCGAATGTCTGCTACTGGCTGCGGATTCAATCGGTCAACGCAACACACTGTTCAAATCGTTGAGCCGGTGTTTGGTAGTGTAGCGTCTTCCTGGGCCGCTCGTTGAGTCGTCTGGCTACCGCGTCAAGTTGCTCTTGCGAATACGTGGAAATATCTAATCCCTTGGGAAAATACTGGCGCAACAGGCCATTGGTATTTTCATTTGAACCGCGCTGCCACGGATTCTGTGGATCGCAGAAGTAGACCTGGATGTCGGTGGCCAACGTAA
>NZ_NEHB01000045.1 GCF_002127655.1 Janthinobacterium sp. GW456P
CTGGCGCGTGGCTTGGCAGGCGGCGGTTCCGGACGGGCGCGCGGCGGCTCGGGGGGCGGGCCAGCTTGCGTGCCTTGCTGTGAACCGGGCTGCGCGCCACTGGACTCGGGCTGCGGCGCGGGAGCGTCCTGCAGCGGTTCCAGGCGCAAGCTGCTTGCCGGCTGCGCGGGCGGTGGCGCAACTGGCGCGGGACGGGGCGGCAGGGCGTCGGCCGGCGCCAGTTCCAGCACCTGGTCGTAGGCTTCGGACGGCTTTTCCAGTTCTTCGTCGGAAAGGCTGTTCTGCTTGGCGCGCTCGGCTTTCTTGAGCGCCTGCATCAACAAGCTCATGGGACGTCTCCCTGCAGGCGTGCCTGCGGCTGGACGGCTGGCGCCGGCGCGCCATCCGTGTACGGCTGGCTGTTGAGCGGCGCCTGGCCGGGCAGCAGGTAACGGTAGTCGCGGTAATCGCCTTCGATGCTGGCATCCTTGACCACGACGGGGCGCATGAAGATCACCAGCTCTGTCTTGCTGCTGGCCTCATTACGATAGGTAAACAAATTGCCGACCAAGGGCAGGCTGGACAGGCCCGGCACGCCATCCTTGGCATTGTCGATGGAATCCTGCATCAGGCCGCCCATCACGGCGATCTGGCCGTTGCCGACCTTCATGATCGATTCCAGCTCGCGCGCCTGGATCACGGGCACCTTGCTGATCACGGTGGCCGTGGCCGTGGCCAGGGCCGGATTCGGGTCTTGCACGTAGCCGACGATGCGCGTGATGGTGGGGCGCACATTCAAGGTCACTTCATCGCTGTCGGAAATTTGCGGCGTGACGCTCATGACGAAGCCGACAGGCACCGTTTCCAGTTTCGATTCATAGGTGGCCGGCGTGGTGATGGTGCCCGTCGAGCTGATCACGGCAGGCGTCACCTTGATGGTAAAGAAGACATTGTTGTCGACCACCTTCAGCATGGCCGTCTGATTGTTGAGCACGCTGATCTTCGGACTGGACAGCACTTTCACCTTGCCGAACGATTCGAGCAGCTGGATGGTGGTGCGGAAACTGTCCTTCAGGTAATCGAGCACGAAGATGCCGGGCGTGGAACCAGGCGTGACGCCGCTGCTGAGCGCCTGAGTGCCCACCTGCTTCTGCGTCAGGCTCAAGCTGCCCGTCAGGCGCGACCAGTTGATGCCTTGCTGGTATTCATTGCTCAGGCGCACCTCAAGAATGGTGGCCTCGATCAGCACTTGCCGCTTGGCGCTGTGCAATACCGCGTCGAGGAATTCGGCGATCTTTTCGTGTTGGCGCCCTGTCGCCCGCACGGCGATCAAGCCGCCTTCCACATTGACGACGACGGACGAGGGGCTGCCCTTGTTGGCCAGTTTTAATAGCGGCAGGCCGTTCGCGTCGAGCGGCTGGCCAGGATTCGCATTCTGGTTCGGTGCCTGCTGGCCTGGCGCATACTGGCCGCCAGTCTGCATCGGCGCCTGGCTGCCGTATTGGTTGCCGCCCTGGTTCTGCTGCTGGCCCGGTTGGCCTGGCTGCCCCGCTACCTGCTGGCCTGGCGTATTGCCCGGTGCGGCCGTCAATTGCTGGTTCAGCTGCGCCAGCGGGTCGATCTGCACGTCGTTGAGCGTGGTGTCGCGCAACAGGTCGCGGATATTTTTTTCCAGGCTGTACCAGAAGTTATTTTCCGAACGATTCACGACCAGGGTGGTCGAATTGTTATTGCCATTGCCGCCGCTGCCTTGCGTGCCGCCAACCGGATTGCTGGCGTTGTTCGACCCGCCGCCCGCCGTGGAAATTTGCGTAGCGATATTCACGCTGCTGTTGGTGCTGCGCGCCATGTTGACGTAATCGATCTTGTAATTGCGCCATACAGGTGCGTCGGGCAGCACCGTCAGGTTCTTGCCATCGATTTCGTAGCGCATATCGACTTGCTTGCCGATACGTGCCAGCAGTTGCGGCAAGGTCTGGTTCAGCGCATTCAGGGTGACGCTGCCTTCAATCTGCGGGTGGATGTCGATATTCATGCCCGCGTCGCGCGCCAGCGCAAACAGCAGCGATTGCACGGGCACCTTGTGCACAGTGACGCTGTAGGTTTCCACTTTGGGCGCAGGCAGGGGCGCGGCCAGCGCGCTGCTTTGCTGCACCGGTTCGGGAATGGCGCCCACTGGCCGGGGCGGGGCATTGATGTGGGCAGGCGACAGCGGCATTTGATGCGTGGCGCAGCCGGACAGCACGGTGCCGCAGGCGAGGGCGACCCAGGAGGTCAGCACAGGAATAGGGTGTTGATTCATGAAAAGTTCGCCCTTGAAGTCATGTTGTGCTTTTGTAATTTTACCCAGCATGATCGCCTAAAAGCAATCGGGTGTGCGGGCCCTGGAGGCAATATACCGAAATAAAGTCAGGGAGTGCCACGCGCCGTTTGTAGCGGTGCCGTGGATTTCATTTCCGTGCGGATACTATCTATGTCGTTCAGTAATATTTTCTGTGGCGACTTGGGTGCGATCCTGGCCCAGACGGCATCGGCGCTGGCCCGGTCGGCGAAGCTGCCGTAGACGACGACCAGGCGCGCGGCGGCGCTCGCGGGCGCTGCGCCAGGCAGGCGAAACACGTGGAGGTCGCGCAGGCCGATCGCTTGCTGCGCCTGCTGCAGGAAAGTTTCCGCCGCGGCCGTTTCGGTGGCGGGCAGGCTGGCGATTTGCAGCACCAGTTGCTGCGGCCTTTGCCGTGCCAGCCAGTCGCGCGATTCGGCCAGCTTGCTGTCGAGCAGCGTCGACGGCGCTGGCAGCGGTGCGCGTGGGACGGCAGCCGGGGCCGGGATAGCCGCTGTTTGGCCCGGCGCCAGCCATTGCCACAGCAGTGCAGCGGCCAGCAGCAGCATCAGGGCGCTCAAGACGCCCGCCAGCAGCTTGCCCGCATGCCAGGGCGGGCGGTGGAAGGGGCTGTCGGCAATGGCCAGGCGCACATGGCGCGCGCTGATTTCCTGTGCATCGTCCGCAAACGCGGCCAGCAAGGCCTTGTCGGCCAGGATATTGACCCTGCGTACGATGCCCTGCGCCGCGCGCGCCAGCTGGCGCAGCGCGGCAGGCGTAAAAACGAGCGGCGCCATGCGGCCGGCGGCGGCCAGGCGGCACGCCAGATAATCGTTCAGCAAGGCTTGCGGCAGGCGCGGCACGGTGAAACTGTGGGTGATGCGTTCCTTCAATTGGCGAAACTGGGGCAAGTCCAAGGTGTGCTGCAATTCCGGCTGGCCAAACAGCACGATTTGCAGCAGCTTGTGGCTGGCCGTTTCCAGGTTCGTCAGCAGGCGCAGCGCTTCCAGGGTGGCGCCCGGCATGGCTTGCGCCTCTTCGGCCAGCAGCACCACCTGGCGCCCGGCCGCATGCCGGGCGATCAGCTCGCCGTGCAGCGAGCGCAGCGCGGCATCGGCGCGGCATCCGTCCAGTTCCAGGCCCAGTTCGGCAGCGATGGCGTGCAGGACTTCATCCGGCTCCAGGCAGGGATTGAGCAAGTACAGCACGTCGACCTGGGGCGGCAGGCGTTCGGCCAGCATGCGGCACAGCATGGTCTTGCCGCTGCCCACTTCTCCCGTCAGCTTGATGATGCCTTCGCCTTGCGTGACGACATACAGCAGCGCATCGAGCAGTTCGCCCCGCGTATTGCCGGGATAGAAAAAGGCGGGGTCCGGCGTGATGCCGAACGGCGCCGTGCGCAAGCCGAAATGGCGCAGATACATGCCGTGCGGCGAAGGCGCGTAGTGGCTGGAAACCTGCGTGTCGGTGTTCATGCCGCGATGCAATTGAGAAAAGCCTGCTCCAGGCTGGCGTCTTCCGTACCGCCATGGCGGGCGCGGCATTCGGCGGGCGTGCCCGTAAATACGATGCGGCCCGCATGCAGGATGGCCATGCGGTCGCACAATTCTTCCACGTCGGCCAGCGCATGCGAGGTGAGCAGGGCGCCGCGGCCCTGTGCGTGCGCTTCCCGCAGCACCTGCTTGAATTGCGCGCGCGCCTTCGGGTCGAGTCCGCTCATCGGTTCGTCCAGCACCAGTTGGGGCTTGCCCGACAGCATGCAGGCGGCCAGCCCCAGTTTCTGCATCATGCCTTTCGAATAGGTGCGCGCGGGGCGCAGCAAGGCGTCCGGCGCCAGGTCCAGCGCGTCCAGCGCTTGCTGCACGGCGTGCGCATCGGGGCGCGCATCGTGCAGGCGCGCCAGGTAGCGCAGGAAGTCGCCACCCGTCAGGTAATGGGGCGCCTGGAAGCGTTCCGGCAGAAACGACAGGGGCTGGCGCGCCGCGCCGTGCCGATGCGGCTGGCCGAAGATGGCGATGTCGCCCCGCTCGGGCGTGCAAAAGTCCAGCAGGCATTTCAGCAGGGAAGTCTTGCCCGCGCCATTCACGCCGACCAGGCCGAACAGTTCGCCCGCGCCTACCTGCAGGTCGACGCCGCGCAGCACGGCGCTGCCCGCCAGTTGCAGATGCACGTTATGGAATTCGATGGCGCAGGCGTTCATAGGGGCAATGGGCGGCAGGCAAGACGGTGAACGACCGCCATTATTGCCATGGGCGCAGGCGGGCGGCAAGTGTTTCCTTGCATCGTGTTGAAATGCGCAAAAATCAAATGATGGAATGTATTTTCTTTAAGAAACAACAGGTTCTGGAATAAAATGCCTGTGCGCGCCGCGGGCGTGTATCTTCTGTGGAATTTGTTTGTCGAGGAGTAAGCAATGGCAAGGCCAGAGAAAGTCCGGCTCGGTGAAATTTTGGTGCAGCAGAAGTTGCTGACGGAAGAACAGTTGGGCCAGGCCTTGACGGAACAGAAGCGTTCGGGACGCAAGCTGGGCCGCGTTTTTGTCGAGCACGGCTTCGTCACGGAAGAGCAGATTTCGGGCGCGCTGGCGCGCCAGCTCGATATTCCCTACATCAATCTGAAGTTTTTCAACATCAATCCCGAACTGGTGCGGCTGCTGCCGGAAACCCAGGCGCGCCGCTTCCGCGCGCTGGTGCTGGAAGACCGCCGCGAGGGCTTGCTGGTCGGCATGTCCGATCCCACAGACCTGTTCGCATACGATGAAATCTCGCGCCTGGTCAAGCGCCAGATCGAACTGGCCGTGGTCAATGAAACGGAAGTGCTGGCCGCCATCGACCGCATCTACCGCCGCACGGAAGACATCTCGACCCTGACGCGCGAGCTGGAGCAGGATCTGGGCGACGTGTCCGTCGACTTCGGCGCGCTGGCCGCCAATCCGGGTCTGGAAGAGGCGCCCATCGTCAAGCTGCTGCAATCGGTGTTCGAGGATGCCACGCAGGTGCGCGCCTCGGATATCCACATCGAACCGCAGGAAGGCCGGCTGCAGATCCGCTTCCGCATCGACGGCGTGCTGCACCTGCAGACGGAAGCGGACAGCAAGATCGCCAGTTCGCTGGCGCTGCGCCTGAAACTGATGTCGGACCTCGATATTTCCGAGAAGCGCCTGCCGCAGGACGGCCGCTTCGCCATCCGCGTGAAAAACCAGCGCATCGACGTGCGTATTTCCACCATGCCGACGCAGTACGGCGAATCGGTGGTGATGCGTCTGCTGAACCAGGGCGGCACGACCTTGCGCCTGGACGCCATCGGCATGCCGCCCAAGCTGGTGCAGCAGTTCCGCGCCATCGTCAGCCGCCCGAACGGCCTCGTGCTGGTGACGGGGCCGACCGGCAGCGGCAAGACGACGACCCTGTACTGCGCCTTGTCCGAACTCAATTCGGTGGAAAAAAAGCTCATCACGGTGGAAGACCCCGTCGAGTACCGGCTGGCGGGCGTCAACCAGGTGCAGGTCAACGAGAAGATCGAGCTGAACTTTGCCAGAGTGCTGCGCTCGGCCCTGCGGCAAGATCCCGACATCGTGCTCGTCGGCGAGATGCGCGACCAGGAAACGGCGCAAATCGGCTTGCGCGCCGCCATGACGGGCCATCTGGTGCTGTCGACCCTGCATACCAACGACGCCATCAGCACGCCGCTGCGCCTGATGGACATGGGCGTGCCGCGCTACATGGTGGGCAGTTCGCTGCAAGCCGTGCTGGCGCAACGGCTGGTGCGCGTGATCTGCGAAAGCTGCAGCACGCCGTACCAGCCCACGCCGAACGAATACGAATGGCTGCGCCTGGAGCTGGGCGAGCTGGTCGAGCGCAACCAGTATTTCCACGGCAAGGGTTGTTCGCATTGCAACGGCATGGGGTACCGGGGCCGTACGGGCGTGTACGAATTGCTGGAAATCACGCGCGCCGTGGCCGATGCCGCCAACCATGCCGATCCATCGCACTTCATGAAGGTGGCGACGGCGCAGATGGCCGGCGAAACCTTGCGCCGCCACGCCGTGCAACTGGTGGTGCAGGGCCGCACGACGGTGATGGAAGCGATGCGCATCAGCAACCAGAGCGAGGATTGAGGTGGCGTTTTTTGCTTACAAGGCGCGCAATGCCAACGGCGAACTGCTGACCGGCGTGATGGAGGGCGCGGACAGCGGCGCCGTGGCCGATCAGCTGTTTTCCACGGGGGCGACGCCGGTGGAAATCCTGGCGACCAAAAAAGCCGCCACCACCGGCGCCGATATCGGCTGGTGGCAACGGCTGACGGAGAAAAAAGTCAGCTCGATGGACGTGCAATTGTTCAGCCGCCAGCTGTACACCCTGCTCAAGGCGGGCGTGCCCATCATGCGCGGCCTGGCCGGCTTGCAGGAGTCCGCCATCAGCCCCGCCTTCGGACGCGTCATCAAGGATGTGCGCGAGTCGCTCGACGCGGGACGCGAACTGTCGGCCGCCATGGCGCGCCATCCGACGGTGTTTACGCCGTTCTACCTGTCGATGGTGCGCGTGGGCGAAATGACGGGACGCCTCGATGAAGTCTTCCTGCGCCTGTTCGATCACCTGGAATTCGACCGCGACATGCGCGCGCGCGTCAAGTCGGCCACGCGCTATCCCAGTTTCGTGATCGTGGCCATGCTCATCGCCATGGTCGTCGTCAATATGTTCGTGATTCCCCAGTTCGTGAAGGTGTTCGCCAGCTTCAACGCCGAACTGCCCTTGATGACGCGCATCCTGATCGCCACGTCGGCCTTCATGGTGGCGTACTGGCCTTTGCTGCTGGCAATGACTATCGGCGCGATAGCCGCTTTCCGGGCCTGGCTGCGCACGGTCAGGGGCCGCTACACGTGGGACCGCTACAAGTTGCGTTTTCCCATCGCCGGGAAGATCATTCTGAAAGGCACCATGGCGCGCTTCGCACGCAGCTTCGCCCTGTCGAGCACCAGCGGCGTACCCATCGTGCAGGCGCTGACCGTGGTGTCGCAGACGGTGGACAACGCTTATCTGTGCGCCCGCGTGGAGCAGATGCGCGACGGCGTCGAGCGCGGCGACAGCATCCTGCGCACCTCGGTGACGGCGGGCGTCTTCACGCCGGTGGTGCTGCAAATGATCGCGGTCGGCGAAGAATCCGGTTCGCTCGATGATTTGATGAATGAAATCGCCCAGATGTACGAACGCGAAGTGGATTACGAATTGAAGACCCTGTCCGCGCAGATCGAACCCATCCTGATCGCTTTTCTTGGCGTGCTGGTGCTGGTGCTGGCGCTCGGTATCTTCTTGCCGGTGTGGGATTTGGGCAAGGTGGCCCTGCATAAATGAGGTCGTGCATTTCGCCAAAAAACAACAGCGTGGCAGGCAGGGCAAGGCAGACGGGGTTCACCCTGTTTGAACTGGCCGTTGCCGTGTCCGTCATTGCCGTGCTGGCTGCAGTGCTGCTGAGCCGGCTGGTAGCGGTGCAGCAGGAGGCCGAGCGGGTCGCCGTGCAGCAAACGGTGCTGGCGCTGCGCGCGGGTCTGCGCATGAAAGTACTGGAACTGTATGCGGCGGACCGGCAAAATCAGTTGCCGGCGCTGGCGGGGCAAAACCCCATCGATTGGCTGGCGGAAAAGCCGCCTAATTATCTGGGTGAATATACGGCGCCGCAGATAGAAAAACTTCCTCAAAGTCATTGGTTTTTTAATAGAAGTAATGCAGAATTAATATATGTATTAAATCGAGGCAACACTTTCGGCCTTGGCCGTTCCGAGTTGCTTCGATTCAAGGTAAGCTTGCGGCAAGCGTCCGCTACGCGCGCTCAGCCCTCAATCCCGGATGCGCCCGATGTGACGTTGATACAGTTGGGTGTGGCCGGTGGGCTGAAATAGTTTTTTATTTTGTCGGCAAATTTTGCCAGCATTGTTTTTTGATTTTTTGGAGATCAGCATGAAACTGCAGTCAATTCGTCGTTTTCAACAAGGTGGCCAAGCGGGCTTTACGCTGATCGAGTTAATCGTCGTCATCGTCATCCTCGGCATCTTGGCGGCCACCGCGATTCCCCGTTTTATCAATTTGTCGGCAGACGCGCGCCTGGCTAAAATTAATGGCGCCCGTGCCTCGGTGCAGGCGGGTGCAGCCCTGGCTCATGCGCAATGGCTGGTCAATGGTGCGATTGCCACGGCGCCCTCGGTGGTCATGGAAGGCGCTACCATCACTCTGGCGAACGGCTATCCTACCGCTGACGCTGCCGGTATTCTCGCGGCAGCCGGCATTGCGGCACCGGATTTTAGCGTGACTGGCACGGGCCCGTTAACAATCGCCGCTGACGCCGCTCATGCCAGCTGTTCATTTACCTATGCGGCCGCTGCTGCTGCCAATGCCGCGCCGGTGGTGGGGCCCGTACCGACCACTGCTTCTCCGAATTGTTAAGGACGTAGTTCCCGCCTGCTGCGGCGATTCGCGCCGCAGGCGACCCGCCTGGCTTGCCAGGCGTTTTTTATTCTTCCTGGCATGTTTCAGCCGGCATGCCGCTCATTGCCATAGGTGCGAGTCCACGATGCTGTCTCCAGCAGGTTTGATGTTTGCCGGGCCGGCCAGTGAGCGGCGGCAGCGCGGCTTTACCCTGGTCGAACTGGTCGCCGTGCTGCTGGTGGGTGGGCTGCTGGCTGCCGTGGCCGCTCCCCGTTTCTTCCAGCAAGACAGTTTTGATGTGCGCAGCTTTGCCGACCAAAACGTGAGCATGCTGCGCTATGCGCAAAAACTGGCGATCGCGCAAAACCGGCCCGTCTTCGTGCAGCTCAACGGCAGCCGCATCGCCCTGTGTTTCAATACTGCCTGCGACGCGCCCAACCGCGTCTTGCCGCCTGCGGGCGGCAATAGCGGCCGAAAAGCCACCTTGGCCGCCTGCGCCAATGACACGGCGTGGCTGTGCGAAGCGGCGCCCGGCAATATCAGCTACAGCGTGCCGGCCGATGCCGCCGCTTTTTACTTCAATGCCCTGGGCCGTCCGTTCAAGGCGGCCGACGCCGAGCCCGTCTCGAGCTTTCCCGCCAGCGTCAGCATCGGCATCAGCGGCGGCATGACGCGCAACATCGTCGTCGAAGGGGAGACCGGCTATGTCCATTATTAGGAGAGCCGTCTTGCCGGAGCGCAGGATGGCGCAGCGCGGCGTGACCCTGATCGAGCTGACCATCTTTATCGTGGTGGTCGGAGTCGCCGTCGTCGGCCTGTTACAGATATTTACCCGCACCACCGCCAGCAGCGTCGATCCGCAATTGCGCAAGCAGGCGCTGGCGCTGGCCGAGGGCATGCTGGAAGAGGTGACCATGGCGCGCTTCACGTTTTGCGACCCGCTCGCCGATCCGGCCGCAGATGCGGCGACGAATGCCGCGCCGTTCAACGCTGCCACCAATCCCACCGGCTGCAACACGCCGCAGAATGTCAGCGCGACGGTGCCCGCCACGGGGCGGCCCTACTACAATGTCAGCGACTACGTGCGCGCATTCAATACGCCCGTGAACTACACGGAGGACGCGGCAGGCACCAGCTTTCCTGCCGGCTATGCGGTCAGCGTGGTCATCAGCCCCGATGCGGGACTGGGGCCGGCAGGCGCCACCTTGCCTGCGGACACCACGCCCGTCAATATGAATGTGCTGCGCGTCACGGTCACCGTGACTTACGGCACGAATCAGCAACTGGTGCTGGCTGGCTACCGCACGCGCTACGCAGGCAATGCCGTCCCATGATGCCTTTTTTACGCCCCCGGCAGCACGGTTTCACCCTGATCGAACTGATCGTGGTCATCATCATCACGGCCATCGTGGCCGGGATTGTGACGGTATTCATCCGCGCCCCCGTGCAAGGCTACCTGGATGTAAACGCCCGCGCCGAACTGGCCGATGCCGCCGATTTGGCATCGCGGCGCATCGCGCGCGACGTGCGCCTGGCGCTGCCCAACAGCGTGCGCGTGACAAGCAATGGAAGTGACAGCTATCTGGAATTGCTGCTGACCAAGACGGGCGGGCGCTACCTGTCGGAAGACGACAACCTCAGCGTGATACCGGGCAATGTGCTGGCCTTCGATCCCAGCACGCCGGTCGCCAATGCCAATGTGTTTACCATCGTGGGCGCCGTGCCTGCCGGCCTGCAGGCCATCGTGGCCGGCGACTTTATCGTCGTCAACAATCTGGGCGGCCAGCCGCCCGTGGATGCCTATAACTGCAGCGGGCAATGCAACCGCGCCCAGGTCGTTTCCATCAGCGACACCAACGTGACGCTGGCGAATAACCCTTTTGTTGCGCAAACGCCGTCCATGCCTTCCCTTAGCTATCGTTTCCAGGTGGTCAGCACGGCCGTCACCTATCGCTGCGCGCCGAATGCGAACGGCACCGGCACGCTGACGCGCTATGCGGGCTATGCGATCCAGCCCGCCCAGCCGGTGAGCGCCACCGCCGCGCCGCTCAATAGCGCGCCGTCGGCAGCGCTGATGGCGATGCAGGTTGCCGGCTGCGGTTTTTCTTTCACGACGCTGGCCAACGTGCAGCGCGGCCTGGTCAGCATCGGCCTGACCCTGGGCGCGCCCGGCAGCAATGCCGGCCAGATCACGCTGGTGCAGCAGGCACAGGTCAATAATTCGCCATGACGACAGCCAATCCCGCCATCCCGATGCCGCCTCGACGGCCGCCGCGCCGCCCGGCGCGCGGCTTCAGCATCGTCACCGCCATCTTCCTGCTGGTGGTGCTGTCCGCGCTGGGCGTGGCGCTGCTCTCCATCTCGACCATGCAGCATGCCGAGTCGGCGCTCGACGTGCAGGGCGCGCGCGCCTACCAGGCGGCCCGGGCTGGCATGGAGTGGGGCTTGTACCAGCAGCGCGTCAATAACAGTTGCGCCGCCAGCAGCAACTTTGCCTTGCCCGCGACTGGCGCGCTGGCCGGCTTTTCCGTCACCGTGCGCTGCACGCAGAGCGCTGGCGTGGTGCCGCGCTACCAGGTGACCGCCACGGCGTGCAATCAGCCCGGCGTTGGCGGTGTCTGCGCCACCGCCAACGCCACCAACAATCCCGATTACGTGCAGCGCGTCGTGCAGGCGGAGTTTTAGGCGAGGCAAACCAAAGGAGCGACATGCAGGCAGTCACGGCAGGATGGATACATGCACTGGGGCGCATGGCCTTGCTGGCCATATTGGCCATGCTGTGCTGCACTCCGGCACACGCAGTGACGTACGCCAATACCAGTTTTGCCTACAACTGGATCGACGCCAGCAATCATGCCAGGCTAGGCTACAACACCTCGCCGTACAAATTCAATGGCGCCGCCGGCTGCGGCACTACACCGCCCATCCTCGACGACACGCTCAGCGACGCCTTGCCCATCGGTTTTAACTTCATGTATTCGGGCGTGGCCTTCAGCAGCCTGCGCGTGATGACGAATGGCCGGGTGCAGTTCAATAACAACGTCACGTGCGGCTACGGCAGCCCGGTGCAGACGCTGCCGTATCCGGACAGCAGCTTGAACTACACCATGCGCATCTATGGCAACGACCTCGATCCCACCTCGAAGCTGGAATTGCCGACCTACAATACTGCCTGCGCCAGCCGCACCACCTGCTATATCAGCTACGCCACCGTCGGCACGGCGCCGTACCGCAGTTTTGTCGTGACGTGGAATAATGTGCCGGAGTGGACCACGGGCGCCAATCCGACCGGCTCCTACAGCCTGCAATTGATCTTGCAGGAAAACGGCGAATTCGTCTACCAGTACGGCGCTGCCGTGGCGGGGCCTTCCGCCAAGCTGGGACAGATCGGCTGGCAAGCCGACAGCAACGATTACGACACGCCGCAGACAGGCTTTCCGGTCAGCAATTCCGCCATCAAGTTCTATATTCCCCGCCCCGTGATCGAGTACCGCATGGAGCAGCCCAGCTGGAATAATACGCCGGGGCAGGTAAGCGATTCCAGCGGTAACGGGCGCGACGGCACGGTGCTGGGCGGCGCGCAGACCATCGCCGCCGGCCGCGTCTGCCGTGCCGCCAGCTTTCCTCTCAATACCAGCGCTGCGGCCGTCGATGCGATCGACAGCGCCCTGTCCGTGCCGGGCAACATGGGCGGCGCCGGCACCATCACGTTCTGGTACAAGGCCAATACAGCCTGGTCCGGCAGCGGCGCGCGCGATGCGCAGCTGCTCGACGCCACGCAGATGAACAATGAATGGTTTTTTCTCGTGCGGCGCAGCACGGGCGCCTTGCGCTTCGTCGTCACGGATAGCCTGGGCACCGTGCGCACGGTGGAAACGGCCGCCAACACGGTGGCGGCCGGCACCTGGAAGCATATCGCCGTGAGCTGGAGCTTCAATGCGCTGGCCGCCGCCAACAGCGACCACTTGCGCATATACGTCGACGGCGTGCTGCAAAAGGAGACGGCATTTACCACGGCGGCGGTGGTGTCGCCGCGCATCGGGACCCTGTTTATCGGCGACAACCGCAGCGCATTCACGGGGCAGAACGGCAGCGGCAACTCCACCGATGGCGCGATCGACGAGTTGCGTGCCTATAACTACGAGGGCGGCCTGGCACTGGTGCAGCGCGACCAGAATCTAAGCCAGGCAGGCTGCCTGAACCATTACGCGGTGACGAACACGGGCACCGGCCTGACCTGCCAGCAAAGCACGGTCACGGTCACGGCGCATGACGTCAATCACAACAATATCGTGATGCCGAACAACACCACGCAAATCCAGCTGAGCACCTCGAACGGCATCGGCGACTGGGCCCTGATCTCGGGCTATGGCGTGCTTGTCAATGGTACGCTGAACGACGGTGTGGCGACCTATCTGTTCAACGGCGAGTATCAGGCCGTGTTCGGCCTGAGCAGCGGAACGGCGGCCACCGTCAGCGTGAATGTGACGGATGGGCAGTTTACGGAGCAGGAAGACCAGGCGCTGGTGATCAAGGCCTGCGCCGTGGCGCGCTTCAACGCCTGCGAGGCGACGTCGCCGCGCTGCGTGCCCAGTACCAGCAGCCTGAACTATGCTCGCCTGAATACCAAGCTGGCCGACACGGCCTTCAAGCTCGACCTGGTCAAGCTGAAGACCGATGCCAGCCTGGAAAACACGTTCGCTGGCGCGGCCACCGTGGATTTGCTGGTCAATACCGCCACCGGCGTGGTGCTGGGCACGAATAACTGCCCGCTCACCCAGACCGCGGTGATTCCGCTGGGCCTGGTGGCGTTCACGGGCGGCTATTCGAGCACCAATGTGAGCATTCCGGCCAGCGCCATTGCCGCCGTGGCGCCCCGGTACAGCGCCTACCGCGACGTGCGCGTGCGCGTCACTTGCACGGCAGCCGTGTGCGGCACCGCCAATGTGGGATGTTCGACCGATAATTTCGCGGTGCGGCCGCAGCAGTTCACGCTCAGTTCCAACATGAGCAACAGCGGCCTGAGCGGCACACCCAGCCTGGCGGCGGGCGCCCAGTTTACCGTTGGCGCAACCGCCGTGGCCGGCTATAACGGCACGCCGCTGGTCGATAACTCCCTTGCTGGCCAGAAAATTACCGGTTTCCTCAGTGCCACCGACTACACCGACCGCCTCGCATCGGCCTCGAATGCCAGTCCGTTTCCGTTGGGGCAGGCGGTGCTGGCCAGCGGGCTGGCCAGCAACAGCGGCGTGACCTACGGCGATGTCGGCACCTTCCGCATGCTGCCCGAGGCGGTGCTCGACAATGCCTACACCAGCGTCGACCAGCCCGGCGATTGCGTCATCGGCAGTAGCAGCAATACAGTCGCGAATGGCAAGTTCGGCTGCAATATCGCCAACCAGGCGCAAACCCCGGCGCCCGTCTTCGGCCGCTTTTTTCCTGACCACTACGCGCTCACGGGTGCGCTGAGCGGCGCTTGCGGCGACTTCACCTATATGGGCCAGCGCGAACTGGGCGTCGTGCTGGGCGCGACGGCATTGAGCAATAGTAACCAGATCCTCGCGCGTTACGGCAGCGGCTATCCGGGACTCGCCAGCGTCAGCGTGGGCGCGGCCAATGCCGGGGCGGCACTGCCTATCGGCCGCCTGGCGCCAGCCTTGCCCGCCTTCGCGTGGAGCCAGGGGCGCAGCGGGCGTTCCTACTCGACCGACGGCGCCGCCTATGCCGCCGGCAGCACGCAAGTGGTGGTGGCAGGCAGCGGCGGCCTGTCGGCGGGCGAACTGATCAAATTCGGCGGCGACGGCGCCATCTACACGGTGCAGGCCGGCACTGCCGGCGCGGGCAGCATAACGCTCGCCGCGCCTGGCTTGCAGCAGGACATTCCAAGCGGCGCGACCGGCATTACGGTACTGCACAGCTTTAACCGGCTGGCCAGCGGTCAGGATGGCCCATACGAGGATTTTTCGCTGGTGGTGGGCATCAGCGACAGCGACGGCGCGCTCATTTCCAGCGTGAATGGCCTGGCGGTCGCACCCGCCGCCAGCGTCGCCATAGGCGATACCCGGCTGCGTCATGGTCGCCTGCGCATCAACAATATGTACGGTTCGGAACAGCGCGCGCTGCTGGTGCCCTTGGCCGCGCAATACTGGAACGGTAGCGCGTATGCGGCCAATACGCTGGACAACTGCACGGCCCTGCTGCGCAAGAATTTCGTCTTGAACAATTACCTCAACCTGACGGATGCCCAGCTGCCGGCCGCCACCACCTTGCCGCTCGACAGTGGCTTGCTGAAGCTGGGCGCCGGCAGCGTGCTGATGGCCAAGCCCGCCGCATCCGTGACCAAAAAAGGCACGCTCACCTTGCAGTCGCTGATCCCCTACCTGCCGGGACAGGCGCGCCAGACCATCGGCGCATTCAAGAGCGAACCCGTACTGTATCTACGCGAAATGTATTGAAGGGCGGGCGATTTTCCGGCGCGTCGTGACATTCGTGGTGTTTTCCTGAAAATGTGTTGTCAATTGTTTCTTTTTTAACCTGTTCATACCTGCGATGAATTAAAATTGATTCAATGCATCATTCAGACGACACCGCTGTCGTCGCATTTCATTCTCTGGATCGGTGGCATGGGTTTATTCGCAAAAGCAAAAAAACACGAGGGTTGGCTGGCGACATCATTCTCAGCGGAAGGTGTGTGCGCCGCCGTGGTCAAGCGGCGCGCGGACGACAAGCCGCTGGTGCAGGCGGTGGCCACATATGCGGGACGCAAGCCGCTGGCGGCGGCCATCCTGGAAAAAATGAACCGCGATGTGCACGCCCAGTCTTATCGGAACACCACCTTGCTCGGCGCGGGCGAGTACCAGTTGCTGACGCTCGATGCGCCGAACGTGCCGCCGGAGGAACTCAAGACCGCCGTCCGCTGGCGCCTGAAAGACATGATCGACTTTCCGGCGGCGGATGCCACCGTCGACGTCTTCGATATTCCAGCCGACAAGAACGGACCGGGGCGCGCGCAATCGCTGTTCGCCGTCGCGGCGCGCAACGCCGCCCTGGCCCAGCGCCAGGCGCTGTATGGCGCATGCAAGATCGCCCTGTCGGTCATCGATATCCCGGAAATGGCCCAGCGAAATATCGCAGGCTTGATGGAAACGCAGGGGCGGGGCCTGGCCATGCTGTCGTTCGATAGCGAAGGGGGACTGCTGACCGTGACGTTCGATGGGGAGCTGTATCTGGCGCGCCGCATCGACGTGACCGTGGCACAACTGGCCGATGCCAGCGACACCCTGCGGCAGCAATGTTACGACAAGATCACACTGGAACTGCAGCGTTCCTTCGATCATTTCGACCGTCAATTCCATTTTATTACCGTTGCCAGGCTGGTCCTGGCGCCCACCGGCAGCGATGGCTTGCATGCTTATCTGGCGGACAATTTGTACATGCCGGTCGAGGCGCTGGATCTGACGACCTTGTTTGATTTTTCCAAGGTGCCGGACCTGTCGGCCGCCGCCGGCCAGGCGCGCTTCTTCCTGGCCCTGGGTGCGGCCTTGCGGCAGGAGGAGACGCCAGCGTGAGCCAGCAAATCAATCTGTTCAACCCTGCGTTTGAAAAGCAGAAGCAGGCGCTGTCGTCGGTGGGCTTGCTGCAGGGACTGGGGCTGGTCCTTGCCGCCAGTGCCGCGCTGGTCTGGTTTGGCGCGCGCCAGGTGGCCGCGCTGGAGCGGGCGGCGGCCGACGCCAAGGTCGTGCTCGACGCACGCGAGGCGCGGCGGGCCGATGTCTTTGCGCGGTTTCCCGTGCGCGGCAAGGACCCGCTGATCGCGGGCGCGCTGAGCCAGGCCGAGGCCGACCGCAGCGCCTTGCAGGAAGCGGGCCAGATTCTGCAGGGCGGTGAACTGGGCAATACGCACGGCTATGCCGATTATTTCCGCGCGTTCGCGCGCGCCAGGGTCAACGGTTTGTGGCTGACGGGGGCGAGCATCGCCGGCGCCGGCAAGGAGATCGGCTTGCAGGGGCGGGTCGTACAGCCGGACTTGCTGCCCCAGTACATCAGCGCCTTGTCCAGGGAATCGGCCTTGCAGGGCAAATCGTTCGCGCGCCTCGACATGACCACCGCTCAGCTTCCCGCTGCCCCCGCTTCCGCGCCGGTGTCGCCGGGCGCAGCGCCGGTCGCTGCCGTGGCAGCCTCGGCGCCGCGCTTTATCGAATTCAGTTTGCAATCGTCGGCGGCGCCCGCCAGCGGCGCAGGGGCGGTCAAGCAATGAAACAGCAATGGCAAAAATTCGCGCTGAAATTTGATGCGCTCAGCGTGCGGGAACGGATCATGATCTTTGGCGCCAGCGCCGCGCTGCTGATCTTCATGGCCTTTTATCTGTTCATTGATCCGCAGCTGGCCAAACGCAAGGCGCTGGCCGACACGATTGCCCAGCGGCAGCAGGCTGTCGCGGCCATCGATAACGAGGTGGCGCAAAGGATGGCCGCGCATGCGGGCGACCCGGACCAGCAGGACCGCATCCGGCTCGAACGCATCAGGCAGGAAGTCCAGCAGATGCGGCATGCCTTGCAATCGACGCAAAATGGCCTGGTGGCGCCCGAGCGCATCGTGCCGATGCTGCAGCAATTGCTGAAACAGCAGGCCCGCTTGCATCTGGTGTCGCTGGCTACCCTGCCATCGGGCGCCATGGGGCAGGGCGGTCATGCCGCCGCTATATCCGCGTCCGCGCCTGCCGCCACGCCTGCCGCGAAGTCGCCAGCGGAATCCGAACCGGCCAAGGCGCCGGCCCTGCTGTACCGTCATGGCGTGGAAATCGTATTGCGCGGGAATTATCTGGATATGGTGAATTATATGGATGCCGTCGAGGCCATGCCTGCCCATGTGTTTTGGGGCAAGGTCAACATGCAAGTCGAGCAGTATCCGAATGCCACGCTGAGCCTGACCTTGTACACCCTCAGCCTGGACGAGAAATGGATCGCGCTGTGATGCGCGCCGGTCGCTATATGGTGCTGGCGGGCGCGTTGCTGGCGCTGGCGCCGGGGCTGTTTGCCCAGACGCTGGCCGATCCCACGCGGCCGCCCGATGCGGCATCCGTCCAGGGCGGTACGGCTTCTGCCGGCGCGGCGCGGCCGCAGCTGCAATCGGTGCTGATTTCCAATCAGCCTGGCGGGCGGCGCCTGGCCGTGATCGACGGCCGCAGCGTGCGTGCGGGCGACAAGCTGGGCGGCGCGGTCGTCGTCGGTATCGGCGAGGCGAGCGTGACTTTGCGGCGCGGCAAGACGCTGGAAACGCTGCGGCTGTATCCGAAGACGGTCGACGCAAATGATGCAATGCATGTGCGAAGGAAATAGGTTCATGTCACCCAATAAACACAAGGCGGGAATGCGGAAGATACTTGAAATAAGCAAGCGGGCTGGTGTCCTGGGACTTGCAGCGGGCTTGTGCGCCTGCAACGTCGCGCCTGTGAAACGCGACACCTATAACGCGATCAAGGAGCAGGTGGCTGGCGCGGCCGCCACCACCAGCCCGGCGGCGCAATCCGACGCGGTGGAAAACGCGCTGCTGCCGCCGGCGTCCGCGCTGGCCGCGCAGCTGCCCAAGGCGCGCGGCGTACTCGATGAACGCTTCAACGTCGCGTTCAACAACGTTCCGGCGCGCCAGTTCTTTCATTCGCTCGTCAACGGCACGCGCTACAACATGCTCGTGCATCCGGATGTGCAGGGCAGTATTTCCGCCAATCTGAAAGATGTGACCCTGTTCGAGGCGCTCGACGCCGTGCGCGAGATGTATGGCTATGATTACAAGGTCGAGGGCACGCGCATTACGATACGGCCGCTCACCATGCAAACCCGCATGTTCCAGGTCAATTACCTGACAGGCAACCGCAAGGGCATGTCGAACCTGCGCGTCAATTCGACGTCGGTGTCGAATGCGGGCACCAGCAACAGCGGTCAGAGCGGGAGCAACGGCGGCCAGCCGGCACAGCAGAACCAGCCGCAGCAGCCGGGCCAGTCGGGCCAGCAAGTGGTGCAGGACAGCGCCAACCTGAGTACCACGTCCGACAGTAATTTCTGGGCTGAGCTGAAGGAATCGCTGGGCGCCATCATCGGTGGCACGGCCGACGGCCGCAAGGTGGTGATCAGCCCGCAGTCCGGCGTCGTCGTCGTGCGCGGCATGCCCGATGAGCTGCGCGCCGTTGATCTGTACCTGAAGGCAACCCAGCTGTCGGTGGACCGCCAGGTGATCCTGGAAGCCAAGATCCTCGAAGTGGAACTGAACGATAATTTCCAGACCGGCATCAACTGGGCCTCGTTCGCCTCCATCAAGAGCGGCCACACGAACCGCATCTCGACGGGCTTCATCCAGCCAGGCGCTACCCTGGCGCCGCTGCCGTTCAACGGCGGCCAGCCGCCGAACATGACGAATGGCAGCGGCTTGACGGCCAGCAGCGGCTTTGGCCTCAGTTCGGCGGCGAATGCGGCCGGCTCGATGTTTGGCCTGGCTTTCCAGACGGCCAATTTCGCCGCCATGATTACTTTCCTGGAATCGCAGGGAGCCGTGCATGTATTGTCGAGTCCGCGCATCGCCACCATGAACAACCAGAAGGCCGTGCTGAAGATAGGCACGGACGAATTCTTCGTCACGGGCGTGAGCACCACCGTGACCTCCACGGGCACCACGGGCGGCACCACTTCCAGTCCGAATGTCACCTTGCAGCCGTTCTTTTCCGGCGTCGTGCTCGACGTGACGCCGCAGATCGACGAGCAGGGCAACATCATCCTGCACGTGCACCCGTCCGTCAGCCAGGTGACGACCGTCAACAAGCAGATCGACCTGGGCAGCGCCGGCTCGTTGAAACTGCCGCTGGCCGCTTCCAGCACGTCCGAAATGGACAGCATGGTGCGCAGCCAGGATGGCCGCATCGTCGCGATCGGCGGCCTGATGCGCCAGGCGACGACGTCGGACCGCTCGCAAGTGCCGGGCGCGGGCGATATTCCCGTGCTGGGCGCGCTGTTCCGCAACACGGGGCAGGTGATCCAGAAGCGCGAACTGGTGGTGCTGATCAAGCCGACCATCGTCGAGGGCGCCAACAGCTGGAACCAGGACTTGCTGGAATCGGGCAAACGCATCGAGGCGCTCGACCCGCGCCGGCCATCGGAGCGGCCTTAAATGTACCAGGCCCATTTCGGCTTGCGCGAGGCGCCGTTCGGCCTCACGCCCGATACCAGTTTTTTCTTCAACGGCCCGCAGTCGCAAAAGGCGCTCAACACCTTGCTGGTGGCGGCGCGCAATGGCGAGGGCTTCATCAAGATCACTGGCGAAGTGGGTACCGGTAAGACTTTTCTGTGCCGCAAGTTCATGCAATCGTTGGGGCCGGATTTCGTCACGGCCTATATCCCGAATCCTAACTTGTCGCCCCGATCGCTGATCCTGGCGCTGGCCGACGACCTCGATGTATTGCTGGAGAAAGAGGCGGATCAACACCAGCTACTCAAATCCCTCAACTTGCGCCTGCTCAACCTGGCGGCGCAAGGCAAGCGCGTGCTGCTGTGCCTGGATGAAGCGCAGGCAATTCCCGTCGACAGCCTTGAAGCGCTGCGCCTGCTGACGAACCTGGAAACGGAAAAACGCAAGCTGCTGCAAATCGTGCTGTTCGGCCAGCCCGAACTTGACGTCAAGCTGGCCCTGCCGGAAATCCGCCAGCTGGCGCAGCGCATCACCTTTCACTACCACCTGGGGCCTTTGTCGCGCGACGACGTGGATTTCTATGTCGCGCACCGTTTGCGCGTGGCCGGTTTCGATGGCGCGCGCCTGTTCAGCCGTGGCGGCGTGCGCAAGCTGTACCAGGCTTCCGGCGGCATCCCGCGCCTGATCAACATCATGGCGCACAAGGCGCTGATGGTGGCGTATGGCGAAGGGCGGCAGCAGGTCAGCGGGCGCCACGTGGCGCTGGCCGCCAGCGATACCCTGGCCAGCAAGCCGCGCTTGTGGCGGAAGCCCTGGCCATGGCTGGCCGGCGCCGGCGTGCTGGCCGCCGCCTGCGGCGTGAGCTGGACTTTATTGAACCGATGACGAAGATGAGCCTGTAGATGAGCCTGATTAACAAGATGTTGCAAGACCTCGATGCGCGGGGCACTCCCGATGGACGCGGCGACGCGGCCGGCATCCGCTCCGTGCCCGAACGCGAGCGGGGCCTGCCGCGCGCGCTGGTCTTCGGCGGCGTGGCCGGCCTGACGGCGGTGGCCATCGCCCTGGGCTGGGTCTACCTGAAGCGGCCGGCCGTGCCGCCCGTGCTGGTGAATGTGGCCAGCAACCCGGTTCCGGTGCCTGTTCCTGCGCCCGTTCCCGTTCCTGTGCCTGTTGTTCCCATTACACCCGTGCCAGTGCCGGTAGTGGCTGCCCCGGCGGCGCCCGTCGTGGTGGCGGAACCCAAGCCCGCGTTAGAGGCCGTGAAGACGGTCGCGCCAGCCAGGCTGCGCGATGCTGAAATACGCCGCATCACTGGAAAGCCGGCCAAGCCTGCCGAGGAGCATGTGGCCAAGGTGGCAGTAAGGACGGCAGCGCCCGCCGCCAGCGACCGCATCATCGACGGCAAGCAAGTCACGCCGCAGCAGCGCGTGGAAAATGCATACCGGCGCGCGCTGGCCCAGCTGCAGGATGGCCGCGTCTCCGAAGCGTTGCTCGGTTTGCAGCAGACCCTGCAGCTGGACCCGCGCCATCAGGGCGCGCGCGAAACCCTGGTGCGCCTGCTGCTCGAAGCGCAGCGCCCCGACGAGGCGGCCCGCCAGTTGCAGCTGAGTCTGACACTGGACCCGAAACAGCCGGCGCAAGCGATGATGCTGGCCCGTCTGCAGCTGGACAAGACCAACGGCGGTGCCGTGGCCCTCGACACCCTGATGCGCAGCTTGCCGTACGCCGCCGACAGCGGCGAATACCACGCCTTCCTGGCCGGCGTGCTGCAGCGCGAGCAGCGCTACCGCGAAGCGTCCGAGCACTACCAGCTGGCCCTGCAGGCGGCGCCCGACAACAGCGTCTGGTGGATGGGGCTCGGCATCGCCTTGCAAGCGGACAACCACCCGGCCCAGGCGCGCCAGGCGTTCGAGCGCGCCAAGGGCTTGCAAACCCTGACGCCGCAGTTGCAGGCGTTTGTCGAGCGCAAGCTGGTGCAGTTGGCGGCGGCCAAGTAAGTGCGGCCGATTGCGGCGCCGCCGTTGGCAAGCGGGGCGAGCACGATACGTCCGCTTTTCCTGTCGGCAGCGTTGCTGGCGCTATCCACCGCCGCCGCGGCAATTGCCGGAAACGGATGAATCCGTGGACAAGACAAGATGTGCGCTGCCTGGAAATTCCCCGATGCCCCGAATACCGCCTGCTTCACGACCACGGAGGTCTTGAACGGCGCTCCCATCGCGCTGGTGTCTCATGACGACGAAGGGGATTGGCAATTTCACGCTGCCTCAAATGCAACGATGTTAAGTTCAGTCAAGATTGCCTGTCTGGCAGACATGCTACGAAGAGATGACTTGTTGGCGGAGTTGCATGACTTGCCCCGCGGATGGGGCGCGCGGCGACGGCCAGTGCGAACGGATGTGGGGGCGGGTGACCGGCGTCGATGAAGACGAGGGGTGCTACAGCGGCACCATCGCGAACCATCCGCGGCATGCGGCGGCCAGCTATGGCGACTTGCTCGCGTTCCACCCCCTGCATGTGGCCGATATCGCTGGTGAACAAGATTGAAAGGACGCGCCGTGCGCAATGAACGCGAGGGGGCTAAAGAAGCGCGCCGGGAAATCCGGCGCTACCAGGAACATATCAATTCGCCGCGCCTTTGTCCGGACCAGTGTTACCGCATGGCCAGCCCGACGTATGCGCTGGTGTGCCATGTCAACCAGGTGACGGGCCTTTTCCTGAGCAAGAACTATTACGTGATCCCTATTTTCCTCCAGCGCGCCCATGCAACGCTGCTGGAGTTGAAGGCAGAACGTGTCAGCGAGCCGTATCGCAAGCTGGTCGAGCAGTATCTGAGCCATATCGCGCATTTCATCGTCGATTTTCAATGCCTGGCGGAAGACGAACGGCAAGCCGCGCAATATATCCCGCCAGCGCTGCTGGCCCTCATGCCAGAGATCTTGCCGGAAGACTTGCCCATGGACGGCGAGTTTTGATATTGTGGTGCGGATGTATTTTTGGCACTATTGGAATGGCGTCATGTCCATTTCAGATTGTTGATATCATCGCGCCATCACTGACTACGTCAAGGAACCCCGTTTGAAATCCCTCAGCCTGCTGCTCGCACTCTGCTGCCTGCTCAACAATGCCCATGCCGCGCCCTCCAGCGCCCCCGCCAGTTACGTTTTAGAGCATACGGAAGTGCGCGACATCCATGCGCAAACCTTGAACCGCGACTACCAGGTGTATGTGGCCTTGCCCGATTCCTATCGGCAGGGGAATAAACGCTACCCGGTGCTGTTTGTCGTCGACGCCAATTATGCGTTTCCCGTCGTGCGCAATATCGCCCAGCGCCTGAACAAGCATGCCGGGATGGAAGAAGTGGTGGTGGTCGGCCTGTCGTACGCCAACGGCGATGGCGGGGTGTACAGCCGCCGCCGCGACTACACGCCCACCACGCCGCGCAAGCACGATTACCGCTCGGACATGCCGGGGCGGCAGCCGGCGTTCGGCGAAGCGAAGGCGTACGGCCAGTTCGTCTCGGGCGAGGTGTTTCCCTTTATCGCCAGTAACTATCGCGTGAACATGCAGCGCAAGGTGTTTATCGGCCATTCCTACGGCAGTCTGCTGGGCCTGCAATTTTTGCTGACGGAACCGCGCACCTTCGAACATTACATCCTTGGCAGTCCGTCGCTGTGGTACGACGCCGGCGTGATGTTCGATCGCGAGCAGGCGTATGCCGCCAGCCACAAGGACTTGCCCGCATCCGTGTTCTTCGGCATCGGCGGCCTGGAAAAGCTGGCGGCAGGCAAGAAGCGTTCGCGCTCCGAGGAAGACGCCGACATGGTGGCGGATTTGCGCGAGTTCGACGGCAAGCTGAAATCGCGCAAGTTTCCGAATTTGAAGACGCGTTTGCGCGTGTTCGAGGACGAAGACCATGCGAGCGTGTTTCCTTTTGTGCTCACGCATGGATTGCGGGCCTATCTGACGTCCGCAAAATGAACGGTGCCGGGTGCCGTCCGCCAGACAGTGCCTGCGTCGCCGTGCACATTCCGACCGCCGGAAGCGGTCATCGATAAGGTCAGCTGACATGCGTACATTGAATGAATTAATCGATAGCGTAGACCCGGCGTTTCCGCTGATCAGGCAATGGGCTGACGAGGCCGACTTGCCGGTGGAATTGCTGCCGCCCTCGGCCAGCAGGGCGGATGTGCTGCTGAGCCTGCAGGTCACCACGCGTTCTCCCTTGGGCGCGATAGCCTATGAAACGGGCGGCATCCTGGTGGATGACGGCTGGCTGCGCATATTGGGATCGGGCCACGCCAGGCTGGACCGGGATATTGCTGCCTGGAACAAAGGAAAGGCCGACGGTTTTCTGCTGGTCGCCGACGACGTGCTGGGCGGATTTTTTGCCATCAACGGCGGCGCACTCGGGGAGGACCAGGGTAATTTGTATTACCTGGCTCCCGAGACGCTGGAGTGGGAAGCGCTGGAGATCGGCTTCACGACGTTTGTCCAATGGGCATTCACGAGCCAGTTGCGGCAGTTTTACGGCCGCCAGCCTGGCAATGCGGATGGCTTTGACTAATTGCCCGAATTGCCCTTGCGCGGTGAGCTATGCCTGAATTTTTATCCATTTCTGTGGACGCAAGAGGGTTCCCTCAAGACCAGTTCGCGGCGCGTCATAGCCGTGGAAGAGCAGTGGGCGCTCAACCTCGACCTGAAACAACAGTTGCCCGATGCGCCTGCGAACGCGGGCTGAGCCATGGCCTGCGGGCGCCGCTGAACGCATCGCAAAGCGCATCCCGGACCGGCGAAATGGCATTTCAACCCACTAATCAAGCGGCTTGTCGCAATGGCATGCGCCAGAAAAGGGCAAGGGGATAGCATACAGTGGGCTGTTTCGTGATGAGCGCCCGCAAGCGAGTGTCCGATGCTGCCGCAGCAATCAACGGACGCTTCCCGATGACCTTGACCAGGATAAATACGCATGAAATTGACCTTTCCCCATGTCCTCTCCACTTGCCTGCTTGGCGCCTATTGCGTTATCGCTAGCGCGAACGCGGCTCCCGCCGACGCGGAACTGCTGGCCCTGGTGCAGCGCCATGCGCAGGCCCAGAGCAGCTTCGATCAAGCCACCTTGAAAGCCGTCACTGCCGAGAATTATGTGGAAATATCGCCGGTCGGCGAGGTGGACGGGCGTGAAAAAATGCTGTCCTTCTATGCGCCCGAGCAGAAACGGCCGAGTCCTCAAGTCCAGGTCGATGAGCCGGCGGTGCGCCTGTTTGGGGATACTGCGCTCATCTCGGCCCGGCTGTCTTACCGGCTTAATCAGGAAGGGGCGGCCCGCACCTTCGCCATGCGCGCCGGCTATGTCGCCAGGCTTGTCGACCAGCAATGGCTGCTCGTCAGCGCACAGTACACGGGCATCCGTCCGCCGAAACCGTAAGCTGACATGTGGTCTGGCACCGGCCTGGGCCGGCCAGACTACAGCCGCGCCTCATCGCCCCACACATGGCGCATGCTGAAGTGCACGCCCGCATCGTCTTCATGCAGCGACGAGACGATGGCGAACTGGCTGTCGCCCGTGTCGCGCGGCGTCATCTGCGCCAACTGGGCGGCGGCCAGCGGCGCGCCCAGCGGGTCGCTGAGCGGATGCACGTGGGCGGCGCCCCGCTGCGTGACGACGCCCAGTTCGCCGCTGCGCAGGCGCACCAGGGTGCCAGGTGGATACTTGCCCAGCAAATGGACGAACCGTTCCCCCAGCAGCGGATCGATGGGCACGCCCTGGTCGAGGAAGATGTGCTGCAGCGCCTGGTCGGGCACGATGGAGCGGCGGTAGTTGCGCGCCGAGACGCGGGCGCAATAGCGGTCGGCCAGGCCGATCAGCTTGGCGTTTTGCAGGATTTCATCGGCCGTGCGTCCCTGCGGGTAGCCGCTGCCATCATCGTTTTCATGGTGCAGCAGCACGCAACTGAGCCATTCCTCGTCGTCGACGCCGGCGCAGCGCAACAGTTCCGTGCTTTCCTGTGGATGCTGACGCACGATACGCATTTCTTCGTCGTTCAGGGGACCGCGCCGGTCCTGGAAACTGTCGTGGTGGCGCAGCATGCCCACGTTCATCGTCAGCGCGGCCGCGCCGATCAATAAGAGTTCATCGTGGGGCTTGTGCATGCTGCGGCCCACCAGCATGGCCAGCAAGGCCGTTTCGATGCAGTGGCGTACGGCGTAGCTGCCGGCGATCTGGTTGAGCAGGATGCTGGCCAGCGCGATATCGGCATCGTGCTCAAGCGCGCGCAGCAGTTCGCGAGCGATGTCGCGCACGTCGCGCTCGGCATTGCTTTCGCTGCGCAAGGCCAGCAGCAGGCGTTCCAGGCGCTGCGCCGCTTCATTGAGCAAGCGCAACACGGACGGCTGCTCCGGCGTGCCCACATACAGGCCCAGCTGCATCAGCCGTCCCAGCTGGGCGCCGTCCGTGATGATTTGCCCCTTGCGCAGTTGCGGGCCGGCACTATGGTCAGCCAGAAACAGATCCCAGGGCAGGGGTTCGCCGGGAACCAGGTCGGCCGGGCCGATGCGACGCTGTACCATGCTGTCATCCTTTGTTCCGCCGGGGCGGAGCAGTACTGTCGTTAAATGCTGCGCAGGCGCTCGAGCGCCAGGCGCAAGGTTTCATCTTGCTTGGCAAAGCAGAAGCGCACGATGCCCGACTCCTTGCCCTGCGCGTAAAACGCGGAAACGGGAATGGCGGCCACCTTGATTTCCGCCGTTAGCCATTCGGCGAACTGCGCTTCTGTTTCTTGCGAAATGGCATCGTAGCGCACGCATTGGAAATACGTGCCGTCGGCCGGCAGCAGGGTAAAGCGGCTGCCCGCCAGGCCGTCGCGGAACAAATCGCGCTTGCGCTGGTAAAACGCGGGCAAGTCCAGGTAGGGCTGCGGGTTCGCCATGTAGCCGGCAATGCCGTGCTGCATCGGCGTGTTGACGGTAAAGACATTGTACTGGTGCACCTTGCGAAATTCCGCCGTCAGCGCCGCGGGCGCCGCCACATAGCCCACTTTCCAGCCCGTCACGTGATACGTCTTGCCGAAGCTGGACACAATGAAGCTGCGCGCCGCCAGTTCCGGGTTGCGCGACAGCGAGGCGTGCGGCACGCCGTCGTACACCATGTGCTCGTAGACTTCATCGGAGAGTATCAATATTTGCGTGCCGCGCACGATGTCGGCCAGTGCGGCCACATCGGCCGGGCGCAGGATCGTGCCCGTCGGGTTATGCGGCGTATTGATGATGATCAGGCGCGTCTTGGGGCTGACGGCGGCGGCCAGCTTGTCCCACGGCACGCTGTAACCGTGTTCACCCACTTGCATGGAGACCAGCACGGGCACGCCGCCGGCCAGCGCGATGGCGGGCAAATAGCTGTCGTAGGCCGGTTCGATGACGATGACTTCGTCGCCCGGGTGCACGCAGCACAGAATCGCCGTGGTCAGCGCCTGCGTGGCGCCGGCCGTGACGGTGATTTCCGCCGCCGCATCATAGCTGTGGCCGTACAAGCCGGCGATCTTCGCGGCAATCGCCTCGCGCAAGGGCGCGGCGCCCGTCATCATCGGATACTGGTTGTGGCCGGCGCGCATGGCGTCGCTGACGAGCTCAACCAGTGCCGGCTCGCAATCGAAGTCGGGAAAGCCCTGGCCCAGGTTGACGGCGCCATGCTGGGCTGCCAGGCTGGACATGCGGGTAAACACGGTGGTGCCCACCTGAGGCAAGCGGGTGGTCAGGGCGGGAGTCAGGTGGGGCAGGGACGGGCTGTTCATGAACGGTAGGGGCGCGGTGCGGAAAGTGGAATCGTTTCCCATTCTAGCGCAGCGCGCCCCGTCGCGTGCGGGGCTTTGGCGGCTCAGCCCGGCAATGCCCAGCCTTCCGGCACCATGATCCTGAACATGCCGGCCTTGGCCGTCTTGCGGGCCAGTTTCAGCAGGGCCTTGTCCTTGGTGATGAGAATGTCGGCATTGGCGTCGCGCGCCAGTTCGAGGAATTTCTGGTCGTCCTTGTCCGTGCAAACGGGCAGGCGCACGCCGGACACGGGCGGCGCCACCACCGTGATGTGGGCATCGAAGCGGGCGGCGGCGACAGCGCGGCTGGCTTCGTCGAGCGGCAGATGCTTGTAATGCAAGACGACAAGATATTCCGCGCGGCAATCTTCACGCGTGATGGCGTGCACGGCGCCGCTTTCCATGGCCGCCAGCAGGCCCGCCCAGCGCGGGTCGTTGAAGACGAACAGGTCGAGGCAAACGTTGGTGTCGAGGACGAGTTTTTGTGGAGCAGGTATCATGTCGGCAATTCTATTCTGTAGTGATAATTTATGTTGATCGTGCTTTCGCCCGCCAAGAGTCTCGACCTGGAGACGCCGCCAACAACCTCGTTGCACAGCACCCCCGATTTTCTCGACCATTCCGCCCAGCTGATCGAACGCATGCGCCAGTTTTCCCCGGCCGAAGTGGGCAGCCTGATGGGCATTTCCGACGCCTTGTCGGCCCTCAACGTGGCCCGCTATGCGTCCTGGACGCCGCAGCTGGACGACGCGCGCCAGGCCATCATGGCTTTCAATGGCGACGTGTATGCCGGTTTCGAGGCGCGCAGCCTGCAGCCGGCCCAGCTCGACTATGCCCAGTCGCGCGTGCGCATTTTATCTGGCCTGTACGGCTTGCTGCGCCCGCTGGACCTGATCCACCCGCACCGCCTGGAAATGGGCACGCGCCTGTCGACGACGCGCGGCAAGGATTTGTACGCGTTCTGGGGCGACACCATCACCAACGGCTTGAACCGCACGGCAAAAGAGCAGGGCGCCAAGGTGCTGGTGAATCTTGCTTCCGAAGAATATTTCAAATCCGTCAAGCCGCGCCAGCTGGACGTGCCCGTCATCGCGCCCGTGTTCGAGGACTGGAAGAACGGCAAATATAAAATCATCTCGTTCTACGCCAAGCGCGCGCGCGGCATGCTGGCCCGCTATGCGGCCGTCAACGATATCCGCGACTCGCAGCAGCTGAAGCAGTTCGACGTCGATGGCTATGGCTTCGTGCCGGAAGCGTCGAACGACACCAGCTGGGTGTTCCGGCGCAAAGTGGGCGAATAAGTAAAAAAACCGGGCTAGCCCGGTTTTTTATTGCAGCTTACTGCCAGAATTTCCACCACTTGCGTTCCTTGTTCACCCCTTCCGGGCTGAGGAAGGCCGTGTTCGGGTAGTTCTTGGTCAGCACGCGCAAGGCATCGTCGCGCAAGTCGGTCAAGCCCAGCTTGTCATACGAGCGGTACATGATGAACAGCGCTTCCTCGATGGCCGGCGAGGCGGAAAAGTCGCTGATCGTCGTTTGCGCGCGGTTGGCGGCGGCCAGGTAGGCGCCGCGGCGGTAGTAATAGCGGGCCACGTGCACTTCGTATTTCGCCATCGCATCGATCAGATAGTTCATGCGGGCCAGCGAATCGGGCGCGTACTTGCTATTCGGGAATTTGTCGACCAGTTGCTTGAAGGCGGCAAACGCTTCGCGCGTGGCTTTCGGATCGCGCTCGGTCGGATCTTGCTCGTACAGGAAGTTCAGGAAGCTGATTTGATCGTTAAAGCTGATCAGGCCCCGCAAGTAGTACATATAGTCCACGTTGGCGTGGTTCGGATGCAACTTGATGAAGCGTTCGACGGCAGCCAGTGCCTGCGCCTGGTCTCCCGACTTATAATACGCGTAAGCGATCTCCATCTGCGCTTGCAGGGCATAGTTGCCGAAAGGATAGTTAGCCTCCAGCTTCTGGAACAGGCCGATTGCAGCTTCATAGTGCTGCCCGGCCATTTCTTCACGCGCCTCCGAGTATAATTTCGTAACGGACCAGTTTTTGGTCTCATCCACTTTTTCAGGCAACAAGCTGCAAGCGGACATGCCGAGCAGAACGACTGAAGCGACTACCAACGATAATTTTTTTTGCATGACGTTTTGCAAGAAGGTTTTAACCAAGTTTTTACAATAGGCTGATTATAGCCGATGGGAATGCTGTGATATTAACTCCGAAGCCTAATTTGGCTGACCCCGCGTTTGACTCCCTTTCTGACCATGCCGCCGAAGAGGCGTTTGACGGCGATTTTGCCGCCGACGACGTCTTCGAGGAAATGGCCCCGATTACATTGGAACTGACGCCGGACGCCTGCGGCCACCGCCTCGATAAAGTCATCGCCCAGCTGGTGCCGCAATACTCGCGCAGCCGCTTGCAATTGTGGCTGGAAGCCGGTTTCGTGACCGTCGATGGAAAAGTTGCGAAACGCAACATGACCGCCTATGGCGACGAGAAGATCGTCATTCTGCCGCAAAGCGCGCCGGAAGACGAGGCTTTTAAGCCGGAAGCGATGGAATTGAACATCGTGCACGAAGATGAGCATATCATCGTCATCAACAAACCGGCCGGACTGGTTGTGCATCCGGGCCCCGGCAACTGGTCGGGCACCCTGCTCAACGGCTTGCTGCACCACTGCCCGCAACTGGCCGGCGTGCCGCGCGCCGGCATCGTGCACCGCCTGGACAAGGATACCAGCGGCCTGATGGTGGTCGGCAAGACCCTGGCCTCGCAAACGGACCTCGTGCGCCAGTTGCAGGCGCGCACCGTCAAGCGCGAGTATTTCGCGCTCGTGTGGGGCACGCCGAAAATGGCGGGCACCATCGATGCGTCGATTGCGCGCCACCCGCGCGACCGGGTCAAGATGGCCGTCTCGGAAAATTTCACCGCCAAGCCCGCCATCACGCACTATGAATTGATCGGCAGCGGCGAACTCGACCGCCGTCCCGTGAGCCTGATGCAATGTCGCCTGGAAACAGGACGCACGCACCAGATCCGCGTGCACATGCAGCATCTGGGCTTTGCGCTGGTCGGCGACTACGTGTACGGCAAGCAGCACCTGATGTCCGTGTTCTCGCGCCAGGCGCTGCAGGCGCGCCGCCTGGGCCTCGTGCATCCGGGCACCCTGGAAGCGTGCGAATGGATCGTGCCGCTGGCCGATGATTTCGCTCAACTGATCGCCACGGCCGGCATTCCCGAGCCGGAACAGGTCTGATGACGTCGCCGTTGCCTTGCATTATTCCCCATTGGCCCGGTTTGCCCGCCAACGTGGGCGCGCTGGCGACCGTGCGCGCGGGCGGCGTCAGCCAGGGACCGTATGGTGACGGGCAGGGCGGCGGTGGCTTGAACCTGGGCACGCACGTGGGCGACGAGCCCGCGCATGTGGCGGCCAACCGCGCGCGTCTGGCCGCGATACTGCCTGCCGAGCCGGCCTGGCTGTCGCAGGTGCATGGCGTGGCCGTGGCCGATGCCGGCACCCTGGGCGCTTGCGTGCCCGACGCCGACGCCAGCGTGGCAACGCGGCCGGGCGCCGTGTGCGTGGTAATGACGGCCGATTGCCTGCCCGTGCTGTTCAGTTCGACCGATGGCCTCGTCGTCGGGGCTGCCCACGCGGGCTGGCGCGGCCTGGCCAACGGCGTCTTGCAGCGCACGGTGGACAGCATGCGCGCGCAGGGCGCGACGCAGATCCTCGCCTGGCTGGGGCCGGCCATTGGCCCGCAGCAATTCGAAGTGGGGCAGGACGTGCTGCAGGCGTTTCGCGACGGCGCGCGCGATGATGTCGAGCGGCAAGTGTTATCGGATGCATTCGCCGCCATCGCCGGCAAACCGGGCAAGTACCTGGCCGACATCTATGCGCTGGCGCGCACCATGCTGCTGCGCGATGGCGTGGCGCAAGTGGCGGGCGGCGAGTACTGCACCGTCAGCGATGCGGCGCAGTTTTACTCGTACCGGCGCGATGGCGTTACGGGAAGACAGGCCAGTTTGATCTGGCGCAAATAATCTGCACGGCAGGCACTTATGTGTCTGCCGTTTTTGTTTTATCGTCTGCTGAGGCAAGCGCGCGGGCGTTCAGTTCGGCGATGCGCGCCGCCTTGCGTTTGCGCCGCCGCGAGCCCGTCAGATAGAATAGGATGGACAGCGGGATGACGCAGTACAGCACGAAGGTCATCACCCCGGCGACGATGGACGGTTCCGTCAGCGCCATGAGGCCGACGACGTAGATCCAGGCAACAGCGGTCATGAGCATCATTGGTATTGGCAGTCAGTAAGAGTTTGCATGCTTTGATCCAGAAGTATTTATTTTTGACGACGTTTTAATTCTTGAATGGACTTTTACATCTATGAATATGCCCGATCCTCAAGCGATGACCAAGGAATGGATGGCGCAGATCAGCAATCCTGAGCAGTGGAAGACGTGGTTCAACATGGTACCGCAGCCCCAGGGCAATCCGATTGCCGGCATTTTGCAGGATGCGGGCGCCAGCATCAAGCCGGAAGCGATTGAGCAATTGAAAAATGCCTACGTGGCCAAGCTGACGGCCTTGTGGGCTGACTTTATGGCCGGCAAGGCGCCGGAGCTGAAAGACCGCCGTTTCGCCGCACCCGCCTGGCACGCCAGCCCCCTGTCGGCCTTCAACGCGGCCGCCTACCTGCTCAATGCGGAATTTCTCAGCGCCATGGCCGATGCCGTGGAAGCGACGCCGCACCAGAAGCAAAAGATTGCGTTTGCGGTGCAGCAAATCGTCGACGCCATGTCGCCCGCCAACTTTCTGGCCACCAATCCCGACGCCCAGCAAACCCTGATCGAGACCAAGGGCGAAAGTCTGGCCAAGGGCTTGAGCAATATGCTGGCCGACATGCAGAAGGGCCGCATCTCACAATCGGATGAATCGGCCTTCGAAGTGGGCCGCAACGTGGCCACCACGCCGGGCACGGTGGTGTTTGAAAATGCCTTGTTCCAGCTGATCCAGTACACGCCAAGCACCGCCACGGTACACCAGCGGCCCTTGCTGATGGTGCCGCCGTGCATCAATAAATTCTATATCCTTGACTTGCAGCCGGAAAACTCGCTCGTGCGCTATGCGGTGGAGCAGGGCAATACCGTGTTCCTGATGTCCTGGCGCAATCCGGACCTGAGCATGCAGCATCTGACCTGGGACGATTACGTGGAGCAAGGCGTGATCGAAGCCATCCGGGTGACGCAGGATATTTCCGGCCAGGACAAGCTCAATATGTTCGGCTTTTGCGTGGGCGGCACCATCGTTTCGACGGCGCTGGCCGTGCTCAAGGCGCGCGGCGAGAGTCCCGCTGCCAGCCTGACCCTGCTGACCACCTTCCTCGATTTCTGCGATACGGGCGCGCTCGATGTCTTTATCGACGAGCCGCAAGTGGCGCTGCGCGAGCAGACCCTGGCCAAGGGCGGCCTGATGTCGGGCCGCGACCTGGGCAGCACTTTTTCGAGCCTGCGCCCGAACGACCTCGTGTGGAATTACGTGCAGTCGAATTACCTGAAGGGCAAGGAGCCGCCCGCGTTCGACTTGCTGTACTGGAATGGCGACGGCACGGGCTTGCCGGGACCGATGTTCTGCTGGTATCTGCGCAACACCTACCTGGAAAACAGTCTGAAGGTGCCGGGCAAGCTGACGGTAGCCGGGGAAAAAGTTGACCTGAGCAGCATCGACGCGCCCGCTTTCATCTACGGTTCGCGCGAAGATCATATCGTGCCCTGGGGCGCGGCCTACGCCAGCACGGCCCTGCTGAACCCGAAAAAACCGAAAGCCAACCGTTTCATCCTCGGCGCATCTGGCCATATCGCCGGCGTGATCAACCCGGCGTCGAAGAAAAAGCGCAGCTACTGGAGCAACGACAAGCCCCGCACGGCGAAAGCCAGGCCCTTGAGCGCCGAGCAATGGATGGAAGGCGCGACCGAACACGTGGGCAGCTGGTGGCCCGAATGGGCGGCCTTCCTGGCCGAACACGGCGGCGCCCAGGTGAAGGCCCCAGCCAAGCCGGGCAACAAGCGCCACGCGGCAATCGAGCCGGCGCCGGGCCGGTATGTTAAAGTCAGGGCAGATTAATTCACAAAGCGATTTGCCAGGCAAGGCCGGCGTAATCTCCGGTCTTGTCAAGAATCTACTTTTAGTTGCGTTGCAATAAATTTGGGAATCTACTACCCTGATGTGCAATGGAGCCGTTTTCCACTCTATAATGGAAAACGTAGGCAGGTGCGAAAGCGGACCCACGTTCGCTTTTTTTTCGGATTAACTCAGTATGCGCTGCGGCGCAATAAGTGGAACTTGTGATGAGTAGTGCAAAAAAAAGTATAGACCGCCTGATTAAAAAATATCCCAACCGCCGTCTGTACGACACGCAAACCAGTTCCTACATCACCTTGACGGACGTCAAGCAGCTGGTGTTGGACAACGAAGTGTTTACCGTCGTTGATGCCAAATCCAATGAAGATTTGACGCGCAGCATCTTGCTGCAAATCATTTTGGAAGAGGAAGCGAACGGCGCGCCCATGTTCTCGAGCAGCGTGTTGTCGCAGATCATCCGCTACTATGGCCACGCCATGCAGGGCATGATGGGATCCTACCTGGAAAAGAACGTGCAAGCGTTCACCGATATCCAGCACAAATTCACGGGCACGTCGGCCGGCAGCTTCGAAGGCAAGCCATTCAGCCCGGAAATGTGGACCCAGTTCATGAATGTCCAGGGCCCGATGATGCAAGGCATGATGAACAACTACATCGACCAGAGCAAGAGCCTGTTCGTGCAGATGCAGGAACAGATGCAGAGCCAGAGCAAGAATCTGTTCGGCACCTTCCCGTTTGTGCCGCCGGTTCCGCCAACGGACAAAAAGTAGGCCGCAACCGATGCGTATCACACAACGGCACAGGAACTCCTGTGCCGTTGTGCTTTGCGGGTGTCTTGCCGCCGGCTGCCGAGGCTGAATGCTATTGCTTCAGTTGTTGCATGATGGAAAGTAGATCCTGGTTCGAATGCTCGAGCTTCCATGTCCTGGCGTTGTCCATGGAACTGTAAATGCTGACGATACCGTTGAAATCTTCCATGATATTGAGCGCGAGGCCGGAAGGGAAAATCGAAGGGGCGCCGCGCAGCGCATATGGGGCATACGGCCCCCAGGTCTTGCCTTCATCGCTGCTGACGAGCAGTGCGCCCTCGTTATACATGCCGGCCTGCATCAGCAATCTGCCGTCGCTGAGCGGCGCCACGGGTGACATCAGCACTTTGAATGGCGAAACGATAGTCGTCCAGTTCTGGCCCCGATCCCGCGAAACATAGGCGTCGGGAAATCTTCCTGCCAGGCCGGCCGCTACGAGGACGCTTTCTGTGCCATTGGCTTGATGGGTAAATTGCGTCAGGTTTTTCTTGTGCGGACTAAAGCGTTCGGTCAACTTGCCCGTGCGGTAATCGAACTCGCCGATCAAGCCGCTTTCCAGCGCATAGCCGATCCGCCCCGCGTCTTGCCATGTCCAGAACAAGCCTGGGCCGTGCAGCCACGATCCGGGCACGGTGGTATGGTACACAGATCGCCAGTCGCCAGCATCCAGTTGATTCGCATGAAAAATGTTTAACTCATCTCCCTTGCGATGCATCAGGTACCAGCCATCGTTGGGGTTGCCGCCGATGCGCAGCAGATTGCCGGGTGGCAGGTTGCCTGCATCGATAGGAAGCAGCTTGTCACTGTCACGCGCTTTGCGTAACAGGGAGCCGGATTCGCCTACCGCGATCAGTTCGGCATTGGGCAGATCCACGGGCAATACGCAAGACAGCGACTCCACCGTTTGCGCATTGATGATATTCCATAGCCCTTGCGTCGAGCGTATCAGGACGGCGCCCATGCGGCTGGCGGCGGCCACCCGGCCATCGGGCATTTCGATGGCGCACTCGGCTCCGGCCGGGTGGGCGCGAGCAAACTGCTCGACATCGTCCCGCGCGTGGCGTGGGGTGCTCCAGCCAAGGCCGGCAGCGGCGCCAAACATGGCGCTGTAGTCGGGGGCAAAGCGCCGGATCAATTCCGCATTGGACGCTACCTGGGCACTGCGGCCGTACTGCACGCCGAAATTGCCGCGTGTCACAATCAGTCGGCCCAGATCCGCCGATTTGCCCGCTTCGATCTTGAAGCTTCCCACGATGGTCGAATACACACGCAAGAGCTTGTTGGCCCGGGTATCGATCAATTCGATGAATTCATACTCGCCAGGCGGTAGGGCGCCAATGAACAGGGAAGTATCGCCTGCCATCGCGCTCTCGACCTTTTTCATCACCAGGTTTTCGGATACCAGCTTGAAATCACTGCGCTGCTCACCCGCCACCACGCGGCGCAGCTTGATCATGTTGAAACCGTAAATGTCCTTGGTATTTGACGTGATGCTGAGCACCACCGGGCTATCTGCCGATTGCGCGCTCATTTTCAGTGGATCGACCACCGAGGTGTTGACGGCGCAGCCGCTCAGCAGCAATACGGTCAGACCGCACGCCGCGGCAGCCGAGCGTCGCGCTTTCAGATTGGAAAAGGAAAAAGACATGGGATTGATTTAGTTTTTTAAAAAACAATTATATGCCAGTAATTAGTTTCCTTGTGGCATTATTTTTTAATTTCTTGATACCGGTGATGCGGGGCGGGATCTGCTTCGCGCACTGGCATGACGGCGGTGGCCGGAACAAAGTTGCGGTTGTAGCGTTGCAGATGCGCCAGCAAAAGGAGCCCGCGCTGACAGCTAAGGGCGGCTCGGGGTACAATAGCCGATTCGCCTCACCATTTTACTAGCTGCCAACTATGTCTGAAATTCACCGTATTCCCGTTCCTTCCGCCCAGCCCGAGGCCATGCTGGCCATGCCAGGTGCGGCGCCGAAAGTGGGCTTCGTCTCGCTCGGCTGCCCGAAAGCGCTGGTCGACTCCGAACAAATCCTGACCCAACTGCGCGCCGAAGGCTACGAAACGGCGAAATCCTATGCTGGCGCCGATCTGGTGATCGTCAACACCTGCGGTTTTATCGATGCTGCCGTGCAAGAGTCGCTCGACGCCATCGGCGAAGCGCTGGCGGAAAACGGCAAGGTCATCGTCACCGGTTGCCTGGGCGCCAAGAAAGACGCTGCCGGCGACGACATCATCATGAAGGTGCACCCGAAAGTGCTGTCCGTCACGGGCCCGCACGCGCTGGCCGAAGTGATGGATTCCGTCCATTTTCACTTGCCGAAACCGCATGCACCGTTTCTCGACCTGGTGCCGGCGCAAGGCGTCAAGCTGACGCCGAAGCACTATGCGTATTTGAAAATTTCCGAAGGCTGCAACCACCGCTGCAGCTTCTGCATCATCCCGTCGATGCGCGGCGACCTCGTCTCGCGCCCGATCGGCGAACTGATGATCGAAGCGGAAAACCTGTTCAAGGCCGGCGTCAAGGAATTGCTGGTGATTTCGCAAGACACCTCGGCGTATGGCGTGGACGTGAAATTCCGTTCCGGCTTCTGGAATGGCCGTCCCGTCAAGACGCACATGACGCAGCTGACGGAAGCGCTGGGCGAACTGGCCAAGTCCTATGGCGCCTGGGTGCGTCTGCACTACGTGTACCCGTACCCGCACGTGGACCAGATCATCCCGATGATGAGCGGCGGCCACATCCTGCCTTACCTCGACATTCCGATGCAGCATGCGCATCCCGACGTCCTGAAGCGCATGAAACGCCCGGCCAGCGGCGAGAAAAACCTCGACCGCATCCAGGCCTGGCGCGCCATCAACCCGGACCTGACCATCCGCTCGACCTTCATCGCTGGTTTCCCTGGCGAAACGGAAGAGGAATTCGAGTACTTGCTCGACTTCCTCAAGGAAGCGCAGATCGACCGCCTCGGCTGCTTCGCCTATTCGCCCGTCGAAGGCGCGACGGCCAATGCCATCGCCAACCCCGTGCCGGAAGAAGTGCGCGAAGAGCGCCGCGGCCGCGTGATGCTGCTGCAGGAAGAAATTTCCAAGAAACGCCTGCAAGCCAAGGTCGGCAAGACCGTGCGCGTGCTGATCGATGAAGTCACCCGCTCCGGCGGCGTGGGCCGCTCGTCCGCCGATGCGCCGGAAATCGACGGCGTCGTGTATGWAAAACCGCCGTTCGAGCCGCACCGCAAGCTGGCCGTCGGCCAATTCGTTGACGTCACAATTACATCAGCCGACGCGCACGACCTGTGGGGCGCCGCAGAATAAAAATTTTATGCAGGTGTAACACTCTGTCATACGTACGGCAGGCAAGGGCATAAGCCCTTACAATCAAGGCGGATCAGCACAGGCTGATCCGCCTTTTTTTATTCCTGTGATCCGTCCTGGAATAAGTTGACACTTTTTCGTTACAGAGAAGGAGTGTCCGATGGAACAAGGGTTTCGACGCAGTCAGCGAGATTACAGCCTGGCTTTTAAATTGAGCGTTGTCGAGCAGGTTGAAAAAGGCGAGATGACGTACA
>NZ_NEHB01000046.1 GCF_002127655.1 Janthinobacterium sp. GW456P
GCTGCCGGCCGGCTTGGCCGGTGCGACAGGGGCGGGCGCTGGCGCCACCGGTGCCGGGGCGCCGGTGAAGAAGCTGATGATCTTGGCGATCAGGCCTTGCGGTGCGGCAGGCGCGGCCACCGGGGCCGGTTTCGCTTCGACGGGCTTGCGCTCGACCATCGGTGCCGGCTGGTCAGGGGTGATCGTCTTGACGACGGCTTCCTGGCGCGGCTTGGCTTCTTCCTTCTGGCGCTTGCTGTAAGCCATGTCGGTTTCAGCGCTTTCGGCCAGGTTGTAGCTGGCCTGGCTGTCTTCCAGACGCGGATCGTCGTGCTTGATGCGTTCGAGCTTGTAGTGCGGCGTTTCCAGATGCTTGTTCGGGATCAGGATCACGGCGATGCGGTGGCGGTTCTCGATCTTCAGCACTTCGCCGCGCTTTTCGTTGAGCAGGAAGGCGCCCACGTCCACGGGCACTTGCACGTGGATGGTGGCCGAGTTTTCCTTCATCGCCTCTTCCTGGATGATGCGCAGCACCTGCAGGGCGGACGATTCCGTGTCGCGGATGTGGCCGGTGCCGGAGCAGCGCGGGCACGTCACGTGCGAGCCTTCGGACAGCGAAGGGCGCAGGCGCTGGCGCGACAGTTCCATCAGGCCGAAGCGGGAAATCTTGCCCATTTGTACACGCGCACGGTCATGGTGCAGGGCGTCTTTCAGGCGCTGTTCCACTTCGCGCTGGTTTTTCGCCACTTCCATGTCGATGAAGTCGATGACGATCAGGCCGCCCAGGTCGCGCAAGCGCAGCTGGCGGGCCACTTCCTCGGCCGCTTCGCAGTTGGTGTTGAAGGCGGTCGTCTCGATGTCCGAACCGCGCGTGGCGCGCGCCGAGTTGACGTCGACGGAGACCAGCGCTTCGGTGTGGTCGATGACGATGGCGCCGCCCGATGGCAGCGGCACAGTGCGGCTGTATGCCGTTTCAATCTGATGTTCGATCTGGAAACGCGAGAACAGCGGCACGTCGTCGCTGTAGCGTTTTACGCGGTGCACCATGTCGGGCATCACGTGGCTCATGAACTGGTGCGCCTGGTCGTAGATCTCGTCGGTGTCGATCAGGATCTCGCCGATGTCGGGCTGGAAGTAGTCGCGGATGGCGCGGATCACGAGCGACGATTCCTGGTAGATCAGGAACGCGCCGTTGGCCGACTTGCCGGCGCCTTCGATGGCACGCCACAGTTGCATCAGGTAATTCAAGTCCCACTGCAGTTCATCGACGTTGCGGCCGATGCCGGCGGTGCGGGCAATGACGGACATGCCAGCTGGCAAGTCCAGTTTATCCATGGTTTCGCGCAATTCCTGGCGCTCTTCGCCTTCCACGCGGCGCGATACGCCACCGCCACGCGGGTTGTTCGGCATCAATACCAGGTAACGGCCGGCCAGCGAGACGAACGAGGTCAGGGCGGCGCCCTTGTTGCCGCGCTCTTCCTTTTCCACCTGCACCATGATTTCCTGGCCTTCGCGCAGCGCTTCCTTGACGGAGGCGTTACGCACGTCGACGCCTTCGCGGAAATACGTGCGGGCAACTTCCTTGAAGGGCAGGAAGCCGTGGCGGTCTTCGCCATAGCTGACGAAGCACGCTTCGAGCGATGGCTCGATGCGCGTGATCACGCCCTTGTAGATGTTGGATTTGCGCTGTTCGCGCCCGGCTGTCTCGATATCGATGTCGATCAGTTTTTGTCCGTCGACAATCGCTACGCGCAGTTCTTCTTGCTGCGTGGCATTAAACAACATGCGTTTCATTTTTATAACTCCGCGACCCGTAGGCCATCTCAAAGCCGCTTCCGGGGAAGCGGCGAAGTACAGGGATATATGCGAGAACGGGAGTGCTGGCGGGGGAAATGCCCAGGCGTGCGGAGCAACAACGCGTACGAGGTATACGTTACGGCCGCAACAGGCGCGGTGAGGTCGATCGTCATGCCGAGTGCACGGGACACCTGCAACTCATCTGAAACAGCCCGAATGAGAATGAACTGCATCGGGGGCAGAGAATGCAAGTGGTCAGCAAATTCAGAGCCAAATCGTTAGCCGGCTCAGTACAGGGATCGCGATGGCGAGGCTTGGCCTCAGCCTATTCATCGACAACCTTCTGGTGGCCGCATACGGGTTTGGCGAAAACGGCAAGCGTTATCAACTTCATCAACCCGCGAGCCCGACTCGATAAGTCGCGCTAACGGGTACTTATCCTTATAATCCCACACTCACTTCAGCATCTCCACGCGTTATCCGATTACAACTACGGTGCAACCTTGATTCGCGCAGGGATGGTGCATATACATTTTTTTCCACCGAATTTGCAATTTGGCGAGGCCGGTGGAGACGCCCCTGTGTAAAATGTGCTTTTATTCTTACACTCGCAGCAGCCAGGGCCGCAGCAAAAACAATTATATATTCAAAATGAAGGACTTAGAGAGATTTCTGGGAAGACATAGTAAATGAAGAGTCAAAATGATGTTGTTCCCCCTTCAACACCCCCGGTTCAGCCGCAAGCCCAATTCGTCACGATCGCCGAAGAAGAAGCAGGTCAGCGCATCGACAACTACTTATTAAGAGTGTGCAAGGGCGTGCCTAAAAGCCACATCTACCGGATCTTGCGATCGGGAGAGGTGCGGGTGAACAAAGGCCGTATCGATCAGTTGTACCGTCTCGCCGCCGGCGACGTGGTGCGCATTCCACCCGTGCGCGTGGCCGAAAAGGCGCCCACGGGCGCGCCGGCCGCCGAATTTTCGATCATCTTCGAAGATGCGCAGCTGCTCGTCATCGACAAGCCGGCCGGCGTGGCCGTGCATGGCGGCTCGGGCGTCTCGTTCGGCGTGATCGAGCAATTGCGCGCTTCGCGCCCCGACGCCAAGTTCCTGGAACTGGTGCACCGCCTGGACCGCGACACGTCCGGTCTGCTGTTGCTGGCAAAGAAACGTTCCGCCTTGACGAACTTGCACGAACAGATGCGCGACGGCGTCACCGACAAGCGTTATCTGGTGCTGGTGGCCGGCGACTGGAAGAATGCGCGCCAGCATATCAAGTTGCCGCTGCATAAATATACGACGGCCGAAGGCGAGCGCCGGGTGGCCGTGCAGGCCGATGGCCTGGCGTCGCACACGGTGTTTTCACTGTTGCATAAATATCACAACTTCGCCTTGCTGGAAGCGGAATTGAAAACGGGACGCACGCACCAGATCCGCGTGCACCTGTCGTCGTCCGGTTTTCCCATCGCCGGCGACGATAAATATGGCGACTTTGCCCTCAACCGTGCCCTGTTGAAAGCCGACAGCACGCGCGGCGCCCTGAAGCGCATGTTCCTGCACGCGCACCAGATCACGTTTACGCACCCTGAAACGGGCAAGACGATGACCCTGAACGCGCCGCTGGCTGCCGAATGCGAGCGTTTCTTGGTAAGCTTGGGCAAACCATTGGCCGTTGCCGCTCGATAGTGATCAAACGCGTGCGCGCGACACTACCCACAAGGTAGTCAGTCGCCATCATTCATTCTCAAGGAGCCGGCGGCTATGCCGTCGGGAAACATGGCAAGAAAGCAATTTGATCTGATCGTCTTCGATTGGGACGGTACCCTGATAGACAGTACCTCGACCATCGTCAAGTGCATCCAGGCATCGGCCAAAGACCTGGGCTTGCCGATTCCCACCGAGTTGTTGGCCTCGCATGTGATTGGCCTGGGCTTGCAGGAAGCGATGCAGCTGGTGATGCCCGATGTGGAGCCGAAATTCCATGCGCGCATGGCCGAACGCTACCGCTATCACTATCTGTCGCGCGACCATGAGCTGACCCTGTTTCCCGGTGTACACGAGATGCTGCTGGAACTCTCGCAGCAAGCGTACTTTCTCGCCGTCGCCACGGGCAAGAGCCGTGTCGGCTTGAACCGCTCCTTGAATGCCGTGAAGCTGCTGTCCCTGTTCGATGCGACGCGCTGCGCCGATGAAACGTTTTCCAAGCCCCATCCGGCCATGCTGCAGGAACTGACGCGCGAACTGGGGCAGGATATGCGCCGCACCGTGATGATCGGCGACACCAGCCATGATTTGTTGATGGCAAGCAATGCGGGTGCGGCCGGTATTGCCGTAGAGTATGGAGCGCATCCGGTGGCGCAGTTGCAAGCTTGCAACCCGCTGTATTCGGCCGCCACGGTGGCCGACCTGCACCAATGGCTGAGCGAGCACGCATGATGACTGATGTAGCAGAAGTGTTGATTTGTGCGGCCGACGCCGTGGCCGATGGCGGCAAGGGTGTGCGCTTTCCCGTTTCTGCCGGTGGCGAGGCGACCACGGGCTTCGTCGTGCGCCACGGCGGCAAGGCGTATGGCTACCTGAACCGCTGTGCCCACGTACCGATCGAGCTGGACTGGGCCGAAGGCGAGTTTTTCGAGTCCAGCGGCTTGTACCTGATGTGTTCGACGCATGGCGCCATCTATGTGCCGGAGAGCGGCTATTGCGCTGGCGGCCCCTGCAAGGGCGGCCGCTTGCGTCCGATTGCCGTGACCGAGCGCGACGGCCAGCTGTACTGGCAGCCCGACGAGTATGTCCAGCCGCTGCCGGCCTGAAGCAGAGTGCAGGCATTATTGCAATTTAAACAAAGTGAACCATGAGCGATAACACGAATGACAAGCTGGACAGCAGCGCGCCAGCCGCCGGCCACGGTACTCCTGCGGGCAACTGGGAGCGCGACGTGCTGGAAAAGCTGGTATTTGCCACTTTGCAAGAACAGCGCGCGCACCGCCGCTGGAGCATCTTCTTCAAGGTCTTCGGCCTGCTGATCGTGCTGTTTGCGCTGTGGGTGTTTTATGACTACAACACGGCCGACGACAGCGAAACCCTGGGCCGCCACACGGCCCTGATCGATATCAGCGGCGCCATCGAGTCCGAAGGCAGCGGCTCGGCCGCCGTCGTCATCCCCGCGCTGGACAAGGCGTTTTCCGATAGCGGCTCGGTGGCCGTGGTGCTGCATATTAATAGCCCGGGCGGCAGTCCCGTGCAGGCCGGCATGATCGTCGACGAGATGCAGCGCCTGCGCAAAGGCTATCCGGACAAGCCTTTATATGTGGTGGTCGATGAAATGTGCGCCTCGGGCGGCTATTACATCGCCGCCGCCGCCGACCGCATCTACGTCAACAAGGCCAGCGTGGTCGGCTCGATCGGCGTGCTGATGGATGGCTTCGGCTTTACGGGCGTGATGGAAAAGGTCGGCGTCGAGCGGCGTTTGCTGACGGCGGGCGAGAACAAGGGCTTCATGGACCCGTTCAGCCCCCTGAGCGAAAAACACAAGGCGTATGCGCAAGGCATGCTCAATGAAATCCACCAGCAGTTCATCGAGGTGGTGCGGACGGGACGGGGCAAGCGCCTGAAGGAAACGGCCGATACCTTCTCGGGTCTGTACTGGACGGGCGCAAAAGCCGTGGAAATGGGTCTGGCAGACGATTTCGGCACGGTCGACAGCGTGGCGCGTGACGTCGTCAAGGCGGAAGACATCGTCGACTACACGCAACATGAAGGCTTGCCGGAGCGCGTGCTGAAAAAGTTTGGCGCCGCCATGGGCGCGGGCGCCATGAAGGCGGCCGTGCAGCAATCACAACCGGCGTTGCGCTGATGACATCACTCTTGGCTGGCAGGCAAGCCAGTCGAGAATGATTTTCAATTAGGTGGTAAATTGGCTTGAAAATGGGGCTGCTTGGGCTATAGTGAAGGCGTAGTTCTTTTCAAGGAGGGGCGATATATCAACTATGTTGTCAGTACTAACTTGATTGGCAGGTCTTGGAACTACTCGCCGCATCGCAGATGTGGTTTTGAGTGAATTTACATTCCTCACTAAAGTCCCGATGGGGCTTGGGAACGGCGGCGCAATGCTGCCGTTTCCTTTTGTGCGTCGTGCGTGCCGGATAGACCGGTGTTATCGGATGTTGTGTCTGGGCGTGCTGGCAAGGCAGGCATGCGAGGGCAGGGCATGGCGGGTTGGATAGGCCGGTTTCAGGCGGCGCAGCCGTTGCAGTGCGCGGGTACGCTGCTTGCGTGCCGGACCGGCGTCGCGGTGGTGCTGGCGTTGGCGCCGGAACTGATGTCAGGCGGCGTGTTCGCCATGGCGGGCGTCGGCAGGTTCTCGGTTTCCGCATCCGTCTGCGCAAAACCGCCCAGCTCCAGCCAGCACATGAAATGGCATTGGGCCTCGGCATGCCAGCGCGTCTGGCTTGCTGGCGATGGCGTGGCGTCCCCGTCCTGCTGCGCAGGGGTGTTGCTCCAGCGCGCCACGCCGAGTCTGACCTTGTGCATGGCCGCCTGTTCCGTAGCGATGCGCTGGCGCATGTCGGCGATGCTGCCTTCTAAGGCGATGGTATCGGTATGCTTCATACAATGTCCTTGTGAGTCGTTGCCTGGTTATTATTCCTAAAGCGCGTTAGGCGGATTCCTAACGAAGTTTCAGTCTATCAATGCGATATTCCGAGCGCTTGATATTTCTCAAAGGAATTGACCATTTATATCGAAATCTCACCTTGCACTTCAGCTCATCTGTGCCTGCGCAAGGCTGGTGCGACCTCGGCGGCCTGGTATGGGGCCGCTTCACGCTGCCAGCCGCTTCTGGTAAAGTCACGCCCATGAGTAAATTATCCCTAGACCGCATCCTGCAATCGCAGGGTTTTGGCACCCGTAAATATTGCCGTTCCCTTATCGAAGATGGCGATGTCGTCATTGATGGCGTCACCCAGACCAATTACCGCACCACCGTCGAGACCGACGGCCTGGTGCTGCACGTGTTCGAAGAAGAGTGGGTCTACCGCGCGCAGCTCTACCTGGCGCTGAACAAGCCTGCCAACTTCGAATGCTCGCGCAAGCCCAGCCATCATCCTGGCGTGCTGACCCTGCTGCCGGAACAGTTCACCTGGCGCGAAGTCCAGCCCGTCGGCCGGCTCGACCACGATACGACCGGCATGCTGCTGATGTCCGACGATGGCCCATTTATCCATGCACAATCGTCGCCGAAGCGCCACGTTCCCAAGATTTACCAGGCCACTACGCAAGAGCCCGTAACCGATGAACTGGTGGCCCTGCTATTGGCCGGCGTGCAATTGCACGACGAACCGGCGCCGCTGGCGGCCCTCGTCTGCGTCAAGCGGGGCGAGCATCAGCTGGAAATCGTGCTCGAGCAAGGCAAGTACCACCAGGTCAAGCGCATGCTGGCCGCCGCCGGCAACCATTGCAGCGCGCTGCACCGTTCCGCCATCGGCAGCCTGACCCTGGAATCGCTGGGCATCGCCGAAGGCGAGTGGTGCTACCTGACGCCCGAGCAGATCGCGCTGCTGGCGTAAATCCCTCCTGATGGCCCAAGCCGGGAATTCCCCGGCTTTTTGGCGTCTTTGACCTCTAATTGCCTGCATTTGACGAAGCTTCCCGCACATGAAATTAGCTACCCTGAAGGATGGCACGCGCGATGGCCAGCTGGCCGTCGTCTCGCGCGATCTGAAAACGGCCCATCTGGCCGATGGCATCGCCTCGACCCTGCAAAAGGCGCTCGACGACTGGAGTTTCATCGCGCCCCAGCTCGATCTGCTGTACCAGACCATCAATAGCGGCCGCGGCCATCGCGCCTTCGAGTTCGATCCCGCCAACTGCATGGCGCCCTTGCCGCGCAGCAGCTTGCGCGTGGCCGGGGCTTCCTACCTGCAGCAGATCGAGCGGGCCTGCAAGGCGGCCGGAACCGAGGCGCCGGCCAATCTGCGCGACGCTCCCAGGATGTACCAGGGCGCCAGCGACGATTTCCTCGGCGCCCACGACGACATCGCCCTGGCGTACGAGCAGTGGGGTATCGATTACGAAGCGGGCATCGCCGCCATCACGGACGATGTGGCCATGGGTTCGACGCCGGACCAGGCGCACCTGAACATCAAGCTGTTGATGCTGGTCAACGACATCAGCTTGCGCAACCTGGCGCCGGACGAGCAGGCGAGCGGCTACGGCTTCCTGCAGGCGAAACCGGCCATGGCCTGCTCGCCTGTCGCCATCACGCCCGACGAACTGGGCGATGCCTGGCGCGGCGGCAAGGTGCATTACGCGCTGCGTTGCAGCCTGAACGGCAAGTTGACGGGCCAGCCCCACGCGGGTGCCGACATGGCGTTCAATTACCCGCAATTGCTCGCCCATCTGTGCCAGACGCGCAATGCGCGCGCCGGCAGCGTGGTCAGCGCGGGCGGGGTCGCCAACAAGGAAGTCAAGAAGGGTTTTTCCAGTATCGTTGAGCGACGTAACCAGGAGATGGTCGCCGATGGCGTCGCCAGCACGCCGTACTTGCTGTTTGGCGATGTAGTTCGTTTGGAAATGCTGGGTGACGACGGTAAATCCTTGTTCGGTGCGATAGAGCAAGCGGTGAAACAGGCCGAGGCACGAAAAAATCGTTAGGGGCCCGAGAAAATGGGCGCCTGCGGCGCCTTGTTTCATCCCGGCAAAGGAAAAGCAGGGGATTCGCCCTCCTTTTCCCTTGATGGCGTGGTGCTGATTGCGCCGATAATGCGTCATGCCCAGTCCGTATTGCGCCTAGCCAGGCCGCAGGACTTCACCGGAGTTGATTGATGTCGGAAGACAGCGACGCAGAAAAGACCGAAGCCGCGTCACCGAAGCGCCTCGAGCAGGCGCGTGAGGAAGGCGACGTTCCGCGATCGCGTGAAGTGGCCACGTTTACGGTGTTGATGGCGTCCGGCTGCTGCCTGTGGTTTGCCGGCGACGCCATCGTGCGGCGGCTGACGGCTGTCATGGTGTCCGGGCTGACCCTGGACCGGGAGCAAATCCTCAATCCCGACGCGATGATGTTGCGCATCGGCTACGACGTGGGTTCCGTTCTGCTGACCTGCTTGCCGTACGCCGCGGCCATCATGCTCGTCGCCCTGGCGTCGCCCGTGCTGGTGGGCGGCTGGCTGTTCAGTTCCAAGGCATTTACCCCCAATTTTGGCAAGCTCAACCCGATTCGCGGCCTGGGCAATATGTTTTCGAAGAATGCGCTGGTGGAGCTGCTCAAGGCCATCGCCAAGACCCTCGTCGTCGGCGTCGTTGCCTGGATGGTGATGCAGCATCAAAAGGATGCCGTGCTGGGCCTGTCGGTGGAATCCTTGCGTGCCGGTTCGGCCCATCTGATCAGCCTGCTGATCACGGCCTTCCTGCTGATCGTCGGCGCGCTGGGCTTGATCGCCGCCATCGACGGTCCGTACCAGATGTGGCACTACGCCAACAAGATGAAAATGTCCTTGCAGGAAGTCAAGCAAGAGGCCAAGGAGTCGGACGGCAATCCGCAGATCAAGGCGAAGATACGCCAGATGCAGCATGAAATGTCGCGCCGCCGCATGATGGCCGACGTGCCGACGGCCGACGTGGTGGTGACCAATCCTACCCACTACGCGGTGGCCTTGAAGTATGGCGAGAATTCGCGCGGCGCGCCGCAGGTGGTGGCCAAGGGCATCGACGAAGTGGCGGCGAAGATCCGCGAACTGGCGGGCGAACACAAGGTCGCTATCCTGGAAGCGCCAGCGCTGGCGCGCGCGCTGTACAAGCACACGGACATCGGCGACGAGATTCCCGAGGCGCTGTACGGCGCCGTGGCCGAAGTACTGGCCTACGTGTTCCAGCTGCGCAGCTACGGCAACGGCCATGGCGAGCGCCCCGACAAGCCGAAAAAACTCGACGTGCCGCCCGAGCTCGACCCGCTCGACCCCGCATCGCAGACCAAACCCGCAGCAGACGCGGCAGACAAGAATAAAGGAAGCACACCATGAACGGCTTGACCATGCCAGCCTGGCTCAGCGGATTGAAAGGCAACGCCAGCAAGGGCGTCGCCGCGCCGGTCATCATCATCATGCTGCTGGCGATGATGGTGTTGCCGCTGCCTGCCTTCATCCTCGACATTTTCTTCAGCTTTAATATCGCGCTGTCCATCATCGTGCTGCTGACGGCGCTGTACACGGTCAAACCGCTCGACTTCATGGCCTTCCCGACCATTTTGCTCGTGTCGACCATGCTGCGCCTGTCGCTCAACGTGGCGTCCACGCGCGTCGTGCTGACGGAAGGCCATACGGGCGCCGACGCGGCCGGTAAAGTGATCGAAGCGTTCGGTCATTTCCTGATTGGCGGCAACTATACGGTCGGTATCGTGGTCTTCATTATTTTGACGATCATCAACTTTACCGTCGTGACCAAGGGCGCTGGCCGTATCGCCGAGGTGGGCGCCCGCTTCGCGCTGGACGCCATGCCGGGTAAGCAGATGGCCATCGATGCCGACCTGAACGCCGGTCTGATCGGCGAAGACGAAGCGCGCCGCCGCCGCACGGAAGTGGCGCAGGAAGCGGAATTCTACGGCGCCATGGACGGTGCCAGCAAATACGTGCGCGGCGACGCCATCGCCGGCATCATGGTGACCGTCATCAATATCATCGGCGGCCTGCTGGTGGGCTTGCTGCAGCACGACATGGGCTTTGCCGATGCACTGAAGAACTACACCCTGCTGGCCATCGGTGACGGCCTGGTGGCGCAGATTCCTTCGCTGATCATTTCCACGGCGGCCGGTATCGTCGTCTCGCGCGTGGCCAGCGAACAGGACATCGGCACCCAGCTGGTGGGCCAATTGTTTGCAAAACCGCAAGTCTTGTACATTACCGCCGGCATCATCGGCGGCATGGGCCTGATCCCCGGCATGCCGAACATGGTCTTCATCCTGCTGGCCTCGCTGCTGGCCGGTGCCGCGTATTTGATCAGCAAGAAGCGCACGCAGGAAAAAGCGGCGGCCGAAAAGCCGGCCGAAGCGCCGCCAGCCACGGTGGCGCCCGAGCAGGAAGAAGCCAGCTGGCAAGACATCATGCCCGTCGATACCCTGGGCCTGGAAGTGGGCTACCGTTTGATCCCCCTGGTCGACAAGACGCAGGGCGGCGAATTGCTCAAGCGCATCAAGGGCATCCGCAAGAAGTTCGCCCAGGAAGTGGGCTTTCTGGCGCCGCCCGTGCATATCCGCGACAACCTGGAATTGAAGCCGTCCGCCTACCGCATCACGCTCAAGGGTGTGGAAGTGGGCGTGGGCGAAGCGTTTAACGGCCAGTTCCTGGCCATCAATCCCGGCATGGCCAGCGGCACCTTGCCGGGCCTGGCCACGAACGACCCCGCCTTCGGCTTGCCCGCCACCTGGATCGACGCCAGCCTGCGCGACCAGGCGCAATCGATGGGCTACACGGTCGTCGACGCGGGCACCGTGGTGGCCACGCACCTGAACCACCTGATCACCTCGCATGCGTCCGAGCTGTTGGGCCGCGCGGAAGTGCAGTCCTTGCTCGACCACCTGGGCAAGGAGTCGCCGCGCCTGGTCGAAGACCTGGTGCCGAAGATGCTGTCGCTGTCGGCCCTGCAGAAAGTGCTGCAGAACCTGCTGGCCGAGGGCGTGCACATCCGCGACATGCGCACCATCATCGAAACCCTGGCCGAGCACACGGTCCATACGCAAGACCCGAACGACCTGACGGCGCTGGTGCGCGTGGGCCTGGGTCGCGCCATCGTGCAGCAGCTGTTCCCCGGCGCGGCCGAGCTGTCCGTGATGACCCTCGACAGCCGCCTGGAACGCCTGCTGATGCAAGCGATGGGCAATGGCGGCGACGGCGCCGGCATCGAGCCGGGCCTGGCCGACACCATCGCGCACCAGGCGGGCCTGGCCGCGCAGCAGCAGGAAGCGCTGGGCCTGACGCCCGTGCTGCTGGTGCCGGCGCCGCTGCGCGCCTTGCTGTCGCGTTTCCTGCGCCGCGCCTTGCCGCAGCTCAAAGTGCTGTCGCATGCGGAAGTGCCGGAAACCAAGACGATCCGCGTTACCAGCCTGGTGGGCGCGCAGTAGTCGGCATAGTTAATGCCGGGGTCAGACCCTCAACACGGCCAACAGGAAGGTCATCGCCAACGTGCGAGGGAGTCTGACCCCAGCTTCTCAGCCCTTGCTTTTGGTCAAATAAACATCAATTTCCTGCCGGCAAACTGAATAACGGGTACTTTCCCGTCCTGTTCCTTCGATCATTTCCTGCAAGCATCGCTAATAATGGAAACTGTCCGGGTGATCTGTGTCCATGAGGAAGACAGCACCCAAGCAACAGGAGTCGATGATGGTCACACAGTTCAGCCCATATTGCGCCACCCCCGCCTTGGGAGGCCGGTCATGAATGTGAAGAAATTTACGGGCGCCTCGTCGCGCGATGCGCTGCGCAAGGTGCGCGAAGCATTGGGCCCCGATGCCGTGATTCTGTCGAACCGCCAGGCCGATGGCGTGGTGGAAATCCTCGCGCTGGCCAATGACGACGCCGCATCGCTGGCGTCGCCGCCGGCCGCGTCCGAAATGGCCCAGCCCCGTCCCCAGTTGCAGACCCAGTTCGCCACGCCGCAGCGTCCGACCGCCCCGGCCCAGCGCCCGGCCGCGCCGCGTCCCNATCCACGCGCTGGCCAAGGACGACGCCGCATCGCTGGCGTCGCCGCCGGCCGCGTCCGAAATGGCCCAGCCCCGTCCCCAGTTGCAGACCCAGTTCGCCACGCCGCAGCGTCCGACCGCCCCGGCCCAGCGCCCGGCCGCGCCGCGTCCCGCCGCGCCGCGCCAGGCAGCCGGCGAGCCAGTGGACATGGCCCGCATGCAGCAGATGATGGCCAGCGCACTGGCCCACGTCAAGGAAAACGCCGCCGCCGAGATGAGCGGCATGATGAATGAAATCCGCGCCATGCGCGGCATGATGGAAACCCAGCTGGCGGAAATTTCGTGGGGTTCGACGCAGCAGCGCGAGCCGCAAAAAGCCGTCGTGCTGCGCGAAATGCTGGCCGCCGGCTTTTCGGCCAGCCTGGCGCGCTACCTGATCGACAAGCTGCCCGCCGGTCTCGACGGTGCGCAAAGCATGCGCTGGATCAAGACCGTCCTGAGCCGCAACCTGAACACGGTGGCCAACGAAGACGCCATGCTGGAGCAGGGCGGCGTGTTCGCGCTGGTCGGCCCGACCGGCGTCGGCAAGACCACCAGCACGGCCAAGCTGGCCGCCCGCTGCGTGATGCGCCACGGCCCGGAAAAGCTGGCCCTGATCACCACTGACGCCTACCGTATCGGCGCGCACGAACAGCTGCGCATCTACGGCAAGATCCTCGGCGTGATGGTGCATTCGGTGAAGGACGAGGCGGACTTGCGCATCGCCCTGAAGGAACTCAAGAACAAGCACACGGTGCTGATCGATACGGTGGGCGTGAGCCAGCGCGATCAGATGGTGACGGAACAGGTGGCCATGCTGTCGGGCGCCGGCGCCGACGTGAAGCGTTTGCTGTGCCTGAACTCGACGGCGACGCAGGAAACCCTCAACGAAGTGGTGCGCGCGTATCAAGGCAGCGGCCTGGCCGGCTGCATCATGACCAAGCTCGATGAAGCGGCGTCGATCGGCAATGTGCTCGACGTGGTGATCCGCCAGAAGCTGAACCTGTTTTATGTGTCGAACGGCCAGCGCGTGCCGGAAGACCTGTACCTGGCCGACCGCGGCTACCTGATCGATCGCGCCTTCAAGCTCAAGCGCGACTCGGCGGCCACGCAGTTTTCCGACGCCGAACTGCCGCTCTTGATGGCGCAGGCGGCCGCCCGCAACAATGAAGCGCGCGGGGTGCATCTTGGCTAACTTCGATTTCGACCAGGCCGAGGGCTTGCGCCGCATGCTGGCCGGCCCGCAGCCGCGCGTCATGACGTTCCTCTCGGCCACGCCGCAGGACGACAAGGGCGCCATGCTGGTCAACCTGGGCGCGTCGCTCGCCTATGGCGGCAATGACGTGCTGCTGCTTGACGCCAGCGGCGGCAGCGATGGCGTGGCGGCGCGCCTGGGACTGGCGCACGGCGCCAGCCTGCGCGACGTGGCGCGCCAGCAGTGCGGCTTGAATCAGGTCATCCACCAGGTGCCGCAAGGCTTCGGCGTGGCCAGCCTGGGCGCGCGCAACCACCTGATGGACAGCATGGACTATGCGGGCGAGGACGAACTGCGCCGCCTGGGCAAGACTTTCGAGGTGCTGGCGCGCCAGAGCGGCATCGTGCTGGTCGACGGCGTCGTGGCCGACGACGGCGATTGCTTCCCCGTGCCCTTGATGGCCTCGTCGGATATCGTCGTGCAAGTGTCAACCAGCGCCACCTCGATCAAGGCGGCGTACTGCCTGATCAAGCGCCTGAGCCAGGAACTGGGGCGCCGTCCGTTCGGCATTCTCGTCACGGGCGCTTCCGAATCCGAGGCAAAAGTGGTATACGATAATATGGCGCAGGCGGCGAGCCGCTACCTGGCCGTGAAGCTGACCTCGATGGGGTCGGTGCCTGCCGATGAATATCTGCACCGCGCGGCGCGCCTGGGCCGCAGCGTGGTCGATGCGTTTCCGCTGGCCGGTGCCTCGGTGGCGTTTCGCGGACTGGCCGAGCGGCTGGCCCGTTCGGCGGCGCCGGTGCTCGGCGGTACCTTGTACCAGACGGGGAGCCCGCACCAGTTCAGCGCCTGAATCGAAGCGTAGCACCAGATAAGATGAGAAAACAATAAGCAGCCTATGTACACGGTCAAAGGGAAATCGAACAAGGACTATTTGCTGACGGAGCACATTCCGCTGGTGAAGCGTCTGGCGCACCATATGAAGGCGAAATTGCCGCCTTCGGTCGAGGTCGATGACCTGATCCAGGCCGGCATGATCGGCCTGCTCGATGCCATTAGCCGCTATGAAGAGACGCATGGCGCGCAGTTCGAGACGTATGCCGTGCTGCGCATCCGCGGCGCCATGCTCGACGAATTGCGCACCAGCGACTGGCTGCCGCGCAGCATGCGCCAGAACATGCGCAAGATCGAGGAAGCGATGAGCACCTTGCAGCAGCGCCTCGGCCATCCGCCGACGGAATCGGAAGTGGCGAAACTGCTCAAGATGTCGCTGGCCGACTACCAGGAAATGCTGGGCGACGGCGGCGGCCATCAGCTCGTGTATTACGAAGACTTTCATGACCCGGACGGCAATGACAGCTTCCTCGACCGCCACTGCGTGGATGAGGACAGCGACCCCTTGCGTTCCCTGCTCGATACCGATTTCCGGCAATCCGTGATCGATGCCATCGACGCGCTGCCACCACGCGAGAAAATACTCATGGGCCTGTATTACGAAGAAGAGCTGAACCTGAAGGAGATCGGCGCGGTGATGGGCGTATCCGAATCGCGCGTCTCGCAGCTGCATACCCAGGCCGTCGCGCGCCTGCGCGCAACCTTGAGGGAGCAGGCGTGGACTGGTCCAGCGTAATCGGGCTGGCGCTGGCGCTGGCGGGCCTCTTGGTCGGCCAGGCACTGGAAGGCGGCAAGATGGCCTCCCTGCTGCAGCCGGCCGCCTTTGCCATCGTCATCATCGGCACCTTCGGCGCCGTGCTGCTGCAGACGCGGTTGCGCACCTTCGTGCGCGGCCTGGAAATGCTGCGCTGGGTCTTCCTGCCGCCCGCGGACACGCGCGCCGCGCTGGCGCGCGACATCGGGCTATGGAGTCTGACGGCGCGCCGCGACGGTCCGCTGGCGCTCGAGCGCCTGATGGAAAACACGGCCGACCGCTTCAACGCCAAGGGTTTGCGCATGATCGTCGACGGCATCGCGCCCGACAAGCTGCGCCAGCTGCTCGACGTGGAAATCTCCGCCTACGAAATGGCCGAGCGCCAGGCCGTCAAGGTGTGGGAATCGGCGGCCGGCTATTCGCCCACCATCGGCATTCTGGGCGCCGTGCTGGGCCTGATCCACGTGATGGAAAACCTCACCGACCCGAGCAAACTGGGCAGCGGTATCGCCGTGGCTTTTGTTTCCACGATCTATGGCGTGGGCCTGGCCAATCTGCTGTTCCTGCCGGTGGCGAACAAGCTCAAGGCCATCGTCTCGCGCCGCGTGCTGCAGTATGAAATCACGGCCGCCGTGCTGTACGACATCGCCACGGGCGACCATACGCGCATCATCGAAGAGCGCGTGTCCAGTCTGCTTCACGAGCACTGAGCGAGCACTGACCATGATGCGGCGCGCGCGCAGGAAGTATGACGAGGAACCGGACAACCAGGACCGCTGGCTGATCTCGTACGCCGACTTCATCACTTTGCTGTTCGCCTTCTTCGTCGTGATGTACGCGATTTCGCAAGTCAACGAAGGCAAATACCGCGTCTTCCAGAATGCCATCGGCCAGGCCTTCAGCCTGGAAAAGGGCGCGCCGCCCATCATCATGGAAGCGCCGCAGGCGATCCCGCTGCCGAACCCCGCCCTGAAACGCCGCACGGAAGCCATCCGCCGCGAGCGCGAACACATGACGCGCCTGGCGCAGGACTTGACGTCGACCCTGGCGCCGCTGGTCAAGGAAGGCAAGGTGCGGGTCACGCAGACGAGCCGCGGCGTGAGCGTGGAAATCAATGCCAGCGTGCTGTTCGACCCGGGCGCGGCGCGCCTGACGACGGAATCGGACCAGGCCCTGCGCGCCGTCGCCGTGCTGCTCAAGGATGACACGCACGACGTGCAGGTGGAAGGCCATACGGACGTGCAGCCGATCAGCAATTCCAATTTTGCCTCGAACTGGGAATTGTCGGCCGCGCGCGCCAGCGCCGTGGTGCGCCTGTTCATCGCCAGCGGCGTCAAGGCGTCGCGCCTGACGGCCGTGGGCCACGCCGACAATATCCCCGTGGCGCCCAACGAAACCCCGGAAGGGCGCGCGCGCAACCGCCGGGTCGCCGTGACGATCCTCTCGGGCATCCCGGAAACGGTGACGGAAGTGCCGACGGCGCCTGTGGCGCCGGCACCGGCCGACTGACCCCCGCCGCTTGGTACAATCGCGGCCTTTCCATTCTTTTATTTCTCCGTCATGAAAAGCAGCTCCCTGGGCGGTCTCGTCTATTCCACTGAAACGGGCCGCATGTGTCCCGCCTGCCGCCAGCCGCTGGCGCAATGCGCGTGCAAGGCGCTAGCCAAGTCGGCGCCGGCGGGTGATGGCGTGGTGCGCGTGTCGCGCCAGACCAAGGGCCGCGGCGGCAAGAGCGTGACCGTGGTGAAAGGCTTGCCGCTGGACGCCATCGCGCTGGCCCTGCTGGGCAAGCAGCTGCGCACGCAATGCGGCTCGGGCGGCACGGTCAAGGATGGCGTGATCGAAGTGCAGGGCGACCATGTCGAAACGGTGATGGCGGCGCTGGCCAAGCTGGGCCACCAGCCGAAAAAGGCCGGCGGCTGAGCGTGCACAGGCGTGCGGCCCGCTGCCGTGCGCCTGTGGTAACGTGCATTTCCTTTTATGCGCCACCTCATATGAACAGCAAACTGACCGGTATCGCCATCGCCGCTGCCATCGCGGCAGTGCTGGCGCTCGTGTACTGGCCCGCACCCGATGGCGGCGCGCCGGACACTGGCGCCACCGCTGCCGCCAGCGCGCCGGCGGGACGCAGCCTGGCGTCGTATTTGAATATCGACGCCACCCCGGTCGCCGATGCCGCGCCCGTTGTCGTGTCCCTGGCACAGCGGCTCGAACGCCTGGGCGCCAGCGGCAAACCGGAGGACGCGTATGCGGCCTACAACCTGATCGACGACTGCATCGTTTTCCAGCGCGAAAGCCGCTTGCCGGGGATGGAATTCGAGTTGGGGCGCGAGATGACGGTGGGAGAAAAAACCGCCCAGCAGCAGTTGTGCGCGGGCCTGACGCAGCGCCAGCGCGAGGACCGCCTCGGCTACCTTGCCACTGCCGCGCAAGGCGGCGTGCCGGGCGCGGCTACCTTGTTCCTGTCGGAAGGCCCGTTCGGCGACCGCAGCGCGCTGCGCAACCGTCCCGATGATCCGCTGGTGCAGGCATGGAAGCGGCAAGCGATCGCCCAGCTGACGGCGCAGGCGGATGAGGCGGAACTGACCAGCGTGTCGACCCTGATGATGGCCTATCTGCGCGATGGCGACGTGGTGCAGAAAGACGCGCCGCAAGCGTATGGCTACCTGCTGGCCCTGCGCATGGTCTACGACGACATCCTCACGCCCGGCACCATGAATCCCTACCAGGACAGCTACTGGCACTGGCTGCAAAACGAGTTGACACCCGAGCAGCAGGCCGCCGCCCTGAGCAAGGCGAATGGCATCGCCGCGAAATTCCGCCAGCATACGGGCCGGCCCACGCACGGTTGAGTGCGTAGGCCAGCCCCTGCCTAGGCTGGCCCGTGCATAAGCCAGTCCGTCCAGGGCGTCGCCGCACCGGCGCCAGGTATGCCGGCTACGGCGGTGCTGGCGGGCGCCGGGTGCGGGTCAGGCAGCCGTCTTGCGGCGCCGTACGCTATACCCGATCAGCCCCAGTCCCGCCAGCAGCATGCCGTAGGTTGCCGGTTCCGGCACGGCCGTCGTGATGGAAATGTCCAGCACGGAATCGCGCACGCCGAGGCCGCTTGCCACCAGGGTATAGGTGCCAGGTCCCAGCAGGCCGTTGAAAGTCGAATGGGCAAACGCGCCCAGCACGCCGGTGAAGGTATCCGACTGCACCAGGTTATGGCTGGAGTCGAACAAGTCAATGTTGACGCCAGTCAGGCGGGGACCGAATTCGCTGGCGCCCGTGACCAGCCAGGCGGCGTTGCCCGTGAACGACTGCACGCCGGCGCCGACCGTAAACGTGGTCGTTTGCAGCAGCGAGCCGCGCTCCGTCGTGAAGGTGTCGACGAACAAGGTGTCTTGCGCCAGCAGCGGCGTGGCCACCACGGCCGTCGATACGAGATGGTTGTAGAACACGGCTTGCGTTTCGGCCTGCGCGGCTGGCGCCAGCAGGGCGCAGCCGAGCAGCAGCGCCGCGCCAGCCTTAGTTACTGAGAGAGAGTTCATATCATGCTCCTGTGTACTTGCAGTTGAAGTGGTGTGCGTCATGGTGCAGCGCAAAAGCGCAAGCTGGACGCGTGCAATGGATTAGCTATGCCTGCGGGAACGATGTTCGTGTCGGCGAGGAAAGTCCCACCATGTATTGGTGCGGCGTATGCTAGGGATTAGCATATAGTCATCATTCCCCTCAAGTTTGAGCGTGCTCAAATGTGTGGGCGTGTGAAGGAGGCGCTGTTGTTTCTGCGTGCGGCGTTGTGGAGGGAATGCGGGCATGCCGGCTCCGCCGCAGTCTCGCTGAAGGTGGGGCGGTACGTCGATAATGTTCGCGATGGCCGTGGTATGGGGCCGCTGTTCTAGACGGCGTCAGACGTGCAGCAATGGCTTATTGCTGTGCCTGTCGCTGCTGTTCCCCGCGCTGGAGGTGAAACGGGAAGACGCTTAGCCGATGACGACGCGCCGGCTGGCCGTGTTTGCCATCGGTTGGCCGCTGGGGCCGTAGAAATTGCCGCTTTGGGCAGTGGGGCGCATGGCGTTCAGGGCGCCTTGCGTGTGCAGCATGTGCTTGTTGACCAGCAGGCTGTTCAGCCGGTTCTGTTCCTTCGCTTCGCGCGTCGTCTCGAGCAGGGCTTTCCACAGGGGCGCCGCCTCGGCATCGCTGGTGCTGACCAGCCAGTCTTCCATGCCCGCTTCGGCGGCCGTGAAGCCCGCCGCCGCCAGCGCCTGGTGGCGTTGCGCCGCCAGCTGGCTCAATTGTCCGACGAGCGCCGTTTTGCGGGCCGTGAGCTCCGTGATTGCATCGATGTCAGCCGCAACCAGATGCCGCTGTTCTTCTTTCATCAATGCCAGCAATGTGGTCATGAGCTGTTGCTCGTCGCGCAGGCTGGAAAACGGAGTCACTGATTGCATGAGGTAACCTATCTATTTCGTGAGTGCAGCAAGTCCTTGACCGTGTCGAGGAGACCGTCCGCCACTTTTTCAGAGTTGACCTGGAACTGGCCGTCGGCGATCGCCAGCTTGATGCGTTCGACTTTCTTCGTGTCGAACACGGCGCCGCTGCCGGCAGTTGCACTGGCCGCTAATGCCTGTCCTTGCGGCGACAGGCGTACATTGTCCGACGTTGTCGGTGTTGCCTGGGCTTTCTCGGCATTCCGGGCGCCCGAGGTATTCGCGGGCGCCACCGGCAGGCCGGGATTGCTTTTAATGGTGTTATCGGTAATTTTCACAGCGTGATCCTCGTCTGGTCGAAGTCAAAAAACTCCGGGATATGTGTCATTATCGGCACCTTCTTCCGAAACTTTAGTGCGCAAGACCACAATATCGCTGTCCATCCGAGTTTAAAAGGCGACCTCCACCATGCCGCCAGCCCGCGCCACGCCGCTGATCTGCTGGCCGCTCTGCGTGCGTACCTGTACCGTCTGACCGTCGCCGGCGCTGCCGATGGCGCGTCCTTCTGATGCCACTTGGAAACCGTTGCCGCTGGAAACGACGCGCACCAGCTGGCCCTGCATCACCACCGGCTTGCGGCGCAGGGTGTCGAGGCGCATCGGCGTGCCTGGCGGCAAGGAAATATTCGTGCTGGCGCCCACCACCTGGGCCATGTCTGTGGCGATGCCTGCCGGCAATGCTGCCAGGTCGCCTTGCATCGTCACCAGCTGGCTGGCATCGATGGCTTGCCCTTGCGCCAGCGGCACGGCGCTGGCCACATAGTCGCCCACGACAGCCACGTTCGCCTGCAGATAGATGGTCCAGTTGGAGGGGGCCGTGCAGCGCACGCCCACGGTGGTCTTGCCCCAGGCGCGCGCGCCAGGCGCCATGAAGGCTTGCGGCGCGGGGCAGGCGGCCAGGTTCAGGCGCGGATCGACGGCGCCGACGGTGACCGTCACCTTGCCCGGCAAACCGTTGCTTTGCACCTGCAGGAATTGTTCCACGCTGTTGCGCAGCGCTTCCGGCGTCTGCCGGCCGGCGTTTTGCGCCTGCGCCAGCAGTGGCAGGACGGCAAGAGCGAAGAAGAAAGCAAGCGGTGTTTTCATGGTATAGGCCTCTGGAATAGTGCCATGATAGTGCGCGCCGCCCCGTTTGAAGCGACGATTAAGGGGTAAAAGTACGGTCTGATCCGGCGATGGTCGTGCCGGCGGGCGCCGTACTATGTTTCCTGTCATCACTATACCGCCATCCTTCCGCCATCTCAGGCGCCAGTGGCAGATCTTTCCGGAGCCTGACATGATAGGGAAACTCGACGATTACATGCGCTTCAACGAGACGGCGCTGAGCCTGCGCTCGACGCGCCAGGAATTGCTCGCCTCGAATATCGCCAATGCGGACACGCCCAACTACAAGGCGCGCGACGTCGATTTCGCCAGCGCGCTGAAGGGGGCGATGGCGCGCAAGGATGGCGTGCCGCCGGCCCTGAAGGGCACGGCGCCGCAGCATATGCCGGGCAAGGGCGTCGCCGCCGCGGTGGGAAGCAGCACGGGCGGCAGGGTCGAGACCCTGGCCGACGGCACGCCGCTGCTGTACCGCGCGCCGGCTCAGGGCGCCGTCGATGGCAACACGGTCGACATGGACCTCGAGCGCAATGCCTTTGCCGATAACGCCATCCGCTACGAGGCGGCCGTAACGTTCCTCAACTCGCAGATCAAGGGCATGCTGACGGCCATCCAGGGAGGACAATAATCATGTCGCTATTTAATATTTTCAATGTTTCCGGTTCGGCCATGAGCGCCCAGGCGCAGCGCCTGAACACGGTGGCCAGCAACCTGGCCAATGCCGACAGCGCCACCAGCGCCACGGGCGAAGCCTACCGCGCCAAGCAGGTGGTGTTCGAAGCCGTGCCCATGGCCAACGGCGCCACGGCCGTCAAGGTGCAGAAAGTGATCGAAGATCCGTCGCCGATGAAGCTGGTCTACGACCCGAAGAATCCGCTGGCCGACGAGAAGGGCTACGTCACCATGCCCAACGTGAATACGGTCGACGAGATGGTCAACATGCTGTCGGCCTCGCGCTCGTACCAGACCAACGTGGAAACCATGAACGCGGCCAAGTCGCTGCTCCTGAAAACCCTCACCATCGGCCAATAAGGCTGACTGACCATTATGGCAACCATCGATACGAGCAAAACCGTCACCACCGACCTGATGGCGACGATGAATCCGAAGAAGACGACGGCCGCGAAAGGCAGCGTCGAGGAAGAAACGAACAAATTCCTGACCCTGCTGGTGACACAGCTGCAAAACCAGGATCCGATGAACCCGCTGGACAATGCGCAGCTGACCAGCCAGTTGGCCCAGCTGTCCACGGTGACGGGTGTCAACAAGCTCAATACCACGCTGGAAACGCTCAAGACCAGCTACCAGCAAGCCGAATCCATGCAGGCGGCCAATATTATCGGCCACGGCGTCTTGACTGCAGGCAAGAGCATCAACCTGAGCAAGAGCGCGGCCCTGCTGGGCGTGGACCTGGCGACGCCGGCCGACAGCGTCAAGGTCACCATCTACAACAGTGCGGGCAAGGAAGTCCATTCCATCGACCTGGGTGCGCAGGACGCGGGTACCTTGCCGCTGGGCTGGAACGGCTCCACGGCCGAGCTCGACAAGGACGGCAAGAACATCGTGCTGCCTGACGGCGCCTATACGTTCTCGGTCGAAGCCAAGCGGGGCGGCGCCAAGCTGACCGATGCGGCGGCGCTGATGTTCGGTTCGGTCGCCAGCGTGTCGACGGGGGCCGGTGGCGTGAAGTTGAATGTGCCGGGCGTGGGCAGTATCACCATGGCCGATGTGAAACAGATTTTGTAAGCCGCTCATTTGTAGCGTAGACCCTCTACCCCTATTTTCTACCAGGAGAACACAATGTCTTTCCAACAAGGCCTGAGCGGCTTGAACGGCGCCGCCAAATCGCTGGACGTCATCGGTAACAACATCGCCAACTCGGCCACCGTGGGTTTCAAGCAATCGCAGGCGCAGTTCGCCGACATCTATGCCAACTCGCTGTATGGCGTGGGCGGCAACCAGCCCGGTATCGGCGTGTCCGTGTCGCAAGTGGCGCAGTTGTTCAACCAGGGTAACCTGGAAAGTTCGTCCAATCCGCTCGACATCGCCATCAACGGCGGCGGTTTCTTCCGCACCAGCGTGAACGGCGCCATCCAGTACTCGCGCAACGGCCAGTTCCAGGTCGACAAGAACGGTTTCATCGTCAATGCCCAGAAAGCCCAGCTGACGGGCTATCCGGCCGATGCGAACGGCAAGATCCTGGCTGGCGCCACCGTGCCGTTGCAGATCGACCCGTCCGACATGGCGCCGCAGGCGACCACCAAGGTCGATACCCAGGTCAACCTCGATTCCAATTCGGCCATGCCGACCGTGGTGCCGTTCACCGTGGGCGAGCAAAAATCGTGGACCAAGCAATTCCCCGTGCCCGTCTACGATTCGCTGGGCAACTCCCACACCATGTCCAATTTCTACGTCAAGACGGGCACCAATACCTGGGATGTTTACACGGCCACTGACGGCAAGGAAATCACCAGCGCGAAAGTGGTAGCCGCTGCGCAAACCGATGCCGCCTCGCTGGCCGCGCGCGCCGCCTATCAGGCTGCCGTCACGGCCGTGCCGCTGGTGCCCGCCAATATCACGGCCGCCGCCGTTGCCTATGGCAATGCGGCCGGTGTCGCCATACGCACCGCCGCCGCCGCTGCCGGCGCCAGCCCCGCCCAGCTGGCCGCCATCAGCGCCACCTATGGCAGCGCCGTGCCCGACGGCGTCAATTCCAGCCTCACGCCGGACCAGATCGACAGCAGGATCTCCGCGGTGACGGAAGTGCCCGCCGTGAAGTCGGCGTCGCTGGTGTTCAACAGCGTCGGCACCCTGGACAAGGCCGCCATGCTGGCCCTGACGCCGCCGCAAACCCTGCCGGTGACGGTCAACCTGCCCGTCTTCCCCGCGACGGGCGCGAACGCCAACCTGGCGATCAAGGTTGACTTTACCAATTCGACCCAGCTCAGTTCGTCCACCAGCGAAAAGCGCACCGTGGCCGATGGCTATGCGGCCGGCCAGCTGGACCGTTTCGTCGTGGGTTCCGATGGCGTGATCCAGGGCCAGTATAACAATGGCAAGACGCGCGACCTGGGCCAGGTGGTGCTGACCAAGTTCTCCAATCCGAATGGCCTTGAGCCGCTGGGCAACAATGCCTGGGCGGAAAGCTCGACCTCGGGCAGCCCGATGACGGGCGAGCCGAGCTCGGGCGGCCTGGGCGACTTGCGCGCCTCGGCCGTGGAAGTGTCGAACGTGGACCTGACGGCGGAACTGGTCAACATGATCACGGCCCAGCGCGCCTACCAGGCGAATGCGCAGACCATCAAGACGCAGGATTCGGTTTTGCAGACCTTAGTCAACCTCCGCTAATAAGTTGACCGGGGGCCTATGCCCCCGATTTTATTGTTGGTTTGGGAGAATTAAAAAATGGACCGTCTCATCTACACCGCCGGCTCGGGCGCCAAGCACATTCTGGACAAGCAGGCGACCACGGCGAACAACCTGGCGAACGCCACCAGCACGGGTTTCCGCGCCCAGCTCGACTCGTTCCGCGCCGTGCCCGTGGTGGCCGACGGCATGATGCCGACGCGCGCCTTCGTCGTCGATTCGACGGTCGGTTCCGACTTCACGCAAGGCCCGATGCAGCACACGGGCCGTGCGCTCGACGTGGCCGTGGAAAACGGCGGCTGGATCGCGGTGCAGTCGGCCGACGGTTCCGAAGCCTACACGCGCAACGGCGCCTTGAAGCTCAATGAAAACGGCATGCTGCAGACGCAGTCGGGCCTGATGGTGCAGGGCGATACTGGCCCCATGGCCATTCCGCCCGGCGTGACGGTGGCCATCGCCAGCGACGGCACGGTGGGCACGATATCGACGGACGTGCCGCCGGGGCCATCGACGGTGCTGGGCCGCATCAAGCTGGTCAATCCGCCCGAGCAGCAGCTGGTGCGCGGCGACGACGGCCTGTTCCGCCTGAAGGATGGCACCGTCGCGCAGGCCGACCAGGCCGTCAAGCTGACCACCGGGGCCCTGGAAGGCAGCAATGTCAGTCCCGTCGACTCCATGGTCAGCATGATCGCCCTGGCGCGCCAGTTCGAAACGCAAATGAGTTTGTTGAAGAATGCCGAGAATAACGCGGCGAAAGCCACCCAGATCCTCGCTTTGAATTGATGGGGACCACCGCATAATGGTCACATAGAAATAGTCTACAGGGCTGGTTAGCGCTGTTATTGGAGAAAAAACATGATTCGTTCCCTTTGGATAGCCAAGACCGGCCTGGAAGCGCAGCAGACGCAGATGGACGTGATCGCCAATAACCTGGCCAACGTCAGCACCACGGGCTTCAAGAAGTCGCGCGCGGTGTTTGAAGACTTGCTGTATCAAAATGTGCGTCAGCCGGGCGCGCAATCGTCGCAGCAGACCCAGCTGCCATCGGGCTTGCAGATCGGCACGGGCGTACGCACCGTGGCTACCGAACGCATCCATACGCAGGGCAATCCCCAGGCGTCGGGCAATTCACGCGACGTGATGGTCAACGGCACGGGCTTCTTTCAGGTGCTGCTGCCGGACGGCGCCACCGCCTACACGCGCGACGGCTCCTTCCAGACCGATGCCAACGGCCAGCTCGTCACTTCCGAAGGCTTCGTCATCCAGCCCGCCATCACCGTGCCGACGAATGCGCTGAGCCTGACCGTGGCGCGTGACGGCACCGTCTCCGTCACCTTGCCCAACACTGTTGCTCCATCGCAAATCGGTTCGCTGCAGCTGACCACCTTCGTCAATCCGGCCGGCCTGGAATCGAAGGGCGAAAACCTGTACATGGAAACGGGCGCCTCCGGCGTGGCGCAGACCAACACCCCGGGCACCAACGGCGCCGGCGTGCTGATGCAGGGCTACATCGAGACGTCGAACGTCAACGTGGCCGAGGAAATGGTCAACATGATCCAGACGCAGCGCGCCTACGAGATCAACAGCAAGGCCATCACCACATCCGATCAAATGCTGCAGAAATTGTCGCAACTTTAATTTTCATCGTCGTCATGCCATCCGCCGCCGGATGGCAGCGGAGGTTCGTCATGCAATACCCCATCATCGCCCTGTTGTCCGCAGTCCTGCTGTCCGGCTGCGCCATCACGCCCACTTCGATCGTGCAATACCCGACCACCACGCGCGCGCCGATGCCCGAACCCGTGGTCGCCAACAACGGTGCCATCTACCAGCCGTCGACCTACCGTCCCGCCTTCGAAGACCGCCGCGCGCGCCATGTGGGCGACACCATGACGATCGCCATCACCGAGCGCACGAACGCCGTCAAGGCGGGCGCCAGTTCCGGCAACAAGTCGGGCAGCGTGGGCTTTTCCACGCCCGGCTTCGCCCAGGGCCGTTTCGGCGGCACCGTGGCGGCGAATGGCGCGACGAAATTTGCCGATGGCGACAACCAGTCCGCCAGCAACACCTTTTCCGGCGTGATCGGCGTGACGGTGATCGAAGTATTGCCAAATGGCAACCTGATCGTCGCCGGCGAGAAACAGATCGCCATGAACAAGGGCACGGAATTCATCCGCTTCTCGGGCATGGTCAATCCGGATACGATCGGCACGGGCAACGTCGTGCCATCGACCCAGGTGGCCGACGCGCGCGTCGAGTACCGCACCAACAGCCAGATCGACCGCGCCGAAATGGCCTCGATGGCGTCGCGCTTCTTCCTCAGCCTGCTGCCATTCTGATCATGGCTAAATTGACTCTTTCCCGCTTCGCCGCCATTCTTGGCCTGGCCGTTTCCCTGCTGGCGCCCGTGGCGCAGGCCGAGCGCATCAAGGACCTGGCCAGCATCGCCGGCGTGCGCCAGAATCAGCTGATGGGCTATGGCCTCGTCGTCGGCCTCGACGGCAGCGGCGACCAGACCACGCAAACGCCATTCACCATCCAGAGCGTGGCGGCGATGCTGCAGCAGCAGGGCATTAACTTGCCACAAGGCACCAGTTTGCAGCTGAAAAACGTGGCCGCCGTGATGGTGACGACGGCCTTGCCCGCGTTTGCCCAGCCGGGCCAGCTGCTCGACGTGACGGTCTCGTCGATGGGCAATGCGAAAAGCTTGCGCGGCGGCACTTTATTGATGACGCCATTGAAGGGCGCCGACGGCCAGGTGTACGGCATGGCGCAGGGCAATGTGCTGGTGGGCGGCGTGGGCGCGCAGGCGGCCGGCAGCTCCGTCGTCATTAATCACCTGAGCGTGGGCCGCATCTCGGGCGGCGCCACGGTCGAGCGCAGCGTGCCTTCGGCGCTGGGTGCCAACAACACGATCCGCCTGGAATTGAACGCCACCGATTTTGCCACCGCCAGCCGCGTGGTCGACGCCATCAACAGCCGCTACGGCGCCGGCACGGCCGCCGCGCTGGACGGGCGCGTGATCCAGGTGCAGTCGCCGGGCGGCAGCGACCAGCGCGTGTCCTTTTTGGGCCAGCTGGAAAGCATCGAAGTCAATCCGGCCCGCCTGGCGGCCAAGGTCATCATGAATGCGCGCACCGGTTCCGTCGTGATGAACCAGTCCGTGACCCTGGAAACGTGCGCCATTTCGCATGGCAACCTGTCCGTCACCATCAATGCCGAGCCGCAGGTGAGTCAGCCGCCACCGCTGTCGGGCGGACGCACGGTGGTCACGCAGACGGCGCAGATCGATATCAAGAAGGAGCCGGGCAAGGTCATGCTGGTCAAGGGCGGCGCTTCGCTGTCCGACGTGGTCAAGGCCCTCAATGCCATCGGCGCCTCGCCGCAAGACTTGCTGGCCATCCTGCAGGCGATGAAGGCGGCAGGTTCGCTGCGCGCCGAACTCGAAATCATTTGATGGACACGCCATGATCAGCCAAACCGACCTCAGCAATACCGCCGCCTATGACGTCAAGGGCATGGATGGCTTGCGCCAGTCCGCCAAGGCGAAGGACCCCGCCGCCCTGAAAGAGGCGGCCACGCAATTCGAAGCCATGTTCATCAACATGATGATGAAAAGCATGCGCGAGGCCACGCCGCAGGACGGCATCATGGATAGCCAGCAGAGCAAGATGTACACCTCGATGCTGGACCAGCAGACGAGCCAGAACCTGGCCAAGCGGGGCACGGGCCTGGCGGACGTGCTGATCCGCCAGCTGTCGTCCTCGAACCAGGCGCTGGCCGCCGACGGCGCCGAAGCGCCGTCGCCCCGCTCGTCGAGCATGGCGCAGGCCCTGGCCGCGTTCCGCCAGCAGCAGGGCGCGCTGACCGAGGGTGCAGGCAGCGCCGCCGCCGGCAAGACCCTGAGCGACAAGGCCAACGCCACGCAGGCGCCGCACGTGCGCGCCTTCCAGGAAAAGCTGGGCGTGCATGCGGAAGAAGCGAGCCGCGCCACCGGCATCCCGGCCAAGTTCATGCTGGGCCAGGCGGCGCTGGAAACGGGCTGGGGCAAGCGCGAAATCATCAGCCGCGACGGCAGCAGCAGCCACAACCTGTTCGGCATCAAGGCGTCGAGCGACTGGAAGGGCAAGGTCACGGAAGCCGTCACCACGGAATATGTAAATGGCAAGGCGCAGCGCAAGGTGGAAAAATTCCGCGCCTACGACAGCTACGCGGACAGCTTCAAGGATTATGCGCAGTTGATTACCAACAACAAGCGCTACGAAAAAGTGCTGGCCAGCGCGGGCGACGCCAGCACGTTTGCCCAGGGCTTGCAAAAGGCCGGCTACGCGACGGACCCGAATTACGCTGCCAAATTGACAAAGATTATCAAGAATTCGCTGGTCGGTTAGTCCGCCTCCATACCCTTGTGCAGGCTGCGCGCTTCAAGTTTTCGCCGCGGCTGCCGTAAATACATTTGACGGTAACCAATAAGACACCATGACTTCGAATCTCCTCAGCATCGGTAAGAGCGGTTTGCTTGCAGCGCAGGTGGGCCTGTCGACGACCGGGCATAACATCACCAACGCCAACGTGGCCGGCTACAACCGCCAGGTGGTGCTGCAGCAGACGTCGCAGTCCAACTTTGCCGGCTATGGCTTTGTCGGCACGGGCACGGAAGTGTCGCAGATCAAGCGCCAGTACGACAGCTTCATGGCCACGCAGGTCAATGCCGCGCAAAGCGCGACCAGTGCGCTCGACACCTATTACACGCAGATCAGCCAGATCGACAATCTGCTGGCCGATCCCACGGCCGGTCTGTCGCCCGCCATGCAGGATTTCTTCAAGGGCGTGCAGGATTTCAGTTCCAATCCCTCGTCGGTCGCGTCGCGCCAGGCGCTGCTGTCGAGCGCCGGCTCGCTCGCTTCGCGCTTTCAGGGGCTGAGCGCGCGTCTGACGGAGATCGGTGACGGCGTCAATTCGCAGATCACGTCGAATGTGACGGTGATCAATACCTATGCCAAGCAGCTCGCCGAGCTGAACAAGTCGATTTCCCAGTTGTCGGTCGATGCCAGCAACCAGCCCAACGATCTGCTGGACCAGCGCGACCAGCTGATCACGGAATTGAACAAATATGTGAAGGCGACGGTGCAGCCGGCCGCCAACAATACCGTCACCATTTCCATCGGCGCCGGTCAGCCCCTGGTGGTGGCGGACCGCAGCTTCGAGCTGGCGGCCACGCCTTCGCGGACGGACCCGAACCGCATCGAGGTGGGCTATGTCACGGGCAGTACCGTCACCGTGCTGCCGGACAGCTCCCTGACCGGCGGTTCGCTGGGCGGCTTGCTGGAATTTCGCAGCGGTACCCTGGACAATGTCCAGAACTCGCTGGGCAAGGTGGCCATCGCGCTGGCCAGCACCTTCAACGACCAGCACAAGCTGGGCCAGGACTTGAATGGCGCCATGGGCGGCGACTTTTTCAAGATACCCGACCCCGTGATCGGTGCCGACCGCGGCAACAACACCAGCAGCACCACGGTGCTGTCGGCCAAGGTCAGCGACCCGACCAAGCTGACGGCCAGCGATTACAGTCTGAAATACGACGGCAGCAACTATGTGGTAACGCGCGAATCCGACGGCACGCACACCATCATCAATCCGTATCCGCAAACGGGGCCGCAAACCATCGACGGCGTCGATTTCTCGATCTCGGGCACGGCCGCCCAAGGCGACAACTACGTCATCAAGCCGACGGCGAATGGCGCGGCCGGACTGAACGTGCTGATCACCGACCGCAACAAGATCGCGGCCGCCGCGCCGATCGCCACGTCGGCGCCGGTGGCCAATACGGGTTCCGGCAAGCTCAGCGCCGGCTCCGTCGACAAGGCCTACCTGACGCCGGGCAATGCCCTGACCGGTCCCCTGACCTTGACGTATGACAAGGCGACCACCTCGCTGACGGGTTTCCCGGCGGGCCAGGCGGTGACGGTCAAGGGCTTGAACGGCACGACCACGACCTATCCGGCCGGCACGGCGAACATCCCCTACACGGAAGGCGACAACTTCAGCTTTGGCGGCATCAATGTCAGCATGACGGGCACGCCGGCGCAGGGCGATACCTTCGTCATCAAGCCCAATACGGGCGGCGTGGGCGACAACCGCAATGCCGCGCTGCTGGCCGGCTTGCAGACGAAGAATATCCTCGATGGCGGCAATGCCACGTTCCAGGGTTCGTATGCGCAAACCGTCAGCTTCGTGGGCAACAAGACGCGCGAAGTACAGGTGAGCGGCCTGGCCAGCCTGGCCTTGCTGCAGCAGGTCAGCACCCAGCAGCAGGCCGTTTCCGGCGTCAACCTCGATGAAGAGGCGGCCAACCTGCTGCGTTACCAGCAGTCCTATCAGGCGTGCGGCAAGGTCATGCAGATCGCCAGCACCCTGTTCGACGTGGTCATCGGCCTGGGACGTTAATCAATTTTTGCCGCGACGCAGCGCGCGGCGGCTTTCTGGAAGGGCAGCATCATGCGCATCAGCACACGAATGATTTATGACCAGGGCAGCTCGCAGCTGAACAATCTGCAGGGCGCCTTGAACCGTACGCAGATGCAGCTGTCGGCGAACCGCCGCAACCTGACGCCGGCCGACGATCCGATCGCCTCGGCGCGCGCGCTGGAAGTGACGCAGTCGCAATCGATCAACACCCAGTTCGTGACGAACCGTTCGAATGCGAAGAACTTCCTGTCGCAGGAAGAGCTGGCGCTGGCCAGCACCACCTCGCTGATCGCCGACGTGAAGGACCTGGTGCTCAAGGCCGGTAACCCTTCCCTGAAGGATGTCGACCGCGATACCCTGGCAAGGGAGCTGGAAGGCCGGCTGACCGACTTGCTGGGCATCGCGAATACGGCCGACGGCGCGGGCGGCTACCTGTTTTCCGGCTACAAATCCACGACCCAGCCGTTCAGCCAGACGCCGACGGGCGCCAGCTATGTGGGCGACCAGGGACAGCGCGAATTGCAGGTGGGTTCGGCGCGCTACCTGGCCACCAGCGATTCCGGCGCCACCGTGTTTGAAAACAACCTGACGGGCAACGGCAAGTTCACGACGGCCGCCGCTACCGCCAACTTCACGCGCGGCGGCTCGGGCGTGATTTCGGGCGGCACGGTGACGGACCCGTCGGCATTGACGGGGCACAAGTATTCGATCGACTTCAAGGTGACGGGCACGGGAACGGACGCCGTCACCACCTATACCGTCACCGACGCCACCCTGGGCCAGACGGTGCCCAATCCTGCCGTGCCCATCCCCTACAAGGCGGGCGACGCCATCACCTTCGACGGCCAGCAAGTGAACATCACGGGCAAGCCGGCCGACCAGGACAGCTTTACCCTGGAGCCGAGCGCCAAGGAATCGTTGTTTACCACCGTGAAAAACCTGATCGGCGTGCTGCGCCAGCCTGGCAGCGGCGATGCGGGCCAGGCGCGCCTGACGAACGGCTTGAACGCCGCGCACAATATTCTCGACACGGCCTATGACAATGTGCTGTCCGTGCGCGCCGATGTCGGTTCCCGCATGAAGGAACTCGATTACCTCGACAGCGCCGGCGACGATCTCGACATCCAGTACGCCACCACGCTGTCGGACCTGCAAGACCTGGACATGGTGAAAGCCATTTCCACCTTCAGCCAGCAGCAAGTGACCCTGCAGGCGGCGCAAAAATCGTTCACTTCGATCTCCGGCTTGTCGTTGTTCAATTACATCAACTGACGCACCGGCATCCGTGCTCAGCCGTCTTGAGCGCGACGGCCCCGCCACCGCCAGCAGCCTGGCGCGCGCCGAAGGCATGCGGCCCCAATCGATGGCCGCCACCGTGCAAGCCTTGACGCAAGCGCGGATGGTGGCGGGCTCGCCCGATCCGCTCGATGGCAGGCAGACGCTGTTGACCCTGACGGACAGCTGCCGTGCCTGGATCGCGGCGAGCCGCGCCGCACGCGAGGACTGGCTGGCGCGCACCATCGAAACCCGGCTCACGCCGGCCGAAGTCACCGAGCTGGACAAAGCGGTGGCATTACTCAAACGCTTGGCGGAGTGATCCGCTGAATTTTTCACCACGACCCCGGCAAGGAGCCCGCACGCCCAGATGAACAACACCTTCCGTTCGCTACGCATTCCCAATTACCGTATCTGGGCCGGCGGTGCCCTCGTGTCGAATATCGGCACGTGGATGCAGCGCACGGCGCAGGATTGGCTGGTGCTGAGCGAATTGACGCAGCACAATGCCAGCGCGGTCGGCATCGTCATGGCCTTGCAGTTCGGCCCGCAACTGCTGTTGCTGCCCCTGACGGGCATGGCGGCCGACCTGCTCGACCGCAGGAAGCTGCTGCTGTGCACGCAGGCGGCCATGGGTTTGCTGGCGCTGGGACTCGGGATGTTGTGCATCAGCGGCCTGGTACAACTGTGGCATGTGTATGTGTTCGCCTTTCTGCTGGGCTGCGTGACGGCCTTCGATTCGCCCGTGCGCCAGACTTTCGTGGCTGAAATCGTCGGCGAGGAAGATTTGACGAATGCCGTGGCGCTCAATTCCACCTCGTTCAATGCGGCGCGCATGCTGGGCCCGGCCGTGGCGGGACTCTTGATCAGCAGCGTCGGCAGCGGCTGGGTCTTCATCATCAATGCCGTCTCGTTTGCGGCCGTGATCGGTTCGCTGTTGCTGCTGCGCGTGGAACTGCTGCGCCGCGCGCCGCGCGTCAAGGCCACGCGCGCCAGCCTGGGCGAGGGTTTCCGCTACGTGCGCCAGCGGCCCGACCTGATGGCCATCCTGCTGATGCTGTTCCTGATCGGCACCTTCGGCCTGAACTTCCCCATCTTCCTGTCGACCATGTCGGTGACGGCCTTCCATGCGGGCGCCGGCCAGTATGGCGTGCTCAGCTCCGTGATGGCGTGCGGCTCCGTGGCCGGCGCCCTGCTGGCGGCGGGGCGGGGCCAGCCCACCTTGGCCTTGCTGCTGGGGGCGGCCGCGCTGTTCGGCCTGGCCTGCGCGCTGGCCGCCGTGATGCCCAATTACTGGCTGTTCGGCATGATGCTGGTGCTCATCGGCATCGCCGCGCAAACGTTTACCACCAGCGTCAACAGCAGCGTGCAACTGTCGACGGCGCCCGCCATGCGGGGCCGCGTGATGGCCATCCTTTTGGCGATCTCGGCGGGTGGCACGCCGCTGGGCGCGCCTATCGTGGGCTGGGTGGCCGACACCTTCGGCCCGCGCTGGGCGCTGGGCATAGGCGCCCTGTCGGGCCTGGCGGCCGCCCTCGTCGGCGTGCGCTACCTGGTCAAGCATCACCAGTTGCGCCTGAACGTCGACCTGCGGCGCTGGCGCTTCGCGTTCAGCAGCGACCAGCCCTGAAGCGGCCAGTCAGGGCGGCAGCAGGCCCGTGCGGGCGGCGGCCAGGATGGCGCCGCTCAAGCCGTCGAGCAGGCCGGACGCGGCGCGCGCCGTATGCCAGTGCAGGGCGACATCGAGCGGGGTATCCGGCAGCAGTTCGACCAGGCTGCCATTGTCAAGATGCGGCTGGATCAGCGCCTGCGGGTGCAAGCCCCAGCCCATGCCGGCCAGGCCGGCCGTGACGAAGGCATGCGACGAGGGCAAGGCATGGCGCGGCAGCTCCACGTGCCGGTGGCACAGGCGCCGCACCCAGCGCGCCTGCAGCTCGTCCTTGGCATTGAAGACGAGGCTGGGCGCCAGCGCCAGGCTGGCGGCGCCGACGCCCAGGGAAAAATACCGTTGCATGAAGGCGGGACTGGCGGCCGCCAGGTAGCGCATGGCGCCCAGCGGGCGGCTGTTGCAGCCCGATGCGGGCCGGGCCGTGGCGCTGACGGCGGCCAGCACGGCGCCGCTGCGCAGCCATTCGGCCGTATGGTCCTGGTCGTCGACGGCCACTTGCAGCAGCACCGGGTGCCCGGCCGCGAAGGCGGCGATGGCGGGCGCCAGCCAGGTGGCCAGGCTGTCTGCATTCACGGCGACGGGCACGCTGGCGCGCGTGGGGCCCTGCGCTGTCTGCGCCAGCGCCGGCAAGGCGCCCTGCAAATCCTGTTCGAGCAGCTGCACCTGGTCCACGTGCCGGCACAGGCGCCGTCCCGTTTCCGTGGCGCGGCAGGGCTGGTCGCGTATCACCAGCGCGCAGCCGACGCGTTCTTCCAGCAGGCGGATGCGCTGCGAAATGGCCGATGGCGTCACGTGCAAGGCGCGCGCCGCGCGCTCGAAACTGCCTTCGCGGATCACGGCGGCCAGGGCGGCGAGGGCGGCATAATCGAGCATGAATGAAGTTTTCCTTAATTTACTGTAGTAAAGGTAGTTTGCCTTCATTGCGTGCGGCTGGCAAGATCGCCGCATGATACTCTCGACCGCCACCACCCCACCCGTTTTTTCCGTCTTTCTCCAGGGCTTGAGCCTGGGCCTGGGACTCATCGTTGCCATCGGCTCGCAAAATGCCTTTGTTCTGCGGCAAGGCTTGCGCCGCGAACATGTGGGTGCCATCGTGCTGTTTTGCGCGCTGGCCGACGCGGCCCTGATTGCCGCCGGCGTGCTGGGCATGGCTCATGCGCTGGGCCAGCGCCCCTTGCTGGCCAATGTCCTGGCGCTGGGTGGTGCCGTTTTCCTGGCCGTCTACGGTTGGCAAGCGCTGCGGCGCGCGCGCCGGCCGCAGCAGCTGCGCGCGGCCGAAGGCGGTGCCGGGCTGGCGCTGGGCGCCATCCTGGCCCAGGCGGCCGCATTTACCTTGCTCAATCCCCATGTCTATCTGGATACGGTATTGCTGGTGGGAAGCATCGGCGCCCAGCAGCCGGGCGCGCTGCGCGGCTGGTTTATTGTTGGCGCCAGCGCGGCCAGCCTGCTGTGGTTCGCCTCGCTGGGCTATGGCGCGCGCTGGCTGGCGCCGTGGTTTGCGCGGCCCCGGGCCTGGCAAGTGCTCGATGGCGTGATCGGCGTGACCATGTTCGTGCTGTCGGCGCTGCTGTTG
>NZ_NEHB01000047.1 GCF_002127655.1 Janthinobacterium sp. GW456P
GGCCACGGCGGCCGGCACGCAGGCGCTGCTGGCGTTGGAAGCGGTGGCGCTGGCGCGCGGCGTGTCGCCGGGCGGCGCGGCCGATCTGCTGGCGGCCACCCTGTTCCTGGACAGATTACAAGAAGGAGTAGCGCATGGAGACGCGTGACTATACATTCCCCGCCGGGCAGCCTGCATCGGGGCGCGCCCTGGCCGGCGTCGTCGGTTCGGGCGACCTGGAAGTGCTGCTGCAGCCCGCCGACGATGGCGTGACCCGCATTGTCGTCAACACCTCCGTCGATGGCAAGGGCGCCGTGTGGGACGCGCTCTTGCTGCGCGTATTCGGCGGCGAGCCGCTGCCGGCGGCGACCATCGTCATCAACGATTGCGGCGCCACGCCGGGCGTGGTGCGCATGCGCATCGAGCAAGCCTACGAAGAATTGCAAGCGGGGAGGGCGGCATGAGCACCTTACAACAGCTGCTGGAGCGCGACAGCTTCATCGAACGTGGCGCGCGCAGCCGGGCACGGGCCTTGCTCGATGCGGGCAGCATGCGCGAACTGCTCGACCCGTTCTGCGGCATCGCTTCGCCCTGGCTGCCGCGGCAGGGCGTGACGGCCCAGGCGGACGATGGCGTGGTGGTGGCCAAGGGCCTGTTCGGCGGCCAGCCGGCCGTGGTGCTGGCCATCGAAGGCGCTTATCAGGGCGGCAGCATGGGCGAAGTGGGTGGCGCGAAGATCGCCGGCGCGCTGGAACTGGCGGCGCGCGACAACCGCAACGGCGTGCCGACGCGCGCCGTGATCCTGTTCGAGACGGGCGGCGTGCGCCTGCAGGAAGCCAATCTGGGGCTGGCGGCCATTGCCGACATCCATGCCGCCATCGTCGACCTGCGCCGCTACCAGCCCGTGATCGGGATTACGGCCGGCACCGTCGGCTGCTACGGCGGCATGTCGATCGCGGCGGGCTTGTGCAGTTACCTGGTCGTCACGCGCGAGGCACGATTGGGCTTGAACGGCCCCGCCGTGATCGAGCAGGAAGCGGGCGTGGACGAATTCGACTCGCGCAACAAGCCATTTATATGGAGCCTGACGGGCGGCGAGCAGCGCTATCACAGCGGGCTGGCCGACGCGTATGTGGACGATGACACGGCGCAGATGCGCGCCACCGTGGCCGAACTGTTCGCCCGCGGCGTGCCGGCCCGGCACCGCAGCGATCAGGCAGACGCCTTTCTTGCTCGCCTGGCCGATGTCGACGCGGCCGTGCAAGCCACGCCGCAAGCCGTGCGCAGCATCTACAGCCAAGGAGACGCGACATGAACGCCATCACCGACACGAGCCGCGGCGCCATCTGGCTGGCGGCCCTGACGAACAGCACCGCACCGCTGGAAGGCTATCCGCCTTCCGTGCGCGTGGTCGACGCGCCGCTGGCGGGCGAGCCGGCGCGCTACCTTGCCGTGCTGCCCGACCCGGACAACCGTTTTACGCGCGCCCGCACGGGCGAAATCGGCCTGGTCGAGGCGTGGCAGCTGGCGCGCGCCGTGCAGCAGGTGCTTGTTGAAGATCGCGCGCTGGCCGTCAAACGCCCCATCGTCGCCGTCATCGACGTGGCCAGCCAGGCCTACGGCCGGCGCGAAGAGGCCTACGGCATCCACCAGGCGCTGGCCGGCGCGGCGGGGGCTTACGCCGAAGCGCGCCTGGCCGGCCATCCCGTCATCGGCCTGATCGTCGGCAAGGCCATGTCGGGCGCCTTCCTCGCGCACGGCTACCAGGCCAATCGCTTGATCGCGCTGGACGACCCGCAAGTGATGGTGCACGCCATGGGCAAGGCGTCGGCCGCGCGCATCACCTTGCGCACCGTGGCAGCGCTGGAAACGCTGGCGGCGACGATTCCGCCGATGGCCTACGACATCAAGAACTACGCGAGCCTGGGGCTGCTGTGGCAAACCTTGCAGGTGGCGCAGCCCGACCATCCGTCGGCGCAGGACACGGCTGCCGTCGATGCCTGCCTGCAGGCGGCGCTGGCCGATATCCGCGCCGATCCGGAAAGGGATCTTTCCAGCCGCCTGGGCGCGCCGCACCGCCAGGCGTCGGCAAACGTCAGGGAGGTGCTACGGCAGCAGTGGTAAGTGAAATAACAGAGAAGACACCAAGTCATTCCTATTCCAATAACGGAGACAATCATGATCATTTACGGAACCGCACTGCTGGCCCTGTGCCATTTGCTCGGCATCTTCCTGGGCGACCTGCTCGGGCAGCTGATGGGCGTCAAGACCAACGTGGGCGGCGTGGGCATCGCCATGCTGCTGCTGATCTGCGCCCGGCTCTACATGCAGCGCCGATCCTGGCTGCCGCAGATGACGGAGCGCGGCGTCGAATACTGGGGCGCCATGTATATTCCCGTGGTGGTGGCCATGGCGGCGCAGCAGGATGTGGTGGCGGCGCTGCGCGGCGGACCCGTGGCCGTGCTGGCCGCCATCGGTTCGGTGCTCGTCTGCGGCGCCGTCATTTCGTTCATCAATCGCACGGAAAGCCCGGCCGCCATCGCCGCCGCCGAAGCGGATTTAATGCTGGTCAAGGAGCACCGTCATGCTTGAACTCTTTGAAAAAGCCGCCATGCACAATGGCTTGGTGACGGCCTTCGCCGTTGTCGGCCTGGTCATGCTGCTGTCGGTGGCGCTGTCGAAATACCTGACCTTTGGCCGCGTGCACGGTTCGGCCATTGCCATCGTGATCGGCCTGGGGCTTGCTTACTGGGGCGGCGTGCATAGCGGCGGCCACAAGGGCCTGGCCGATTTGTCGCTGTTCGGCGGCATCGGCCTGATGGGCGGCGCCATGCTGCGCGACTTCGCCATCGTCGCCACCGCCTTCGAGGTGCAGGCGACCGAGGCGCGCAAGGCGGGCCTGATCGGCCTCGTGGCGCTGCTGCTGGGCGTGGTGCTGCCGTTTCTCGTCGGCGCCGGCGTCGCCTATGCGTTTGGTTATGCGGACGCCGTCAGCATGACCACCATCGGCGCCGGCGCCGTCACCTACATCGTCGGTCCCGTCACGGGCGCGGCCATCGGCGCCAGTTCGGACGTCATGGCCCTGAGCATCGCGGCAGGCCTCATCAAGGCCATCCTCGTGATGGTGGGCACGCCCGTCGCGGCGCGCTTCCTGCGCCTGAAAACGCCCCGTTCGGCGATGGTCTTCGGCGGCCTGGCCGGCACCGTCAGCGGCGTGTCGGCCGGCCTGGCCGCCACCGACCGCAAGCTGGTGCCGTATGGCGCGCTGGTGGCCACGTTTCACACGGGCCTGGGCTGTTTGCTGGGACCCTCGCTGCTGTTCTTTGCCGTCAAGGCGGTGGTGGCCTGATGGACGGCTGGCGCGCGCATGATTTGCTGTGGGTGTCCGGCCTGCCGGACGGCGCTCCATTGCCTGCCTGGCTGGATGGGGACTGGCTGCGGGCGGCGCCGCTGGTGGTGCGGCGCGCCAGCTGCGCGCCCGGGCGGATTCCCGTCGGCGTGCGCGGCCTGCTGCGCAGCGAGCGGCAGGCGTGCGAAGTGGAGGCCGCCGCCGTGCTGCGCCGCGTGACGCCGGAAGTGCTGGCGCGGCTGGCGTACGCGCCGCTGCCTGATTTTTCCTGCGCCGCGCTCGATGCGCTGCGGCAGGTCGCGCCCCTGCTCGACGCCACGGGCTGGGCCTGGGGCCCGACGGGCGGCGTGGGTTTTGCGCTGGCCAGCGGTTTGCCCGTGCTGCGCGCCGACAGCGATCTCGATCTCGTGCTGCGCATCGCCGCGCCGCCCGACGCCGCCCAGGCCGGGGCCCTGCGCGCCATCGCGGCGGCTGTCACGTCGGGTATCACGGCGTGCCGGCTGGACCTGCAGATCGACACGGGCCATGGCGGCTTTGCGTATGCCGAGTGGGCGGCGGGGCGGGGCCGGGTCTTGCTGAAGACGGACCAGGGTCCCGTGCTGACGTCCACCCCATGGGAGCTTGCATGAGCGTGCTGTTCACCTTTCCGGGCCAGGGCGCCCAGACTCCGGGCATGCTGCACGCGCTGCCCGACGACGCGGCGGTGGCCGATACCTTGGCCGAGGCGGCGGCCGTGCTGGGCTGCGATCCGCGGCAGCTGGACACGGCTTGCGCGCTGGCGTCGACGCGGGCCGTGCAACTGTGTCTGCTGATCTCGGGCGTGGCCATGGCGCGCTCCTTGGCGGCGCGCGGCGCGCTGCCCGACATGGTGGCCGGCTTTTCCATCGGCGAGTATGCGGCCGCCGTCGTCGCCGGCGCGCTCGATTACGGCGATGCCCTGCGCCTGGTGGCGCGGCGCGGAGAGCTGATGAAGCAGGCGTATCCCACCGGCTACGGCATGGCGGCCATCGTCGGCCTGGATCTGGTGCAATTGGAACCCTTGCTGGCCCGGGTGCATGGCGCCGCCACGCCCGTGTATATCGCCAACCTGAATGCGCCGCGCCAGATCGCCATTGCCGGCAGCGAGGCCGCCCTGCAAGCCGTGATGACCTTGGCCCTGGCGCATGGCGCCGGCAAGGCCAAGCGCCTGGCCGTCAGCGTGCCGTCGCATTGTCCGCTGCTGGAAGGCGCCGCGCGCGACATGGCGGCCGCCTTCGATGGCGTGGTTGTCCGCCGCCCATCGCTGGTGTATCTGAGCAGCAGTGCGGGGCGCGCGCTGTTCGACCCGGGCCGCCTTCGCGACAGCCTGACCGCCAACATGGCGCGGCGCGTGCAATGGGCCGCTACCGCGCGCCTGGCGTGGGAGCGCGGTGCCCGGCTGGCGCTGGAAATGCCGCCGGGCAGCGTGCTGACGCGGCTGACGGCGCCCGACTTCACGGATGGCGTGGCCGTCTGCTGCGACGGCAACCGGGGTGACAGCCTGCTGGCGCTGGTGGCCAGGGAGCGGGGCGGCACTACGCCTTAAAGCCTGGCGCTCAATCCAAGCTGGAAGCCGCGGCCCGGCAAGGGGGCGATGTATTTCAGTGGAGAGTTGTGTGGCCTGGCATCGTCATCGAGCAGGTTGCTGCCGCTGATGAACACTTCGACGCTGGCAAACGGCGAATGCGGCACCTGCAGTGTGCGGCTTACCTGGAAGTTCACCATGGTGTAGCCGTCGAGCGGCACTTCCTCGCTGACGCTCTTGCCCAGGTACTTCTGCTTGTCGTAGCGGGTGCCGGACAAGCGCGTCTTCCAGCCCTGGTTTTCCCACTGCAGATTGGCGCCGTAGCGGTTGGTGGGCATGTTGGGCAGGTATTGCCCATCGTTGTGCGCGCGCAGCTTGTCGGGATTGTCCGCCTTGTTCTTGACCAGGTCGGCAAATGCGGAGAGGTTCAGCTTGCCGTAGGCGCCGAGTTGGACGGTCTGTGAGGCATCGACCTCGAATCCCTTCACCGTGGTATCCGTCTGCTTCCAGTACTTCAGGGGCAGGCGATTCGCCATCTGCGCGCCCGAGTGGCCAAGGTACAGATAATTCGCGTATTTCATGACGTAGCCCGTCGCGGACAGCTGGAAGCCGCGATTGGCGAACAGGGCGGTAAGTTCGGTATTGCGCGCGCGCTCGGCCTTCAGGTTCTGGTTGCCTTCTTCCTGGGTCAGGATCGAATAGTGGCGGTTGCTCGCATACAGCTCATTGACGTCGGGCGCTCTTTCCGATGCCGAGTAGCGCATCTTGGCACCGAACAGCTGGCCAAGCCTGGTTGTAGCGCCCAAGCTATAGCTGTTCAGGCTGAACGACTTGTCTTCGAGCCTGGAGTTGCTCGCATTCCTCGACGTCTTGAATCCGCTCTTGCGGATGCCGTGCGCCACGTTTTCATGGCGAAAGCCGGCATCGAAGGTGGCCCAGTCGAATTCCAGGTTTTGCCTGACGAACAGGGCGCGGCTGAGCGTGCTTGCATCGGGTAAGTAAAGCTGCGGCCCGGCACCGGTGATGTCCCTGGCCTGGTAGCTCAGACCGAGCAAGCCGCTCAAAGGGCCCGCGCGCCGCTGCGCCAGCAGGAGCTCGGCTTGATTCGTGCCGAACCGGTAGTCGTTCGCCTTGGCCGTACCGAGGCGTTCTCCCGACGTATTGTTCAGGCGGGACACGCGCAATTGCACGCTTTCAAGGTAGGCAACAGGATCGCGCAGATTGGCTTCCAGCGCATATTTATCTTGCCGTATGACCACGCCGACGGGCAGCCCCTCGTCATAGTTCGCCCCGAACGACTTGTTTTCCATGGAAAAGCCCGGCACGCCATACTCGCTATTCTTGGTGTCGAGGCTGGCGGCCACGTAACCGCGATCGAAAAAGTAGGTGCTGCCGACGGCAAAATGGGAATTGCTGGCATGGCTGTTGCCCAGGGTGCCGCGGTAATCGGGGGTGACGTCCTTGCTGATCTTGTTCTGCACCGACCTTGGCGTGCCCGGCACGTAGGCGGGGTTGGCGGGATTGACATAGGTCTTGCGCTGCCAGACGGAGGTCGGCTGATTGGTATAGAAGGAAAAATCGCCGTCCGCCCAGTCCGGATTTTCCGTCATGAACTGGTCGATAAACGGCTGCGACGCCTTGTTGTACACTTGCTGGATCCGCGCTTCTTTCTGGCAACTGTCGGCCAAAAACGTATTCACGCCGCCCTTCGGGGGGAATAGCTGGCTGTTGCAGACGCCGGCCTTGCTGGTGCCGGGAATATCGTAATGCCCGATGTTCTGGAAGGACAGTTGCAGGTTGGTCGAGAAGTGTTGCCCATCGTTGAAGTTCATGCGCAAGCCTTGCGCGTTCGCATCGTTGTAGCCCTTGCGCAGGACCAGTTCCAGATCCTTCGGCTGGTCTTCCATCTTCCTGGAAATGAGGCCGGAATCGACGTCGACGCTGCCGCCGATCGCATTGCCGCCAAAACGCACGCTATCGGACGATTTGTTCACGGTGACGCTGCGCGCAAACAGCGGATCGAACGGGATGTTGATGTCGCCGCTGAGCGCATTCATGCCGAGGATGGACTGGCCGTCTTCCAGGATCTGCACGCGGCTGCCGCTGAGGCTGCGTATCACCGGTGCGCCCGCATTCGGCCCGAAGGCGCTGCTTTGCACGCCCGAGACATGTTCGAGCATGCCGCCCAGCGTCCTGTTCTGGGCTTGCACATTCTCGACGACGACCACGCTGTCGATGCTGGAAGGCTTGTCTGCGCGGACCTTGATGGTCTGCAGGGTGACGTCGTCTGCCGCATAAGCGAGCGGGGCAGTGGACAGCATGGCGGCGGCGAATACGTGATGGCGCATAGGTCTTTCTGGAAAGGGAGGTGGGGCTGGCGCCGGAAGCGGGCGCGGCGCACAGGCTTAAATGCAATTGAGTTGCAATAATAGCCGGCGCCTCATGCTATTGCAAGTAAACTGCATTTGAGGATGTGGAATGGCTGATGCACGGCAAGCGCGCAGCGCGGACAGCCGGCAGGTGCCAGCGACTGTGATGCAAAGTGCGGAGGTGCGAGGGGCGCAGGCTGATTCAGTCCGCCTGCGTCCTATGGGGCGCTACTTGAGGTGAATGTCAGCGGCTTTTCGCCTGCAGCCGGCGCGCGCGGCGCTTTCTTTCCCAGATGACGATGCCGGTCACGGACAGCATGGCCACCATGAGGCCCATGCACGACATCAAAATGCGTCCGGGCAAGCCGAGGATGCGGCCCGAGTGCAGGGGGAATTGCAGTTGCACGAAGACGTCGGCCGCCGTGCCTTCCCAGGGCTTGTGCTGGCCGATGATGCTGCCGTCCATGCCGTCGACGTAGATATTCGACAGGCCCATGCCGGCCGCGCCGAATTCGTCGGCCGGGTCGAAGAAGGAGACGTTGTAGAACGAGTAATTGCCGCCATAATAAATGCCGCCGATGGGTGCCGTGATGCCGCGCTGCACGGCCTGCTTTTTCGCAATGTCCACCGCCTGCTCGAAGCCGATCACGGGCGTGATATACGTGCCGTACGGCGCCGGCGTCTGCGTTTCATACGGGCCCGGCGTGGTGGTCGAGATGAGCGACATGACGGGATAGAACACTTCGCGGTACAGGTTCAGCGAAAACGACGTGAATGCGACAACGAGGATGACGGGCCACACCCACAGGCCGCCCGCGCGGTGCAGGTCGAAATTGAGTTTGTAGCCGCCGGCCGCCCAGCGCAGCACCCACGACGGTTTCCACCGTTGCCGCCAGCTGGCGGCGTCGCGATGGCGCGGCGCTTCGTCCGGGGTGCGCTGGCGCAGCCGGCGCGGCGTGGTCAGATAAAACGCCACCAGGCTGTCGAGCAGCCAGATCAGGGCCACGCTCCCCATCAGCCAGTAGCCCCAGCGGTCCGTGCCCCAGAAGGCGGGCACGTGCAGGCTGTAGTGCAGATGGCGCAGGAACGGCATCAGGCTGCGGCGCGACAGGGAAATGGCCGCCGAATCGCGCTTGCCCGTGATCTGCGCCGTGACGGGGTCGATGTAGACGGTGTCGTAGCCGAGCGCGAACGGCTTGTTCGTCGCAGGGTCCGTCAAGGGGCGCACCATGAAGGCGGCCGCATGGCCTTCTTCCAGGCCAAGGGTCAGGTAATTGACTTGCGCGCGCGGGTCGGCGGCCGCCACCTTGTGCGCCAGCGCAAACGGCGCTTGCAGGGGGCCGCGGCCCGGCGTGTCCATGATGTCGGCGTTGAGCCATTCGTCCAGTTCGTGGTCCCACGACGTGACGGCGCCCGTGAGTCCCGCGATGATGAGGAACAGGGCGATGCTGAGACCGGCCCAGCGGTGTATGACAGTCCAGAAAGCGCGCATGCGGTACAAACCTTCAACATGAAACCGGCTTGTTGCCGCCAGCGGGCGCCAGAACGGCGCACAGGGAAACGCCAGACACACGCCTGGCAATTTGATAATGGGAATCGTTCTCATTATCCGCCGTGACGTGGCGTTTGTCCAGCGCCAATGGTGTTGCCCAAGGTCAAATAGCGCATGTTAAGATGCTAGCAAGAAGTTAATTTACATTCCACATGGAAATATCCAAGGCTGAAGCGGCATGCGTATAAAACATCGGAACAATGTCCGCGTAAGCGAATGCAGCGCTGCGCCGCAGGCGGGCGCGGCAGCCACCATGGTATTCATGCATGGCTTTGGCTGCGACCAGACCATGTGGCGCTACCTGGAGCCGCTGTTCCGTCCCCGCTACCGCACGGTGCTGTTCGATCTGGTCGGCAGCGGCGCGTCGGACCTGGGCGCCTATGATTTTGATCGCTATGCGCGGCTCGATGCGCATGGCGCCGATTTGCGGCAAGTCGTCCATGCCGTCGGCGGCGGCCCCGTCATTTGCGTGGGGCATTCCGTCAGCGCCATGAGCGCCTTGCTGGCCAGCATCGCCGAGCCGGACCTGTTCGCCGCGCAAGTCATGCTGGCGCCGTCGCCGTGCTATGTCGACGATGCGGCGGCCGGCTACCAGGGCGGCTTCAGCCGTGCCGATATCGACGACTTGCTCGATGCCATGGACAGCAATTACCTGGGCTGGTCCGCCAGCATGGCGCCGGCCATCATGGGCGCGCCCGGCCAGCCGGCGCTGGGCGAAGACCTGGCAAGCAGCTTTTGCCGCACCGATCCCGCCATCGCCCGGCATTTTGCGCAAGCCACGTTTTTGTCCGATCACCGTGCCATTTTGCCGCACAACAGCACGCCGGCCCTGATCGTGCAATGCAGCGACGACTTCATCGCGCCGCCGCACGTGGGCGAGTATTTGCGCGCGATGCTGCCGCACAGCCGCCTGCACGTGGTCGAGAATATAGGCCATTGTCCGCACATGAGCGTGCCCGATGCCAGCTACCGCGCCATCCGCCACTTTCTCGACGGCCTGCACCTGTAATGCGGGACGCGATGCCTTCCTTGCCTGATACCAGTACCTTGTTCCAGCACGCGGCCTGCGGCTTGCTGCTGTGCACGGCCGACGGCACCATCGTGCAGGCGAATGCCACCTTTTGCGGCTGGCTCGGTTATGGCGCCGGGGAATTGCTCGGGAAAAAGAAACTGCAGGACTTGTTGACCATCGGCGGGCGCGTGTTCCACCAGACGCACTGGTTGCCGCTGATGCAGGTGCAGGGCAGCGTGTCGGAAATCCTGCTCGACATGCGCCAGCGCCATGGGCAATCCATGCCCATGCTGTTCAATGCCGTGCGGCGCGTGCACGAGGGCGTGCGTTATGACGAGATCGCCGTCTTTGTCGCCAGCGACCGCCGTAAGTACGAGCAGCAGCTGCAGCTGGCGCGCAAGGAGGCAGGCGAGCTCAATGAGCAGCTGGCCGCCGCCGACCGGCGCAAGGACGAGTTCCTGGCGACCCTGGCGCACGAGTTGCGCAATCCGCTGGCGCCGATCCGCAACGTGCTGGAAGTGCTGCGCCTGGCGCAGCTCGACGATCCGCAGCTGCGCTGGGCCCGCGACGTGCTGGGACGGCAAGTGGGGCACATGACGCACCTGGTCGACGATTTGATGGAAGTGTCGCGCATCACGCGGGGACGCCTGGAATTGCGCCGCGCCAGCGTGGAACTGGCGCCCGTGGTGGAGGCGGCCCTGCACAGCGTGGCGGAGCTGGCCGCGCGGTCCGGCCACAAGGTGCATGTGGAGCAATGGCCGCAGCCGATCTGGCTCGACGCCGACGCCACGCGCCTGGGGCAGATGATCGCCAACCTGCTGACCAATGCCGTCAAGTACACGCCCGACAATGGCGTCATCGGGCTGGAAGTGGCGTGCACGGAAAAAGAAGTACACATTGCCGTGCGCGATTCGGGCATCGGCATCGCTCCCGAACATCTGGACACCGTTTTCGACATGTTTTCGCAGCTGGAGCCGGCCCTGTCGCGCGCCCAGGGCGGCCTGGGCATCGGCCTGTCGCTGGTGCGCGGTCTGGCCGAATTGCATGGCGGCAGCATCAGCGCGCGCAGCGACGGCGTGGGGCAGGGCAGCACGTTCGAACTGCGCCTGCCGCTGCCCGCCGTGCCGCTGCAGGCGCCGCCCGAGCCCAATCGGCGCCTGCTGGCCGGCACGCGCGAAGGCAAGGTACTGGTCATCGACGACAGCGCCGACGCGGCCGAAAGCCTGGCGCTGGCGCTCGACATCCTCGGTTATGAAGTGCGCACGGCCTACGATGGCGCGGCCGGCATGGCGGCGGCGCAAACTTTTATGCCGCGCGTGATCCTGCTCGACATCGGCTTGCCGCACATGAACGGCTACGACGTGGCGCGGCTGCTGCGCAGCCAGCCCTGCGGCCGGGACGCCATCCTCGTCGCCGTCACTGGCTGGGGCCAGGACAAGGACCGCCAACTGGCATCCGATGCGGGCTTTGACTTGCACCTGACCAAGCCCGTGGATTTTTATGAGCTCGATGCGGTGCTGCAGAAGATGCTGCAGGCGGGGTGAGGATGCTATGCGCAAGTCCAATGAACGCATGGAACAACTGACAGAACTTGAAATCGCCGTTTTCCAGCTGCGCATGGGTTTCGCCATGGCGGACCGTTGCGTCGACTGGGCCGTCGAACGCTTGCGCCTGGACCAGGAAGGCGACGACCTCGAGGTCGTGCTGCTGGCCAGCGCCCGGGGTGTTGACGAGGTGCTGCCGCTGGCCGACGTGATCATCGAGCGCTACCGGGGCGCGCAGCGGCTCGATCAGCAATTTCTGGCGGGAAAATACATCGTCGAACTGCGCGCCGCCTACCTGGCGGGACGGGAAAGCGTGTCCTCGCTCGACGCCATCCTGACCCGCCTGTACCCGGCCCTCGATTACCCGGACTGGCTGGTCATGCTGAGCCGTAATTGCGAGTATGCGATCGATGTGCCCGATTTCGAACAGCCGTTCGAGCGGGAGTTTGATTACCTTGCGGGCTTGTGGGCAGAGGCCGGCGATGTTGGCGCCTTTGAACGGTTGTACGACCGCGAGGCGTCGAACCGGCATGGTGTGCCCTGCGCCTGAGCGCCGCGAGTGCCATGCAACGCAATGAAAGGAGAGCCGCCTTGTTGCCGATACCCGAAGGGGAGTTGACCGCTGAAGACTTGGAAGATTTTGCCAGCCGCTACCTAGGCAAGCTGTTTTTTGTTTTCTCCCGCATAGAATTGAATCTGACGCTCAATCTTGTGGTTATGGCTGTCACTGCCAAGATGGGAACATCGGAGGCGGTATTGTCGCACTGCCAGTTTGCTAAAAAGCTGGATTTTTTCCTGTGCTTCGTCGATATCTTGCATCAGGAACGCGCCCATTTTCTGCTGGAATGCCATGCCTGGCATGCGGCAGCGAAGTCGATCAGCCTCAAACGGAACCGTTTTGCCCATGGCCGCTGGGCCATCCTTCCGTCCACGCAGCAAGTGGTACACGTGAGCGGCTATCCAGGCGGCCATCAGGATGAAGTACGGTATGCAATCGCGGACTTGCATGCCATTGTGCTGGAGGCTGAAAAAGTTGATGCGAAATTGTCTGAGCTCATCAACAATCAGTTGTACTGATGCATGATTTGAATACATGAAGAAAATCGATATTTTTGTCTGTTCCGACGCCGAGATGCGCGCATGTGCCAGCTGGGAAGACGCCTTCGAGGCGTTTCCCGTCACCGGGATCACCTTACCGGGGGAACTGGATTTTGTATCGCTGGGGCAATTATTGACCCAGTCGGCACAACATGCTGCGCCCGTGCGGATCGACAGGCGCGACGTTTACGTATTTAATGATGCGATTGCGCAAGCAATCGGCTGGCTGGCGGATGACGACCTGCTGGCGCTTGCCGCAGCATGGACGCAGACCGCTCCATGGGCTGGGCTGGCGGTCAATTCCATCGACCTGGCTGGATTTCTCCTGGAATTGAAATCGTGCTGGCATCGATCTGCCACGCCGGACAAGGCGCTGTATGTGTGGGTTGATGTGTAACGTGCGGCGGCATTGCGGCGAATGCCTGATCGCTCGCCGCCGCAGCGTCAGGGCTGGGCGATGAGCCATAGGGAAGCGTTGCGTGCGCTGGGACTCAGCGCAGCCATGTTGCGCCATCTGGATGGCGACAGCGTTGCGCCGCCATTGGACTACCTTTGCCAGGCGCCGTACACGTGGCGTTCTTCGCCCATTGCCGGGCGCGGCATTGTGGCCTTGTGGGAATGCAGCATGGTGCTCGACTATTTCAATTCCGCCAAAGGCCGCTTCGAACGTTGCAGCCTGGAAAATATTGACGAGCCGTGGTGCAGCTATGCATCGCTGCAAGGCTTGCTGGCAGAGCTATTTCTTAATGCCTACGAGGACGAGGTGGATGACGCCGCGCTGTGCGCTTGCGCCAGCCTGTTTGGCTTTCATGCAATGCAACGCTTGCTGGCGGAAGCGGCCAATGCCGGAATGGGTTACAAGCAATGGCGTGCTGGCTTTGGTGCGAGTTGCGTGGACCACTAAGAGCCTATCCCCGTAGATGAATACATCCCCTGCTGGCGCCCCTCAGAAGCGGGAACTGCGTTGATCGTCGTTGCGTGGCTCGCCACATGTCCTCTTCACGCCTTGTCCGCGCTCCTGATGCACTGCCAGTAGAAGACGCTCTCTACGGGGATAGGCTCTAAGTGACTGGCGCGCCATGGCTGATATGCTTCACTGTCGACAGTCCTGAGCAATTGCATTGCTGCAGATAAATCGGTTTATCGCAACGTATCATTTGTGCAGTTCTTTTTTCAAGGATAGACGTGCAACACAAAACGATAGGCTTGATCGGCGGCATCGGCTGGGCTTCCACCCTGGAATACTACCGTCTGCTCAATGAAATGCTGGTGGCGCGCATCGGTCCCGCGCACAGCGCACGCGTCATGCTGGTCAGCATCGACCAGGCCGATTTTGTCGCGCACGCGTCGCAGCCCTGCACGCAGGCGATCGAGCAATTTCTCGTGGCGGAAGGGCAACGCCTGCAAGCCATGGGCGCTGACTTCTTTTTGCTGTGCGCGAATGGGGCGCACCGTTTCGCCCCGGCCATCGTGCCGCGCATCGGCTTGCCTTTCATCAGCATTGTCGAGGAAACGGCGAAGCGGGTGGGGGAGTCGGGTGTGCGCAAGGTCGGCTTGCTGGGCGTCAAGCAGACGATGGCGGGCCGCTTTTATCACGATGCGCTGGAGCAGCGGGGCATCGCGACGGTGACGCCCGATGCGGCCGACCAGGAAATCCTGCACGACATTATCTATACGGAACTGGTGCAGAATATCTTTACCGACGCCAGCCGGAAGATTTTCCTGGAGATCATCGGGAAACTGCGGCGGCAAGGCGCGCAGGGCGTGATTTTGGGCTGCACCGAAATACCGCTGCTGATCCGGCAGGGCGATGTCGACTTGCCGCTATTTAATACCACGGCCATTCATTGCGAGGCGGCGGTGGCGTTTGCCGTTGCAGACTAACGCCCGTTGAATGCATCAAGCCGGCTGCGCGCCACCCAGGTTGCGGCTGCGGTTTTCCACCAGCACGGAGATGCCGAGCACGACGATGCCGCCGCAGGCCAGCATGGCGCCCACCCAGCCCGTCGAGCGCAAGCCCATGCCCATGGCGATGGCGATGCCGCCGGCCCAGGCGCCCAGGGCGTTGGCGATGTTGAAGGCGGAATGGTTGAGGGCGGCAGCCACCGTTTGCGCGTCGCCGGCCACGTCCATCAAGCGCGTCTGCACGGCCGGGGCGACGGCGATGCCGGCGCCGATGGCGAACAGGTTGATCGCCGTCAACCAGACATTGCTGCTGGTATAAGTAAACGCGGCCAGGGCGGCCACGTTCCACAGCAGCACGCCGAAGATCGTCCACAGGCGCGAGCGGTCGGCCAGCCAGCCGCCGATCAGGTTACCCACCGTCATGCCCACGCCGATGATGGCCAGCAGGATGGAAATGACCAGGGGCGATACTTTCGTGATTTCCAGCAAGGTGGGGGTAATAAACGTGTAGACGGCGAACATGCCGCCGAAGCCGATCGCCACCATCAGCAGGGTCAGCCACACTTGCAGGCGGCGGAACACGCCCAGTTCGCGGCGCGGGCTCGAATCGCCGGCAGCGACCATGGGCACGAAGATGCGCACCATCAGCATGGTCAAGAGGCCCAGCGCGGCGACCAGCAAAAAGGCCGAGCGCCAGCCCAGGGTCTGGCCGATATACGTGGCCAGCGGCACGCCGAAGATATTTGCGACAGTGAGGCCCATCAGCACGCGGGCGACGGCCTGGCCGCGCCGGTCCGGTTCGGCCAGGGCGGCCGCCACCAGGGCTGCCACGCCGAAATACGCGCCATGCGGGATGCCGGCCACGAAGCGGGCGACGACCAGCAAACCGTAGTTGGGGGCGATGGCGCTGAGCAGGTTGCCGCCAGCGAACATCAGCATCAGGCAGATCAGCATCAGCCGGCGCGGCATGCGCGCCAGGAAAATCGTGATCAGGGGCGCGCCGATGACCACGCCCAGCGCGTAGGCGCTGATCATGTGGCTCATCTGGGGCAAGGTCGTGCCCAGGTCGTCGGCCACCACGGGCAGGATGCTCATGGAGGCGAATTCGCCCGTGCCGATGGCGAGGCCGCCGATGGCCAGGGCCAGGTCGGCATAGCCAGCGCCAAAAGGTGCGGTGACGCGCGGAATCAATGGGTCTACGGAGGCATGCATGTTCTTGTTGTTTGGGTAAAGAATGACAGGGTGGAGAGGCGCGCGGTGGCCCGGCCGGAAGTGGCAATGCGCCACCAGAGTCGACGGCTGGCCGGTATTTTTGGGCGATAAGAGCTGCCCAAAGACAACATTGTAAAAGATTCGGGCCAGCTCTGCTGGGCGACGGCTAAAATCTGCTGCACTGCACACAAGAGCGATGGCGCTTGTTGTTAACGATAACACGGAATGCCCGCGATTCCGCCACAGGGCAGGGGAAGAAAAGCCGGCTGTGGCGGAAATGGTCTTCGTGGCTTGCTACTTGGCCAATGATTGCTGCAGCGCATATTCGCCGGCCGAGCGCGGGAGCAGGCCAGCTGTGTGGCCATGCCAGCGCAAAAAGACGTATAAATAAGGCAATCATCTGTCGGGGGGGGGGGGGGATTGCCATGTTCGATCTGGAAGTGCCGGTGTGGGAACTGGTGGTGCGCGCCGTCATCGTTTACCTTGCCTTGCTGCTGATGGTGCGCATGACGGGCAAGCGGACGGTGGGGCAATTCACGCCGTTCGACTTGCTGGTGGTCATGTTACTGAGCGAAGCTGTATCGAATTCCTTGTCCGGTGGCGACGATTCCGTTCCCGCCGGCCTGGTGCTGGCCTTGACCCTGATCTGCCTCAACATGCTGATCGCGTGGGTCACCTCGCGCAGCCGCAAGCTTGCCGAGCTGGTCGATGGGACGCCTGTGCTGCTGGGCCGGGATGGCGTGATTTTCGATGATGTCGTCAAGAAATGCAGGGTGGCGGGCGGCGATGTCGAGCAGGCACTGCGCGAGGCCGATTGTCCCTTGCCGGACATGAAATGCGCGTTCCTGGAAGCGGACGGCAAGATCACCATCCTGCAAAAATAACCCGATGGCCAGGCACGCCTAGATTTTCTTGCTGCGCTTTAAGTGCAGGGGCAGCAGCCACCACATGCCGACGATCAGCGTGCCCATCAGGACGCTGGCGACAATGCCGGGCATGTGGCCGAAGACTTCCGACATCACCAGATTGGTGCCCAGAATAAACGCCAGCGCCAGCGAAAAGGCGCCGCACAGCATGATGCGGTCGGCCACGCGCTTGAAGCGTTCGCGGTCTTGCAAGGGGCGCATCACGCGGTGCTGGATGGCTGGCGCGCTGAGCAGCACCAGGCTGGTCATGGACAGGAAAAACGTCAGCAGGAAGATGATCTTTTCCGTCTGCACGATCTTCGCGAAGCCGCCATTGAAGGGAAGGATGATGAGAAAGGCCGTCAGCATCTGTGCGCCCGGCAAGAGGATGCGCAATTCGCTGAGCAGGTCGGACAGGTCGCCTTCGTCGCTTAGCTGGTCATCGTCTTGCTGCTGTCGCGCGTGTGGCATGGGGTGGTCCTTGTGGTAGTGATGGGACCAGTCTACGCGCAGGCGCCCGCGCCGACTGTGGGCGCGCGCACCTTCAGAAGCATTGCGCGATGTGTTGGCGCAAGCGCCACAGTGGTGTCGAGACGATGGCCGTGGCGCTGTGCGAGGCGTCATGGCCGCAATGGCCGCAGCTGTGGCGGCGGTGCGGCGCCAGCGCGAAGCTGCCCAGGTCCAGGTGCGGATGGCCGCAGCGGGCGCAGTCGCTGCAGTCCAGCGGCGTGCCTGCCTGCAAGGCGGCGGCGTAGGCTTGCGCGGCGGGCGGCGTGAGGTTCAGCTGGACGATGTCGGGCGGGAACAGGCCGGGCAGGGCGCGGCAATCGATGGCCAGCGCGGCCGCGTCGCGCGCCAGCACGCTGCCGCCGTCATTGGCCAGGGCGCGCAGTTGTAGCAAGCCATCGGGGGCCAGGCGCAAGGTGGTGGCGTGAAAGCGGCCGGGGTCGAACAGTTCCGGATACAGCACATAGCCCATGGGGCTGGCGTGCAGGCGGCAACGCATGTGCCCCATCGCCTGCCAGTCGGCCAGGTCCGCCTGCGTGCCCCAGTAGCACTGGTGCGTGCGGCACCAGTGGCGCGCCGCGCCATTGCGAAATTTTCCGGTCGGCAGCAGTTCGCACAGCACGATGGCATCGCAGCCCGCGCCGGCGCGAAAGTGCCCCGTGATGTGCTGCGTGGTGACGGCAAGGTGGCCCGTGCTCGCTTGCAGGGGCCAGCAAATGCCGGGCAGGGTCAGCGTCGTGGGCAAGCGCGCCTCCGCGCGGCGACCGGCTCGCCAGCCGCCATGGCGTAAAAAAGCCCGCCGGCTGGTGCGGGCTGTGCTGACGGGAATGCCTGCGGCATGGCCCGGTTTATTCTTCCGTATCGGCCAGGGTGACGATGGCGCGCGCCCACTTCGAGTATTTCAGGTTCGCCAGATCGCGCACGGTCTTGATATTGAACGCCTGCTTCAGCAGTTCCGCATCCTTCTCGCTCACGCCTTGCAGCGCATCGACGGGCGCATCGGCGATTTCCTTGAACGTCTTTTTTTCGTAGGCTTTGTCTACCGCTTTATTGATGTTCATGTGTTGATACTCCTCATTAAATGGGAAAATTAATTCTACACGCTTTTGTGAAGCGTCAATTTACGCTTGCAAGTTGTGCCGAACTAAATATGATGGAGGTGGGCCAGGCTGCTGCCGAGCTTGTTTCTGTTGCGTTTGTTGAATTGCAAATATAGCATCTGAATTATATATAGTATAATTGTTGTGCGTGTCGGTGACTATGCGCCGGCCTTACCGGACGCCGCTGTAAGCGGCACTAATTGACAGCGTTCAGGAGAATACGATGAGTTTGCTAGATCAACTTGCAGGACAGGCGATGAGCGCTTTGGGCAACAAGGGTGCGGACGGCGAAGCCTCGTCGGGACTGATGGCCAGCGTGATGGACCTGGTCAACCAGCATGGCGGCTTGCCCGGCCTGCTGCAGAAATTCCAGGAAAGCGGCCTGGGCGACCAAGTGGCCAGCTGGATCGGCACCGGCGCCAATGCGCCTGTTTCCGGCGACCAGATCAAGGATGCGCTGGGGAGCGACACGATCACCCAGATCGCTGAAAAAGCCGGTGTCGCGCCAGACGCGGCCTCGGGCGGCCTGGCCGCCTTGCTGCCCCAGCTGATCGACAAGCTGACGCCGAACGGTCAAGTACCTGAAGGCAATGACCTCGTCAGCCAAGGCTTGAATATGCTCAAGGGTAAGATCTTCGGTTGACCAGCCGATGCCGCAACAAAAAACCTCGCGGCGCCGCGAGGTTTTTTTTGCCCAAGTTTTTTGTGTGCAAACCGCTAACGGCTGAAAAACGCCTGTGGCCAGGCGCCGCCCCGAACGTACGGCGAGGGGCAGGCAACAACGCCACAGGCGTTTTTCAGGCGGCGGCCATCATGCCGAAGTGGGGCGGCGCGCCGGTCAGCCTGGCCGTACTCCCCTCGACCAGATAGGAACAATAGCGGCGCCGCTCGGCGCTGCCGCCGCGCCGCTCCATCAGCTCGCCCAGCATGGCGACGGCGTCGGTGGCCATCTTTTGCACGGGCTGGCGCAGGGTGGTGATGTCGTAGCTGAGCCAGCCCGATGCTTCCAGCGCGTCGAAGCCGGCCACGGACATCTGCAGCGGCACCTGGATGCCCATCTGGTGGCGTGCCGTGTCCAGGCAGCCGATGGCCATGATGTCGTTGCCGCAAATGACGGCGTCCGGCACGCGTCCCAGGCGGTCGATGACCTTGCGCAAGCCATGGCCGCCGCTGGCGTAATCGTAGTTGCCGCTGACGACGATGGGCGCGGGCAAGCCCAGCGTGAACAGCCGGTCCAGCACGCCGGCCTTGCGCTCCTGCGCGACGGCCGAGTCGCCGGGGCCGTCGATGACGGCGAACTGGCGGTGGCCCGCCTCGGCCAGGCGCGAGACGAGCAGGCGTGCCGCTTCGCCCTGGTCGCACAGCACGGCATGCACGGCGTGTTCGCGCGGGCTGCGGTTGAACAGCACCAGCGGCACGTCGCGCCGGCCGAATTCGGCCATCTGCTCGTCCGACAGGCAGGCGGCCACGACGGCGCCATCCACCTGGTATTGCCACACATCGCTCAAGACCTTGCCGATGTCCGCTTCGCGCTCCAGGGTAAACAACAAGAGCCGTTTGCCCTGGCGGGCGATTTGCTGGCTCAGGTCGGACAATACTTGCGGATAGTACAGATTGGCCAGGTTGGAAATGATGACTGCCACCAGATTCGAGCGCCGCGTGATCAGGCTGCGCGCGGCCGCGTTGGGGATGTAGTCGAGGCTGATGGCCGCCTGCATGACCTTGGCGTGGGTGGCGGGCGAGACGCTGGCGCCCGGCTTGAAGCAGCGCGACACGGCCGATTGCGACACACCGGCCAGCAGGGCCACGTCATACGAGGTCACGCGCCGTCCGGCGCCGGATACGGGGCGGGCGGCCATGCCGGGGTTCCGGGCGACAGTATTCTTTTTTCGCATATTGGTCTGGCAAGCAGCCTGTCTCAAAATATTCCTGCAGGCCCGGCCGCTTGTGGCGGCCTGGGCGGGAAAAATGAGCATAGCGAAAATATTTCCATGTGGCAAGACTGTTTTCTTATTCATGTTGCAAAGAATTTGATTGAATGGCAAGTGGTATGCATGCCCTTCCATGGTCATGGTCGCAGGGGCCGCTGCCATACAGGCTGAGGCGTCCCGGCGGGTCCCGGCATCAATTTTCCAACAGTGGCTTTTGCGCGCGGCCCGTACTGAATGTAAAGCAAGCTTGGGATGTACACCGGCTTGAACGGGTTTTTCTGGTGCAATGGCCTGCCTTCTGATAAGATAACGCCCCTTTATTCAGGGAAGGGTCGACATGGCCAATGCTTGCGGCGTCGATTTCGGCACGTCAAATTCCACGGTAGGCTGGGCGCGTCCCGGGCAGAGCACCATGCTTGGCCTGGAAGATGGCAAGACGACCTTACCGTCCGTTGTCTTCTTCAATGCGGAAGACGAGGAAGTCAGTTTTGGCCGCGCGGCGCTGGCCGGCTATCTGGCCGGTTACGAGGGGCGTTTGATGCGCTCGCTGAAAAGCTTGCTGGGCACGAGCCTCATCGATGGCCAGACGGAAGTGGGCGGCCGCGCGCTGCCGTTCCGCATGTTGCTGGCGCAATTCATCGGCGAGGTGAAACGCCGTGCCGAGCAGTCCGCCGGCCGCGAATTCTCGTCCGCCGTGTTCGGCCGTCCCGTCTTCTTTATCGACGACAATGCGCAAGCCGACCAGCTGGCGCAGGATACCCTGGCCGAAGTGGCCCGCTCCGTCGGCTTCAAGGACGTCGCCTTCCAGTTCGAGCCGATTGCCGCCGCCTTCGACTATGAGTCGCAGATAGCCAAGGAAGAGCTGGTGCTGATCGCCGACATCGGCGGCGGTACCTCCGATTTTTCGCTGGTGCGCCTGTCGCCGGAGCGGGCGAAAAAAACGGAGCGCCGCGACGACATCCTCGCCACCGGCGGCGTGCACATCGGCGGCACGGACTTTGATAAATACCTGAGCCTGTCTTCCGTCATGCCTCTGCTCGGCTATGGCAGCCGCCTGCACAACAATAGCGAAGTGCCGTCCAGCTATTATTTCAACCTGGCGACCTGGCACACGATCAACCTGGCCTACACGAAGAAGATCTGGGTGCAGCTGGCCGACGTGTGCCGCGATGCGCGTGAGCAAGACAAAGTGAAACGGCTGCAAACGCTGATCGATGAGCGCGCCGGCCACTGGCTGGCCATGAAAGTGGAAGAGGGCAAGATTGCCCTGTCCGACGCGGCCGAAGTGCAGCTGGAGCTGGACCGTTTGTCGCCCGCGCAAAGCCTGCTGCTGAAACGCGCGCAATTCGACGACGCCATCGGCCACCTGTGCGGCTCCGTGGAAGAAACCGTGCTGCGGCTGCTGCGCGACGCGGGCGTGGCGCCGCAAGACGTCGACACTGTGTTCTTCACGGGCGGCTCCAGCGGCGTGCGCTTGTTGCGCGAAAAGATCGCCGCCCTGGTGCCGGCCGCGCGCAAGGTCGAGGGCGATCTGTTCGGCAGCATCGGTGCCGGTCTGGCGCTAGACGCCGTGCGCAAGTTCGGCTAAGCTGGCCCACCGCAGCATCGCAGAAAGAGCCTTATTCCATGAACGTGTTTGACAAACCGATCGTCATGATCGACTTCGAGACGACCGGCTTGTCGCCCGACATGGGTGACCGCATCACGGAAGTGGCGGCGCTGCGCATCGAGGGCGGACGTATCACCGACCGCTATGTGACCTTGATCAACTGCAATGCGCGCATTCCCTCGTTCATCACGGGCTTGACGGGCATCACGCAGGCCATGGTGGACAAGGCGCCGCCCGTGGCCGAGGTGGTGCCGCGATTGCTGGATTTTATCGGCAGCGACGCCTTGTCGGCGCACAATGCCAGCTTCGATGAAAAATTCCTGCGCGCCGAAAGCGCCAGGCTGAACCTGACGCCCGCGCACCAGTCGCTCGTGTGTTCCTTGAAACTGTCGCGCCGCGTATTTCCCGGCATGGCCAGCTACAAGCTGGGCTTGCTGTCGAGCCAGCTGGGCATCGCCTTCAAGAGCGCCGCCCACAGGGCCGAGTCCGATGCGGAAGTGGCGGCGCAAGTGCTGATCCATATCGGCCGCCACTTGCGCAGCAGCTACGGCATCGCCGATGTCGATGCCGACCTGCTGGTGTCGCTGAACAAGCTGGCCGCCGCCAAGGTGCCGCAATTCCTGCAGAAGCATCCATCGCGCCGCTGAGCGTCTTAGCCTATCTAAGCAGGCTCATCAAAATGATATAATTTTGTTATTTCCTTTGAGCCTGCTCAAGTCCTTCCCCCGCATCGAATTTACAATTTAAGCAACACACGATTTCGCCGCCCTGGGCCGCCGTTTTGCGCGTGCCGTCGGCATGTGGATGGGGGCGCACATGGACAAGCACCATACTGCCAGAGATAGCCACGAGGCGTATATCTGGTTCCGCACGGCTGCCGAGCAGGGCAATGCCTACGCCCAGTTCAACCTGGGATTGATGTACAAGAAGGGCGAAGGCGTGGCGCAGGACGATGCACGCGCCTTTGTCTGGCTGCGCCTGGCGGCGCTGCAGGGGCTGGCTTTCGCGCAGAACCACCTGGGCGCCCTGTACTACCGTGGCCGCGGCGTGGCGCAGAGCGACGAGGACGCCGTGCTGTGGTTTCGCCGCGCGGCCGCCCAGGGCGATGCCTCGGCCCAGCAAAACCTGGGGCAGATGTACCGCAAGGGGCGCGGCGTGCTGCAGAGCGACGAGCTGGCCTTGGCGTGGTTTTACCGCGCGTCCGAACAGGGCGTGGCCAGCGCGCAATCGTTGCTGGGCGAAGCGTATGCGCAAGGCCTGGGCGCGAAAAAAAACGATGCGCTGGCCCTGGCCTGGTTCCGCAAGGCGGCCTTGCAGGGCGATGCCCAGGCGCAGCTGAACTTGGGGCTCGTCTACAAGCGGGGGCAAGGCGTGGTGCAAAGCGACGCCCAGGCGCTGGCCTGGTTCCGCCAGGCCGCCGCCCAGGGCCTGGCCGTGGCGCAGCGGCAACTCGGCGTGGCGTATGCGGAAGGCCTGGGCGTGGCGCCCGACCAGCTGCGCGCCTACGCCTGGCTGCAGCGGGCGGCCGAACAGGATGACGCCGACGCCCAGTTCAACCTGGGCCTGATGCTGGCGCGCGGCCAGGGCGTGGGCAAGGACGAGGCGCGCGCCGTCGTCTGGTATCGGCGTGCCGCCCTGCAAGGCCATTGCATGGCGCAATACAATCTGGGCGGCATGTTTGCGGGCGGGCGCGGCGTTGTCCGCGATTTGCGCCAGGCACTGGACTGGTATGCCAGGGCGGCGGCACAGGGCGCGTCGAATGCGCAATTCAACCTGGGCGTGATGTATGCCAACGGCCAGGGCGCGGAGCGCGACGAGGCGTGCGCCGTGCGCTGGTACCGCACGGCTGCCGAGCAGGGCGATGCCAGCGCGCAGAACAACCTGGGCGTCATGTATGCGAACGGCCATGGCGTGCCGCAAGACGATGGCCTGGCCGTGCATTGGTATGCGCGCGCGGCGGGCCAGGGCCATGCGCTGGCCCAGTACAACCTGGGCGGCATGTACAACAGCGGGCGCGGCGTGGAGAAGGATAGCGTCTGCGGCTATATGTGGCTGGCGCTGGCGGCCGAGGGGGGCGATAGCGGGGCGGTCAGGGCCAGGGAAGCGGCCGCCACCAGGCTGGCGCCGGCACAGCTGCAGGAGGCGCAGCAGCGCGCGCGGCAATGGCACCAGGGGCGCTCGCCGCCGTTGCCGCCGGCCGAATGACGCGCCGGCACCGTGCGCGCAGCGATGCGCGCTGCATGCGATAATTGCCCAAGAGCATGCCGCGAAGGCGGCGCGGTTTTCGGCACAGTGAAAGGTGGAGCATGGTAAGGCAGGCAGGCGAGGATGCATCCGAGCAAAAAGTAATCGACGACATCGCCACGCATGGCTGGCATGGCGTGCATATCAGTGCGGATGAAGAGGGTCCCGGCTATGCGTTCACGATAGGTGCTTGCCACAGCTTTGGCCAGCCTGAATTGCTGATCATGGGCTTGCCCCGTGCCATGGCCCACCAGATACTCGACGTGGCGCTCGATGCCGTGCGCAGCGGCGCCATCACGGATTTCACGGCGACCACGGACGTCTTGCTGGAAGGCCATCAGTGCGCCTTCGTGCGCGTGCCCGTCGAGCAATACCGCAACTATGTCGGCTATGCGCGCTGGTATTACCAGGGCGATGATTTTACGCTGTACCAGATCGTCTGGCCGTCGCGCGATGGCCACTTCCCGTGGCAGCCGCAAGCGAGCGCGCAGTACGTGGACAGCCAGCCCTTGCTGGGGCCGGCGCCGCTGGCCGCATGATGGCAGGCACCTCCGTCCGCATTGTGACCGGCACGGCGACCTTGTGCGTGTTCGACCCGGCCCTCCTGCGCCACAAGCTCGACGATGACTGCGATTGGTGGAGCCTCCCCAGCGCGGAACTGGCGGCCGTGAATGCGGGGCAAGTGGCGTTTTTCAACATGGGCGGCGACGGCGCGTATGAAATCGCCTTGCACGCCGAACTTGCCGAGCCGTATGCGAGCGTGCACTTGGTTGTGGACTCGGGCCGCGTCTTCATCGGCGCCGGGGAAGACGTCACGGGTGGCGGCCTGGAGCCGGACACGGCATACGGCGGCCTGTTCGTGGACGTGCCGGCGGGCAGCTACCGCGTGCAGGCGCGCCGCGATGGCGCACGCGTCAGCCTGGCATTCGTGCCCGATGCGCGCAGCAGCAATGCATTTGCCGACCTCGTGCGTATCTGAGCGCCGTTGAACCTTGGCTAGGCGTCCATGCGGGCCACGGCTGTGCCTTGCCGCCGGTCCAGGAACAGGCTGTTGCCGTGGATTTTCTTCGCCTGTTTCTTCGCTTCCGCCGCCTGGGTGGCGATCTGATGGTGCGTGTAATACTGGTGCGCCTCGACCTTGATCGCGCCCAGCGACAGGCTGATCAAGGAATAAAATACTTTTTTGCCTTGCCGGTCTTCGCTGATGTAGCCGCCCCGTTCGCAGTCGCTGCTGCTGTAGTAGGCGGGGATGGCGGCGGCGAAGTCGTCCAGCATGGCCTGGCAGCGCGTTTCCCAGTCTTCGCTCTGGAACAAAATCATGAAATCGTCGCCGCCGATGTGGCCGATGAAGTCGCGGTTCGGGTCGCAATGGCTGCTGAGGATTTCTCCCGTCAGCTGGATGACGTCATCGCCCTTGCGGTAGCCGTACACGTCATTGAAGGGCTTGAAGTGGTCGAGGTCGCAATAGCAGACCCAGAAGCGGGCAGCGCTGTGCAGCAAGCGGTCGATATGCTCGTTGATGGGGACGTTGCCGGGCAGTTGCGTGAGCGGATTGGCGTAACGGGCGGCATTGATCTGCATCTGCGTGATTTCGCGCATCAGGTCGTGGCCCGTGCCCATGCCCACGTAGCGGCCGTGCTCGGTGATGATGAAGCCGTTGAACAGGTGATGGGCATCAGACTGCACCATGGTGTAGCTGAGTTCCTGCAAGCTCGTTTCGTGGTCGGCGATCAGGGGCGTGGCATCCATGAACAGGCTGCATGATTTCTTGCCGTACAGTTCGCGCTGGTAGGGACGGGCGAAGTGGTCGATCATCTCGAAGCGGCTGATCAGGCCCAGCGGCACGCCGTCGTCGACGACGGGGATGATCATCAGCTTCGGTTCCTTCAGGAAGATGTCATACACCTCGTTATTGTTGAGCTGCGGCGAGACGGCCGCCACCTTGTTCAGCAGCTTGCGGATGCTGGCGCCGTTCTTTTCCAGGCTGCTGCGCTGTGGATACACGGCCACGCCATTGCGCCCCAGCGCCTGCACCACTTCGGCCGGCAGGGCGCGCGCCGGTACCGCGTTGGGCCGGCCCAGGTGGTAGCCTTGCCCGAACGCCACGCCCAAGTCGCGCAAGACCAGCAATTCCGTCTGCGCCTCGATGCCTTCGGCGATCACCAGGGTACCCGATTTTTCCGCGATTTCCTGGATCGAGCGCACGAACTGCAGTTTCACGGGGTCGTTGTTGATGCCCTGGATGAAATGCATGTCGATCTTCACGTATTCGGGCCGCAGTTCCGACCACAGGCGCAGACTGGAAAAGCCTTCGCCCAGGTCGTCGATGGCGATCTGGAAACCCATGTTACGGTAGTGCAGCACCGCCTCGCGCATCAGCTCGTAGTCATAGGTGGGCTGGTTTTCCGTCAGCTCGATGATGACTCGGTCCGGGTTGATGCCGATGTGCTCGATGTATTCCAGGGTTTCGCCATGGCGCGCATTGCGCAGCAACAAACACTCGGGGCTGACGTTGAGAAATAGTTTTCCTGGCAGCTGCAGTTCGGCGAAGCGTTCGAGCACCACTTGGCGGCACAGGTGTTCCACTTCGAGGGTCAGGTCATGCGCGCGCGCCACCTTGAACAGATTCATCGGCGCGTGCAGCGGGCTGTCGGACGGTCCCCGTATCAAGCCTTCGTAGCCGATGATGTCGCCGCTGTGCATGTGGATGATGGGCTGGAACAGGGCGCTGAGCTTGCGGCCCGCCAGGATCTCGTGCAAGGCATCCGTCCCTTCGATGGTCATGCTGGCCAATGGGGGCTTCAGGTAAGCCACGTTCGATGGCGTCGCGGGCGCCGGCGCGGCGGTGGCGGAGGGGAGGGCGAGAGTGTACATAGGCGGATGTGGCGGCACGGCCTCTGGACGGGCCATGAACATGTTGCCGATAGTAAAGAAGATTTATGACAGCTTGATGAAACGACTTTGCTTTTGATAATGTTTCTTGTGTGAACGTCAGTTTGCCGATTCCGGCGAAAGCGATATTTATCATGGCCATTCATGTAATTTACCCAAACAAAAGACGGCAAATTCATCCGATAACTGTGCTTTAAAAGTGACAATCCGCGCTATGATTTCTCTTGGCGAAAGTCAACATAGGCAGCCGCAGAGTTTGCTTGAGCGGTATGCGTTCCCCGACATCCAACAATGAGACGACAACCCATGCAATTACGTAGTGCAACCCTCATATTCAGCTTGATGGCCGCTTTCGGTGGCAATGCCCTGGCGCAAAGCGCCGCGATGCCATCGTGCCCGGCCGGCGACGGCGCTGCCGTGACGTATCCTGTCAGCAAAAAAGTCGACCAGCAAGACAGCTATTTCGGCACCACCATCGCCGACCCTTACCGCTGGCTGGAAGACGCCAACAGCGCGGAAACGGGCGCATGGGTGGCGGCGCAAAACAAGCTGACGCAATCGTACCTGGGCACCATTCCCGAGCGCGCGGCGATCAAGCAGCGGCTGACCAAGCTGTGGAATTATGAGCGTTTCACTACGCCAACCAAGCAGGGCGGCCGTTACTTCTACAGCCGCAACGACGGCTTGCAGAACCAGGCCGTGCTGTACACGGTGAAAAAACTGTCCGACGAGCCCCGTTTGCTGCTGGATCCGAACACCCTGTCGACGGACGGCACGGTGGCGCTGGCCGGCACCTCGATCAGCCCGAACGGCAAGTACCTGGCCTACGCCACGTCCGCTTCCGGTTCCGACTGGAACGAGTGGAAAGTGCGCGACATCGAATCGGGCAAGGATTTGACGGACCACATCCAGTGGGCCAAGTTCTCGGGCGCCTCGTGGACCAAGGACAACACCGGTTTCTTCTACAGCCGCTATGACGCGCCGAATGAGGCGACCAAGCTGGCCGATATCAATTACTTCCAAAAATTGTACTTCCACAAGATCGGCACGCCGCAAAGCGACGATGTGCTCGTCTTCGACCGTCCCGACCAGAAGGAATGGGCGTTTGGCGGCAGCACCGTCAGCGACGACGGCAATTATTTGATCATCACGGCCACGCAAGGCACGGAGCGCAAGAACCGCGTCTTTTACAAGGACTTGCGCCTGAAGAACGCCAAGGTCGTCGGCTTGCTGGAAGAATTCGACGCATCGTACTCGTTCATCGACAACGACGGCCCCGTCTTCTTCTTCAAGACGGACAACAAGGCGCCAAAATCGCGCGTGATCGCCATCGATACGCGCAAACCGGCGCCGGCCGACTGGAAGGAAATCGTGCCGCAAGCGGCCGAAACCCTCGTTGCCGTCAACCTGATCAACAACCAGCTGGTACTCGATTACTTGAAAGATGCGCAAACGCAAATCAAGATCGTCGACCTGAACGGCAAGCTGGTGCGCGAAGTGGCCTTGCCGGGCATCGGTTCGGCCGGCGGTTTTGCGGGCAAGCGTGGCGACACGGAAACGTTCTACTCGTTCACCAGCTTCACGACGCCGGCGACCATCTACCGCTACGACATGAAGTCGGGCAAGAGCACGGTGTACCGCCAGCCGAAAGTCGATTTCGACCCGAACGCCTTTGAAACGCGCCAGCAATTCTTCACCAGCCGCGACGGTACCAAGGTGCCGATGTTCATCGTCTCGAAAAAAGGCATGAAGCTCGACGGCACGAACCCGACCTACCTGTACGGTTATGGCGGCTTCAATGTGTCGCTGACGCCGAGCTTCTCCGTGGCAAATCTTGCCTGGGTGGAAATGGGCGGCGTCTACGTGATGGCCAACCTGCGCGGCGGCGGCGAGTACGGCGAAGCCTGGCATCAGGCTGGCACCAAGCTGAACAAGCAAAATGTGTTCGACGATTTTATCGGCGCGGCGCAATGGCTGGTGGACAACAAGGTCACCTCGCCATCGAAGCTGGCGATCGGCGGCGGCAGCAATGGCGGCCTGCTGGTCGGCGCGGCCATGACGCAGCGTCCGGACTTGTTCGCCGCGGCGATTCCGCAAGTGGGCGTGCTCGACATGTTGCGTTTCCACAAGTTCACCGTGGGCTGGGGCTGGGTACCTGACTACGGTTCGTCGGACGATGCCGAGCAGTTCAAGGCGCTCGTGAAATACTCGCCGCTGCATAACCTGAAGGCGGGCGGCTGCTATCCGGCCACCATGATCACCACGGCCGACCACGACGACCGCGTCGTGCCTGCCCACAGCTTCAAGTTCGCCGCCGCCGCCCAGGCAGCGCAAGGTGGCGCGGCGCCCGTGCTGATCCGCATCGACAGCAAGGCCGGCCATGGCGCCGGCAAGCCGACCACCAAGCAGATCGAAGAAGTGGCCGACCGCTGGGGCTTCCTCAGCCGTTCGTTGAAGATGACGCCGGTGGTGGCGGAGCCGGCCAAGGTGGCGGCGCAGTAGTCAGCCAGGTGGGTGGTCGGATGAGCGCGCAGCGCGTAATCCGACGCCACCAGCGCCAACAATGTGTCGGATTACGCGGCCTGCCGCCGCTAATCCGACCTTGTATTATTCCCCTCATGCCGTTCGTGGTATTGCGAACGGTATCGACCGCTGTCAAAATCTTGATAGGCATATCAAGACCGGGTAACTGGATGCCGTATCCGCCCTTAGGCCCCGAGCCAGCTCCGTAGATCTC
>NZ_NEHB01000048.1 GCF_002127655.1 Janthinobacterium sp. GW456P
GCGCGGGCACCGGCGCGGGCACCTGCGGCGCTACAGGCGCGGCCACTGGCAGCGGCGGCACGGCCGCGGCTGGCTTGGCAGCGCCCGCCAGCGCGTGACCGCAGTACGGGCAATGCCCGACAACGGTCCACAGGCCCGTCTTGCATTTGTTACAGATATCCAAAACTAATCCTTCATTGCAACGTCATTCCAGCACTCCAGCACTCAACCCAAGGGCGGCGGCATCAACGGTGGCGGCGCGCCGAGGAACAAAGGCGCCAGTTCGGCGAACTGGGCCAGGTCGGTCCAGGCCGGCAAGCCGGCGCGCCATACCTTGGTGGTGGCGGGTAGCACCTGCCCCGCCTGCACGTATTGCACGATCTGCTGGGCCGTGAACGGTCCCTGCTGCTGGCCGTTTATGCCCAGGAAATACTGGTATTCCACCAGCGGCGGCGGCATGCCGCCCAGCGGTGGCGGCGCCATGCCGAACACCGGCGCCACGGCGGCGGCCGGCGCGCTGGCCGGGCGCAGCAATTGCTCAAGGCGCCCCGCTTCCAGCATTTCCGCCTTGATCGCATACTTCAGGCGCGGCTGGCCATCCGCCTCCGGCTCGCGCACTTCCCAGTCGTAGGCATCGCCGTCGGAGTCGCCGATGACGTTGGCCCACTCCTTCAGGCGGCCCAGCAGGGCTTGCACCGTGCGGTCGAGCTCATCGCTGGCCATGCCCTTGCGGCGCGCCGACTCGCGCAGGCGCGCGCCCACTTCGGCGGAAATGGCGCTGCCGAAGCCGACGTAGGGCAACTGCGAGCCATCGGCTTGCGCCACCAGCTTGGGCGCATACACGGTGCGCTCATAGTATTTTGCCAGCGCCGCCATGGCGGCCGTCTGCACGGCGTCAAGCGCCGTCAATTTTTCTTCGATGCGCAGGGCGATATTTTTCTCGTACGAGGCCGGCATGCCGTTCTGGCGGATGGCCCGTTCGTTGCCGATGCGGCGCAAATCGCCCGGCTCGACGGCAAACTGGTACTGGCCCGGCGGCACGACGCGGCCCGTGTGGCGCGTCAGCACGCCCAGCATGATCGCTTGCAGGAATTCGCCGAAGTCTTCCGCCAGGCGCTTCATCTCATCCGTATTTGGTGCGATCGGGTGCGTGAATTGCGTCGGATCGATGTGCGTGTGGGTCGGCGCCTTGTCGTTGTCGCCCTCCTTGCGGTAACTGGTGCGCCAGCCTTCCAAGCCCCGCAGCACCGTCATCGGCACGCCGGCCAGTTCGCAATAGCACACGGCGCGCCCGCGGATGCCCGTCTCGACGATTTCCAGCTGGCTCACCGTGATGCCCACCTGGGTCGGCACGCACGACTCGAGCTCGGCGCCGAACTTCGCCTTGAAGGCGGCCGCGTTGGCCACGCCGATCACGCACTTGAACTGGTCCGACACGACCGTGAAATCGCCAGCCATATTGGCGTCGATCCACGGCATGGAACAGGCCAGCAGCTTGCGGAAGCGGTCCAGGCGTTCGGACACGTCCATCTGCTCGAGCGCCTCGACCAGCGGGTCGGGCACGCTGGTGGCGCCTTCCGCCAGGCCCGTCGTGGCGATCATGTTCTCGGCCATGCGCGTGACCTTGGCCAGGATCAAGCCGCGCTGCGCCGGTTCGCCCAGCATGGGGAACAGCGCTTTCGAGCCGCCCATGTCCTTGAACGCTTCATCGGCCCACTGGCGCAGGACGGTGCCCGAGGGCAGCGCAATGTCTTTTTCCATGACGGGAATGACGATCAGGGTCGCGTGTTCCTTGTCGAGGTCTTTTTGCAAAATCGTGTTCGCCGTCTTCAGTTCCGCCAGCATGGCCAGCACGCCTTCGCGGCCCGATTGCAGCTCGCCCACCAGGCCATTCCACTGGGCGCGGCCTTGCGCATCGACGCCGATCCGGTTGCCCAGCCAGCGCGACAGCTCGCCCAGCAGAAGGACGGACTCGTCCGCCGCCTTGGCGCGCAAATGGAATTTCAGGGCATTCGCCATTTCCGTGCGCAAATGGTCCATTACCACACCGGCCTGCTTTTCGCCATTGCTGAGGAAGCCGAAGGTGCTGCGCGTCTGTTCCAGGTTGTTCAGCAGGCGCTCGTATTCGCGCGAGCGCACGGCTTCCTTGATTTCGCGGTAGCGCTCGGCGTTCGCGCCGATCTGCGCCGTCAAGCCGCTGCCCGGCGCCTCGATGCGGTCCTTGATCTGCTCCACCAGCGACAGCACGTATTCCAGGCCGCCGAATTCTTTATTATCAAGATAGCCATACAACTGGTCGCGCACGACTTTCTTGACGTCCTCCAGCACTTCGCGGCGGCGCTTGCTGATGCGGTCTTCCGTCGTATCGGCCGTGGAATCCTGGTCGCGCACGGCGTCGCGTTCCAGGTGCTTCATCGCGTCGCGCACCTGCGCCGGCCATTCGCTGCGGTCGAAGCCCGTGCGGATATCGTTGATGCGCGTGTTGACCCTGTTTTCCACGCCGGCCAGCAAGTGCCCGTGGCGGTCTTCCAGCAATTCGTCGACGACGCGGAAATCGATGAAATCGCCGCTGGAGCGCTTCAGTTCGATACTCTTGTCGGAAAACTCGGGGAAGTCGCTGAACGGCGTCCCCTTCAGGAACATATTAGCGGCGAGGAAATTATCGCGCTGCGTATCCGTGGCGCGGTTGGCGCCCGCATCCGTGCCACCCACGCCAAAGAACGCTTGCAGCATGGCACCGGCCCAACGGTGGGCCCGCTCGTCGCGCGCCGCTTCCTGGCGCGTATCGAGCACGGCCATGCCGAACGAGGAAAAGCGCTTCGAGAAATACAGCCGCATGTCGCCGAAGCGGTCTTGCGGCACGGGCGCGTTGTACAGCGAGTTCTTGTGCTGCGCCTGGTTGACGGCGATCGAGCGCTTGGCGCGCGCGAAGTCGGCCGAGGCGAAATCCTCGAACAGCGAGTCGGCCACCATGTGGTAGACGTCGCTGACATCCTTGGTGTGCTGCTGCGCCAGGTTGCCCGAATCGATCAGGTAAACCTCGCTGTACGGCTCGCGCGTCAGTTCCGGGCGGTCGTACGCATCCCAGCGGCCCACATAGCCCTTGTTGCCCATCATCGCCGATTCCAGCTCCATCAGCGCGGCATAGCCGTTGGCCTCGACCCGGTCCTTATTGGCCTTGGTGTAGCCGGTCGGCAAGAACAACATCAGCTCCACGTCGGCCGCGCCCACTTCGCTGCGCGCCAGCCAGCGCGCCAGCAAGCCCATGTCCAGGAAGGAACCGGAACCCGTGCCGCCCGCCACGGAACCGACGATGACGATGCGGAAACGGTTCGTTTCCGTGCGCAAACCCAGTTCGGCCAGCTGGCGCTCGTGCGACAGGCCCGTCTTCAGGGCTTTCAATTTCAAGCGGATCTTGTCGCGGATCTTCGCGTACTTGTCGAAGAAATACAGGCGCGACACGGCGCGGATCTGGCCCGCGCCGCTGCTCATGTCAAAACGCAATTCGCGGATGCGCTGCGGCGTCAGCGGCAGCCATTCCTTGATGTGCGGATATTTTTCCAGGGAATCTTCATCGCGGCTGTACTTGTCCATGTCGAACGACTCGACCACCTTGTCGTCATCCGTGAACTTCACCTGGTCGAACTGCAAGTCCTTCGCCTGCGACTCGCCGCTTTCGATCACGGCGCCATTGTCGAGGTCGAAATGGATGAATTGCGCGATAGGAAAGTCCGCCAGGCCCTCGATGCGGGTGCGGTTGCCCGCGCCGCCCCACAGGGTGTTGAGGATGCGCCGGCGCACGCGCATCAGCACCTGCATACCCGTGCCGCCGATGCCGATGAACAGGGTCGGGCGCAGTTCGATGATCTTGTCCTGCTTGCGCTCGCTGGCGCCGCCGATGATGGTTTGGTTCAGATTCTCTGCCATGGTGATTCCTTGGATGAAACGTGTTGCCGCTTAGCGGCGGCTGGAGGTGAACGTCAACAGCAACGCTACCAGGCCCACCAGCACCAACGGTCCCATGAACAGTGGCGCGAGGAATTTATGCGCGTTCACGGCCGCCAGCACGACACCGGTCGCCAGGCTGGCCAGGAAGATGAACAGCCACCAGCCCGAGGCATTGGCCTTGTTCGGCGGCACGCGCTTGGCCACCAGGCCATTCGCATACGCATTCTTGGCAAAGAAAAAGGCGATAAACAGCAGCAACAGCACGACGCCGCCGACCAGGGTGTCGCGCGACGAGGTGTCGGTCGTGCCGGCAGGGTCCAACACGGGCACAGCTTCGGTCGTTGCGGTGGTGGCGGATGCCGGTGCGCCCGCCGCATCGGCTGCCGGCGGCACGGATGCGGGGGCCGGCAGGGTAAAACCGCTGTTGTCTTTGGGAGTCTCTTGCGCCATGGTATGCCTCAGTTGAATAGAAGGTTTTTTTAAAGAATGGTTGCTCAGGCCAGGCTCAGGGTATGGCCTTCGGCCACGCGCACGACGGCAGGCTTGCCCAGGCCCCGTTTGAGTTCGCCGATGTCGCGGCCGTCATCGTCGCGGATCTGTACGCTTTTGAATGGTTTCAGCAGCACTTGCCGCTGCACGCCGTCCATCATCACCTTGTAGCGCGTGGCGCGCGTGCCAAGCAAACCCAGCGCCAGCAAGCCCAGCACGAGCGCCAGCACGCCGCCGAGGATCACCAGCACGGGCAGCAGCGGATACTGTATGCGCACCAGCAAGGGGATCGTCGCCTGCGAGGCGCGCACGCTGTCGGGCGGCGTAAACATGTCCGAGATCGGGTCGCCGGGAAACAGTTCCTGCAAGTCCTTGCCGAAACTGGACGCCAGCGCCAGCCGCTGTTCCGACAGGCCCACTTGCGCCCGCATCGGCAACATCACCTGCTTGCCCATGGCGGCGATCGCCTGCGCCGACCACGGCGACGGAATCTGCGCCATCGGCAGGGCGAACTGCACCTGCACGGACTGGCTGGCGCCCGGCTGCAACTGGCGGATTTGATCTGGCGCAACGTGCAGCGGCGCATTCTGGCCCGCCAGGCTGGCGTGCACCCTGGCGCTGTCGATCACGTACGGGAAAAACATGTTTTGCAGGGATGCCTGCAGCAGCACTTGCGGTACCAGCTTGGCCGCATCGACGTCGAGCACGATGGTGCGTCCGTCGCGGCCCAGGCTGGCGTGCACATTGGCGCTGTTCTTGACGGACTGGGGCACGATGCGCACGGCATCCTGGTCCACCGGTTTCAGCCGCGCGGGCGGACGCGTCAGCACTTGCGACAGCCGCCCTTCGGCCAGGATACGGGTCAACGCCTCGGACGCCGGCTGGCCATACGCGAGCGCATACACCATCAAACCCTTGGCGCTGTACAGCTTGCCCTGCACGGGCATGCGCAGTGGAAACACCACCGTCTTGGTAATCGACGGCTCCAGATGCAGCAAGCGGTAAAAATCACGGTTGCGTTCTGCCGTCTGGCTGTCGTTGTTCGGGCTGTTCTTGTTATTCGTAAAAATCCACACGATGCCGGAGGCAGACTGGAACGGCCCCGTGATGGTTTTCGTCACGGCTTCCTGGAAATCCGTATCGGCCAGCGCGCCGCCGGCGCCCTTGCGCGCCAAGCCCAGGCTGGCCAGCTGGCCCGCCACGCCAGCGCCGCCCTGCCCCTGCCCGATCAGCGCGGGCGACACGTTGCTGCCGCTGCTCTGGCTGAAGGCCAGGGTATAGACCTTGTCGGACGGGTTCGTGGCAGCCTGCGCCACGGCGCCCACCAGGGCTTTCAGCTGCGAATGTTCATCCGTGTAGAACGGCTCCATCCAGCCCGAGTTTTGCACGAGAAAGGCTTGCTGGATGCCGGCCGCCTGCACGCCGGCTGCACTGAGCAAAGCGGCGCAGGCCGCGATCAGGACGCGCGCTTTCATGCCTGCAAGGTCCAGCCATCGATGCGCGACAGCAGCGGGTGATAAGCCCACAAGCTGCCTTCATGGACAAACAGGCGCAAGCGCCACGGCTCGCTGACGGCAAACGTGTGAAACACGGTCTCGCGCAACTCGTCGTCCTGCACCAGCTGGGCCGCCAGGCGCTCGTTCGAGCGCAGCACGCTCGACAGGCCGGCGCTGGTGGCGAACTTGACGCCGAACACGCTGTTGCCTTCGCCCGATTCGAGCAGCGGCATGACGGCCTGGTTCTTGCCGCCATCGTCGCCGTGTTCCGGTTCTTCCCACGGCGCCGTCTTCAGCTTGGCGGCGAAACGGTAATTGAAGCTGCCCGAACACAGGCGCGGCGCCAGCGCGTCGGCCCGCTCGGACTGCGCGCCCAGTTTCACGTAGACATAGGTGCCACGGCTGCGCTCGAAGCACAGCTGCCACAGGCCGCCATCGCGCGACACGTACGGGCTGCCGAATTCGAAATGCGGCACCAGCCCTTCGGGCCAGGGCGTCAACGACGCGGCCACGTTGCCGTCCGGCTGCAGCTGCAAGCGCAGCTGGCCGTTGGCGCACGGCCACACGGCCATGCGGTTGTAGGCCACGGGCGCGCCGACGGTGCCGAGCTCGACCACGCCATCGAGCAGCACGTCGCTGCCCGGCTTTTGCGCGGCATCAAGGTTGACGAAGCGGATGCGGCCATCGTCGTCGCGCAGCGGTGCCCACAGGCGATTCTGGAACCAGACGGGCGCGGCCACGCACGGCGCGCCGCCCACGTGCTCGACGACGTAGCTCAGCGATGGCACGTCGGGGCGGATGCAGGCCAAGCCATGGCTGGTCGGCAAGACCAGCACGCTATTGAATTCCGGCACCAGCTCGGCGCGCCAGGCGCCGTGGGCCAGGTCCGATTCGGCCAGCAGGCTGCCAGCGTCGGGATCGAGCGCCAGCCAGCGTTTCGAAGCGGGCAGCCAGGCGTGCAAAACGGCCTTGCGCGGGTCGAGCGCCAGCAGCGCGGGCGCGCTGGTGCCGAACCGGGCGGAAAAGAATTCGTATTCGCCCGGCGGCGGCATCGGCAGCGAGGCATCGGCCTGCGCATGCTCTTCGCGCACGCGCTGGTCGGCCAGTTTCAGGGACACGCTGGCCTGGCGCAAGCCGGCCGGGCCGGCCGGCGGCACATCGCTGACGGGATGGGCACCGAAAGGCGGCACCCAAGGCGGGCGGCCGGACGGCGTGGCGGCCGCCTCGGGCGGCACTTGCAAGGCCGCGCCCGAGGCGGGGTCGAACGCAAATTCGGGCGGGAACTGCCGCACGGGCGCGCCGGCCGCCGCGGGCAGGCGCCGCGCCAGCATCAGCTTGCCGATATCAGCCTGGCTCACCAAGGGCGAGACGTTCTGGCCGTCCGCGCTGCGCTGCATGCTCCACGCGCCCGCGTCATCCACGTGCCAGACGCCGGAAGGCAGTGGCCAATCCCCAGAAGTTTTATGATCCATGTATTTTCTATGACAAGCAATGCAGTTCAGACGGTGTAACGCGCTGGGGCTGCCGAAACGAAGTCGCAGCCCTGGCAGTTCTCATAGTAACGTCTTTTTATCTGTATGGAAACATTGACGACGGTCCTCAGCCCTGCTGCGTCCGCACTTTCGTCAGCAGCTTGGTGGTCGAGCGGTCATGCGCGAAGTCGATGGCCACGGCCTGGCCGCCATACGCCAGCACGGCCTTGCCTTCGGGGATGGCCGCCATGTCGTAGTCGCCGCCCTTGGCATAGATTTCCGGCTCGACCTCCTGCACCACTTCCAGGGCGCTGTCTTCCGAGAACGGCACGACCAGGCTCACCGCTTCCAGGGCGGCCAGCACGGCCATGCGGTCTTCGCAGCTGTTCAGGGGGCGGTCGTCGCCCTTGCCCAGACGTTTCACCGAAGCATCGGTATTCACGGCAACGATCAGCGAAGCGCCCAGCGCGCGCGCTTGCGCCAGGTAGGTCACGTGGCCGCGGTGCAAAATGTCGAACACGCCGTTCGTCACTACCACCGGTTTCGGCAGGGCTGCGGCGCGGGCGCGCAGTTCATCGCGGCCGCACAGTTTGTTTTCAAAATCAGGCATGGCTATCTCTTGTTGGGTTAAATACGGTCACACTCAGGCGTGGCTATCGCCTTGGATGCCAGCGGCATCACGGCGCCAGACGTCGATCAAGGCCAGGACGGCCGGTTCCAGGCGATCTTCGGCGATGCGATCTTGCCGGTAATAAATCATCAGCGCATACACGCCGGCCAGGCGGCTGACGGGTGGCGACAGCGCATATTCATTGCCACGCGCCGGTTGCCGGGCACGCCAATAATTGATCGCCGCTTCCAGCGCCTGCATCCGCAATTCCATCGCCCTCTCCTTCCGCCGCCCGCTCCCGCATTATAGGGGGCGATCCGCTACAATACGCCATCGGCGCCACAGTTTCACGTTTGCGCCACCTTTCACTCATTGCAAGTAAGTACTTCCTGTGTTTCAATCAAGCTATGACACTGACTGAACTGAAATATATCGTTGCAGTCGCGCGAGCGAAGCACTTCGGCCACGCCGCCGAAGCCTGTTTCGTCGCCCAGCCCACCCTGTCAGTGGCCATCAAGAAACTCGAAGACGAATTGGGCGTGGTCCTGTTCGAACGGGGCGGCGCGGAAATCTCCGTCACGCCCCTGGGCGCGCAGATCATCGCGCAAGCCGAGCGCGTGCTGGAACAGACGGCCGCCATCAAGGAACTTGCCAAGCAGAACAAGGACCCGCTGGCCGGCCCCCTGCGCCTGGGCGTGATCTATACGATCGGCCCCTACCTGCTGCCGCCGCTGGTCAAGGCCATGATAGACCAGGTACCGCAGATGCCTTTGATTTTGCAGGAAAACTTCACGGTTCGCCTGCTCGAATTGCTGCGCCAGGGCGAACTGGACGTGGCCATCATGGCCCTGCCCCTGCCCGATCACGGCATGGCCATGCAGGAACTGTATGACGAACCGTTCGTCGTGGCCATGCCGCGCCAGCATCCGTGGACGGCGCGTGAAAAAATCGCCGCACAGGATTTGAAATCGGAAACCATGCTCTTGCTGGGCAATGGCCACTGCTTCCGCGACCAGGTGCTGGAAGTGTGCCCCGAAATGGCGCGCTTTTCCTCGCCCGGCAACGGCATGCAGCGCACGTTTGAAGGTTCTTCGCTGGAAACCATCCGCCACATGGTGGCCAGCGGCATCGGCCTGACGGTGTTGCCGCGCGCCTCCGTCGCCAATATGCACGCCACCGACGGCATGCTCGAATACCGGCCCTTCGCCGCCCCCGTGCCATCGCGCCGGGTGGTGATGCTGTGGCGTAAGAGTTTTACGCGCAAGGCGGCCATCGACGCCCTGTGCGCGGCCATCGCCAGCTGCAACTTGCCTGGTATCATCCCCTTGTGCGAAGACGACGAATAGTACATTTACATACTATTTGCGATAATCGACCTTTCTCTTCAACAAGATCGAGTCTTCCATGAACAAGCTGGCGCTGTATTTCCGCCTGATACGGCTGGACAAGCCTATCGGTACCGTGTTGCTGCTGTGGCCTACCCTGTGCGCGCTGTGGCTGGCGCAGCAAGGCGTGCCGGACTGGCGGCTGCTGCTCATCTTCACGCTCGGCACTTTCCTGATGCGCTCGGCAGGCTGCGCCATCAACGACTACGCCGACCAGGATATCGACAAATTCGTCAAGCGCACGGCGGAACGCCCCATCACCAGCGGTCGCATCAGCGGCAAGGAAGCGCTGGCCGTGGCCGGCGTGCTGACCGTGCTGGCCTTTTGCCTGATCCTGCCCTTGAATGCGCTGACCAAGCAACTGTCCGTGGCGGCCGTCATCATCGCCGGCACCTACCCGTATTTCAAGCGCTTCTTTGCGATTCCGCAAGCGTACCTGGGCATCGCCTTCGGCTTCGGCATTCCCATGGGCTTTGCCGCCATCACGGATAGCGTGCCCGTCGTCGCCTGGCTGCTGCTGCTGGGCAATGTCTTCTGGGCCGTGGCTTACGATACGGAATATGCGATGGTCGACCGCGACGACGATTTAAAGATCGGCATCAAGACCTCGGCCATCACCTTCGGCCGCTACGACGTGGCCATCGTCATGTTCTGCTATGCCGTTTTCCTGCTGCTGTGGCTGGCATGCGGCTGGTACCTGGGCTTGCGCTATTGGTTCGTCGCGGGCCTGCTGGTGGCGGCCGGCTGCGCCGTTTACCACTACACCTTGATCCGCGCACGCGAGCGTATGCCGTGTTTTGCGGCATTCCGGCATAATAACTGGCTAGGAGCGGCGGTGTTTGCGGGCGTGGCGCTGGACTTTGCTTTCCGTTAAGCAATACCCCTTGCGCCGCGGCAGCCCTTGAGGCGGCGCAAGACAAGCCTGGCCGCAGCTGCCTACACTGGTATTTCACTGTGCAGTTTCACTTCCATGAGGTAATACATGAACTCGATACATACCGGCAAATCCAGCAGCGACAGCATCCTCGCCGACGCCGACAAGGCCCGCGACAAACTGGTCGGCGACCTGAAAACCGTCATCAATGAAGCGGAAGGCTGGCTCGATGGCGCCAAGGATCAGACGGGCGAGAATGTCAAAGCCGTCAAGGACAAGTTCATCGCCACCCTGGAAACGGCCAAGAAAGATTTGATCAAGCTGGAAGAAGACTTGCTCGAACGCACCAAGAAGGCGGCCAAGGCCACCGACGAATACGTGCAGGACAATCCATGGAAAGCCGTGGGCGCGGGCGCCGTCGTGGGCGTGCTGTTCGGCCTGCTGCTTTCCTCGTCACGCCGCTAGTAGTAGTACCGACGGCGTTCGCCGTCTCCTGACGCGAAAGGCAGCATATGGCTATCATGCACCATGTCGCCCAAGTCGCAGCGACCCTCGCCGCCATCGTCCAGACCCGTCTGGCCCTGGCGGCCGTGGAAATGGAAGAAGAGTCGCTGCGCTTCCTGTCCTATCTGGCGCTGGCCATGCTGGCGCTGCTGTGCCTGTTCGTCGGCCTGGTCTTGATCGTGTTCCTCGTCATCGTGCTGTTCTGGGATACGCACCGCATCGCCGCCATCGCCATCACGGCCGCCGTCTTCATCGTCGCCGCCATCGCCACCCTGCTGGGCGTGCGCGCCAGTTTCCGCAGCAAGCCGAAACTGCTGTCCTTCACACTTTCCGAACTGAACAAAGACCTGGACGAGCTGCAACTGCTGGCGCGCCGGGGATCGGAGCGGCCATGACCACGCATCCCACCAAGTTGTCGCACGTCCACACGGCCGCCAGCCTGGCGCAGCGGCGCGACGCGCTGCTGGCCGAATGCGCGCTGCAGCGCCTGGCCCTGGGCGTGCAGACGCGCCAGTTACTGGAATCGCTGACGGGCGGCAATCTGCGCCACACCCTGGCCACGCGCTTTAAAATTCCCCTGATGCTGGGCGGCGCCGTGCTGGGCTTGCTGCTCGTGCGACCGCGCCGCTTCCTGCCGCTGCTGCGGGCCAGCGGCGCATTGCTCAAGCACGCCACCACCGCCATGCCCGTCGTGCTGGCGCTGGCGCAGCGTTTCAGCAAGAAAGATACGCCGCGCTAAAATATTTTTACGGGGCTGCATCCAAATGGCAAACCCATGCGTAGTAATGGTATCAACCAGCCGGTTGAGCCAACTACCAGGAGCTTGCCATGCATGCCACCATCGCCCCACGCCATACCGCCCCTTCGCTCACCGTCCTGTGCGCCGCCCTGCTCGTGGCCGCCTGCGCACCGATGAGCGCGCGCTACTCGCAGGAACAATTGCCGACCGCCGTCAAAGTGCCCGATGGCCATCAGGTGGCCATGCAGACGGTGGGCGTGGGCAAGATCGCCTACGAATGCCGGGCGAAGAAGGACATGACGGGGCATGAATGGGTCTTCGTGGGCCCGGACGCGGCCTTGAACGACCGCGGCGGCATGCAAGTGGGCACGTATGTGGGACCGCCCGCCACCTGGGCCAGCCTGGACGGCTCGAAAGTGACGGCGACGCAAGTGGCCGTGGCGCCGGCCGGCGCGGGCAATATCCCCTATCAATTGGTCAAGGCCAATCCTGCCACGGGCAGCGGCGCCATGCAGGGCGTCAGCTACATCCAGCGCGTGGCCACCAGCGGCGGCGTGGCGCCAAGCAGCCCCTGCGGCATGGAATCTGTCGGCGCCAAACAATGGGTGCCCTACCAGGCAGATTACATTTTTTGGAAATCGGCATAAATCCTTTCAAGCGACGGTTGGCAAGCTGGTTTCTGGCCTATACTCGGCCTTGAAAATTTGCTAACCGTTCACTCGACGATTGCGCCAACCTTGCCAACGCTAGCCGCCCCTTACGATTACGATGCCGCCCTGCGCGCCTGCGCCAGGGGCGAGCAGCAGGCATTGCACGGCCTGTACCAACAGGAAAGCCGCTACCTGCTGGGCGTGGCCCTGCGCATCGTGCGCCAGCGGGCGCTGGCCGAAGACGTGCTGCACGACGCCTTCCTGAACATCTGGCGCCGCGCCGGCAGCTTCGACGCCACGCGCGGCAGCGGCAAGGGCTGGATCTATGTGGTGGTGCGGCACCAGGCGCTGGACGTGGCGCGCGCCCGCGCGCATGAAGTATCGGCCGACGAGGATACCGTGGAAACCCTGCTGCATGAACGCGAAGGCAACGATGCCGGCGCCACCTCGGACGCCTACGCCCTGCAGGCGAACATGGGCAAGCTGCACGACTGCCTGGGCCACTTGGACGAACCCAAGCGCAACAGCATCCTGTACGCCTATGTCGATGGCTGTTCCCATAGCGAGATCGCGCAACGCCTGCAAGCGCCGCTGGGGACCGTCAAGGCCTGGGTCAAGCGGGGCCTGGCCGCCTTGCGGGAGTGCATGGGATGATCGACAGCGACGAGGAATGGCAACGGCTGGCCGGCGAATATGTGCTGGGCACTTTGGCGCTGGCCGAGCGCGCCGAGGTGGAACAGCGTTTGCCGCGCGACGCCGCCTTGCGCGACGCCGTGGCCGACTGGGAACGGCGTCTGCTGCCCTTGACGACTTTGGCGCCGCCCGAAACGCCCTCGGCGCAACTGTGGCCGCGCATCAGCGCCAGCCTGTTCACGCCGAAAACCGTGCAACAGGCGGGCGGCTGGCAAGCGTGGTGGAACAGCCTGGCCTTCTGGAGAGTACTGGCCGGTGGCGGCTTGCTGGCCACGGCCGCGCTGGCCGTGCTGGTCAGCGTGCAACTGCAAGCGCCCGGCGGACCCGGCTATCTGGTGGTGCTGGTGGCGCCGCAAGACAAATCGCCGGGCTGGATCGTGCAGGCGGGCGGACGCGGCGGCCAGAACCGCGACCTGAGCCTGATCCCGCTGGGGCCGACCATGGTGCCGCGGCAGAAAGCCCTGCAATTCTGGACCAAGGGCAAGGACTGGGGCGCGCCCGTCTCGCTGGGCCTGGTCAAGCCGGGTCAAAGCCTCAGGCTGACCCTGGATAAGCTGCCGCCGCTGCAGCCCGAGCAACTGTTTGAAATCACGCTGGAGCCGGCAACGGGTTCGCCGACGGGCAGGCCGACGGGACCGGTGCTCTACATTGGCCGCGCCGTCAAGGTCATCTGATTACTTGCCCAGCTCGTCACCCATCTCGCGCCCGCGCTGGGCTGCCGCCTTGATGCCCTTGACGATGGCCGCCTTCACGCCGCTCTCTTCCATGCTGGTGAGGGCCGCATACGTGGTGCCGCCCTTCGACGTGACCCGCTCGCGCAGCAGGGAGACGGGTTCGCTGGAGTTGGCCGCCAGCTGCGCCGCGCCCGTGAACGTGGCGATGGCCAGCTGCGTGCCCTGCTCCGGCGTGAGGCCCAGTTCGGCGGCCGCCTGCTGCATCGCTTCGATAAAATAAAACACGTAGGCGGGACCGCTGCCGGACACGGCAGTCACGGGGTCGATCTTGGCTTCGTCATCGAGCCAGACGGTCTGGCCGACGGCGCGCAGGATGGCATCGGCCATTTTCTTTTGCTCGTCGCTGACGCCATCGCTGGCCACCATGCCCGTGATGCCCATGCCGATCAGGGCCGGCGTGTTCGGCATGCAGCGCACGATGGCGGAATAACCGCCGAGCCAGCGCGACAGGTCTTGCGCGCGGATGCCGGCCGCGATCGACAGCACCAATGGCGCCCGTTCCCCGTCGAGGAAGGGCAGCAGCTGCGCCGCCACGTCGCGCATGCTTTGCGGCTTGACGGCCAGCACGATCACGTCCACGCCGCGCAGCACCTCGCTGGTGGCAGTGGCTGTCGTGACGCCGAATTGCGCCTGCAATTTTTCCAGCGCCGGCGCGTGCGGGTCGATCACGTGGATATTGACGCCCAGGGTCAGCTTGCCCGCCAGGCCGGCGATCAGGGCCGCGGCCATGTTGCCGCCGCCTACGAATGCGATATTCAATTCTGTCGTCATGCTTGTTCTCTCTTCATCAGGAATAGTTGCGGGAACCAAAGATGGCGCTGCCCACGCGCACGATGGTGGCGCCCTCGAGCACGGCGGCGCGCAGGTCGGCCGACATGCCCATCGACAGGGTGTCGAGCGCCAGCCCGTCCGCCTTCAATTGTTCGTACAGCGCGCGCAATTGCGCGAACGCACGGCGCTGGAGGGTGACATCCGTTTCCGGCTCGGGAATCGCCATCAAACCGCGCAAGCGCAGGCGGGGCAGCAGCGCCACGGCATGCGCCAGCGCCGGCAAATCCATCGGCGTCACGCCGCTCTTGCTCGCTTCGCCGCTGATATTGACTTGCAAACAGATATTCAGATCCGGCAAGCCGGCCGGGCGCTGCTCGGACAGGCGCGCGGCGATCTTTTCCCGCTCCACCGTATGCACCCAGTCAAAATGTTCGGCGATGGGACGCGTCTTGTTGCTCTGGATGGGGCCGATGAAATGCCATGCCGGGACGTGCCGCGGCGAGGCCTCCTTCACAAAGGCGATCTTGTCGAGCGCTTCCTGCAGATAGTTTTCGCCAAACGCCATCTGCCCCGCCCGCATCGCCGCCAGCACGGCGTCCGCGCCGAAGGTTTTTGACACGGCCAGCAGGGTCACGTCGGCAGGGGCGCGCTGCGCCTCCACGGCCGCCTGCGCAATACTGTCGCGCACGGCTTGCAAGTTCTGTTCGATTGTGGACATAATCATTTTCTAGTGTATAGGGGCGGCGGCACAGTGCGCCAGCCCATCAATGCAGGCACAGGGATTATAAATGGACATCTCCGAACTTCTCGCTTTCTCCGTCAGCAACAAGGCTTCCGACCTGCACCTGTCTTCCGGCCTGCCGCCGATGATACGGGTCAATGGCGACGTGCGCCGCCTGAACGTGGCGCCGCTCGAGCACAAGGAAGTGCACAGCATGATCTACGACATCATGAACGACAGCCAGCGCAAGGCGTATGAAGAGGCGCTCGAGTGCGATTTCTCGTTCGAGATTCCCGGCCTGGCCCGCTTCCGCGTCAATGCCTACAACCAGGAACGCGGTGCCTCGGCCGTGCTGCGCACGATTCCGTCAAAAGTGCTGAGCCTGGAAGACCTGAACGCGCCGCGCATCTTCGGCGAACTGGCCATGCGCCCGCGCGGCCTGGTGCTGGTGACGGGGCCGACCGGTTCCGGCAAGTCGACCACCCTGGCGGCCATGGTGAACCACGTCAACGAACGGCTGAATCACCATATTCTGACCATCGAAGACCCGATCGAATTCGTGCATGAACCGAAAAAATGCCTGATCAACCAGCGCGAGGTGGGTTCCCACACGCATTCGTTCAGCAACGCGCTGCGCTCGGCCCTGCGCGAAGACCCGGACGTCATTCTGGTGGGCGAATTGCGCGACCTGGAAACCATCCGCCTGGCGCTGACGGCGGCCGAGACGGGCCACCTGGTGTTCGGCACCCTGCACACCTCGTCGGCGGCGAAATCGATCGACCGCATCATCGACGTCTTCCCCGCCGAGGAAAAGGAAATGGTGCGCGCCATGCTGTCCGAATCCCTGCAGGCCGTCATTTCGCAGAACTTACTCAAAACCAAGGACGGCGCGGGCCGCGTGGCCGCGCATGAAATCATGCTGGCCACGCCCGCCGTGCGCAACCTGATCCGCGAAGCGAAAGTGGCGCAAATGTATTCGGCCATCCAGACGGGCAGCAACGTGGGCATGCAGACCCTGGACCAGTGCCTGTCCGACCTCGTGCGGCGCGGCACGATCTCGGCCGAGACGGCCCGCTCGGCCGCCAAGTCGCCTGAAAACTTCCCCGGATAAGCCATGCAGACGACGCACGAACACTATGACGCCATGCACGCGCTGCTGGCGCAGATGCGCTCACGGGGCGGCTCGGACCTGTTCATCACGGCCGGCTTTCCGCCCGCCATCAAACTCGACGGCAAGCTGACGCCGCTGGCGGGCGCCGCGCTGGCCGCGCAGCAGGCGGCCGGCTACGTGCGCGCCGTCATGAACGAACGCCAGGCGGCCGAGTTCGCATCCAGCCGCGAAGCCAATTTCGCCATCAGCCCGGACGGCCTGGGGCGTTTCCGCGTGTCCGCCTTCGTGCAGATGGGCCAGGCAGGCATGGTCTTGCGCCTGATCAATACCGCCATCCCCACGCTCGATGGGCTCGGTTTACCCGCCATCCTGCAAGACATCGTGATGAGCAAGCGCGGCCTCGTCATCATGGTGGGCGCCACGGGCTGCGGCAAGTCGACCACCCTGGCCGCCATGGTGGGCCACCGCAACGAGCACAGCCATGGCCACATCATTACCATCGAAGACCCCGTGGAATTCATCCATCCGCATGGCAACTGCATCGTCACCCAGCGCGAGGTGGGCGTCGATACGGACGACTGGGCCACGGCCCTGAAAAACACCCTGCGCCAGGCGCCCGACGTGATCCAGATCGGAGAGATACGCGACCGCGACACCATGGACCACGCCATCGCGTTTGCCGAGACGGGCCATCTGTGCCTGGCGACCCTGCACGCGAACAACGCCAACCAAGCCTTGGACCGCATCATCAATTTCTTCCCCGAAGAGCGGCGCCAGCAATTGCTGATGGACCTGTCGCTCAATTTAAAAGGCATGATTTCGCAGCGCTTGATCCCCAACAAGGACGGCGACGGGCGCCAGGCGGCGCTGGAAATCCTGCTCAACTCGCCGCTGATGAGTGAGCTGATCTTCAAGGGTCAGGTGCACGAGATCAAGGAATTGATGAAAAAATCGCGCGAGCATGGCATGCAGACGTTCGACCAGGCCCTGTTCGACCTGCACGAAGCGGGCGCCATCAGCTATGAAGACGCGCTGCGCAATGCGGACTCCGTCAACGACCTGCGCCTGGCGATCAAACTCAAGGGCGCAACGGCGCCGGAACCCGCCCCGCACACGGGCGCCACCAAACTGGGACTCCTCTGACATGACCAGCATCCACGATTTCCAGGCCGAGGCGCTGGACGGCACGCCGATCGACCTGGCCCGCTACAAGGGTAAGGTACTGCTGATCGTCAACACGGCCAGCGCCTGCGGCTTCACGCCGCAATACCAGGGGCTCGAAGCGCTGTACCGCGAATTCCACGAGCAGGGCCTGGTCGTGCTGGGCTTTCCCTGCAATCAATTCCGCCAGCAGGAACCGGGCTCGAATGCGGAAATCGGCGCCTTTTGCGAAAAGAACTTCGGCGTCAGCTTTCCCCTGTTTGCCAAGGTCGACGTGAATGGCCCGCATACGCACCCTGTCTTTGCGCAATTAAAACAGGCGGCGCCCGGCATATTGGGCACGCAGTCGATCAAATGGAATTTCACCAAGTTTTTGGTGCGCAAGGATGGCAGCGTCTTTCGCCGCTACGCGACGGCCAGCAAACCGGCCAGCCTGGCGGACGACATTCGGCAATTGCTACAGGAATAGCCATTCAACGGTTTGATTAAAAGCAATAATTGCTCAAATCAATGAATCCGTGTTTATTTCATGCTTGATATCAATATTGTGTTTCCAATAGCAAATTTCGGTGATAATGTTTGCATAATTATTCGCAGATATCGATCAAAAAACGATGCCAGTCTTTGGGAAAATATTATCTTCATGGATGCGGATGGGCATATATTCCCGCCTCTTCGTTCCTATTTTCTTCCTGATACTTGCCGTTTCCGCCGTTCGCTATCACGCCCTGCTCGGCACGGAAACGGCGCTGGCCAATGCGCGCTACCAGAGCGACGCCCGGCAACTCGACCTGTTCCTTGCCAATAGCGTGCTGCCGCTGGCCGTGCACGCGGACGGTCACGCGATGCACGACAGCGTGCGGCAAGTGCTGCGCAGCGCCCTGCCGCTGAACCGCAGCCTCGTTTCCGCCCGCTGGGACACGGCTGCCGGGCATGTCGAGGTGCTGGCCGACAGCAAGCTTGGCGACACACTGGCCACGGTGCCGGCGTGGTTCGCGCGCCTGGCCGGCATCACGGCCATCCGCAGCCGCCTGACGGTGGCGCTGCCGGACGGCGGCGACGGCATCCTCGACCTGCATTACACGCCCGGCCTGCCCCTGGCACAGGTATGGCACCGGGTACGCGAACAGGCCATCCTCAGCAGTATCAATATCGTGCTCGTCTTCCTGCTGCTGGGCCTGATCCTGGCCACGCACCGCAAGCTGCTGGCGCGCTTCGTGCAGGCGACCGACCGCTTCCGCGATGGCAACTTCGGCGTGCGCCTGGCGGCCGGCGCCACGCCCGAGGCGCAAGCCGTGTCGCAATCGTTCAACGGCATGGCCGGCGATATCGAAGAACTGCTGACCTCGCTCAAGACCAGCCAGCGCCAGCTGGGCGAACAGCTGAATGAAACCGTGCACATGCAACAGGCGCTGCAAAAGCTGTCCTGGCAAAACTACAATGATGTGCTGACGGGCCTGCCCAACCGCGCCGCGCTGGCCGCCCGCTTCGAACAGGAACTGTTCCTCGCGCGCGAACGCCAGCGCCTGCTGGCCGTCTGCCTGTTCGACCTCGACCACTTCCAGACCATCAACGACCGCTACGGCGCCGAGGCGGGCGATGAAATCCTCAAGCAGGTAGCCGGCCGCCTGCACGGCTTTACGGGCCAAGTCCACTACGCGGCGCGCCTGGGCGGCGATGAATTCGTCCTGCTGCTGTGCGGCCAGGCCAGCATCGCCAGCATCGAACAGAACGTCACGCAGCTGATGACTGAGCTGAGCCGTCCCTACCAGTGCGACCAGCAGGCGCTGCACATGACGGCCAGCGCCGGCATCGCCGTCTACGCGGGCAAGGACCTGAATACGGAAAGCCTGCTGCGCCACGCCGACCACGCCGTCTACCAGGCAAAATTAACGGGACGCAACCAGTACCACTTCTTCGACACCAACCTCGACGAGGAAGTACGCACCCACCACAACCAGCGCACGGAAGTGCGCCAGGCGCTGATCAACGGCGAACTACGTTTGTACTACCAGCCCAAGGTGAATATGCGCGCCGGCACGGTGGTGGGCATGGAAGCGCTGCTGCGCTGGCAGCATCCGCGCCGCGGCGTGCTGGCGCCGGCGCAATTCCTGCCGCTGGTGGAACAGACGGATTTGATCATCGACATCGGCGAATGGGTGCTGCGCCAGGCCCTGTGGCAGATGCAGCGCTGGAGCGCGACCGGCAAGCACTGGGTGGTCAGCGTGAATATCGCGGCGCGCCACTTCCAGCAACCGGACTTCGTCTCGCGCCTGGAAACCATCCTCGGCGAATTTCCCGGCGTGCGCGCCAGCATGCTGGAACTGGAAATCCTCGAATCGTCGGCCCTGCACGACATCGAGGACGTGCGCCGCATCATCCGCGCCTGCCAGGCGCTGGGCATCACGTTCGCGCTCGACGATTTCGGCACCGGCTATTCGTCGATGTCCTACCTGAAACGCCTGCCGGCCAATATCGTCAAGATCGACCAGAGCTTCGTGCGCAATATGCTCAACGACCGCGACGACCTGCACCTGGTGCGCGCCGTCATCGGCCTGGCCCGTTCCTTCAGCTTGACGGTGATCGCCGAAGGCGTGGAAAGCGTCGAGCATGGCGCGCGCCTGATCCAGCTCGGCTGCGACCTGGCGCAAGGCTACGGCATCGCCCGTCCCATGCCGGCCGACGCCGTGCTGGAGTGGGCGAACACTTTCATTCCTGCGCCGCAATGGCGCATCGCCCAGTACAGCGAAATACCTATTTAGGCGTCAAGGCCGCATCAATCAGCTCGATCCAGTGCCGCACGGGCGTCTGCGTGCCCGACTGCAAATGGCTCAGGCAGCCGATATTGGCCGACACGATCATCTCCGGCTCGCACGCTTCCAGGTGCGCCACCTTGTTGTCGCGCAGCTGCTGCGACAGTTCCGGCTGCAGGATCGAATACGTGCCGGCCGAACCGCAGCACAAATGGCTGTCCGCGCACAGGCGCACGTCGACGCCGACGGCGCGCAGCACCTGCTCCACCTTGCCGCGCACCTGCTGGCCGTGCTGCAGGGTGCATGGCGGGTGGTACGCCACTTTTTTCACTATGCGCCCTTTCAGTAGCGCCGCCAGCTCATTTTCAAACGCCGGCATGATCTCGGACAGATCGCGCGTCAGTGCCGCGATGCGCCGCGCCTTGTCCGCATACCGGGCGTCGTGCGCCAGCAGGTGGCCGTATTCCTTCACCGTGGCGCCGCAGCCGGACGCCGTCATGATGATGGCTTCCGCGCTGCCCACGCTGTCTACGTAAGGCCACCAGGCGTCGATATTGCGGCGCATGTCGTCCAGCGCCGCGTCCTGGTCGTTCAGGTGATGGCGCAGCGCGCCGCAGCAGCCGGCCTTTGGCGCGACAATCAACTGCACCCCGAGCGCGTCGAGCACGCGCGCCGTGGCCGCGTTGATGTTCGGCGACATGGCCGGCTGCACGCAGCCGTCGAGCAGCAGCATGCTGCGCGCATGCCGGCGCGCCGGCCATGCCCCCGCATTCGCACCCGGGCGCAATTTATCCTGCAAGCCTTTTGGCAGCAAGGGCCGCAGCGCCTGCCCCGCCTTGTACACGGGCGTAAACAGCCAGCGGCGCGGCAAGGCTTCCTTCAGGGCGAAACGCAAGGCACGTTCGCGCAAGGGGCGCTGCACGCGCTGCTCGACGACGTTGCGGCCGATGTCGACCAGGCGCCCGTACTGCACGCCCGAGGGACAGGTCGACTCGCAGTTGCGGCAGGTCAGACAGCGGTCCAGGTGCGTCTGCGTCTTGGCCGTGACGGGCGCGCCTTCCAATACCTGCTTGATCAGGTAAATGCGCCCGCGCGGGCCATCGAGTTCATCGCCCAGCAGCTGGTAGGTGGGACAGGTGGCCGTGCAAAAGCCGCAATGCACGCAGGCGCGCAGGATGGCTTCGGCTTCGTCGCCTGCCGGCGTATTCTTGATGAAATCGGCGAGATTGGTTTGCATGCGCGCTCAATACATTCTGTGCGGGTTGAAGATGCCGGCCGGGTCGAAAGCCTGCCGCAGGCGCTGGTGGATTTTCTCAACGGCCGGCGCCAGCGGATGGAATACGCCCACCGCCTTGTCGCCGCCGCGGAACAGGGTGGCGTGGCCGCCAAGCGCGGCCACCGCCTGGCGGATGTCTTGCGCGCCGGCCGCATCGGCGTCGGCGTCGAGCTTGAGCCAGCGCTGCGCCCCGCCCCACTCGATCAGCTGGCGCCCCTTTACAATCACGGCGCTGGCGTGCGGCGGCAGCGACAAGCGCCACAGGCTGCCCGCGCCCGCGAAGAAGGCGTGCGTTTGCTCGCGCACAGACAGCCAGAAGGCGGCCGCGTCTTCGTGCGCCAGCACCTCGCCGCCCAGCGCGTGCAGCGCCGCCGACACGGCCGCGTCGGCGCCGGACAGGCGCACGCTCAAGACGCCATCGTGCCAGCAGCTGGCCGATATCGGCAGCGGTTGACCGGCCCATTCATTGAGCATGCGCAGGGCGGCGATTTCCGCGCATGCCAGGCGCAAGGTCGCTTCGCGCAGCGGCAGGGGCAGCACCTTCAGCGACACTTCCAGGATCAGCCCCAGGGTACCCAGGGATCCCGCCAGCAGGCGCGAGACATCGTAGCCTGCCACGTTCTTCATCACCTGCCCGCCAAAGGCCAGGCGTTCGCCGTGGCCATCCATCAGCACGGCGCCCAGCACGAAGTCGCGCAAGGCGCCCGCGCTGGCGCGGCGCGGGCCGGACAGCGCACTGGCGACGACGCCGCCCACCGTGGCGCCAGCGCCGAAATGGGGCGGCTCGAAGGCCAGCATCTGATTGCGCGCGGCCAGCGCCGCCTCGATCTCGGACAGCGGCGTGCCGCAGCGGGCCGTGATCACCAGCTCCGTCGGTTCATAATCGATGATGCCCGCATACGCGCGCGTATCGAGTACCTCGCCATCGAGCTGCTGGCCATACCAGTCCTTGCTGCCGCCGCCGCGCAGGCGCACGGGGCTGCCCGCCGCGCTGGCCGCCAGGATCTGCTGCCTGAATTGTTCCACGATTGCTTGCAAAAGAGTCTCCGGCAGATTAAAAACGGGGCAGGTTGGCGAACGGCAGGCGCCCCGCCGTCACATGCATCTTGCCGAATTCGGCGCAGCGGTTCAAGGTGGGAATCGCCTTGTCCGGGTTCAGCAGGGCATGCGGATCGAAAGCCCGTTTGACGGCAAAGAAGGCATCGAGTTCGGCGCGCGTAAATTGCACGCACATGGAATTGATCTTTTCCATGCCCACGCCATGTTCGCCCGTGATGGTGCCGCCCACGGCCACGCACAGGGCCAGGATGTCCGCGCCAAACGCTTCGGCGCGCTCGAACTCGCCGGGCATGTTGGCATCGAACAGGATCAGCGGGTGCAGATTGCCGTCGCCCGCGTGGAACACGTTGGCGCAGCGCAGGCCATGCGTCGTTTCCATGGCGGCGATGCCCGTCAGCACTTCCGCCAGGCGCTTGCGGGGAATGGTGCCGTCCATGCAGTAGTAGTCAGGCGAAATGCGCCCGGCGGCGGGAAACGCGTTCTTGCGGCCGGACCAGAATTTCATGCGCTCCGCTTCCGACTGCGAGACGGCAATCGCGCTGGCGCCCGCCCCTTCCAGCACGGCCGTCATGCGGGCGATTTCCTCTTCCACTTCCTCGTGCGTGCCATCGGCTTCGCACAGCAAGATGGCCGCCGCGTCGATGTCGTAGCCGGCCTTGACGAACGGTTCGACCATGCGCGACGACGTCTGGTCCATCATTTCCAGTCCGGCCGGGATGATGCCGGCGGCGATCACGTTGGCCACGGCATTGCCGCCCGTGACAACGTCGCCGAACGAGGCCATGATGACCCGCGCCGTGGCCGGTTTCGGCACCAGTTTCACGGTCACTTCCGTGACGATGCCCAGCATGCCTTCGGAACCGATGAAGACGGCCAGCAGGTCCAGGCCGGGCGAGTCCAGGCATTCGCCGCCCAGTTCCAGCACCTCGCCATCGATGGTCACGACACGCACGCGCAGCACGTTATGCACGGTCAAGCCGTATTTGAGGCAATGCACGCCGCCCGAGTTTTCCGCCACGTTGCCGCCGATGCTGCAGGCGATCTGCGAGGAAGGGTCGGGCGCGTAATACAGCGCGTGGGGCGCCGCCGCCTCCGAAATGGCCAGGTTGCGCACGCCCGGCTGCACCACGGCCGTGCGCGCATACGCATCGAGGCGCACGATGCGGTTCAGGCGCGCCGTCGACAGCACCACGCCGTCGGCGATCGGCAAGGCGCCGCCCGACAAGCCCGTGCCGGCGCCGCGCGGCACGATCGGCACCTTCAATTCCCGGCAGACGCCGAGGATGGCGATGACCTGCTCCTCCGTATCGGGCAAGGTGACCACCATCGGCAGGTGGCGGTAGGCGGCCAGGCCGTCGCATTCGTACGGGCGCGTGTCTTCGGCGTCGGACAGCACGCAGCGGGCCGGCAGCACGGCCAGCAAGGCCGCGACGACGGCTTGCTGGCGCGCGGCGGTCAATCCGGATTCAGGGGCGGCATTGAGCATAAGTTGGAGGGCAAATGGGCATGGGCGTGCAACGATTGTAAGCACAAAAGTGGCGCGCAGCGCATTTTTCGTCCGATTTGCAGGCAAATGCCGGGCAAGGTGTGGCGCAGTGTCGTATGCTGCCCCCATTCTTCTTTGACAGGATCAGCATCATGGGCAACCGACTTTCGAAAATCGCCACGCGCACGGGCGACAATGGCAGCACCGGCCTGGGCGACGGCAGCCGCACCAGCAAGGACAGCGCCCGCATCCACGCCATGGGCGACGTGGACGAACTCAATTCCAATATCGGCTTGCTGCTGTGCGAAGCCATGCCCGACGCCTTGCGCGACGAGCTGGTGGCCATCCAGCACGACCTGTTCGACCTGGGCGGAGAAATCTGCATCCCCGGCTACCAGCTGATCAAGGAAGAGCACGTGCTGCGCCTTGATGCGCTCTTGGCGAAATACAATGCGGACCTGCCGGCCCTCTCCGAATTCATCCTGCCGGCCGGCTCGCGCGCCGCCTCGCTCGCACATGTGTGCCGCACCGTTTGCCGCCGCGCCGAACGCAGCATCGTCGCGCTGGCCAATGCGGAACCCCTGCACGAACATCCGCGCCAGTACGTGAACCGATTGTCGGACCTGCTGTTCGTGCTGTCGCGCGTGCTCAACCGCTTTGCCGGCGGCAGCGACGTGCTGTGGCGACATGACCGCACGCGGGGATGAAATAAAAAACGGCGATGCCGGTCTAACCGCATCGCCGTGCTTTATCGGCTGGCAGGGCGTTACTTAGCCGCAGGCCTGAAGACACACTTTATTGGCGCGGACGCATGAAGGAACACTGAACTCCATGACACAGGCATCGAGCGCCATATAGCACTCGGACTGGCATTCGGATATGTCGGCGGTACTGCTGGCCATCGCATATGATGCGCTGACGCCCATGGCAAACAAAAAGAAACCCAGTTTTTTGAACATAAGTACTCCTTTGTGGAAATGAGGAACTGCAGGATGGATGAAGTGACGCAGCCGGCCTGCCCAGCGTACTGCTTAGCCGGCAATCATGATCTACGGCAAGATCGGATCGCAGCTTTTCATGCACATCCGGTGAATCTTGGTGCACGCGCCTGGCGCCGTCGGATGGTCGGTCATGCACTGCAACAGATCGTCGTCACACTGCGCATAGCATTCGGGCTCGCCGCCGCCGGCGATCGCATACGATGCGCTGACGCCCATGGCAAACAAAAAGAAACCCAGTTTTTTGAACATAAGCACTCCTGTTGAATTGACAGACGATGAGCAACAGCCATGGCGCGCCGTCCCTTACGCGCCATCCATAAGCGGGTATTGGCTCCGCGCGTCAATGATGCGGCGGGCGCAGGCATTCCTTCTGGCAAGCCTGATAATTTTCCATGCAGGCCGGCTGACCGAATTCCACGCAATCGAGCAAGTTGCGCTCGCAGACAAAGGTGCAGTCAGGGCCGCCAGCCTGGACACTGAAAGACAGGGCGGCGCCGGCGGCAAACAGGAAAGCGGCAATCTTTTTGAACATGGTCAGCCTTTCAAGTTAACAAGTTGGAACGTCAGATTTTCTTCAACGCCGCTTCCAGCGCGCCCGCATTAAAACCCTGGATCTTGCGGTTGCCGATCAGCACAACAGGTACGCCGCCGCCGCCGAGTGCTTCGTGGGCTTTTTTCGCGTCCGGGGATTTCTCGATATCGAGATCGACGAATTCGATCTTGTTTTCCTTGAAGTACGCGCGCGTCTTGGCGCAATAGCCGCACCAGTCCGTGCCATACAAGACCACTTTCGCCTGGGCGTTCGGGAAATACGCCGCGTAATTGCCCTCGGTGTAATTCGCCTTGAACAAGCCGGGCAACAAGGACAGGCCATAACCGCTGCCCAGGCCGGCAGCGAGGATCAGGCCATACATGGCGATGGTTTTCATTTTTTTCTGCATCATAGGTATCAGAGACGTAGATGATCGAGGACGGCCGACGCAGCATGCGCTTGCCGGCCGCTTGGCAATGCACGGAGATCAGGAGCCGATGTCGCAGACCCTCAGGCAGGCTTTGTAACTGCTGATGCAAAATGGGGATCTGTCGCCATTTTGCATCGTGCATTCCCGCAGCTCTTCCTCGCAGGCAGAGCAGCCGATATCGGAAGCCATGGCATAGGAAGCGCTCAATCCCAGGGTGAAAATAAATGCTGCAATCTTTTTCATTTACTACTCTCCATGTGAGCGATTGCCTCAGGTAATCGCGGCAGACCAGTCGTAAGAAATTTCATCTTTGCTTGCTACGAAAACGAATATAGACCGCACTTATTTTAGAGTCAACGTTTCATTTCGATAAATTTCCAGTTTGGAAAATATACCGGCAAAGCGCATGGAATGTGGAATTTGGAGAGATTGGCAGGCGTCAAACGTCTATACAATATCGGCGCCGCAAGCAGGAAAGGCCGGTTGCGGGCGCAGCCGGCCGGCGGCTATATTCAGGCCGGCACAGGCAGGCTCACGGGCTGCGCATGCACATGTCCGCGCAATAATCCCCGCAGCAACTGCACCTGGGCCACCGCGTCGGCTTGCAGAGCCGTCAAGCCCTCGGCAACGCAAGGGCCAGGCGCGCCGGCATCGGCGTCACCGCGCAGCAGCGCATCGATTTCCCCGCTGACCTCGGCGATCCAGCGTTGCAATTCGGGCGGCGCAGGCTCGGCCTGGGGACTCAGGCTGATGCGCGCCGTGCTGCCCGCCACGCGGCGCAGCAGCGGCAAGGTGCGCAGCGCCGCCAGGCCCACGCCGCTGCTGCGGTCCAGGCGGCGCTCGATGCGCAAGCGCTGCAAGACCTGTTCCGCGTTATTGCTGGCCAACCCCGCCTCGCGGCGCAGGCGCGCGATGGCGCTATCCCATTTACCGCCGGCCGCCAGCACGGCCAGCAGGTATTTCAGGTTGGCCGACACGGCTTGCGCCAGGCGCTGATCCAGGTCGTCCGCCTCGCGGTCCGGCCACAGGAAAAACGTGGCCAGCAGGGCCAGCACGCAGCCGAGCACATTGTTGCCCAGGCGGCTTATCGCATACACCATCTCGCTGGCCGGCGCCGCATAGTCGGCCACCAGCACGAAGGCCGGCGTCATGAACAGCACGTGCAGGCTGTAGCTGACCCTGCGCAAGGCCATGGTGGCGACGATCAGGGGAAACACCACCAGCGAGATACCGAGCGGCGTGTAGATGACGAGGCCGATCAGCACGGCCAGCACGGCGCCCAGCACGCTGCCCGCCACGCGCTCGATGCCGCGCGGCCAGGTGGTGGCCACCGACGGCTGCAATATCAACAAGGTGGCCATGGTGGCCCAGTAGCCGAACGGAATGTGCAGCGCCTCGACCAGTAAAAAGCCGGCCGTCGTCGCCAGCGACACGCGCGCCGCGTGACGCCAGCTCAGCGACTGCGGCGTGGCGTTGACTTTCGCCGTTTGCCACGCCTGCCCCAGCGCCAGGAAAGCCGCCTCGCGCCACGGCAGCTGCGCCGCGCGCGGCAAGCCCAGTTCCATGATGTCGACGTTCAGGCGCAAGGGCAGCAAGGCGCCCAGCGCCGCTTCCAGGCGCCGTCCGCACGCGGCCAGACGGCGCTGCAAGGCCAGCGGCGGCGTTTCCGGCTGGCGCTGCACGGCTTGCCCCAGGCGGCGCAGCAGCACGGCCATCACTTCCAGGCTGCGCCGCGCGCGCGGGTCCTGGCGCAGCCGCTGCTGCTCGCGCTCGCACGTATGCGTGACGGCGATCAGGTAGGCGAAGATGCGCTCGGCGTCGCTGAGCGCCAGCAGCAGGTTGTCGTACAGGGCGCTGCGGCCCGCGCGCGCGGGCGGCACGGCGGCCAGCGCCACCCGCGCCGCTTCCAGC
>NZ_NEHB01000049.1 GCF_002127655.1 Janthinobacterium sp. GW456P
TGTACGCGTTCACCAACAACTTCAAGCTGGTGGGCGAACTGGGCACGGACCGCGTGACGCAAGCGGGCGGCCTGCCGGCCAAGCGCCTGACCAAGCTGACCATCGCCCCGACGATCTCGGCCGGTCCTGGCCTGTGGTCGCGTCCCGAGCTGCGCGCGTTCGTGACCTACGGCAAATGGAACGATGCGGCCACCGCCTCGGTCAACGCGTCGAACAACGGCGGCCCGATCTACAACAACAATACCAGCGGTACTTCGTACGGCTTCCAGGTGGAAACCTGGTTCTAAACACCGCGCCAAACCTGCTGCGCGGCGCGCTTTGCGGCCTGCGATGCTCACCGTGCTCTAGCACGGTTGCGCTTCTTAGCCACAAATCACTGCCGCTCGCGACGGTTTTGTCCGGCGTTTTTACTACACAAGAAGCTGCATAAAAAAGGGCGGAACCGCGGTTCCGCCCTTTTACTTTACGGCATCACCAGCTTATGGCAGTGCCACCGGCAGTTCCGGATACTCCTGCGTCAGCGCGTACTTGGTGCCGCCCACGGTGACCGTGTAGTTGGCCGGTCCCGAGATCGGCAGGCGGTAGTTCAGGGTCAGCGCCACGGAGCCGCCCGGCGCCAGCGATTGCCAGGCGGGAATCGCGAAGCGTGCCCGGTTGTAGTTCTTCGTGAAGCCGCCGATATTGTTCGGCCCCGTGTAGCCGGCATTGATCACCGTCAAGCCGAAGCCGGACTGGTCGCTCATGTCCGACGGCGCCGAGACGGGATAGTCGAACTCCACCACGGTCCCGCCCGGCAGGGTCGAACTGGTGTTGTTCTTCACCGTCATCACCGGGTTGATGGGGAAGTTGTTGTCGCCCAGCTTCCAGCCGCCCAGGGTGATGCTGACGTTGGCTGCCGTCCCCGGCATGGCGATTTCGGCGCGCTTGTTGCCATACGCGCCAGCCGTGCGGAAGGCCTGGTACAGCACGTCCGTCAGGGTGGTGCCCATGAAGTACTCGCCCTTGCCGCCATTGCGCGTGGCATCCCAGGCATAGTCGCCCGCCATTTCCCAGATCATCACGCCGCCGATATTGTTGTTGACGATGTACTGGGCCTTGGCCGCGATCGACTGCGTGGTTTCCGTGGAAATGAACACTTTCTTGGTCGCATTCCACAGCCACGGCGCCACCATGGTGCTGCTGTAGTACGGCACATAGGTGCCCACCAGCGCCTTGTCCGTGACTTTATACGCGTCCAGGTAGCTAGGCACGATACCGTTCTGCAAGTTCAGCGCATGCCAGATGGGGTTGCCGCCGCCCGGTGTCGGTTTGCCTTGCGAGTCGAGGTCAAACCACACATTGTCGATGCCGGTGGCGCCCGTGCCGCAGGTCTTGGTGCCGGCGCAGGTGACGGTGGAGCTGATCAGCGGCGTCGTGCCCCACAGGCCATTGGTGCCGCCCGTCACATCCTTCCAGCCCCGCGTGTAGAACGGCACGCCGATATTGATGCGTCCCGCCTGCATGGCGCCCCGGTAGTAGCGGTAGGCCCAGTCCGTGTTCAGGTAGCCGATGTTCTGGAACTGGTAGGCGTTACCGGCGCGCAGTTCGCCATCGTTGCCATCGTCAAACAGCGCCGCGTTCGGTCCCACGTACTGGTTCCACGCGCCGTGCAAATCGTAGCTCATCAGGCTGGCGTAATCGAGATATTTCAATCCCGACATATTTTCCTCGCCCCGCAAGACCCAGCCCGAGGCGGAACCGGCGATGGTGAGCAGATAGTATTTATTGTCCTGCACGGCCGCTTCGTCGAGCTTCTGGCGCAGCACTTTCAGCAGCACGTTGTAGCTCGTCATCAGGCCGGCCAGGCGCGGTTTCGAGACGGCGAAGTCGTTCGGATTGCCCGCTTCATTGTTGGTGGTCGGATGTTCGTAATCGACATCGACGCCATCGAAAAAGTTGTACTGGCGCACGAAGGCCACCATGGAGTCGGCCAGGGTATTGATGCCGGCCGTGTTGATGCTGCCGTCCGCGTTCGTCGTGGCCGTGTAGAAGCCGCCGCTGCCGGCCCAGCCGCCCACGGAAATCATCAGTTTCACGCCCGGATACTTCTTCTTGTATTGCGCCAGCAAGTTGAAATGGCCCTTGTACGGCAAGGACGGGTCCATGGCCGCGGCCGGAACGTTGGGCCAGGTCAGGCCCGTGTCCGGATTGGCCGCGCCGCTGCCGATGGCGATTTTCGAGGTCGCCGGATCGACGGTGGCGAACGCATAGTTCAGGTGGGTGATCTTGTCCCAGGGCAGGTTATTCACCAGATACGTGGGGCTGCCATCGGCGCCCGTGCGCCAGCTGGCGAAATAGCCGACGATGCGCCGGTTCAAGCCATTGCCCAGCACTTCGCGCCCGTTTGCATCGTACACCTTGCAATACGGCACATTCGGCACGGCCGAAATCAGACCGTCCGGACGGCAAGCCGTGGGCGTGGGCGTTGGCGTCGGCGTCGGAGTCGGAGTCGGAGTCGGCGTTGGTGTCGGTGTCGGTGTCGGTGTCGGCGTCGGTGTCGGGGTTGGTGTCGGGGTCGGGGTTGGTGTCGGGGTTGGCGTTGGTGTCGGCGTATCCGTCACGGCCCATGGCCCCCACTGGTCGGCGGCGCTGGGGACATTGCCCTGCGTCCACCACTTGGCCTTGTAGGTGACGCCCTGGTAGAGCACGCACTGGCCGCCCGTGTAGACGGTGGCGGCGTCCCAGACGGCGCACGCGTCGACGGCGGCGAGCAAGGTGTTCGGCGTGGCGGTCGTGCCTTCCTGGCCGCCGCCGCAAGCGACGAGCACGCCGCTTAGCAGGGCCATCAATAATGCATTCGATTTCATATGATTGTCGTCTCCGTTATGGTTATACATCGAGAGCTTGTTGCAGGCCCCTCGGGGGGCTCTTGTCAACTGTTATCCCTGGCCGGCTTTCCTGCACTTGCTTACTGCAACTTCACATTCCAGTTGGCTTCCACGCATTTCACGTAGTTCCCGGCCAGCAAGGCGCTGTACGGGGTTTGATAGCTGACCAGCTGGCATTGGTTCTCGCCACCGGCGCTCCAGTTCTTTTCCCAATAGATGTTGTAGGCGGCGGAACTGGCCGGGGTGAAGCGTTGCATGTTGGCGCAGGACAGCTGTTCGCCGGAATAATCCCAGCCCATGTCGGCGGCAAATTGCTTGTAGTAATCGATACGGTTTTGCGCGGCCTGCTTTTCCGTGCCTTGCCCGCACTCGGCATTGATGATCATGATGGTGGTGGCGAAATTGTTGCCCGCGCCGGCCGCCGTATCGGCCGCGTTCGGCACCCACGTGCCGTCGAGCACGTGCAGCATCGACGGTTTCGGCGGTTGCGGATAGACAAAGAAGAACGTGGCCGACGCCAGGTTCAGCCAGGTCGAGGCGACAAGGTCCGGATTCTTCAGCAGCACGGACTGGTCGCCGTCATGCATGGCTTGCGAGAAGGGGCCGTAGTTATAGTTGTACGACAGCTGCTTGGCGCCGCGGCCGAAATACTTCTTGAAGCTGCCGTCGGCATTTTTTCCGCACGTCCAGACCTTGTTGAAGACGGGATCGGCGCACTCGACGTTGTAGCCGCAGCCGGCGCCCGTTTCGTCGCAGCCCAGTTCGCGCAAATATTTCAAGCCCTGGCGCCATTGCGGCAGCGGGCTGCTGGCGTTATGGTCGCCCGTTTCCTGTCCGAAGTGGGCGAACATGGTGGCCAGGCTGTGGCGGCAGATGGCATCCGCATTGCGCCCGTCGCTGTAGTCGTCGCACACGGCGGGGAACTTGGCCACCGCTTGCAGGAAGCGCTGGTAGGTATAGCTGGCGTCGCGCGCGGCAAAATAATAATCCCACTTCGCCGCCGGCAGCAGGCGTTCAACCCGCTTGACGTTGAGCGGATTGCCGGCCAGCCCCGGCTGCACGGCTTCGACGGCCGCATTGCCCAAGGTACGGATCGACGCCTTGACCTTGCGGAAAAAATCGTTGTTCGTCAGCGCCGCCTCGTTGGCTTCGGCCTGGGCCTTGGTGGGCACGCCCGGCGTGGGAGTAGGCGTTGGCGTTGGCGTTGGCGTTGGCGTTGGCGTTGGCGTCGGGGTCGGCGTCGGGGTTGGCGTGGGCGTAGTGGTATCGAGGCTCCACGGCCCCCACTGGTCGTTGTTCGGCGCCGTGCCCTGTACCCACCACTTGGCGCGGTAGACCTTGCCGTCATAGACGGCGCACTGGCCCGCCGTGTAGACGGCGGCGGCGCTCCAGGCAGCGCAACTGTCGCTGGCGGCCGTGGCGGCCAGCAGGGTCGAGGGGGGTTCGGTAGTGGAATTGCCGCCGCAAGCGAGCAGCGCGCTGCCCAGCAGGCCGGCCATCAAAGGCGAGGCCAGCCGGCTAATTTGCCGTGTCTTCACAATGTCTCCTGAACGTTATACGAAAACTATCGAAGTAGCTTTTTATGTTGTACGTAAAGAAAGCACAGCGAAGCGTCGGCTTTCTGCACCAAGAATGCGACGCCGAAAATTGGTAGTCAAGTGGTTTTATAAAACGGTGTTTTTTACAATACCAGTGACTTCAGGCGGCGCGGCCACGGCGCTGCAAGCGAAGAGTGAGAAGAGAGAGAAAAGGAGTTTTTAAGACAACTGCCGGCAATACCGCGCTGGCAGCACTGCGGCAAGTGGTATCAGCACTGCCGCAGCTGTTTTCAGGCCGATGGCGTTCCTGCGCGCTGATGTTGCGGGTAATACAGATCATAAAACCAGCCATACGCATCCTCGATTTGCGCCTGGATGCGCGGCGGAATCGCATGCGGCCTGGGCGCGCTGATCGTCGCCTGCTGGCGGTGCGTGTACTTCATGCGGTAGTGGCTGTCGCTTTCCTGGATGCCCACGGCGAGATCGTGCGGGTCGATCTGGAACGGTGCCAGGCCCAGCCACGCGTACAGGTGCGACATGCATTCCACGGGCCGCGCCATCAAGTCTTCGAAGCGCACGAAATACAGTTTCTGCTGCACTTCGGCAGGCAGGTCCAGCACGGCATGCAGGGAACTCAGAGGAGCGCCGATGGTGCGGTCCTTGGCAAACAGCATGTCGGCCCGGCCCAGGCGGTCGAAATCGGCCAGATGGTCGACAAAGTCGAGCAGGATGGTGCGCTGGTGCTGCGCTTCGATGGAGCCGTAGACCTGTCCCAGCTCGCGCACGCAAACGATGATCTTCGCTTCCGGCGCCAGCTGCAGCAGCATTTCCACGCAATGCAACCAGGCACGGTTTTTGTCGACCACGCCCTGCTTGCCGCAATCTCGGTACCAGCCGCGCAGAAAGCCCTGCATGGCCGTTTTCAGGTGCCCGTAGCTGGCGTCAAAGGTGCTGTCGAGCTGCGACAGGAAAAAAGCGTCGTCGCTGACCATGCGCCGCATGCCCAGCAAAGCGTTGCACAAGGGGGAGCTGTTGCCTTCGCAATGCAGTTCGGGATGCTGCGCCAGCAGCTGGCACAGCAAAGTGGAACCGGCGCGTGGCAAGCCTGCCACGCCGATGAAATGGGATGTCATGCGATTGTACTTTCTGTTCAGCGTTGCTCTTCTGACGGAAATCCAGGGTGGTGCCGCCATTATAAGAGCGCGGCGGCAACGCACCGGTAAAAAAATGCCGCTTCGAAACACGGAGCGGCACTCCGGCGCCGGCCTATAGTGACGCGGCAGGCCTTACTGGCTGTCCTGGCGCGTACCGACGGAAACCTCGGCCGGCAAGCGCAAGCCGCTGTCCACCACGCTCAGGCGCAGGCCTGGCAAGACATTGCTGACGACGTTGCCGGCCAGCTGCACCAGCGGTGCGCTGCCCGAGCCGCCCTTCCCTCCCTCGCGCGGCGCATCCTGCGCGGCGGCGGGCTTGCCTGGCGCCGTCTCGCCACTGACGATCATGTCGGCCTGCACCATATTGCCCTGCGACGGCGCCACGGCAACAGCCGCAATCACGTTCGCAACGGCGCTTTGCAGCGCTTCCGTCGGATTGACTTTCAGCACGCCGTCCACATAATTCAGGGCGTAATTGTTCGACGCCTGGCCCGAGGCCGAGACCAGATAGTTGCCTGCCGCGGAAGCCGTCGTCGCCGGCGTGCCGAATGCCAGCTGACCGCTCACTTCGGCGGCCAGCGTGTCGCCGCCGAGCAAGCCGCTGTAGCTGGCACTGAAGTCGGGATTGGCACGTCCCTGGTCTTTTACCGCATTGTCGACTTTCACCGTCAGCGGTGCCTGCGAGATCGTGGCTGTGGTGCTGGCCGTGGTGTTGACCACGTAATTGCCCGCATCCGCCCCGCTCAAGCGTATGCCCGCCACCGTCACCGTCTTGCCCGCGCCCGCATTCTTGTCGCTGAAACTGGCGCCATTGCTGGCGATAGTCAGCTGGTCGTTGCCGATGCGGTTGTCGCGCAAGGATACGACCGCATTCGTGGTGGCATCATATACCTTGTTGACGCCGCTGGCGCTGACCGTCAATGCGGCCGGCGTGATATCGGCTGTGGTGCTGGCCAGGCTGCTGGCCAATACGTAATTGCCCGCATCGGCGCCGGCCAGTCCCAGACCGCTGATATTCACGGTCTTGCCCGTTGCCGCATTCTTGTCGCTGAACGCGCCAAGGACGGGGCCGCCGGCAAGGCTCAGGACGTCGCCGGCCACCATGCCATTGAAGCTGGCACCCGCCAGATTCAGGCTGGCCGCCGTGCCGCCGTCATACACCTTGTTCGCCGCCGCGATGCCGGAAATGGCGCTGATGGACGCTGGCGTGATGCTGGCCGTACCAGTGGCAACTGTGCTGGCAAGGTTGTAATTGTCCGCATCGGCGCCACCGAGGGTGATGCCGCTGACGGCCACCGTCTTGCCCGTGCCCGCATTCTTGTCGCTGAAGGCGCCGTTGCCGGCCACGGTCAGGCTGTCGCCGTTCACCATGCCATTGAAGGTCGCCGCGCCGCTCAGCGTGGCCATGGCCGAGCCATCATAGGTCTTGTTATTGACGCCCACGTTCGTCACGCCGCTGATGGTCGCCTTGCTGATGTCGGCGTTCACGTTGGCGGGACTGCTGAAGGCATAATTGCTGGCCAGGCCAGTGCCATCCTGCAAGCTGGCGCCGCTGATGGTCACCAGCTTGCCAGTACCGGCATTCTTGTCGCTAAAGCTGCCGACACCGCCGCTGAAGCCCAGCGTTTCATCCGCGACCATGCCGGTCAGGGTACCGCCCGATAAGACTGCCGCTGTCGTGCCATCGTAGACTTTATTGCCTGCAGTCACACCGGAGAGCGTGACGGCCTTGGGCGTGATACTGGCCGTGGCGCTGGCCGTATTGTTGAGGAAGTCATAATTGACCAGATCGCTGCCGGACAAGGTGATATTTGTGATATTGACGGCCTTGTTGCTGCCCACGTTCTTATCCGTGAATGCAGCGCTCGCGCTGAAGAATTGCACATCGTCGCCAGCAATCTTGCCGTTGATCACCGCCTGGCCGGGACTAAGGCTGACGTTGAGGTTGCCGTTATATATCTTGTCCAGGGCGCTCAAACCGCTAATGCTGGAAATCGTTGCCTTGGCGATATTGCCCGTCATGCCGTTTGGTGTACTCAGCGTGTAGTTGCCGGCCAAGCCGCTGCCATCGCTTAAGGTCACGCCGCCCACGGTAATGGCCTTGCCCGTGCCCGCGTTCTTGTCGCTGTAGCTTGCCCCCTGGACAGTGAAGGCCAGGGTTTCCGAATTGACCAGGCCATTCAGGGTGCCGCCGGCCAGGTTCGCACTGGCTGTGCCATCGTAGACTTTATTGTTGCCAGTCAAGCCCGTCAGCGTCAGTGCCTTGGCGCTGATATTGGCCGTGCTGCTGGCCGTAGCGTTAGTAAAATCATAATTTCCAGCGTCCGTGCCGCCCAGGACCATGCCGCTGATATTGACCGTCTTGCCATTTCCGGCGTTCTTGTCGACAAAACTGCCGCTGGCACCCGAGACCGTCAGGTTGTCGCCGCCCACCATCCCCGTGAACGATGCCCCAGCCATGTTCAGGCTGGCGGCCACGCCGCCGTCATACACTTTATTTCCRGCAACGATACCGGTCACGCCGCTGATGGTGGCCTTGCTGATATCGGCGCTGCTGCTGGCCGTGGTGCCGGTCAGGTTGTAGTTGCCGGCATCCGTGCCGCCCAGCGCGATGCCGCTGATGCTGACCGTCTTGCCTGTGCCTACATTCTTGTCGGCAAAACTGCCGCTGGCGCCCGACACGCTCAGGCTGTCGCCACCGATCATGCCGGCAAACGTGGCGCCCGCCGCATCCAGGCTGGCGGCCGTGCTGCCGTCATACACTTTGTTTCCAGCAACAATGCCGCTCACGCCGCTGATGGTGGCCTTGCTGATATTGGCCGTGCTGCTGGCCGTGGCGTTGGTAAAATCATAATTTCCAGCATCCGTGCCGCCCAGGACCATGCCGCTGATATTGACCGTCTTGCCATTTCCGGCGTTCTTGTCGAYAAAACTGCCGCTGGCGCCCGAGACCGTCAGGTTGTCGCCGCCCACCATCCCCGTGAACGATGCCCCAGCCATGTTCAGGCTGGCGGCCACGCCGCCGTCATACACTTTATTTCCRGCAACGATACCGGTCACGCCGCTGATGGTGGCCTTGCTGATATCGGCTGTGCCGCTGGCCGTGGTGCCGGTCAGGTTGTAGTTGCCGGCATCCGTGCCGCCCAGCACGATGCCGCTGATGCTGACCGTCTTGCCTGTGCCTGCATTCTTGTCGGCAAAACTGCCGCTGGCRCCCGACACGCTCAGGCTGTCGCCACCGATCATGCCCGCAAACGTGGCGCCCGCCGTGTTCAGGCTGGCCGTGGCAGTGCCGTCATACACTTTATTTCCAGCAACGATACCGCTCACGCCGCTGATGGTGGCCTTGCTGATATTGCCCGTCAAGCCGTTCACCGGCACCAGCGCATAGTTGCCCCCGGCGCTGCCGCCCAGGGTCGCGTTGACTGTCACGGCGATACCGTTGCCGGCATTCTTGCTGGCAAATGTGCCATTCACGGTCGAACTGACATTGGCCAGGTCGCCCGCCAGCACGCCGTTCAGGGTGCCGCTGATGGCAGCCACATTGTTGCCGTCGTACACTTTGTCACCCACCGCCGCGCCGCTCAGGGTGACGGACTTGGGCGTGATCACCAGGCCGCCATCGATATAACTGATCGAATAGCCCGACTGGCCGCCCGAAGAGTAGTGGCCGCTGGCCGACACGCCATAGGTGCCCGCATTCACGGCGCCGGCGGCATTGCCTGCATACACGACCGTACCGAGCAGGTTAGCGCCATCGACCGTGTTCGAGTAGGTGACGCTGTTGCTGCCGCCGGCGTAGGCCACGCCGTCATACACCTTGCTGTCGTAGGAGACGCGCACGGCGATCTGCTTCATGAACGAACGCAGGAAAGGCGCGCTCTGGCCGTCGTAGACCACCCACATCTGCGCCAGCTCCCAGCCGGCGCCCGTGTAATTCGACAGGTTTTTCAGCTGCGCCGTCGTCATGCCCGCCCCGCCCGCGCTGGCTGCTTGGCCGCTGGCCGCCGTGTCCCAATAGCTGCCTGTGACGCTGCCCGTACTGGCGCCCGCCAAGCCGCCGACATTGCTGGAACCGCTCACGCCGCCATTCGCATAGCTGTTGACGATGTTGCCGCCATTGCTGCCGACGAGGCCGCCGACGACGCTGGTGCCGCTCACGGCCCCGCTGGCATAGCTGTCCGCCACCGTGCCCGTATTGCTGCCCACCAGGCCACCTCCGGTGGACGTGCTCGTCACGCTGCTGGTGGCAAAGCTGCCGCTGACCGTGCCGGCATTGCTGCCTGCCAGGGCGCCCACATTCGTGCCGCCCGCCACGCTGCCGCCGGACAGGCCCACGTTCGCCACGGCGCCCGCGCTGCCGATGGCGCCAAACAGGCCCACGTTACTCACGCCCGCCTTGGCGATATTCAGGCTGGAAATGATATGGCCGGTGCCGTCGAGACTGCCCGTGAAGGGCGAACCCGCCGTGCCGACAGGAATGAAACCTGTCGTTCCCCACACGTCCTTGCCATTGGCCGCCGTCGTGGCCGCGCTGAAACTGCTGCCCAGGGTATAGCTAGCCGCCTTGCTCATCGCCATCAATTGCAGCTGGTGCGCCGAATTGATGGTGTTCGACCATTCCGACGCCAGCATCGGGCGCGTGCCGGCGGCCGCGCCATTGATCGATCCGTCGCCGCTGACGAGGACCCAGTTGTTGCCGGTGGCACCGACCGTGGTCGTGAAATTGAAGCCCACATAATTGCTCGACACCAGCATCTGCGCCGTGCTCAGCCCCTGCGCATTGGACGTGGCGCCATTGAAGCTTTGACCGATGCCATTCAGGCCGGAATTGATCGTGCTGTCAAAGTAGGCGCGATTGACGCTGCCGCCGTTATGCTCGCCGACGATGGCGCCCACGCTGGCGCCGCTGCCCGTCACCTTGCCCGTCGTATACACATTCGTGATGTTGCCGCCCACGTTATAGCCGACGATGCCGCCCGCCAGCCCGGCGTTCTGCACGTCGCCCGTCGCATAGCTGTTGCTCAGGGTTCCGCGCAACAGCCCCACGAGGCCGCCGACGTAGCCGCCGGTGGAAGTCACCTTGCCGGTCGCATAACTGTTGCTGATGCTTGAACCTGAACTGTCGTTCGTGCCAACCAGGCCGCCAGCACTGCCCGAGGCATTCATCGCCCCGGTGGCGTAACTGTTACTGATACTGCCCGTATTCACGCTGACCAGGCCTCCGCCGTAGTTGCCGCCAGAATTGACCGTGCCGGTGGCATAGCTGTCGCTGATCGCGCCGCGGTTAATCACAACCATGCCGGCCGCCATGTAATGCGGCGTGGTGACGGTAGCGGCGCTGGAGCTGTTCTTGACAAAGGCGCCCAAGGCATTGGTGCCCACCAGGCCGCCCGCCGCCGCATAGCCGCCGGCCGTCACCGTGCCTGCGCTGGCGCTGTTGCTGATCGTGCCATTGTTAATGCCCACGAGGCCACCGAGATTGACATATCCGGCGCCGGTGACGCTGCCGCTGCTGCGCACATTATCGATCTTGCCGCTGTTGACGGCAGCCAGCGCGCCTATGCCCGCATAGGTACTGCTATAGGTGGCAGCCGATCCGGCAACGCTGGCGCCGCTAAAGCCCAGGTTGCGCACGGCGGCAGCGGCGCCGATATTGCCGAACATGCCGACGGGCACGTCAGGGCGGTTGATCGTCAAGCCCACAATTTCATGGCCCAGGCCATCGAACGTGCCCGTGAATGGCGTCGCATCGCTGCCGATGGGCGCGAATCCCTTGCCGCCATCCCAGCCGGAGGTGCCGCGCGCGTCGATATTACTGCCCAACACATAGTTGCCAGACAAATTGCCCTGCATGCCCTGCACGTCGCTGCCGGTAGTGCTGTTGAAGGCGCCCAGGCTGTTGATCACCTGATACACGACGACGCTGCCATTGCTGCCCAGCTTGGTACTGAAATTATTGCCCGACGGCAGATCCACTTCCGCCTTGACGTTGTACGTGGACAAATTGCCGGCGGCGACCCCGCTCTGGCCGTATTCGAGCGCCAGGCTGGCCGTGCCCGCGCCGCGCATGGCCTTGTTGATGTTGATATTGTTTTGCGCCGTCAGGGTCAGCTTGTTGGCCGTCCAGTTGACGTTATCGTTGACGTTGATGTTGCCCTGCGTGCCGCTGCCGCCCGACACGCTCTGGATTTGCACATTGCCCGATTTCAAGGAGTTGCTGAGGAAAACGCCCGTCATGTCGCCGCCGGAAACGGCGATATTGAAGTCGGTCGGGTCGATCAGCCAGGTGCCGGCCAGGCCCTTGCTCGATGCCGTCGTCACCTTCAGCGCATCGTCGATCTTCACGTGCGCGGCCGAGGTGTCGATGAAGCCGCCCTTGCCGCTGACGGGCGCGCTGGCGTCCAGGGTGCCGGCCGCATTCACCGTGCCCGACTGCATGTCACCGAGCAGCTTGATCGTGCCGCCGCGCGTGTCGATGCTGTGCGCCTCGATCACGCCAGTATTGTTGACGACGGTTTTCAGCAGGTCGCCCGCCGCCTGCGCCGTGAGCACCACGCTGCCGCCGTCAGCCTGGATCAGGCCGCCATTGTTGACCAAAGCGCCCACGGCGCCTGCGTTGACGGCCACATTGAGTAAGCCGTCACCGGCCACGTCCAAGGTGATCGCCTTGCCCGCCGCCAGGGCTACCGAACCCAGACGTGCCTGGATCGTACCTTCGTTCGAGACGTGCGCGCCCAGCAGGGCCACGTAGCCGCCCGGCGCACTGATGCTGCCCTGGTTCAGGACTTTACCCGTGCCATTGCCTGCAAACTGGTATTTGCCGGCCATGAAATCGGCGTTGGAAATATCCAGCGTGGAAGCGACCAGGCCGGCCGTGTTCACGGACGCGCCCTGGCCGAACAGCACGCCGTTCGGGTTGACGATGAACACCTTGCCGTTGGCCGACAAGTTGCCCAGGATGGTCGTGCCATCGCCGCCCAGCACGCGGTTCAGGGCCACCGCATTGCTGTTGGGCTGCTGGAACTGCACCGACTCGCCCTTGCCGATATTGAAATTGGCCCAGTTGATGACGGCATTCTGGCTGCCCTGCCTGATCACCGTGGCGTCCGGCGCGCCATTGATCGTTGCCTGGCCCGCCACCACCGTGCCGCCCGCCGGCCCCGCCAGCGCCAGCGATCCATAACCGAGCATCAGCGCCGCCGCCATGCCGGTCAGGGCAAAATGCGCCCCGCCCCCGCTGCCGCCGGGCATGGAGCGCTTGCCGGCGGATTTGACGTTTTCGGAAACGGCGGCGTAAGCGCCGGTGGCCTGGTTCCAGATGGAGCGGTAGATGCGGTTCATGGCAGTGTCCTGATTTTCAACTTGTCTTAATTAGAAATATTTAATGGCTTGCAGCCAGAAACGGCCTGCCGCATCCGGTGCGGAAGTCGCCTTGGCATTGCCCAGCTTGTGCGCGTAATACGCCTTCAGGACGAGCGCATTGGTGCCCGTCCACGTCACGCCCACGCCGGCGCCGCTCAGGGTGCGGCGGTTCTCGCCGGCGCTCCAGGCATCGCGGTTCAGCTTGACGGTGCCCGTGTCGGCAAAGGCCAGCACCTGCAGCTGGCCGGGAAACGCCGTGAAGGCCGTCACGTTCTGGCGCAATTCCAGATTCAGCACATATCCCTGGTCGCCGTACGCCTCGCCACCCGGATAGGCCCGCACGCCGCCCACGCCGCCCAGGCCCATCTTTTCAGAGACATCGAGGTTTTTCGACGCCGCCTGGCCGCTGATCACGCCGAACAAGCTGGTCTCGCCGCCCAGGCTTTGCACGCGCGCCGCATTGAAGGCAAGCTTGTTGAAGTGGCCGTTGCTTTTCACCGTCAGCTGGTCGATCAGCAAGGCCACCGGCGTCTCGATAGCGATCTTGCCCGTGGTGTACGTGACGGAATAGGTGCTGATACCACCGCCGCCCCAGCCGTCCTTGCCGTCGCCATTCAGGTTCAGCATCCAGACCTTGGCTGTCTTGTCGTTGACGCTGCCCGTCGATTCCGTCCTGTCCTGGAATGTCTTGTCGTCGTAGCTCACTTGCGCATACAGATTGTTGCTGCGCGAGCGGATCAGCGGATAACTGCCATAGGCGCTGGCGATCTTCGCCGTGCCCTTGGCGTCAAGCACGGCAAACTCCTTGCCCAGCTTGTAATCCATATACGTGTAGGCGCCGCCCAGGCGCAACAGGCCCGCCTGTCCCTGGTAGGCCAGGCGGCCATAGTTCAGGCCATCGGCCGAAGTGAAGGCGCGCACGGTGGCCACGTCGCCTATGCCGGCCAGCTCGTTGATGTTCAGGGTGGCGCCGATGCGGTTGCGGCCCGTGTAGCGGTTGCCCTGGTTATCGAGGTCGATGCTGCCGTTGAAACGCGAACCGGGCTGCACGTCGACGATCAGGTCGGACGCGCCCAAGGACGCCCCCGGCGCCAGGGTCGAACTCACCTGCACGCCCGGCAAGTCCGACAGCAGCAGCAAGCGCCGCTCGAGCGGCGGCGTGGCGATCACTTGCCCGTCGAGCCCGGCCAGTATCGTGCCGGCCAGGCCGTCGGACAGCGTGCTCTGATTGCGCAGCTGCACCTGACCATAACGGCCCGGCAGCACGTCGATGGCGACGACGCCATCCTCGATATCCTGCGCCGGCAGATAGGCCTGCGCAAGAAAATAGCCACGGTTCTGGTAATAGCTGGCAATTTTTGACGCCATGGCGCGCAATTCGCCCAGGGTCAGCTCGCTGCCGGGCACGAAACCCGTAGCGGCGACCAGTTCGCTTTCGGCAAAGACGGGCGGCGCCGTGATCCGCAAGCGCTGCACGGTAATGCGCGTGGTATCGCCCACCGTCGTGGCCGGCACATTGCCCTGCTGTACACGGATGGCTGGCGGCGCTTTCGGCAGTTGGGGCGCGGCGGGAATCTGCTGCAGCTGGCTGCCTGCGCCCGGAGGATCGACGGCCCAGGCGGTCTGGATCAGCGCCAGCAAGGTCAATGGAAGTAATTTGGTGTTCAAGGTCATCCTTTCAGGCGGCGCGCCCGCGCCAGGCAAGCCGCTAGCGGCTGTACTGACGGGGAATACAAGAGCTGCAAAGGAAGTTTTTTTGACATCATTGTTAAATACAATGACAATGAGAAAAATACATTCCCATCAGCAACATTGATCCATTTTAGCCCCTCATCAGGCCAGAAAATACCTCTCTGATGTTCTCTTTCACCACATTGGTGCGGCCTCTACAGGGATGCCCTTAAAATTCGCAAAAGACCGTAAAAATGCGCCTTTCCAGCAAGAAACTCGTTGTCATAACACAACAAAATTGCATCACTGTCACTATCGACATGCTATTCCATGAGCACGCCATGCATGCGAAATGAATAAGACATTGGCATTATCACAATATAAAACAATGTTATTTTTTACATACGCGCATACTCATCAGATGACACACTTTTTTGCTGCAAATTGACATGTCACATTCTCGCAAAAATGGATAATCAATGAACAAATATTATGAAGGGAAACTTATTTTTGGCGGTCACGCGGGGAGCGCGCGGCGCATATGATCGTGGCGAGGAAAACCGGCGTGGCCGGCATCGGCCATGCCCGATGCCGGCGGAAAGGGAGAGAAGATCAGCGACGCGGCCGCGCTGGCCGGGTCTTACCTGGACAGCACATATTTGGCCAACGTGGCCGCATCGGCCACGCTGAGTTGGCTGAACGGCGGCATGGGCACAGGTCCCCATTTGCCGGCGCCGCCGCTGCGAATATTCGCCGCCACGGCGGCAACGCTGTCCTTGCCCTTGTATCTGACGGCCACTTCCGCAAAGCCGGGTCCGACCACTTTCTGGTCGAGGGCGTGGCATGCCATGCAGCCGTTCGCCGCCAGCAAGGTTTTGACATCATTGCCGCTGGCGGCAGGGACAGCGGCTGCGGCGGGCTTCACTGCGGCGGCAGGCGCGGCGGCTCCCCGCTCCGCGCCATAGGTTTTCACCAGGTAATCGACCATGGCCGGCATGTCCGCGTCGTCAAACTGGGCGCCGAATGGCTTTTTCATCTTCTTGACGGTCGCTTCCCAGTAGGCGCGCGGCGAAGCGGGCGGCTGGCTCGATGCATACTGCGCCGCGTGGCACGTCATGCAGTTGCGCTGCACCAGCTGGTAGCCGGGTAATTCGCTGGGTTTATAGGTGGCCGTTTCCGGCGGCAGCTGGATTTCCAGCGCGCCAGCGCTACCGGCAAGCATCAAGGCCACGGCGGTGGCGAGTGTTTTGATCAGCATCGAATTCTCCTCACACTGCCTGAATGCGCGTGGTTTCCACCACGTTGCGCATATAACCCATGGGATTCCACAGGGCTTTCATGGGCTGGCTCTGGCCGATGCGGTTGACGGCGCGCACCATCAGCACATGCTTGCCCCTGCGCGGCGCCCGCATGACCATGGTCCACTCGCGGAACGAGAAGCGCCCCAGGTCCTTGCCCAGTCTGGCTTCCTGCCACGTCTGACCGCCGTCCACCGACACCGTCACCTCGCTGATGCCCTGCCCGCCATCGAAGGCGATACCGCGCAAGGCCAGGTCGCGCCCCGCCTTCACTTGCGCGCCATCCTGCACGCTGGTGATGAAGGAGCGCACGTTGAGGCGGCTGATCGGCGTCGTCTTGCCCACCGGCGTGCCCGGTTCGATGAAGCCGGAACCGTTGTCGGGGATGCGGTAGCCCGTGCTCATCCAGAAGCCGTCAAAGGGTTTGTCGAGCACAGTGATGTCGCTCAGGTGCTTGACCCAGTAGGTGCCATAGAACCCCGGCACGATCAGGCGCAGCGGATAGCCGTTGAGGAAGGGAATGTCTTCGCCATTCATGGCCCAGGCCAGCATGACGTCGCCGGCCATGATGTGCTCGACGGACAAGGCTTTCTGGAAGTCGGGACCGTCGCCCACGGGCGGCGTTTCCAGGCCATTGAAAGCCACTTGCACGGCACTGGCCGCGATGCCGGCCTTTTCCAGCACGGTTTTCAGGGGAATGCCCGTCCAGCGGGCATTGCCCATGGCGCCATTGCCCAGCTGCCCGCCATTCGCGCGCGGGGCGAAGAAGCCGCGGCTGTTGCCCGAGCATTGCGTCACGGCCACCACATCGACGGGGTCGGCCAGCTGTTTGAGTTCCGCCAGCGACAGCTCGAGCGGCGTTTTCACCAGACCCTGGACGCGCAGCCGGTAGCTGCCGCCATCGATGCTGGTGGGCAAGCCGCTCCAGTGGTAGCGCACGAAAAACGCGTCGTTGGGCGTGATCGCGCCTTCATTGAACACGCTGAACGGCGTTTCCAGCTGGGGCGGACGGCTGGTCAGCAGGAGCAGCGGGCGCTTTTGCGGAAACGCCACCAGTTCGCGCTCGCCGTTTTCAAACGGCAACGTCACAGAAGCAGCCAAGGCTGATCCAGGCCCCGCCACTGCGGCGGCACCCAGGGCGGCCGTCGTGCGCAGGAAGCGGCGCCGGCCTGCAGGCAACAAGGTCGTGTCAGACATGTTTGAGCTCCACTTTGGTGTCGGCGGGGGCACCGCCGTTGCGGTCGTCATTGACCAGTTTCTTGATGTAGTACATCACGCTCATGATGAACACGCTCAACAGGCCGAACCAGAACGACACGCGCTGCTCCGTATCGGACGACACGCTCATGGCGCCCAGGATCACCAGCATGGCGATGATGGTGAAGTACGTCAGGTAGGGGAACAGCCACATGCGCACCTTGATGCGTTCAGGACATTCGCGTTCCAGGCGGCGGCGCAAACGCAATTGAGAAATCGCAATGAGCAGGTACACAAACAGGATCAGGATGCCGTAGGAATTGACGATGAAAGGGAACACCAGGTCGGCCGACACATACGAGACGGCGATGGCGAAATAGGCGAACAAGGTGCTGAACAGGATGGCGCGGATCGGTACGCCATTCTTGCTCAGCTTGACGAGGCCCGTGGGGGCGTCGCCGCGGCGCGTCAAGGCAAAGATCATGCGCGAGGAAGCGTACAGGCTCGAGTTCAGGGCCGACAGCACGGCCGTCAAAATGATGGCGTTCATGATGTGGGCCGCATACGGGATGTTCATGACGGTCAGGGCGCTGACGAAGGGCGTGGCGATGGCCGGCGAATCCCAGGGCACGATGCAGACGACGACGAACATGGAGCCGACATAAAACATCAGCACGCGCGTGACGACGGAATTGGTGGCGCGGGCGATGGCCCTGGCCGGGTCCGACGTTTCGGCGGCGGCGATGGTGACGATCTCGGCGCCTGAATAGAAGGCCGTGGCGGCCACGGCGCCGCTCAGTACGGGGCCCCAACCGTGCGGCATGAAGCCGCCGTTGCTGGTCAGGAAACCTAGGGTCGGGATACTGTTGGGCAAGCTGCCCGTGATGAACAGGGCGCCGACGAACAGGAAGACGATGATGGCGACCACCTTGATCGAGGCGAACCAGAACTCGAATTCGCCAAACGCCTTCACCGAGAAGAGGTTGAGCACGGTCATCGAGACGAGCAGCACCAGGCTGATCGACCATGACGGCACCTCGGGCAGCCAGAAGTTGACGAGCTTGGCGCCGGCGATGGCTTCCAAGGCGACGACGACGACCCAGAAATACCAGTACATCCAGCCGCTCATGAAGCCGAGGAATTTCGATACTTTCGGCTTGTCGTCGAAGGCCAGGCGCGCATATTCGTAAAAGGAGCCGACCACGGGCAGGGACGAGGCCAGCTCGCCCAGCATGCGCATGATCAGGACGACCAGGCCGCCCGTGAGCAAGAAGGATAGGATGGCGGCCGGGCCGGCGGCCTTGGCGATGACGCCGCTGCCGACAAAGAGGCCGGCGCCGATCACGCCGCCGATGGCGATCATGCTCATGTGGCGTTGCTTGAGCGAGTGCTGCAAGCCCGTATTATTGTGGTTGTCACTAATCATGTTTGTCTCCTAGTAATATCTGAAGCTCGGTGCGCCCTGGCCTGCTGCGGCTGGTTCCTGCCGCGCGGCTTTGTTTTATTTGAGCAACACCGTCAAGCAGCATCGATACATCATCAAATCAGTCTGGTTGGCTGCATGCCATAAGTCAATCTGGAAATGCAGCGGCCCGGCGCGGTTGCCAAGGGGCAAGCGCGCTGGAGGATACGTACGGGGTATGGCTGAGTTACTGCTGGTTAAAAAATGGGAGCGGCGGCAACACTTGTGGCATATTCGCCACTCCCGGGAACGTCTTACACCTTGCCCTTCCATGGCACGAGGGTACGTTCGAGGTAGCGCATCATCAAATCAAACAGGAAAGCGAAGAAGCCGATCACGATAATGCCCATGATCACCACATCGCTGGCAAGGAACTCCGACGCGCTGAGCACCATGTAGCCGAGGCCGCGCGTGGCCGCCACCATTTCGCCCGCCACCAGGGTGGTCCAGCCCACGCCGATGCCGATGCGCATGCCGGTGAGGATTTCCGGGATCGCGGCGCGCAAAATCACGTGCACGATCACCTGAAAGCGGGTGGCGCCCATCGAGTAGGCCGCGTGGATTTGCTCCAGCGACACAGAGCTGACCCCGGCGCGGGCCGCGATGGCCATCGGCGCGAAGATGGCCAGGAAGATCAGGTAGACCTTCGAAAACTCGCCGATGCCGAACCAGATGATAACCAGTGGCAAATAAGCGAGCGGCGGCAGCGGACGGTAGAACTCGATCAAGGGATCGAAGATGCCGCGTGCCACGCGGTTGACGCCCATCATCACGCCGACGGGGATGGCCAGCACGCAGGCCAGGCCGAAGGCGCCGAACACACGCACCAGACTGGCGACGGTGTGTTCCCACAGGGTGGCGCCGCCGAAACCGGTAGTGGCCGCCATGATGAACTTTTCGTACACGGCCTGCGGCGACGGCAGGAACAGCGGTTTCACGAGGCCGCTGGCCGTCACGCCAAACCAGAGCAAGAGCACGGCGATGACGGTGACGGTGGCGATGCGGCTGGAATTGCCCTGCCCCGGCGCACCGAACGCTTCGCCGGGCATGGCGCAGCGGGGAGCGAACAGGCGGCCAAAAAAGCCGGCGCGCTTGGCGCTGGTGGGAGGAAATCCCACGGCGGATGGGCTATGCATGGGACACCTCCAGCTCTTTATTGACGGCGCGCTCGTCGCCATAAATGATGTTGAGCACCGTTTCGCGCATCTTGATGAAGTCCGGGCTCGATTTCACGGCGCGCGCATCGCGGCATTCGAGAAAGCGCTTGTTGAAATCGAGTTCATACGTGTGCGTGATGCGGCCCGGACGGGGCGACATGACGATCAGCCGGTTCGCCAGGAACAGCGCCTCGTCGACGCTGTGGGTAATAAAGAAGAACATGGTGCTGGACTTGGCCCAGATATCGAGCAGCAATTCCTGGATGGTTTCGCGGGTCAGCGCGTCGAGCGCCGCCATCGGTTCATCCATCAGCAGCATGGCGGGATTGCAGGTCAGGGCGCGGGCGATGCCCACCCTTTGCTGCATGCCACCCGACAATTGATAAATCATATTGTCGTGAAAGTCCTTCAAGCCGACCAGCGCCAGGTTCTTGGCCGCCTGTTCGCGCCGCACAGCCTTCGGCACGCCTTGCAGTTTCAGGCCGAATTCCACGTTTTCCATCACGTTCAGCCATGGCAGCAAGGCATGTTTCTGGAACACGACGCCACGGTCGGCGCCCGGCCCTTCCACTTTGTTGCTGCCCAACATGATCTCGCCCTTGGACGGGGCGATAAAGCCCGCCATCAGGCTCAGCAAGGTGGTCTTGCCGCAGCCCGAAGCGCCCAGCGCGACGACGAAGTCGCCGCTATTGATCGTCAGATTGATATTATTTAAGGCATGTACGCGTTCACCGGCCGTCTTGCCCGGATAAATCACGCTGACATCCTTGACGTAGAGATTTTCCATCATGTGCCCCGCATATGTAGTACTTCAGTTCAACGCATCCTGTTCAGTCAGCGCGCCCGCAGGCGCGCCATCGCACAACGTTTACTTCAGCAGGCCGGCGGCCTGTGCATACTTGGGTGTCACATATTTGGCGTAGTCAGGGGCCAGCGCATCGATCTTGCCTTCAGCTTTCAAAAATTGCGCCGTGGCCAGCAAGGCTTGCGCCACGCCACCCTTCGCGCCGCCACCGAGCCAGGCCGGCGAGGCCTGCTCCTGCAGCGATGGATAGGCGTACAGGGCCACGGAAGCGGCCACGTCCTTGGCAGCCGCGCCCGAATGCTTGACGTTGGCTTTCACTTGCGGCGAATCGATGGTCCACGCCTTCGGATTGGCGCGGTAGTCGGCATCGGCAGCGGCCATCACCTTGACGAACTTGGCCATGAAGTCGGCATTCGCTTCGCCCCAGGCGCGCTCGACGGCCATGCCGTCAAACGTGGCCTTGCCCTTCTTGCTCAGTTCGCCGGAAGTGACGAGCACCTTGCCGTTTTGCTTGAGCTTGCTCAAGGCCGGATCCCACACGAAGGCGGCATCGATGTCGCCCCGTTCCCAGGCGGCGGCGATCTGGTTCGGCTGCATGTTGAGCAATTTCACTTCCGTGGGCTTGATGCCCCACGTTTCCAGCGCGAACATGGTGTGGAAATGGGTGGTGGAAACAAACGGCACGGCGATCTTCTTGCCGCGCAAGTCGGTCGGTTTGGTGATGCCGGCGCCATTGCGGGCCACCATCGCTTCGGCTTCGTTGATGTCGTCGATGATCCAGAACAGCTGCAGGTCGACGCCGCGGCTGACGGCCGCCGTCAATGGGCTCGAACCGATGACGCCGATCTGCACGTCGCCGGACGCCATGCCCGTGGCTACCTTGGCGCCCGAGTCGAACTTGCGCCAGTTGATTTTATACCCGGTGGTCTTTTCCACTTCGCCGCTGGCAATCGCCACCAGGAAGGGGCCGTTGATTTCCTGGTAGGCAATCGTTACTTCCTTGCCCTGCGCGAAGGCCGTGCCGCTCGATGCGACCGCCACGCCCAGCACCAGGGTGCCGAGGACGGCGCGGCGCAGCGTTGAAAAAACCGTGTTTTTGCTCGCGTTTTTGCTCGTGTATGTGTTCATGTCTCACTCCAAGTTATTGTTATGTGTGAACGTTCGGGCAATCTCATCCCTTGCGGGAGGCGCCGCTGGTTGCTCTTTGTCAACCATACGGCGGCTTAGTACAGCTACTGCGATTACTATTTAAAACACTTCATCCTTCAAGTGATACCAGCGGTACAGGAAGCGCTGGCCCAGGCGGCGGAACGGGGCAAACGCTTGCGACTCGACCAGTTCCATCATGTTGGGATACGGCAGTTTCGAATTGAAGATCGGCAAGCCCGTGTCGCTGGCCTTGCCCGCGATGCGTTCTGCCATGCGCCGACCCGCCTGCGCCGAGTACATGACGCCGTTGCCGCCGTAGCCGAGCGAATAGAAGATCGATTGCTTCGGGTCCGGTTGCACGATGCGCGGCATCATGTCGTGGCTGACGTCGACCCAGCCCCACCATGAGTAATCGATGGGAATACCGGTCAGCGCGGGGAACTTGCGGTGCAGATCGTTGATCAAAAACTGTTTATATCGGTCGTCCGGCGCGTCGGCGCCCGTGATGGCGCTGCGGCTGCCGATCTGCACGCGGTTGTCCGGCATCAAACGGTAGTAATGGCGCAGGATGCGCGTATCCGTGATCACCTGGTGGGTGCGGAAATTGCACGCCTCGATTTCCGCCGCAGTCAACGGACGCGTGACGATGGAATTCGACAAAATCGGCAGCAGCCGGTTCTTCACTTGCGCATGCAGATGGGGCGAGGTGTAGCCGCCCGTGGCCACGGCCACGGAACGGGCGCGCACCACGCCGCCCGGCGTTTGCAGGTAATGCACGCCGTTGCGCGTTTCCCAGCCCATCACGGGGCTGGACGGATGCACCTTGGCGCCCAGCGCGCGCGCCTTGCGCAGGTAACCGAACGCCAGCTTGCCCGCGTGGATGCCGATGCCTTCCGGTTCGTGCAGCGCGCCGGCCGCTTCCTTGTCGTCGACGAATTCGCGCTTGACGGTGTCGGCATCGAGGATGCGGGCGTCGTACTTGAAGATCTCGCGCATGACCTTGGCTTCTTTTTCCAGCGCGGGCATGGCTTTCGCCTTGTGGGCGATGTACAGGTGGCCGCCCGGCTGCGGGTCGCAATCGATATCGGCCGTGATCTTCTTGAATGTCTGCATCGCGTCGCACACTTCCGTGTGCAGTTTGAGGGCCGTGTCCATGCCGTAGCGCGCGATCCACTGCGAGCGCTTCAGCCGGCCCGTCGTGCATTGGGCCTGGCCGCCGTTGCGCGTGCTGCAGCCCCAGCTGACCCGGTTCGCTTCCAGCACGGTGGCCTTGATGCCGTGTTCCTGGGCCAAAAAGATGGCGCAGCTCAGACCGGTAAAACCCGAGCCGATGATGGCCACGTCGACGTCGATATCATGCGTGATGGGGCCGTCGTCGGCGGGCGGCTCGCCCGCCGTGCCGATCCAGTAGGTGGGCGCGTAGGCATTGCCGTGGCCGGGACGCTGGGCCACCAGCGGATCGAAGGCGGGATCGTAGGGCGTGCGGGCGGCGGTGCTGTGGCTGCCCAGTACGTCAGATGGAGTGTCGACAGGTTTGTTCATGATCATTCCTGGTGAACGTGCTGGCTCAGGCTTTGACGACGGGTGGGCGATCCTTGCGGAAGGCATTCTTCACGGCGATCTTGCCGTCGCGGAAAGTAAAGATGTCGACCATGCGCGCTTCGATGCGCGTGCCGTCGGCCTTGGTGCCGGCAAAGGTCGATTCCGTCACGCCGCGCTGGCCGCTGACGAAATGCAAGGGGTTGAGCCAGGCGGCATCGGGAAAGGTTTGCCAGGCCAGTTCGAAGCCGGCGCGCACGGCGTCGCGGCCGACAAAACTCTTGCCCAGCAAGTCAGGACCGGCAACAGCGTGGAATTCGCAGTCGTCGGCCATGGCGGCCATCAGGGCCTCGATATCGTGGCGGTTCCAGGCATCGCCGAAGGCTTGAAGGAAGTCGGTGGTGACGGCGTCGGTATGCGGTACAGGGTGGTTCATGGTGGTCTCCGTAAATCGTTTTTGATACGCTACGTTCCGTTTTTTGTCTTTTATTGAATTTAAGCCTTAAGCATGGCCTTGTCAAATCAAATAATCCAAAAAACGGGACGCCTTGTATTCTTTAATGAAATTGTGATGTTTGCGTGACAATCTGTGAGAATTTGGTCACAGCGCTGTGTCGGATGACGCCGGCGGTCCGGGTGGCGTCGGATTACGCCGGGCTTTGCCCGGCTAATCCGACCTACGTAGGTTGGATTAGCCCGCAGGGCGTAATCCAACACCACCCACGACATCAAACGTAATCTTTATACTTGTCCAGATGACGGATCGGTTTACTCAGCGCATCGCGGCGGAACGGGTCGCCCAGCTCGCGCGTACACATGATTTCGATGATGGTCGTCTTGCCTTCATTCATCTGCATGGCTATCGCCTTCTTCAAGGCCGGACCCACGTCTTCCAGCTTG
>NZ_NEHB01000005.1 GCF_002127655.1 Janthinobacterium sp. GW456P
AGTTCGTTTGACCAGTTTGCGCCGTAACAAAACAAGGGGCCTTGCGGCCCCTTTTTATTGGCTATGTCACCGTCAGATGTGGGAATGCTCCCAGCGCGGCTTTCAACAAGGTTGCCGGGGAACGGATGCGCCCCGCGTCGAGTATCCAACGCCAGCCCAGGTAGTTCGGCAGATAGCGCGTGGCCACGCCGTGAAACGGACGTAGCCATTGCCGCAGGCGGCTGTGATAGGCGTTGACGTTCTGCACGTGCACAGCGCCCTGCACGCGGATGCCGGCGCGCAAGTTGACGGCCTGGTGGCTGATGCACGCTTCCCGCGCAAAAGCCCGATAGGCGGCATGGCCATCGGTGACCAGCAGGATATCGTTGTCGATCATCGGTAATAACCGATGATGCAGCTGCGCTGTCGTGAGCGCCCCTTTGCCCGTGACGAAATCGAGGGTTTGTCCCGTGCGGTCGCGCGCCACCAGGATGCAGACCTGCTCATTGGAAATGCCTCGTTTGCSGGCATGGCCGCCGCGGTGGCGCGCCGGACGCGTCATGTGTCGCGCGCCCTTTTCCGATGCCAGCAGGTATAACTCGTCCGCCTCGGCGATGCCATGCAGGCGATGGGGCCGGTCCRTCTTGGCCAAACTTAAAAAACGGTGACGCCAGCGAAAGGTGGTGTTGCGGTGCACGCCCAGCAGGTTCGCTGCCTTGCGCACGGAGTCCGATGCCAGCAGGCAATCGGCATAGTCCAGCCACAAGGTCTTGTGGCGCAAGCGCGCCAGCGGCGTGTCCGTCAGTCCATTGAAGGTGCGCCCGCACGGCACGCAGCGCCAGCGCTGCAGTCCATGCGCATGGCCATGCCGGTGGAGGTGATGCGAGTGGCAGGCGGGACAGGCCAATTGTGGCTGAGCCACACTTTCCAGCAGCGCGACGGTCGCGTCGTGCGGGGCATTGCCACGCAACAAGGCGATGCCTGCCTGCCGCTGGCGCCGGTTCAACTGCGCACACTGCGCGACAAAACGGAGCCAGTTGGCTTGCTGCATGATCGGCTCCCTGCGTGGTGGGTATGCAGAGTCAGACAGCGCAGCGCAGGGAAGATTCCGGTATTTCCCCTATTTGCCGATGACAGAGCCAAAAAAAACGACAGGAAAATCCTGTCGTTTCATCGTCACTGCGGCCTTATCGCTGTTATGAAGGCTCCGTTGTCAGCGGTGCCTTGAGCAAGGCGTCCACGGTCGCCATGAATTTTGCGTCGAGCCCGCGCGTGTAGCTGCGCTTGCGGCGGCCTGCGCCGATTTNGCAACAAGGCGATGCCTGCCTGCCGCTGGCGCCGGTTCAACTGCGCACACTGCGCGACAAAACGGAGCCAGTTGGCTTGCTGCATGATCGGCTCCCTGCGTGGTGGGTATGCAGAGTCAGACAGCGCAGCGCAGGGAAGATTCCGGTACTTCCCCTATTTGCCGATGACAGAGCCTTTTTATTTGCTGCGCGCGAGGGGCGCCGCTTCGCAGCGGCCCCGCGTCATGGGGAAGGCGATGGTGGTGAGCTTGCCCTTCAAGGTGCCGGTAATGCTGGCGTGCAAGATGCGTTCGCTGTCATGGCGGTAAGTGATGCGGCTCGGAAAGTCATTGTCCAGGTTGGCGAAGATGAATTCATTCGGCTTGTCCTGGCGCAGCAGGTTGAAGATCACGGGCGGCTCGCCCGACGGCTGCACGATGTAGGCCAGCTGGCCCGGTTCCGTGAGGCGGATCTGCACGAATTCAAAGGCCGTCGTCTTGCCGCCCTTGACGGTGCGGCTGGTGCCGAGGAGGGTACCGCCGGCGGCCGTGCTCCATTGTTCCCCGGAACCGGGTTCGGCGCCGTCGACGTTCCAGCAACCGGCCAGCCAGGCCAGCTTGTCCACGGTTTCCGGCGGCGGCACGGTCTTGTCGGCGGCCTGGGCGGCTCCCATGGCCAGCAGCGCTGCCAACAGGGTGGGGATCAGTCCTTGCATGCGGTCTCCTCGTCGTATCGTTCAGCGGAGCAGGGCGCCCGGCGATGTTCCGGCCCGATGCTGCCTGGCAGGGATTATTCTTTCGGACTAATGCGCGGCAAGACGGCGGTCAGGGCCATGCCGCCTTGCGGATTTGCCGTCAGGCTCAGACTGCCGCCGAGGTAATGCACGCGCTCGCGGACGGCGCGCAGGCCGTGCTTGCTCATTTCGACGGGCTCGCTGGCCGGCAAGCCGCTGCCGTTATCCTTCACGGTCATCATCAGCGCCTCGTCGTTGTCGTCGATGATGATATCGACTTCGCTCGCCTGTGCGTGCGCGGCGATATTGCTGAGCGCCTCTTCCAGGGTGCGCAGCAGGGCCACGCCCACGTTGCGCGGGCAAATCAGTTCATCTTCGGGCAGGCTGCAGCGCACGGTGATCTTGTGCTGTTCCGCAAATTGCGCGGCCAGTTCGCCCAGCGCCACATTCACCCCGAGAAACTCCAGCTTGTCGTTCCACAGCTTCATCTGCATTTGCCGGTTGGTCTCAATCACATTCAGCAGCAATTGCTTCATGGTCGCGGCGCGGTCGAGCAAGGCCGCTTCCTGCGGCATTTTTTGCGTCAGCAGCGACAGGTGCATGGTCAGCGCCGTCAGCGACGAGCCGAGGCTGTCGTGCAGCTGGCGCGACAGGGCGCGCCGTTCATTGTCCCAGCTGGTGTTGACATGACCGAGCAACTCGCTGAGATCGGCGGCGCGTTCCGCATCGGCCTGGGCCGCTTCCTTGTTCGGATGTGTTTGTGCGGACATAGCGCCCCGTGAATGGTGAAAGGTGGACCAAATTCAAGTTGTGGATCATACATGAGGATTTCATCGCGGGGCGCATGGATGGAAAATTTCTGTCTTTTCGGCAATTTTAATCTCCTCCCATCATTTTTATATGATAGGCAATATTTCTGTTTGCGCCAGCAGGAAGTTGTTCCCGTCTTTACGTACGGCTGCGCACATACCGGGACGCCGCACGCTGCCATAGTGGGGCTGTGCATTTTTCCATGCAGCATAGCCGCCCCGCGGCGCAGGGTGCAGTACAGGCCCGTTTACCGAAACGAAAGGACATGCCATGAATATCGAAACCATCGTCGACAAGGAATACCTCGACAAAAGCTTCCGCGACATTGTCAATGCCCCCATCAGCGCCTTGCGTGGTGTCAGCGCGAAGGATGCGAAGGCCTTGCAGCAAGCGTTTGGCGTGACCACCGTACGCGAATTGTCCAACCTTAATTTCGTGAAATGGGCCAGCGCGCTGGCCATCCTGGCCGATGAAGAGGGCATGAGCGGCGAAGAGCGGGCCAAGGAAGAGTTGCTTGACGACGCCGTGGAAATGACCTTCCCCGCCAGCGACCCGATCTCCGTCGATGCCGGCATCACGCACATCGAAGTGCCGCCGGAAACCGTCGATGCGCAAACGGACCACCAGCATGCGGGCCAGCATAAAGTGACGGCTGGCAAGAAATAAACCGTCGGGCACATGAAAAAAACCGGCAAGCCATCAACGTGGCTTGCCGGTTTTTTTCATGTGCGGCGCGGCGTAAAAACTCAGGCGATCGACGGGATGTTGTTTTTTTGCATATTCACCTGCGAGGCGATCACCTCGTGCGGGATGCAGCAAAAGCGGTTCTTGCCGGCGCGCTTGGCTTCGTACAAGGCCGTGTCGGCCGCGCCCAGCAGGGATTCGACGGTGCTGGCGTCGTCCGGGTAGATGGCGATGCCGATGCTGGTCGACAGGCGCAGGGTCAGGTCGTTGATGAAATACGGCTCGGAAATGACTTCGATCAGCTTGGCGGCCGGTTCGCGCGCGTCACCCTTGCCGGCCAGGTTGCCCAGCACGATGACGAATTCGTCGCCGCCGATGCGCGCCACCGTGTCTTCCTTGCGCGATGCGCTCACCAGGCGGGTCGCCACCATTTTCAGGATTTCATCGCCATAGCCGTGGCCGTAACTGTCGTTGATGGCCTTGAAACCGTCCAGGTCGAGGTACAGGATGGCCGACTTGCCGCGGCTGCGGGCCGATTGCTGCAAGGTATGCTCGATGCGGTCTTCCAGCAGGCGCCGGTTCGGCAAGCCCGTCAGCGGATCGTGCAGCGCCAGTTCCTGCTGCTGCTTGCTGTATTGCGCCAGTTCCTTGTACAGCAGGCGCACTTCCAGCATGTTGTGGATGCGCTTGTGCACTTCCATCAGGTCGAAGGGCTTGCTGATGAAGTCGCGCGCGCCCGCTTCCAGGGCGGCGATCTTGAAACTCGGCTGTGCCGTCAGGGCCAGCACGGGCAGGTAGCCGCCATGCTCGATTTCCTTCAAGCCTTTCATGACCTGGAAACCATTGAGTTCCGGCATTTGCAGATCCAGCAAGATCAGGTCGTAGCAATGCTCCCGGTGCAGAGGGCAAACCTGGGCCGGACGCATGGTGGCCGTCACATTGGTGTAGCCGGCATCGCGCAGGATTTCCAGCATCAGGTCAACATTGTCGGGTGAATCGTCGACGACCAAAATTTTGGCTTTCAAAATCTCATCTTGGCTGGGCATGTAAGGTCTCGGTTATACGGTCTATGCAACGCTGGCTTCCACCGCAGATGATGGGCTGACGGCGGTGGAGAAGATAGTAGCGCCTTGCAACAAGTTAGGGCGCACAACAGCGCTTGAGCTCGCTTCTGACGTTCTCGCCGGCCAAGGCCGCCGTCTCCCGCCTGCCGTGCAGGTGCTTTTCTGCATTTCAGTGTATCAAACTTTAGCTTAGTTGCTTGTAGGACAGAGCCGCGTCTGAAAGTAGGAAGGCTAGCCCATGAAAATAGTCATTTTGTACTGCATTATGTATTTCTTTGCATCATCTTTTTAGGGCGGCGTATTGCTGCCCTCTTCTGGACGCTGCGCGAGGGAGCGCGTGGCGGCCAGTTGCGCTACGGCCGCCAGCAGTTCGGCTGGGTCGAGCGGTTTCGAGACCCAGGCCTGGAAACCGCTGGCCAGCGCCCGCTGGCGGTCCTGCGCTTGCGTGAACGCCGTCAGCGCCAGCGCAGGCAGGCGGGCCGCATCAGGGGAGGCGTGCGCGCGGATTTGCGCCAGCAAGTCGAAACCATCGGCGTCGGGCATGCCGATGTCGCTGATCAGCACATGCGGGTGTACCTGCTCCAGCAGTTGCAGCGCTTGCGCCACGTTGCCGGCGCCATGCACTTCGGCGTTGCTGTCGCGCAGGATGCGCGCCGTCAGTTCGCGCGCGTCGGCCTCGTCATCGACCAGCAGGACGGTGACGCCGCGCAAGTCATGGCGGGCGGGCAAGTCGCCACTCTTTGGCCGCGCCGGCGCGGTTCGCGTCTCCAGGGGCAGGCGGACGGTAAAGCTGGCGCCCTGCATGTCGCCGGCACTGCTGACCGTGACCGTGCCGCCATGCTGCTCCACCAGGTGCTTGACGATCGCCAGTCCCAGCCCCAGGCCGCCATGCCGGCGCGTGGTGGAGGCGTCGGCCTGGCGGAAGCGGTCGAACACGTGGGGCAGGAAGTCTTTCTTGATGCCGACACCGTTGTCGCTCACCGTGATGGCCAGGCGGCTTGCCTCGCGGCGCACGCCGATCTCGACCCGGCCCCCTTGCGGCGTGAACTTCAGGGCATTCGACAACAGGTTCCAGATCACTTGCTGGATACGGCTGGGGTCGCCCGTGATCCTGCCCGCATCGCTGGCGATGTCGCTGTGGATGGCGATGTGCTTGGCGTCGGCCGCCGGGCGCAGGGTTTCGATGGCCGAGGCGATGATGCTGGCGGGCACGATGGTTTGCAGGTCCAGCAGCACCTTGCCGGAAGTGATGCGGCTCATGTCGAGCAAGTCTTCGATCAGTTGCGCCTGCGCGCGCGCATTGCGTTCGATGCTTTGCAGGCCGCGGTGCAGGTCGGCCTGGTCGCGCGTGCCGCGCCGCAGCACTTGCGCCCAGCCCAGGATGGCCGACAGCGGCGTGCGCAGTTCGTGCGACAGCGTGGCGAGAAAATCGTCTTTCAGCTGGTTCGTGCGTTCGGCGTCGGCGCGTGCCTCGCGCTCGCTGTCGAGCAGTACCTTGCGCTCTTCGGCGGCGCGCGTGGCGGCCGCGTACAGGCGCGTATTGTCGAGCGCGACGGCGGCCTGGGCCGCGATGGCCGAGACGATGCGTTCGCTGCGCGCGCTGAACATGCCCGCTTGCGGATGGCCGAGCAGCAAGCGTCCCAGCAACAGGCCCGAGCGCGAACTGACGGGCAGGCTCAGGCAGCTGCGCAGCGGCGGCGCGCCGCCGGCGCTGGTGTCGGGCGCGGCCAGCAAGTCGTTCTGGCGCATGGCCGCTCCCTGGCGCAGTTCCGTGGCGATGGCATCGGCCTGGCGCAGGCTGATGCCGTTGACGGCGCGTGCCGCGGGCAGGGCGTCGGGATCGTCGTGGATATCGCCCGCATCATCATAGTAAAAGGCGCCGAAGCGCGCGCCGCTGATGCGCGTGGCCGCATCGACGGTTTCCTGCAGCAGGGCCGGCAAGTCGAGGGTGCTGGCCAGGGCCGCGCCCGTATTGTTGAGCAGCTCCAGTACGCGCGTTTCATCGCGCAAGGCTTCCTGCGCCCGCTTGACCTGGTCGACGTCGGTGCTCGTGCCAAACCAGCGCAGCAGCTGGCCGCCCCGGTCGCGCACGGGGTTGGCGCGCGTCAGGAACCAGCGGTACTGGCCGTCGGCACCGCGGATGGGGAACTCCATTTCGAAGGGCGTGCCCTCGCGCAAGGCGGCCTTCCAGGCTTGCAGCATGGACGGCAGGTGCTGCGCGTCATAGGCGATGCTCCAGCCGTCGCCCGCCATCTGTTCGGCAGTGGTGCCCGTGTAGTCGTGCCAGCGCTGGTTGTACCAGGCGATGGTGCCGTCGAAGCTGGCGATCCAGGCCAGTTGCGGGATGGAATTGGCCAGTGCGCGCAAGTCTTCCTCGCTGTGGCGCAAGTTTTCCTCGGCCGTCTTGCGCTGGCTGATGTCCTGGATGTACGTGGTCAAGCCTTCGCTGGAAGGGAAGATGCGCACTTCCAGCCAGCGCCCCAGCGGCGGATACAGCAGTTCGAAACTGCAGCTGAGCTGCTGCGCCATGGCGCGCCGGTACTGGGTTTCCAGTTCCGTGCCATGCAGGGCGGGGCAGGCATGCCACAGGTTCTTGCCTGTCTTGCTGGGCCCGGGCGCGTGTTGCGGCGCCAGCATGGCGGCGCCGCGCGTATTGAGGTAGCGGATGGTCCAGTCGCGGTCGAGCAGGCAAAAGCCGTCGGTAATACTTTCCAGCAAGTTGGACAGGCGCTCGTCGGATAGGCTCAGCGGCGCTGATGGGGGAAGCAGATCTTGCTCGCGGTCATGCTTGGCCATCGGAAATCCTGCAACAATGAATCTGCCGCACGGGCTCTGGTCCCGCCGGGCCGCCGTCGCTAAGCTCAGTTAAATAGGTCATGATGCTCAATGTCCGCCGTCATGCATCAGGGGAGGCAAAAGCGCCCCTGTCTGGCTGGTATTGTAGCCCCAAGCGGCGCACCGCCACCGCACGCTTGCGCGCCGCCTGCAGATAGCACTGGACAGGCTGGAAAGCAGTCCCTATAATCCCGCTTCTTTCGAGGCAGCAACTCCTCGATTCGCTGGATACGACTGTGGAAGCAGAAGTGCCTATCGATAAAAAGGCGTCAGCTTTTGGCAGTGAAAAGGGAGTCGATCGTGCGGGGCGGTATTCTGCAAAATCAGCTAAGCGATTGAAAAATCGAACTTTTCAAAGCGAAATGAATACGCTATAATGTTTGCCTGCGCGGCTGTAGCTCAGCTGGATAGAGTACTTGGCTACGAACCAAGGGGTCGTGGGTTCAATTCCTGCCAGCCGCACCAGAATACTGAAAATCAGACTTTGCCTGGTTTTGTTGTGACAAGTTTCACCTCCATGTTGTTGATGGAATGTTGTAGAAGTTTTGCGGCTGTAGCTCAGCTGGATAGAGTACTTGGCTACGAACCAAGGGGTCGTGGGTTCAATTCCTGCCAGCCGCACCAGTATTTATTAGTATCGTTGCCGGAATGAAGTTCGCTTCGTTCCGATGAAAGTTTCAAGCTTCGCGCCGTTCGGTGAAGTGTGTCAGAGTTTGCGGCTGTAGCTCAGCTGGATAGAGTACTTGGCTACGAACCAAGGGGTCGTGGGTTCAATTCCTGCCAGCCGCACCAGTATCAGCAGTAGTGAAAAAACCCGGAAAGTTCGCTTTCCGGGTTTTTTTTAGTCCAGCGAAAGGCAAGCCTGCAGCGCGCCGCCCCATCGCGGCGCGCTCCAGCGGCCGGGCCCCGTCAGTTCGGATAAGGCTGGCCCGACGACGCCTGGTTGCCCAGGACGATGGTGGTTAGCCACAGTCCGCCGCTTGTCACGGGACCGGTGAACTTGAACAGCGAGGCGCCAGATTGCGCCGGGTCCGCCACGTTCGACGCCAGCGTATTGAGCCCCGAGGTCGTGAACGTGCACGAGGTTTCCTGTCCAACCGCATTTTGCTCCGCGTTCAGCACCGGCGTGGCGCCATTGAACAAGTATAGGCCGCAATTGTCCATTTTCGATCCGTAGGTGGCCGACTGCGTGTAATGGAAGGTCACCGCGCCATCGAGCAGGGCGGCGGCGGGGATCGATGACAGTTTCGCCGGCGTGATGCTGGTGAGCGTGGCGAACAGGCTGGCCTGGTTGGCCTTGGCAAACGCTTTCGACAGGGGCACGGCATTGATCTGGAACGGGAAGGCGCTGACGGCGCCATTCGGCGTTTTCAGGGTCCACACGTAGATTTTTCCAGGCGCCACTTTCGTTTCGTCGATGCAAGCCGTGCCCGCGCCCAGGCCCGGCGTATTGGCGGGCAGGCTGGCCAGATCCTGGCAGCTCTGGATGGCTTCCGCGTTATTGTAGAAAGTGCTGGCGGCGCCATTGCTGTCGGCCACCCGCATGTGGGTATAGCCGGTGGCCGGCAGGATCAGCTGCAGTTTGCTGCCGGCCGTGCCCGGTATCTGGAAGTCGCCGAACGTCGTCAGGCCCGGTCCCCGCACGTCGATCTTGTTGACGGCCGGATTTTCCTGCAGCACGGTGTCGAGCTCGACGTGCGCTGCCCATTCGCGCGCAAAGCTGGCCGTACCTGCAGCATCGAGGCTGCGCTGGATGCGCGCATTCATGTGCATGTCCAGGTGGCCGCTGCCGGCCAGTTTCCAGCCGCCGGCGCAGCCGCTGGTGTCGCCCGTCTTGACCAGCTTCCAGTTGAGCATGCCCGCATCTGTTCCTATGCGCAACTGTACCCATGCGCTGCTGGGCTTGCCTGAAGTGAAGGTGATGGCCGTCGCCCCGGCACCGAGGCGATTGCCGATGAAGTCGGCCACGCGCGTCGTCGAGGTGCTGCTGGCGGACGTCAAGGTGGCGATTTCATCGGCGCTCAAGGGCTGCATGCTGACGCTGGACAGGCCCAGCGCCTCGATCGTCAGACCCGCATGGGCGGCCTGGTCCGCGCTGCTCAGGGCGGACACAATGTCGGCCTTGCCCACTGCCGTGCCCATATTGAAGGTGTCGTCGATGAACGGCGACACGGCCGCCGCCGACGGCACGACGAAGCCCGTCTTCGGATACAGGGCGCTGAGCGAGGCCATGCAGGCGCGGATTTCCGGCAAGACAGTGGCCGCGGCCGTCGCCTTGGCCAGGTCGGCGTCCGATGGCGGCGTCGCTGCCGGTATCGTCGGCGCGCCGCCGGCGGCGGCCGGCAGGGTCACGCTGCCCAGCGCGCTATTCGTGGCGATCAGGGTGACGGTGGCCATGGCGCCCTGCGCTTCCGCGGGCGCGACGAGGATCTGGTCCAGCACGGCATCCATGCCCGTGCCGTTGGCAACAAAGGCGCCCGTCAGCGGATTGGTATTGCCGGTATTAATCGGTTTGATCATGGCGACGACGGCGGCCACGGCCGCATCAAGCCGTTGCTGGGTCGCGGCAGCCGCCAGCGCCGCGGTGCAGGCGGCCGATACCGTATTGGCAACGGGAGCGCAGACGGTGGCCAGGGCCGTGCCGCCGGGCTGGCCTGACGCCGTGGAGACGATCAGGTCGGTCAGCGGCGTGATGTTGACGGTCTGTCCCGCCGCGGTGGCGATGGAGTTGAGGGTGACTTGCTTGCCGCCGGACGTGCCGGTGATGCTGAGGAAAAACGGCGCCGTCATGCCGGCGACGTCGACCGTAAAGGCCCCGCCGGCGCCGGTACTGACCGCCGTGGACACTTTGCCCTTGCTATCGATGGCTACCACGCTGCCCGAGATGGGGGCGCCGACGGCGGCAGTGCCGCTGAGCGTCGTTGCCGGCGGCGGCACGACGGGCGGAATCGGGTCGGCGGTGCTGCTGCTACTGCCGCCGCCACAGGCGGCAAGAAGGAGGGTGGCCGCGCAGGCGGCGGCCAGAGGTAATTTATGCAAGTTTATTTTCATGACATCCCCTTGGTATTTTTTTTGGAATTACTGCTAGTAAACATTCTCAAAGTTTTCCATAAATTGCAATTTATTTTTCTTGGATGCATTAATAATGGCCAATCAGTCATCGGCGTGTCGGTTTTGCGCCGCAATCAGAAAATCAATATGATTAAAAATGCAAGTGCGCGGGGCGGCCGGTGAAAAACCGGTGAGGGCGTCAATTGTGAAATATCGCCGCCACGCCCTTTGCCATTCCGTAAAGCCCTGCTATAATCTTGTCTTAGGCGGCTGTAGCTCAGCTGGATAGAGTACTTGGCTACGAACCAAGGGGTCGTGGGTTCAATTCCTGCCAGCCGCACCAGAATATCGGGGATCAGATTATAAAATCTGATCCCCTTTTTCGTTTCCGAACGGATTTACGATAGGTCTTTGAGGCCGCGCCGGTATTGCAGGCGAAACGCGCGCGGCGTGACGTGCTTGGCGGCGCGGAACTGGCGGTTGAAATGGGCGAGGTTGCGGTAGCCCGCCTCTTGCGCGATGACGGCGATGGCGAGATCGCTCTCGATCAGCTGTTGGCAGGCGCGGCCGATGCGCAGCCGCGCCAGGTATTCGCCCGGCGTGCAATGCGCGTGGCGCTTGAAACAGCGGTGAAACGCGCCCAGCGACAGGGCCGCCCGCTGCGCCAGGGTCTCCAGTGCGATTTCTTCCCGAAAATGCGCGTGCATGAAATCGAACACGCCGGCCATGCGTTTTTGCTGCCCATCGGGTAGCGGCGCCTGCGCCGTCGAGGCCAGCGGCCGCGCGCCCGTATCGCCCGCCAGTTCCAGCAGCACGTCGAGCAGCAGTGGCAGGCGCTGCGGCACGGGCAGGGCGTTCAGCCGTAGCAGCTGACCGGCGCAGCGCGCGCTCGTCCGCGGCGAAAAATGCAGGGCCGGGCCGGCGCGGGCCGCCAGTTGCCGCACGCCGTGCAATTCCGGAAAGCACGCCGCCAGCCGCTCCAGCCACTCCAGTGAAAACCACACGACGACGGCCAGCATCGGCTGGCTGCTGTCGATGCGCTCGCTGGCCGACCACGTGTGCGGCAGGTTCGGCCCTAGCAGCACCAGGTCGCCCGGCTCGAAGTCGCCCAGATGGTCGCCGATGTAGCGCTGCCCCCGCGCATTGACGGTCAGGGTCAGCTCGAACTGCGGGTGGTAGTGCCAGATGAAGGGAATGGCATCGAGTTCGCGCCACAGCAAGCCCCAGGAATGGCCCGCCGGAATCGTGACTTGTTCGAATAAAGGCGTCATTGTGACGTTTTAGGGCAGTAAATAGTCAGGATAGTATCAGTATTGGCCGCCTGGCGCGCATTTCAGCCGGCCATGCCATCGCACAATCTGTCTCACACCAACACAGGAGACAGCGATGCAAGAAGATCGATATCAATACGGCGAAGACCGTCCCGGCAACCCGTCCGTGGCCTACACGGAACAGACCCAGCTGCGCGACATCCAAAAACAGCTGCCCCTGCGCGTGCTGTCCGACAGCGATTTTTTACATTGGCAAACCTATGGCTACGTCATCGTCAAGGATGCCGTGTCGCCCGAGCAGGTGCGGTGCACAACGGATTTCCTGTGGGAATTTCAAGGAATGGACCAGCACGATCCCGCCACCTGGAACCGGGACCAGTTGCGCGACCACGCGATGAAGGAGCTCAACGGCTCCGGCATGGTCGAGGCCTATCACAACCAGACACTGTGGGATAACCGCCAGACCCCGCGCGTCTACGACGCCTTTGTCGATATCTGGGACCGTCAGGATTTGTGGGTGACCATCGACCGCGCCAACCTGAACACGCCCAACCATGGCAAGCGCAAGTTTGGCGGCTTCATCCACTGGGATGCCGATACCACGCTCGACCCGCTGCCCGTCAACGTGCAGGGCGTGCTGGCCCTGTCCGACACCTCGCCCGAGAGCGGCGGTTTCCAGTGCTATCCGGAACTGTTCAACAACTTGCTGGCGTGGCGCAAGACGGTGCCGGCGGATCGCAACCCCTGGCAGCCGGACCTGGCGACGGTGCCGTACCCGATGGAATTCATCGCCATGAAGAAGGGGGAACTGTTGATTTTCAACAGCCTGCTGGCGCACGGCATCCGCCCGAACACGTCGACGGACCAGGTGCGCCTGGCGCAATACATTTCCTTCACGCCCGCCCAGCAAGACAACCAGGCCTTGCGCGACTGGCGGGTGCAAAGCTGGCGCGAACGCAGCGCGCCGCAGGGCTACGCGTTTCCCGGCGACCCCGAGGACAAGGAAAAGCTGCGCTACCCGCAGGCGCGCTTGAGCGAACTGGGCGACAAGATCCTCGGCGCGCGCGACTGGTAATCGTGGCGCCGGCTCCGGTGGCATTGCCTGCTGGATAGACAATTGCCGGTAAATGCACGATCATGGTCCGACTAGCCATCGACCGAGGAAACGCATGAGTATCATCACCTGCATCGAAGACTTGCGCGTGCTGGCCCAGAAACGGGTGCCGCGCATGTTCTACGACTACGCCGATTCCGGCTCCTGGACGGAATCGACGTACCGCGCCAACAACAGCGATTTCGCCAAGATCAAGTTTCGCCAGCGCGTGGCCGTCAACCTGGAAAACCGCAGCCTGGCTTCGACCATGGTGGGGCAGGCCGTCTCGATGCCGGTGGCCTTGTCGCCCACGGGCTTGACGGGCATGCAGCACGCCGATGGCGAAATCCTCGCGGCCCAGGCGGCCGAGCGCTTCGGCGTGCCGTTCACCCTGTCGACCATGAGCATCTGCTCGATCGAGGACGTGGCGGCGAACACGAGCAAACCGTTCTGGTTCCAGCTGTACGTGATGAAAGACCGCGAATTCATCAACCGCCTGATCGACCGCGCCAAGGCGGCCAAGTGCAGTGCGCTAGTCTTGACCCTGGACTTGCAGGTGCTGGGCCAGCGCCACAAGGACTTGCGCAACGGCCTGTCCGCGCCGCCCAAACTGACCATACCGAACATCCTCAACATGGCCAGCAAGCCGCGCTGGGTGGCGGGCATGCTGGGCACGCAACGCCGCGGCTTCGGCAACATCGTTGGCCACGCCACGTCCGTGTCCGACATGTCGTCGCTGTCGGCCTGGACGCAGCAGCAGTTCGACCTGAGCCTGTCGTGGGCGGACGTGGAATGGATCAAGCAGCGCTGGGGCGGCAAACTGATCATCAAGGGCATCATGGACCCCGAAGACGCGCGTCTGGCGGTGGAAAGCGGCGCCGACGCGCTGATCGTCTCGAACCACGGCGGGCGCCAGCTCGATGGCGCGCAATCGTCGATCGAAGCCTTGCCCGCCATCGTCGACGCCGTCGGCAGCCAGATCGAAGTGCACATGGACGGCGGCATCCGCTCGGGCCAGGACGTGCTCAAGGCCGTGGCGCTTGGCGCAAAGGGCGTCTACATCGGCCGCCCATTTCTATATGGCCTGGGCGCCATGGGCGGCCCCGGCGTGACCAAGTGCCTGGACATCATCCGCAACGAACTCGATTTGACGATGGCGTTTTGCGGCTTGCGCGACCTGCAGCATGTGGATAAAAAGATACTGCTGCCGGGCACGTTTTAAGCGGTAATCCACGCGATATCAAAGCCTTCCGACGCCTGGGGCGGCGTGAAGTGGCGCGTGATTTCATCAAATTGCGCGTCGCTGGTGGAGAACGGGTGCAGTCCGCTGTCATTGCGCCGGCGCAAGCGCGCCTTGCATTCCTCGTCCGTCACGTCGAGGTAGTGCAGCACGTGCGGCACGCCCGCCTGCTGGAACAGCTCGCGCATCCAGGCCCGGCTGGCCGGCGTATTCGCGGGGAAATCGAGCACGACGGACACGCCCGCCCGCAGCATCTGCAAGGCCAGAGGCGCGATGGCCGCGCGCAGCCGCGCCGCGCAGTCGACATAGTCGGCCAGGTTGGCGATCTTGCCCGGATACAGCTGTGCCAGCAGGGTGTCTTCGCTGATGCGCACGGTATGCGGCGCTTGCGCAAGCTGGCTGGTCAAGGTGGATTTGCCCGAGGCAATCTTGCCGCACACGAGGTGCAAGGTGGGGATAACGGTGGGGCTGGAAGAGGTGTGCATGGTCGCTCGCTGAAAGTGAAAACAAAGCCTGCGAGACGTCTTGATTGTTTGTTGCCGATCAAAGCCGCCTTGCAGGCGGCTTGGTCAATGTCATTCCTGCCCAGCCACCATGCTTGAAATGGCGGCAATAATCGATGGCAGGGGCGGGAATGGCGATGGCATGGCGCAACGATGTCATGGAATGGCTGGCGCTGTCAATACTTGGTCTTTACTCGAAGGATTGCCGGTACTGCGCATACGGTTCCATGCCCATGCTGGCGCGGCGCTGCTCCAGACGCTGCGGATCGTCGATGGGGAAGGGCACCGTCTTGCCGGTGCTATCTGTGCGGAACTGGCTGCCGTACAGCTGCGGCTGATTGTCGCTACACAGGTCGCGGTCGATCGCCAGTGCCAGCTTCGATGGCGTGATCTCCCCGCGTGCCGCTGCTGCGCGCATCAGGACCAGGCTGCTTTTGAGGAAGGCACTTGATCCATGCTGGGCGATCAGCCAGGCGCTCCCGGCCGCCTTGTAGCCGACCATCGTTTGCGTGGGCCAGCCTTTGCTGGCGATGATTTGCCGCAAGCGTTGCTCGCGTGCTTCATCCGTGGCCAGCATACGCTGGCGCGTGGCCAGGTCCGGCCCCGTTGGCGGGAATCCCGCGCGCAGGGCCTGGTCTTCCTGTTCCATGGTCCGCAATTCGGCTGCCAGCGCCGCTTCGGGCACCGCGGCCGGGTACAGCAGGAAGTCCAGCGCGCCCGCCGTGGCCGCGTTGAAGATGAGCTTGGGTTCCGCTTCCCAGCCGGGCGATTGCAGGAGCAGTGCCAGTGTGCCGCCTTCCGGCACCTCAATGCGGTAGCGGCCATTTTCAACCGTGCCATGTATCTGCGGCTCGCCGTGCATGCGCTCGGCAACGATGCTGATGGCTTGCGGCAGCGGCGGGCCGTTGCTGCGGATGGTGCCGCTCAGTTCGAAGGCGCCCGCATGGACGCTCCAGCACAGCAGGATGGCGAAGCTCAGGCGTGGCATGGGAGTCCGTTCATGCATGGTGGGTGTCGAGTTTGCTCCACACATCCTGGAACGCGGCCTCATCGAGCGGTCGCGCATGCGGGTCGTCCTGCCGGAACAGGCCGCCGATCAGCATATCCTGGATGGCACCCGTGAAACCGCCGTACGGCGAGGCGCGGCCCCACTGGCGGCGCGTGTGGGCGAAGACGACGGCGTCTTGCTGTGCGGCCAGTTGCACCAGCGCTGCCTGCAAGGTGGCGGCGGCATCCGCTCCCATGTCCGTGGCGATGGCGCACACGAGGCGCTGGCCGAATTGCAAGGGCTTGCCAGCCAGTCCCAGCAAGGACTCATTGGCCAGGGCGAGGAACACGTCGGGCGCCTGGTCGTCCTTTTCGCAGACGGTCCAGGTGGGCGCCCATGCTTCCAGGCTCATGAAGCGCGCCTGCGTCGTGGCCGGCGTGTGCGTCCACTTGGCGTACGATTTGGCGTCCCAGCCCAGGCGGCCAAAGGCAATCGGCTTGCCCTTGGGATTGTACTGATGGCTGCGCACGCCGGCCTTGCCCCTCGCGCCAGTCTGCGCCATCAGGCCGTCGAGGCTGGCGGCGAACGGCGTCCATTGCGCCGCGTCCCACAGCGGCGGCGCATCGGGTGCGGCCAGCAGCAGGAATACTTCGTACTCGCGTGAAAAAAACGTCATGCACATTCCTTATCGTTGCAGTTGCGACATGGCGGCGCGCTGGCTGGGGCGCAGCAGGTAGACGCCGTACAGGCACAAGGGCAGCACGGCCAGCAGGGCGATAGTCGGCAGGATGGACGCGCCATCTTCGGCCGGATGCGGCAAGGTGGCCGTCACGAGCGCGTAGTCCCACAGTCCATGCACGAGCACCATCGGCCAGATGGAGCGCGTGCGCAGGCGGATGGCCGCGTAGCCGATGCCTTGCAGGGTGGCGGCGACGGCTTGCCACAGGGCGCCGCTGACATCACCCGTGGCCAGGCCGTTGGCCGTGTGCGCCAGGCCGAACAGCGCCGAGGACATCAGCACGGCGGGCCAGACGGCGTAGCGGTCCAGCATGCCTTGCAGCAAGATGGCGCGAAACATCAGCTCTTCCGAGATGGCCACCAGCGCCGCATTGCACGCGACGATCAGCAGCACGCGCGGCTGCGGCCAGCCGCCGGCCCAGGCCAGCAACAGCATCAGCAGCGCATACAGCAGGGGCGGCGAGACCAGCCACGTGCTTTTCCAGGGCTGCGGCGCGCACAGACCCGCTTCGCGGGGCCGGCTTGAGGCCCGCAGCAGCGCCAGTGCGAACACGGCGGCCAGGGCCCACGACAGGCCGATACGGCCGGTGACGGCGGCACCCGGCAAGGCGTAGCCGGCCGATTCCAGCCAGCGCCCGCCCATGCTCAAGCCCAGCCAGACGGCCAGTGCGCCGAGGGCAAGCGGCATGGTGAGGTGGATTCTAGGCATGGACATGGTCGGCTTCGGTGTTGGCTGCGTGTTTTACTGCGTGCATGAGCGGATCATGAAGTTGCATCAATGATATGGTCGAAATATTGCCATACTACATTAAAAGCACCATCACAAAATTGCCACATCGTTATAGTTGCATGGAATAATAAGCATTCGTCCGTTTGCCGCCAGACTGGAGCGCCATGACTTACAGCAAAACCATCACCACCGAACGCCTGATCCTGCGCAAGCCGCAGGCCTCCGATGAGGCGGCCCAATTCGCCATGCATGCCGACCCTGAAGTGATGCGCTATTTCAGCGAGCCGCCGTGGACCGATGCCGGCCGCGCCGCGCGCCAGATCGCCGAGGATATCGCCGCTTTCGAGCAAGAGGAATGCTTCCGTTTCGCCATCGAGCTGAAGGCGACGGGCGAATACCTGGGCAGTTGCAGCCTGTTTTCCGAGCACCGCCAGAACCGCCGCGCCGAGATCGGCTATGCGCTGGGCCGTCCGTACTGGGGCAATGGCTATATGCACGAAGCCCTGTCGGCGCTGATCGAATTCGCGTTCATCGAGCGCGACCTGAACCGCCTGGAGGCGGACATCGACCCGAACAACGCCGGTTCGGCCAGCGCTCTCGAGCGCCAGGGATTCAATAAGGAAGGTTTCTTGCCCGAACGCTGGATCGTGGGCGGTCAGGTCAGCGACTCGGTCCTGTACGGCTTGCTGCGGCGCGAATGGGAAGCGCGGCGCAAGGGCGCCGCGTGAGCGGGCACGCTGTCGATGCGCTCGAGCGCTGGCTGGGCCATGCCTTGCCGGCGCATTACCTGCGCTTTATCAAGGACGGGCAAGAGGACATGCGGGGTGAACAGGTATTGCTGTACGGCCTGGAAAGTTTAATCGAGCGCAACGAAACGTATGACACACGGCAATGCTGCCCCGGCTATCTCGCCATCGGCGACGACAGCGGCGGGCGCGCCGTCATGCTGGCCCTCGATGGCGGCGACCGCGCCGTGTACCTGGTGGGCCATGGCTCGATGCAGCGCGAGGATTTCGAGCGGGCCGCCGATGATTTCGCCTCGTGGCTGGCCGCCGATTGCCCGCTGGCCTGAGGAGGATGCAAGGCAATGAAAGCTGTCGATTTACCGGCTGTTACGCATCCGTTGGTGACCTTGCGCAACCTGGAACGCAGCGACGCCCCCGCCTGGTATGCCTACCTGGCCGACCCTGTCGTCGTCGAGCACACGAGCTGGAATGTGCGTTGCGCCGGCGACCTGCGAGCCAATTTCGATGACTACGCATCGGCCGATCCATCGTCGCCGATCCGCCTGGCCGTGGTGCTGCGCGACGGCGGCCAGCTGGTGGGTACGATCGGTTTCAACGCGATTTCCCCGCAGCACCGCACGGCGGAGATCGCTTACGATCTGGCGCCCGCCGTCTGGGGGCAGGGCGTGGCCACGGCCGTCGTGAACACGGTCGTGGACTGGGGCTTCCGACGTCTTGGCATGCTGCGCATCCAGGCGACTGTGCTGGAGAGCAATGCCCGATCGCTGCGCGTGCTCGAGCGCTGCGCTTTCGAGCGCGAAGGCTATCTGCGCTGCTACCGGCAGATTCGCGGAAGATCCGGCAACTTCTGGCTGTATGCGCGCATTGCCGGCACGTCATGAATCGCTTGTCCTTGAGCATCTTGCTGGTGGAAGACCACCTGGCCATCGCGCGCCAGGTGCTCGACTTCCTCGACGGCCTGGGCTGGCAGACCGACCATGCGGGCACGGGCGCGCTGGCGGTGCAATTGGCGACGCGCAACCCCTATGATGTGGTGCTGCTGGACCTGAACCTGCCCGACATCGATGGCTTGCAGGTGTGCCGCGCCATCAAGGCGGGCGCGCCCAGCAATGTGCCGGTGTTGATGCTGACGGCGCGCGATGCATATGAAGACAAGGCACGCGGCTTTCGCGACGGCGCCGACGACTATCTGACCAAGCCCTTCGACTTGCGCGAGGTGGCCTTGCGCTGTGTAGCGCTGGCGCGCCGGCAGCAGTTGCACGTGCACCAGGAAACGCGCGTGGGGCCGTTCACCTTGCAGACGCGCGAGGGACGCGCCCTGTACCGTGACGCGCCGCTGCCGCTGACGCAGACGGGGTTTAAAATCCTGCTGCTGCTGTGCCGCGAGCATCCGCACGCCGTGTCGCGCTCGGCCTTGCTGCAAGCCCTGTGGGGCAGCCAGCCGCCCGACAGCGACGCCCTCAAATCGCATATCTACGCGCTGCGCAAGCAGCTGGAGTTGCTTGGCGCGGCGGGCGTGCTGGTGACCATCCCTCAGCTGGGTTACCGTCTGGCCTTCGACGCGGCGGCCAGCGATGGCTAGGTCGATCCGGCAACGCCTGTTCGCCGCCCTGGCCGGCTTCACCGTCCTGCTGTGCCTGTGCTACACGGGCCTGGCGCTGGTGATTGCGTATGTGACGGAAGACATGCTGGTGCAGCGCCTGCTCGAGCGCGAAGCGGCGGTGCTCAGCCAGCGCTTGCGCCAGCACGGCGAGCTGACGCCGTCCGGCAGCGACCTCATCACGGTGTATGGCCGTTACCTTGACTTGCCTCAAGCGGTGCGCGCGCAAGTGCCGCCATCCGTCCCGCGCGGCGAAGTGTTTACCACGACGGGCCAGCATTATCACGTGCTGGCGCTGGACCTCGTTGCCGCTGGCCAGCCGCGGCGCGCGTATCTGCTGGCCGACGTGGCGCCCGTGCTGGTGGTGCGGCGCCTGGTGGGGGAGGTGGGCGGTGTCGTCGCAGGCGTGGCGCTGGCGCTGATCGCCCTGGCCTTGCTGCTGGCCTACTGGCTGGCGCGCCGCCTCGTGCTGCCCTTGCAGCGATTGGCCCAGGAAGCGCGCCAGCTGGCGCCCGGCGGCGCCGTCCATTTCAGCGAGCGCGACCGCCCCGACGAGATCGGCTTCCTGGCGCGCCGCCTGGAAACCACCTTTGCCGAACTGCAGGCGGTGTTGCTGCGTGAACAGGCGTTCGCGCGCGACGTCAGCCATGAATTGCGCACGCCGCTGACCCTGATGCACAACAGCCTGGCGCTGGCCGGCGCGCAGCCGCTGGCGGCAGACGGGCAGGCGCAGCTGCGCCAGGGTGTCGACGACATGCGCGCCACCATCGACGTGCTGTTCGCGCTGGCGCGGGCCGAGCAGTTGCCTGGCGACGTGGTGGAGCTGCGCGGCTGTATCGAGCAATGCCTGCTGCGCCTGCTCGACGAGCATCGTTGGGATGCCAGCCTGCTGACCCTGGACTTGCCCGAGCGCCTGGAGGTCGTCGGCAATCCGCCGCTGACGATGTTGCTCATCAATAATTGCCTGGCGAATGCCCTGTTCCATGGCGGCCCCGCTTGCCGCATCAATATCGCGTATGCGCAAGGCTGCTTGAGCATCGGCAATACCGTGCCGGCGGGGCAGCCGCGGCGCGTCCAGGGCTTTGCGCATGGACAAAGCTTGCTGGCACGCGTGGCGCAGGCCATGCGCTGGGACATCCGTTTCCATCCGGGCGAGGCGCACTACCGCGTCGACATTCTTCCCCTCCAGACACGATAAAAAGCAGGGAGATTTCACCGCGATTTCACCGGCGCTTGCCTAAGCTGCAAGCTCTTGATTAAGGGAGAAAACCGCATGAAATGTCTTATCAGTCTGCTTATACTGGCGTGCACCAGCGCCCCTGTTCTGGCGCAAGTGAGCAGCCTCGTCCACAAGGAAGAAAAGCGCCGCTACATCGTCTACACGCCCGCCGCCTACGACCAGGCGCCGCAGCAAGCGTTCCCCGTCGTCTTCAATTTCCATGGCGGCGGCATGAGCATGGCGGAACAGATGCTGTACACGCAGATGAACAAGGCGGCCGAGCGCCACCGGTACATCGTGGTGTACCCGCAAGGCATCAAGCAGGACTGGAACGTGGGCTTCGGCATGGACTACCTGGCGGGCACGGATGACGTCGGTTTTACGCAAGCGATATTGAGCAAACTCAAGCAGAATTACCGCATCGATGACAAGCGCGTGTATGCCACGGGCCTGTCGCGCGGCGGTTTCTTTGCCCTGCGCCTGGCGGCCGAGTTGCCGCAACAGTTCGCGGCCGTCGCCTCGGTGGGCGCGCCCATGCCGGAACCGGTGCTGCAGCATCACAAGCAGAAGGAGAAGGTCGGCGTGCTGCTGATGCAGGGGACGGCCGACAAGGTCGTGCTGTTTGAGGGCAAGACCGCCAGCTATCTGTCGGCCGAGGATACCTTCGCCTACTGGCGCAGGCACAACGGCATCGACGGCGATGCGCCGCAGCCGCGCCGGATGCCTGGGCCTGCCGGCGACGCCACGCAAGTGAGCTGGCAGGAGCAGGGCAGTGGCGCGGGCGGCGCCAGCGTGGCTTTGTTCACCGTCAAGGACGGCGGCCACACCTGGCCCGGCGCCGACGCCTTCAATATCGGCCTGCCCATCGGCAAGACCACCTACGCCATCGATGCGAACGAAGTGATGTGGGAATTTTTCAGCAAGCACCGGCGATAACGCTGCGGGGACGCTGGTGCCTGTGGCACACTCTGGTCATCTTGAATCTTGCACAAGGAAATGATGAACAGTCACCCCGTCGCCATGTTTTGCCGCTCGCTGGGCCAGTTGTCTGCCATGCTGCACAAGCTCGACGCCCAGCCGCAGATCCTGGCGGCGCGGCTGCACCCGGACATGCTGCCGTTCGCCCAGCAGGTGCGCGCGGCCGTGAGTTTTTCCCTGCGCGGCTGCTGCCCGCTGGCAGGGCTGGAGGTGGCCGATTTCAGCGCCGCCGCCAACCTGCAGGAACAGATCGCGCAGACCATGCGTTATCTGCAGGCGATTCCTGCGGAGCGCTTTGACGGGCCGCCAGAGCGCCTCTGCCGCGATCGCGCCGGCTTCGCCGACATCGCGCTGCCGGCCGATGAATATTTGAATCTGTACATTGTGCCGAATTTCTACTTTCACTTCAGCATGGCGTATGCGATTGCGCGCAGCGCCGGCGCGGCCATCGGCAAGGGCGATTTCGACGGCTATCACTTGTATGCGCCGGGATTTTCATTCGAGCGTCCCGCCGCGCCGTAGTGGCTACAGCCCAGCATCCTTCCAGGCAGATAACCCCAGCCGCTTCAGCAGCCGGCCCGACAGCCCGCAGCTCCAGCAACTGATCTGGATTTGCCGGTGGCTTGCCGGCCCCTGCGCATGCCATGCTTGTTCGGCGTAATCGAGCAGCGCCTCGCTGAACGGAGAATGGTCGGCCACGGGCGGCAGCCTGGACATCAGTTCGAACACGCCGTGGGTGGAACCCTTGATCTGCAGCAAACCGGCCAGCAGCGCGCGCAGCACTTCGCCGTCGATGTTGGTGCTCGCTTGCGTGAAACGCTGCTGCCAGCATAGTTCGCGTTGCTGCCACCGTTGCAGCAGGGCGGGCACATCGCGGGGCTGCAACCGCCCGACCAGCTCGTCCGCCTCCTGAAACAGGTCGAGGCGGTCGTATTCCTCGCCATCGAGCCCCAGCAGTTCATCGAGTTCGTGCAAGATGCTCATGCCACCACGTTCGTGGGGGTGCCCCGCTCGAATGCTTCGATATTGCCGATCAGGATGTCGGCCAGTTTCTGCATGGCCTCGCCACTGGCCCAGGCCGTGTGCGGCGTGAGGATGAAGTTGTGCAGGCGCAAACTTAAAAGCGGGTTGTCTGGCGGCGGCGGTTCCGTCGACAGCACGTCGAAGCCGGCGCCGGCGATCACCCCGCGGGTCAATGCGTCGGCCAGGGCCGCTTCGTCGACGAGGCCGCCCCGTGCCGTGTTGATCAGCAGCGAGGTCGGCTGCATGCGCGCCAGTTCCTTTGCTCCGATGATGTTGCGCGTCTTGTCCGTCAGGGGCAGATGCAGGCTCAGCACGTCGGAGGTGGTCAGCAGTTCGTCAAAATCCACTTCTTTTACACCGTCTTCCTGGATCGGGGAACGGTTGTGGACGATCACCTGCATGCCGAAGGCGCGTCCCAGCTGTGCCACGGACTTGCCCAGCGCGCCGTAGCCGAGCAAGCCCAGGCGGCTGCCGGCCAGGTCGCGGATCGGGTGGCCGAACAGGCAGAAGCGGTCCGACGCCTGCCACAGGCCCGCTTCCACATCAAAGCGGTAGGCGATGAGCTGGCGGCGCAGGGCCAGCATCAGGGCCAAGGTGTGCTCGGGCACGGTGGCGCGCGCGTAGTCGCGGATATTCGCCACCACGATGCCCCGTTCGCGGCAGGCGGCCAGGTCGAGGATATCCGTGCCAGTGGCGGCCACGGCGATCATTTTGAGGTCGGGCAGCTGCGCCAGTTCGGCCGCGCGCAGCGGCACCTTGTTCGTGATGGCGATGCTGGCGCCTTGCAGGCGTGACACCGTCTGTTCGCTGCCCTTGGTGTGCGCATATTCTTCCCAGCTGTGGGCGAAGGCGGGCGGGCGCACGGCGGCGATCAGGCTGTCGCGGTCGAGAAAGACGATGCGGTGCGGGTGCAGGTGCGGCGGTGTGCTTGCTGCGGTCATGGCTGGGCCTCGGTCTGGATGGCGCGCGGGCTGGGGCTGGCGTTCTTGCCCTTCAGCTGCGTGGCCGGGTGGTTGGTAAACATGTCGGCGACCCATTCGACAAACACGCGCACCTTGGCGGACAGGTGGCGGTTGGGCGGATAGATCACGTGGATGGGCAGCGGGTCGGATTCCCAATCGCCCAGCAATTCCACCATTTTGCCCTGTTCCATCAGCGGTGCAAGCATGAAATGCGTCATTTGCACGATGCCCAGGCCCGCCAGGCCGGCCGCCGCGTAGGCGTTCGAGTCGTTCAGGGCGATATGGCTGGGCATGGACATCTGGATGCGTTCGCCCGCGCGCGTGAAATCCCATTCGAAGGTCTTGCCCGTCTTGGCGGAGAAGAAATTCACGCCCCGGTGCTGGGCCAGGTCGTTCGGGTGCAGCGGCGTGCCGTACCGCGCCAGGTAGCCGGGCGCGGCGCAGGTGATGAAATGCAGCACGCCGACACGGCGCGCGATCAGGTTCAGGTCGCCCAGTTCGCCGCCGCGCACGGCGCAATCGACGCCTTCCTCGATCAGGTCGACGGGACGGTCGCTGCAACCGAGTTCCAGCGAGATGTCCGGGTAGCGGGCAAAAAAGTCGGGCAAGGCGGGAATGATCAGTTCGCTGGCCAGGGCCGTGGGCGCATCCACGCGCAGCCGTCCGCTGGGGCTCAATCGCGTGCGCGACAGCGATTCCTCGGCTTCGCGCACGTCCGACAGGATGCGCACGCAGCGTTCGTAATAGGCGGCGCCGTCGGAGGTGATGCTGACATGGCGCGTGGTGCGGTTGAGCAACTTAACCGACAAGCTTGTTTCCAGCGACTGGATCAGGGTCGACACGGTGGCTTTGGGCAACTGCATGTTCTCGGCCGCGCGCGTAAAGCCGCCCGCATCGACGACTTGGATGAAAACTTCCATGGCTTGCAGCTTGTTCACTTGATTTCCTATCACTTTCTGTATGATTATTCAGAATCCTGAACAATCAATTCGGCATTGCACTCTTTATCAGATTGTAGATCAAGTCTATAGTTGTTGTACTGCAGCATAAATGTGATGCCGCAGGAAGTACAACAGGAGAAACATCATGGCTTATCGGAATGGAATCTTTGCAGTGCTTGCTCTCGCTATGAGCTCGCTTGCTCTGGCCGCGATGGTATCGACGGATGCCTACTCGCTGGCGGCGCAAAGCGAAGCCAGTGCGTATAGCGCCCTGACCCATGAAGTAGGCGGCGTCGCCCTGTTGTGCCTGAACGACGCGGTACGCGATGCTGCGGTGCAGCCGGTGGTGGCGCAATGAGCGTGGCCGGCGCAGCGGCCGAACTGGCACCTGGCCAGGCGCTGAAGATACGCGACATCCAGGTGCAGGGCGCGCAGGATGCGCTCGGCGCGCGCCTCTACACGGCCGGCGTGCCGGGCGCCAAACAGCCGAACCTGATGGTCTTCTTCCATGGCGGCGGCTTTGTCGATGGCGATCTGGATGACGCGGACGACTTCCTGCGCTGCCTCGTGCTGAGCAACCCGGACCACGTGGTGCTGGCCGCGAACTACACGCTGGCGAAGGTGCGGCCATTCCCCGCCGCCGTGGAAGACGCGCATGCCGTGCTGCTGTGGGCAAAAAAGAACAAGACCAAGCTGGGCTGGACGGGCAAGCAGATGGTGGTGTCGGGCATCGAAGCGGGCGCCAACCTGGCCGCCGTGTGCGCCATGATGTCGCGCGACCGGGGCGGACCGCCCCTCGCGGGCCAGGTGCTGATCATGCCCATGCTCGACCCCGGGCTGTCGACCTGTTCGATGCGCCACTTGCCGACCTGTCCCGACCTGGCCGAAGTGGCCGACCAGTGCGCCGCCGCCTATCGTGGTTACCTGCCGAATGCCGCTGACCGTACCCATCCGTATGCGTCGCCACTGCAGTCGAGCCGCCTGAAGAACCTGCCGCCAGCCTTGATCTTGTCCAGCGAAGACGACCCATTGCGCGACGAGGCTGAACAATACGGCAGCAAATTGATCGCCTGCGGCATCAAGACCACCGTGCGGCGCATGGCCGCCGCGCCGCTGCAAGACGCTACCGCCCGTAATGAATGCGCTTGCAAGGTGCAGGTATTAAGCGAAATTAGCAGTTTCGTCGCCGGACTGGGGCAGGAGCCCGCGTCATAAAGCCGCCATCTGGGCACTGCAAAAAAACTTACACTAATCAGTTTACTTTTTGAGTTTCGGTTGCTACACTACGCAGTGTAGTTCCCTTCCTGTCTGCGTTGTGCGTTCGCACAGCCAGCTTCGTCGTCCCCGTCCGCTTTCAAGCAGCTGGCGGCCTGTTTACCTTTGATCGAGCGCCGTCGGGCGCCATGGCAACACCGTTCACCGCAGTTTCCAACTTTTCGCTGGGTTGCTTCCTGCCGCCCATACCATTAGAAATTTTCATAAAACAGGGAAATAAAATGAAAAACGTTCAACAATTTTCCACTCTGCTGAAGCCCCTGGCTGCATCGCTCGCGCTGGCGGGACTGGTGGCCGTGAGCCTGGCCGGCTGCGACTCGGCCAACAGCAAGGTGCCCGACGCGCCCGCGGCCGGCGGCCCGCCCATCTCGGCCGCCGCCGTCGTTGAAAAACAGATCACGGAAACGCAGGAATTTTCGGGCCGCCTGGAAGCGATCGAGCGCGTGGAAATCCGCTCGCGCGTCGGCGGCTTCATCACGGCCGTCAACTTCAAGCCGGGCAGCGAAGTGAAAAAGGGCGATGTGTTGTTCGTCATCGATCCGCGCCCATTCCAGGCCGAAGTGTCGCGCGCCGAAGGCACGGCCGCATCGGCCCGCGCCAAGGCGGAACTGGCCAAGCTGGAGCTGTCGCGCGCCGAAAAGCTGCTGGCCGAAAAAGCCATCGCCCAGCGCGAATTCGATGAAAAGGCATCGGGCCTGAAAGAGCTGGACGCGAATGTCCGCTCGGCGCAAGCCGCGTATGAAGCGGCCAGGCTGAACCTGTCGTACACGCAGGTGCAGGCGCCGATCAGCGGCCGCGTCAGCAAGGCGGAAATCACCGTCGGCAACCTGATCGACGCTTCCGCCATTTTGACTTCGGTGGTGTCGACGGACCGCATCTACGCCAGCTTCGACGGCGATGAAGATACCTACCTGCGCGTGGCCGGCACGGCGCAAAAGGGCACGCCCGTCACCGTCAAGGTGGGCCTGGCCAACGAAACGGGCTTCCCGCATGAAGGCAAGCTGGAATTCGTCGACAACCAGCTCGACCCGGCCACGGGCAGCGTGCGCATGCGCGCCACCTTCGCCAACGCCGAGCGCCAGCTGGTGCCGGGCCTGTTTGCGCGCATCCAGCTCGACGGCGGCAACGGCCCGCACGCGCAAAGCACGGCGCTGCTGATCAGCGACCGCGCCGTCGGCACGGACCAGAGCCGCAAATACGTCTACGTGGTGGGAGCCGACAACAAGGCCGAATACCGCGCCGTCAAGCTGGGCCCGACCTCGGACGGCTTGCGCGTGGTGCGCGAAGGCTTGAAGGCGGGCGAAAAAATCGTCGTCAACGGCTTGCAGCGCGTGCGCCCCGGTGCGCCCGTGACGCCGCAGATGGTGGCGATGGATTTCGACCCGACCGCGCCCGTCGCTCCCGCAAAACCTGAAGCAAAAGACGCCAAGATCGCCGCGAAAGCAGCATCGACTTCCAAGGAATAAACATGAATTTTTCCCGCTTTTTCATCGACAAGCCGATCTTCGCGGCGGTGCTGTCGATTGTCATATTCGTGGCCGGGCTGCTGTCGATATTCGGCCTGCCCATCTCCGAATATCCCGACGTCGTGCCGCCATCCGTGGTGGTGCGCGCGCAATACCCGGGCGCCAACCCGAAAGTGATCGCCGAAACCGTGGCCGCGCCGCTCGAAGAGCAGATCAACGGCGTCGAGAACATGCTTTACATGTCCTCGCAAAACACGTCCGATGGCGCGATGATGCTGACCGTGACCTTCAAGATCGGCACCAACGTCGAGCAGGCCGAGACGCAGGTGCAGAACCGCGTGCAGCGCGCCTTGCCGCGCCTGCCCGAGGAAGTGCGCCAGATCGGCGTGACGACCGTCAAGTCCTCGCCCAACCTGACCATGGTGGTGCACCTGGTCTCGCCGAACAAGCGCTATGACGACATGTACCTGCGTAACTACGCGGTGCTGAACGTCAAGGATCAACTGGCCCGTCTGCCGGGCATGGGCGACATCCAGATCTTCGGCGCGGGCGACTATGCGATGCGCATCTGGCTCGACCCGCAAAAGGTGGCGGCACGCGGCATGACGGCCAATGACGTCGTCGACGCGATCCGCGAGCAGAACGTGCAGGTGGCGGCCGGCGTGATCGGCGCTTCGCCGGCGAAGAACTCGGACTTCCAGCTGACCGTCAATACCCAGGGCCGTCTGCAAACGCCAGAGGAATTCGGCGCCATCATCGTGCGCACCAATGCCGACGGTGCCGTCACGCAGCTCAAGGACGTGGCGCGCGTGGAAATGGGCGCCAACAGCTACTCGCTGCGTTCGCTGCTGAACAATAATCCGGCCGTCGGCATGGGTATTTTCGAAGCACCGAACGCCAACGCGCTGCAGCTGTCTTCCGACGTGCGCGCCAAGATGGAGGAACTGAAAAAAGACTTCCCGCAAGGCGTGGAATACCGGATCGAGTACGACCCGACGCAGTTCGTGCGCTCGTCCATCGAAGCCGTGATCCATACGCTGCTCGAAGCGATCGCCCTGGTGGTGCTGGTGGTGATCATCTTCCTGCAAACCTGGCGCGCATCGATCATTCCGCTGCTGGCCGTTCCCGTCTCCATCGTCGGTACCTTTGCCGTGATGCTGGGCTTCGGCTTCTCGATCAACACCCTGTCGCTGTTCGGCCTCGTGCTGGCCATCGGTATCGTCGTCGATGACGCCATTGTGGTGGTGGAAAACGTCGAGCGCAACATCGAGGAAGGCTTGTCGCCGCGCGACGCCACCATCCAGGCCATGAAAGAGGTCAGCGGTCCCATCGTCGCCATCGCCCTGGTGCTGTGCGCCGTGTTCGTGCCGATCGCCTTCGTGCCCGGCCTGTCGGGCGAGTTCTATCGCCAGTTCGCGCTGACGATCGCCATTTCGACCGTGATTTCCGCTTTCAGCTCGCTGACGCTGGCGCCGGCCCTGTCGGCCGCTTTGTTGAAACCGCACGATGCGCCGAAAGACGCGCTGACGCGCGGCATGGACATGGTCTTCGGCCGCTTCTTCGCCTGGTTCAACCGCTTCTTCGGCCGCGCTTCGCACCGCTATGAAGCGGGCGTGAAGGGTGTGCTGGGCCGCAAGAGCGCATCCTTGGGCGTGTACGCGCTGCTGGTCGTCGCCGCCATCTTCACCTTCAAGTCCGTGCCGGCCGGTTTCGTGCCGGCGCAGGACAAGCAATACCTGGTGGGCTTTGCGCAATTGCCCGACGCCGCTTCGCTGGACCGCACGGAAGATGTCGTGCGCCGCATGTCCGACGTCATCAAGTCGGTGCCTGGCGTCGAATCGACCATCGCCTTCCCCGGCCTGTCGATCAACGATTTCACCAATGCGCCGAACGCCGGCATCGTCTTCGCCACCCTGAAGCCGTTCGACGAGCGTACCAGCAAGGAGTTGTCGGGCGGCGCCATCGCGGCCGAGATCAACAAGCGCCTGGGCGGTATCCAGGACGCCTTCATCATGGTCTTCCCGCCACCGCCGGTCAACGGCCTGGGCACCATCGGCGGCTTCAAGATGATGATCGAAGACCGCGGCAACCTCGGTTACGACGCGCTGTACAACGCCACCCAGGCGCTGGCCGGCAAGGCGTACCAGACGCCGGAACTGGCGGGCGTGTTCTCGGGCTATCAGATTAATGTGCCGCAGCTGTTCGCCGACGTCGACCGCGTGAAGGCCAAGCAGATGGGCGTGCAGTTGCAAACGATTTACCAGACCTTGCAGATCAACCTCGGTTCGCTGTACGTGAATGACTTCAACCAGTTTGGCCGCACCTACCAGGTGCGCGTGCAGGCCGATGCGGCGTTCCGTTCGCATGCGCAGGATATCGCGCAGCTGAAGGTGCGCAATGACAAGGGCGAAATGATCCCGTTGTCGTCGCTGATGCGCGTCAAGGACAGCTATGGCCCGGACCGCGTGCAGCGCTACAACGCCTACGCCGCAGCCGACTTCAATGGCGGCGCCGCCCCTGGCGTATCGAGCGGCCAGGCGCAAGCCGCGCTGGAACGCATCGCCAAGGAAGTGCTGCCGCAGGGGATTTCGTATGAATGGACGGAGCTGACCTACCAGGACATCTTGTCCGGCAATACGATGATCTATGTCTTCCCGCTGTGCGTGCTGCTGGTGTTCCTGGTGCTCGCCGCCCAGTACGAAAGCTGGACCCTGCCGCTGGCCGTGATCCTGATCGTGCCGATGTCGATCCTGTGCGCCTTGCTGGGCGTCAAACTGACGGGCGGCGACAACAATGTGTTTACCCAGATCGCGCTGTTCGTGCTGGTGGGGCTGGCGTCGAAGAATGCGATTCTGATCGTGGAATTTGCCCGCGAACTGGAAGAGCATGGCCGCACCGTCGTGCAAGCGGCGCTGGAAGCATGCCGTCTGCGTCTGCGTCCGATTTTGATGACGTCGATCGCCTTCATCATGGGCGTGGTGCCCCTGGTGTTCTCGCACGGCGCCGGTTCGGAAATGCGCCATGCCATGGGCGTGGCGGTCTTCGCCGGCATGCTGGGCGTGACCTTCTTCGGCCTGTTCCTGACGCCCGTGTTCTACGTACTGCTGCGCACCCTGGCGCAGCGTTTTGAGAAAAAACCAGCCGCCGCTGCCGCCAAGCCAACTGCTGCGCCAGCGCTGGACCTGGAAGGAGATATATATTGAAAACCAATGCAATCATCCGGCGCGCGGCGCCCGTCTTGAGCGCCATGGCCGCCGCAGTCCTGCTGGCCGCCTGCGCGGCGCCGGAGTTCAAACAGCCGCAGATCGAGACGCCGGCGGCGTTCAAGGAAGCGCAAGCGCCTGCCGTGCAGACGGCGGCCGACGGCACGCGCTGGCAGCAGGCCAGGGTGGCCGTGGCCGAGCGCCAGGCGCGCGGCGAGTGGTGGCTGGCGTTCAATGATCCGGCTCTCACCAGCCTGATCAACGAGGCCACGCAGGCCAACGCCAACCTGGCCGTGGCCGCCGCCCGCGTCAAGCAGGCGAGGGCGATTGCCGGCATCGCCGAAGCGGACCGCATCCCGCAAGTGGGCGTGAACGTGGGCGGGCAGCGCAACCGCGCTTCCGCCGTGTCGCTCGGCTTGCCGAACGGCGCGCCGGTGGCGGCGACCAACGTCTACCAGGCCAACCTGACGGCCAGCTACGAAGTCGATCTGTTCGGCAGGGTGGCATCGAACGTCAGTGCCTCGCGCAGCGATGCGCTGGCCGTGGAAGCGACTTACCGCTCGGTGCTGCTGTCCTTGCAGGCCGATGTAGCGCAGACCTACTTCCAGCTGCGCGCCACGGACGCCGAACTGGCGACCCTGGAACAGACGGTGCGCCTGCGCGAGGAAAGCGTGCATGTGAACCAGCGCCGCTACGACCTGGGCGACATCGGCGAGTTCGACCTGTCCCGTGCCCGCACGGAACTGGCGACGACGCGCGCCGAAGCCATCGGCCTGCAGCGCCAGCGCGCCACCAGCGAGCATGCGCTGGCCGTCCTGCTGGGTAAACCTGCCGCCAGCTTCACGGCGAGCGTCAACCCGCTGCAGGATAGCGGCTTCCTGCCGGTGATCCCGGCCGGCATGCCGTCCTCCTTGCTGGAACGCCGTCCCGACATTGCCTCGGCGCAGCGCACCATGGAAGCGTCGAATGCGCGCATCGGCGTGGCCAAGTCGGCCATGTTCCCGGCGCTCACCCTGAACGCTTCCGGCGGCGGCGCGTCCGACACCTTCTCGGACATTTTCAAATGGAGCAGCCGCTCCTGGCTGCTGGGCGCCCTGATGTCGATGCCGATCATCGACGGCGGCCGCAATAAAGCTGCCGTGAGCCGCAGCGAAGCGCAGCTGGAAGAATCGGTGGCGACGTATCGCCAGAGCGTGCTGGTGGCTTTCGCCGAGGTGGAAGACAACCTGGCCGGCCTGCGCATCCTGTCGGGCCAGACGCAGCAGATCGATGAAGCCGTCGTTTCGGCGCGCCGTTCGGCCGACCTGGCGCAAAAGCTGTACGACGCGGGCCGTTCCAGCTACCTCGATTTGCTCGACGCGCAGCGCAACCTGGCGGCCATCGAGCGCAATGCCGTGCAGCTGCGCGGCAACCGCGCCGTCACCACGGTGGCGCTGATCCGCGCCCTGGGCGGCGGCTGGGGCGAGACGGAGCCGCAGGTCGCGGCCAACTAGTCTCCTGGCGACAAGCCAGCCAAGAACGGCGCCGTGCATTGCACGGCGCCGTTTTTTTATATGCCCGGGCGTTGATGCAGCGTAGGTCGGCTTAGCGCGCAGCGCGTAAGCCGACAATCAGTTGAATCCGTTTGCAGGCAAGCAGCGTAAATACTCCTGCACTCACGCAAACGCAGTCATCCAGGAGATATCATCATGCGCACCATCGTACCCGCAGCACTGTTCATTACGTCCATGCTGGCCGCCAGCGCCCCGTTTGCCGCCGACATGGCGACCATGGTGGGTGGCCAGAGCATGTATCCATCCAAGGACATCGTCGATAACGCCGTCAATTCAGCCGACCACACGACCCTGGTCGCCGCCGTCAAGGCGGCCGGCCTGGTCGACACCCTGAAAGGCAAGGGGCCGTTCACCGTGTTCGCGCCGACGAATGCGGCCTTCGGCAAGCTGCCGGCCGGCACCGTCGAGACCTTGGTCAAGCCGGAAAACAAGGCGACCCTGACGAAAATCCTCACCTACCACGTGGTGCCCGGCAAATACGACTTCAAGGCGCTGGCGCAGGAAATCAAGATGCATGACGGTAAAGCCACCTTGCCCACGGCCAGCGGCGGCAAGCTGATGTTCGCCATGAACGGCATGCACAACATCGTCGTGATGGATGAAGGCGGCAACAGCGCCAATATCAGCACCTATGATGTGTACCAGTCGAATGGCGTGATCAATGTCATCGACACGGTGCTGATGGCAAAATAAACGGACGAAAAAAAGACAGGGGAAACCCTGTCTTTTTTCGCTGGCGGCGCGCTGCTTACTTGGCTGGCGCTGCTGCCGGTGCGGAAGCTGCCGGCGTGGCTGGAGCTGCTGGCGTCGCTGGCATTGCCTTGTCGCCAGTCGCCGCTTTCTTTGCCTTGTGATGCTTGGCTTTCTTGTGGGCGGCAGGCTTGGCGGCGGCTGGCGCGGCCGGGGTTTCAGCCTTGGCAGCCGGCGTGGCGGCGACGGCAGGCGTTGCTGGCGTGGCGGCTGGAGCGGCTGGTGCCTGGGCGAAAGCGGCGGTGGCGAACAGGCTGGCGATCAGGGTGGCGATAACTTTTTTCATGATGAAATCCTATCAGGTGGAGGTATGTGAAAATCGGGTGCTGAGGTACTGGATTACTTGGCCGGAGCTGCTTCGGCGGTGGCCGATGCCAGCTTCTCGTCAGCCTTGGCCTTGGCTTTTTTGGCCTTGTGATGCGCCTTGGCCTTGGTGGCGGCCGCTTCGGTTTTCGCGCTGGCTACTTCCGTTTTTGCGGCGACGACTGCCTTGGCTTCTTTCGCATCGGCTTTGACGACCGTTTGCGCTTCCTTGGCATCGGCTTTCACGACGGCTTTGGTGTGGGCCGCTTCCACTTTGGCGGGTACCGAGGCTGCCGCAGCGGCAGGAGCTGCAGGCGTTTGAGCAAAGGCAGCGGTTGCGAACAGGCCGGCGATCAGGGTAGCGCTCAGGTTGAAAATGCGTTTTTTCATGGTGCAGTCCTCAGTGGTGGTTTGTCTGGTACGTCTGTTGGTGCCGGGATGATTCCCGTGTCACTGAGCATAAAACGCGCCCCTGGACGCTTGCGTTGACGGTCATTACAAACGCTTACAACTAGGCTATGTCACCGTCAGATGTGGGAATGCTCCCAGTGTTGCCTTCAATAATGTTTCCGGCGAACGGATGCGCCCGGCGTCGAGTATCCAGCGCCAGCCCAGGTAGTTCGGCAGGTAGCGCGTCGCCACGCCGGGAAACGGGCGTAGCCATTTGGCTGGCGGCATGATCTGCTCCCTGCGTAGCGGGTATGCAGAGTCAGACCGCACGGATCAGGGAGGATTCCGGCATTTCCCCTATTTGCCGATGACAGAGCCTACAACTGCCGTGTCATCGCGTTCAGAATGGTTGCCGGATGGCGCCCCCAAGCAAAAGGGACAGCCGAAGCTGTCCCTGCAATTACTGGCAAAGCGGCGACGGAAGCGCAGACCCGGCGGACGCGCTTCCGTGGCGCCGTTCGCGCTTACTTCGCTGGCGCTGGCGCTGCCGGAACGGCTTCTGCCGCTTTCGCCGCATCCGCCTTCACCTTGGCCTTGCTGGCTTTGTGATGGGCTTTGGCCTTGCTGACCTTGGCGTCGGCCTTGGCGCTGGCGACGTCGGCTTTCGCATCGGCGACGACGGCCGCTTCTTTCGCATCGGCTTTCACGACGGCCTTGGTTTCCTTGGCTTCCGCTTTTGCTACGGCTTTCGTGTGGGCCGCTTCCGCCTTGGCGGGAACCGGCGCTGCCGGAGCGGCAGGGGTTTGGGCGAAGGCGGCGGTAGCGAACAAGCCGGCGATGACGGTGGCGATAACTTTTTTCATTTGAATGTCCTGTTTGTTGTAAGAGATGGTATGTGGAAGGGATTACTTGGCTGCTGCCGGCGCTGCTTCAGCGGTGGCCGAAGCCAGCTTGGCGTCAGCCTTGGCTTTCGCGTGCTTGGCCTTGTGATGGGCCTTGGCTTTCGTGGTGGCCGCTTCCGCCTTGGCGCTGGCGACGTCCGTTTTCGCGGCGACGACGGCTTTCGCTTCTTTCGCATCGGCCTTGACGACGGCTTGCGCTTCCTTGGCATCGGCTTTCACGACGGCCTTGGTGTGGGCCGCTTCCACTTTGGCGGGGACGGAGGCTGCGGGGGCTGCCGGTGCAGCAGGAGACTGGGCAAAGGCAGCGGTAGCGAACAGGCCGGCGATCAAGGTAACAATGGCTTTTTTCATGGTGCAGTCCTCAGTGGTGGTTTGTCTGGTATGTCTGTCGGTGCCGGGATGATTCCCGTGTCACTGAGCAGAAAACGCGGCCCGCAAGGTTGCCGTTGACCTTGTTTACACTTTCTTACAATCAGGTGTTTTAAAAGAAATTGCTGCGCGATGCAGGTATGAAAAAGAAAAAAGACAGCCGAAGCTGTCTTTTTGTGTGGCGCAATAAACGCGCGAAGGGGATTACTTGGCTGCTGCTGCGGTCGCTTCAGTTTTGGCTTCGTCAGCCTTGGCCTTGGCTTTTTTCGCTTTGTGGTGAGCTTTGGCCTTGGTGGCTTTGGCGTCAGCCTTGGCGCTGGCGACGTCGGCTTTGGCGTCGGCTACGACGGCGGCTTCTTTCGCATCGGCTTTCACGACGGCCTTGGTTTCTTTGGCTTCTGCTTTTGCCACTTCCTTGGTGTGCTTGGCTTCGGCCTTGGCCGGCGCTGCTGGTGCTGGGGTTTGAGCAAAGGCTGCGGTAGCGAACAAGCCGGCGATCAGAGTAGCGATTACTTTTTTCATGGTGCAGTTCCTCGAGAAGTGGGGTTGTAGTTCAGGAGATCAATCCCCTGTCACTGAGCCAAAAACGCGCCGTGCGGCAATTGCGTTGACACGTTTTCTGTCAATTACAAACACTTACATTTGCCGTGGCAGGCACTCTGTTAGCTGGCGTACCGCGCCCAAACTCCTGGCGGCCTAGACTCGATGCCATCCTCACCGCATGGGTCCGCCATGAAAGCCGCCTTGAAAACCTATCAAGCCAAGCGCAATTTCGCCGTCACGCCCGAGCCTGCGGCGGGCGGCGAGGCGGCGGGCGGCGGGCTCAGCTTCGTCATCCAGAAGCACTGGGCCAGCCGTCTGCACTATGACTTTCGCCTGGAACTGGACGGGACGATGAAAAGCTGGGCCGTGCCGAAAGGGCCCAGCTACGACCCGCGCGACAAGCGCATGGCCGTGCAGGTGGAAGACCACCCGATTGCCTACGCCGGTTTTGAAGGCACGATTCCCGAAAAACAGTATGGTGCGGGCAAGGTCATCATCTGGGACAAGGGCACGTGGCAGCCGCAGCCGGCCACGCCCGATGCGCGCGCCGCCCTGGCGGCCGGCGAGCTGAAATTCACTCTTGACGGCCACAAGATGCATGGCAACTGGGTGCTGGTGCGCATGAAGGGCAAGGGCGATAAACGCAGCGAAAAGCAGCCGGCCTGGCTGCTGATCAAGGAAAAAGACGAATATGCCCGGCCGGCGCTGGAATTTTCCGTCGTCGACGAATTCCCCGACAGCGTCAAGCACAAGGCCATGCCCAGGCGCAAGCAAAGCGCGGAGCAGGCGGCAGCGCCAGCCGCGAAGCTGCCCGCCACCCTGTCGCCGCAGCTGGCCACGCTCGTCGATGCGCCGCCGCCAGACGCGCTAGACTGGATTTTCGAGGTGAAATTCGACGGCTACCGCATCCTCGCGCGTTGCGATGGCGATCATATTGCGTTAATCACGCGCAATGGCAACGACTGGACGGCGAAACTGCCGAAGCTGCGGCTGGCGCTGGAAAGGGTGGGTTTGCCGCCAGGCTGGTATGACGGCGAAATCGTCGTCAACGACGCCGGCGGCCACCCGGATTTCGGCGCCTTGCAGCGCGCCTTCGATGCGGAGACGACCAGCGAGATCGTGTATTACCTGTTCGACGTGCCGTATTTCGACGGCCATGATCTACGGGGCCAGCCTGTCGAGGCGCGCCGGGCCTTGCTGGAGCAATTGCTGCAGAGCTTGGCTGCCTCGCCGCTGCTGCGCTTCAGCGGCGCGCTTGACGCCAAGCCCCGGCAGTTGCTGGCCCATGCCTGCCGCCTGGGGCTGGAAGGCGTGATCGGCAAGCGCCGTGGTTCACCCTACGTCACGCGGCGTTCCGCCGACTGGATCAAGCTCAAATGCGGGCTGCGCCAGGAATTCGTCATCGGCGGCTATACGGCGCCGCAGGGCGCGCGCGAAGGCATCGGTTCGCTGCTGCTGGGCGTGCACGACGACCAGGGCAGGCTGCGCTATGCGGGCAATGTGGGCAGCGGCTTTGACGATGCGGCCTTGCGCGACTTGCGGCGCCGCCTCGACGCGCTGGCCATCGAGACGAGTCCGTTCGCGGGCAAGGCGGGCGGCGTGCGCCGGCCCATCTGGGTCAAGCCGCAGCTGGTGGCCGAGGTCGGTTTTGCACAATGGACCAGCGGCGGCGCCGTGCGCCACGCCGTCTTTCACGGCTTGCGCGCGGATAAACAGCCGGCCGCCATCGTGCGCGAGCAGGCGCAGCGAATCGACAGGGAGGCAACAATGCAGAACACATCCAAGCCGGACCGCGTCTTGCCGGCCAGTTTCAAGGTCAGCCATGCGGAGAGGGTGATCGACCGGGATAGCGGCGCCAGGAAGATCGACCTGGTGCGCTACTACGCGCTGGTGGGCAAACTGATGCTCGTGCATTTGCGCGGCCGGCCCGTGTCGCTGGTGCGCGCGCCGTCCGGCGTGGGCGGCGAGCTGTTTTTCCAGAAGCATGCGGACACGTCCACCATGCCCGGCGTCAGGCAGCTCGATCCCGGCCTCGATCCCGAGCATGCTTCCATGCTGGAAGTGGCCGGCGTACAGGGCCTGTTGTCGGCGGCGCAGTGGAATGTGGTGGAATTCCACACGCAAAACGCGCTGGCCAGCGCCTACGATACGCCGAACCGCCTGGTGTTCGACCTGGATCCGGGCAAGGGCGTGGCCTGGCCCGCCATCCGCGAAGCGGCCGTGCTGCTGCGCGCCTTTTTGACGGAACTGGGCTTGCCCGCCTGGCTGAAAACCAGCGGCGGCAAGGGCTTGCACGTGGTCGTGCCGATCCGCCCGAAACACGACTGGGATACCGTCAAGGCGTTTTCGCAAGCCATCGTGGCGCACATGGCGCAGCTGATTCCCCAGCGCTTCGTCCTGAAAAGCGGATCGTCCAACCGGGTCGGCAAGATCTTCATCGATTATTTGCGCAATGGCCGGGGCGCCACCACCGTGTGCGCGTGGTCGGCCCGCACGCGTTCGGGGCTGGGCATTTCCGTGCCGCTGGCCTGGGAGGAACTCGACAAGCTGAAGGCGGGCGACCAATGGAATGTGGGCAATGTCCACAGCCGTCTCGACGTGGGCAATGCGCCATGGGATGGCTATGCGCGCAGCGCGAAAGGGCTCGATGCGGCGATGAAAAAGCTGGCCTTTACTCCTGCGGCTTGAAGGACACGGTGGCGCGCGCCAGCTGCAGGGCTTCGTCGATGGCGGCGTTGAGCTGGGGAATCTCGACGGGTTTGGTCAGGTAGCGGAAAAAGCCCGCGGCCAGGCCATGCCGGATGTCGCCCTTCATGGCGTTGGCCGTCAGGGCGATGACGGGTATGTGCGCCGTGCGCGGATCGTTGCGCAGAATGCGTTGCGCCTGGTTGCCGTTCATGCCGGGCAGGTTGATATCCATCAGGATGACATCGGGATGGCGCTCCAGCGCCAGCGCGATGCCCTGGCGCGCATCGGTGGCCGAGATCATGCGCAGATGCGGCAGGAAGCTGACGATGTCTTCCACCAGGCGCAGGCTGGCCGGATTGTCTTCCACGTACAGCAGCAGGGCCTGGCCGCTGGCGTCGTCCCCGACCTTGCCGGCAGGCTCGGATAACCCGTCCGTGTCCAGCGGCATGCTGTCGGGCGGCGCGGCCATGGTGTCCAGTTCGATCCAGAACACGCTGCCCTCGCCAAGGCAGCTGTGCACGCCCATGCGTCCGCCCATCAGTTCGACCAGGCGCTTGGTGACGACCAGGCCGATGCCCGTGCCTTCTTCGCTGCCGGCCTCCTGCCCCAGGCGGTTAAACGGCTGGAACAGTTCGGCCATCTGCGCGTCGTCCAGCCCCTTGCCCGTGTCGCGGATGGCGATGCGCACGCACAGCGCATCGGGCTGCGAAATCTCCAGCTCCACCTTGCCGGCAGGGCGGTTGTACTTGATGGCGTTCGACAGCAGGTTAAGCAGTACTTGCTTGAGGCGCGTATGGTCGGCCCTGAGCGTGAGCGCTTCGCAGGCGGGAAAGATCAGGTGGATCTGGCGTTGCTGCGCCTGTTCTTCCACCATCACGCGCACTTCCTCGATCAGCGCGGGCAGCGTCACCGCTTCCATCGACAGGCTCAGGCTGCCCGATTCGATCTTCGCCAGGTCGAGGATTTCATTGATCAGGGTGAGCAGGTGGCGACCCGACGTGACGATGTTTTGCACGAAAGTGCGTTTTTGCAAGACGGTCGCGGGCAGGGCTTCGTTGGCCAGCAGCTGGGCAAAGCCGAGGATGGCGTTCAGCGGCGTGCGCAGCTCGTGCGACATGCTGGTGAGAAAACGGTCCTTTGCTTGGCTGGCCCGCTCGAGTTCGACTTTTTGTTCGTTGAGCGTGCGTTCGATGCGCTTGCGCTCGGAGATGTCGCGGATGGCCGACGACACGAGCACGCCTTCGTCCGTTTCCAGCGGCGACAGGCTGATTTCGACGGGAAATTCGGTGCCATCGCGGCGCAAGCCGTACAGTTCCAGCCCGGCGCCCATGGAGCGGGCGCGCGGCGCCGTGGAAAACGCATGGCGGTGGCGCGGGTGGTCCATCGCATAGCGGGCCGGGATCAGCACTTCCACATTGCGCCCGAGTAACTCCGCGCGCGAGTAGCCGAACAGGCGTTCCGTCTGCGAGTTGACGAGCACGATCTCGCCATCGCCGTTGACGATGACGATGGCGTCCGGCGCCGATTCGAGCAGGCCGCGGAACTTCTGCTCGGCCCGGCGGCGGTCGCTGACGTCGCGGATGGCGCTGATGACGAAGGTGCCGATCTCCGTCTGGATGGGCGACAGGCTGATTTCGACGGGAAACTCGATGTTGTCCTTGCGCAGGCCCAGCAATTCCAGGTCGGCGCCCATGGTGCGCGTGCGGGGCTGGTCGAAATAGCGCGCGCGGTGCGCCACATGCGAATGGCGCAGGCGTTGCGGCAGCAGACTATCGATTTGCCTGCCATTCAATTCGCCTTCCGCGTAGCCGAACAGGCGCTCCGCCTGCTGGTTAGCCAGCACGATGGCGCCCGTGGCATTGACCATGATGACGCTGTCCGGCGTCGATTCGAACAGCACGCGGTAGCGCACCTCGACGAACTGGGCGTCGCGCGCCGCCTTCAGCAAGGTCGTGTCCTTCATGGTGGAAATCAGGTAGCGGGGGGCATCCGCCCCGGCCTGTGCGGCCTGGCACGCCACATCGACATGGATGAGTTCGCCATCCTTGCGCCGCCGCAGCGATTCGCGGTCGTAGCTGCCGTGCAGGGCCAGCTGTTCGTCGATCAGCACGGCCGCTTCGGCTTGTCCAGGCAGGGAGATCAGTTCCCATAGCGTGCGGCCCAGCGCTTCGTCGCTGGCATAGCCGAAGATGCGCTGGGCACCCACCGTCCAGCGCACGACGGCGTGCTCTTCGTTGGTGATGACGACGCCGCCAGGGGCGCCGCTGAGGATAAGCTGATCTAACTCGGCATCCATTTTTTTCCGCACGCATGACAGGGCTTGCCGGCTGGCAGGCCTGTGCATAACGTAGCGAGAAGCTTGATTAAAGTCAATGCATTTGTATTATTGACGCTGCTCCCGGGCCGGGTACTGCGGTTCATGCCGCCTTGCGCCTGGCTGGCGCCGCTTTGCGCGCCGGGGACGCGGCCGTCCGCTTGCGGACCGGCGCCGCGGACGCCTTCTTGCCCAGGCTTTGCTGCAGCAGGGCGACCAGGTCGATCACGTTGCTGCCGTGTTCCTCTTCCGGTTCGGGGGCGGGCGGCGTGATGGTCTTGGTCTGTTTCGCCTTGATTTTCTTCTTGACCAGCGCCAGCACGTCTTCGCGATAGCTGTCGTGGTATTGCTCCGGGTCCCACGCTTCGCTCATGCCTTCCACGAGCGACAGGGCCATCTTGAGTTCCTTGTCGGAAATGCCGGCCGCCTTCAGGGGACTGGCGGGCAAGTCCAGGTCGTCCGTGGGGCGGATTTCATCAGCGTAGCGCAGCGTGTTGAGCACGATGGCGTCGCCCACGCAGACGAGCGCGCACAAATGCTGCTTGGTGCGCATAACTACGCTGGCGATACCCACTTTGTTAGCCTTGCGCAAGGTTTCGCGCAGCAGCGCATATACTTTCTCGCCGCCCTTGGCGGGCAGCAGGTAATACGGGTGCTCGTAAAAGGTCAGCGGCACTTCCGTCGCATCGACAAAGGTCAAAATGTCGATGGTTTGCGTGGCCTTCACGTTCGCCTGCCTTAAATCCTCGTCGGACAGCACCACGTACTCGTCCGTCTTGTATTCATAGCCCTTGACGATGTCGTCCCACTCGACTTCCTTGCCCGTCTGCTTGTTGTAGCGCTTGTAGCCGATGGGGGCGAAGTCGCGCCGGTCCAGCATGGACAAGTCCAGTTCGTGGTCGAGGCTGGCAGAAATCAGCTCGACGGGAATGTGCACGAGCCCGAAGCTGATGGCGCCTTTCCATAGTGCGCGCGCCATCGGCTAGTCTCCCACCTTGCCGGTGACGGGCAGGACAATGCCGCTGATGTAGCTGGAACAGGCGGGAGAGGCCAGGAAGACATAGGCGGGCGACAGTTCTTCCGGCTGGGCCGGGCGGCGCATGTCGGTGTCCTGGCCGAATTTCCCGATCTCCTCGGGCGACTTGTCGGCCGGATTGAGCGGCGTCCAGACGGGGCCGGGTGCGATGGCGTTCACGCGGATGCCCTTGTCCAGCAGGTTGCCGGCCAGCGCCATGGTGAACGCATGGATGGCGCCCTTGGTGGTGGAATAGTCGAGCAGGTGCTTGGAACCCTGCAAACCCGTCACGGAACCCGTGTTGATGATGGACGCGCCCCGCTGCAAGTGGGGCAGCACGGCCTTGGCCATGTGAAAATAACCGTAGACATTGGTTTTCATGGTGAGATCGAAGCGTTCTTCGCTCAGGTCCAGCAAGGATTCGGCGTGCTCCTGGAAGGCGGCGTTGTTCACCAGCACATCGATGTGCGTGAACTTGTCCAGCACCTGGCTGACGGCTTGCTGGCAAAAGCCCTGGTCGCGCACGTCGCCGGGGATCAACAGGCAGCTTTGGCCTTCCGCTTCCACGTAGCGCTTCGTTTCGTTGGCGTCGGCGTGTTCGTTCAGGTAAATGATGGCGACATCGGCGCCTTCGCGCGCGTACAGCACGGCCACGGCGCGGCCGATACCCGAATCGCCGCCCGTGATGATCGCCACCATGCCGGCCAGCTTGCCGCTGCCGCAATAATCGGGCGCCAGGAAGCGCGGTTTCAATTCCATCTGCCCCTCGATGCCCGGTTTGTCCAGGTGCTGGGCGGGCAGGGGAGGCGTCGGCTGGCTGCGGTGGCCCGTTTGCACCGGCTGCTTGCTTTCCTTGCCTGGCTTTGCGGCATCACGGCCGTCCTGCTCCTGCTGGATAGCACGCTGCAAGTTACCGGCGGACTGGTCTTTGTTTTCGTTCATGCTGGCCTCCCTGGAAACGAAGATCCAGTATCGGCGCGGCGCGGCCATCCAACGGTGCGCTTGCTAACAGAGTGGCGCAAACGGGCGTAAAGTTATATGATGATCGACATAAGTGTAGGAGGGCAGCATGAAAGTGAGCAGGGAACAGGCGGCGCTGAACCGGGAGCGCATCGTTGACGTGGCGGCAAGATTGTTCCGCGAAAAGGGCTATGACGGCATCGGCGTGGCCGACCTGATGAAGAACGCGGGTCTCACGCACGGCGGCTTCTACGGCCATTTCGCGTCCAAGGAAGACTTGATGATCGAGGCCTGCCAGCATGCCTTGAATAAGTCGCTGGAAGGCTGGCGGGCGAAGGTCGCCAGCGACCCGCAGCGGGCGCTGCCGGCCATCATCGACAGCTATCTGACCGCCCGCCACCGCGACCAGCCCGGCGGCGGCTGCCCGGCGGCGGCCATGGGCACGGACGTGGCGCGCATGTCGCCCGGCGCGCGTCCCGCATTTACGCAAGCCACGCGGCAGCAGTTCGCGCTGCTGGAAGGCTTGCTGCCGGAAGGCGGGCCCGATGGTACGCAGGAGCGGCGGCGCCAGCAGGCCATTTCCACGTTTGCCGCCATGGTGGGCGCCATGGTGCTGGCGCGTTCAATCGATGACGAGGCGCTATCGATGGAAATCCTCGACGCCGTGAAGGCGCAATTGCTGCCAGAATAGTCTCATCCCCCCTGTCAGCCGGCCTCGTCGCATGATAGGCTTCGGTTTTCAGATTTTGGGATCGCATCATGCTGCTTTGGCTCAGGCAATACCGGCGTCCTCTGTTGGCCGGGGACATCACTGCCGGTATCGTTGTCGCCATGATGATGGTGCCGCAAGGCATGGCGTATGCGCTGGTGGCCGGCTTGCCGCCCGTGGTGGGCATCTACGCCAGCATCCTGCCGCCCGTGCTGTACGCCTTGTTCGGCAGCAGCATGACGCAGTCCGTCGGCCCCATGGCCATCGTCTCCCTGATGACGGCCGCGGCCCTGGCGCCGCTGGCCGACCCCGGTTCCTCGCTGTACATCGTGCTGGCCGCCCAGCTGGCCTTCATCAGCGGCCTGGTCCTGTTGCTGTGCGGCGTGCTGCGCCTGGGCTTCATGGCCAGTTTCCTGTCGCGCCCCGTGATCAGCGGTTTCAGCAATGGCGCCGCCATCCTGATCATCTGGGGGCAGATCACGCCCTTGCTGGGCGCAACGCTGCCCCACTGGCACGCGCCCAGCCTCGTGCTGGGGCTGTCGGGCCTGCTGTTCCTGTGGCTGGCCAAACGGTACGCGGCGCGTGTGCTTGTGCGCTGCGGCCTGAACAAGGTGGCCGCCGACGTGGGCGCGCGCCTGGCGCCGATGGCGCTGGTGCTGGCCGGCATCGCGCTGGTCGCCTATGGCGGCCTGGAAGCGATGGGCGTGCAGACGACGGGCCATGTGCCCAGCGGCTTGCCGGGCCTGAACCTGGCCACCTCGAGCGCCCATTGGCGCACCTTGCTGTCGCCGGCGCTCTTGATCGCTTTCATCATCTTTTTGATGAGCATGTCCGCCGCCCAGACCCTGGCGCAAAAGCGCGGCGAGAAGCTGCACACGAACCGAGAATTGCTGGGCCTGGGCGCGGCCAACGTGGCCAGCGCGCTGTCGGGCGGCTTTCCCGTCACGGGCTCGATTTCGCGTTCGGCCGTCAATTTCCAGGCGGGCGCCAATACGCCCTTGGCCAGCATCATCACGGCAGGCCTGCTGGCGCTGGCGCTGGTGGCGCCAACGGGCTGGCTGGCCCTGCTGCCGCTGCCCGTGCTGGCGGCCACCATCATCTTTGCCGTCAGCAGCCTGCTGGACTGGGATACCTTGAAATTGTCGTGGCGCTACGACCGCAGCGATGCGCTGGCCCTGCTGGCGACGACGGCCGGCGTGCTGGTGCTGGGCGTGGAAGCGGGCGTGGTGATCGGCGTGCTGCTGTCGATGGGGACGTTGATCTGGCGCGCCAGCCGCCCCCATATCGCCGTGCTGGGCCGCATCCCGAATAGCGAGCACTTCCGCAACGTGGAGCGTTATGAAGCGCAGACCTTGCCGGATGTTCTGCTGCTGCGCATCGATGCGGGCCTGTTCTTCGGCAACGTCGAAGCCGTCACGGAGCGCGTGGAAGACGAGTTGCGCGGCCACCCGACGGCGCGCCACCTGGTGCTGGTGCTGTCGGCCGTGAACCAGATCGACAGCACGGCCTTGCTGGGCTTGATCGAGCTCAACAGCACGCTGGCCAAGCGCGGCATCAGCCTGAACCTGGCCGAGGTGAAAGGCCCCGTGATGGACCGTTTGCGCCAGAGCAGTTTATTGAAAGACCTGAGCGGCAAGCTGTACCTGAGCACGGCGCTGGCGACGAACGATTTGAGCGGGAGCACAACATGACAATGGAATTGAATCTGCACGGCGAGGCGCATGCCGTCGCCAATATCCTTGCGCTGGAACAAATGCTGCAGGAAGCGCGCGCGCTGGCCCAGTGCGAGCTGTGGCTGACCATGGCGACCGATGCGGAACAGGGCCCGGCCCTGTGCATGTTGCGCAATGGCGGCAACGCCTGGCTGATGTATCTGTCGGGCCAGGACGACCTGAGTTTTCACTCGCTGGGCGACGAGGAGGCGGACGGCGTTTGCAGCTACCTGCTGGCGAATGGCCAGGTGGATGAATATCCGGAAGCCTGGTGCGTGGACGCGGAACACTGTCAGCGGGCCTTGGCCGATTTTTTCAGGATGGGCGGCGCGCGGCCTGCCGTCATTGCGTGGGAGGCGGATTGATATGGCGCACACCGTCATCGCCGACATCGACACAGATTTGCTCGCCGCGCTGGAGTCCGGGGCAGATTTGCTCACGCTGCGCGCCATCCTGCTGCGCTACCATGCCAGCGGCGCGACGGCGGCGCAAGTGGCCGGCTTGTTGCAGGAACTGCGTCCCGCCACGCAGGAGGGCGCGCTGGAAGACGTGATACTCGATGCCCTCGACATGGTGACGGGCTGGTGCGCGCCGCATCTGCGGGTATGGGATGAGGCAGGGGAAAACCGTGCATCCTGAAAAGTTCAAGCAGGTGATGGACCTGCCGTCCGCCGAACGCCATGGCTATTTTGTGCGCAAGGTGGCCGATACGCAAGAAGTGTGGGGTTTGCACCATGAGGGCTGGGCCACGGCGCAAGCCCATGGGCAGGTGGCGATACCGTTCTGGCCGGAAGCGGCATACGCGCAAGCGTGCGCCAGCGGCGACTGGGCCGGTTTCCAGCCGCGCGCCATCGCGCTCGACGATTTTTTGACTAAGTGGCTGCCGGGCATGGCGGGCAACGGCCAGCTGGCGTCCGTCTTTCCCGTGCCGCAAGGCCGCGCCGGCATCGCGGCGCCGGACGATTTACGGAGGGATTTACAGCATGAGGCAGAACAATATGAGTGAGCACAAGGAACGCCTCGACGCCTGGTACGACGGCTCGTCCATTTGCCTGATCGCCGTCGGTGCGCACGGTGATCCGCTGGACCTGGGCGACGACGAAGTGCGCGCCCTGATCGCCAAATTGCAGCGATGCCTGGCCGAGTCCGAGGCAGGCGCGGTGCCTGACTGAAGTCAGACCGCCATCAGCGCTTTTTCCATCGCCACGCTGGCCAGGCTGATGCCGCTTGGGTGCGCATACGCTTCTTCGCGCAAGGCGACAAAACCGGCGGCCCGGTAAAACGGCTCCGCATTGAGCGACGCGGACAGGTGAAGGCGGACGATGCCGTGCCCGCGCGCCAGCTGCTCCAGCGCCGCCAGCAGGCGCTTGCCGATACCGAGTCCCGCGCGCGCGGGATCGACGAATACGGCGTCCACTTCCTGTTTATTTATGTCCAGCATGGCGTAGCCGGCAATGGCCCCGTCGTGCATGGCGACGATGGCGCCACCGGCGGCCAGCATGGCCGCATACGCTTCCGGCACGGGCGAAGCCGTCCACACAGCAATTTGCTCAGGCGCATAGTGCGTGGCGCAACTGACGCGCACGGCCACCGTGCGCAGGGCCCACAGGGCGTCGATTTCGTCGGGCAGGGCGGGGCGCAGGGTGATGGTCATCGAGGTTTTCCGGGCAAAAGGCCATGCTAGCGCAATAGCTGACATGGCGCCAGCGAGGGCTTATCGAGCCGTCATTGCGCCGGCTTGTCCGGATCGATGTAGTAGGATCCCGGCGGCGCACCCGGCACTTTCACCCGGAACTTCAGGCCGGACAGCAGTTTGTCCCACAAGGCGATGGCTTCTTCGTCGGTCAGCGACGCCGCTTCGGCGGCACCGACCATGTTGTGGGCGACTTTGGTGTACATGGATGCTTCCAAGACCGCTGGATAGGCGATATCGCGCGGCGTACCCACCAGCGTCCATTCAAAATCGTGCACGCCATCGGTACGCCGTATCAACGATTCCTCGCCATGCCAGTGCTGCACGTCACGTTTGCCTTCGCGTAGCAGGGTACGAGAAGGGTAGTTCCTGCCTTGCTGGTCTTTCGCCTGCTGGATACGAGAAAGTAATGATAATTTCCCGCGTACTTTTGCATCATATTCAGCAGGAGGATAATCGCCGTAGGCATCTTTATTCGCAGTGATGGAAAATGTTACATCCGGCAAGCTGGGAAAATACAGGCCCGCATCCGCCATTTCCTGACTATCATACTTGTCGTCGCTCATGAAGCCGCCTTCTAAGCAATGACCGGGTTCGGCAGGAATTTCATCTTGGTGACGCAGACGCAGACTATTCGCTCGCATTAACTGTGTGGTAGCCGCACTTTTAACCGTTCCACCTTTGGGAGTAGAGCCGGTAAGAATGTACGTAATATCTCCTTTGTTAATATACGTACTGAATAAAACATTGCCATCTTCTTTGGAAAATTTATTGTCAAAATAGCGAATTTGCCAACTGTTTTTTATGGGCCCATTTTCGTTGGATATTATTTCAGAAGACTGGTTGTTGAATCTTATTTTTCTTAAGTCTTCTGTTATTTTTTCATCTTTTGCAATAATTCCGCCTTTTATGACTTCAATTCTTGATGGGAATGATATTTTTCCGTATATTAATTCAGCCTCCTTTGGAATTTCTATAGAATAACGTCCGAAACAGACAATTTTTGTTTTTAAAAATAGTGCATCCAAGCGTTTGCTGAGTTTGAAATTTCCAGGCATTATGGTCTCCTTGGGTGAATTTCTTTTCGCGTAGGTGGATAGAAATACCATTGCAATAACTGTGATCATGAGGAAAATTTTTTTCTGTATCTTATTATTCATGGCTTACTCCCATTTTGCCGTCTTGGCAATTTGTACGATGGAATACAGCATGGATGCCATTACATTTGTATCGGCGTAGCTGTTCTGGTGTTCATAACCGTTTGCTTCCGCCGTGCCATGTATGAAAAGTGAGCCTGTGATGTGCCGGGCAGAACGATCTGATGGTACGGTGCCGTCACCGCGTGCACTAGCTGGCTGTAGCTGCAGTTTTAAGCGTTTCCCTCCTGCTTGGACGAGGAGTTGCCCCTTGCTATCATCTTCAAGTAATTTCCATTTTTCAGGTAGCGGCTCAAATTTATTCCATGGATCGGTAGAGCCGCTGTGAAGACCTTCAATTAATTTAAATACGACATCGCCATAACTTAAGAAGTTCCTCGATGCGCAATAGCTTGCATAAGTGTTAGGATGAAACGTTTTTTCTATGGATGATAGAAATTCTGTGGCTAATTTTAATCGGTTCATTACCATTTCCAGGCCGCCTCCATTATCAGATGATATGCGTGCCGGATTTACCCAGTTTGGATTGATGAGTCGCCACCATGCATGGGCTGGTTGAAGGTAAATGCTTTCCAGTGCAGTCGCCTTATCGCGAGGCCAGCTCCATAAAACTTTATCCTGTTCATCTATAATTTTCAGCCAATTCTGGCCATATGCCGCACCTGGCATCATTTCGAGTGGCGCCGGTGCGTTTGCTAGAATTGCGGTAGCGTGTTCGCCGTCGATCCCTAGAATGCGGGCCTCTATTTCCGCTACAGAACCTTCTCTTTCCTGAAAACCAAAACGCATGCGTTTATATGCCCCTGCGGCTCCAATGGTTGGCATCACGTTGTGATAAATGCCCAGAATTTTCACATCTTTATCATCAAGCATCTTTCCATAGCTGGGGTGTATCAATGCACGGGCCAGCAAGCCCCCCATGCTATGCGTGACGATGATGACTTCGTTGCATTTGAATCCGCGTTGCTGGTAGCCTTTGACCAGACCGCGTAGTCGCTCTGCAATAGTGACGGCGGATACCCCATTGCTCTTAATAAAGTTGTAACCCATTGCATGCACGGGATACCAGCAAGGAGCGATTTTCTTTAAATCGCTGACGGTAATGGCTTTGCCAGATGACGCGCCAAAATTTGTTGGATCTTGCAAAAGCAGTGCACCAACGCCGCTCGTTTGACGCCAGACAGGATGTACCTTACCTTCGGAAATCATGTTGTTGAGATGCAATTCGGCAGCCCGTAGCATTGTTCCGTACGCACCAGCAAATAGCACTTCACTCCATCCTCGCCAACGGGCTATTTGAGCTGGGCTTTGATACGAACAGGCTTTACCTTGATTCGGACGTGTTGTTGTCGCGATCCTGTTAGTCCCCATCAAGGGAGGAATGGGGGTAAAGCTATCGGGTACATTTTGATGCCGTGCATCTGCGGCTTTGGTTTCAGCACCGTCTGGATCGAAGCGGCTATTGCTCTCCGTATAGTGGTAGTACTCCACTTCGGTTTCAGTGGGATCAAACACCAATTGCCGCTGCCGTGGCGACGCCTCTTTGAACCAGCCGCCCAAGCCCTTGCCTGTAAGGATAGCCGTCGTGCCGCCCGCACCCATCATATCGTCTGGCCGCCAAGCCCGATTGTCTGGACGGCGCAATTCGTCCTGGCGAACCTTGCTCATTCGTAGATTGCTGCCCATCACGCCCGGCAGGAAAATGACAGGAATGACTTTGCCTGGTGGCACGGTGACGTCATGCCGAGCAGTATCTTTCGTTTCCGTCATCGAAACAGCGAGTTCCGCCCACCCTCCCACGCCTTGGCTAAACTTTGCAGGATGATTGCCGCGCTTATTCAAGTCATCACATTTGCTCATGGCAGTTCTCCCTTATAGCGAATGATGTAGCTGTCCATGCCGGCGGATTTTTGTAGTTGCGTGGAACCGTCTTGCGCGCTTTTGCCGGCCATGTTGCCGTCATCACGCAGGATTTCAAAAGCAACGCCAACGGCCGGCGTATCGTCGACATTCACTAGCAACACTTCCTGGTCAAAACTGCTGTGCGGCCGCTCATTGAATTCCTGCGACACGCTCTTCGGCGCCAGGGTTTCCAGGTTGCCGTTGAAGAGCACGGGCGAGGAAGTAAAGAACTGCACCTTGTCGCTGATTTCCAGCATGTGGTTGGCGCCGTGCAGGCGTACGCCTTTTTTGCCCTTGATGTTGACCCAGTCCGCTTCGCTGATCAGCGACAGCACTTTCCGGGCAATGATTTCCACTTCGTCGCTCTGGGCTTCGATGGACACCTTGCCGCTGGCGGCAATCAGTTTCATGCCGGCCTTGTGCACGAACAGGCTGAAGCTCTTGGCGATGCTGGCAAACATGCTGTCGCCGCTGGCGAGGGAGATATTCTTGCTGCTGGTGAGCGCCACATGTTCGCTGGCGGCCAGGTGGATCGACTGGGTTGTGCTCAATTCGATGCCGGCCGGGCTGGCCAGCACCAGGTGGGGTTCGGACAGTTCCGGAAAATTGCCGCCGGCGCCCTTGATGGCGGTATTTTGCCGCTGGATGGCCTCGGCCACGGCGCCTTGCTGTGCGGCGCTGTCTTGCGCGCCTGCATCGACGGCCATGCCGGCCAGTCCCTTTTGCAGTTGGCGCGCTTGCGCCAGGCGGGATTGCGTTTCGTCGAGCTGCTTCACCGACGCGGCCCCTGCCGGTGTTTCGGTGGTGATCAGCATGCCTTTGCTGGCGCGCAGGGCGCCCCAGGCGTTGCTGGACAGCTCGAATCCTTCTCCGCGCGCGTCCTTGCGGCCCGCGTTGTCGTCGATGCGGGTGATATTGCCCAATGACAAACGGCTGTCCTGATGCTCGCTGCGCAGCTGTGCCTGGATCGCCCCCTTGGTATCGTCGAGCACAAGATGGTTGGCGCTGCGGGCGCCCAGTTCGCGGCTGCGCACGCCGGACAGCGCGCGCTGCTGCGGCAATTGCCATGGCGGCGGGTTGGCGCTGTTGTAGACCACGCCGATGACGATGGGATGGTCGATATTGCCGTCCTGGAATTGCACGACGACTTCCTGGCCCACGCGCGGCAAGGCGATGTGTCCCATTTGCGGTCCCGCCATCGGCATCATGACCCGTATCCATGGGGAGCTGTGTTCATCGAATTCGCCCAGGCGGTCCCAGTGAAATTGCAGGCGGATGCGTCCCAGTGCATCGGTATGGATTTCCTCCCCGGCGGGCCCGACCACCAGTGCCGTCTGCACGCCGGCAACGATACAGGGCGTGCTATTGTAGCCACGGCCTGGTCTCCAGCGGATGTCCCGGCGCACGCAGGTGAGCGTGTTCGCGTAATGCGATGGAGCGCCCGCTTCAGCCTGATAATTATTGCTGGCGATATGCTCGGCTGACAGGATCAGGTACTCGCGTTCGGCAATACTGTCCGGGCGCTCCTCGCCATGCTGATAGCGTTTTTCCTCGGCGCTGAAGTGTCCATCGAGCCGGAAACAAAGGCCGGGCTGCGCGCCGCGGTGATTGCCGGCCGCTTCAAAATACTGGCGCAGATGGTCGCTTTCTTCCATGCGGCGCTGTGCCAACGCCTCTCCATCATCGACATTCCCGTAGCCATAGGCGCCCGTGTTTTCATACAGTTCGTGGGCAAATACATCACCCTGGCGATTCAGCGAGTAGCCGCTGGCCAGATGGGGCCTGGGATTTTTATAGTCGAAGCTGGCCAAGGTCAACTGCCCGGAGCCGAGCCGGCGTACGGCTTGCCACTGCTGGAGGCCATCGTCTTCCAGGGAGCCCGACTCGGCGTGGAAACGCATGGCGCCGTCACCGGACGCCGTGGCGATCATGTCCGCCAGGGTGCTGTTGTCGGCGAGCCAGAGCGTATGGCCATCGGCGCGGTGTTCATACCAGTAATGCCAGCCCAGCGCTTCCCAGCGCCGGTGCAAGTGGTTGTAATCGGTTTCATTGTGCTGGTTGGCGCAGGTGATTTGCGGGTCGTCGCCGTGGAGGCTGGTTTTCCAGTCGCGCTGCGCATAGTGCGCAAACGTCGTTTCGGTCAGCTGCATCACGCTTTGGCCATGAAAGGAGACGTTGTCCTGGCGCAGCCGGGCAAAGGCCAGCCACGGTTGCAGCACCATCCGGTACCAGGCGAAACCGCCGTCGGCGCGCAGCAGGCAGAATTCGCCCACATAGCCGTTGAAGTGGCGCAGTGTGCCATCGTCGCGCACCATGGAAATGGTCACCATGCGGCCCATCATGGCCTTGAGTGCAATATGCGCGTCATCGGACAGCAGTTCAGCCTCGAAACGGAAATCGCGCGACACCTCTTCCCTGGCGGTCAGCGAATTGACCAGCAGGATGGCGCCGGCCGGTCCATCGTCATGGGGGAATTCGATCTTCAGCAGGCGCCGTTCTTGCGCGGCGAGGTCGAAGACCGACAGCGCCGCCTGGATGCGTGCATGCATGGCCTGCCTCCGTTATAGCGATGTGATCAGGTGGGCGCCGCAGGCGGTGGCATCGCCGTCATAAGCGTACGGCTTGCCCATGTGTTTTGCGCCGGCGCCGTCCGGCGTGATCGGAAAGCTGCCCTTACATTTGGGGCAGAAGGTTGTGTCATCGGCCAGCGCCGCCGTCTTTCCCATCACGGTGCTGCCCGACGATGCGCTGGTGACTTTGCCGCCGTGATCGGTTGCGTCTCCAAGCCGGATGACGCCGCGTCCCACATGTTTCATGATTGCCTCGCTTTCCAGGGATGAACTGCTCAAGCCAGTTGCAGCAAATAACGCACTTCGGCGCCGCGTACCTTGCCTTGTGCTGTCTGCAAGAACGTCGTCCAGCCAAGGCGCCGTCTTTCTGCAGGGTTGGCGCTTAGAAGCAGGGGAGTAATGCATGGCGGACTCAATATCAGCCGCACTTCATATTGCAAATCTGGTACGCCAAACAGCGCCAGCATCTTTGCCAATGCCGCCGCACCTGCGCTACGCGGCAGGAAACGTTGCAGACCGGCGGGATCCAGCGGGCCGATATGCAGGCAGACACGCCTGTCGTGGCGCCAAAGCCGCAGGCCAAGCGTTGCGCCGCGCGCCAGAACGAAGTTGACACCGCCCAGCAGGCTGCGCCGGTTTTTTTCCAGATAGTCCCAGCTACCGACAAATTGTTGCAATGCGACGGGCACGCCGCAGTATTCGGCCAGCGCCGGGCCGATCGCTTGCGCGGAGACGGGGCGGCAGCGCAGCAGACCCGCGTACCAGGCCGCGGCGTCCTGCGTCACGGCATCGGGTTCGGCGCTCGACGGCAGCGCATCGCGCTGCACACCGGCCAGTGCCATCAGCAAAGGCAGTTGCGCATCCCTTGCCTGGGTCTGGAGCGTCGATTCCAGTCGATACTTTTCCCATGCCTGGTAATACAGCGTGAGCATGCGGTGGGAAAAGATATCGAGGAAGGCCGAGACGCCGGCGTCCTTGCTCGACAAGCGGTAGGCGGCGATGCGTTCCGAGTGGTGCAAGGGCAAGGTGCCAGCGACGCCCAGAAAACGCATGAACGCCGGTATCAAGGTCACTTGTTCGTTGTCGTCGAGTGTAAGCCGTTCGATTTCGCTGGCCGGAAAACTCATGGACAGGCTGTTCTTGAAGCGCAGCACCTGGCTGAAGGCTTGCGTATGGGATATGTTCTGCCGATGCAGCCAGCTCAGCAGAATACGCACCGCCTGCACGAACTGGTAGCGGTAGGGCTCGGCCAGCAAATGGTGCATTACACCAGATTCTGCAATCCGCTTCTTGGTTTGCATCGGATCAGCTCCTCTCCGCTTTGCAGTGACAGCACCACCAGTTCGATAAAACTGTTGATTTGTACATACAGCCCGAGGAAGTGATCGATCACCTGCACAAACAGGTGCATGCCGCTGCCGATAAAGGCTTCCTCGTCGAGCGTGATACGCACTTCCACGCCATGCGCCAGCGAGGTGCCGCGCCTGTGCCGCAGCCATGTCGTGGTCGGCGAGTGCGCCAGCGCGACGATGCCGCCGATCTGGCGTTGTGAACTTGCCGATTGGGACAGGTCGTACAGCGTCAGCATTTCGCGCAGCGCCGGCAGTCCCTCCTGGACCAGCGCATGATGATTCAGCGCCAGATGCGAAATCAGGCGCCAGTGCAGACCCGTGCCCGGTGAAAAGCGTCGCGGCTGGCTCGGGCGTCGCAGCATGTGCAGCGCGGGTCCGCCAGCACATGGCTGCAAATCTCCTTGCGGCTGGCCGTATTTGAGTGCCAGGGGAAGATCGCGGTTGCTGCATCTCAGCGACAGCGACAAGCTGGCCTTTTCATGGATCAGGGGATTGAAGTCGCTGTCGACCAGCGTGATGTTCTTTTCGTGACCCGGACTTCTGATGGCCAACGTCGTATCGTGGCGCATGATCCAGTAATGGCCTTGTTGCGCCGCCCCCTCGCCATGGCGCAGGCTGTACAGCGGGCGAAATTCGGTCAGCGTGCTTTCGCCGCCGCGTTGGCGCAGCAAACGCACCGCGTCGACGGAGACGACTTCGTAACCATGCGCATGGGTGGCATGGGCCAGCACGGGATAGTCGGTTTTCTGCCGGGTGACGGAGATCGGTACGCCTTCCTGGCGAAAGAGATTGACCGCCGGACTGCAGCCCAGCTTTAAGTTGTCGCTGGAAATGCTGGACAACATGCGCGCCGTAGCGGAATCGGGCCGCAAACCGGCCATGCACAGATGCAGGGTAAAGCGCTGGCAAGCAAGCGGCACGGCGGCACTCAGCGCCGCGACATCAATGTCGAAGAAATTGAATTTTTCCGGATACGCAAAATACTCGCTCAGGATGCGGTAGGCCGGCTGCGAACGGGCGCCAAAAGGTATCAAGGCATCCGAGTCGGCGAAGCCGACTGGGGTCAAAGGCACGGTGGGCAAGGCCATCCATTGCGCCGCGTCGGTCGACACAAAAGCACAGACGGTATGCATGAACAAGGCATCGCGCAGTGCGGCTGAAAAAGACGCTTCTCCATCGATGAAAACGCGCAGCGATGCGGGCGCCGCATCGAGATGCCGGATGCCGATGTTCAGCGAGGAACTGGCTGACGCCGGCAGGCGCACGCCCGGTGGCGCCTTGATCATCGCATCGAAAACGGCGCTGTCCAGTAGCGATGCTCCTGTCGTCATMTCGTAKGCCGTCTTGAAGCGGCAGCGTACGCCACGCACCGGCGCTGTATCCATTTCACTGCCGGCAGACAGGTGCAATACGCCCGCTCCAGCCGCTGGGGCGCACTGGCGCACGATGCTGCAGGATGGGAAGGGGCGCAGATAATGGGGGAACAGGGCTTCGAACAAGGCTTCGGTAAATTGCGGATAGTCGTCATCGAGCCGTTTTGAGATGCGTGCCGCCAGCATGGCCACCGATTCGATCAAGTGTTCCACGTGCGGATCTTCGCAAGACTCGCCGGACATGTGCAATTTGCCGGCGATTCTCGGATAGCGCTCGGAGAATTCACGGCAATGTCGCCGCAGCATCACCAGTTCCCGTTCGAAATACGGCAGCAAGTCTTCCATCTTTCTTTTCCTGTGGCCTTGCGGTGGAATGGCCAGTATCCGAGCGTTTGTTCCAAGGAAAATTGCGTTTGCGCAAATAATTGAACAGGGTTACTGCGCAACATCAAGGACTTCCACGCTGGCAACATCAGACTGGCAAAGCAGAAAGATTCCAACGGTCAACACGGAGAATGCAATGACATTGCCATCCAAATTACTGTGGTCCGAAGGCCTGGCCATCGGTCCCCAGCAATTCCAGCAGCTGGACCGCTACCATGAAGCGCGCCTGCAACGTCTGGCTTCATTAATCAATCCACATTTATGGGGCGTGCATGGCGTCAGCTGGAATGCGGATGCACTGGCCAACCAGAGCCTGCGCGCGGATGCCATGTCGCTTGTCTTTCAGGACGGCGAACTGTTTGAAGCGCCGCTGGGCGATGTGCTGCCCAATGCGGTTGACCTGTCCAAACTCCCTTCGAGCGAACACAGTTTTACCTTTTATGCCGCGCTGCCCGCGCTGCAGGCACATGGCGGCAATGTGAGCTCTGCCGGTGCGCGTTATGTCCAGGCCGATATCGAAACCCCGGATCTGTACAGCGAGGCAGTCAGCATAGACGTGGCTTACCTGAAGAAACGCGTGTATCTGCTGTCCCAACTGGACCCCCTGAATGATTACCTTGCCATCCCGCTGATCCGTTTGTACCGCACTGGCAACGGCGGCTTTGACATCGATGCCTCCTTCATTCCGCCTGGCCTGACCATCAGTGCAGAATCCTCGCTGCAGAAAATGCTCGATGCGCTGATCGACCGCATGGGCGCGAAAATTGAGGCGCTGTACAGCCGCCACCGTCAGCCTGGCAACAATACGGTGGAATTTCATGGCGGGGATGTTTCCTCGTTCTGGATGCTCCATACCTTGAGCATGGCCAGCGCCACGCTCAGTCATTGCGCCAGTTACCGGCGCCACCATCCCGTGTATTTGTTTGAAAAACTGATGGCATTGGCCGGTGGATTGATGACGTTCTCAAAAAAATATACATTGGGCGACTTGCCCGCTTATTGTCACGATGACGCGGCTGCCGGCTTCGGCAAGCTCGATGGCATCATTCGTGACCTGATCGATACCGTGCTCCTGTCGCGTTATTTCCCGATCGCGCTATCGAACGACGCGCAACAGAACACCCACTATTACGGCGTGCTTGATGCCAAGCGGATTGACCGTCAGACCGAACTGTGTCTTGCGGTAAACGCCGACATGCCGGCGCTGGAACTGGTCGCCACGGTGCCGTTGCAGTTCAAGATTTCATCTCCGGATAATATCGAACTGCTACTGGGCAGGGCGCTGCCCGGGGCCGAGTTGCGTCATATGGCCCAGGTTCCCGCCGAGGTGCCAGTACGGCCCAATACGTATTACTTTTCGATCGATAACAAGGGCAGTATCTATGACAGCATGATCAAGGCCCAGGCGATGGCGATTTATGTGCCCTCTGGCATAAAAGGGCTGAAGCTGGAATTGTTCGGCATCAGTAGCACCGCCGCGTAACGATGCTTGGCCTGGCGCTCCGGTGTATTGTCAAAAGATTGCCCTAAGGAATAGACTTGCCCCTGCAGTTGACGTTATCATGTTTTTGTAAGTGTCGGTGGCTGAATAGTCGGCGCATGGTTGAAACATGGTGACAGGCGAGGGCGAGCATGGGCATGGCGAATGATGCGTAAGGTGCCTGGCGGTGCGACGGGCAGGGCAGCGGTGCGCCGCTGCGGCCGCGCATTGCTGCTGGCATTCTGTGTCGCCGCGGCACCGGCCGCCGTGCCAGCCGCGGCGCCAGCCGCCGCGCCGCCGCACCAGGGGCAGCGCGTGCTGTTCCTCAACGCCTACGATTACGGCCGCGCCGGCGTGGAATCGTACACGCGCACCTATGTGGCCGCCATGGCTGCGGCGGGCCTGGCCAGCGAAGACATCATGGTCGAGCACCTGAACCTCAATACCCAGGGCGACCCGGCGCTGCGCAACGAGATGCGTGATTTGTTGCTTTTAAGATACACACAGATGATGGGGCGCAAGGCCGACCTGATCATCGCCATGCAGCAGCCGGCGCTCGATTTTTTGTTGTCCGACCTGGTGCCGCTGGCGCGCGGCGTGCCCGTGCTGGCGATTAATACCTCGGGCAAGGCTTTGCCTGCCGGCAGTCCGCTCGCCATCTGGCAGCAAAAGGCGAACGTCGATTTTCCCGGCACCCTGGCGCAAGCGATGGCGCTGTTCCCGGAAACCAAAACCATCGTCATGGCCGTCGGCACTAGCGAGGCCGACCAGGCCTTGAAACGCAGCATGCAGCAGGCGGCGCAGGCGTGGCAGGGCAGGGTTTATATCGAGTATCTCGACGGCCTGACCTTGGCGCAGATGCGCGTGAAGGTGGCGCACCTGCCCGCCGATACGCTGCTGGTGGCCGGCAACGTCAACCGCGACGTGGCCGGCGCCATCGCCACGCCCGTGCAGTTTGCCGGTGAACTGGCGCGGCTGGCGAACGTGCCCGCCTTCGGCATGTACAACACGAGCGCGGGCAAGGGCATCCTGGGCGGCTCCCTCCTGCACATCGAAGGGGCCGCGCAGCAGGTGGCGCAGCTGTCGCTGGCCGTCTTGGACGGCAAGACGCCTGCCGCGCCGGGCGCCCTGCTGCCGCCGGTCCGCCCCGTGCCGATGTACGACTGGGAACAGCTGCAGCGTTGGGATGCCGACATCAGCCAGTTGCCGCCGGACACGCTGTTCTTCAACCGCCCGCCGCAGTTGTGGCACGAACACCGCGCCGCCGTGCTGCTGGCGGCCGGCGTCTTCATCGTGATGGCGGCCTTGCTGAGCGCCTTGCTGCTGCAGCGGCGGCGTCTGCGCCGCGCAGAGAGCGAGGCGCGCGAAAGCGAACAGCGCTTCCGCATCCTCGTCGAGCATGCGCCTGAAGCGATCGTCGTGTATGACCTGGATCAGGACCGCTTCATCGATGCCAACAGCAGTGCGCAGCGCATGCTGGGCATGTCGCGCGAAGCGCTGCTGGCGCGCGGGCCGTTCGACCTGTATAGCACGGAGCAGCCCGACGGCATGCCTTTGGGTCTGATGATGGAAGAGCATCTGCGCCGTGCCATGCTGGGTGAACCTATCCTGGTCGAGCGCCATGTGCGGCGCGCCGACGGCAGCGTCTTTCCCTGCGAAGTGCGGCTGGTGCGCTTGCCGATGGACGGGCGGCGCCTGGTGCGCAGCGGCATCGTCGACATTTCCGAGCGCAAGCAAAGCGAGCAGGAGCTGCTTGGCTACCGCGACCACCTGGAAGAACTGGTGCAGCAGCGCACGGCCGCCCTGTCGGTGGCCGTCACCGAGGCCGAATCGGCGAACCGCGCGAAAAGCGTTTTTCTCGCCAACATGAGCCACGAATTGCGCACACCGCTCAATTCCGTGATCGGCTTTTCGCAGATGATGGCCGATTCGAGCAGCATGTTCGAGGAAGAAAAACACAACCTGGCCATCATCAACCGCGCCGGCCACCATTTGCTGACCTTGATCAACGATATCCTGGAATTGTCGAAAATCGAGGCGGGCCGCATGCAGCTGCAAACGGGACCCGTGGACTTGAATGGCTTGCTCGACGAGGTGCTCGAGATGGTGCGCATGCGTTCGAGCGACCAGGGCATCGCGCTGCGGCTCGAGCGCGACGGCGTGCCCCCGCTGGTGCGCCTCGACGGCGCCAAGCTGCGCCAGGTGCTGCTCAATTTGCTGTCGAACGCGCTCAAGTTCATCGAGCAGGGCAGCGTGACCCTGTCGCTGACCTGCCAGGCGGACGACGATGGGCAAATGGCGCTGGCGTTTGCCGTGCGCGATACGGGCAGCGGCATCGCGGACGCGGACCTGGAACGCATCTTTGAACCGTTCGTGCAGGCCGACAGCGCCGTGGCGCAGGCGGGCACGGGACTGGGGCTGACCATTTCGCGCGAATTCGTGCGCCTGATGGGCGGCGAGCTGCGCGTCGAATCGACCTTGGGCGCCGGTTCCCGCTTCAGTTTTGAGCTGCACGCGCCCGCGCTGCGGCAGCCGGCCCTCGCGGCGCAGGCGCCTGGCCGCGTGGCGCGCCTGCCGCCATCCCAGCGCGGGCGCATGGTGCTGCTGGTCGACGATGACGACAACTGCCGCAAGCTGCTGGCCGGCTTGCTGGCGCCGCTGGGCTTCCAGTTGCAGGAAGCGGCGGGCGGCGTGCAGGCGCAAGCGATGCTGGCGGCGCAACGCTACGACATCGTGCTCAGCGACTGGCGCATGCCGGACATGGACGGTTTGGCGCTGACGCGCTGGCTGCGCGCGCAGCCGGCGCTGGTGCAGCCGCGCCTGGTGATCATGACCGCCTCCGCCTTCGAGGAAGAAAAGCAGGAGGCGCTGGCGGCCGGCGCCGACGGCTTCCTGCGCAAACCGATCGAGCAGGAACACTTGTTCGCCATGCTGGAGCAGCAACTGGGCCTGCGCTTCCAGCGCACTGCCGCCCAAGCGCCGCGCGTGCCGGCCGCCGCCTTCGACCTGCAACAGGCGCTGGGCCAGCTGAGCGCCGCCCAGCGGCAGGCGCTGCTCGAATCCGTGCAAGCCCTCGATTTGCGGCGCAGCGCCATCGTGCTGGCCGGCGTGGCGACCAGCCTGCCGCAGCTGACCGCGCACATCGCCGCCATGCTGGAGCAGCACCAGTACCAGCCGCTGTGCGCCCTGCTGGCGCAGCCAACCAGCGAGCCGCAGGGCGAAGGCGCATGACGGCATACGCACCCAAAGATGCGCGCCTGGGCGGCGTCTCCATCGTGCTGGCCGTCAGCGTGGCGCTGACCTTTGTCGTCACCGCGCTGCTGCTGGTGTTTGCCGTGCTGTTTTACCAGTCCGAACGCGAGCAGCGCTGGCAGCAGCTGCACCGCAGCCTGTCCGTGAGCGCGGACCAGCTGGCCGTGGCCATCGAACTGCCATTGTGGAATCTCGATGAGAAGCAGATGCAGGCCATCATGCGCAGCATGCTGGGCAAGCGCGAACTGGTGGCCAGTTCCCTCACGCCGGGCATCGGCAAGGAAGCGCTGGTCCTGCGCCGCACCGCGTCCGGCGCCATCGGCAGCTTTTCCTCGCTGTCCGCGGAGCCGGACTGGCTGGTGCAGCGGCGCCCCGTGACGATGGGAGGACAGGTCATCGGCAGCGTGGCCGTGTATGCGACGCCGGCCCTGCTGCACGCGCAGCTGCGCCAGCGCGCGCTGGGCATCGGCGCCATGATCGTGGCGCTCGACGTGATCCTCGTGGCCAGCATCTGGCTGCTGATGTGGTGCCTGATGCTCAAGCCCCTGAAGGCGATCGGCCAGTATGCGGCTGGCATCCAGGCGGGGCAGGGCGAAGCGTCCGGCACGCCGCCGAAAGCGTGGTTCCTGGGCGAGCTGCGCACCTTGTACCGTTCCATCCGCGACATGGTGGCGCTGCTCGACAGCCGCTACCGCGCCCTGCAGCGCAGCGAGGAGCGCGTGCAGATGGCCACCGGCGCGGCCAGCATCGGCATCTGGGACTGGAGTGTGGCGAGCGGCGAGCTGCAATGGGACGAGCAGCTGTACGCGCAGTTCAAGGCCGAGGCGGACAGCGGCGTGCCGCCCGCGGCGATCTGGCGCGCGGCGCTGCTGCCCGAGGACCTGCCGGCCACCAAAGAGGCCCTGCGCGCGGCGCTGGGCGCCGGCCAGGCGTTCACGCACGAATACCGCATCCTGTGGCCCGACGGCAGCATCCGCTACATCAAGGCCGACGCCGTGATCTTCCGCGACGGCCAGGGCCGGCCCGTGCGCCTGGTGGGCTCGAACTACGACATCACGGCGCACCGCGAGGCCGAACTGGAACTGCTGCGCCACCGCCATCACCTGGAAGAACTGGTGGCCGAGCGCACGAGCGCCCTGTCGGTCGCCGTCAGCCAGGCGCAGGCGGCCAACCGCGCCAAGAGCACCTTCCTGGCGAACATGAGCCATGAGCTGCGCACGCCCCTCAATTCCGTGATCGGCTTTTCGCGCCTGATGGCCGCCTCGCCGAACATGCAGGACGAGGAGAAGCGCAACCTGGCCATCATTCACCGCTCGGGCAACCATTTGCTCACCCTGATCAATGAAATTCTCGAACTGTCGAAGGGCGAGGCGGGGCGCCTGCAGGCGCAGACGGCCGTGGTGGCGCTGGCGCCGCTGCTGCAGGAAGTGATGGACATGCTGGGCATGCGCGCCGAGCAGCAGGGGCTGTCCCTGCGCCTCGATTGCGCGGACCTGCCGGCGGCCGTGCTGCTCGACGCGACACGCTTGCGCCAGGTGCTGCTGAACCTGATGTCGAACGCCGTCAAGTTCGCCGGCGGCGGCGAAATCACCCTGCGCGTGCGCGGCGAGCGGCGCGATGGCGACCAATGGGCGCTGTCGTTCGCCGTCAGCGACACGGGCATCGGTATCGCCCCGGAGGACCAGCAGCGCATTTTCCAGCCCTTCGTGCAGGCCGACAGCGCGGGACCGAAGGATGGCACGGGGCTGGGCCTGGCCATCTCGCGCGAATTCGTGCAGCTGATGAACGGCGAACTGACGCTGGAGTCAACGCCGGGGCAGGGCGCCACCTTCCGCTTCAGCATCCCCGCGCAGGCGGCCGAAGCGCCCGTGCCTGCGCCTGTGCCGCTGCCCGTGGCGCCGGCGCCCGAGGCGTTGCCGGCACTGCGGGCACAAGACTTGCTGCTGCTGACAGGGGAAGAACGCGCCGCCTTGCTGGTGGCGCTGCGCGAACTGAACCTGGCCAGGGTGGCCCTGCTGCTGGCAGCCTTGCCGGCGGCGGCGGCGCCGTTGCTGGCGCCGCTGCAGGCCATGCTCGACCAGCATCAGTACCGCCAGCTGTGCGGCTTGCTGGAAAATGAGGGTGCGCTGGCGCAGGCGTGAAAGTGTGGGCTGACAACATCGGATTCGCAGAAAAGACGCACGGAGTGGCGCCAATGGATGGTGCTAAATTGCAATAAAGATTATGATGATAGTACGTAGTTCATCGCAAAGAAATGTCTTGTCCAGCGCGGCAACCGACCGCCGCGCCTCATCCAAAGCTGAGAGAACTGCTACATGCACCGCGATTTTTCGGAAGTGAACTCGAAGGGCGAAGTACTGATCGTTGAAGATACGCCGGCTTCGCTGAAGCTGTTGAGCGATTTGCTGGGCGGCGCCGGCTACGCGGTGCGCCAGGCGCCGAACGGCGAACTGGCCCTGTGGACGGCCCAGGCGCGCCCGCCGGAGCTGATTCTGCTCGACGTGCGCATGCCCGGCCTCGACGGCTTTGAAGTGTGCCGCCGCCTGAAGGAGATACCTTCCCTGCAGCAGGTGCCGGTGATCTTCCTGTCGGCTCAGTACGATACGGACGACAAGGTGCGCGGCTTTGCGCTGGGCGCCGTCGACTTTATCGCCAAGCCCTTCCAGGCCGAGGAAATCCTGGCCCGCACCGATGCCCATGTGCGCCTGGCGCGGGCGCAGCTGCAACTGGCGCAGGAGCGCGCCAACCTGGAACGGCGCGTGGCCGAACGCACGGCCGAACTGGAGCAGGTAGCCAGCACCCTGGCGCGCGAAGTGCAGATCCGCCGCGCGAATGAAGAATTGCTGCGCCTGTCGGGCCAGGTCTTCGAAGCGACCCAGGACGCCATCCTGATCACCGATCCGGCCGGCATCATCGTCACGGCCAATCCCGCCTTTACCCGCATCACCGGCTATGCGGCACAGGAAGTGGTGGGCACGGACATCATGCGCCTGCATGCCGAATACACGGGCGAAGCGGTGCTGCTGGCCCTGCGCCAGGGCTTGCGCAGCAGCGGCTGCTGGTCGGGCGAGGTGCAGACGCGGCGCAAGAGCGGCGACACCTATCCCTGCCTGCTTAGCGTCTCCACCGTGCATGGGCCCGATGGCGCCGTCGTCAACTATGTGGGCGTCTTCCTCGACATCAGCGAGCGCAAGGCCGAGCAGCATCTGATCGATTTCCTCTCCTACCACGATGCGCTGACGGGTTTGCCGAACCGCGTGCTGCTGCGCGAGCGCTTCGAACAGGCGCGCGCGAACGCCGTGCGCGACAGCCAGCAGGTGGTGCTGATGTGCCTGGACCTGGACCGCTTCAAGAACATCAACGATTCGCACGGCCAGGCCGTCGGCGACAAGGCGCTGCAAGTGGTGGCGCGCTTCCTGTCCGGCTGCGTGCGCGAGGGCGACACCGTGGTGCGCCAAGGCGGCGACGAATTCCAGATCCTGCTGCAGGACGACGCGCTGCTGGGGCGTACCCTGGGGCTGGCGCAAACCATCTTGGCCGGCTTGCGCGAAGAATTGAGTGTTGACGGCGAGCGCCTGGCGCTGACCACCAGCATCGGCATCGCCATGTGCCCGGCCGACGGCGACAGCCTCGACGACGTGCTGCGCCACGCCGACACGGCCCTCGTGCGCGCCAAGGAAATGGGGCGCGACCATTACGCCTTCTTCACCGAGCGCATGGGCAGCGATATCCGCGCCCGCCTGGCCATGCAGCAGCAGCTGCGCGGCGCCATCGGCCGCGACGAATTCGAAGTGCACTACCAGCCGCAGATGTGCTTGCGCACGGGCGCCATGCTGGGTGCGGAAGCGTTATTGCGCTGGAATAACCCTGTGCTGGGCAAGGTGCCGCCCGGCCTGTTCATCGCGCTGGCCGAGGAATATGGATTGATCACGGCCATCGGCGAGTGGGTGCTTGAAAGCGTGTGCGCGCAAATTCGCGTGTGGCACGATGCGGGCCTGGGCAGCATCAAGGTGGCCGTCAACCTGTCCGGCAAGCAGTTCGCGCAGGACCGCACGGTGCCGTTCGTCGAGGCGGCCCTGCGCAAGTACGGAATCGCGCCCGCCTGCCTGGGCATCGAGATCACGGAAAGCACGGTGATGGGCGACCCGGACAAGGCCGTGGCGGCCCTCACGCGCCTGAAGGACATCGGCGTGGGCATTTCGCTCGACGACTTCGGCACCGGCTATTCCAGCCTCGGTTACCTGAAGCGCTTTCCCATCGACGTGCTGAAGATCGACAAATCCTTCGTCGACGACGTCACCACCAGCAGCAGCGACGCGGCCATCGCCCGCTCCGTCATCTCGCTGGCGCACAACCTCGACATGCGCGTCATCGCCGAAGGCGTGGAAACGCGCGAGCAGGTCGACTTCCTGACGGAACACGGCTGCGATGAAATGCAAGGCTATTATTTCAGCCGCCCCCTGGGCGCCGCACTGTTTACGGCCTTGCTGCGCGAACGGCGCACCCTGGCCATGGCCCAGGCATAAGCGCCGCGGTGCGGCCGATGCACCATGGCAGTGCATCCGCTGCAACGCGGTGCGCAATGTTCACTTTTTCTTCCCCTGACGCTGGCACATATCCTGCTTAGGTAATCGCTTATTTACGCGATTGCCCCGCATGCCAGACAGCAGCCATCCAGTCATGCCTCCACCAGCCGGCGCACACGGCGCCTGGCAGGCGCACCTGCGCCTGGGCTTCGCGCTGCACGATGGCGTCAGCCGCCTCGTCGAGCGCACGCACAGCGGCCCCCTGCGCGTGCAAAAGCCCCTGTACCCGGAAGGCGATGCCGTCTGCCACGCCATCATCATCCATCCGCCTGGCGGCGTGGTGGGCGGCGACCAGCTGGCCGTCGACGCCACGGTGGGCGAGGGCGCGCACGCCTTGCTGACCTCGCCCGGCGCCGCCAAATGGTATCGCGCCAACGGCCATGTCTCGGGCCAGCACATCGTGCTGCGCGCGGTCAGCGGCGCGGCGATCGAGTGGCTGCCGCAGGAAAGCATTTTCTTCGACCAGGCTTGCGTGCGCCTGCGCCATGAGGTGGAACTGGCGGCGGACGCCGGCTACATCGGCTGCGACATCGTTTGCCTGGGCCGCAGCGCCGCGGGCGAAATTTTTAAGACGGGCAGCATCAGCCAGCAGGTGCGGATCCGCCGCGGCGGCAAGCTGCTGTGGTGGGAGCCGGGCGTGCTGGCCGCGGGCGGCGCCCTGATGGCCAGCCCCCTGGGATTGGGCGGGCACACGGTGTGCGCCACCCTGATCGCCGTCGGCACGCCCCTTTCTCCCGCCGTGCTGGCGGCCGTGCGCGCGATCGCCGTGCCGGCTGGCGCCGCGTTTGGCGCGACGCAGATGAAAGCGCTGGTGGTGGTGCGCCTGCTGTGCGGCGACAGCGAGGCGGCGCGCGCGATCATGCTGGCCGCCTGGCAGTTGCTGCGCCCCGCCATGCTGGGACGCGAGGCCGTCGTGCCCCGCATCTGGAACACTTAATCATAAAAGAAGCGCAGGAAAGAAGCGCAAGGAAAACCATGGACCTGACACCCCGCGAAAAAGACAAGCTGCTCATTTTTACGGCCGCGCTGCTGGCCGAACGGCGCCTGGCGCGCGGCTTGAAATTGAATTATCCGGAAGCGGTAGCCCTGATCAGCGCCGCCATCATGGAAGGGGCGCGCGACGGCAAGTCGGTGGCGCAGCTGATGTCGGACGGCACCAAGATACTTTCGCGCGCCGACGTCATGGACGGCATCGCCGAGATGATCCCCGACATCCAGGTGGAAGCGACTTTCCCCGATGGCAGCAAGCTGGTGACCGTGCACCACCCGATACCGTAACCATACAAGCGACATTGACAGGAGCCCCTCATGACCCCAGGCGAATACCAATTGGAAGAAGGTGAAATCAGCTTGAATGCGGGGCGCGCCACGGCCACCGTGGTGGTGGCCAATCGCGGCGACCGGCCCATCCAGGTCGGTTCGCACTTCCACTTTTTTGAAGTCAATCCGGCGCTGGCCTTCGAGCGTTGGCGCGCCTACGGCATGCGCCTCAATATCACGGCCGGCACGGCCGTGCGCTTCGAGCCGGGCCAGCAGCGCACGGTGGAACTGGTGGCGCTGGCGGGCGAGCGCAAGGTGTACGGTTTCAATGGCGAAGTGATGGGCGAACTGCAAGACACTCCACCGGGAAAGGATTGAGATGGCCAGCATTCCCCGCAGCGCGTATGCCGAGATGTTCGGCCCCACCAAGGGCGACCGCATCCGCCTGGCCGACACGGCACTGTTCATCGAGATCGAGCATGACTACGCGGTCTACGGCGAAGAGGTGAAATTCGGTGGCGGCAAGGTGATCCGCGACGGCATGGGCCAGTCGCAGCGCTGCGCGGCCGAGGTGATGGACACCGTCATCACGAATGCCGTCATCCTCGACCACTGGGGCGTCGTGAAGGCCGATATCGGCCTGAAAAACGGCCTGATCTTCGGCATCGGCAAGGCCGGCAATCCCGACATCCAGCCCGGCGTGACCCTGGTCATCGGCGGCGCGACGGAAATCATCGCCGGCGAAGGCATGATCGTCACGGCCGGCGGCGTCGATACGCACATCCACTTCATCTGCCCGCAGCAGATAGAGGAAGCCCTGATGAGCGGCGTGACGACCATGCTGGGCGGCGGCACGGGGCCGGCCGTGGGCACGGCCGCCACCACGTGCACGCCGGGACCATGGCATCTGCACGCCATGCTGGCGGCCGCCGACGCCTTCCCGATGAACCTGGGCTTCATGGGAAAAGGTAACGTCAGCCTGCCGCTGCCTTTGGTCGAGCAGGTGCGCGCGGGCGCCATCGGCCTCAAACTGCATGAGGACTGGGGCAGCACGCCGGCCGCCATCGACAATTGCCTGTCCGTCGCCGAGCGCATGGACATCCAGGTGGCGCTGCACAGCGACACCCTCAACGAGGGCGGCTTCCTTGAGCACACCCTGGCCGCCTTCAAGGACCGCACCATCCACACGTTTCATACGGAAGGGGCGGGCGGCGGCCATGCGCCCGACATCATCGCCGCCGTGGGCCAGCCCAACGTGCTGCCCTCGTCGACCAACCCGACGCGCCCATTCACCGTCAACACGCTCGACGAGCACCTGGACATGCTGATGGTGTGCCACCACCTGGACCCGGCCATTGCCGAAGACGTGGCCTTTGCCGAGTCGCGCATCCGCCGCGAAACCATCGCCGCGGAAGATATCTTGCACGATATCGGCGCCATCTCGATGATGTCGTCCGATTCGCAAGCGATGGGCCGCGTGGGCGAAGTGATCATGCGCACCTGGCAGACGGCGCACAAGATGAAGGTGCAGCGGGGGGCGCTGGCGCCAGACACGGCGCGCAGCGATAACTTCCGCGCCAAGCGCTACATCGCCAAGTACACGATCAACCCGGCCATCACACACGGGATTTCGCACGTGGTGGGCTCCATCGAGGCGGGCAAGATCGCCGACATCGTGCTGTGGAAGCCGGCCTTCTTCGGCGTCAAGCCGTCGATGATTTTAAAGGGCGGCATGATCGCGGCCGCGCAGATGGGCGACCCGAATGCCTCGATTCCCACGCCGCAGCCCGTGCATTACCGCATGATGTTCGGCGCCTTCGGCGGCGGCCTGAAAAAGTCGTTCACCTTTGTCTCGCAAGCGGCCTACGACCTCGATATCGGGCACCAGCTCAAACTCAATAAATCCATCATCGCCGTGAAAAACATGCGCGGCTTGCGCAAGGCGGACATGATCCACAACGGCGCCACGCCGCACATGGAAGTGGACCCGGAAACCTACGCCGTGCGCGCCGACGGCCAGCTGCTCGTGTGCGAGGCGGCGGCCGTGCTGCCCATGGCGCAGCGCTATTTTCTATTTTAAGCGGGAGACAAGCATGCTCACTTTGCATACCAAACTGACGGCAGAAGACCATCGCGCCGCCGTTGCTCAACTGGTACTGCCCTATGACCAGCGCGAAAAATGCCGGTTGCGCGCCGTGCTGTCAAATGGCGAGGACGTGGCCGTGTTCACCGTGCGCGGCACGGTGCTGCGCGACGGCGAGCGCATGACGGGGCCGGGCGGGCAGGTGGTGCGGATCGTCGCCGCGCGCGAACCGACCTATCTGGTGCGCTGCGCGGACGCGCATACCCTGCTGCGCTGCGCTTTCCACCTGGGGAACCGCCACACGCAGGCGCAGGTGGGCGACGGTTTTTTGCGCATCCGCAAGGACGTGGTGCTGAAGGAAATGCTCGAAGGCTTGCAGGCGACCGTGACGGAGGAAGAGGCACCGTTCGAGCCGGAAGCGGGCGCGTACGGCGGCGGCCATGGCCACCACGACGGCCACGGCCAGCATTTGCTGGCGCCCGTGCCGCTGCGGCAGAAAATCCACCGCCCCGGTGACACTGCGTGATGCAGGCGTCGGCCCTGCTGCATCTGCTGCAGTTTGCCAGTCCGGCCTTGCCGATCGGCGCCTACAGCTATTCGCAGGGGCTGGAAGCGGCGCTGGAGTCAAACCTGGTGACGGATGCGGCCACGGCGCGCGACTGGATCGCGCAACACCTGGCGCAGGTGGTGGCGCGCTGGGAAGCGCCCCTGTGCTGGCGTTTGATGCAGGCGTTTGAAGCGCAGGATCTGCGCGCCGTGCAGCGCTGGAGCGAGCGTTTCATCGCTTCGCGCGACACGGCGGAATTTCGCGCCGAAACCATCCAGATGGGCTATTCCTTGACCAAGCTGCTGGCCGAACTGGGCGTGGCGGACGGTGTCCTGATCGACATGCTGCAGGGCCAGCCGGAAGTGGCCCTGCCCACCGCGTATGCCTGCGCCGTGGCGGCGCTGGCCATTCCGCGCGAAGAGGCGCTGCTGGCCATGCTGTTCGCCTGGGCGGAAAACCAGGTGCTCGTTTGCGTGAAATCCGTGCCGCTGGGGCAGGTGGCGGGCCAGCGCCTGTTGCTGTCGCTGCGGCCGGACCTGGAAGCGGCGGCCCTCACGGCGCAAACCTTGGCAGACGACGAGATGGGCAACTGGGCGCCGGGCCTGTCGCTGCTGTCGATGCGGCACGAAGTGCAGTACAGCCGGCTTTACCGTTCCTGAATCATTCTATGAGAGAGCAACAATGACATCGATTACCTCCAATCCCTTGCGCGTGGGCATAGGCGGGCCCGTTGGCTCGGGCAAGACGGCCCTGTGCGAAATGCTGTGCAAGGGCATGCGCGAGCGCTACGACATGGCCGTCATCACGAACGACATCTATACCAAGGAAGACATGGAAATCCTGCTGCGCGCCGATGCCTTGCCGGCCGAGCGGCTGATGGGCGTGGAGACGGGCGGCTGCCCGCACACGGCCATCCGCGAGGATGCGTCGATCAATCTGGAAGCGATCGCGCGCATGCAGGCCGATTTTCCCAATCTCGATTTGATCCTGGTCGAATCGGGCGGGGATAATTTGGCCGCCACTTTCAGCCCGGAACTGTCGGACCTGACGATTTACGTGATCGACGTGGCTGGCGGCGAAAAGATTCCGCGCAAGGGCGGGCCCGGCATCACGCGTTCCGATTTGCTGATCATTAACAAGACGGACCTGGCGCCGCACGTGGGCGCGGACTTGGGCGTGATGGCCCGCGACGCCAGGCAGCAGCGCGGCGAGCGCCCCTTTGTCTTCACCAACCTGCGCAGCGGCGACGGCGTGCAGGCCGTGATCGATTTTATCCGCGAGCAAGGTTTGCTCGATCAACCAGGCAAGGAGCTGCAATGAGCGCAAGACTGATGAAGAAAACGGCCGCCGTGGCTGCCCTGTGCCTGCTGGCTTTGCCTGCCATGGCCCACCCAGGCCATGGCGAAAGCGTGGGCTTCCTGGCCGGTTTCGCCCATCCGTTCACGGGCATCGACCATTTGCTGGCCATGCTGGGCGTGGGTCTCTGGGGCGGCCAGCAGCGCGGCAGCCTGGCCCAGCCCGCCACCTTCCTCGGCATGATGCTGCTCGGCGCGCTGGCCGGCATGGCGGGCCTGACGGTGCTGGGGCTGGAAACGGGCATCGCCGCCACGGTGGCGCTGGTGGGGCTGGCCATCGCGCTGGCGCTGGCCTTGCCGAACTGGCTAGGCATGGGATTGGTGGGCCTGTTTGCGCTGGCGCATGGCAATGCGCATGGACAGGAATTGCCGGCCGCGTCGGCCGCGTGCGGTTTCATGCTGGCCTCGGCCGTGCTGCTGTGTGCGGGACGTTGCATTGGCCAGGTGCTGGCCGAGCGCGTGCTGCGCCTGGCCGGCGTGGCCTTGACGGCCGCTGGCGTGGTGCTGATGGGAATGAATTAAGCGCCGGGGCGCTTGTCGGACAGCACGATGGGCGCCGCTTTTTCCGGATGCAAGCCCTGGTGGCCCGCATACACGGCGGCAATCGCCGCCATGTCGGCGTCCTTGTCGCCTGTCAAGTACAAATGGTCGACGACGCCCAGCACTTTGTTCGGATAGTCGATGTAGACCAGCAACAGCGGCACCTTGGCGGCCACGGCCAGGTGATAAAAGCCGCTTTTCCAGTTCGGCCGGTAGCTGCGCGTCGCTTCCGGCGTGATGGCCAGCCAGTACCAGTCGGCGGCCAGCATGCGCTCGGCCTGGCGGCCGATCGTGCCGCTGGTGGTGCTGCGGTCGACGGGTTCGCCGCCCAGGTAGCGCAGCACCTTGCCCATGGGGCCGCGGAACAGCGAATCCTTGGCCAGCCAGCGGAACGGCAAGGACAGCGCCCATTTGCCGAACAGGCCGACCATGAAATCCCAGTTGGACGTATGCGGGTAGACGACGGCGATGCCGCGCGGCCCCGGCAAGGGGCGGAAGCGCATGCGCCAGCCGAACAGGTGCAGCACGCGCAGCGCGCAGCGCTGGTGCCAGGTCGGCAAGTCGCCCGCTTGTACAAATAAATCGTCCATTGATACCCTTCAGTGACACTGTTTTAATGGGATGGCGCTGGTGGCCATTTTCCTTGAAGCAAAAATTCTGCGCAGGCATTCTATACGGGGCTGGCGGTGGCGACAAGCAGTCGAGGCCGCTATCCATGCGGTGTCGGCGCTGTTTGTACTGCCATTTTAACCATGCTTGCTTCCTGTGCCGGGCACTAAATGCACGGTATGTGGTCAAAACTTGATGCAGGGTTGATTCACCCGATAGGGAGCCATGGCATGAAAAACAATGTCGATGATGTACATGGAAACAATGTCCGAACGGACAAAGTGATGGCCGAGCTCGTCGAGCGTGGCGTGGCGTTTCATCACGCCCTCGGCCGGACGGTCGCGACGGCCTATCTGCGCGAGCATGCCGTACCGGCCGAGGTGATACGCCGCGTCTTCAGCAGCGTGCAGGCGCGCCGCCCGGCCCGGCCGGCCCGGCGCCGATGGCGCTGAAAAACAGGCAAAAACGGCGGCCGCCACGATCATTGCGCAGGAACTGCGTTGGGGTCGTTGCGCCCGCCGCGTGGGGGGAGAGGCGCAGAGCCGCTCAGGGTGTGCTCAGGGCGCTGTTTAGGCTTGTGCCGCCAGTGCCGGGTAGTCCGTGTAGCCGGCAGCATCCGGTGCATACAGGGTGTCCGGGTTCAGCGGATTGAGCGGCGCGTCGCTGTGCAGGCGGATGGGCAGGTCGGGGTTGGCGATGAACCACAGGCCAAAGGCCACGGCATCGGCTTCGCCCTTGGCCAGCAAGGCTTCGGCCGCCGCCTTGTCCATTTTCTCGTTGGCAATGTACACGCCGCCGAATTCCTGCTTCAGGTAGGGGCCCAGGCGGTCTTCGCCGAGCGCTTCGCGCGCGCAGATGAAAGCGATGCCCCGTTTGCCCAGTTCGCGCGCCACATAGCCGAAGGTGGCGCGCGGGTTCGAATCGCCCATGTCGTGCGCGTCGCGGCGCGGCGCCAGGTGCATGCCGACCTTGTCGGCGCCCCATACTTCGATGCACGCGTCCGTCACTTCCAGCATCAATCTGGCGCGGTTTTCAATCGAGCCGCCATAGTTGTCGGTGCGCAAGTTGGTGCTGTCTTGCAGGAACTGGTCGAGCAGATAACCATTGGCGCCATGGATTTCCACGCCGTCGAAGCCCGCTTTTTTCGCATTTTCGGCGCCCAGGCGGTAGGCCGCCACGATGCCGGGAATTTCTTCCGCATCGAGCGCGCGCGGCGTGACGTATTCCTGTTTCGGGCGCACCAGGCTGACATGGCCGGCCGGTTTGACGGCGCTGGGCGCCACGGGCAGGTCGCCATCGAGGAAGACGGGCGCGGAAATGCGGCCCACATGCCACAGTTGCAGCACGATCAGGCCACCCGCGTCATGCACGGCCTTGGTGATGTGTTTCCAGCCTTCCACTTGCTCGTCGGACCAGATGCCGGGCGTGTCGGCATAGCCCACGCCCTGCGGCGTGACGGCCGTCGCTTCCGAGATGATCATGCCGGCCGAGGCGCGCTGCGTGTAGTACTCGGCCATCAGGGCGTTGGGCACGCGGCCCGGATTGCCGGCGCGCGAACGCGTCAGCGGCGCCATGATGATGCGGTTTTTCAGTTGCAGGCTGCCAATGGTGATGGGATCGAATAAAGTGGTCATGGTTGCTATCTTTCCTGTCGAGAGTGCCGCGAACGGCGATATGGATGGGGTTGCTATTACAAACCTTGCTGCATGTGGTCCAGAAAGGCCTGGATGGTGGCTTCATTGCGCTTGAAAAAGCTCCATTGGCCAACTTTCCTGGCGGAAATTAAACCGGCCTTTTGCAGGGTGGCCAGGTGCGCCGAGACCGTTGATTGCGACAGTCCCAGCCGGCGGTCGATCAGGCCGGCGCAGACGCCAAAGTCGAGCGGATGGTCCTGTTCGCAAAAATACTGCTCCGGCTCCTTCAGCCACTGCAAAATCTGCCGTCGTACGGGATTGGCCAGCGCCTTGTGGATGGCGTCGATGTCCATGCTGTTTCTCCTGGTCGATGTTCGTCTTCAAGCGATATATGTATCGTCTTTTGTGAATTTCAATATCGTAACTTTACGATATAAATAAAAAACGTGCTGGGAACTGGATTTGTCAGGCAAGCGGGTGGCGGGGCGCCCGGTCGACCGTCCCGCCAGGTATCAGGCGAAGTGGAACAGCAGCAGGGCGATGACGGCAGGAACCGTTTGCAGATAGAGGATACGCGTCATGACGGTGGCCGCGCCCCACACGCCGGCCACGGCGATGCAGGCCAGGCCGAAGACGGTGAATGCATGGGCGATGGCCGCGTCCGGGTGAAAAAAGCCCAGCGCCAGTGCCGCCACCAGAAAGCCGTTGTAGCAGCCCTGGTTCGACATGGCGGGGCGCACGACCTCCGCCTTTTCCTTGGACAAGCCAAACACCTTGCGTCCGCGCGCATTGAACAGCACGGTTTCCAGCAGCACGATGTAGACGTGCAGCAGCAGGATGAGGGCGGTAAGGATTTGGGCCAGTAGCAGCATCATTGTTCCCGGGTGTGTGTGAATGCCCAATTATGCTGCCATGTGCATGTTTTTTGGCAACTTTCGATTAGAGCGGTGGCACTAGCGATAGTGTGCCCGGGGCAAGAGTTTTCACCCGATGGTATACTTTTCCTTTTGCTCCTGTGGGGACGACCCCGCTCGATGTGGGGGCTGCATGGCGGGGACGACCCTGCCGCCTCGGGAGAAATAGATGGCGTGGATCATTCTGGTATTGGCGGGCTTGCTGGAAATCGGCTGGGCCATCGGCCTCAAATATAGCGCCGGTTTTACCCGCCTCGTGCCCTCCGTCTTGACGGCGGTGTCCATGCTGGGCAGCGTGGTGATGCTGGGCCTGGCCTTGCGCACCTTGCCTCTGGGCACGGCCTACGCCATCTGGACGGGCATCGGCACCGTGGGCACGGCCATCTTCGGCATCATGGTGCTGGGCGAACCGGCCAGCGCCGCGCGCATCGCCTGCATCGCCCTGATCGTCTCCGGCATCCTGGGCTTGAAATTGCTCAGCCCGCAATAGGGATGCCAGCATGAGTCTTGCCATGACGTATTTCTACCTGGCCATCGCCATCATCGCCGAAGTGATCGCCACCAGCGCCTTGAAGGCGTCCGAGGGCTTCAGCCGCTTGTGGCCCAGCATCATCACCGTGCTCGGCTACAGCATCGCCTTCTGGTGTTTGTCGCTGACCCTGAAGGTCATTCCTACCGGCATCGTTTACGCGATCTGGTCGGGCGTGGGCATCGTGCTCATTTCCGCCGTCGGCTGGTTCTGGTTCAAGCAAAGCCTCGATATGCCGGCCTTGATCGGCCTGGGGCTGATCATTGCCGGCGTGCTGGTGATTAACCTGTTCTCCAGGTCGGTCGGCCACTAATCAAAAGCTGCTGGCTACCCGCGCCAGGTAATACCACTCGGCATTGGCTTGCGCGTTGACGTCCGGGAAGAGGATGTAGGCGTCGAACTCGGCCGTCACTGGCGTGCCGTCCGCGCGCACGCCGATCTGCTCGCCCTGTTTGACCTTGTCAAAGCTGGACCAGGTCTTGATGAAGCGGTCGCTTGCATGCAGCTTGTCGTGCACGACGACCATGTTCAGCGCTTCCATGTCCGCGTCGGCGATCGGTTCAGGCTGCGGCGCGTCGATGAAGCCGAGGAAGGCCAGGGTGTTCATGATGGCGCGGTAGGCAACATCCGGCGCGGCCGGGTCCGCGTGCTGGCCGCATTCCAGCGTCAGGGCGTAGCCGCCCGTCGAGCGCATGTATTCGGTCGTGCCCACGCCGTAGCGCAAGACCAGGCCCACCTGGTCGCTATTGCCCAGGCGGCGCTGCACGCCCTGGCCATACGCATGCAGCCAGCCATCGACGAAGCGGCGCACGCCCAGGCGGCGCGCCAGCGCGCGTTCCTTGTCTTCCTGTTGAAACGGCTGCAGCGGGCCATCGTTGTTGCGCGGCCCCACCATGACGAAAGGCTGGCTGTCGGCATTGAACGAGTGCAAGTCCAGCAGCACGTCGTGCTGGCCCAGCAAAGGGCACAGCCAATTGGCGATACGGTCTTCGAAATCCTGCGGATGGTCGTTCGGGAACAGGTTGCGGTTCAGGTTGCGGTCGCCGCTGCGCACGCCCTTGGCGTAGGCCAGCGGGTTGGTGATGGGCACGAACGTGACGCTGCCGGCCACAATGGAGAGGGCGCCGCTGTCGAGTTCAGCCATCACGCGGTGGATGCCCTTGGTGCCGCAGGTTTCATTGCCGTGCACGGCGCCGGTGACGATCAGGCGCGGGCCGCTGCCCTGGCCCGTGTAGTTGATGGACTTGAAGTGGAGTGCGCTGCTCATGCTGGACATATCCTATGCGGTTGCGGGAAGGGAAAGCGGGGTCGGCATATTTTAGCGGGATTCGCCTTGCACGCCCGCAAAAAGTTGGCCACGGCAAGGTGCGCCGTGGCATGATCGGCGCCACCGTTGTTTTCCTTGCCGATTCCATGTCCAGTACGTCCCATCCTTCCCGCCTGTATGGCCTCGATACCTTGCGCGCGCTGGCCATCGTGCTCGTCTTCATGAACCATTATTTGCTGTTCGTCAGCGAGGGCGGGGCGTTCGGTTTCTGGGGAGAGATCGGCTGGGCGGGCGTGGACCTGTTCTTTGCCCTCAGCGGCTATCTGATCGGCAACCAGATCTTCGCGGCCTTGCGCAGCGAACACGGGTTTTCCTTGCCCCGATTCTATGCGCGGCGTTTCCTGCGTACCTTGCCCAATTTCTATGTCGTGCTGGCTTTGTATTATGTGTGGCCCGCGTTTCGTGGCGACAGCGCGCTGCTGCCACTGTGGAAATTTCTGACCTTTACGCAAAACATCAATCTGACACCGGGCACGGCGTTTTCCCATGCATGGTCGCTGTGCGTGGAAGAGCAGTTCTATGTGCTGCTGCCGGCCGTGGCGCTGCTGATCGCCGCCTGCCGCAAGTCGCTGCTGTGGGCGTGGCTGGCCGTGGCCGCCAGCTTGATCGCCGGCATGCTGGTGCGCGCCTACCTGTGGGATGAGTATGTGCACGTGCCGCGCGGCGGTCTCGGCTATTACAAGTATATTTATTACGCCTCGTGGTGCCGCTTCGACGAGCTGGTGGCGGGCGTGGCCTTGGCGCTGCTGAAGAATTTCCACCCTGGCGCCTGGGCGCGCCTGACCTCCTATGGCAACCGCACCTTGCTGGCAGGAATTGCCGGTACGGCGCTGATGTTTTATGTGTTTCTTAACGATCACTATGGCTATGCGGTAACGGTGTTCGGCTATCCGGCTCTGGCCGCCAGTTTCAGCTTGCTGCTGATCGCCGCGCTCAGCCCGGCCAGCGCCTTATATAAACTGCGCGTGCCCGGCGCGGCCAGCCTGGCCCTGTGGTCGTATGCGATTTATTTGCTGCACAAGCAGCTGTGCATTGTGCTGCGCCCCTTCTTGCAAGACTTTGCTTATGGGCCGGATAGCCTGCCGGCGATACTCATCAGTATCTCCGTCAGTATCGTCACTGGCTGGCTCTTGTATAGCGTGGTGGAAACACCGTTCATGCGCTGGCGGGCGCGCCATGTGCCCGCCAATCATGCGTGACGACTACATGTCGATCACGTCCAGTCCCCGTGGCGTGCCCACCAATAATTCCAGGATCGCATGCACGCGCAGATTCGTGTCTTCCTGTGCGGTATTGAGGATCAGGGCGCGTAGGCCGGGCACGGCTTCCGTGATGTGGTCGCTGGCGTAGGCATTGATCAACAACAGGACCAGGTCGGTGGCGCCCGCGCCGGGCTGGCGCCGCAGCCGGTCGTGGATCACGTTCAGCAGCGCGCGCTGCATGCGCGGCGTGGGATTGGTGATGTAGGCGAAGACGCTCGGCGTGTTGGCGATGGCCGCACAGAGGCGCCGTTCGATTTCGTCGGGTTTCACGTCGGAGGCGATATCGAAATACGCGGCTTCCCAGCGCGTGCGCGCGTAGGGATGATTGGGCGGGAAGGAGTCGGCCGTTTCAAAACCGCAGAGACGGCTCAGGGTTTTCAGCCAGGCGAATAGGGTGGAGTTCATGCCGCGATTCTAGCGGCATTCCGCGCGCGCCGGGCCGACTCTATATAAAGAGGGCTGACGCCCGGGAAGCGGATGAAAAACAGATTAAAGTTTCCTGTAAAACAGCCCTTGTCATTCTGGGAAAGCCTCTCTATAATGCTGGTCTTCGGGGCGGTTAGTTCAGCTGGTTAGAATACTTGGTCGACATCCAAGGGGTCGGGGATTCGAATTCCTCACCGCCCACCAGAATTTAGCAGTAGATGGTTTTTAAGCTGGCGCAAGCCGCAAGCGGTCATTTAAAATAAAATGATCAACAAAAGTTTTACGGGCGGTTAGTTCAGCTGGTTAGAATACTTGGTCGACATCCAAGGGGTCGGGGATTCGAATTCCTCACCGCCCACCAGAATGCAGTTAGAGAGAAAGGGTAAACCGGTTATGACACCGCGAACTACTACCAAGCTTTGGGAGTGACGCTAGTCGAACGGGTTTCCTTTGTCTCAAAAAAGTGAAAAACGCGGCTAGTCCGCGTTTTTTTGCGTCTGCGTTTTCCTTTCAGTTTTTCAGTCCACACCATTCATTGCAGTTTTACCTGGCGCCAGCGCCGATATGGAGATCAATATGCTTACAATCCGACTTCCCGATGGTTCCGCCCGTCAATTCGACGGCCCGGTCACCGTGGCCCAGGTTGCGGCCAATATTGGTACCGGCCTGGCCAAGGCTGCCCTGGCGGGCAAGGTCGACGGCAAGCTGGTCGATACCTCCTATCTGATCGAGCAAGACGCGGAACTGGCAATCGTCACGGACAAGGACGCCGATGGCCTGGATGTGATCCGCCACTCGACGGCCCACTTGCTGGCGTATGCCGTCAAGGAATTGTTCCCGGACGCGCAAGTGACCATCGGTCCCGTGATCGACAACGGTTTTTATTATGACTTCGCCTACAAGCGCCCGTTCACGCCGGAAGATTTGACGGCGATCGAAAAGAAAATGGCGGAACTGGCCAAGAAGGACGAGCAAGTCACGCGCAAGGTTGTCGCGCGCGACGAAGCCATCGAATACTTCAAGGGCATCGGCGAAGCGTACAAGGCTGAACTGATCGGCTCGATCCCGGCCGACCAGGAAGTGTCGCTGTATTCCGAAGGCAAGTTTACGGACTTGTGCCGCGGCCCCCACGTGCCGTCGACGGGCAAGCTGAAAGTGTTCAAACTGATGAAGCTGGCCGGCGCCTACTGGCGCGGCGACTCGAAAAACGAGATGCTGCAGCGTATCTATGGCACGGCCTGGGCCAAGAAGGAAGACCAGGAACTGTATCTGCACAACCTGGAAGAGGCGGAAAAGCGCGACCACCGCAAACTGGGCAAGCAGCTTGATTTCTTCCATTTCCAGGAAGAAGCGCCGGGCCTGATCTTCTGGCACCCGAAGGGCTGGTCCATCTGGCAGCAGGTCGAGCAATACATGCGCAATGTGTACCAGGTCAACGGCTACCAGGAAGTCAAGGCGCCGCAAATCCTCGACCGTGGCCTGTGGGAAAAAACCGGTCACTGGGATAATTACCGTGAAAACATGTTCATCACGGAATCGGAAAACCGCGCCTATGCGCTGAAGCCGATGAATTGCCCAGGCCATATCCAGATTTTCAACAATGGCATGCGCAGCTACCGCGACTTGCCATTGCGCTACGGCGAATTCGGCCAATGCCACCGCAATGAACCTTCGGGCGCCTTGCACGGCATGATGCGCGTGCGCGGTTTTACGCAGGATGACGGCCACATCTTTTGCCTGGAAGAGCAGATCGCCGGCGAAGTGACGGCTTTCCACCAGCAGGCCATGGATGTGTACACGGCGTTCGGCTTTACGAATATCGACGTGAAACTGGCCTTGCGTCCCGATAACCGCATCGGCACGGAAGAGTCGTGGGATTTTGCCGAGGAATCCTTGCGTTCGGCCCTGCGCGCCTGTGGCGTGGAATGGACGGAATTGCCGGGCGAGGGCGCCTTCTACGGTCCGAAGATCGAATACCACCTGAAAGACAGCCTGGGCCGCGCATGGCAAGTGGGCACCGTGCAGATCGATCCGTCGATGCCGGGCCGCCTGGGCGCCGAATACGTGGCCGTGGACAACACGCGCCAGGTGCCGATCATGCTGCACCGCGCGATCGTGGGTTCGCTGGAACGTTTCATCGGCATCCTGATCGAACACTATGCGGGCGCCATGCCGCTGTGGTTGTCGCCGGTACAGGTGTCGGTGTTGAATATTTCCGACGCTCAAGCTGACTATGTACAGGAAGTTACAACAAAACTGCGCAAAGCGGGGCTGCGCGTACAGGCTGATTTGCGTAACGAGAAGATTACCTATAAAATACGTGAACATTCCGTACAAAAATTGCCTTACATCTTAGTGATTGGCGACAAAGAGCGGGATGCGAATACAGTGGCCGTGCGGGCGCGGGGCAATGTCGATCTGGGCGTCATGTCCGTCGATGCCCTGATTGAGCGACTCAAACATGAAGTCGACACCAAGGCCTGACGAGGAAACTCGCTGCACGACCGTCTTACAAGATTTTTAAAGGAAATTACAATAGCTACTGACAAGTCACATCGCATCAATGGCGAAATCACTGCCCCTGAAATGCGTTTAAGCGGGGTCGATAACGAGCCACTCGGTATCGTAAGTTTGGCTGAAGCCTTCCGCCTGGCGGAAGAGGCAAATGTCGACCTGGTGGAAATTGCGCCTACCGCGCAGCCACCGGTGTGCCGTTTGATGGACTACGGCAAATTTAAGTATTCGGAGCAAAAGAAAGCTCACGAAGCCAAATTGAAGCAAAAGATCATCCTCGTGAAGGAAGTCAAATTCCGTCCGGGGACTGATGATGGTGACTACAATATCAAGTTGCGTAATCTCATCAAGTTCCTTGAAGACGGCGATAAGACCAAGATCACCTTGCGTTTTCGCGGCCGCGAGATGGCGCATCAGGATATTGGCTTCCGCATGCTGGAACGTCTGAAAGCCGATCTGGAGCCGTATGGCCAGGTCGAGCAGTTCCCGAAGATGGAAGGCCGCCAAATGATCATGGTTCTTTCGCCTAAGAAGAAGAAGTAAGCTACAATAGCGTTTTACTGTGGGTGAACACAGCGCGTGCCAGCATTGGCGCGGCGTCAAACCCCAGGCAGAATTTGCGCGGCTCGCTCAGCAATGTGCGGGCCGCGTGAACTGTAGCGGACTCGCATCCGCTGCACAACATGTGAAAGCAGGCATCTAAGCGCAGCGTCGTGTTGCCACCTGCAATCCTGTTATAAATGGAGCTGTCCGTAAGAGGACAGATTGCTATGCCTAAAATGAAGACCAAAAGCTCCGCGAAAAAACGTTTTCGCGTGCGTCCAGGTGGAACTGTCAAGTCGGGTCACGCGTTCAAGCGCCACATCCTGACCAAGAAGACCACCAAGAACAAACGTCAGTTGCGCGGTACCCGTAACATCAACGCATCGGATGTCACATCCGTCATGCGCATGATGCCGACTGCTTAATCTCACACTCAATTTAAGGAGTTACTATGCCTAGAGTAAAACGTGGGGTTACAGCTCGTGCCCGTCATAAAAAGATTCTTGTTCAAGCTAAAGGCTACCGTGGTCGCCGCAGCCGTGTATACCGTGTTGCCAAGCAAGCAGTTATGCGCGCTGGCCAATACGCTTACCGCGATCGCCGCAACAAGAAACGCGTTTTCCGCCGCCTGTGGATCGCCCGTATCAACGCCGCTTCCCGTGAGCATGGCGTAACGTACAGCGTATTCATGAACGGTCTGAAAAAAGCAAATATCGAACTGGACCGTAAAGTCCTGGCCGATATGGCTGTGATGGACAAGCCAGCATTCGCTGCGATTGTCAACGCAGTGAAAGCAAAAATCGCTGCGTAAGCACGGTTATTGCACAACGTCATCCCCAGGGTGACGTTATAAAGAGCGGGGCAGGGGTGTGAACCTTATGCCCCGTTTCCGTTTTTGATTGTTGGATTTTAGCTAACCGAGTCCAGAATTGATGTCCAAAACAGGAAATGCCGCATGAACTCCCTAGAAGAACTCGTCGTCTCGGCCCAGGCTGACTTTATCGCCGCCGCAGACGCTGCCGCACTTGAAAACGCCAAAGCCCGCTACCTGGGCAAGACTGGCCAGATTACCGAAATGATGAAGGGCCTGGGCAAACTGGACCCGGATGCGCGCAAGGCGCAGGGCGCCCTGATCAACGCCGTCAAAGTGCAGATCGAAGACGCGCTGACGGCGCGCCGTGATGCGCTGGCCGATGCCCAGATGCAAGGCCGTCTGAACGCCGAAGCGATCGACGTGACCCTGCCAGGCCGTGGCCGCATGCCAGGCGGCATCCATCCCGTGATGCGCACGTGGGAGCGGGTCGAGGAAATCTTCCGCTCGATCGGCTTCGACGTGGCCGACGGCCCCGAAATCGAGAACGACTGGACCAACTTCACGGCGCTGAACAGCCCGGAAAACCATCCAGCCCGTTCCATGCAGGACACCTTCTACATCGATGGCAACGACACCGATGGCAAGCCCTTGCTGCTGCGCACGCACACGAGCCCGATGCAGGTGCGCTATGCGCGCACGCACACGCCGCCGATCAAGGTCATCGCGCCGGGCCGTACCTACCGCGTCGACAGCGACGCCACCCATTCGCCGATGTTCCACCAGGTCGAAGGCCTGTGGATCGCCGAAGACATCAGCTTTGCCGACCTGAAGGGCGTGTACCTGAACTTCGTCAAGGCCTTCTTCGAGACGGACGACCTGCAGGTGCGCTTCCGTCCGTCGTACTTCCCGTTCACGGAACCGTCGGCCGAGATCGACATCGCCTTCGGCTCGGGCCCATTGAAAGGCCGCTGGCTGGAAGTGTCGGGCGCCGGCCAGGTGCATCCGACCGTGGTGAAGAACTTTGGCCTCGATCCCGAGAAATTCATCGGTTTTGCTTTCGGCTCCGGCCTGGAACGCCTGACGATGCTGCGTTATGGCATCAACGACCTGCGCCTGTTCTACGAGGGCGATTTAAGGTTCCTGAAGCAATTCAACTAAGCGTTGTTCCGTTTGATTCATGGCGCTTGAGCGCCCGTGCGCTCGCGCTGTGAGCTTTGACCCTTTGAAGGCTTGATTATGCAATTTTCCGAAAACTGGCTCCGTACCATGGTCGATCCGAAGATGACTTCGGACGAACTGGCCCATCTGCTGACCATGTCCGGTCTCGAAGTCGAAGACGTCGATCCTGTCGCGCCCCCGTTCTCGAACGTGGTGGTGGGCCTGGTCCTGGAGATGGAAAAACATCCGAATGCGGACCGCCTGAACGTGTGCCAGGTCGATGTCGGCACGGGCACCATGCTCAACATCGTCTGCGGCGCGCCCAACGTGCGCCCGGGCTTGAAAGTCGTCTGCGCGATGGCGGGCGCCGTGTTGCCCCCTGGCGCCGATGGCAAGCCGTTTGAAATCAAGGTGGGCCAGCTGCGCGGCGTCGAGTCGCAAGGCATGCTGTGCTCCGCGCGCGAATTGAAATTGTCGGAAGAAAACGCCGGCTTGATGGAATTGCCGGACGACGCGCCGATCGGCCAGAATTTCCGCGATTACTTTGCTTTGAACGACTTGAAATTCACGATCAAGTTGACGCCGAACAAGGCGGACTGCCTGTCCGTGCTGGGCGTGGCGCGCGAAGTGTCGGCCCTCACGGGCGTACCCCTGAATGCGCCGCAGTTCCGCACCGTGCCGGTTTCCAGCGATGAAATCCTGCCCGTGAAGGTCAGCGCGCCGGACCTGTGCGGCCGTTTCACGGGCCGCGTCATCCGCGGCTTGAACGCCCGCGCCGCCACGCCGGACTGGATGAAGCAGCGCCTCGAGCGCAGCGGCCAGCGTCCGCTGTCGGCCCTGGTCGACATTTCCAATTATGTCATGCTGGAACTGGGCCGTCCCAGCCACGTGTTTGACCTGGCAAAGATCCACGGCAGCCTCGACGTACGTTGGGGCAAGGCGGGCGAATCCGTGAAGCTGTTGAACGGCAACACCGTTGCCGTTGACGAGTGGATCGGCGTCATTGCCGATGAGCAGGAAATCGAATCGCTGGCCGGCATCATGGGCGGCGACGCCAGCTCGGTCTCGGACGAGACGGACAGCATCTACCTGGAAGCGGCATTCTGGTGGCCGAACGCCATTCAAGGCCGCGCGCGCCGTTTGAATTTCTCGACCGATGCGGCGCACCGCTTCGAACGCGGCGTCGATTTCGCCACCACCGTCGAGCACATCGAGCGCATCACGGCCCTGATCGTGGAAATCTGCGGCACGCCGGCCACCACCGTCGGTCCCGTCGACGACCATGTAGTGAACTTGCCGCAACGCCAGCCCGTGACCATGCGCACGGCGCGCGCGCAAAAAGTCATCGGTGTACCGCTGACCGATGCGCTGATCGCCGATATCTTCACGCGCCTGGCCCTGCCGTTCACGCTGGCCGACGGCGTGTTTTCCGTGACGTCGCCCAGCTACCGTTTCGACATCGAGATCGAGGAAGACCTGATCGAGGAAGTGGCGCGCGTGTACGGCTTTGAAAACATCCCGACCTTGCCGCCCGTGGCAGCGAACGTGATGCAGATTGCACCGGAAAATACCCGCTCGCTGTTTGCGGTACGTCATGAGCTGGCCGACCTGGGCTTCCAGGAAGTGGTTAACATGAGCTTTGTCGATGCGGCGTGGGAGCGCGATTTCTCGGGCAACACGCACCCGATCAAATTGCAGAACCCGATCGCCAGCCAGATGAGCGTGATGCGTTCCTCGCTGATCGGCAGCCTGATCGCCAACGTGCGCTACAACCTGAACCGCAAGACGAACCGCGTGCGCATCTTCGAAGTGGGCGCCATCTACCAGCGCGACGACAGCGTGGAAAACGGCCCGCTGTCGGTGGCCGGCTACGCCCAGCCCAAGCGCGTGGCGGCCATGGCCTACGGCGCGGTGGCGGACGAGCAGTGGGGCCAGGCTGCGCGCACGGTCGACTTCTTCGACGTGAAAGCGGACCTGGAAGCGCTGTTCGCGCCGCTGGTCTTGCGTTTCACCAAGGCGGAACATCCGGCCCTGCATCCGGGCCGTTCGGCCAACGTGGAGCTCGATGGCAAGGTCATCGGTTTCATCGGCGAATTGCACCCGCGCTGGATGCAAAAGTATGACTTGCCGCTGGCGCCCGTGCTGTTCGAAGTCGACGCGGCAGCCCTGACGCAGCGGGTCGTGCCCGTGTACCAGGAAATCTCGAAATTCCCTGGTGCCAGCCGCGACTTGGCCGTGGTCGTCAAGCAATCGGTGGCCGTGCAGGATCTGCTCGACAGCTTCCATGCCGCCGCCAAGGCAAGCCCTGCGGCGCGTATCGTGCAAGCCATTGTTTTATTTGATGAATATCGTGGAAAAGGTCTGGAAGCGGATGAAAAAAGCCTTGCTTTCCGGATTAGCTTGCAAGATACTCAAAACACCCTGCAAGACGATGTCGTCGATGGCCTGATGGCTGTCCTGATCGATGCCGCCAAGCAGGGCCACGACGCGAAACTGCGTTCGTAATTACCGGACTGGCCGTCGCTTTTTGCGTGACGGCCTTTCCGTCGTCAACCGTAGACGAGCTTGCCATGTGGCGAGCTCGGGCGCACAGAAAAGGCAGGGCAGGAAAATTAATAACAGCGACGTTGATTCCGCCGTATTGCAATCCGCACTGGCCGCCGATTTGCATCGGGCCATGCTGGTTGCCAAAGTGCGCCAGGAAGCGGAAAAAGATTTACCCACCTTGACCAAGGCGGAACTGGCCGAACTGTTGTTCGAGCAAGTGGGCCTGAACAAGCGCGAAGCGAAGGATATGGTCGAGACCTTTTTCGACGAGATCCGCAATGCGCTCGAGCGTGGCGAGGCTGTCAAGCTGTCCGGTTTCGGCAATTTCCAGTTGCGCGACAAACCGCAGCGGCCGGGCCGCAATCCGAAGACGGGCGAAGAGATTCCCATCACGGCGCGCCGTGTCGTGACCTTTCATGCGAGCCAGAAGCTGAAAAGCATGGTCGAAGAGACCAGTCCGCTGGCACGTGCTGCCTGAGTGAGTGGCGATGAACGAGCGCATCAGTAAAACCGAGTTGATCGCCTTGCCGCCCATTCCGGCGAAACGCTATTTCACGATCGGCGAGGTGAGCGAGTTGTGCGGCGTCAAACCGCACGTATTGCGCTACTGGGAGCAGGAGTTTTCCCAGCTCAAGCCGGTCAAACGACGCGGCAACCGCCGTTATTATCAGCACCATGAGGTGCTGCTGATACGCCGCATCCGCGAATTACTGTACGAGCAGGGCTTTACCATCAGCGGCGCGCGCAACAAGCTCGACAGCCGTGGCGCATCGCATGCCATTGCCGACGAGCTGCCAGTGCTGCCGGCCATGCCTGCCGTGCCGCAGGAAGCGCCGCTGGACCGCGTGTGGATACGCAAGGAATTAATTGCGATTTTAAACTTGCTAAAATAAGATTTGTACCAATATAGGTCGGGTTGTCCGGTAGCGGTTGACTAAGTTGACTATACTGCATGGGCGCTACGCCTTGATGCTGACGCTACCCTACGGCGCGCCATATTTTGAATATAATGTTAATGTTGCGTTTTTGTTAGTGACGCTAAGCCGGAGCAGCGTTCAGGTTCCGGTAGTCTTTCCCAGGCCAGGAAAATTTAAGGGGAAACAATGATACGCGTTGCCATTTGTGATGATCACCAAATAGTACGAGCTGGGTTCAAACAGATTTTTTCGTCGTCAAGCGACTTCAGTGTGGTGGCGGAAGCCGGTACCGGGCGCGAAGCGCTCGATATCGCCCGCCGCGAAATTTGCGATGTATTGCTGCTCGATATAGCCATGCCCGATCAGAGCGGCATCGATACCTTGCGCACGATCCGCCAGGGCCAGCCGGAATTGCCCGTGCTGATACTCAGCGGCTATCCCGCGCAGCAATATGCATTGAACTTGTTCAAGATGGGCGCGAATGGCTATCTGAACAAGGAATGCGAAGCCGATGAGCTGATGACGGCCGTGCGCACCGTATTCCAGGGACGCCGCTATGTCAGCTCCACCGTGGGCGAGCTGCTGGCGCAGTCGTTCGACCGCGACACGAATGCCGCCCTGCATACGGAATTGTCGGACCGCGAGTTCCAGGTCTTCCTGCGTCTGGCGCGCGGCGCCACCGTGTCCGATATCGGCGTGGCCTTGTCGCTGAGCATCAAGACGGTGAGTACCTACCGTACGCGCATCATGGAAAAAATGGGCTTGCAATCGAACAGCGACTTGACCTATTACGCAATGAAAAACAATTTGCTTGACTAGCGCTGCGGTGCGATCATGGAAACATGATCGCTCAGCCAGCTAGCCGGGCACGACTTGATGTTGTGCAGTGCAGCAGTTTGTGGCGAGGACTATAATTGGCCGGCGCCGGCGCTCTCTCCCGCGCCGAACCTTGCTAAGGATGCACACCAGGATGTATTTCACCGCTCAACCGGCCCCGAATCACCGCCTGCCCCTGTACAAGACGATCCTGTGCGTGACGTGCGCCTTGTTGCTTGTATTGAATGGTTTCAGCCTTTACCATAACCTGGAGTCGCTGAAGGGCACGAATGCCTTGCTCAGCCAGAGCGCCCGGGTGGCCGACCGCCTGCAGTATTTGAACGTGCTCGTGCTCGATGCGGAAAGCAGCTTGCGCGGCTATTTCATTTCCGGCTCCGAAACCTATCTGGGGCCGTCGAAGACCGCTGCCACCGAAATCGACAACGAATTCAATGAGCTGCAAGCCTTGCTGGCGGGCAGTCCCACCCAGCTGAAAAACCTGGGCCAGCTGAAAAGCCTGATCCGCCGAAAAATGTCGATGTTGCAACAGTCGATCGACGTCTACAAGCAGGGCGGGTTGGCCGAGATCGTCAACATTTCCCGTGTGACCGATGACCGCGCCACCATGGACGAGATCCGTCTGCAGGTGGTGATCATGACGCGCGAGCAGAATGAAGCGCTGTCGACCGGCAGCGCCGCCTTTTATCATGAGTACCAGAAAGCCGTGCTGCTCGGCATCGGCATCAATGCCTTGGCCATCCTCGTGCTGATCATGTTTTACCAGCTGGTGCGGCGCAGCTTCCAGAACCGGGCAGCCGTCGAGTATGCATTGCAAAATGCCAACGACACCCTGGAATCGACGGTCAGTAAGCGTACCGAGCAGTTATCCGTGCTGTCGCGTCATTTGATCAGTGTCAACGAAGTGGAAAAAGCGCGCCTGGCGCGCGAGCTGCACGATGAACTGGGTGCCAACCTGACCTCGATCAGCATGGACCTGGGCGCCGTCACGCAGCAGTTGGCGCACACGCAGCCGGAACTGGCTGCGCAGTTGCGCCACGCCAAGGCGACCCTGCTGGAAACGGTGGAACTGAAGCGCCGCATCGTGGAAGACCTGCGTCCCAGCCTGCTGGACAACCTGGGCCTGTGCGCCGCCATTGAAAGCTATTGCGAGGATTTTGCGCGCATGAGCTCGGTGCGCTGCGATACGGACGTGGCCATCAATATCGATAACCGCGAAGCGACCTTGACGATCGCTCTGTTCCGCATCGTGCAGGAATCGCTGACGAATATCCTCAAATATGCACGGGCCGGCATGGTCAGCGTGACCTTGAAACGCAACGAGCACGGCCTGGTGCTGCGCGTGATCGACGACGGCATCGGCATCACGGAAGACGCGCTGCAAAAACCGATGTCGCATGGCTTGCTGGGCATGCGCGAGCGGGCCTTGCTGCTGGGCGGCACCCTTACCGTGCGCCAGGGGCCGGAAGGCAAGGGGACTTGTGTGGAAGCCGTGATTCCCATGCCGCTGACGCCGGAGCTGGAAGACATCAATGCGGATGCCGAAGCGTAATTTTCTTTGAGATAAAAAAATGGCCAGGCATGCAGCCCGGCCATTTTTTTAACTATCTTGCCCGATCAGCAGCGTGAAACGTCGCGCAGCAAGCGGTCGTATTCCGTCTTGGCGACCTTGTAGCATTCGCCCGCATAGCATTCCAGGCCGGCGCGGTCCAGCACCGTGATATTGCCGCGGCGATAATGGATCAAGCCTTCTTCCTGCAGCTTGCCGGCGGCGGCCGTGATGCTTTCGCGGCGCACGCCCAGCATGATGGAAATCAGTTCTTGCGTGACTTTCAATTCATTCGATGGCGAACGGTCGAGGCGATCCAGCAGCCAGCGGCACAGCTTTTGCTCGATGGAGCTGTGGCGGCCGCCGACGGCGTTCTGCGCCATCTGCGCAAACAGGGCGTTGGTGTAGCGCATCAGCAGTTGGGGCAGGGCGCCGCCCTGGTTGAAGGCGTCGCGCAGGCTTTGCGTTTTCAGGCGGTAACCGTAGCCGGCGCTTTGCACGACGGCCGTGCACATGGCGCGCTCGCCTGCCAGCAGCGAGGCACCAGCCACGCCTTCATGGCCGACCACGGCGATTTCCGTCGTGGCGCCGTCTTCCATGACATACAGCAGCGAAATGATGGCGGTGGTGGGGAAATAGCTGTATTCCAGGTTGTTACCGTAGGCATACAGTTCTTTGCCGAAAGGCAGTTCCACCAGTTCCAGGTCTTCGAACAGCGATTCGAGCGCCGCGCGCGGCAGGGCGGCCAGCAATTCATTCTGTTGTGCACTGCTGAGGCTAACCCGCGACGCAAGCTTGATTTCCCGTCCGGCCGCCGGCATGGCGCGCGGCAGCAGCTGATTCTTCTGGACCGGGGCGATAAGTTGAGTATGGCTCATAGTATTCCTCACAGGCTTTTTACATCGGAGTGCGACTGCCGCGTTGCTGGCCAAAAAAAACTGCCGTACTGATGTGATAACGGCGTTTTTTCAACCCGCGCGGTGCAGATCGCGATGTAGCTACTTTAAGAGCTTATGTAAGTGGCGAACATAAGATTAGCAGTCGCCACTTTGTAGTCTCCTTTGAGGCGGAATTGTAGTCCTTGTCCTACGTGCGCACTTTTGACTAGCTAGCCTTGCGCCGTTCCGCACGATTTTGTGATATGACGCGCGGCTTGTTGGCGCTCCACAGGCCGGCCGGACGCACGCTGGGCAAGCCGTCGCGCACGGTCGCGGCGGGTGGCTGGCGCGTGCCTGGCACCTCGTGTTGCCCCAGGCGGAAGCGGCTGACGGCGTGCGTCAGCGCCTCGCCTTCCTGGTGCAGGCGCTGCGAACCGGCGCGCGCCTCATCGACCAGACCCGCGTTCTGGCGCGTCATGTCGTCGATCTGTGCCAGCGCCTGGTTGATGCGGGCGATCTCGCCATTCTGTTCGGCGCCCGCGCTGCTGATGCGTCCGATCACCACGGCCACCTGCTGCACCGCATCGACGACTTGGCGCATGGTGCTGCCGGCTGCATTGACCAGGTCGCCGCCCGCATCCACGGTGGCGACCGAATCGCCGATCAGGCGCTTGATTTCCAGCGCCGCCTCGTTCGAGCGCTGCGCCAGGCTGCGCACCTCGGACGCCACGACGGCAAAGCCGCGCCCTTGCTCGCCCGCGCGCGCCGCTTCCACGGCCGCGTTCAGGGCCAGGATATTCGTCTGGAAGGCGATGCCGTTGATGACGCCGATGATGTCGACGATCTTGTGCGAGCTGGCCTTGATCGACGCCATGGTCTCGACCACGGCGCCCACGGTCTGCCCGCCGCGCAGGGCCACGTCGGCCGCTGTCGCCACCAGCGTGCGCCCCTGTCCTACGTGGGCTTCGTTGCGGCCCACGGTGGCCGTCAGCTCGCGCATCGAGTCCACGGTGGCACCCAGCGCGTCCGCTTGCGTGGCCGTGTGGCCGGACAGGGCGGCGTTGCCCTGGGCGATGTCGGCGCCGGCCGCCGCGATGACGGCCGCGCCGCCGCGGATATCCTGCACCAGGGTAGCCAGGCCGTGCGTCATGGCGCCGAAGTCGCGCACCAGGTCGCCGATCTCGTCGTGCGCCTGCGAAGTGATGCGCTGCGACAGGTCGCCCGCCGCCGCCGCGCCGACGGCCACGCGCAGTTGCGTCACATCGCGCGCGAAGGCGGTATAGAAACCGGCGCACAGGTAGGCGGCGGCCAGCAGCACCAGCAGCATGGCGGCGAGGATCAGGCCGCGGCGCGCCTCGTCGCGCGCGATGCGCTGCGCCAGCAGGCTGTCGAGCGCGCTGGCCGAGGCGCCGGACAGCGCGTGCAGGGCATCGATCGCCTGCATGCCGGCCGCATGGAATTGCGCGCCCGACGTCTGGTCGTAGGAATTCGTCACTTCATTCTTCGTGCGTTCGAGGAAGGCCAGCGCGGCCGGCACGGCTTTCAGGGCCGGCTGCAGGCTGGCGCGCAGTTCCGGCCTGGCGACAATGATTTCATCGAAGCGGGCCGGCAGGCGTTCCAGCTCGTGGCGCGCGATCAGCGCGTTGGCGTTGACGAGCTGGTCTTCGTTCGCTTCGAACAGGCCAGTGTCGATGTAGGCGGCGCCGCGCCCGCCGATGTCGGACAGGCTCTCGGCCAGGTCGGGCAAGGTGGCGGTAAACACGGCGCTCAGGTGGTTGGCGCCCGCGTCCGGGTCCAGGCTCAGGTGCGAACGGTCGGCCACCAGCTGGGCCAGCTTGCCCGACTGGCGCAGCAGCGCCGTGTGCGCCGCGTAGCTGTCGCGCGCCGCGAGGCCCGCCTGGCGGCCCAGCAGCGCCTGCCACTGCTTCGTCAGTTCGGCCGCCTGCGGCAAGTCCGCGCCCGCCGGCAAGCGCGCCAGGGCCGACAGCGCGGCCGTGATGCGCGCGTTGAGGGCCGTGTTGTCCATGCCCGCCTTGCCGCTCAGGCGCAAGTGCTCGAGGCCGCGCCGCTGCTGCAGCAGGCGCGTGCCTTCCTGCAGCTGGCGTACATAGGCCACGCCCCGCTGCGCGTCCTGCGCCTGGGCCAGCGACTTGCCCAGTTCCGAGATCAGCAGGGTGGTCGCCAGCGCCAGCGGCAGCAGGAAGACCAGGCAGACAAGCATGAATTTGGGCAGCAGGCGCAGGCGCTGCATGAGTCGGATGGCGGGGGTGAGGAGCATTTTCATCGGGTTTCCAGGGTAGGGTGACAACATTTCTGCAGCGCAATGTTGCCTGCGGATTGTGACCCCTTGATGAAGTGGGCGATTTTGCCGTTTTCCAGAGCGAAGCAGTTCACACGGGAGGCCGATCCTTCTGTAAAATCGAGGGTTTTTTGCGAGGGCCATATTATGGTCACCAATATGGCCAACGAGAACGACATCAACACCCCCGATTCCACCGACAGCGCGGACAACGCCGCAGCGCCAGCGAGCAGCAAGGCGCCGGCCGTGATCGCGCGCGAAGTGCAGCGCCGCCGCACCTTCGGCATCATTTCCCACCCGGATGCGGGTAAAACCACGCTGACGGAAAAACTGCTGCTGTTCTCGGGCGCGATCCAGATGGCCGGTACCGTCAAGGCGCGTAAATCGGGCCGCCACGCGACGTCGGACTGGATGGAGATCGAGAAGCAGCGCGGCATTTCCGTCGCCTCCTCGGTGATGCAGTTCGAATTCCGCGACCACGTCGTCAACCTGCTCGACACCCCGGGCCACCAGGACTTCTCGGAAGATACCTACCGCGTGCTGACGGCGGTCGACTCGGCGTTGATGGTGATCGATGCGGCCAAAGGCGTGGAAGCGCAGACGATCAAGCTGCTGGCCGTCTGCCGCATGCGCAATACGCCCATCGTCACCTTCATGAACAAGATGGACCGCGAGACGCGCGATCCGCTGGACCTGCTCGACGAACTCGAATCCGTGCTGAAGATCCAGTGCGCGCCCGTCACCTGGCCTATCGGCATGGGCAAGAACTTCCGCGGCGTGTACCACCTGCTGAAGGACGAGATCATGCTGTTCAAGGCCGGTGAAGAGAAGGCCGATGGCGCCTTCGAAATCATCAAGGGCATCGACAATCCGCGCCTGCAGGAGATGTTCCCGCTGGAGATGGATCAATTGCGCATGGAAGTGGAACTGGTGCATGGCGCGTCGAACCCGTTCAATCTGGAGGAATTCCTCTCCGGCGTGCAGACGCCCGTGTTCTTCGGTTCGGCCATCAACAACTTCGGCGTGCGCGAGATTCTTTCCGCGCTGGTCGACTGGGCGCCGGCGCCGCGCCCGCGCGACGCGACCGTGCGTTCCGTCGATCCGACCGAGCAGCCATTCACCGGCTTCGTCTTCAAGATCCAGGCGAACATGGACCCGGCGCACCGCGACCGCATCGCCTTTTTGCGCGTGTGCTCGGGACGTTTCGAGCGCGGCATGAAGGTCAAGCACTTGCGCCTGGGGCGCGAGATCAAGGTGTCGAACGTGGTGACCTTCATGGCTTCCTCGCGCGAACAAGTGGAAGAGGCGTACGCGGGCGACATCATCGGCCTGCCGAACCACGGCAACATGCAGATCGGCGACAGTTTTTCCGAAGGCGAGATGCTGACCTTTACCGGCATCCCGTACTTCGCGCCGGACTTCTTCCGCTCCGTGCGCATCCGTAATCCCTTGAAAATCAAGCAGTTGCACAAGGGCTTGCAGCAGCTGGGCGAAGAGGGCGCGGTCCAGGTCTTCAAGCCGGTGCAGGGTGGCGAACTGGTACTGGGCGCCGTCGGCGTGCTGCAGTTCGAAGTGGTGGCCAGCCGTTTGCTCAACGAATATGGCGTCGACGCCGTGTTCGAAGGCACCAGCATCAGCAGCGCGCGCTGGGTCAGCTGCGACGACAAGCGCGTCCTGCAGGATTTCGAGAACGCGCTGGGCCACAACGTGGCCTACGATGCGGCCGGCAACATGGCCTACCTGGCCACGTCGGGCGTCAACTTGCGCTTGACGGAAGAGCGCTGGCCGAAGCTGACATTCCACGCCACGCGCGAGCATTCGGCCAAGCTGGCCTGATGTGGGGGCGGCGTCGGGTTACGCGCTTCGCGCTAACCCGACCTACGGGGGCATGGGCGCATTGCGCTAACCCGACCTGCCTGTGCATGGCGTAGGTCGGATTAGGCCAACGGCCGTAATCCGACAATATCGTTGGCCAGACCTCAAGCCTGCAAGCTCGTGCGCGTGCTCCAGTCGCGCCGCTCCAGCAGCAATGCCGTCAGCTGCGCCGCCGTCATCGGTCGCGCGAAGAAGAAGCCCTGCACGTTGTCGCAGCCCGCTGTTCTTAAAAATTCCACCTGCTGCAAGGTTTCCACCCCTTCGGCCACCACCTTCAGGTGCAGGCTGTGCGCCATGGCGATGATGGCCGTGACGATGGCTTCGCCCTCGCCGGGCAGGTCGTGCACGAAGCTGCGGTCGATCTTCAATTGGTCGATCGGCAGGCGCTTCAGATAGGACATCGAGGAATAGCCGGTGCCGAAGTCGTCGATCGACAGGTGGATGCCCGTCTCCTGCAGGCGCCGCATCAGTTCCACGTTGGCGTGGACGTTGTCCATCAAGACCCCTTCCGTGATTTCCAGCTCCAGCAAGCCATGCGGCAGCTGCGTTTCGTGCAGGATGGCGCGGATGTCGTCCATCAAGCCCGGGTCGCGCGCCTGGCAGGCCGACAGGTTGACGGCCACGTGCTCGAGCGAGTCGAGCAACCCCGCTTTGCACCAGACGGCGGCCTGGCGGCAGGCGCTTTGCAGCACCCAGCGTCCCAGGTCGACGATGATGCCGCTTTCCTCGGCCACGGGGATGAATTCGGCAGGGCTCAGCTGACCCATCTCGCGGCAGTTCCAGCGTATCAGCGCTTCCACGCCGACGATGCGCCCGCTGCGCAAGTCGATCTGCGGCTGGTAGTGCAGATACAGTTCCTCGTTTTGCAGCGCGCGGCGCAGGTTCGCTTCCATGCGCAGGCGGCGCTGGGCGCGCAATTCCATTTCGGCCTTGAACACGGCGTAGCGGTTCTTGCCCTGGTGCTTGGCGTGGTACATGGCCGTATCGGCATTGCGCGTCAGGGTGGCCACGTCCTGCGCGTCGAACGGATACAGGCTCACGCCGATGCTGGCGCTGACATACAACTGGTGGCCTTCGAGGTCGAACGGTTCGGCCAGCACGGCGAGGATCTTGCGCGCCACGCTGGCCATTTCCGAGGCGTCGTCGGCCGGTTCGACGATGACGACGAACTCGTCGCCGCCGATGCGGCAGATGATGTCGGTGCCGCGCAGGATGGCCACGAGGCGCTCGGCGACGAGCTTGAGCAGCTGGTCGCCGCAGTGGTGGCCCAGCGTATCGTTGACCACCTTGAAGTTGTCCAGGTCCAGCAGCAGCAGGCCCACGCTGCTGTCCTGGCGGTCGGCGCGCGCCAGCGCGTAGGCCAGCGCGTCGTTGAATTCATGGCGGTTCGGCAGCTGCGTAACGGAGTCGACGTGGGCCAGGTAGTGCAAGTGGCTTTCCGCATGCTGGGCGGCGGTGCGCGTGCGGCGCACCATCAGGAACGTCAGGCCGAATGCGCACAGGCAGACGAGCAGGGTGAAGGCGGCAAATTGCGCCAGGCTGGCGTACAGCGGCGCCAGGCTGGCGCGCAGATACAGCGCGCCGCCGCCGGGCAAGGTCTTGAGGATGGCGGCGCTGCCGTCCAGGTAATCGAGGTGCACGCCGTTGCGCGGCGCCGCGGGCACGGTATCGACACTGCTGCGCGCATAGCGGGCAAACGGCGTGCCATAGGGACTGTAGAGCAGGGCTTGCCGGATATGCGGGGCGGCGGCGAGGGGAGCGAGCAGTTGTTGCGCCGCCAGGCGATTGTCCTGGCGCATGGCCTCGGTGGCTGCGGGCGCCAGCATGTCGGCCTGGATCTGCAGGCTGCGCTGGAGGGATGCCTGGAGGGAAAACAATTGGAAGAGGATCAGCAGCAGGCTGGCCATGGCCAGCATGGCCGCCGCGGCCAGCAAGTTCAGCCGGGCTATCCGGTCGCCGCGTAATTGCACGGATGGCAGGATCAATGGCGTCATCATGACGCTTCCTCCTGCCGGCCCCGCTTGCCGCCGCCCCGTGTGATCGCGCCTCGCCCTGCCATACTTTACGTTCCAGTCTGATGAAAACCGAAGTGAGCCGGAACTCTCAACGTGTTGCTAAGTGTTGCTAAGGCCGACATATTGTCATTTTGCAGCGTGAAAGTACAGGGCACGCTGCAATTTAGTGCCCCTGCCGCACGGCCGGTGGCAGCGGGCAAGGCGTCAAGACAGGCGGAAAATGCGGGGCATGTCTTTCTAATAATAATTCAAGTTGAATTTTAATCCTTTTTTTGCCTGCTGGTTTTTTTCTCTAAAAACATGCTGACGGCAAATAAAATGCCGTCAGGAATAACTTCAATGTGCCCGGCCATTCCGTCACGGATTAACTTTTTGACGTTATCGGCCATTGCAAGTCATTGATTTTAATAAATTTTAATGAAGAATGCGCGAACGCTATGGCCTTGCTACGCGAGTTCGTCCATAATCCGCTGATGATGGACGTTCTGATGCTGTTTGTTTTGTCTGCCGCGGCCAAGCAAGTCGCCGCCAGCAAAACCGGACGCCGCCCTAATGATCAATAGTGAGGATATCTTGGAAAAAAAACCAAAAATTATTTTGTCGTCACAAGACCTGGAACGACTGGAAGCGTTGTTGTATGCCTTGGGTAATAATTTGTCGCCGGACAAGGCTGCCTTGCTCGATGAGCTGGGCCGCGCCGAGGTGCTCGAACCGCAAGAGATTCCCCCGACCGTCGTGACGATGAATTCCACCGTGCGCTTCACCGTGGAAAACAAGGAGGAATTCTGCCTGACGCTCGTGTATCCGAAGGATGTGGAAGGCCAGGCCGACCGCATTTCCGTGCTGGCGCCCGTCGGCAGCGCGCTGCTGGGCCTGTCCGTCGGCGACAGCATGGCCTGGCCCATGCCGGGCGGCGTGGTGAAGGTCAAGATCGAGGAAATCGTCTATCAGCCTGAACGGGCGGGCGAGTACCACCGCTAAGCGCGGCAAGCAGTGATGGCGGACGGCGCCTGCCGTTCGCCTGCCAGGCCGTGCCGGGACGGAAATTAACTGTTTCGCTGCACGCGCACCACCAGCCACCCCGCCACGACCGTAAATGTGACGATGATGGCGACGATGATCCAGAAGCCCTGCGGATGCTGGGCCAGCGGAATACCCCCCACATTCATGCCCAGCATGCCGGCGATGATATTGATCGGCAAGGCCAGCACGGTGACGATGGTCAGCACGAACAGGCTGCGGCTGTTTTCCTCGTTGACGCTGGCGGCAATCTCTTCCTGCAGCAGCTTGATGCGTTCCTGCAGCGAGGACATATCGCTGAGCACCACGGAGAATTCCTCCGTCGACTGGCGCAGCTCCAGGCTGTCCAGCTCCGACACCCATGAAGGCGGACGCTGCAGCAGGCGGAACAGGGCGGCCGGTTCCGGCGCCAGCAGGCGCTGCAGCCGCACCAGCACGCGCCGCATGGCGCCCAGGTCTTCGCGTTTCGGTACCAGGCGCCCGGCCAGCAGGTGATCCTCGATATCGTCGACCCGCGCCACGGCATCGCGCACGATGTTGACCAGCACGTCGGCCTGGTCGCGCAGCAGATGGATCAGCAGCTCCACCGACGAGCGGATCGGCTCGTGGTTCTTGATGACGGCCTGGCGCAGGCGCTCGATCGACTGCAGCGGCGCGCGGCGCGCCGTGATGACGAGGTTTTGCGCCACGCTGGCCCACATGGTGGAAATGTCGGACGCCTCGAACGAGAAATTGTGCACCACGTCGTTGACCACGGCGATCAGGGTGTTTTCCGCCTGCTCGATGCGCGTGGAACGGGAACCCTGGTGCAGGGTTTCATAGAATTCGTCGGCCAGCTGCGTATGCGCCGTCAGCCATTTTTCGCTGGCGGCATGCGACAGGTTGAAATGCAGCCAGACGAACTCCTGCGCCGGGCGCGCCGCGCCATTGGCCAGCCAGGCCAGCGCGGCCGCCGAGTCGAGCGCCAGCGGCTGCGCCTCGCGGCCAAACAGGAAGCCCCAGACCAGGCCCGAGGTGTCCGAGCCGTAGGTAAAACCGGCAGTTTCCATCGCCATCGTGAATCTTTCTCGCGCAGTGTGATTGATCGTCGCGCGATTTTAATACACGGATATGTCCGGAAAATGACAAGGCCACCGCGATGGGTGGTCTTGGCGGGAACGACAGCGGCGTATTAGTTGCGATGGGGATTATCGGGGCGGCGGTCGTCGCGGTTCGGAATGCCGTCGCCGTCGCGGTCGTGGCGGTTGCCATTGTCGCGGTCATAGCGGTTGGGGATGCCGTCGCGGTCGCGGGCGCCGTTCGGGCCCCGTGCCGACCAGCGGCCTTGCTCCATCTGCCAGCGGCCGTCGCGCTGGTTCCAGGCGGGCGGCGCATACACGTAGCCGGGGCGTTCGGCGATCCACACGCCCGGCGTCCAGGCGTAGCGCTGGCTGCGCCATTCCCAGTGGCCGGGCGCCCAGACATAGCCGTGGCGGGCGCGCGGGATGGCTTCGCGGCGCGGTGGCGGCGGGGCGATGCGGATCTCGTCATAGCGCACGGGCTGCACCTGCGCGGCGACCCAGCCGCCACGGTCCAGGCGCCAGCGGTTGTTCTCTTGTATCCAGGCGGCGCGGCGGTACTGGTTGCCGCCCCGTTCGCGCAGCCATTCGCCGCCGGTCCAGACATGGCGCTGGCCATCCCAGTTCCAGTAGCCGGGCGCCCAGACATAGCCGGCGCGCGGCGCGGGCACGCTTTCAAACCGTGGCGGAGGCGGGGCGTTGCCGACGACAATGCTGACGCCGAGCTGATTCTGTGCCATGGCCTGCGCGGGCAGGAAGGCCGCGGTGCTGATGGCAAGCATGGCTGCTGCGTAGAGTGTGATGGGTTTCATGTTGTGCTCCATTTCGGTGATTGCGTGAAATGGACTATAGGCGCTTGCTGGAGGGGAGATCGCCTTTGATTCAACTTATTACAATTGACACACTGCTGTGTGTCCGTGTATCCGTGGCGGATACAAATGGCGGCCTGGCGCGGTCGTGTTCAGACTGGCGCCAGGCGGCGTGGCGTCGGCATCGGTGGCTCACAGGGCGCTGGCGGTGGTGTTGCCCAGCAAGGCCTGGCGTTCCTCGATCAGCGAGATTTTCTTTTCCTGTTCCGTCAGGCGCTTGGCGCTGACCACCACCACGGGGATGGCGTTCGCTTGCGCCGCGGCGGCGTGCGCGGCCTGCGGCTGCTTGAAGCTGGCATAGCTGGCGCCGCAGGCGATGGCGACGGCAACGGTAAAGATGGCTTCCATGTTTTTCAGTGTTTTCATGATCGTTCCTTTCGGTGGCGGGTGGGTATGCATGCACTGTAGCCAAGCGCGCACCGGCGCGCCATGCGCATGCGACCAGCCGTGGTTTTGGCGGGATGGCCTGCAAAAAAACGGCGCTGAAATGCCTGCGCGGGCGACCGCTTGAATTGAGGCCTAATTAGCCCTGTATCCGTGCATATGAATGCACTTGCCGCATGGCATTATTTGACACTGCACCGTGTTGTGCGCCATGTTGCGCACGACCGGCGCACGCGCGGCGCGCGGCGGGTGCCGCGCCGGCTGTCCTGCTAGAATCGGCATGGCAGCCGTGTAGCACACATGCGCACGCAATCATTCTCATCAGGAGTCACACATGTTCCAATTGTTTGGTTTTGGCGGCGCCCGCTGCCCGCGCTGCGAGCACAAGAACGGCGCCGCCGCCGGCTATTGCGCGCAATGCGGCTTGTCGCTGGGCGCCCCCGACAGCGACGCGGTGCTGCATGCCAATCAATGGCATCTTGCTGATGGGCAACTGGCCCTGTTCTTTGGCGTGCGCGAACTGTCCTCGCTGTTCGGCAGCGCGGCGCGCCGCCTGCAGGTGCCCGCCGAGTCGCGCGCCTGGATCGTGCAATCGGACGCTTTCACCTTGATACCGGCCGGCGACTATGACAGCGCCGCCTTCTTCGCGCGCCTGCCCGCGCTGCTGCCGGCGCGCCCGGCCGAAGTGCTGATCGCGCGCGCCGACGCCGTCAGCCTGGAATTCGACTTGCCCGGGCTGGCCAGCACGGAGTTGCTGGATGTGGCCGCATCGCTGCGCGTGGACATCGCGCTGGGCCAGCCCGACGCGTTTGCGCGCCAGTTCATGCGCGCGCCGGGCGCCGTCACGCGCGCCCACCTGCACGCCTTGCTGCTGCCGTCCGTGCGCCAGATTGCGCTGGAATTCATCGGCAGCCGCGCGCTGCGCGAGATGGACGCGAATGCCGACTTGCGGCCCGAATTGAACGAGCGCCTGCAATCGGCCCTGACGCAGCGCCTGGCGCCGTCCGGCCTGGCCGTGGCGCGCGTGGAAACGCTCAGCCTGCGGCACGACAAGCGCGCGGACAAGGGCGATGCCGGCGCCAGCATCGGCACCCTGTGGCTGGGCGGCTTGCCGGCGCAGGAACTGGAACAGCAGAGCCTCGAACGCATGAAACAGCTCGACCAGCTGTATGACGAGGAAGAGTGGCAGCGCATCCGCCGCGAGGAACTGGCGGCGCGCCATGCGCACCGGCGCGCCGAACTGCGGCAGGATGCGACGCTGGAAAAGGCGGAACTGAGCCACCAGGAAGCGGAGCGCCTGCAGGCGCTGCGCGGGCGCCAGATCGACCTGTATGGGCGCATCCTGGAAGCGAAATCGCGGCGCCAGGCGCTCGACCATGGCGCCGCGCTGGCGCTGGGCGAGCTGGAACAGGAACTGGCGCAGAAGGGCGCGCAGCGCGCCGATGAAGCGGCCAACTGGGAACACTTGCGGGCGCTGGCCGCCATCAAGATGCGCAGCGAGCTCGAATTGTCGCAGCTGCACGGGCGCGAACAGATCCAGCTGGCGCAGCAGCGCTTTACGCACCAGGTCCACTTGCAGTCGATCGCGCAGCAAGTGGAAAGCGCGCTGCTGATCGACGACGAGACGGGCCGCCGCACCCAGCTGGCGCGCCTGCGCCAGGCGGAAGCGGATGCGGCCCAGCGCGAGGCGCAGCTGGAGGCGGAGCAGCACCAGGCGGCCTGGCAGGGCCTGATGCTGGCGAATGCGGCGCGCAAGCGCGAGGCCGAGCGGGTGCAGGAGTGGGAAGACCAGATGCAGCTGGCACGCAAGCGCGAACTGCTGCGCGCCGAGGCGCACAAGGATGAAGCGGCCCAGGTGCAGGCGGCGGAAATCGCGGAAAAGGTGGCGGCGCTGCGGCGCGGCGGCGCGCGCGAAGACGCCATCGCGCAGCAGGAAAAGCTGCTGCGCACCATCGAGGCGGACGGCGTGCACGCACGCCAGCTGCAGCAGCAATCGCAGCTGGCGCAGCTCGACGCGCTGGCCATCGAGGAACAGCGCCAGCAGCTGCGCCAGCTGGAACAGGAAGCGCAGTGGCAGCGCGACTTGCTGGCCATGGCGCAGCAGCGCGAAAGCGATTACGCGCGCTGGAAGGGAGAATATGAAGCGTTGCTGGCGCAGCAGGCGCATGCGGCCGAACTGGCGCGCATCGAGATCGACCGCATCGAGAAAATCGGCTCGCTGAGCGATACGGGCAAGGTGGCCATGGCCGCCGGGCAGAATGCGGCCGCGCTGGCACAAGTGCTCAAGGTGCAGCTGCAGGCGGGCATGAGCGCCGAGCAGATTCACGCGCTGGCGGCGCTGGCGGCGGCCGAGAACAGCGTCGCGCCGCTCGACGCGCTGCGCATGGCGCAGGACAGTGTGGCGCAGGAGCGCAGCTACCTGGAAGGCCAGGCGGAACGCGAACGGCGCCAGCAGCTCGACCTGATCAACCTGCAGAACGCGGCGCACGCGCACGGCCTGTCGGCGCAGGCGCAGCTGGGCGTGGCCGTGGCGCAGGCGCTGCAGCCGGGCGCTGCTTCTGCCTCCGCCGCGCCAGCATCAGCGCCGGCCCGCTGCAAGAACGGCCACGCGCAGCGCGCGGGTCACCCGGAAGATAAATTCTGCGCCGCCTGCGGTGTCGCCCTGCAGCCTTGATGGAAGCGTTTCACCCCAGATGATGCAAAAAGCACGAGACAAACTGCGGGAACTGCGCGCCCTCCACGACGACGGGCTGCTCAGCGAGCAGGAATTTGAACGCCGCAAGAACGCCATCCTCGACGCCGAGTACGCGCCGCCCGGCGCCGCTCCCGTGGCCACGCCGCTGCCCGTACGCCAGGGCACGGAGCTGGGCTTCATGGTGGGCCAGGAAATCGGCCCGCAGAACCGCCGCTACCGGCTCGAACGGCTGATCGGCACGGGTGGCATGGGGCAGGTGTGGCAAGCGACCGACCTGGCCACGCACGCGGAGCTGGGCAGCAGCGAAATGGTGGCGCTGAAGATCTTGCCGCCGCAGCTGACGCAAAGCGCCACGCATGCCAAGCTGCTGATCGAGGAAGCGACCCAGGCGAGGAAGCTCGCGCATGAAAACATCGTGCGCGTCTACGAGTGGGCGCAGGATCCGGCCACGGCCAGCTATTTCATCATCATGGAATGCCTCGATGGCGAAGACCTCGAGCACTATCTGGCGCGCGAGGGCGCGCTGCCCCTGTCCACCGTGCAGCAACTGCTGCAGCCGGTGGCCGAGGCCCTGTCGTATGCGTGGGAAAAGCACAAGCTGGTGCACCGCGACATCAAGCCGGGCAATGTCTTCCTGACGGCAAAGGGCGACGTCAAGCTGCTCGACTACGGCATCGCTTCGCGCGTGCGCAATGCGGACAGCAGCCTGGCGCTGGACATGCCGAATGCGGGCACGCACGGCTACCGTGCGCCCGAGGCCGGCGCCAACCAGCGCCAGCCCAGCCCGCGGCTGGACGTGTATGCGGTGGCCGTGATGATCTATCAGATGCTCGAAGGGCGCATGCCGTTCGACGACGCGCGCAGCGCCAGCCATCTGCCGTCGGCGCCGCAAGCGCTCAACGCGCAGCAGTGGCAGGTGCTGCAGAACGGGTTTTCGCTGACGCCCGAATTGCGTCCGCAATCGGTGCAAGCCTTGCTGGAAAACCTGGAGCGCGCGGCCGGGCCGTCGCCCGAGGAACTGGCGGAGCAGGCGCGCCAGCAGCAGGCGCGCGCGGCGCAGCAGGCGCAGCAACAACGGGAGGCGGCGCTGGCGGCCGAACAGGCCCGCGAGGCGGCGGCCAAAGAGGCACGTGCGCGCCAGGAAGAACTGGACCAGCGCCGCAAGGCCGAGATCCAGGCCGCCGCGCTGGAAAAGCAGCGGCTCGACAAGCTGCGCCGGGAACAGGAGGCGCAGCGCCATTTCGAAGCGGAAGAGGCGCGCAAGTTGCGCAAGGAAGCGCTGCGCGGCCAGCTGCGCGCGCGCCGCGAAGCCGATGCCGCCACGGCCTTGCAGGAACACCAGGAATTGCAGCGCAAGGCCATCGTCGCCAAGGCGGAGGCGGCCTACCGCGCGGAGCAGGAACGGGCGCGCCGCGAAGAGGCCAGCCGTGCAGCGGCCGCAGCGGCCCCCGCGCCGGTATCCGCGCCTGCGCCGGAAGCGGAACACGCGGAACCGGTGCCCAATGCGGAAGGCGTCTTGCGCGACGATTTTCTCGATGGCTCGGGACAGGGGCCGGAACTGGTACTGATTCCCAGCGGCCGCTTCCAGATGGGCGCGCACGAGACGGAACACAAGGCCGCCATCCAGGCCGGCTCGCAGCAGGCATGGCTCGAGCGCGAGATGCCGCAGCACTGGGTCGGCATCGAGCGCCCGTTCGCGCTGGCGCGCCATCCCGTCAGCGTGGGCGAATGGCGCGCCTTCGTCAAGGCGACCGGATGGACGGGCGGTTCCGAGACGGACTGGGACAATCCCGGCTTCGTGCAGAACGAGCAGCACCCGGTGGTGGGCGTAAGCTGGAATGACGCGCAGCTGTACCTGGCGTGGATGAGCGAGCGCACGGGCCGCCGCTATCGCCTGCCCAGCGAAGCGGAATGGGAATACGCCTGCCGCGCCGGCACGCGCACGGCCTTCAACGTGGGCGATACGATCAGCACCGAGCAAGCCAACTACGACGGCCTGTATGTCTACAACGGCGGCCCGCGCGGCGTGTACCGGGGCGGCACCACGCCACTCGGCACGTTCGCGCCGAACTCCTGGGGCCTGTTCGACATGCATGGCAATGTGTGGGAATGGGTGCAGGACGTGGTGCACGACAATTACGAAGGCGCGCCCGTCGATGGCAGCGCATGGGAAGAGGGCAGCGACAGCAGCCGGCGCATCCTGCGCGGCGGCTCCTGGCTATACCACCCGCGCTACCTGCGCTCGGCCCTGCGCAACGGCTTTTCCACCGTGCTGTCGAACGATATCGTGGGTTTTCGCGTGGCGCGCACGCTCGATTGAGCGATTCAGCCTCAAGATGGCGCAGGCGGCCGGTGCCGCGTCCCGTATCGAATGACCAGGTGGCAGGGACGCGGGCTGCGCCAAGCGGACAAACGGTGTAAATTGTGGCTTTCCAAACGCACCAAGGAACGCCATGACCATCAAAGCCATCCGCGACCAGTCGCAGCCCATGCGCCACATCGTGCACGTGCGCGATCACATCATTTCCGCCGACGCCTCGGTGGAGGAGGGCGGCGGCGACGCCGGCCCGTCGCCGCACGACCTGTACGATGCCGCCCTGTCGGCCTGCAAGGCGCTTACCGTCGTCTGGTACGCCAGACACAAGGGCATCCCCCTGGAACATGTGGAAGTGTCGACCGAGCGCGATGCCAGCGAAGAGCGCAAGGGCGTGTACCGCCTGGCCGCCACCCTGCACCTGACGGGCGACTTGAGCGACGCGCAGCGCCAGGAATTGCTGGCCGTGGCCGGAAAATGCCCGATCCACAAGCTGATGACAGCCGTCACCACGGAAATCACGACGGTGCTGGCATGAGCGCGGCCATCCTGAAAAGCCACGAAAAGGACCTGGGCGGCGGCTTCGTCGTGCGGCGTTTGCTGCCATCAAGCGCGAAACAGGCCGTCGGCCCCTTCATCTTCTTCGACCATTTCGGCCCCATCGACGTGGCGCCCGACGCCAACCACGACGTGCGCCCGCATCCGCATATCGGCCTGGCCACCGTCACCTATCTGTTCGAGGGCGCGATCGACCACCGCGACAGCATCGGCTCGTACCAGCGCATCGAGCCCGGCGCCATCAACTGGATGACGGCCGGACGCGGCATCGTGCATTCCGAACGCACGCCGCACGACCTGGCGGGCCAGCCGCACCGCACGCACGGCTTGCAGCTGTGGGCCGCGCTGCCGAAGGCGCACGAAGAGGATGAGCCGAGCTTCACGCACACGCCGCAGGCCGACATTCCCGTCGTCCCGCTCGACGGCGCCGTCGTCAAGGTCTTGATCGGCACGGCGTTTGGCCAGACCTCGCCCGTGCGCACCTACATGCAGACGGTGTACCTGGACGTGGCGCTGCAGGCGGGGCGCGCATTGCGCCTGGAAGGCTTGCCGCCGGAAGCGGCGATCTATCCGATCAGCGGGGAAGTGCTGGTCGATGGCGTGGCGCTCGCGCCGCACACCATGGCCTTGCTGCAAGCGGGCGACGTGCCCGTGGTGACGGCAGGCGGCGGTCCCGCGCAGTTCGTCGTGATCGGCGGCGAACCGCTGGACGGCCACCGCTACCTGTTCTGGAATTTCGTCTCGTCGAGCAAGGAGCGCCTGGCGCAGGCGGCCGACGACTGGAGCGCCCAGCGCATGGGACATGTGCCGGGCGAGACGGAATTCATCCCGCTGCCGAAGGCGCCATTGCGTCCTCCGGCATAAGCAGGCTTAGAAGCAGGCTTAGAAGCGCGCGCGCAAGGTCAGTTGCGCCTTGCGCGGCTCGCCATAGAAATTGCCCCATGCAGGCGCGCCCACCGTCTGGTAGTAGCGCTTGTCGAGCAAGTTCGTCACAGACAGCGACGCCGTCCAGTTGCGGTCGATCTGGTAGGCGCCGCGCGCGCTCCACAAGGCATACGCGCCTTGCGCCACCGTGATGTTCTGCGTGACGCGCGAGCTCTCCGTCTGGAAGTTCACGCCGCCGCCCACGCTCCACTTCTGCAGGGCGCCGGGCAGGCGGTAGTCGCTCCACGCGCGCAGCATGTGGCGCGGCGAGTAGGTGCTGGCGAACATCACGCCCGCGTTCGACGTCTGCTCCAGGTATTTGAAATTGTTCAGGGTGTAGCCGGCGAACAGCTGCCAGCCCGGCGCCACTTCGCCGCTGATTTCCGCGTCGAGGCCTTCGCTGCGCACCTTGCCAGCCGAGAAATAGCACTCCGTGCCGGCCGAGCAGGTGTTGACCAGGTCCAGCTCCGCGCGGTTGCGCTGCTCGATGCGGAACAGTGCCAGCGAGGTATTCACCTTGCCGTCGAATAGTTCACCCTTGACGCCCACTTCCAGGTTGCGCCCCTTGAGCGGATCGAGCAGGGCGCCATCGGCCGTGCGCTGGTTTTGCGGCTGGAAGATGTCGGAGACGCTGGCGTAGCCGGACCAGCGCTTGTCGAATGTGTAGATCACGCCGCCATACGGCGTGACGACGCCGTTTTCGCGGTAGGGATCGATGTACACCTCGCCCGTGTCGCGGTACACGCTGTTCCATTTGTAGTTCGACACGCGCGTGCCCGCCACCACGGTGAGCGGATCGCTGACGCTGAAACGGGCCACGCCGTAGGCGCCCGTCTGCGTCATCTTCGTGACGCTGGGGTCGCCCCGGTAGCTGTGTTCGCGGAACCAGGCGTCGCTCGGCTCGGCCACGCCGTGATTGGGCCGCAGCGGATTGTTCGCTTGCTGCAGCAGCGCCAGGCTGAAATCGCTGTCGCTTTCCAGGCGGTTCGTGCTGATGCCGGCGCTGAAGCCGTGGCGGCGGCCGAAGGCGTTGAATTTGCCGTCGAGCGACAGGTCGATGCCCTTGTTGGTGCTGCCATACTCGAACACGCCGCCATACATCATCATGCCGGCCAGGGTGGCCGGATCGATCGCGCCCTGGCTGAACATGTATTTCACGTCATGCCGTTCGCGCGTGGTGTTGGCGCTGGCTTTCAGCGACCAGTCGGCGTCGAAGCGGTGCTCGAATTCGGCGAAGATGGCCGTTTGGCGGCTAGCCCAGCGATTCCAGTCGGCGCCGAGGAAGGTCTCGCGCGGCAGTTTCGGGTCGCTGCCATCGCGGTAGCGGGGCATGCCGGAAAAGAAGGGCGTCGCGTGCAGTTTCTCGTAGCTGGCACCCGTCGTCAGCTTGCTGCCCGGCGCCAGGTCGAATTCCAGCACGCCATACAGCACGTCCGTGCGGCTGTCGGCCACGTCATAAAAATAATCGCGCTGGTCATGCGCGGCCACGGCGCGGCCGCGGATGCTGCCCGACTCGTTCAGCGGACCGGTGACGTCGACTTCGCCGCGCACGTCGTTCCAGCGGCCCGTGCTGAGCGCCAGCTGCACCTGCTTTTCCGCCAGCGGGCGCTTGCGCACCATGTTGATGGCGGCGCCCGGCGAGCCTGTGCCCTGCAGCAGGCCGGTGGCGCCGCGCACGATTTCCACGCGATCGAGCATGGCCGTATTGCTGGTAAAGCTGTTCGCCTGCGGGTAGTACATGGCGCGGTTGACGCCGTCGAACTGGTAAGTGTCGACCATGAAGCCGCGCGAATACACGTAGCGCCCGCCCATCGGGCTGTCGTACATGGTGATGCCGGTGGTGTTGGCCAGCACGGCGTCGATGGTGTTGAGGTTCTGGTCATCCATCTTCTGCCGCGTGACGACGCTGACGGACTGGGGAATCTCGCGCAGGGTCTGCACGCCCTTGCCGACGGTGACGGCGCGCGCCGCATACGAGTTGCTGTGTTCACTGACGGGGTCGCGCTCCATGCTGGCGTTCACGACCACGGGGGCCATGGTCTTTTCCACGCCGGCCGCCGCTGCGGAGGAGGGCGCCGCCTGGCGCAGCACGTAGGCGCCGTTCGGCAGCTGCACCGCTTCCAGGCCGCTGCCGGCCAGGACCTGGGCAAAGCCCTGCGCCACGTTGTGGCTGCCGCGCACGCCGGGCGAGCGCAGGCCGCGCGTTTGCGCCGGGTCGGTCGACAGGCTGACGCCGGCGGCGACGGCAAAATCGTTCAGGGCCGTTGCCAGCGGGCCGGCCGCAATGGCGTAGGCTTGCGGTGCCGCGCTTGGAGCGGCGGCCTGGCCTTGCGCCAGCGCGGGCGCGGCGAGAAACGCGGCGGGGGCGGCGCACGCCATGGCGATGACGGCCAGGCGGATGGCGCGCGCGGCGGGATGGAGGACGGGGGTGGTCAGCTGCATGCTCGGTCTTTCTGCTCAGGGTATGGTCAATGGTGGATGAATCGGCTTCTTACCTGTCAAGCCGAAGCAGCGCTCCGAAACACCAACCCCTGGCGCAAAAAAACTGAAAATAATTACGTTGACCGGGCCGACACGGTGGCCCAGTAGCGCGTGAAGTAGGTCACTTGCAGCCCGTGCGAGGCGCACAGGCTTTCCAGCACGGCGTCGATATCGTCGAGCCGGTAAGTGCCCGTGACGGGGCGTTGCGCCACGCCGGCGTCGCATGCCAGGCGCCCGCGCCGGTAGCGCGCCAGTTCCCGCACCAGCTGTTGCAGCGGCCAGTCGGCGGCCACCAGCATGCCGCGCAGCCAGCTGTCCTGGTGCGCCGGCACGGCTTGCACGGCATCGCCGGCGCTTGCGGTAAAACTGAGCTGCTGGCCCGCTTCCAGGCGCCGCACGGCATCGGCGCGTGCCGCGCAGCGCACTTCCACCGCGTGTTCGTAGACGCTGACGGTGCTGCCGCCGTCGTCGCAGCGCACGCCGAAGCGCGTGCCCAGCGCGCGGATCACGCCGTGCGGCGTCTCGACCAGGAAGGGGCGCGCATCGGGCGCCGTCGTGATCATGACTTCGCCATGGTGCAGGCGGATGCGGCGGCGCGCGGCGCTGTAATCGATGTCGGCGGCGCTATCCGTATTCATCTCCAGGCGCCCGCCATCGGCCAGGGTCACCTGGCGGCGCTGGCCCGGCGCCGTGCGCAAGGAGGCCGTCCACGCTTGCCAGGGTGCGGACTGCAAGCCCGCCTGGCCCAGCACGATGCCGCCGCCGGCCGCCACCAGCATGGCCAGCACTTTCGCGGCCGTGCGCCGGCGCTGCTGCGCCGCCTGCAGGGCGGGCAGGGCCAGCGCCTGCGGTATCGTGGCCAGCTGGCCGTCCATGCGCCGCAGCAGGACCCAGGCCCGTTCATGCTCGGCGCTGGCGTCGCGCCATGCCTGCAGGGCGGCCGGGTCGGCGCTGCCGCACTGGAGTTCCACATGCCAGTGGGCGGCGGCGGCCAGCACCTTGCGGGGGATTGGGGCCGAATGCGGCGTGGACGGGGCAAACATCAGCCGGCCGCCAGCAGCAGGCATTCCGTGTAGGCGCGCACCAGGTGCTTTTTCACGGTCGGCAAGGACACGCCCAGGCGCCGGCTGATGTCCACATAGCTGAGCTCCTCGATCTGCGCCAGCAGGAAGATGGCCCGCGTGCGCGCGCCCAGGCGGTCGAGCAGGTGGTCGATGGCGAGCAGGGTTTCGATGATGATGGCGTGCGTTTCGGCGCAGACCGATATCGGCTCGGCTTGCTGCGCCAGCGCTTCCAGGTAGGCGTGCTCCAGCGCCTGGCGCCGGTAGCGGTCGATCAGCAAGCCGCGCGCGATGGTGGCCAGGTAGCCGCGCGGTTCGCGCAAGGGTGTCGTGTCGCGTTTGCCCAGCAGGCGCAAGAACGTATCCTGCGCCAGGTCGGCCGCCTCGGCGCGGTTGCCCAGCTTGCCGCGCAGCCAGCCATACAACCAGCCATGGTGTTCGCTGTACAAGGTACTCAGGTGGCTGGCATGGGTGGGACTGACGGTGCTCACTGCGTTCTCCAGGCAAGGGATGGGCTGGGCTGACGGAACGCGGGGTGCCGGCTGGCTGGGCTGTTTGAGAATGATACTCATTATCACATTGCCATGCGGGTGGCGTCAATTACTGTCCGCCACCGAGGCGCCAGCGCTCCTGCCACTGTTGCAGATCCGCCCAGGCTTGCTGCAGGGCAGTGGCGCACCAGCGCAGCAGGCCCTCGAACGCCAGCACGCTGCGCTGCCAGTGGATGCCGTCGAAAAACACATGGTCGGCCACGATGGTGGCGGCCAGCCAGGCGGCGCTGATGACGATGATGTCGTGGCGGCCGCTTTTCCACCAGCGCAGCGAGTGGCGGCGGAAAATCCACGGCACCCCCAGCGGATTGGGCCAGTCGGCCAGCAGATGCATGATGCCGCCGGCGGCAAAGCCGAACAAGGGAGGCGCCCACAGGTGGTGCGGCAATTGCAGATACGTGTAGATGAGCAGGGCGATCCAGGCCAGGCCCCAGTGCGTCCACGTGCGGTGCGTGATCCACAGCTTGTGCGTGCGCGCCCACCAGGCCACTTCCAGCCAGTCCGGCGCCGTGCCGCCCAGCGCCCCCATGACAAAGGCGAGCATGCTCAGCACTTGATAGGGGCCGCCGGCGCCAGCGTGCGCGACGAGGGCCGCGGCGATCACGCCGGCAGCCCAACCGGTCGCGTGATGCGCTTTGTTGGAAGCCATAGAAAATGTAAAACGCCGCGCGGACGCTGTGTGAAATACAGGGGGATATTAACTGGATGAATATACAGTATTCAAGGGCGTGAAGGGAGGCTTTTTGCAGAATATCTGCTATTAAATTGTTAAATTCTGTGTCGGGGAGACTCGCCCGGGCGAACGCGGCAAGTCATGCCGGCCGGCCAAGTATGTTATGCAGCTGATAATGTAATTGGCGCGCGGCGCGCTATGCTGAAAGCAGTCGCATGTTTCGAAGAGGTGTCGCCATGAAAATTCCGCGCGAATTGCAGATTCCCGCCATCGTGTTTACGCTCGAAGCGGTGTTTATTCTGGGCTTGTCGATGATTTTTCTCATCCTGGTGCCCCGCTAGCGTCCGAAAAAGCCGTAGCCGCGTTGCACTGATTATTTTTCCGGCGCGGGCCGGCCAGGGGGCAGGTGGCGGCGTCAGGCGGTCAGCGCGCCGCTATCGCATAGCACCGCGCCTTCGGTGCGGATGATCCAGCATTCCGGATACGGTTCGCTGGCGAAGCGGTTGTGCCGCGCGAAGCCGCTGAGCTTGTCGAGCGCGGTGGCCGGGGCCAGCGCGGTTTCCTTGCCGCTGGCCGTGTCCAGGTGCCAGAAACCGCCGTGGCGGTGGAATAGCACGGGAAGGCCGCTGGCCTGCGGCGTGGCAAGGTGGCTTGCCGGCGTGGGCTGGGTGTCGGGCAGCAGCAGGTAAAAACACTCGGCGCGGGCGCCGTGGTCGATGCGGTGCAGGATCACGCCGTGCGCGAGGATGGCCGTGACGCTGAGCACGACGATGCCCTTGATGCTGGCGGACAATTCGATGCGCATGCCCAGGCGCAGGGCGACGGGTTTGTGCTTGCCGGGCCAGACGCCGTCGAGCAGCAGGCCGTAGCGCGACACGTCCTCGATTTCAAAGCCTTGCTGGCTGCGCCGGATGATGGCGTGGCGGCCCGACAGGCGGCGCGTCAAGCCATTATTGTCCTGGCCGTCGGGGCTGAAATGGCTGAGCAGCACATCGGCTTCGGGGTCCACCAGCTCGAAGCGTCCCAGCATGCATTCTTCCAGCGCGAACAGGCGGACCTGGCGCTGTTCGCCCGCTTCCGGCGCCGCATTGACGAGGCAGGCAGCCTGGCTCGGGTGCGGATGGCAGTGGCTGGCGGCGGGCAGGTCGACTTCGATCAACTCCTCGTCCCAGGCAATCGTGGCAAAGCCCATGTCGATCTTGCCTTGCGGGGCCGACAAATCGACGTGGGCGATGCCGGCATTGCGCGCCGTGACGTCGAGGTTGCAACCGTCGCCGCCCGTCACGCGGGCAATCGAGGCGTCGTCGGCCATCACGCGCACGTTCTTGTGCGTGCTGAGGAAGATCTGGTGGATTTCCGTCAGGGTGGCGTCGCGGCGCGGCACGAGGATGACAAACGTGCACACCCATTTCTGCGCCACGGCGCCATCGACATGGCTGTGCACTTCCACTTCGATCTGGTATTGCCCATGTTCCTTGTTACGCGAGGAAAACTCGACAAACACGGGGCGCCAGTCGCCACGCGTGGTGCGCACGAAATCATGCTGGACGGCGCCGCGCGGGATCAGGTCCGAGCGCAGTCGCAAGGTCAGCTGCGGCGCGCAGCTGGCGCTCATGCCGCGCAATTCCATTTTCAGCGTTTGCCGTCCGCCTGCCGCACGGGGATCGAAGCCGCTGATGTGCAGGTGGGCATGTATCGGCTGGTAAGCTGGCGCAGTGGCCGGCTGTGCGGCGGGCACTGGGGTAAATGTTGGCAGGCTGGCGGGGGGCGAGGCTGGCGCGGGGCTGGTCACCGCTTGAGCCGCATCGCGTATCACCGCATCGCGCATCGCGACATCATGCGCACGGGCGTGCGGAAGCGCCGTTGCCGATGGCTCGGAACGGGCGCTGCGCAGTGCGGTCAACAGGTCGTAGCTGCTGGGGGTAGTCGTCGCTTGCGGGTGGTTGCCCGCGCAGACTGTTTCCCCAGGCAAGACCCAGAACGTACAGTGCGGGTGCTCCGGGTTGCTGCATTTTTTCATGACATTCTGACTCGAATCGAGCGGGGACATTGCGCCCTCTGTTATACATGAGAGCTTACGCGCTTTTGCGCCTGCTTGGCAACTTTCGCGGCGTCTGAATGCGCCCTTTTTGCCTAAATTCATCCGCTTGGTCACAGCTTGCCATGCATGTCATGGAAACTATTGCTCAAAAACACATTTTATGTCTTTCCGGATATGTTATTTTGATATCGATAGTCCAGCGGCGTTCAGCTGCGCCGTTTGTCGACGATGACTTCCAGATACTCGCCTGGCACCACCAGCGAGTGGACGCCCGCCGTATTCAGGCGTTCGAGCAGGGCAAGCAGTTCCTGTTCCAGCGCCTCGGCGCCGGCCGCGTCGAGCGCGGCAAAGGCCTTGTGGACGGGGCCGTAATAATCGCGGAAGACCTGCACCCAGTGGTGAGCGGAGGCGTAGCGGAAATTGAAGACCTTGCGCTGGCTGTGCACCTGCTCGGCCGCCTGGCCGAACAGGTCGCGCACATACGCTTCCTCGCCCCAGCGGGCCGGCGACACCACGCCTGCCGGAGGCGGTACATATTGGCCGATAGTCTTGAAAAGCTGGCCGATAACGCCGTCCGGGGTCCAGTTGGCCATGCCGATGCGTCCGCCGGGACGCAGCACGCGCAGCATTTCGCTGGCCGCGCGCCGGTGGTCGGGCGTGAACATGACGCCGAAGGTCGACAGAGCCGCGTCGAAACTGGCATCGGCGAAGGGCAGGGCTTCGGCGTCGGCCACGCGGAAGGTCACGGCCAGCCCTTCCGCCTCGGCGCGCGCGCGCCCCTTGTCCAGCAGCGCCGGCACATAATCGGTGGACACGACACGGGCAAAGCGGCGCGCCGCCGCCAAGGTGGCGTTGCCGTTGCCGGCGGCGATGTCGATGACGTCTTCGTGGGCGCGGATATCGGCGGCCTCGGCCAGCGACTCGCCGACCGGCTGCAGGGTCACGCCGATGACGGCGAAGTCGCCGCTGGCCCAGCCTGCTTGCTGGCGCTGCTTGATGGTGGCGTAGTCGGGCGCGCCGGCGGCGCCGGCCTGCGGTGACGGGGTGGTATTGCTCATGGCATGCTCCTGGTGGCGTTGGCGAGGTCCTTTCGTCAGACCGCGCGCCACGGGCATGGTTCATTTTTATACAGACCGCCGGGAGCGTGGCGGCGTTTTGCATTATGCTGGCGCAACCATTCCCCAACTCGTTGCCTGACGCTGAAAGATGACCATGCCCGCCCAACGCCCGCTCCAGCTTGCCATTGCCTATGGCGCCGCCTTGTGTGCATTCCTCGCCATCGACGCCCTGTGGCTGGCGGTGCTGATGAAACCCGTGTATGCCGCGGCGCTGGGACCGCTATTGGCGGACACGCCCCGCTGGGCGCCGGCCGTGTTGTTTTACCTGCTGTACGTGGCGGGGCTGGTGGTGTTTGCCGTCCTGCCCGGCCTGCGGGCGCGCCGCGGACGCACGGCGGCCGCGCTGGGCGCTCTGCTGGGGCTGCTTGCCTACGGCACCTATGATTTGAGCAACTATGCGACCTTGCGCGGCTGGCCGCTGGCCTTGACGGCGATCGACATGGCGTGGGGCACCGTGCTGTCGGCCGTGTCGGCCACGGCCGGCTACCTGGCCGCTAGCCGCCTGGGACGGTGAATGCCGCCTCGAAGCGCAGCGCCAGCAAGGTAATGTTGTCGCTATGCAAGCCTTTTGGCGGATGCAAGAGAAAGTCGTCGAACAGGGCGCTCACGGCCTGCGCCGCGGTTTTGCCGGCGCACAAGGCGGGCCAGCGGGCCGTGAGGGCCAGCGGATCCTCGCAGGCCCAGAAACCGTCGCTGGCCAGCAGATAGTGGGCGCCGGGACGTACGCGCAGCACGCGGCGGTCGCCCAGGTGTGCCAGGAAGGGCGGCAAGGTGGCCGCATCAAGGCCGCGCAGCGGTTTGTCGAGCTGCAAGCTGTCGCTGATGGCGTTGCCTAAAATGAAGGCCTGCGAGATTTGCGGATGGTGTTCGCCGTGCACGGCGGCGCGCCAGCGCGTCTCGTCGAGCGCGCCGCGCATGGCGTACACGGTGGCCGGCACGTGGTCGACGGTGAGGATGCTGGCAACCCCGTCGGCAATTTCATACAGGCGCGAATCGCCCACGTGATACAGCAGCGGGGCTTCGCCGGGCGGCACTTCCAGCAAGGTCAGGGTGGTGCCGGGCGGACGCGCCTGGGCGGGCGCGGTTCGGGCGAAGGTATCCTGCAAGCGCGTGTGCAACTCGTCGAGTTCGGCTGCCAGGCTGGCCGTGTCGAGGCAGGCGGGTATGGTCAGCAAGCCTTGCACGGCCGCTTCCGCCGCTTCGCGCCCATGGCCGTGGCCGCCCATGCCGTCGAGTACGGCAGCGCGCACGTGGCCGCGCGGCCAGCCCGGCACCTGGCAGTGGAACGGCGCTTGCCGCGACAGGCAGACGGCGTGGCCGCTGGCATCGATCAGCAGGAAGTTGTCCTGGTTTTCGCGCCGGGGCAGGGGGCCGGCGCCCACGCTGGTGCCGGCGGCGGCATCGAGCCAGGGGCCGAAGTCGAGCGCGTCTTTGATTAAATGCATCGGTTGGTGCGGTCCAGGCGGCCAGCAATGTTGATCGTAGGACACAGCTTAGCCGAAATCGTGCGGGCGCGATACCTTGCCTGTTTTGCAAAAAAACCTGCGGCAGCAAGCTGGCGCAGGTTTTTCATGGTGCAGATGACGTACGGTGCTTAACGGCGATGACCCCAGCCATGGCCGTGACCGTGGCCACGGTCATAGTAGTCGCGGCGGTCATAGTCGCGATAGTAGCCGCGGCCCGGCTGCACGTAGACGACAGCCGGCGGGCCGTAGTAGCGCGGTGGCGGCGCGTAGTACACGGGCTGCGGCGCCGGGGCGTAGTACACCGGCTGCGGCGCAGGCGCGTAATAGGTTTCGCGGTAGCCGCCGCGATAGCCGCCACGGTCGTAATAGCGGTCATTCGTGCTGATGCTGTTGCCGACGGCCGCGCCCAGCACGCCACCGACGATCGCGCCATTGCGTCCGCCGGTGCTGTTGCCAATGGCCGCTCCGACAACGGCGCCTGCAACGGTATTGAAGTCGCGGTCACCGGCGACTGCGGCCGAAGACACCGCCACTGCCGCTACCATTACCGCACCCAGGAGTTTCTTGTTCAACATGGCATTTCCTTCCATTCCGGCGAGACCACAATGATCTGCATGGACTGGACTATATCTGCTGTCGCGAGCTTGTTCCACGTCTAATACAACTTATTACAATCCTGCCCCGGCGGTAACAAGTCAGCGCCGGCGCGCCTGCCATTCGGGCCGAAGCAGGCTGTACATTTTGACATCGCGCATCACGCCGTTGATGAAGAAGGCCTGGCGCATCAAGCCTTCCTGGGTAAAACCGTTCTTTTGCGCGATGCGTTCGGAGCCGATGTTCAGCGGGTCCATCAGCAGCTCCAGCCGGTGATACGGATAGGCGTTGAACAGGTAGTCGACCACCAGGCGCGTCGCTTCGCTGATGTAGCCGCGCCCGTCCCGCTGGCGGTCGAACAGGCGGTAGCCGATCTCGCGCGAGGCTGGCGTGCGGCTCTTGAAGTGCGTGATCGTGCCGATGATGTGCTGCGAATGGTCTTCGATGAGAAACAATTCGCTGTCCTCGGTGACAAAGCCCGATTGCAGGAAGTCGCGCCGCATGGCCTCGGGCGACTTGAATTGCATGGAGAAAAACTCGCCGCGCGAGGGCAGGTCGTTGACGAGGGACATATAGGTATTCAGGTCGGCGGCCTGCAAATGCCGGACGGTACAGAGGGTTCCCTTGAGCATGGCGGTATCCGGTAGCGATCGTGATCCTGATGGTAATCGACTCTGGGGGAAACAGGCAATCGCTCCTGTAAAAGTTGCTGCAATGACAGAATAAATACGCTATCGTAGACAGCCGCGCCTTGCCCATGGCCACGGCGCACCCGTTTCGACCCCGTAGACTGGAACCGACATCACATGCATACCATCCCGACTGGCGCGCCGCTGCGCCGTTCCGTTTTATCCATCGCCCTTGGCTGCATCGCCAGCGCAGGCGCCTTTGCCGCCGCACCGGGCAATACGCCGCAAGCGCTGGCGCAGGTGCGCGATACGGCGCTGCAAAGCGACTGGGCTTACGCGCGCCTGGCCGACATGACGGATTTGATCGGCCCGCGCCTGTCCGGTTCCGCCGGCGCGGCGGCCGCCGTGCAGCAGGTGGCCGACGCCATGCGCCAGCTGGGCGCCACCGTCACCTTGCAGCCCGTGAAAGTGCCGCACTGGGTGCGCGGCGTGGAAGCGGCGGAAATCGTCGACTACGCGGGCCGTCCGCAGGGCGTGTCGCAGCGCGTGGTGCTGACCGCCCTGGGCGGCTCCGGCGCCACTCCGGCCGCCGGCCTGACGGCGCCCGTGATCATCGTCAAAAGCCTGGAAGAACTCAAGGCGCGCGCGGCGGAAGTGAAAGGCGCCATCGTGCTGATCGACACGCCGTTCGACCAGGAGATGGCCGAGCGGGGCCTGGCCGGCGTCACCTACGGCCAGGGTTCGCGCTTCCGTTTCAATGGGCCGAAGGCTGCGGCGGAGCTGGGCGCGGCCGCCGCGCTGGTGCGCTCGATCGGCGGCGCGAACTTCCGCATCCCGCACGCGGGCGCCACGGGCCTGGATGAGAATAAACGTATTCCCGCCGCCGCCGTCACGGTGGAAGACGCCTTGCTGATCGGCCGCCTGGCCGCGCGCGGCCCCCTGAAAATGCACCTGACCCTGACGCCGCAAAACCTGCCGGAAGCGGACAGCTACAACGTCATCGCCGACTGGCCCGGCACGGACAAGGCCGGCGAAGTGGTGGTGGTCTCGGGCCACCTCGATTCGTGGGACCTGGCGACGGGCGCGCACGACGACGGCGCCGGCGTGGTGGCGGCCATGGGCGTGGTGGAAACCCTGAAAAAGCTCGACTACCGCCCGCGCCGCACCATCCGCGTGATCGCCTGGATGAACGAGGAAAACGGCGGGCGAGGCGGCCAGGCGTATTTCGAGGCGCACAAGCAGGCGCTCGGCAAACAATATGCTGCCATCGAGATGGACAGCGGCGCCGGCCGCCCGTTCGGCATCCTCGCCAGTGTGGGGCCGAAGGCGGAAAAACTGTTTGCCCCGCTGCGCGCGGCGCTGCAACCGATGGGCGCGCACGCCTTTACGCGCCGCGATGCGCTGGGCACGGGCGACTTGCACCGCCTGGAAACGGGCGGCGTGCCCAGTTTCGAGCCGCTCGTCGACAGCCACAGCTATTTCCACTACCACCATACGCCGGCCGACACGCTGGACAAGGTCGACCCGGAAAACCTCAAGCGCAACGTGGCGCTGATGTCGTCGCTGGCGTGGTTCCTGGCCAATATCGATGGCGAGATTGGACGGGCGCCGGAGCAGGGCGAGTAAGGTTGGCGCGTCCGCCTGCCGACACCATCCACGCCAAGGAAACTGATGACAGAGCCATCTTCCGACCTCGAGACGGCGGTCAACGCGATCCGCCGCTATTTGCAGAAGTATCCGCAAGGCGCCGATACGCCGGAAGGCGTGGCGCAATGGTGGCTACAAGGCAGCTTTTCGCTGGAGATCGTCGCGGCCGCGCTCGCGTATCTGCTGGCCTCGGGCGAGCTGGAACGAATGCACGTCGGCCAGCGGCAGCTATGGCGCCGGCGCCGCCAGGAAGCCTAGCGGCTGCCAGCCATCAAATCGCGTTCAGCGGAATTTTCAGGTAGCGCACGCCGTTGTCTTCCGGCTCGGGCAGCTTGCCCGCATTGATGTTGACCTGGATGGCGGGCAGGATCAGGGTCGGCATGTCGAGAGTGGCGTCGCGGCGGGTGCGCATGGCCACGAATTGCTCTTCCGTGATGCCGTCGCGCAAGTGGATATTGCTGGCGCGCTGTTCGGCCACCGTCACTTCCCAGCGCGGCGCGCGGCCGTTGGGCGGATAGTCGTGGCACATGAACAGCCGGGTTTGGGGCGGCAGCGACAATAATCGCTGTGCGGAGCGGTACAACAGGGACGCCGAGCCGCCGGGGAAATCGCAGCGGGCCGAGCCCACGTCCGGCATGAACAGGGTGTCACCCACGAAGACGGCGTCGCCGATCTGGTAGGCAAGGTCGGCCGGCGTGTGGCCGGGCACGTGCAGCGCGCGCACTTCCAGTTTGCCAATATAAAAGACCTGATCGCGCGCGAACAGCTGGTCGAACTGGGAGCCATCGGCCCTGGCGCCGTCCTGGTGATAGACGGCGGCGAACGCCTGCTGCACCGTCTGGATGGCGGCGCCGATGGCCACGTCGCCGCCCAGCTGCTGCTGCAGGTAGGGCGCGGCGGAAAGGTGATCGGCGTGCGCGTGGGTTTCCAGCAGCCAGCGGCATTGCAAGCCGTGCTCGCGCACGAAGGCGATGACCTTGTCGGCCGACGCGGTCGAGGTGCGGCCCGCCTTGGGATCGTAGTCGAGCACGGAATCGATGATGGCGCAGTCGCGGCCATCGGCCTCGTAGACAACGTAGGTGACGGTGGCGGTGGCGGGGTCGAAGAAAGCTTGGATTTGTGGAGTCATCGCGGCGGCAAGGGACGGGCAAGGGAATGGCATTATATCGCCAGAGTTCGCTAAAAAAATGCTGCAAATTGACATTTGACATGCGAAAAACAGATATGCGGGCATGCATGCGCCCGTCACAGTCGTGCGCACCCTGACGCTTGCAGCATGGTAACCTCATTCTTCCAAGGAGGAATGTATGAACGATATCACTGCACGCAGCGAACAGTACCGCGGTTTTACGATTTCCGTGACCCCGCAAAAGGACAACGACGATTTATGGGACTTTAGCTACCGCCTGCAGCGCGAGGGTGAGCCGGAAGCGCAGGCTATCACGCGCGGCCGCACCCTGGGTGGCTACGCGGCGCCCGAGACCGCCTGCACGGCGGGCCTGGAAGTGGCCAGGACGGAAGTGGATAATCTGCTGCGTCCTTGAGCCAGCGTAAATCGTTTAGCCAGAAAGTCGGCCTGACCGCGCGCCGGCGCGTGAAACACGTCGCTAGCGGTCCCGCTTCATGCTACGATTTCCCCTATTGAGTCAGTCAAAGGAGGCACCCCATGAATAGCAGTTCTAAAATTCACTATAAAGGCTGGGAAATCGTTCCCCTGGCCGTGCCCACCACCGATGGTAAATGGTCGGCCAGCTGCGACATCGAACGCGCCACGGCGGAAGGCCTGGAGGTGTTTGAAGGCTCGACCATGCAATTCGTGCGCGACGACGAGGAGGGCGCCATTGCCGCCGCCTGCGAGGAAGCCGTGCGCCAGATCGACAACATCATCGCCAATCCGCTGGTACGACTGGCCTAGTTTTCCCTTGTAGTCGCAGTTGTCTCAGTTGTCTCAGTTGTATAACGCAGCCGGCGCCCGCCGGCTGTTTTTATTGCGCGCCTTTTTCATCGTGCTGTCCTCCTGTCTGTTGCATGTTTCATTCAATGTTTCAAAATGCGTTTCATAAAACAATAATGAAACGTTTTTGACGCCAAACGTGACATCGCTGTTGCGCGGCGTGACAGCTGCGATGCGACGCCGGATGGCCATCTTCCCTGCGTTTTCGCTCTGCGCCAGCGGCTTTTCTGCCTGGCGGGATAGCCCTGGCACGGCATTTGCAATACCAATGCGCATAGCCACTCCGTGAAACATTCGGGACCATCCGAAACCCATAAGGTGAACACATGACTCAATACTCCGCAGGTGCCGCATTCCGCAAGGCCGTCCAGGAAGAATCCCCGTTGCAAGTGGTCGGCGCCATCAATGCCAACCACGCCTTGCTGGCCAAGCGCGCCGGCTACAAGGCCATCTACCTGTCCGGCGGCGGCGTCGCGGCCGGCTCGCTGGGCTTGCCCGACCTGGGCATTTCCAGCCTGGACGACGTGCTGACCGATATCCGCCGCATCACCGACGTGTGCGATTTGCCGCTGCTGGTCGATGCCGACACGGGTTTCGGTTCGTCCGCCTTCAATGTGGCGCGCACGGTGAAATCGATGATCAAGTTCGGCGCGGCCGGCCTGCACATCGAAGACCAGGTGGGCGCCAAGCGCTGCGGCCACCGTCCGGGCAAGGAAATCGTCAGCAAGGAAGAGATGGTCGACCGCATCAAGGCGGCCGTCGACGCGCGCACGGACCCGAATTTCGTCATCATGGCGCGCACCGATGCGCTGGCCGTCGATGGCCTGGAAGCGGCACTCGAGCGCGCCGTCGCCTGCGTCGAGGCGGGCGCCGACATGATCTTCCCGGAAGCCATCACGGACCTGGACATGTACGCCACGTTCGCCAAGGCCGTCAACGTGCCGATTCTGGCCAACATCACGGAATTCGGCGCCACGCCGCTGTTCACGCTGGACGAACTGCGCAGCGCCCACGTGGGCCTGGCCCTGTACCCGCTGTCCGCCTTCCGCGCCATGAACAAGGCGGCGGAAAACGTGTATCAGGCGCTGCGCCGCGACGGCACGCAAAAGAATGTCGTCGACACCATGCAGACGCGCATGGAGCTGTATGAATCGATCAATTACCATGATTTCGAGCAAAAGCTCGACGCGCTGTTCGCCGCGCAAAAGAAATAAGCAGAAATAAGCAGAAATAAGTAAAGAAGCAGGGACCGCCATGCGGTCCCGCAGTGACGCACCCGAGACTATTCAATCTGGAGAACACAATGACCGCACCGCAAGCCGCCACTTTCAAGCCTAAAAAATCCGTCGCCCTGTCCGGCGTCACCGCCGGCAATACGGCGCTGTGCTCGGTCGGCAAGACCGGCAACGATTTGCACTACCGCGGCTACGACATCCTGGACGTGGCCGACAGCTGCGAATTCGAGGAAATCGCCTACCTGCTGGTGCACGGCAAGCTGCCGACTTCCGCCGAACTGAAAGGCTACAAGGCCAAGCTGAAGTCCTTGCGCGGCTTGCCGTCGGCCGTGAAACTGGCGCTGGAAGCGCTGCCGGCCGCTGCCCACCCGATGGACGTGATGCGCACGGGCGTCTCCGTGCTGGGCTGCGCGCTGCCGGAAAAGGACGACCATAATGCGCCGGGCGCGCGCGACATCGCCGACCGCCTGATGGCCTCGTTCGGCTCCATGCTGCTGTACTGGTACCACTACAGCCATAACGGCAAGCGCATCGAAGTGGAAACGGACGACGACTCGATCGGCGGCCACTTCCTGCACCTGCTGCATGGCGAAAAACCGTCGGCGTCGTGGGAAAAAGCCATGCACACGTCCTTGATCCTGTACGCGGAACACGAATTCAACGCCTCGACCTTCACCAGCCGCGTCATCGCCGGCACGGGTTCGGACATCCACTCGGCCATCACCGGCGCCATCGGCGCGCTGCGCGGCCCGAAACACGGCGGCGCGAACGAAGTGGCGCTGGACATCCAGAAACGCTATGACAACCCTGACGAAGCGGAAGCGGACATCCGCGAGCGCGTGGCCAACAAGGAAGTGGTGATCGGCTTCGGCCATCCCGTCTACACGATTTCCGACCCGCGCAACGTGGTCATCAAGGAAGTGGCGCGTTCGCTGTCGCTGGAAGCCGGTTCCACGAAAATGTTCGATATCGCCGAGCGTCTGGAATCGGTCATGTGGGAAATCAAGAACATGTTCCCGAACCTGGACTGGTTCTCGGCCGTGTCCTACCACATGATGGGCGTGCCGACGGCCATGTTCACGCCGCTGTTCGTCATTTCGCGCACCTCGGGCTGGGCCGCCCACATCATCGAACAGCGCATCGACAACAAGATCATCCGCCCGAGCGCCAACTACGTGGGTCCTGAAGACCTGGAATTCGTGCCGATCAAGGACCGCAAATAATGAGCATCGCTATGAATACCTTGCACCGCAAACCCTTGCCGGGAACAGGGCTGGACTACTTCGACACGCGCGCCGCCGTCGATGCTATCCAGCCAGGCGCCTACGCCACCTTGCCCTACACCTCGCGCGTACTGGCCGAAAACCTCGTGCGCCGCTGCGACCCGGCCACCCTGAACGCCTCGCTGGGCCAGTTCATCGAACGCCGCCGCGACCTCGATTTCCCATGGTTTCCCGCGCGTGTCGTCTGCCATGACATCCTGGGCCAGACGGCCCTGGTCGACCTGGCCGGCCTGCGCGACGCCATCGCGGCCCAGGGCGGCGATCCGGCCCTGGTCAATCCGGTGGTGCCCACGCAGCTGGTGGTCGACCATTCGCTGGCCGTCGAATGCGGCGGTTTCGACCCCGACGCCTTCGCCAAGAACCGCGCCATCGAAGACCGCCGCAACGAAGACCGTTTCGACTTCATCGACTGGACCAAGAAGGCCTTTAAAAACGTCGATGTGATCCCGCCCGGTAACGGCATTCTGCACCAGATTAACCTCGAGCGCATGTCGCCCGTGATCCAGGTGCAGGACGGCGTGGCCTATCCCGATACCCTGGTGGGCACGGATTCGCATACGCCGATGGTCGACGCGCTGGGCGTGATCGCCATCGGCGTGGGCGGCCTGGAAGCGGAAAGCGTGATGCTGGGCCGCGCCTCGTGGATGCGTTTGCCCGACATCATCGGCGTCAAGCTGACGGGTAAACCGCAGCCTGGCATCACGGCGACCGACACGGTGCTGGCGTTGACGGAATTTTTGCGCAAGCAAAAGGTCGTCTCGTCCTACCTGGAATTTTTTGGCGAGGGCGCTTCGCACCTGACCCTGGGCGACCGCGCCACAATTTCCAATATGGCGCCGGAATTCGGCGCCACGGCGGCCATGTTCTACATCGATGCGCAAACCATCAAGTATCTGAAACTGACGGGCCGCGACGACGAACTGGTGAAACTGGTGGAGCTGTACGCAAAAGAGACGGGCTTGTGGGCCGACAGCCTGGTCGACGCGCAGTACGAGCGCGTGCTGACGTTTGACCTGTCGTCCGTGGTGCGCAATATCGCCGGGCCATCGAACCCGCACAACCGCGTGCCGACGTCGGAACTGGCCGCGCGCGGCATTTCCGGCGTGGTGGAAAACGAGCCGGGCAAGATGCCGGACGGCGCTGTCATCATCGCGGCCATCACCAGCTGCACCAATACGAACAACCCGCGCAACATGATCGCCGCCGGCCTGATCGCGCGCAATGCAAACCGCCTGGGATTGACCCGTAAACCCTGGGTGAAATCGTCGCTGGCGCCCGGCTCGAAAACCGTGGAACTGTACCTGCAGGAAGCGGGCCTGATGCCGGAACTGGAACAACTGGGCTTCGGCGTGGTGGCTTTCGCCTGTACCTCGTGCAACGGCATGTCGGGTGCGCTCGACCCGGTGATCCAGGATGAAGTGGTGTCGCGCGACCTGTATGCGACGGCCGTCTTGTCGGGCAACCGCAACTTCGACGGCCGCATCCATCCGTACGCGAAACAGGCTTTCCTCGCCTCGCCGCCGCTGGTGGTGGCCTACGCGATCGCCGGCACCATCCGCTTCGACATCGAGAAGGATGTGCTGGGCCATGACGCCGATGGCAAGCCGGTTCTGCTGAAAGATATCTGGCCGTCCGACGAGGAAATCGACGCCATCGTCGCCGCCAGCGTCAAGCCGGAACAGTACCGCAAGGTGTACATCCCCATGTTCGCCGCGCAGGCGGACGATGGCATCAAGGTCAGCCCGCTGTACGACTGGCGTCCGCAGACGACGTATATCCGCCGTCCGCCGTACTGGGAAGGCGCGCTGGCCGGCGCGCGGCCCTTGAAAGGCATGCGTCCGCTGGCCGTCCTCGGCGACAACATCACCACCGACCACTTGTCGCCGTCGAACGCCATCATGCTCGACAGCGCGGCCGGCGAATACCTGGCGAAGATGGGTTTACCCGAGGAAGACTTCAATTCCTACGCCACGCACCGGGGCGACCATTTGACGGCGCAGCGCGCCACGTTCGCCAACCCGACCCTGAAAAACGAGATGGTCATCGAGGACGGCAAAGTGAAGGCGGGTTCGCTCACGCGTATCGAGCCGGAAGGCAAGATCTCGCGCATGTGGGAAGCCATCGAGGTGTACATGGAGCGCAAGCAGCCATTGATCATCATCGCCGGCGCCGACTATGGCCAGGGCTCGTCGCGCGACTGGGCCGCCAAGGGCGTGCGCCTGGCCGGCGTGGAAGCCATCGTGGCTGAAGGCTTCGAGCGCATCCACCGCACCAACCTGGTGGGCATGGGCGTGCTGCCGCTGGAGTTCCTGCCTGGCGTGAACCGCAAGACCCTGGGCCTCGATGGCAGCGAAACCTACGACGTCGTGGGCGAGCGCACGCCGCGCTCCACCTTGACCCTCGTCATCCACCGCAAGAACGGCGAGACGGTCGAAGTGCCCGTCACCTGCCGCCTCGATACGGCCGAAGAGGTGTCGATCTATGAGGCGGGTGGCGTTCTTCAGCGATTCGCGCAGGATTTCCTCGAATCTTCGAAAGCGGCATAAATCGGGTAGGTCGGATTAGCGTAGCGTAATCCGACAATATTTGTGAGAAACCCGCCAACAATGTGTCGGATTACGCGTGGCGATGCCACGCTAATCCGACCTACTTTCGGACAAACAATGACCCATATCCCTCAAATCAACATCCCCGCCACCTACATGCGTGGCGGCACCAGCAAGGGCGTGTTCTTCCGTCTGCAGGATTTGCCCGCCAGCGCGCAAGTGCCGGGCGCGGCGCGCGACGCCTTGCTGCTGCGCGTGATCGGCAGTCCAGACCCCTACGGCAAGCAGATCGACGGCATGGGCGGCGCCACGTCGAGCACCAGCAAGACGGTGATTCTGGCGAAAAGTACGAAGCCGGAGCACGACGTCGACTACCTGTTCGGCCAGGTCTCGATCGACAAGCCTTTCGTCGACTGGAGCGGCAATTGCGGCAACCTGTCGGCCGCCGTCGGCTCGTTCGCCATTGCCAGCGGCCTGGTGGACGCGGCCCGCGTGCCTGCCGACGGCATTGCCACGGTGCGCATCTGGCAAGCCAATATCGGCAAGACCATCATCGCCCACGTGCCCATGACGCAGGGCGAAGTGCAGGAAACGGGCGACTTCGAGCTCGATGGCGTGACCTTCCCGGCCGCTGAAGTGAAGCTGGAATTCCTCGACCCGGCCGCGGAGGAAGAGGGGGGCGATGGTGGCAGTTCGGCCATGTTCCCGACCGGTAACCTGGTCGACGACCTCGACGTGCCCGGCATCGGCATGTTAAAAGTCACCATGATCAACGCCGGCATCCCGACGATTTTCGTCGACGCGGCCGCCATCGGCTATACGGGCACGGAACTGCAGGACGCCATCAATGGCGATCCGGCCGCGCTGGCCCGCTTCGAGACCATCCGCGCGCATGGCGCGCTGCGCATGGGCCTCATCGCCCATCTGGATGAGGCGGCCAAGCGCCAGCACACGCCGAAGGTGGCCTTTGTCGCCAAACCGGCCGGCTATGTGTCGTCCAGCGGGAAAAAGGTGGAGGCGGGCGACATCGACCTGCTCGTGCGCGCTCTGTCCATGGGCAAGCTGCACCACGCCATGATGGGCACCGCGGCAGTTGCCATCGGCACGGCGGCGGCCATTCCCGGCACCCTGGTCAACCTGGCGGCCGGCGGCGGACCCCGCGACTCGGTACGCTTCGGCCACCCGTCGGGCACCCTGACGGTGGGCGCGCAAGCGCAGCAGGTCGATGGCCAATGGAGCGTCACCAAGGCCATCATGAGCCGCAGCGCGCGCGTGCTGATGGAAGGGCGTGTGCGCATCCCCGGCGACGCGTTTTAAGGCCAGGCAGGCCGATGCGCAGGCAGATCAGTTGATATTTCTGCTAGCAAAGAAACTGAGCGACAAGGAAAATGGACGAGCGTCAGCCGCGATGCGTGCAGCGCAGACGCTGGCGATCTCCCATACTTCCCGACGGGTGAACTGATGTTATTTAACTCTTACGTCTTCCTGTTCGCGTATCTGCCCATCACGGTGGCCGGTTTTTTCATCCTGGGACGGCGCAGCGAATTATGGGCTGCCGCCTGGCTGGCGGCGGCGTCGCTGTTCTTCTACGCGTACTGGGATTACCGCTACCTGCCGCTGTTGCTGGGCTCCGTCGTCTTCAACTACGGCTGCGCGGCCTGGCTGGGCGCCAGCCCGCCGGCGCGCCGCAGGTGGATACTGACGGCCGCCATCGCCGCCAATCTCGGCCTGCTCGCCTACTATAAATATGCGGGATTCTTCTTTTCCAGCCTGGCGCAATTGCTGGAGCGGCCCATGCCCGCTTTGCACGTGATTCTGCCGGTCGGCATCTCATTTTTCACGTTTACGCAGATTGCCTTCCTGGTCGACAGCTGCAAGGGCAAGGCGCAGGAAAGCCGCTTCGTCCACTATCTGCTCTTCGTCACCTACTTCCCGCACCTGATCGCCGGCCCCGTCCTGCACCACAAGGAAATGATGCCGCAGTTCGCCGACCGGCGCACCTTCCGCCTCTCGGCCGGCAATATCGCCATCGGCAGCACGATTTTCTTCATCGGCCTGGCCAAGAAGGTGCTGATCGCCGATAACATCGGCCCGTATGCGGCGCCGCTGTTCGACGGCGCGGCCGCGCCCTCGCTATTCATCGCCTGGGGCGGGGTGCTCGCCTACGCCTTCCAGCTGTACTTTGATTTTTCCGGCTATTCCGACATGGCCATCGGCTTGTCGCGATTATTCGGCGTGCGCCTGCCCCTGAATTTCGCTTCTCCGTACAAGGCCCGCACTATCGCGCAATTCTGGCGCCGCTGGCACATGACCCTGTCGCGCTTCCTGCGCGATTACCTGTACATCCCGCTGGGCGGCAATCGTTGCGGCCCGCTGCGGCGCTATCTCAATCTGATGATCACCATGGTACTCGGTGGCCTGTGGCATGGCGCCGGCTGGAATTTCATCGTCTGGGGCGCGCTGCATGGCGCTTACCTGGCTATCCACAAGGCCTGGAGCACGGTGACGCGCAAGCTTCATTTGCCGTCCGATACGCGCGTTGGCAATATCCTGGCGACGGTCCTCACTTTCATTGCCGTCTGCATTGCCTGGGTCTTCTTTCGCGCACCCGACATGGCAACCGCCCTGACAATCATCGAAGGCATGACGGGCGGCTTCGGCCTGGACTTGCCCGATGCGCTGGCACCCCATTTGCTGCCGTTTCAGCCTGTGCTGGCCGCCATGGGCATGGGCTATTACCTGGGCGGCGGCACGGTGTTCATTGAAAGCTGGACGTGGATAGCGGTGGCAGCGCTGATCACCTTTGCCTTGCCGAATACGCAGCAGATCATGCGCCACTTTGATCCGGCGCTGGATTTTTCTGCCGGTGGGCGACACCCGCGCGCCTGGCCCACCTGGCGCGCCTCGCCTGCGTGGGCGGCCGGCATCGCCGTGCTCGCGCTGGCGAGCATGCTGGCCCTGAACCGGCCCGCTGAATTCCTGTATTTTCAATTCTAGGGGAGCGCGGACCATGACGGCACCTCCTTTCAAATCCTATCTGGCCGTACTGGCGCTGGTGCTGGCGGGGGGCGCCGTGCTGGTGGGCGCCTTCGTCGTGGTCGTCGACCCTTACGGCCTGTATGGCGTCGTCCAGCGCGATAATTTCAATGCCGTCAAGCCTGGCCTGAGCCGCTACCAGAACCAGATCAAGCAGGAACATGCGCTGCGCAGGCAGCCGCGCTTCATCATCCTTGGCAATTCGCGCGCGGAGATCGGTTTCGATCCGCGCGCCAGCGCCTTGTCGGCGCTGGGCGCCGGCTACAATCTGGCGATTCCGGGCACGGGCCTGGCGACATCCGCCAGCCAGTTTGCGCGACTGCGCCAGGCCGGCGTCCGGCCCCGCACGGTCATCGTGGGCATGGAATTCATCGATTTTCTCAATCCCGCCGTCGCACCGTCCGCACGTCCGGCGCCAGCGGCGACCGCGCCGGCGCATGGCCGCGCCTTCTGGCGCTTCGATGCGCTCTTTTCGCTGGCCTCCGTCAGGGATGCGGTGCACACGCTGCGCATTCAGCACGACGATGAGGCGGCCACCTTGTCGGCCGATGGCTTCAATCCCTTGCTGGAGTACGGCGCCCATGCGCGCCGGGATGGCTACCACAAGATGTTCACGCAGCGGGCGCAGGAAAGCGCCGCCAACTTGCGCCGCAAATCGACGCGGGGGCTTGCCACCGAAGACTTTCAATTGCTGCGCACCTTGTTGCTGGCGATGGCGGCCGCCGAGGCCGATATCAAGCTGGTGATTTATCCGTATCACGCGCAAATGCTGGCCATGTTCGAGGCTGCGGGGCTGTGGCCCCTGTTCGAAGTATGGAAAGCACAGCTGGTGCGGGAAATTGGCGCGGTCAAGGCGCGCTACCCGGACGCGCATATTTCCCTCACTGATTTCAGCGGCTATGGCGCATACAACTGCGAGCCGATACCCGCCGCCAATGAGCGCGGCACTGCCACTCGCTGGTACTGGGAGGCCGGACATTTCAAGAAGGCGCTGGGCGATATCGTGCTGCAGCGCGTGATGTCGCCGCAGGATATTGCGTCTGCCGATGGGCAATTTGGCATGCCGCTCGATGATGCCAGCCTCGAGGAAAACCGCGCGCGGATTGCGCGGGAACGCAGCAGTTGCGCGGCGGCGCAGCCGGCATTGTTTTCAAGGCAGCTGCTCGCCACACAGCATAGCCACACTGGAGGAAGCAGATGAACAGATAAGCAGAACATGCACGAACAAAAAAACACAGATTGCACGCCTACTGGAGGAGACATGAATTTCGCAGCATTTTATCAACGCTCGATCGATACGCCTGACGCTTTCTGGCGCGAGGAAGCGGAAAAGATAGCCTGGCATACCCCGTTTTCGCAAGTGCTCGATTACTCGCGCCCGCCGTTCGCCAAATGGTTCGTCGGCGGCACCACGAATTTGTGCCACAACGCCGTCGACCGCTGGGTGGACAGCCAGGGCGATGCCGCCGCGCTGATCGCCATTTCCACCGAAACGAACACGGAACGCAGCTACAGCTTTCGCGAACTGCAGCGCGAAGTGGAGCGCTGCGCCGCCATGTTGCAGTCGCTGGGCGTGGTCAAGGGCGACCGCGTGCTGATCTACATGCCGATGATCGCCGAAGCGGCGTTTGCCATGCTCGCTTGCGCCCGTATCGGCGCCGTGCATTCCGTGGTGTTCGGCGGCTTTGCCGCCAACAGCCTGGCCAGCCGCATCGACGATGCACAGCCCAAGCTGGTGTTTTCCGCCGATGCCGGTTCGCGCAATGGCAAGGCGATCGCCTACAAGCCGCTGCTCGACGAAGCCATCCGTATCGCCGCACACAAGCCGCGGCAGGTGCTGCTGGTCGACCGCCATCTGGTGCCGATGGAACTGATGCCGGGCCGCGACGTCGATTACGCTGCCCTGCGCGAACAGCACCTGGACGCGCGGGTGCCCGTCACCTGGCTCGAATCGAACGAGCCCTCGTACGTGCTGTACACCTCGGGCACGACGGGCAAGCCGAAGGGCGTGCAGCGCGACGTGGGCGGCTATGCGGTGGCGCTGGCCTCGTCGATGCAGTACAACTTCTGCGGCAAGCCCGGCGAGACCTTCTTTGCCACCTCGGATATCGGCTGGGTGGTGGGCCACTCCTACATCGTGTACGGCCCGCTGATCGCCGGCATGGCCACCATCCTGTACGAGGGCTTGCCGATCTGTCCCGATGCGGGCATCTGGTGGAGCATCGTTGAAAAATACCGGGTCACGCGCATGTTCTCGGCGCCGACGGCCATCCGCGTGCTGCGCAAGCACCCGGTGGAACTGATGCGCAAGTACGACTTGTCTTCCCTGAAGGCGCTGTACCTGGCGGGTGAGCCGCTCGACGAAACCACCTCGCAATGGATCGCCGACGAACTGAAGGTGGACATCATCGACAACTACTGGCAGACCGAGACGGGCTGGCCTATCCTTTCGGTGGCCAAGGGCATTGCCGACACGCCCACGCGCCTGGGCAGCCCGGGCCTGGCCATGTACGGCTACCAGGTCAGGCTGCTCAACGAAGCGACGGGCGAGGAGTGCGGCGCCAACGAGAAGGGCGTGCTGGTGCTGGAAGGCCCGCTGCCGCCCGGCTGCATGCAGACGGTCTACGGCGACGATGCGCGCTTCGTCGACACCTACTGGTCCACCTTCAGCGGGAGGCAAGTGTATTCGACCTTCGACTGGGGCGTGCGCGATGCGGATGGCTATTACTTCATCCTGGGCCGCACCGATGACGTGATCAACGTGGCCGGCCACCGCCTGGGCACGCGCGAAATCGAGGAAAGCATCACCAGCCACCCGAACGTGTCGGAAGTGGCGGTGGTGGGTGTGGAGGACAAGCTCAAAGGCCAGGTGGCGATGGCGTTTGTGATCCTGAAGCATCCGCAGGGCTTCGACAGCGCCCAGGCGAAAGCGGAACTGGAACGGGAAGTGATGGCCGTGGTTGACCGCCAGCTGGGCGCCGTGGCGCGGCCCGCGCGCGTGCTGTTCGTGGCGCAGCTGCCGAAGACGCGTTCGGGCAAGCTGCTGCGCCGCTCGATCCAGGCCATCTGCGAAGGGCGCAACCCGGGCGACCTGACGTCGATGGATGATCCGGCGGCGCTGCAACAGATCCAGGCAGCGCTGGTGTAAGCGCCATGACGAGAACGAAATTTATCAAACGATAAATTTCGTTCTCAGATCCGGTCGCTTTCCTTGCGCACGACCCGGCCCACGATCAGGCATTCATTGCCGCGGCACAGCTTGCGGTGGTATTTGCGCTGGTCGGGGTTGTCCGAGGTCAGCCACCACTCGCCGATATCGCGCGCCATGCGCTTGACCACCGGTTCGCCTTCATAGTTGATGGCAAACACGATGCCGTCGGCCGGCCGGTTGTCGGCCGTATTGATGATCACCACGTCGTCTTCGTACAGGGCCGGCTCCATGCTTTCGCCCTTGACCTTGATCGCCACCAGTTTTTCAGGGTGGTAGCCATTGCGGTCCACCCAGCTGCGCGGCACGCTGATGGTGCTGCCGTCGTGCGTTTCCGGTTCGATGGCAAAGCCCGTGATGCCGGCCGACAGGCGCAGCTTCACCTTGCGGATCGGGTAGAAGCGTTCATCCTCGCCATCATCCACCACCACCGGCCGTGCGCCGCCAAGCGCGGCCAGCGCATGCGCCGCCATGGCCGCCTGGTCGGGCGCCGCGCCCTGGTCGAAGTACATGCTGTCCAGCTGCAGGTCCGCTTCCAATTTGCGCGCGATCTTTTCGCTGAAGGCGCGCCCTTCGCGGTACGTGGGCGAGAGGATTTGCGAGATGCGCGCCTCGCTCCAGCCGCTGACGTCGGAGATTTTCTTGCGGGTGTTGTCGTAGTGCTCGCGGATCAGGGCCAGTAGGCGGTCGCGTCTGTATTGATACATATTCATCTCCACATTAAACCTGAAATTTACCGTTTGATAAATTACCAAATGCTTGACTTTAACATTAGCGATTGATAAAGTCTACTTGTTGCTTGTCGCAAACGCACTACAGCGTCTGCTGGCGGGCAGCACCACGGGAGGTCAGGCAGATGTTGAACAGCAGTCAGTCGGTTGAAAGCAGGGCGGTGCCGCGGCAGGGGCGCCAGTTACAGGGACGCAGCAAGAAGTCGCAGCTGCATATCGCCCGCATCGCGCAGTACATCCGCGAGCAGGGCCAGGCCAGCGCGGCGCAGTTGTCCGCCTTGCTGGGACTCGACGCGGGTACCATGAGCCGCTATTTGCGCCACATGTGCGGCATGGGGCAGATCCACCTGGCGCAGCGCCATTGCACGGAGCCGGGCCGCCAGCGCCCCGCCCTGTACGCGCTGGGCGAGCAGGACGACGAGGTCGACGGCTGGGCCGAACTGCCGCCGCAGGTGCGCCGCACGGCCAGCTGGCCACGCGGTGCGGCGCGCCGCGATCCGCTGGTGGCGGCCCTGTTCGGGCCGGCGCGGGAAAACTAAGACAAGTATCAACGAGGAGAAAATCATGGGGTTTGCAGAAAAATTCATCGCATCGCTGTCGTCGCAGAACCTGCGCGACGATGCCGTCCACCACGACCTGGACGTGATCGCGGCGGCCGCGCTGGCCGGCGACATGGGCGCCTTGCTGTGCCGCGTCAAATACGCGGACGGCACCGTCAGCCGCCTGTTCGAAGGCAATGCCGGCAACCTGGCGCAGCTGCTGCGCGCCTGGACGGCCGCCGTGACGCAGAAGGGCCGCGCGCGGCGCTGGGTCAAGGCGCACACGGCCTGGGATGCGCAGGCGGCCAATACCTTGTACCGCCGCGTGGCCGAGGCATCGCTCGCGCATTGGCTCGACAGCAAATGCAAGGTTTGCCACGGCACGGGCGTCGTCGCCGCCATGCAGGCCGGCGCGCCTGTCGTCTGCAAGGCTTGCCAGGGCAGCGGCGAAGCGGCGATCAGCTGCTCCGGCGGCTTCGAGCTCGAACGCATCAAGGACATGGTCAGCGAGCTGGAAGGCATCTTCCAGTCGCACGGCGCCCGCGCCATGCGCCGCCTGGGCCATTAAATAAGTTTTGCAATATGCCTGGCACTGAAAAAAAACGCCCCTACAATAGAGTCTCGTTCAGGCAGTAACAGCAGCGACAGCAACACCGCAGTACAGCAGGACCACATGCTTCTCCACTCGTAATAGACGCGCTCAAGGCGCGACACCGATAGGGGAAATCAGCGCAGCGAACGGCCTTCATGGCCACCATCGCCCATTCCATCCGGCACGGCCTCGCGCCGTCCGGACGCCAGCCCGCCGCCTCACCGCGCGGGCTTTTTATTTTCCCGATACATGGCAGTTCCCCCCTCAAGACCGCACCTGTGGTCTTTTTTTTCATCCCACGAAAGGTATTACTTATGGCATCGACAGCAAACGGCATCGACAGCTTGATCGTTATCAGCAAACAAAGCGCCGAAGGCAGCAAGGCCGCTGCCGGCGGCGGCCAGATTTATCCCCGCGTCACGGCCACCTTCGACACGGAAGCGGACAAATACGCGAGCGCCGAAATCGACGCCAGCCAGCAGCAGGGCGATACCCGCCTGGGCAATTTCCGCACCACGGGCGCCATCAAGGCCGAAGCGGCGTGCGGCACCTATGCGCCGCTGATGGCGGCGCTGCTGCGCCGCGACTTCACGGCCGGCGGCGTGGCTGCCGCGCAAACCACCATCGCGGCGGCCGCCTCCGGCCTGACGCGCAGCGCCGGTTCCTGGCTGGCGGAAGGCTTCCGCGCCGGCAGCGTGGTGCGCATCACGGGCATGACGGCACCGGCCGCCGCCAACAACGCGAAGAATTTCTTCGTCACGTCGGTGACGGCGACCAACCTGAATGGCCAGTTCATGGACGGTTCGGCCATGATCGTCAAGGCGGCCGGCGATTCGGTCGGCGTGGCGGCCGTGGGCAAGCGCAGCTTCACTCCCTTGAGCGGCCACACCACCGACTGGTTCACGGCCGAAGTGCAGGACCCGAAGATCGGCGTGCACCGCAGCTTCGTCGACCAGCTGGTCAGCAAGATGGATATCGCCGTCCAGCCGAACGGCATCACCAGCCTGGACTTCACGCTGATGGGCAAGGCGGAAGGCCCGACCACGGCCGTGCCGTACTTCCCCACACCGCTGGCCGCGCCTGGCACCGGCAAATTCTCGGGCGCCACGGCGATGCTGTCCGTGAACGGCATCCCGTCGCAGATCTGCACCGGCATGTCCGTCTCGCTCGACGGCCAGGTCAAGGTCGACCCCGTGATCGGTTCCAAATACGCCACGGCAGCCTCGCGCGGCAAGGTGATGGGCTCGGGCCAGTTCACGGTGCTGCTGCAGGACGCCACCTACCTCGACTACTTCAAGTCCGAGACGGAAATCCCGCTGGCCTACGCCATGGCATCGGGCACGGCGCCGGCAGCCGACGTGCTGGCATTGGCCATGGGCCGCATCAAGATCACCTCGGCCAAGATCGACGACGGCGAGAAAAACAAGATCGTCACCTGCGCCTTCGACGTCCTGCGCTACAAGGGCGCCGATGCGCAGCATGAAGCGACCACCCTGACCATCCAGGACAGCGCGCTGTAAGCAGCTAGCGCCGGCACCGGGGCCGCCGTGATGGCGGCCCTTTTACTTTTTACTACATACAGAAAGCAGCACACATGAACAACGCACAAAAAATCCAGGCAGGCTTCGACATCGGCAATATCCACGCGCCTGCCACGCCCGTCACCTTCGACGTGCCCGTCATCTTCGACGCGGACGGCGAAGCGGTGGCCGGCCTGACCATCGTCGGCAAGAACAGCGAGCAGTACCGCCTGGCCAACAACGCCGTGCGTGCCGAAGGCTACAAGAAATCGGCGCGCCGCAAGACGGCCATCGACGCCTCCACCGACGAAGGCGCGGAACTGCTGGTGCAAGCCATCGACGGCAACCAGAAACGCCTGGCGCTGGCCGTGGTCACGGGCTGGTACGGCTTCACCAGCAACGGCGCGCCCGTGCCGCTCGATGCTGCCTTGCTGGAAGCGGCCTTTGACAAATACCCGACCTGGCAGGAAAAAGTCACCACGGCGCTGGAAAACGAGTCGAATTTTTTGAAACTCTGACGGCCAGCCTGCTGCGCTACGCCGGGCACCAGTTCGAGCGCGGGGCGCGGGCGGCCGATGGTCACGCCAAGGGCGAGCATATCGATGCCGCCCGGCGCCATCCTTTGTTCCGCGCGCCGCCCGAAGAGGCAACGCCACCCATGCCGTTCGAGCTGGCCCACGTGTGGGAATGGTTCGCGCAATTGAACCGCAAGCGGCAGAACGGCATGGCCGTCAACCCCATCGCCAGCACGGAAATCCTCGCCTGGCAAGCGCGCCACGGCATCGCCATCGAGCCGTTCGAGCACCAGCTGCTGGACCAGCTCGACGCGCTGTTCCTGTCGCACCAGCATGCGGCGGGCTGACCCGCATTTTTCAACCCGGCCGCCATGCGCGGCCTTTTTAATGGGCCAGACATGCCAGAGATAACAGAATTAAAACTTGTCATTGACTTGACGAAAGCGACCGACACCGCGCAGGTACTGAAAGCAATCAGCGAGGCCAGCCTGGCTGCGGCCGAGGGCATGAAGGCGGCCAATACGGAGGCGGAGTCGTCGGCGCTATTGCTGCGTGCCCTGGCGGAGCAGGCACGCGACGCCACCGCCGCCTCGAAGGCCATGGGAGCATTGAATAGCGGTGAGGCGAAGTCGCTGGCCGAAGCATTCAAGGTGGTCAATGGCCTGGGCAATGCCTATTCGAGGCTGGCGGCTTTCCGCGCCGCAGGTAGCACCGCCACAGCTGGTGCAGGCGCCAAATATGGCGCTTTTGCGTTTGATGAACAGCGCCAGGACAAGCTGGACACGGCAGGCAAAGAGGCTGCCGATGCCAAGGCAAAGGCGGCACCGGCGGCACCGGCGGCGCCGGCGGCGCCCACGCGCAAATACAGTGAGGCGGAGTGGAAGGAAACAGGGGAATTTGCCGATAAATTGGCGACAAAACTGGAGAAGGCTTTTGGCAATGTCGGTGGGGTTATCGGGAAAATGACTGCTGCCATGGTCGGCTTCGGCAAGGCGCAAGAGGATATCGACTTCAACTTCGCCAAGGAAGTGAAAGAAGACCCGTCCGAAAAAGGGCAGGAAAAGGCGCAGGAAAACAAGAAGAAGGCCACGGTCAAGCAGTATCACGACATGGCGACTGCCGCGAAGGGCTTTTTCAAAGAGAAGTCGGCCGGCTATGAACTCATGGAAAAGGTGGAAAAGGGATTCCGCGCCTATGAATTTGCCATGAATGCCAAGTCGCTGTTTGAAAAGCTGACGAATATCACCCTTGTGACAACGGCGAAAACTGCGGCGACCACGGCCGAGATTACCAGTACTGCGGCCTCTGTTGCTCCAGTAGCTGCCGCGGAAGCTGCCAAGTCCAGCGCGTATGGCACGTCGGCTCTCGCCGCGTCGTTGGCTGCGCCATTTCCCGCCAATATCGGTGCATTTGCGATGGTAGCTGGCATGCTGCTGGCAATTGGGGTCGCTGTTTCCGGTGGTGGCGGTGCCGATACTACGGCCAGGGACCGGCAGGCGGCCACGGGTACGGGTACGGTGTTGGGGGACTCCAGCGCGAAAAGTAATTCGATTGCAAATTCACTGGAAATCATGGAGAAAAACTCCGGCCTGGGGCTGGCGTATTCCGCCTCGATGGCCTATTCGCTGCGCCAGGTGGCGACAGGCATTGGTGGCTTGGGCGGGCTGTTGGTGCGTAATTCCGGCGTAACTGGCGTTATGGCCGCGGATAACAAGGGCAGCGCGGCGGCATTTGGTTCTTCCGCGATTGCCGTTGCAATCACTGGCGGCGTCATTGGACTGACACTCGATAAGCTGACGGGGGGGCTGGTAGGAAAAATCACGGGCGGCATCCTTGGTTCCATCTTCGGTGGTAAAACGACGACGATCGATACAGGCCTGATGTTGAACAAGGCTACGCTGGACAGCATTCAGGCGGGCGGGGTATCTGCCAGTCAGTACACGGATACCAAAACGTCGGGCGGCTGGTTTTCCAGTGATAAGAAACGTACGGCCTTGAGTGGCCTTGATCGCGAAGCGAACGACCAGTTCAGCAAAGTTATTCTCGGCCTGTCCGACACCGTCAAGGCTGCGGCCGGTGTGCTTGGGATGGACGGTGATGCATTCAATGCGCGGTTGAAGTCCTTCGTGGTCGATATGGGAAAGATATCGCTGAAAGACCTGAAGGGCGACGAGATTCAGAAAGCGCTGGAAGCCGCATTCTCCAAGCTGGGCGATGATATGGCCAAGTTTGGCGTTGGTGGCCTGGAGCAGTACCAGAAGGTCGGCGAGGGGTATCTGGAAACCTTGGCGCGCGTTGCGAATGACTACACGCAGGTGTCGGACGTGCTGGCCGTGTTGGGCAAGTCGTTCAACAGCTCCGGTCTTTCCGCCGTGGCCCTGAGCGAAAGCCTGATTAATGCGGCTGGCGATCTCGATACCCTGACCAGCGGCACCAGCTTCTTCGTGCAGAACTTCCTGAGCGAAGCCGAGCAGATGGACCCCGTCACCAAGTCGGTGCGCAGCGCGATGGCGGCGATGGGACAGTCCGGCGTGACGACGAGCGAGCAATTCAAAGCGCTGGTGCTGGCACAGGACTTGAACACGGTCGCCGGCCAGAACATGTATGTGCAGCTGCTTGCCATCGCCGAGCCGTTCAAGAAGGCGGCCGACTATGCGGCCGACCTTTCCGCCGCCACGGGTGAGCTGGCCGAAGTGAGCAAGACGGCCAGCGAGATCGCCAGCGAGCGCAGGGATATGCAGCAGCAGTTGAACCAGCTGACGCAAAGCGAAGCGCAGTTGCTGGCGGCTCAACGCAGTAGCGTCGCCGAAGTCAATCGGGGGCTGTTCGACCAGATACAGGCCGTCAAGGCGGTGACCAGCGCGAAGGACGCGCTGGCCAAGGCCTACGAGACGGAATCGGCGGCGGCCAAGTCGGCGCTGGAAAAGTCGAAATCGTGGGTAACGACCTTAAACGGGCTCAATTCCAGCATGGCGCTGGGCGCCCAGTCGACGCTGACGCCTGAGCAGAAATATGCGGAAGCGCGGGCGCAGTTCGAGAAAACCCTGGCGGCCGCGAATGCGGGCGACACGACGGCGCAATCGGGGCTGTCTGCCGCCGAACAGGCTTTTTTGACGGCATCGCAAGTGGTCAATGCGTCCGACGCCCGCTATGCGGCCGATTATGCCCGCGTGGTGGAAGCGAACAAGGAAGCGTTGAAATGGGCAGCGGCGCAGGTCGATGTGCAGCAGGCCAGCCTCGATGCGCTCAATGCCCAGGTGTCGGGCTTGATCACCATTAACGACAGCGTGCTGACGGTGGCGCAGGCCATTGCCGGTCTGCGGGCGGCGATGGGCGGTGCGGCAGACCTCGGGGTGCAGTTCAGCAATCCTCCCGTAGTCGCGGCACTGGCCGCGATGACTTCTCCCGTTACGGCGGCCGTCTTCGACCCCGTGCGCTATTCGTCGGCCGCGAACGTTGGTTCCGACGTTCTCGTCGCTGAAATCCGCGGCCTGCGCGAAGACAACCAGGCCATGCGCGCCGAATTGGAAGGCTTGCGTGCCGACCAGCGGGCGCAAACGGGCGCCACCATCCAGGCCACCTTCGAATCGAACGCCAACGCTGCCAGGACGGTGGTCGATGGCGTGGACAAATCGTCCAGGGCATCTGCCTGGGCCAGTGCAGTGAAAGGAGAATACGCATGACCGATGCGCAATTTCAGGAATGGCTGCAAAGCTCGTCGGCCATCCGCATGGTGCTGATCGAGGCGCAAGTGAATGTGGCCGGCAGCGAGGTGACGCGGTATATCGCTTCGCGGCCCTACGTGACCGGCCCGCAGGAGGTGCCTGCGAATACCGCGTACCAGCCGCTGGCCAAGGGCGGCCTGGCCTTCACGGAACAGGTCAGTCTGTCCGGCGAGGCGGGGCTGTCGGGCGGCGATATCGAACTCGATAACGCCGATGGCGCGCTCGATGGCTGGCTGGGCGACGTCTGGATGAACCGGCCCATCAAGGCCTGGGCCGGCGATCCCTCCTGGCCGCGGGCCGACTTCCGGCTGGTCTTCGACGGCATCATCGCCGACGTGGCCAGTGCGGGGCGCGAGTCGGTCAACCTGGTGCTGCGCGACAAACTGCAGCGCCTGAATACGCCGATCTCCGAAGCCAAACTGGGTGGCTCGACGCCGAACAAGGACGCCATCCTGCCGATACCGTTCGGCGAGTGCCACAACGTGGCGCCCTTGCTGACCAATCCCGCCACCCTGGAATACGGCTTTCTCGGCGCGGTGGAATCGACGTTCGAGGTGCGCACGAACGGCAAGCCGATCGCCGTGGCCTTGAATGACCAGGCGGGCCGCTTCAAGCTGACGACCGATCCGTTTTCCACCACGATCACGGCCAGCGTGCAGGGCGACAAGGGCGGCGGCTATGCGCCGCGCATCGCCCCGCTGGTGCAGCGCATCGCCACGGCCTACGGCAAGGTGGCCGACCGTTTTACCGCGGCGGACCTGGACCTGGCCAATCTGGCTGCCTTCGATGCGGCCCACCCGCAGCCGGTGGGGCTGTATGTTGCGGACCGCACGAACCAGGCGCAGGCCATCCAGCAGCTGGCAGCCAGCGTGGGCGCCCAGGCGGTCATGTCGCGCACCGGCCAGTTGCGCTTGGTGCAGATCGCCTTGCCTGCCGCCGGCGTGCCGCTGGCGATCGGTCCGGAGCAGATGCGCGAACGCTCGTTGCGTCCCGCGCAGCGCCTGCCGGTGACGGCGGCCGTGAAGATCGGCTTCGACCGCAACTACACGCTGCAGGCGGGCCTGACGACCAGTATTCCGCCCGCGCATGCGGATTTGTATGCCACGGAATGGCTGACCGAAACCGTGGTCGACGAGGCGGTGCGCACGCGTTACCGCCTGTCCGACGACCCGGTGCAGAGCGATACCTGCCTCAAGACGCGGGCCGATGCCCGCGCGGAAGCGCAGCGGCGCCTGGCCTTGAGCAAGGTGCCGCGCACCATTTACGAATTCGATGGAGAACCCGAGATGATGATGCTGGAACTGGGGCAGCCCGTAACTTTGCGCGCTGAACGTTTTGGCTTGCAGGATGGTGTGCCGGGCGTGGTGGTGATGCTGTCGCGCCTGTGGCTGACGGGCAGAGTGACGGTTGGGGTGCTGGCATGAGCGCGATTGTGGGGGAGCGTGACAAGCTCATCATGAACACCGTGCCGCGCTTCGCGCCGGCCAACGACCGCGTGCTGCTGTTGGCGGCGACTGCACAGGCGTTCAAGGTGGCCGCCACGACTATCGCCGCCCCTGCCAGCATCGATTTCACGGCCGGCCTGGTGAACATGCAGGGCCAGGTGGCATTCACCGCCAGCAATGCCAGCGTGCTGACGCGCGTCGGCAACGTGGCCACCCTGGCGTATGCCGGCATGGTAGGCGACAGTGTGACGATCACGGCGACCATCGTGGCTGACGGTCTGACCTACACGGCCAGCCAGACGGTGAGCAAGATTTTCGACGGCCTGACGGGAAACTCGGCACGGATCTGCTATAGCAAGACCAGTTTGCTGTCTCTGGCCGGCGTACCGGCGATGCTCAGCACGGAGGGGGCAACATCCTATCCGCCGATTGATACCTGGGGCGCCGGCACGGTATGGCAAGGGTCGCCGCCGCTGTTTGGCGCAGGTGAATCGCTGTACCGGTCCGATGGTATTTTCAATCCGGCCAGCGGTACGACCAAGTGGGCGGCGCCGTATTTGAATGCGCTGAAGGTGGGGCAGTTGAGTGCGATTTCCGCCGATCTCGGCAAAGTTACTGCCGGCGATATTTACAGCGCGACGCTGCACGGCGGTAGTGGTTATCCCACCAGTGCCTATGCATGGCCAAACAATGGCGGTAGCGGTTTCCATCTGAGCGAGAGTGGATTGCTGTTTGGCAATCCGGGACTGGGAAAGTATGTGCAGATCGATGCGGCAGGCAATATCTATGCACCTGGCTTTTCCATCATCAATGGCAGTGCTGTTTTTAGCGGCAACCTGGACGGCGTCAAGGGCACCTTCTCGGGAGAGTTAAGAGCGGCGAAGGGCAGTTTTGCCGGTGTCTTGGATGCAGCCAAAGGAAAATTTTCCGGTGAGCTGGACGCTGTGAAAGGTACATTTTCTGGCGACCTTTCATCTGCGCGCGTGTCTGTTGGCACCGCCTCCGCTGCAACGGCATTTTTCGAGCCCGGCTATCCATCGATTTCCCTGCAGTCGTCCGCATCCGGGGTATTTGTTAAAGCTTCGTCGCTCAGTTCTGCAGCTGTATTTACGGATTTGGAAGTACTGTTCAAGCACAACGCTCCAGGGTGGCCTGCCGCGCTCCGTATCCGCTCTGGCAGAGTATTTTTTTCAATCGTTTGCACGGCGGTGGTCGACGATCAACTGAGCATCTGGTATCGCATCAATGGCGGGGACTGGCTCTGGTTGAGCGGAGTCCAGGAGCGGCAGGACGGCGATGCTCCTGCCGCAACGGTCTACGGACTTACTTTGGACATCAACGTGGGTGACACCGTCCAGTTCGGTGTTTCCGGCACCAATGCATATCTTACCGCTGCGAATATGGGCAAGCTTTATGTTAAACAATGTCAGGCGATTGTGATCGCAAGGAATTTTTAATGGGAACAATAATTATTAACAGTGACGGCACTCAAACAAACGAGCGCACAGGAAAGACGATACCGCCCCAGCCCAGCGAATATCACGAATATGATGTGGCGGCAGACATGTGGATAGATGCAAGAACGCTGGATGGCGTCAAAGTGCGCACTTGGGATCGCATCAAGGCGGCACGCTGTGCAGCGGAAGCCGCGGATTTCGCGTGTAATGGCGTCGTGTACCAGGCAGACAAGGATCGCATAGTTGGTGCGACGCAGCTCGCCATGATGGCGCAGGCTGCCGTCCAGCCATACAGCATTGACTGGACCTTATCAAATAACACCTACCTGACGCTCGATGCTGCCGGCATGATCGCCGTTGGCGCAGCTCTGGGGGCGCACGTTGCCGAGGCATTCGCCATTGGCCTTCACTTGCGCCAGCAGATCGCGGCAGCGAATTCCTTTGAAGAACTTGAGGCCATTGTTTGGCCAGCGCGGAGTGAGGTATGAACAACTTGCGCATCATCCATGACAACGCCGGCGACCGGGCAGTGCTGACCGCGTCCAGCCAGGCTGGCGCGCTGGGGCCGGCCAACCTGCAGCACGAGGGCAAGTATGACGTGCTGCGATCGCTCGGCCAGGCTTTGACCATTACGGCCACCTGGCCCACGCCCGAGATCATCGGCGGCGTGGTTCTGCCATTTTGCAACCTGACGCCGACGGCGACGATTCGCGTGCGCGGCTACGTCGAGCCAGGGGATGCCGTACCCGATTTCGATATCGGCACCGTGCCGGCATGCGAGTACGCGCGCCTGGGCATGTGGAACTGGGGGGCGCTGCCCCTCGGTGTGAATGCATTCAGCTACGGAGGTGGCACGTATGGCCGCAGCTGGTTCCAGATGCGCAGCGTCAAAAAACTGGTGATCGACCTGGTCGACCCCGATAACCCTGCCGGCTACATTGAGGTTGCGCGCCTGGTGGCCGGCGCCTGGTGGAGCCCCGAGCAGAACGCATCTTACGGTGCTGGCGTCACGCCAGGCGATACCAGCAGCCAGTACCGCAATGGCGCCGGCGAGCAGAAAGTCGAGCGCGGTGCGTTGTACCGAAAACTGTCGATTTCGCTCGACCACATGACGCCACTGGATCGAGCCGAGCTGTGGCGCATCGTGCGCGGGAATGGTCTGTCGCATCCGCTATTCGTCAGCCTGTTTCCGGACAGCGACGACGTCGAGCTCGAGCAAACTCACCAGGTGTATGGACGCCTGGTCAACTTGGCCGCCATCACCACGCCATCTTTCCAGGCATATACCACCACCATTGAAGTCGAGGAGCTGTAATGACTGATGCTTTTAAATACGGCCAGCAGGATCTGATCTATCAGCTGAACCAGTTGGCCAAGGCGAAGGATATTGTCGATATCCCGCAGAATTCCGCGGCGGCCGCCGCGAGCGCTGCCGCTTCGGCGGCTGCAGCCGCTGCGGCGGCACAGTCGGATGGCACTGCTGCCATCGCTGCGTCAAAGGCTGAGGCTGCCCTCAAAGCGCTTGAGGCGCGCTATCTTGGCGCCAAGGCGCTACCGCCAGACGTCGACAATAATGGCGGTGCGCTGCTGGCCGGCGCGACCTACTGGGACACGGTGCTGAACGGTGGTTGCCTGCGCGTATTCCAGGCTGGCGCCTGGGTGACGATACCGGCCAACGTGGCGTCGCAAATCAGCAGCACGCCGGTGGGCGGGATTAGTGCAGCGAATGTGCAGGCGGCGTTGAATGAGCTTGAGCTGAAAAAGGCGGCAACGACCAGCCTGGCCAAGGTGGCCATTTCCGGCAACAAAGTTGATGTTGGCCTGGGGAATGTAGACAATACCGCCGACGCGTCAAAACCAGTCAGCGCCGCGGTGGACAGCGCGTTGTCATTGAAAGCCAATGCATATAACGCGGTGTTTGGTGGTGTCATCGGCGGGGATTTCTCCAATGCGATTCATGATGCCCGTGTGCTGTTGCGTACGACAACAGCGAATGGTCCCACTATTGTTGGCGCGATGCCTAATGGTACCGGTACGGTCGCGCAATTCAATGCCTATGCCGACGATAACCCGCAGAATACCTCCTTGGCCTCGCTGGGCGTCGTCAGGGCTGATAGTGTCAGGCTGTCTTCTGCGAAAATTGGTACGGGAAGCTTTCTTCCATTGAAATTTTATACCGGTGATACGAACACCATGACTCTTGGTATTAACGGTAATGTGAGCGTGGGAGAGCAGCGTCCGGTTGCCGGCTATCGGTATCTGGATGTGGTGAACGAGGCCAGCGGAACGGGCAATTGTTCGATCATGAGGCTGATTACAAAGGCGACATCGGGGGCCGGATCCACGTCGGCGGATATGTTGAAGAATTCCAACGGTCAGTTTGCGATTATTAACTACGAGCCTAGCAGTGCCGGAACCATTTATTTCAAAACCAGTACGTCAGACGCGATGCTGTTTCCTGGCGGATTTCAGGTCAATGCGCCTGGCCAGAATACAGTGGCGGTCAAATCCGCAGGGGGCTACACAGCGCTGGCGCTGGACGCGGCGCAGGGCCAGGCATCGTATATTTTTAGTTATAACAATGCGATCGAGCATGGGCGTGCTTGGTTTGATAATAATGCAATACTGGGTGGTTTCAATATCGCAGTAAAGCGAGCAGGTGTTTTAACTGCCATACTTTGCGTGCAAGGAGATTACGTCTACCCATTCGAAGACAATGTGATTGGGTTGGGCAGCTTCAACCGGCGCTGGACAAATGTATACGCTTCTTCTGGTGCGGTTCAGACATCCGACGCCAGGCATAAATCGCCAGTCCTTGCCATGTCTGAGCACGAAATTGCGGCTGCAAGCCAATTGGCCAGAGAAATAGGTAAGTATCGCTTCCTGGATGCAGTGAAGGAGAAGGGCGCTGCAGCGCGTCAGCATGTTGGCATGACGGTGCAACGGGCAATCGCTGTCATGGAAAGTCACCAGCTCGATCCGCTCGCCTACGGCTTTATTTGCTATGACGAGTGGGGCGAAAAAACCACCGAGCACCCCGAGATCCAGCCGCCGGATCAAATGCCCCCACCTGTTGTGAACCACCATGAAGCCATGGGCGCTGGTGAGGCCTTCGACGAAATGCTCACTGTGGGAAATACCGCCCCTGGCGCGGTTCAAGCTGCTCGAACGGTAGTCCAACCCGCTGGCAGTATCTACAGTTTCCGTCCTGATGAATTAAATCTGTTTATCGCGCGTGGCCAGGCCGCCCGCCAGGATCAGCTGGAACTGCGGCTTGCTGCACTTGAGCTTGCTGGCTAGCCATCTACTTGTTACCACTTCAACCCGCCTCGGCGGGTTTTTTCATTTCCACCACCTGAAAGGCAATCATGGCCCTCGAAACCACCGCCGCCGGCGGCGCATTGATCAAACTGTTTGGCGTGCCCGTGCTGGCCGGCGCCGCCGCCACGTCGCTGGGCTTTATGTTCATGTGGCCCCAATCCACGAAGGAGGCATTTATTCGTTTTTGTTCCAGCATCATCATTTCCACCTTTCTCGGCCCGCTGCTCGTGGCGGCCGTGCTGTCGTGGTGGCCCAGCCTGTTCGACAGTGCGAAAACCGTGGCGGGCCTGTATGGCGGCGACCCGGCCACGGGCTTCTTGTTTATCGCCGCGCCGCTGATGGTGGCGGCCGGCTTGCCCGCGTGGTGGGTATTGGGCGCCAGCGTGCGCTGGTTCGACAAGCGGCGCGGCAAGGATATCGGCGAACTGGCGGTCGATGCGGCCGCCGTCGTCAAGGATGTGCGGGGCGTGCTGTGACGGGCGCGCAATTGATGCAGATCATGCCGCTGGCCGGCCGCCGCGCTACGCTGTTCCTGGCGCCCCTGAATGCGGCGATGGCCGAGTTCAGCATCGATACGCCGCTGCGCCAGGCGGCGTTCCTGGCGCAGGTGGGCCACGAATCGGGACAGTTGCGCTACGTGCGCGAGTTGGCCAGCGGCGCTGCCTATGAAGGTCGCGCGGACCTGGGCAATGTGATCGCCGGCGATGGCGTGCGCTTCAAGGGGCGCGGCTTGCTGCAGGTGACGGGGCGCGCCAATTATGCGGCGTGCGGCGTGGCGTTGGGCCTGGACCTGCTGGCGGCGCCGCAGTTGCTGGAGCAAACGACTTTTGCGTGTCGCTCGGCCGGCTGGTTCTGGCAATCGCGCGGGCTGAACCGGTTGGCCGATGCGGGCGACCAGGAACGGGTGACGCGCCATATCAACGGTGGCGTCAACGGCCTGGCCGAACGCCTGGCCTTGTACCGCGTCGCGCGCAAGGTGCTGGCATGAAGCCGTCGTTGAGCATTGTGGCCATGCTGCTGTTGCTGGGGGCAGCCGTGTTTTGCGCGCAACGCTGGGGCCGTGAAACGGGCCGTGCCGCGTGCGCGGCGCAAGTACTCGACGTGCAAGCCGTGTTGCGGCGCCAGAGCCAGGCGCTCGATACGATGCGGGAAGAGGGCGCACGCCGGTCGGCGCGGGTACGCCAGGCGTTGGCCACGGCGCAGACCGGGCAGGCGGACGCGCAAGCGGCTGCGGCGCGCATCCTGGCGCTGCAACCCGCAGGCGGTGCCTGCCTGGCCGCCGAGGCGCTGATCGCCAGCGAAATGCCATGAGGCCGCTGCGTGAGCGCGTGGGGCGGCAGAGCGCGTGGTGGCGGGCAAGGAGGCGAGGTGTCAAAAGTGTCGCCAAGGTATTGTTGGCGAGTCTGCTGACCGGCTGCGCGGCATGCGGTCCAGCATCCCAGGTGGAGGCGTGGCAGGTGAGCGCGCCATGCATAGTCACGCGCCCCGTCGCGCCCGTCTTGCCGGCGGTGCCATCCCACGGCATCTTCGAGCAAGTACAGGCCTTGCTGGCGCGCGAGCACTTGCGGGCCGCCCACGTGCTTCAGCTGGAAGCGCTGCTCGATGCCTGTAGTGGCATCTAAGCACAAGTCAGAGTCACCAGTCACCAGTTTCATGCTGCCAGCCGTCGGTGAGGAGTAGTCTGCCAGCACTGCCGCCGTTGCCGCCTTCTGGTGCATGCGCGGGGCGGCATGCGAGAAAACGGTGCACCCGCCGTCGAATTGCTTGATCTCCGGTGATTTTCGGCAAAAATTCTGTATACAATCCACCTGGCACGATGCATGCATTGCTAACTGGTCGTCCCATCCAAGGAGCTTCGCATGCACCATCTGCCGCCAGTGTGTTCCTGTTGTCCCGTTTCTCTCTTGTTTTTTCCATTCACCTGCGCCCATCCGGCGCGCGGTAACCGAGGAAATGGAGCGTAAATGGCCTCTCCCCGTTTGAAATCCATCCACCGCGGCGTGCCCGGTCGCGCGCCTGCCGCGCCATCGCCCGTCGATGAAATCCTGCCGGCCGGGAAACTGTTCACCCTGGGTTTGCAGCACGTGCTCGTCATGTATGCGGGCGCCATCGCCGTGCCGCTGATCGTCGGCCGCGCGCTCAAGCTGCCGCCCGAGCAGGTGGCGGCGCTGATCAGCGCCGACCTGTTCTGCTGCGGCCTCGTGACCCTGATCCAGTCCCTGGGACTAGGCAAACATTTCGGCATCCGCCTGCCCGTCATGATGGGCGTCACCTTTGCCGCCGTCAGCCCCATGCTGGCCATGGCGAACAATCCGGCGCTGGGCATCACCGGCATCTTTGGCGCCGTGATCGGCGCCGGCGTCGTGTCCATGCTGATCGCGCCCTTCATCAGCCGATTGCTGGCCCTGTTTCCGCCCGTGGTCACCGGCAGCATCATCGCCGTGATCGGCGTGTCGCTGATGCGCGTGGGCGTAAACTGGGCCATGGGCGGGCCGCCAGCCATGGCGCAGATTGCCGATCCCGTTTTCCTCAAGATGGCCGCTGCCGCGACGGCGGCCGGCTTGCCCGCGCCGCCTGGCCCCGTGCCCATGATCGCCAACCCCGGCTACGGCGCGCTGGACAACATGGGCATCGCCTTCTTCGTGCTGGCCGTCATCTTGTTGGTGGCCAAGTATGGCCGTGGTTTCCTGCCGAATATCGCCGTGTTGATCGGCATCATCGCCGGCACGGCCCTGTCGTTTGCGCTGGGCAAGGCCGATTTCGCCAAGGTGGCCGGCGCCAAGGCGTTTGCCATCGTCACGCCGTTCCAGTTCGGTATGCCGACTTTCGACCTGGTTGCCATCGCGACCATGAGCCTGGTGATGATCGTCGTCATGATCGAGTCGCTGGGTATGTTCCTGGCCTTGGGCGAGATGACGGGCAAGCGTATCGAACAGGCCGACATCGGCCGCGGCTTGCGCGTCGATGGTCTGGGAACATTGATCGGCGGTATCTTCAATACCTTTCCGTACACCTCGTTTTCGCAAAACGTGGGCCTGGTGGGCGTGACGGGCGTGCGCAGCCGCTGGGTCTGCGTGGCGGCCGGCATCATCCTGCTCATCATGGGATTGATCCCGAAGATCGCGCAGACGGCCGAAGCCGTGCCGGCGTTCGTGCTGGGCGGGGCAGGGCTGGTGATGTTCGGCATGGTCGCCGCCACGGGCATCCGCATTCTGGCCGGCGTCGATTACAAGAGCAACCGCAACAACCTGTTCATCGTGGCCCTGGCTATCGGTTTCGGCATGCTGCCGCTGGTAGCCGAGCAATATGCGCAGCACATGCCGAAAGTCCTGTCGCCGTTGCTGCACAGCGGCATCCTCCTGGCCGCCATCGTTGCCGTGCTGCTCAATCTGTTCTTCAACGGGCTGGCGTCAAGCGAAAAAGCGCGGGAGCAGGCGCGCGCGAGCAGCCATGGCAGCGAATGAGGCACGGCCGGCGCCGTGAACGCGGCGCTGCCGCTCAGCCAGGCGGCAGCACCCTGAGCACCACGCAATTGCGCCCTTCATCCTTGGCGTGGTACAGCGCGGCATCGGCCAGGCGCAGCAGGGCGTCCGGATCGGCGGCTCCCGGTGCCGGCTGGACCGCGATGCCGACGCTGATCGTCACCTGCCGCGCCTCCGCGTTCGCGTGGGAGATACCGAGATCTTCGATCGCCCGCCGCAGTGCTTCGCCGATCTGGCGCGCTTCGTCCGCGCCGGTGTTGGGCAGCACGATCGAAAACTCTTCGCCGCCATAGCGCGCCGTCAGGTCGCCCGCGCGCCGCATGCCGGCCGCCAGCGCATGCGCGACCCGGACCAGGCATGCGTCGCCGGCCTGGTGGCCGTGACTGTCGTTGAAGCGCTTGAAGTAGTCGACATCGAGCATGATGACGGCAAGCGGCCGGCCGACGCGCGTGGCCCGCGCACATTCGGCACGCAACACGTCGTCGAAATGACGCCGGTTCGCCAGGCCGGTCAGACCGTCTGTGATGGACAAGGTCGCCAATTTGCGGTTGGCGTCTTCCAGCTGTTCCGTGCGTTCGGCAACGCGCCGTTCGAGGCTGTCATGCAGCCTGGCGCTGGAGATCGAGATCATCGCCTGTGCGCCGAGCATGCGCAGGAACGCCACGCGCTCCTCCGTGAACGAGGCTTCGGCAAGCCGGTTTTCGAAGTACAGGATGCCGCCGATCTGGCCGCCGTGCCGTATCGGCAGGCACATGGCGGCGCGCGGGCGCTGCAATTGCACGTAAGGGTCGGCGGCAAAGCGCGAGGCGCCCGTGATGCTGTCCTCGATCACCTCGGCGCCGGTGCGAATGACGTAGCGCAGCAGCGACAGCGGGAACTGCGGGTCGCTGGCGGCGTTCAGGTCGAGCGGGCGCGCTTGCAGGACGGCGACGCCATCGCCATCGATATTGGCTTCCAGCTGGTAGCTGCCATCGGACAGCAGCAGCAGGCGCGCCACCTGCGCGCCGGCGTTTTCGCACACGATGGAAATAAGGCGCGTCAGCACGTTGCGCAGGCCCACTTCGTTGGACAGGATCTGCGACGCTTTCAGCAGCGACACCAGGTCGAGCGCTGAACTGCCGTGCGTGTGGGAGACGGAATGCCGTTGCGCGCCGCGGCCATCCATCCTTGACAGCAGTGCGCCATGGCGCGCCTGCAGCTGCGCCACCTTGCCCTGCGCGCCCCACTGGCCGTAATGCGCGATGGCGTCCTGGATGAAGATGCCGGCCACGCGCGCATGTCCCTGGTCGAACCAGCATTCGCCGCACAGTTCATTGCCCAGCGCTTGCATGTTGACGTAGCCCGCCAGGCCGGCCGCGTCGATCGCCTGCTGGTAGCAGCGCGTGGCCAGCTGCAGGTCTTTCCGGTAGCGTGCCATCTCTGCCATCACCAGCAGGTGCTTGGCGTCGCTATTGTCCGAGCCTTGCCTGGACCAGTCGGCGAGGCTCGTTTGCAGCGTGTCGACCACGGCCAGCATATCGCCCGCATCGGCACGCGCAGGATCGCGCCGCAAGGCGCGGATCAGGATCAGCGCGGCGTAGAAGCTGCACTCGGCAACCTTGGCCTGGCCGCGCATGATCTGGGTGACTATGCCAAGCTGGCCGGCCAGCGGCTCGGCGTCGGCGCTGTCGAACAAGTAGGCGTTGCGTATTTTCCCCTGCAAGAAGTAGGCGCGGTACAGCTGCGAGCCGCCATACTGATCGAGGAAGCGCGCCTCGCTGAAAGCCCCATCATCGTAGCTGTCGTGACGGGGCAGCAGGCCCATCAGGCATTTGATCGGCTGGACCGCGGCGGCGACGCAGCAATCGGCCATCGCCTGCTGGCCGTTGGCGCGCATCAGTGCCAGGTCGTGCTCGATGTCGTGCATCAGGTGCGGCAGGTAGTCGCCGAGGATGATGCGGTCGGTGGCGCGCACGGCCGCCACCACGCCGACTTGCACGAAGTCGGCGATTTCCAGCGCCCAGCCAAACGCTTCTTCGTACAGGGCGTCGGAGCTGCGCAGCGGCTGCGTCCAGTGATTGCAGAGCGCGCCGAACATCAGGCCCGTGAGCGTGCGCGTCTGCAGGTTGGCACGGCGCCTGGCCAGCGCCATCGCCATCGCCCCGAAGGCGTAGCCGCGTGCAATGTCGCCGCTGTACAGCGCAAGCATCATCGCGTAGCCGACATAGGCGACAGCGCTGAAATCGCTGTTTCCCCGCTGTATCGACAGCCGCGTCATCGACACCACCATCAGCGCGCTCAGATCCTGCTGGCCGGCGTAATAGCTGGCCATCCACAGGCCCTGCATCATCTGCATGGCGGCTACGGCGTCCGGTTCGCACATGTCATCGGCCGCCAGCAGGGTGTCGGGCGCGTGCGCGCCAGGCTGCCGCCCGATATCGGCGAGAATGTCGCTGAAGCGCGCTTTCATCTGCGCCACCTCGTGCGGAATGTCGATGTGCAGCAGGGCCAGGCCGTCGCGCTGCACGGCGATGGCGTCGAGCAGGCGGCCCTGCAATTGATACTGGTGCGCCTGGATGGCGATGCAGCGCACCTGCAGCAAGGGGCTCAAGGCGCGGGCGCGCACCAGCGGGTAAATCGCCTCGGCCGTATCGAACTGGCCGCACAGGTAAGCCGCTTCGGCCGCGCCCAGCTGCAGGTCGAGCCAGAGGCCGACATGGACCTTCCACGTCTGCGCCGGCAGCAGCTCGAGACCTATGCGCATGTGTTCCAGGGTAGACTGGAACGCGGCGGAACGTCGTGCCTTGACGCCGGCCTGCAGATTGAGCGTCGCCAGCTGCACGCGCTCGTCCGCATCTTTGATCAGCGCGCGACCGGCGTTGAGCTGCTCGACGATTTCAAACAGTGTTGCGTCCTGGTGCTGCGGCGCCGTATGCCGCAGGAGCAAGCGGCCGATGAGCAGATGGTTGGCCACGCGCGTAGCGTCGTCGGCGATCAGGTAGGCGGCCTGCTGCACCCGGTCGTGCAGGAAGCGGTAAGCGACGCCGCTGTTGGCCGCATCGTTGTCGCCACTGACGTACTTATAGCGTTCGTCGAGCGGCTGGATCAAGCCTGCCCTGAGCGCCGGCCACAGGTCTTGCTGCGTTCGGCGGGGCGCGCGATCCACTGCCAGCGCGAGCGTATCGAGCGTGAAGCGGTTGCCGCAGGAGGCGGCCAGTTGCAGCAGATGCTGCGTCACCGTGGGCAGGCGGCGGATTTTTTCCAGCAGTACCTCGACCACGTTGTCGGTATATGTGGCCTGTTCTATCGCGGGCAGGTCCCAGTCCCAGCAATCGTCGGCGGCCCGGTAGCGCAGATGGCCCGTTTCATTGAGCGAAGCGAGGAACTGGTTGAGAAAAAAGGGATTGCCGGCCGTCTTGCGGTAGCAAATACTGGTCAACGGCGCACAATCGTGGGTTGCCACGCGCACGGTGGCCGAGACCATTTGCGCCACCTGCGGCTCGGTCAATGCGCTCAGTAACAGCGTCGACAGGCGTACCTCGCGCGCGCGCAGCTTGTCGCGCAGCGCGATCAGCGGATGCGCGTCGCTCACTTCGTTGTCGCGGTAGGCGCCGATGAACAGCATGCAGCTCTTGTCGCAGGAGACCATCAGCAGTTCGATCATTCGCAACGTGGCCGCATCGGCCCATTGCAGGTCGTCAAGGAACAGCACCAGCGGATGTCCGGCGCAGGCGAACACTTCGACGAAGCGGGGAAAGAGGCGGTCCAGGCGCAGCTGGGCCTGTGCCGGGTCCGACGCGGGCACCGCGTCCGTGGGGCCGACGACCAACGCCAGTTGGGGAATCAGTTCGACCAGCATGCCGATGCCGCTGCCCAGCGCTTCGTGCAGTTTGGCGGACCACTGCCGCAGCGTTTCCTCGGGCTGGCCGAGCAGCTGGCGCACCAGCCCCTGGAAGGCCTGGATCAGCGAGGCATACGGCACATCGCGCTGGAGCTGGTCAAACTTACCGGACAGGAAGCAGCCGCGCCGCGCGATGATGGGCTTTTGCACTTCATTGACGACCGCCGACTTGCCGATGCCAGAATGGCCGGCCACCAGCAGCATCTCGCACTTGCCCGCGGCGCTGCGTTCAAATGCCGCCAGCAGCACGGCGATGGCATCCTCGCGCCCGTGCAGCGTTTGCGGCACGAGGAAACGGCCGTTGTGGTCGGACAGCTTGAGAACCTGCGCCGGCTTTTGCGCGCGGCATGCTTCCAGATCGCTGCGCAAACCCTGCAAGCTCTGGTAGCGCTGATCGGCATTTTTTTCCAGCAGCCGCTGGATGATCGGCAGTAGCTGGCCAGGCAAGCTTGCCAGCGCCGGGTGCGACCAGTCGGGACTGCGCGCAATGTGGCAATGCACGAGTTCCATCTCGTCGCCCGTCTCGAACGGCGCCTGGCCGGCCAGCAGTTCGTAGAAGGTGGCGCCCAGCGCATAGAAATCGGCGCGCCAATCGACGCGCCGGTTCATGCGTCCGGTCTGTTCCGGCGCCATGTAGCGCAGCGTTCCTTCCAGGGTCTGGAGATTGGCGATGCCTTGGCTTTCGTAAGGCAGTTCACAGGCGATGCCGAAGTCGATCAGCTGCAGCAGGCGCCGGCCGCCATTCCACACCAGATTGGCGGGATTGATGTCTTTGTGAATCACGCCCTGACGATGAACCTCGTCCAGTGCCGCGCACAGTTGCAGCGCGATGTCGAAAAAGTCGTCCAGCGCCAAGGCGGGTTGCGACGGCATCCTGCGCGCCGCCACCTGCGCACGCAACACCTGGTCGAGCGCCTGGCCACCGCAATCTTCGACGATCATCGTCCAGCACCCGCCGTGCAGCTGCAGCGCCAGCGGATTCGCCACGCCAGGATGGCGGCAACGGCGCGCGATCGCATACTCGCGCTTGAATTGCGCCAGTTGCTGAAAGGAGGGGAACTGCTGATTGGGTTTCTTGACGATCAGCGCGGTGCCATCGGCGGCCCTGGCACGGTAAACCCGTGAGCGGGCACCGCTGTGCAGCTGTTTGATGATCTCGTGGTCGAAAAGAGAGCGCATGGGCTAGCAGTACACAGACGGTTGCGGGAGCCTGGAGGCGCACATTTCGGAATATTACTTGATTGTAAGTATTATATCAGTAGGGGGCTGTGGAGGAGGGAGAGGGGGCGATGTGTTGTAAAAACATCAGTGGGAGCAGGTTAGTCCGGGTGTGGGCATTGATCGTGATGACAGTCGCGGCAAGTTGAAGAAGTGGAGGTGATGGAGGTGTCGGAATTTACAGACAAGGAAGAGTTACGCGTAGATGCCGCCCCTCGGCCAGCACATGCTATTGGGCAAGATACAAGAGGATTTTCTGGAATTGAGAAAGCCTCCATACCTTTCTTGAACTAGTTATCACTTTGGCGCAAGTCCATCGCCTTGCAATACGGGTAGCCACGCATCGTGCGCAATTTTTTCGAAACCCGTCGACGTTGGATGAAGCTCGTTAGCCCAGTCGTCGTCATTTAAGGTGCCACGACTATCGACAAGACGAACTCGGCCGGGATAACGAGTGACCAGTCCATTCAACCGCAAAGTGAACTCGTCGATCAAAAAACGGATGCAGGAATTCTGCAGGTGGGTAGGTACGTTTGCGACTACTAGCGATGCTCGCAGCCATTTGCTTTCGGCACCAAAGATGCCTATACCTGTTGGCCGAGCATAGTCGTAGTTATGTAAATAGATCTTCGTTGGACCGCTTGCATTCTGCGTCGTATTCCACGTTGCGCCAATTATCTTGTCGATAAGAGCGATGAAGCTTCCCGTCACCTTATTTAAAAATCGGTTCAGGCTTTGCTCATCATCACCGGATCGGTAGCAAGCTTCAGCCGAAGTGCAGGCGGAGCAGTCTTTTAGCAGCAGCGGGCGCATATCGGATAGGCCGGCGAAGTCGTTCCCTCCACCGCTTATGAAAACAGCCGACAAAGAATCCCCATGTAGTTGTAATGCGGTCTGGATTCTTCTTTTATAGGTTCCGTAAACATAATCGTAGGCTTCGGCACCGTTATTTCCGTGCGCTAGAATGTAATGCTCCTTTTTTTCAACCAAATTTCCTAATTTGCTTAATAATGAGCCGCCAGGAAGAGGATACCAGAACCAGCTGTCGCCAATTGCTAATATTGACGGCTGATGAAAATCGTTCTGCATCATGGCCTCATCCCAATAAACATTTTTGTTGTGCATGATAATTTCTCCAGTATGAACCATTTTTGAATTCATGCTTAGGATTCTTGCTGAAAGGCGGACAGATCCCTAAGCATTACGCATAACGAATATTTTTCGCCTCTGGCGATGAGGTCAAGCAGGTGAGAATGTACGCAAAGCGCTTATGAGATTGTTCAATACTTTGTATTTTTATATTTCATTGTTATGATAAATAGCGACTGATTCTATTGCTGGCTTTGGTGTGTCTTCCTTAATTGGCTGAGTAATTTCTCAATCTGATAATTTGATGCTAAATTAAATTTCATTCCGGTACTATTTTTTTGAGGCTGTGTCTGTATATAATTTTCTTTTTGATGGATTGTTAAGATCGGCTTTCTATTAGTCAGCAGAGAACTAATTAGGTTCATTTTTTGGATTCGAATGGCGCCACCGGCCTTGACGCCGCCGTGAGGCTGCTTGAACAAGCTGATGGTGCTCGCCAGCTCGTCCTCGCAGGCTTGCATCGCCCCTGCACGGCCATGGTCAGCCGGTTTTCTAGAGAGCGTTTGACGTCACTCTGCCGGCGGTGATGGCGGCGATCACGCCGTGGGTTAGGTGGTCTCTCGGGGAAAAAAACGATCAACAGTTCGCCCACGGTCCGCACCGACTAGGTGGACGTGCTGTCAGTGTGCCGCGCGGCCCATTTCAGCAGGGGGGAGCCTCGTACTGCTTTCAGAACTTGTCCCGGTAGGGCGGCATGTGCTTTATCTCGGCCAGATGCTGGATGTCCAGGCGACCGGCCGCGCCGGTTGACCGCGATGCGCTCGGTCAGGTCCAGCTGGAGCGAGATATCGACTGTTTCACGGTTGTTGAATTCGAACTTGAAGGCGATGCCGTGCTTGCGCGTTTTCTCATTGGTCATCCGGTCGAGCTGGTGAACTTTCAGCCAGGCGAGCAGGGCCACCATGATGGCGTTGCCAGCGCTATCACGGCGTAAATTTGGCGTAATCGCTACTGGTTTTTGTCGGGTTTAATCTGGATTAAGGGGAATGGCGGGACGTAAAAAAAGCCACTAACTCATTGATTTTATTGAGTTTAATGGCTTTTTCGATGTTTCTGAATTCTGTGCGCTGGTGCCCGGAGCCGGAATCGAACCGGCACGCCCTTACAGGCGGGAGATTTTAAGTCTCCAGTGTCTACCAGTTTCACCATCCGGGCAGCGCGGCGAGATTCTAGCACAGGTGATGCGCATCACGCCATCTTGTGTCTGAGCCGCTCTGTCCGGTTTGCGCCGGACAGAGCGGTTTTAGCTACCCGCCATCAGAACGTCGCCTTGAACTGCACCCCATACGTGCGCGGTTCGTTGACGATGCCTGTCAGGTTGTCGAAATCGATCGCGCCCAGCGACTGGATCTGGTTGGTGATGTTGCGGCCGTACGCGGAGAGTTCGTATTTGTCCCATTTGTAGCCGACACGCAAACCGCCTTCGAGCAGTTCCTTGGCCTTGTATTCCTTCGCTTCATACAGGAAGAAGTTGTAGCTGGTGCGGTAGGCCCAATCCGTGTAGGCGTAGAACTCGCCGTTGGCGAGGGGAATGCTGTACTTTAATGTGAAGTTGGTTTGCCATTCCGGCGCGCGCGGCAGCGGGTTGCCGTCGATGTAGGCCGTGCCCTTGAACGGGCCCAGCGGGTCGGTCACGGTGCAGCCGCTGGCCGGGTTGTTTTGCGCGTTGCCGCAGCTTTGCACAAACAGTTTCTTGTCCTGGATTTCCGTGTGGTTGTAGCTGCCGCCCAGGGTCATGCTGAGCGAATCGCTGAGATTCGCCTGGAAATCGAGTTCCACGCCGCGGCCCGTGGCCTTGTCTGCGTTGATCAGCTGGTTCATGTTGACGGCGCCGCTGCCAGCCGTCAGTTGCTTGTCCTTCACGCGGTACTGGAATATGGCCAGGCTCAGGCGCGCGCGCTTGTCGAACAGGTCTTGCTTGATGCCCGCCTCGACGGACAGCGCTTTCTCGGCGCCCGCGAACGAGGGGCGGTCGGCCAGGCCGTTCAGGCGGCCCTGCATCGACGGCGCGCGGTAGCCGGTGGCGATGCGCGCGTAGGCATTGGTTGCCGGCGTCAGCACATACGTGCCGCTCACGTCCCAGCTGATGTTGTGCGAGGTGTCGTTCAGGTTGAAAGGGCCGGCCGTGGTCGCTTCCACCCGCTTGGCCGAGAAATCCTTCTTGTCGTTCGTGTAGCGCAGGCCGGCGCGCAGCTTCAGGGCATCGGAGACCGTGTAGTTGAGCGAGCCGAAGGCCGCGTACGACTTCGAGCTCTGGTTTTGCGTTGCGTAGTTCGGGCTTTGCGGGTTGCCGGGCGCCAGGCTGTTGAAGCCGATGCTGTCGATCTGGATATCTTCCTTGAAGTAGAACAGGCCGCCTATCCATTGCAGCGGACCGCGGGCAGACGATTCGGCGCGGAATTCCTGCGAAATCTGCTTGTGGTTGGGGATCACGTCGGCCGTTTCCACGAAGAACGGGATGAAGCCCGGACCCATCGGCGGCGCGGACACGGCGCCATAGCCGCCGTCGACGTCGGCGCGGCTGAAGAAATCGAGCTTTTCGTAGCCGGTGATCGAATGCAGGGTGACACCGGGCAAGTCCCATTTCAGGCGCATGCTGGCGCCCTTGGTTTTCAGGTGCTGGCGGTTGATGCCGTCGGTCGGGTAGTTGTCGTAATCAAAGCCGTCGACCAGGTCGTTCGTTCCCTGTTTCAGGATGTTGGCGCGGAACAGGGTGGCCGTGCCGTCGAGGTTGCGCGCATGCACGTTGAACAGGGCCGTGAAGTCGCGCGTGGGCTTGACCAGCACCTGCAGGCGGGCGGCGCTGTCTTCATAGCCTTCGAAGTCGCGCGTGCCGGTGGGGCGCGGGTTGTGCACGCGGTCGTCGCGGCGCTGCGTCTGGCCGGAAAAGCGCAGGGCGACCGTGTCGCTGACGGGCACGTTGAACGCGCCTTCCAGGTTCTTCATGCCATCCTTGCCGAAGCCGCCGCTCAGGTAACCTTCCGTCTTGAAGACGGGCTTGGCGGAATCGAACTTGATCACGCCGGCGGGCGAGTTACGGCCGAACAAGGTGCCTTGCGGGCCGCGCAGCACTTCGACCTGATCCACGTCGAACACGGGAAAGCCCTTGAGCATGGCGTTTTCCTGCACCACGTCGTCCATCACCAGGCCCACCGGCTGCGAGGCGTTCAGGTCGAAGTCGGTATTGCCCAGGCCGCGAATGTAGAAGCGGGGGAAGGTGCGGCCGTAGTCCGATTCGACGGACACGCTGGGCGAGCGGCTGTTGAGGAAGCGGATGTCGGCGCCGCCTGCCGTCAGCGTGTCGAGCTTGTCGCCCTTCAAGGTGGCGATGGACATCGGCACGTCCTTGATGTTTTCCGCGCGCCGCTGTGCCGTCACGATCACCGTTTCCAGCTGGCCAGGACCGGCCTGTGCCGCCGGAGCGGCAGGCGCGTCGGCGGCTGGCGCCGGGGCGCTATCCTGTGCCATCGCCTGCAGCGGAAAGGCGGCGCTGATTGCCAGGGCAATCAGGGTGTGGCGTACTGTGCTGGCATGCGGTGTCATCATGAAACGGCTCCTGTCGGTCAAGGTTGTTGGGGCATGCAAGCTGGCGCTGGCCAGCTGAACGAAAAATCATGCTAGCACGGGAAATTTTGGTATTCATGCCATTTTCCAACGATGGCTATTCATATCCTTTTCGACTCAATACGCGAGTAAAATCGTATTTGTCGTCAATATCTGGCGGGTGCATAGTGGAGTGCCGGCAGGCTTGTGCGGCAACAAAAGAGGCTGGACAGAACGACGAGGTTTCCTGCGGAGGCGCAAAAAAGCATGCGCCGTTTCGGCGTAGTAGCGGGATCCGGGGCGGCACAAATACAACAGTTGCCGCGGATTTTTATGGGAGGGGCGTGTTGTTGCAACGCGACAGGGGAGGCCGGCTGCGGCTCTCCCCTGTGCGTGTGACGCGGGGCATGCGCGGCCGCATGCCTCTCTCTCTCTGCTTAAAACTCTTCCCAGTCGCCGGCCGTCACGGCTTCCGCTTGCGGCGCACGGGCTTTTGCCGGCGCCGCTTGGCGCTTGGCGGGGCTGGTGGCGGGCGCCGGTACCAGGCGCAGCGGCTTGGCGCTGGCGCGTGCCGGGGCTGGCGCGTGCGCCGCCACCTGGCTGTCATGCGTCTTGAAGATGCTCACGGTTTGCACCAGGTGGCCGGCCTGCTCGCGCAGCGATTCGGCCGCCGCCGCCGCTTCTTCCACCAGCGAGGCGTTTTGCTGCGTGACGCTATCCATCTGGGTCACCGCCTGATTGATCTGCTCGATGCCGGTGGACTGTTCCTGGCTGGCCACCGTGATTTCAGCGATGATGTTGCTGACGCGGGCGACGCTGGCAACCACCTCGGACATCGTCGTGCCCGCCTGCGCCGCCAGCCTGGAGCCCGCGTCGACGCGGCTGACGGAATCGTCGATGAGCGCCTTGATTTCCTTGGCCGCGCTGGCGCTGCGCTGGGCCAGGCCGCGCACTTCGGTCGCCACGACGGCAAAGCCGCGGCCCTGTTCGCCGGCACGCGCCGCTTCCACGGCGGCATTCAGGGCCAGAATATTGGTCTGAAAGGCGATGCCGTCGATGACACTGATGATGTCGACAATCTTGCGCGACGATTCGCTGATCAGGTCCATGGTGCCCATCACTTGCCCCACCACGGCGCCGCCCTTGCTGGCGACGTCCGATGCCGTCGTGGCCAGCACATTGGCTTCACGGGCATTTTCCGCATTCTTGCGCACGGTGCTGGTGAGCTCTTCCATCGACGAAGCGGTTTCTTCCAGCGAACTGGCTTGCTGTTCCGTGCGCAGCGACAGATCGCTGTTGCCGCTGGAAATTTCCGCGGCGGCAAGGGAAACGGTGTCGGAATCCTGGCGCACGGACGACACTACCGTGGTCAGCGACTCCTGCATGCGCTGCAGCGCCGACAGCACGCTGGCGGTATCGTGCGGTGCAACGTTGAGTTTGCCTGTCAGGTCGCCGCCGGCCAGCAGGCTGACGGCGTCGCACAGCTGCTTCGGTTCGGCGCCCAGCGCCTTGAGCAGGCTGCGTGTGATGAGCCAGCCCGCGAGGCCTGCCAGCACGATGGACAGCAGGCTGGCGCCGATGAGGATATTCCGGTTGAGAATGTAGCGCTCGTTGTCTTCCTGCAAGATGGCGGTAGAGCGCTGGTCCGTCAGGGCGAAATATTCATCGCTGGCGGCGACGAGGGCGGCCAGCAGCGGGCGGCATTCCTCATTCATCTTGACGATGGCTTGCTCGGTTTTCTTTTGCAGCGCCAGGTCGACGATAGCCAGCGCCACGGGAGAATAGCGTTTTTCGATGCCGTCGATCTTGTTGACTATGGCGCGCACTTCATCCGATACCTCGGGCTGCTGTGTCAGCTGCAGCAGATGCTGCATGTTCTTGACGACCTCGGCCTGCGCATGCAAGACCTGTTTGCGTTCGCTCTCCAGGTCTTCCGGCTTGGTGACGAGCACCAGATTCCTGGCCGCCACGGCACGCATGTCAATCGCGTCACGCACGCGGTGCGCCGTATTGGCGCGGGCGGTGATGCCGTTGACATACTGGTCAAAACTGGTGTTGAAGTTGGAAAAGCTCCGCACGGACAGGATCGATATGCCAATGAGGAAAAAGACCAGCAGGCCGAAAGCCAGAGTGAGCTGGGTGCGTACGGTGAATTTATCCATGATGTCTCTCCAAAATACGTGGTGATGATTAGAAAGGGGGCTTGCGCGGGACGGGTGGCAGGCGCTTGCCTGGCGACGGGGCGTGCCCTGCGCAGTGCTTTTCTATCCAGAACACGGATTCGTGGTGTGAGGATGGAATCAACTAAAAAACCGATTTCAATAATTTATTTGTTTTATTTATTAAATTCATTGTTGCACAAAAAATTCATTAAATCAATGATATTTTGCGTGTCAAAAAACAACTTGTCGGCATGGATGCTGGTTCCTGCGCCGTTTGAGCGGGCATGGGACAGTATCCGGGGGGGGAATCAGTCGGGAATCGGCGTGCCCTGATGAAAAAACATTTGCCAGCGGCCATCGCGCTGCTTCCACAGCGAACTGCGCAAGCTGGCGCTGGCGGGCTGGGTGCCGTTGGGGTGGCGTTGCGAGCGGTAGGTAACCAAGGCAATATCGTCGGCCAGCAAGCGGGCCTGGAAATCGCTGATGCTGCGCTGACAAAAGTCTTCCGCCGGCAAGTCCGCCAGGGTGGCCGCGCGCGTCCAGAGATTGCCCGAGCTGCCGAACTCGACGAAGTCGTCGTCCAGCAGGGCCGCCAGTCTGGCCCTGTCGGCGCGCACCGCCTGGCTTTGCAGCGCCGCTTCCAGCGCCTGCAGGTGTGCCGCCAGGCTGTCCGGCTTACTGTCCTGCGCGTCGTCCATTGCCATATTCAGATCAGATGGGAAATGCGCCCGCGCCCGATACATTCAGGCAGGCGACCTTGTCGCTGGAAAAGTACTTGATTTGTCCCAGGCCGATGGCGTAGCAGCCGTCGCTAAGCGGGGAAATGGGGCCGGTGAGTTTTTCACCGCCGACCAGGGTCACCACCCAGGGCGTGGTGGCCGGTTTGCCCGCGTGGGTCAGGGCGTGTTGTACCAGGTCTGACATGCTGCCTCCGTTGGAAATCAAAACCCGATGATAGCAGTGTCCGGTGCCGGATCGCCGCTGGATTGACGACACGAAGGGCGGGCGCTTTACGCGTCGGCCAGCAAGTTCTTTGGCAGGGCCACCGATACCAGCTTCCAGTGCCACAGGCCGTCGCGCGTCAGGGTCAGTTCGCCGATATGGCTTTTGCTGTGGGCGCGCTGCACCACCACGCTGTTCCACGAGGTGTAGCGCAGCCTGTAGTCGGGCTTGGTGTTGCGCTTGCGGCCGCTGATGTCGCTGACCTTGGCGATCGGGTTTTCGTAGCGGTCATTGAGCTTCATCAATGCGACGATGCCTTCGGGCATCAGCATGGTGTCGAGCAAGGGATCGATGACCTCGGGATTGATATCGTCGGCCACTTCCGGCGCCGAGAACAGGGTGTGCAGTTGCTGCCCCAGGCTGCCGCGCAACTGGGCCAGGTCGATCTGCGCGGCCAGCGCCTGCGTATCTTCGTCCATGGTGGCCGCGCGGATCTTGTTCATGGTGAAGTACGGGCTGCCATAGAAGACGCCGGCCAGCGCGACCAGTACCGCTACAGCGAGAAGCATCATTCTGTTCATCGTGCAATCTCTCGGATGCCTGGCGACCCGGTGCGCCTGAGGTGTTGGCATTCTACATAATATTTCCCAAAATCAACATGGCGGTTTAAGTAAGTGTTGTTTTAGATCAAGTTTCCTTAAAGTAATTCCGGCGGCAGGGTAATGTCCATCAGTTTCCAGTCCCAGATGCCATGGCGGCGCAGCAGAAACTGGCTGGCGGCGGGGCCGGCGTCGCTGCGCCGCAGCACCACTTCATTCCACGAGCGGTACGCCATGCCGAAATCGTGGCGCTTGCCATCGGCCCCCTGCTTGCCGTGCAAGATCAATACCGTGATGCCGGGCGGCGAGACGATGGCGTCGAGCATTTCCTTGAAATCATCGTCATTCGCCGTTTCGCCGGCCGCGCGCAGCTGGCGCGCCACGCTGGCGCGCACGGCGGGCAGGTCGGCGTGCTGCGCCAGGGTTTCCAGGCGCACGGATTTCGCCGCGATGCTGATGCGGTACATGGCGATGTAGGGGCTGACCCAGGTGAAGCCGATGGCGGCGACGGCAAAAATGATCGCGGTGGCGTACTTTCTTTTCATGGTCCGTGTTTTTGTATGAGCTGTGCCGCCGTGATTTTACCCGGCCAGGCACGGCGGATGGTGTAGCATTCGTGCCGGCGCGGACCATCGCGCCGCAATATTGAGGACAACCATGAATATCACTATCAATCAGGTGCTGCAGTCGTATATCGACCCGCTCACCGCCAGCGAGTACGCGGCGCTCGAGCGCAGCCTGCTGGCCGAGGGCTGCCGCGATGCGCTGGTGTTGTGGAACGACGTGCTGATCGACGGGCATAACCGCTACGCCATCTGCCGCCAGCACGGCATCGAATTCAAGACCATCCAGAACACCAGTTTTAGTTCGCTCGACGACGTCATGCTGTGGATGATCGACAATCACCTGGCCCGGCGTAGCGTGTCGGACTTCCAGCGCGGCGTGTTGGCCCTGCGCAAGAAGGAAATCGTCGCCGCGCGCAGCCCGGCGCCCGTCAGCGCGGCGGACGCGCCCGATGGCGAAAACGCGCCCAAGCCCCCCATGAGCACGCGCGAAGAGGTGGCCAAGGCGGCGAGGTTGAGCAGCAACCAGATCAGCCAGATCGAGAAGATCCAGAAAGCCGCTTCGCCGGAACTGGTGGCAGCCGTCCGGTCTGGCACGATCTCGATTAATGCCGCCGCCACCGTGGCATCTCTGCCGCCGGAAGAGCAGGTGGCGGCGGTCGCCGGCGGCAAGAAATTATTACGCCAGGCGGCCAAGGAAATCCGCGAACAGCGCGCCGCCACGCGCACGCCGCGCGAGCCGAAAGCGCCTCACGTTTCGCAGGATACGCCGGAGACGGGCAACGAACCATGGGCGGACAACGCGGCGCAGGCGCCGTCCGAAACGGAGCGCCTGCGCGGCGAGATCGCCACCTTGAAACAGCGGGTGGCGCAGCTGCAGGCGGAAAATGTGGAACTCAACCAGCGGATTGCCACGCTGATCGACGCATCCTGAGTATTGGAGTAGTTCATGCCAGTTCGCCGTGCCCTGTTCGCCGCCATCGCCTGCGGCATTGTGGCCAGTGCTCCCGCGCTGGCCGCGCCCGCCGTTTCCGCCACGGACCTGGCCCGCTGGCAGGCGCAGGCTGCCAACGTCAGCATCGCGCGCGACACGTGGGGCGTGCCCCATGTGACGGGCAAGACGGATGCCGACGCCGTCTTCGGCTTGATGTATGCGCAGGCCGAGGATGATTTCCCCCGCGTGGAACTCAATTACATCAATGCGATGGGGCGGCTGGCGGAAGTGGAGGGCGAGCGGGAGCTGTACCGCGACCTGCGCATGAAGCTCTTCATCGATCCGCAGGAGCTGCAGGCACAATACCGCGCCAGCCCGCCGTGGCTGCAGAAACTCATGGATGCGTTTGCCGACGGCCTGAATTTTTACCTGGCCACGCATCCGCACGTGAAACCCAAGCTGATCGCGCATTTCGAACCGTGGATGGCCCTCAGTTTCAGCGAGGGCAGCATCGGCGGCGATATCGAATCGGTCAACCTGGCGCAGCTCGAAGCGTTTTATGGCCAGCAAGCGCAGCCCGCCGGCGTGGCGCTGGCCAGCCTGGAAACGGGGCTGGAGCCGGAACCCAGCGGCTCGAACGGCTTCGCCATCGCGCCCGCGATCACAAAGAACGGCCACGCGCTGTTGATGATCAATCCGCACACCTCGTTCTACTTCCGTCCCGAAGTGCACGTCATCAGCGGCGAAGGCCTGAACGCGTATGGCGCCGTCACCTGGGGCCAGTTCTTCGTCTACCAGGGGTTCAATGAACGCCTGGGCTGGATGCATACCTCGGGTGGCGGCGACGTCATCGACGAATACCTGGAAAGCATCGTGGAGCGGGACGGCGCCTGGTTCTACCGCTATGACGGCGCGCTGCGGTCCCTGAAAGCCGTGCCCATCACCTTGCCCTATAAACTGGCCGACGGCGCCATGGCATCGAAAACCATCACCGTCTACTACAGCCATCACGGCCCCATCGTGCGCGCGCACGACGGGCGCTGGGTGGCCGTGCGCCTGATGAACGAGCCCTTGAAGGCTTTGATGCAGTCGTACACGCGCACCAAGGCGCGCGATTACGCGGCGTTCTACCGGACCATGGAACTGCGCACGAATTCATCGAACAATACCGTGTACGCGGATGCGGACGGCAATATCGCCTATTTCCACGGCAATTTCATCCCCGTGCGCGACCCGCGCTTCAACTGGAAGCAGCCCGTCGACGGCAGCGATCCGGCCACGGAATGGCAAGGGCTGCACACGGTGGCGCAAACCATCACCCTGTTCAATCCGAAGAGTGGCTGGATCCAGAACACGAACAACTGGCCGTATTCGGCGGCGGGCGGCGACAGCCCGCGCCAGGGCGATTATCCCGCCTACATGTCCGTGTATGGCGAAAATGCGCGCGGCCTGCATGCCGTCAAGGTCTTCCAGAATAAAACGGGGTTCACCCTGGACAGCCTGATCGCCGCCTCCTACGACAGCGAACTGACGGCGTTCGAGGCGCTGCTGCCGCCGCTGTTCGCCGCGTACGATGCGCTGCCGGCCGGCGGCGCGCAACAGCTGGCGCTGGCCGACAAGATCGCGTTGCTGCGGGCCTGGGACTGGCGCTACTCGCTGACATCCACGGCCACGTCCCTGGCCGTGTTCTGGGGTCAGGAACTGGCCGAGCTGAGTGGCAAGCAGGCGCGCGAACAAGGCGTGCCCGTGGTCGATTTTCTGGCCACGCAGAAGGTCAGCGCGGAACAACGGCTGGCGGCCCTGGCGACGGCGGCCGACAAGCTGCAGCGCGATTTCGGCCACTGGCAAACGCCGTGGGGCGAGATCAACCGCTTCCAGCGCCTGACGGACGATATCGTGCAGCCGTTCGACGATGCTCAACCCAGCTTGCCCGTGCCTTACGCGTCGGGCAACTGGGGCGCGCTGGCCGCGTATGGACAGAGCAGCAAGAGCAGCACGAAACGCATCTACGGCGAACGCGGTAACAGCTTTGTCGCGGCCGTGGAATTCGGCCCCCGCATCAAGGCGAAAAGCCTCCTCGCGGGCGGCCAGAGCGGCGACCCGCGCTCGCCGCATTTCAGGGACCAGGCGGCCATGTATGCGCGCGGCGAGTTCAAGGATGTGCTGTTTTATCCCGAGGACGTGGCCAGGCATCTGGAACGGCGGTACCGGCCGGGGGAATGAGCGGTGTTCGTCAGGCCAATAATGTGTCGGATTAGCGGAGCGTAATCCGACAAATCACCACATCAAATCGCATCGAGCGCCGTGCGCAGGTCGTGGCGCAAGTCCTCGATATCCTCGATGCCCACCGACAGCCGGATCAAGCCGTCGCCGATGCCCAGTTTTGCCCGCTGTTCGGCCGGGATGCTGGCATGCGTCATCAGGGCAGGATGTTCGATCAGGCTTTCCACGCCGCCCAGGCTTTCGGCCAGGGCGAACACCTCGCAGCGCTCGAGGAAGCGGCGCGCGCCGGCCAGGTCCGTATCGAGGTCGATCGAGATGATGCCGCCGAAACCGTCCATCTGGCGCTGCGCCAGCGCGTGCTGCGGGTGCGAGGCCAGGCCCGGATAAAACACCTTGCGCACTTCCTTTTGCTGCTCCAGCCACTGCGCCAGCGCCAGGGCGCTTTCGCAGTGGCGCTGCATGCGGATGGCCAGCGTCTTCACGCCGCGCAAGGCCAGAAAGCTGTCGAACGGTCCGGCAATCGCGCCCACCGAGTTTTGCAGGAAGCCCAGCTGCTCGCGCCATTCGGCCTGGCGCTCTTCCGCGCCGACGATGGCGATGCCGCCGATGATGTCCGAGTGGCCGTTCAAGTACTTGGTGGTTGAATGGACGACGATGTCGAAGCCGTGCTCCAGGGGGCGCTGCACCAGCGGGCTGGCAAACGTGTTGTCGGCCACGGCGATGATGCCGCGTTCGCGGCAGATGTCGGCAATCGCCCGCAAGTCGGCCAGCTTCAGCATGGGGTTGGTCGGTGTTTCGACCCACACCATTTTCGTTTCCGGGCGCAGCGCGGCCAGCAGATTCTCGGGATTGGTCAAATCGACATACGTGAATGCATGGCCGGCCGAGCGGCGGCGCACTCGTTCAAACAGTCGATACGTGCCGCCGTACATGTCGTCGCCGGCGACGATGTGGCTGCCCGCGTCCAGCAATTCCAGCACGGACGAGATGGCGGCCAGGCCCGAGGCGAAGGCGAACGCGGCGCTGCCGCCTTCGAGGTCGGCCACGCAGCGCTCGAGCGCCCAGCGCGTGGGATTGTGCGAGCGGCCGTAATCGAGTCCCTTGTGCACGCCGGGGCTGTCCTGCACGAAGGTCGAGGTGGCGTAAATGGGCGGCATGATGGCGCCCGTCGACGGGTCGGGCGACTGGCCGGCGTGGATGACGCGGGTGGCCAGATGGCTCTTGCGGGGGATGTCTTGGCTCAAGATAAAGTCCTGCGTAAGTGGTTGAGAAGGTCGAAACGAGTGATCAGCCCGTAAAACGTACTTTCGTCGGCGACGACGGCCGTCAAGCCCCGGTCCAGGGTGGCGCGCAGGGCGGGCAAGCCGCTCGATGGCGCCAGGGTTTCGATCTGCGTCGTCATGGTGGCGCCCACCAGGCCCGCGAAATGGGCGGCGTCGCCCGATACGTGCAGCAGCAAGTCCGATTCGTCGATAATACCGACCAATTGACCGCCGTCGATGACGGGCAGTTGCGCCAGGTCGCTGGCGCGCATGCGGTTGAAAGCGGTCAGCAGGGTGTCGCCCGGCGCCACGCTGACGACGTCGCCCTCGTCGTAGCGGCGCCCGATCAGGTCGCGCAAGTCGCCCGAGAGGGCACGCTGTAATAAACCCTGGTCGCGCATCCAGCCGTCGTTGTAGACCTTCGACAGGTAGCGCGTGCCCGTGTCGCAGACAAACGTGACGACGCGCTTCGGGCTGGTCTGCTCGCGGCAGTATTTAAGGGCGGCGGCCAGCAGGGTGCCGGTGGACGAGCCCCCTAAAATGCCTTCGGCGCGCAGCAGGGCGCGCGCGGAATCGAAGCTTTCCTGGTCCGTGATGGTATAGGCCTTGGTGACGCTGTCCATGTCGGCGATCGACGGGATAAAATCTTCGCCGATGCCTTCGACGGCCCACGAACCGCTCGTGTCGCTGATTTTGCCCGTGTCGATGTATTCGGTGAGGATGGAGCCTTGCGGGTCGGCCAGCACGAATTCGAGCTTCGGCTGGGCCTTGCGGAAGTAGCGCGTCAGGCCCGTCAGGGTGCCGGACGAACCGACGCCGACGACGATGGCGTCCACGTCATGGCCGCTTTGCTCCCAGATTTCGGGCGCCGTCGTCGTTTCATGGGCCAGCGGATTGGCGGGATTGTTGAACTGGTCGGCGAAGAAGGCGCCCGGCAGTTCGCGCGCCAGGCGCGCCGCGTAATCCTGGTAATACTCGGGATGGCCCTTGCCCACGTCCGAGCGCGTGGTGTGCACTTCGGCGCCCAGCGCTTTCAAGTGCAGCACTTTTTCCGTCGACATCTTGTCGGGCACGACGAGAATCACGCGGTAGCCCTTGATGCGGCCCACCAGGGCCAGGCCGATGCCGGTGTTGCCGGCCGTCGCCTCGACGATGGTGCCGCCCGGCTGCAGGCGGCCGTCCGCTTCGGCCGCCTCGATGATGGACAGGCCGATGCGGTCCTTGATGGAACCGCCGGGATTTTGCGATTCCAGTTTCAGAAACAGCTGGCACAGGCCCGTGTCGAGCCTGGTGACTTCGACCAGCGGGGTGTTGCCGATCAGCTTGTATAGCGCTGGCGGCTGGGAGGGGGATGGCATTCGATCATTCATGGTGGCTCCTGTCAGAGAAACAGCGGCTCCGGATCGTGTCCCGAGCCGCCTTCCGTGCCGCGCAGTGTAGGCGGGTGGACGAGTGCGGCGAACGAATGTTTATATGCTTGCATATGCGCGCTTCGCATATCGGCGCCAAGGTGCGCGATGCGAGTATGCGCCGTTTTTCGCCCGCTTGCCGCACCACAGGCAGGACTATTAAGCTGCCGCAAGCCCGCCATTGCGATTTATAATCACGCCTCGAAAAGGTACTAAACAGTATTTTTGAAAAACCAGACAGACAGGGCAGGCGGCAGTGGCAAAACTTTATTTCCGGTATTCCGCGATGAACGCGGGCAAGTCGACGGCCTTGTTGCAAGTCGCGCACAACTATGAAGAGCAGGGCCAGCAGGTGCGCCTGTACACGGCCGCCATCGACAGCCGCTACGGCGTGGGCCGCGTCACGTCGCGCCTGGGCCCGCAGCGCCAGGTCGATATCTTCCATGCCGACACGAATTTCCTCGACGATATTCCCCAGGTCGCCTGTTTGCTGGTGGACGAGGCGCAATTTCTCAGCACGGCCCAGGTGCAGCAGCTGCACCAGCTGGCGCAAGTGAAGGGCGTGCCCGTCATCTGCTACGGCTTGCGCACGGATTTCAAGGGCGAGCCGTTCCCCGGCTCGGCCTATCTGCTGGCGCTGGCTGACGATATCGAGGAATTGAAGAATATTTGTACGTGCGGCAAGAAGGCCACGATGAACATCCGCGTGGATGAGCAGGGCCGCCGCATCAAGGAAGGCGAGCAGATCAGCATTGGCGGGAATGAGGCATACCGCCAGGCGTGCGGGCGCTGTTTTTACTCCTGAGTTACTCCACCACCGGCACGCCCACATCGGCATCATCCGCCAGCGCCAGATCGCCCCGCTCGAACGCGGCGAGGATTTCATTGGCGCGCGCCACGTCGTGTTCGCGCACCATGACGCGGGCGCCGCCGATGGCTGCCGCCAGCAGCATGTCGGCCTGCATGTGCTGGTCGTCCGTCAGCAGCACGTCGATGCCGGCGGCGGCCAGGCAGCCGCGGATGACGTGCGCATCCGTGGGGATCATCAGGCGGGCAATCAAAACATAGTCGTCGTGCATCGTGTCTCCTGGCAAGGTGGATTCGTCCCCATCTTAGCACCAGGCATGACCTTACAGCTTGAACACGCCCACCACCTGGTTCAGCTCATGCGCCTGCTCCTGCAGGGCGTCGGCGGCCGCGGCCGCTTCTTCCACCAGGGCCGCATTCTGCTGGGTCACCTGGTCCATCTGGGCGATGGCCTGGTTGACTTGCTCGATGCCGCTGCGCTGCTCTTCGCTTGCCTGCGCTATTTCCGCCATTATGGTGCTCACTTGCTGCACGCTGGCGACCACGGTATCCATGGTGGCGCTGGCCTGGCTCACTTGCGCGTGGCCCAGGTCCACCGTGCCGGTGGATGCCTGGATCAGATCCTTGATGTCTTTCGCGGCGGCCGTCGAGCGCTGCGCCAGGGTGCGCACCTCGGTGGCGACGACGGCGAAGCCGCGTCCCTGCTCGCCGGCCCTGGCCGCTTCCACGGCCGCGTTCAAGGCCAGGATATTCGTCTGGAAGGCGATGCCGTCGATGACGCCGATGATGTCGGCGATCTTGCCCGAGGAACTGCGGATGGCGTCCATGGTGCTGGCCACCTGCGCCACGGCCGCGCCGCCTTCGGCCGCCAGACTCGACGAGTCGTGCGCCAGCCGGCTCGCCTGCTGCGCATGGTCGACGTTCTGGCGCACGGTGGAGCTCAATTCCTCCATCGAGGCGGCTGTTTCTTCCAGTGAACTGGCTTGCTGTTCCGTGCGGCTCGACAAATCCAGGTTGCCGCTGGCGATTTCTCCGGAGGCCGTGGCGATCTGGCCGGCGCTGCCGCGCACGTTGCCGACCACTTGCGACAGGTTGTCGCTGATGCGGTTCATGGCGCGCAGCAGGCGGCCGATCTCGTCCAGGCTGCTGGTATCGAGGTGCACCGTCAGGTCGCCGGCGGCGATCTGCGTGGCGGCCGTTTCGGCGGCGGCCAGCGGGCGCGACACGAGGGTGCGCACGAGCCAGTACAGCAGCAGGGCGAAGACGAGCAGGGCGATGAAGCCGGAAATGGCCAGCTGGTTGCGCAGCTGGCGCGCTTCCGCCGTGATCTCGTCCGTAAACGTGCCGCCCGCGATGATCCATTGCCACTCCTTGAATTGACGGTAATACAGCTGCTTTTCGCGCGCGAGGGCCGCCGTTTCGCCGGGCGCCGCCCACGTGTAGCGCATGGCGCCGTCTTTCTGCGCCAGCATGTCCTGGATGAACAGGCGGCCGTCGCTGGCCTTGAAGTCGAGCGCGCTCTTGCCTTCGCTGTTCGGGTGCAGCACCAGGTGGCCGTAGTTGGCGCCGGGCGCCGTGTCGACGATATAGATGTAGCCCGTCTGGCCGATCTTCACCTGGCGAATCTTCTCTTTCAGCATGGCCAGATTCTTGCTGATATCGAGGCCGATGAACAGCACGCCCACCACCTTGCCCGCCGCGTCGCGCACGGGATCATATTGCGTAATGTATTGCTTTCCAAACAAAGTTGCCATGCCGACGAAGCGTTGGCCCGCGCGCAGCGGCGCGTAGCTCGGGTGGTTGTGGTCGAGCTGGGTACCGATGGCGCGTTCGCCATCCTGCTTTTTCAGCGACGTGCTGATGCGCACGAATTCATCGCCGTTGGCGGCAAAGATGGTGGCGATCACGCCCGTCTGGGCCGTATAGCGGTCGACCACGGCCGTGTCGAGGTTGAGCACCTTGCCGCCGTTGGCCAGCGCGGGCGTGGCCTTGCCGGCCACGGCCACCATGGCGCCCGCGTCGACCGTGAACGGGCCGGGAAATTCGGCCGCGAACAGGCGCGCGAAGCTGGCCGCTTCGTTGACCATGGCCGTATGGAAGACTTGCGTGGTCGTCATGACGCTATTGAGTTCGCTGGTGACGGCCGCTTCGGCACGCTGTTCCAGGGCATTCGAGGTACGGATGCTGATCAGGGTCGTCAGGCTGGCGAGGATCAGGCTGACCAGGGCGAAAGTGAAAACGGTGATCTTGCCGCCGACACTCCATTGGCGGGGGGAGAACGAAATTGTAGGCATAGTGTGAGTCTGGCAAAGGGTAATCAGCTCGGCCATTCCTGGTCATGACATGACACGCGGGGAGGGGATCTGGTGGGGAGACTGTTGAAACGAAAGCGCTCCGGCTTTGGGAGTCACGCGCAGGCAAGCCGGATTTCAGGGTGCGATGATAGCATGTTGCTTGCCATTTGTTACTAAGTGTTTCCCGCAGGAATTAATTTTTCCTGTAAAAGCATTATCTGTGTCAAGGATTGTGCAAGCGGCCTATTGACTTTTTTGATTTGAATTGGGCGTGTTGATATCGATTGTTGGCGAGAGATGTGATTTTTGTCACGAATGTTTCACTTTGTAATGAATGAGACGCCGTCTTTAATCCGCGTTTAAGCTTCCAGGAAGAAACTGATCTTCCTTGGGAGACTGCCAGGCCGTATCCTGTAGAATAATATGCAGACCAGTCGTGTATCCCCTTACTGTCTTGCCGGCAGGCGCATGAAGATAGAACTGCGCCGCCTGAAGTGATTTAACTAATTTTCGGAGAAGCCGATGAAGAAGCAAATGATGCTGGTCACCCTGGTGCTTGCCCTGTCAGCCCACGCTGGCGCAGCCCAGACGGACAAGAGCGCCGCTCCTCCGCTACCCATGAAGCCGCTGGCCCAGCAAACGCAGGCCGCCTTGTGGGCATCGCGCGTATTGACGCGCGTCCATTACAAGGCCATGCCGCTCGACGACGCCATGTCGGAGAAAATCTTCGACCGCTATTTCAAGTCCCTGGACGCGGAAAAACTGTTCTTCGTGCAAGCCGACATCGACCGCTTCGCCCCGCTGCGCACCAAGCTCGACGACGCCATCATCAATGAAGACCTGACGGCGCCGTTCGCCATCTACAACCTCTACCAGCAGCGTTTCGACGAGCGCATGGCGTATGCGCGTGAATTGCTGAAAACCAAGTTCGACTTTACCACCGACGAGAGCTACCAGATCGACCGCGAAAAGGCCGCCTGGCCGAAGAACGACGAGGAAGTGCGCGACCTGTGGCGCAAGCGCGTCAAGAACGACTGGCTGCGCCTGAAACTGGCGGGCAAGGAAGACAAGGCTATCCGCGAGACGCTGGACAAGCGCTATGAAAGCTACACGACCCGTTCACGCAAACTCAACAGCGAAGACGTGTTCCAGATCTTCATGAACGCGTACGCCATGTCGATCGAACCGCACACCAATTACCTGGGCCCGCGCGCCTCGGATAACTTCGACATCGCCATGCGCCTGTCGCTCGAAGGCATCGGCGCCGTGCTGCAGACGCGCGACGAATACACGGTGGTGCGCGAAGTGGTGCCGGGCAGCCCGGCCGGCCTGTCGGGCAAGCTGAAAGTGGGCGACCGCATCGTCGGCGTGGGGCAGGGCGAAAGCGGCCCCATCACCGAAGTGCTGGGCATGCGCATCGACGACGTGGTGCAATTGATCCGCGGCGCCAAGGATTCCGTGGTGCGCCTCGACATCCTGCCGGCCGATGCCGGCCCCGATGCCAAGCACGTGGTCTTGCCGCTGGTGCGCAAGAAAATCAGCATGGAAGAGCAGGCGGCGAAGAAATCGATCATCGAAGTGCGCGAGAACGGCGTCAAGCGCCGCATCGGCGTCATTGCCTTGCCGACCTTCTACCAGGACTTCGAAGCGCGCCGCCGTGGCGACAAGGACTTTAAAAGCGCCACGCGCGACGTCAGCCGTCTGCTGACCGAGCTGAAGAAGGACAAGGTCGACAACGTCCTGATCGACTTGCGCAACAACGGCGGCGGTTCGCTGAACGAAGCCGTCGAACTGACGGGCCTGTTCATCGACAAGGGCCCGGTCGTGATGCAGCGCAATGCCGAAGGCAAGGTCGACGTGGAAAGCGACACCAATGCGGGCCTGGCTTGGGATGGCCCGATGGGCGTGCTGATCAACCGCGGCTCGGCATCGGCTTCCGAGATTTTCGCCGCCGCCGTGCAGGATTACGGCCGTGGCGTCATCATCGGCGAAGGCAGCTTCGGCAAGGGCACCGTGCAGACGCTGTTCAACCTCGACCGTTTCGGCGGCAGCGAGAAAGCCCGTTTCGGCGAGCTGAAAATGACCATCGCCCAGTTCTTCCGCATCAATGGCGGCACCACGCAGTTGCGTGGCGTCACCCCCGACATCAAGCTGCCAGCCATGTCGGACACGGAAAACTTCGGCGAATCGAGCTATGACAATGCCCTGCCATGGGTGGCCATCAAGCCGGCGCCGTACATGCCGACGGGCGACCTGAAGGATATCGTGCCGCTGCTGGACAAGAAGCATGAAGCGCGCGTGGCCAAGGACAAGGACTTCCAGTATTTGCTCGATGACATCGCTCTCGTCGTCAAGCAGCGCAAGGAAAACCAGATTTCGCTCAATGAAACCGTGCGCCGCAAGGAGCGCGATGCCCAGGAAGCGCGCGCCAAGGCCCGTGAAAAACGCCTGATCGCGCAGATTTCGAATCCGGCCGACGATCTGGTGGTGATTCCCGATCCGAAAGACGTGCTGAAGGGCGCGAAAGCGGCCAGCAAGACGGCCAAGCAGATCGCCGCCGTGAAGGGCGCCTTGCGCACCGATGACGGCTTGCAGGGCGACGAGCGGGCGCTGAGCGCCGAACTCGATGCCGAAACGGCCGCCAAGAGCGCCAAGGACGTGCTGCTGAACGAAGCGGCGCGCATCCTGGCCGACGAGGTGGCGCTGATCAAGGCCGACACGCGCATGGCGGCGAAGGTCTTGCCGTATGGCGCCGATGCCAAGGCGACGCCGGTGACGGCAGCGAAGTAAAGTTTTCATGTACAAAAAAACCGGTTCCTTGCAGAGCCGGTTTTTTTTCGCCCTGATCAGTTATCTGTTTGGCGTATTTCTATCATTCCAACAATCAATTGGATCGATATGCGGCGATGCAGCATAATGCACTTGTCTCCTCTATTCTCCTCCAAGAAAATAGATTCAGCCCGCTCTCGCAGCGGGCTTTTTTTTGCCTCAGATGTTGTGCGCGGGCAGCTGCACGTCGGGCTGGGCCGCCAGCAGCGCCGTGATCCAGCCGGCAAACGCCTGCAGCTTGGGCGTGGCCAACCGGCCTTGCGGCGTCAGCAGCGACATTGGCATCGGCGTCGGCGGATGATCGGCCAGCACGGCCACCAGCGCGCCGCTGTCGAGATGCTCGCGTACCTGATACACGGCCGCCTGCGCCAGTCCCAGTCCTTGCAGCGCGCAATCGACGCTGGCGTCCGCGTCGTTGACGGCGATGGGGCCGGCCATCTGCACGCGCAGCACTTCCTTGCCTTGTTGGAAATCCCAGTCGAAGGCGCGTCCCGTGCGGCCCGAGTAATGCATGATGCCCCGGTGCGCGGCCAGGTCGGCCAGGGCCTGCGGCACGCCGTGGCGCGCCAGATAGGTGGGCGAGGCGCAGGTGACGAAGCGCATCAGGCCGATCTGCTTGCCGATGAAGGCGGAATCCTGCAAGGTGCCCACGCGCAAGGCGCAATCGATGCCTTCCTGCGTCAGGTCGACCAGGCGGTCCGTCAGGCTCAGCTGCAATTGCACGTCCGGCCAGGCGGCGTGGAAGTGCGCGATATGCGGCACGACCAACCTGCGGCCCACCGTATTGGGCAGGTTGATGCGCAGCAAGCCGCGCGGTTTTTTCGCGTCGGGACCGCGAAACGCCAGTTCCGCCGTGTCGACGGCTTTCAAAATATCAATGCAATGGCGAAAGTACTCGGCCCCTTCCGGCGTCAGCGACAAGCGGCGCGTGGTTCGCTGCAGCAATTGCGTGCCCAGGTAGGCTTCCAGCTTTTGCAGGGTGGCCGTCAGCGCCGCGCGCGGCAAATTCAAGGTCTCGGCCGCCTTGGAAAAACTGTTGGCTTCGACGATGCGCACGAAGGTCTGCATGGCCTTGATTTTGTCCATAGGATAGCTTCCATTATCATTGTTCATTTTATGTGAAAAGTATAAGTGGATTATGCCCTGATTATCTTTGCCGCAGTTTTGCATAGAATGGCGACATCCCTACCGAACCGAGGAAACAACATGAACAAGGCCTCTTCCCGCGCGGCTGTCGCCGCGTCCCACGACATCGCACCGGCCATGGTGCTGCTGCTGGCCATCGCTTCCGGCCTCATCGTCGCCAATCTGTATTACGCGCAAACCCTGGTCGGGCCCATCAGCGCCTCGACGGGCCTGTCGGCCAAGGCGGCCGGGCTGATCGTTACCCTGACACAGGTCGGCTATACCCTGGGTCTGCTGTTTGTCGTGCCGCTGGGCGACTTGCTGGAAAACCGCCGCCTGATCGTCACGGCCTTGCTGGTGACGGCCACAGCCCTGGTGGCGGCGGCCCTCTCCACGGGCCCCATCGTCTTCCTGGCCGCCGCGCTGGCCATCGGCCTCGGCTCCGTGGCGGCGCAGGTGATCGTGCCGTTTGCCGCCCACCTGTCGCAGGAAGCGACGCGGGGACAAACCGTGGGCAAGGTGGTCAGCGGCTTGTTGCTGGGTATCATGCTGGCCCGTCCCGTGGCGTCGCTGGTGGCCGCGCACGCCAGCTGGCACGTGGTGTTTGGCGGCGCCGCCGTGCTGATGGTATTGCTGGCGCTGGTGCTGCGCCGCGCCTTGCCCGTGCGTCAGCCCGTGTCGAGCATGCGCTATCCGGCCTTGATGGCCTCGCTGTGGCATTTGCTGCTGGGTACGCCCGTGCTGCGCCGCCGCGCCGCCTATCACGCGGGTTTGTTTGGCGCTTTCAGCCTGTTCTGGACCGTCACGCCGCTGGTGCTGGCCAGCCCCGCGTTCGGTCTGTCGCAAACGGGCATCGCCATCTTCGCCCTGGTGGGCATGGCGGGCGCCGTCGCCTCGCCCATCGCGGGCCGCCTGGCGGACGCGGGCCACACCTTGCCGGCCACGGCTGCCGCGCTGGCGCTGGGCATCGCCGCGTTTGCCTTGCCCATGTTCGCCCCGGAATCGACACATGTGGCGCTGGGCTTGCTGGTGGTGGCGTCCATCGTGCTCGACATGGGCGTGGCGGCCAACCTGGTACTGGGCCAGCGCGCCATCTTCAGCCTGGGCGCGGAAGTGCGGGGCCGCCTGAACGGCCTGTATTTCGCGCTGTTCTTCGCCGGCGGCGCGGCCGGTTCGGCCATCGGCGCCTGGGTGTATGCCAGCTATGGCTGGCCAGCAACCTTGCTGACCGGCATGGCGTTTCCGGGCTTGGCCCTGCTGGTGTGGCTGGCAGAATTTTTGCCGCTGGCCGCGCGCCGCACGGCTTGAAACCCTGATGGCGTCTCATTATCACTGATGGATATTTCTATCATCATGAATATAAAGTGGCGTGATATACCGCAATGCCGCAAGATGCACTTGTCTCCTCTATCTCCTCCAAGGAAATAGATTCAGCCCGCTCCCGCAGCGGGCTTTTTTTTGCCTCTTTATTTGCGCAGTTTGCCATCGGCATCACAATAGCCATAACGTTGGGGACTGCCGCACCAGCCAGCTTCCTTCTGTGCTTCGGCTAGCTGGTTGCAATGCACGGTGCGGAAATGTGTCGGCAGATAGCTTTTTAATGTGGCATCAGAGATATTTCGAGGGGAAATTTTTTCGCCTTGCGGGGGCGGCGGGAAAGTCGCTGCAATCGCGCGATCCGCTACATTGTCAATGAAGAGGACAGTTTCACCCTCCTGCACCTGGCACATATGATTGGTAGTGAAGTCATAACGTTCAGCGGCCTTGATCATGAACAGTGGCCCCTTGTTTGAAATGCCCTGGATCATGGCCTGGGCCGCCGAATAACTTCCGATAAAGCCAGCAAGGGAGATTGCAAAGAGGAAGTAAGTGGTTTTTTTATTGGTCTTGAAATCGAAAATAAACAAGAACAACAGAAAAATGACCTCGAAAATGATTGCCAGCACAGCATAGGCAAAGGCGCTGAACGAGAAGGCAAATATCAGGGTGGCGAGGCCAAACGAAAAGGGCAGGTAGGACGGCGGAAAAGGAAAATTGGCCGCAAAAAAATCGACAGCGCTCAGGCGCGAAAAAATCACGCAGGCAGACACCGCCAGGGAAACCCCCACTTTTGCCAACAGGCTTGCAAAAACGGAATTCAGCGAAAATAGTACCCATGCAATGCCTGACACCCCAACGACGAGAATGCCTGTCAGCGCCACCTGTTCGAGGATGTAATTTACATAATCATCTGTTTCCTGGATATGCAGGTGCGAGATCAGGAGGATCAGGCCGCCTATCGTGGCAATGGAAAAAATAACAAGTGAAATAATGGTCTTGGGATCGTTATATCTTTCGATCAGCGCAGGAATGATTTTTTCGGTGTCGGGAGATATCTTGACGATGAATCTTCTGATGCTCTCCTTGTTTTCACGCAGCGCCATATAACTGAAGATTACTCCCGCTGGCGGAATGGTGATGGATGTCAGGATGCACAGCAGTATGAATAAGATTATTTTTACTATCTTCATCATTGTTATTGGGCAGTATCGTCGGCGGATGTTTAAATGGAAACCTGCGTGCGGAATATAGCACGCATTATTTGGCATGGACTGCGGTGAATCGCATGGCGTGAGAAATTGTGTGGGCCTGAAAAACCACTGGCGAGCGACGCAGAGTGGGCGATGGACATGGAAAATGCCACCAGCCCTGAACCCTTGGTTGCGGCAACCCGCATTTACCGCAAGCTTGCTGTCAAGAACGGCTGTGGGGCAAGGCTTACATCACCACCAGATCGAGCGCGCGCATGAAGTTGGCCGCCTGCGCATGCGTGATGACAGCGCCTTTCAGCAGCGCAGCTTCGCTCAGTTTGAACCCGTCGATATCGACGCCGCGCAAGTCCGCGCCCTGGAACTTCGCCAGTTTGATGGTGGCATTGCGCAAGCTGCCGCCTTCGAAAACGGCGTCGCGGAAGTCGCAGCCGGCCAGGTAGGCGTCGGAAAAATCCAGCTGCTTTAATATCGCCTTGCGGAACGAAAAGCCGCGCAGGTCGGCGCCCACCAGCAGGCTGTCGTCGAAGGTCAAGCCCAGGTGGGCCGCTTCCTCGAACGAGGCGCCCGTCAGCTTGCAGCCGCGGTAGGTGACCGAGGCCAGCTTGGCGCGCCGCCACTTCGTGTTGTTCAGGTCGCAGCCTTCGAAATTCGCGTCGACGGCATCGACCGATTCGAAGTCGGCGCTGCCGGCGCGGCAGCGGCGCCAGGTGCTGCGTGCCAGCTTGCTGGCAAATAAATTTGTTTCGGCAAAGGTGCAGCGTTCAAAGGTGCAGCCCTGCAAATCGAGGCGCGACAAGTCTTCGCCATCGAAGGCGCAATCGATGAAGTGGCGCACAGGTAGGGCCAGTTGCTGCTCGATACCGGCGCGGTCCAGGGTCATGCCAGTTACTGCGGTGTCGTGTGTTGCCATCCGTTTTTTATTCCTCATCAAAACAGGGGAGGGATGGCGCGGCGGGAAAATGCACGAACCAGAACACCTCCCCGGCTGGTGGTACAGCCAAGGGGCAGCGCCGTGGGTCCGCGTGGGCGGGAGCATGCCGGACTGTGCCGGGCACTTACCGGGTTACCAACCGGTGCGCTCATTTTCGATCAGCCTGCATTGTAACGACTCTGCAGCACCCTTGCCAGTGCCCGATAAACCGGGTTAGACTCGTTGCAGGCGCACTCATTGCGCCAACGTCGCTCGGACGGATCCGGGCGCTTACGTATAGAGATACCATGACCGACAGCCAAGCTCCGCGCAGCTTTTCGCGCATCAATCGTCTTCCCCCCTACGTTTTCAATATTACCGCCGAACTCAAGATGGCCGCGCGCCGCCGTGGCGAGGACATCATCGACATGTCGATGGGCAATCCCGATGGCGCCACGCCGGCCCACATCGTGGACAAGCTGGTCGAAACGGTCAAACGTCCCGACACGCACGGCTATTCCGCCTCCAAGGGCATTCCGCGACTGCGCCGCGCGATTGCACACTGGTACAAGAAGCGCTACGAGGTCGACATCGACCCGGACAGCGAAGCCATCGTCACCATCGGCTCGAAAGAGGGCCTGGCCCATTTGATGCTGGCGACCCTGGACCGGGGCGACACGGTGCTGGTGCCGAACCCCAGCTACCCGATCCACATCTGGGGCGCCGTCATCGCGGGCGCCGATATCCGTTCCGTGCGCATGGGGCCGGGCGTGGACTTCTTTGCCGAACTGGAACGGGCGATCCGCGAAAGCTACCCGAAGCCGAAGATGATGGTGCTGGGTTTCCCGTCCAACCCCACGGCGCAATGCGTGGAACTGGAGTTTTTCGAGCGCGTCGTCGCGCTGGCGAAGCAGCACAATATTTTGGTGGTGCACGACCTGGCGTATGCCGACATCACCTTCGATGGCTGGAAGGCGCCGTCCATCATGCAGGTGCCGGGCGCGCGCGACGTGGCCGTCGAGTTTTTCACCATGTCGAAAAGCTACAACATGGCGGGCTGGCGCATCGGCTTCATGGTGGGCAATGCCGAACTGGTGGCGGCCCTGGCGCGCATCAAGAGCTACCACGATTATGGCAGTTTCACGCCCGTGCAAGTGGCGGCCATTGCCGCGCTGGAAGGCGACCAAAGCTGCGTGACGGACATCTGCGCGCAGTACCAGCGCCGCCGCGACGTGCTGGTGAAAGGCTTGCATGAAGCAGGCTGGATGGTGGAGAAACCGAAGGCGTCGATGTATATCTGGGCGCATATCCCGGAGGCTTACCGCCACCTGGGCTCGCTGGAATTTGCCAAGCTGCTGCTGCAAAAAGCCAAGGTGAGCGTGTCGCCTGGCATCGGTTTCGGCGAATACGGCGATGAATACGTGCGCTTCGCCCTGATCGAAAACGAGGCCCGTGTGCGGCAGGCGTTGCGGGGCATCAAGAATATGTTGCGTTCCGGCGACGGAAAGCCGGAAGCGGCAGCATAAAAATTGCCGCATGGAATGCTTTGTTGCCCCTAATATCACTATTGCGTATTTCTGACATCACGAATATAAAGTGGTTTTATATGCTGCAACGCGGCATCATTCATCTGTCTCCTCTATCTTCCTCCAAGGAAATAGATTCAGCCCGCTCCCGCAGCGGGCTTTTTTTTGCCTGTCGTTTTGCTCCTGGGCACCGGCCGGCACGCACGGCGAACCAGGTGCTCGACTACTCGCGGCACGGCCTCCTGAAGACGTTCAAGCCTACACATGCATGAAAATTAATAATGGATTTATGAAGTTTTACCATTATTTTTCATGGATGAAAGCCTCTATGATGACCCCACACTTCACTGGGAGGCAATCACCATGACCGTCACGACACACAATTTGGGCTACCCGCGCATCGGCGCCAAACGCGAACTGAAATTCGCCCTGGAAGATTACTGGAAGGGACACAGCAGCCTGGACGCGCTGGAGGGCCAGGGTGCGGAACTGCGCCAGCGCCACTGGCAAGACCAGCACGCGCTGGACTTCGCGCCCGTGGGCGACTTTTCCTTCTACGACCAGGTGCTGGATCTGAGCTTTACACTCGGCAACCTGCCGCAGCGCGTGCGCGGCCTGGAAGGCGCCGCGCTCGACAACTATTTCCGCGTGGCCCGAGGCCGCTCGGCCAGCGACAGCGATTGCAGCTGCGTCCACGCCGGTGAAATGACGAAATGGTTCGACACCAACTATCACTACATCGTGCCGGAATTTTCGGCCGGGACGCAATTCAAGCTCGACAGCAGCCGCCTGCTGCGGCAACTGGCGCAAGCGCGCCAGCTCGGCGTGAACGCCAAACCCGTGCTGATCGGCCCTGTCACCTATTTGTGGCTGGGCAAGGCCAAGGATGATTCCGACAAGCTGGCGCTGCTGCAAGGCTTGCTGCCCGTCTACGTGCAATTGCTGCAGGAACTGGCGGGCCAGGGCGTGGAATGGGTGCAGATCGACGAACCGATACTCGTCACGGAACTCGATGGCGCATGGCGGCAGGCGCTCGTCACGGCCTACGACGCCTTGAGCAAGGTCAATCACGTCAAACTGCTGCTGGCCACGTATTTCGGCAAGCTGCAAGACAATTTGCCGCTGGCGTGCAAGCTGCCCGTGCAAGGCTTGCACCTCGATGCCGTCAACGCCGGCGAGGAAGTGGCGCAGGTGATTGCCCAATTGCCCGCCAGCAGCGTGCTGTCGCTGGGCGTGGTGAATGGCCGCAATATCTGGAAGACGGATTTGACGCAAGTGCTGGCGTGGCTGGAACCCGTGCATGCCAGCCTGCAATCGCGCCTGTGGATCGCCCCGTCGTGCTCGCTGCTGCACGTGCCTGTCGACCTGGACATTGAGCACAAGCTTGATGACGATATCCGCTCCTGGCTGGCCTTTGCCCGCCAGAAGCTTGATGAAGTGCACACCATCGCTGGCGCCCTGAACCATGGCCGCGCCTCCGTGCAGGCGGCGCTCGATGCCAATCATGCCGCCGTGCAAGCGCGCTGGCAGTCGAACCGCGTGCACAATCCCGATGTGAAAGCGGCCGTGGCCCGCATCAACGCCGGCATGGGCCAGCGCGCGAGCGCTTATGCGGTGCGTGCCGTAAAGCAGGCTGCGCTGTTGCAACTGCCGCTGTATCCGACGACGACCATCGGCTCGTTCCCGCAGACGGCGGAAATCCGCCGGGCGCGCAGCCAGTTGCGCAACGGCCAGCTCGATGCAGCCAGTTACAAAAAACTGATGCAGGCGGAAATTGCCCATTGCGTTCAGGAACAGGAAACCCTGGGCCTGGACGTCTTCGTGCACGGCGAGGCGGAACGCAATGACATGGTGGAATACTTTGGCGAACAGCTCGACGGCTATGCCTTCAGCCAGTTCGGCTGGGTGCAATCGTACGGTTCGCGCTGCGTCAAGCCGCCCATTTTGTTTGGCGACATCAGCCGCCCCCGCGCCATGACGGTCGAGTGGAGCACTTACGCCCAGTCGCTGACGGACAAGCCGATGAAAGGCATGCTGACGGGGCCTGTCACCATCCTGAACTGGTCCTTCGTGCGCGACGACCAGCCCCGTTCCGTCTCGTGCCACCAGCTGGCGCTGGCCATGCGTGCCGAAGTGCAGGACCTGGAGCGGGCCGGTATCCGTGTGATTCAGATCGACGAGGCGGCCTTGCGCGAAGGCTTGCCACTGCGTCAATCCCAGTGGGCCGAGTATCTGCGCTGGGCCGTGGAATCGTTCCGCATCACCGCCAATGGCGTGGCCGATGCAACGCAGATCCACACGCATATGTGCTATTCGGAATTCAACGACATCATCGCGCAGATCGCCGGCATGGATGCGGATGTCATCACGATTGAAACCTCGCGTTCCGACATGGAACTGCTGGATGCCTTCGACGATTTCAACTATCCGAACGACATCGGCCCCGGCGTCTACGACATTCATTCGCCCAACATTCCGAGCCAGGAGCAAATGCTGACATTGATGCGCAAGGCGGCCCAGCGCATTCCCGCGCGGCGCCTGTGGGTCAATCCCGATTGCGGCTTGAAGACACGCGGCTGGAAAGAAGTGATTCCCGCGCTGGCCAACATGGTGGCGGCAGCGAAAACCTTGCGCGGCGAGAACGTCGCGTAAGGATGGCTGGGGCAGGGGAGGCCTGTATGGCTCAGATATAGCAGGATCGTATTTCTATCATCACAACATGCAATTGGATAATGATGCTGCAATGCGGCATCATTCGTCTGTCTCCTCTACTTCCTCACAGGAAATAGATTCAGCCCGCTTCCGTAGCGGGCTTTTTTTTGCCTGCTTTCACGGCCTCATCCCTTAATATATGTTTGTCTAACCACAAACATACAAGAAGACAAATTGATGATGCCTTTGTTTCGTGCCGCCGGCATGCTGGCGCTGATGGCGCTCGGTGCCTGTTCGGCGGAGAAGCACCCGTTTGACCGCCATTTGGCCCAATTGCGTCCGGTCACGGTGGCAGCGCTACCAGATATGGGGTGGGCGCCCGGCACGATGCTGTGCCCGATGGGTATTTATCAGAGCGAGTTAAGCGACTCGGCGCCGCAGGCGGATCGCGTTAATGCATTCCTGAGGCACAAGAAATTTCTGGGTGATGAAGGCCTTTGGTCGCTGATCGTCGTCAAACCGATGTCCGAAGGGGCCGCCGGTATCGAGCAATTGCTTTTCAAGCGCGGCGACTATGACGTGATCACTGATCCGCAACTCATAGCGCGAGATGCGGAAACGCTGCCAGCGGGCTTTGCGCCGCACGCTTGCGTAACCGTGGGGCAAGCCCGCTTGCTGGTGACGCGCGCACAAGGATCGCATCGAAAGCGCATCATTTTTGGAGCGAGCCAGGCCCGTTTCCACAGCGGGTTCTGCTTGCCTGCGCCGTGCCTGACGCGCTACAGCACATTCGCCGCCACGGCCGAACTGTAGTTGCGCGCCAGTGCCGCGATGATGGCGGCCATCGCCTGCGGGTTGTCCGTGCTGCCGAAATGCACGGCATACAGGCGCTTGGCCGCCTCGACTTGCGCATTCGTCAGTTTCACGGCATAAGCCATGCGCACGGTTTCAGAATTGTTTAGCGTCATTTTTCACCTCGAAGACACAATTTCGGTTGGCTCGCGCCGCTTGTACGGGCAATGGATTGCAACTACAATGATTGCATTTGCAATCGTATAGGCAATGCCTGCCTTGCGCAAGCATTGTTGACACAGGAGCCTTCATGCATTCTTCCCCGTTATTTCCTCCTTCGCCGTTGGACGCCGCGCGCCACGCCGCCCAAGCCTGCCTGGCCGCGCTGGCGGCACCGCTGGCGTTGCCGTTACCGCTGGTTTCGCCGCGCCGGGCGCTGGGCGCCATCGCGGGCAGCCTGCAGACGAATCCCGGTGCGGCGAACGCCATCCGCGTCGTGCGCGCGGAAGTGGCGCAGCGGCATGACGATGCCTGGAATGTGATGGCCTCCGCCAGTGCCTGGCCGCTGCGCTATGGCGCCGACAAACCGCTGCTGTATCTGTGCCGCCCAGCTTCGCTCCAGGCATTGAGTGGCGTGCTGCTCGATGCGCGCGCGCGTGGCATCGTCTGCAGCGATGCGGAAACGCAAGCCTCGCGCTGGCCGAAGGGCGTGCAGCCCGCGCTGCCCGCCTGGCTTGCCACGCAGCACAATTGCACACCGTTCGACCCGGCCACGGGCGAGGAAGTGCGCGCCATCCTGCGTTCGGCACTGGAAACGCTGTATGTGGAACAGCAGGCAGGTTATTACTATCTGGCCATACATGATGCGGATGCGGTGACGACGCCCTTGTCGGCCGCCGATGCGGCAGCGGCCAGCCTGGGCATGTACCGTGTGTCGCCGCCGGATCCGGCGCCATGCCGGGTGCGTCTATGCGGAGCGGGAACGATGCTGGCCGTCGTTGCCGATGCGGCCCGCTTGCTGAAGGACGACTGGAATATTGTCGCGCAAGTGTGGAGCTGCCCCAGCTATACACGCCTGGCGCGCGATGCGCAGGCGGCGGAGCAGTGGAACCTGCGTCACCCGCGCGCCGTCCCGAGACTGGCCCACGTGCAGCGCTGCCTCGATGACAGCGCCGCGCCCGTCATCGCCGTCACCGGCTACGGGCAGCACATCGCGGGCCAGATCGGCGGCTACGTGCGCGGGCGTTTTATCGCCGTCGGCGCTGACGCCATGATGGAGGTCAGCGCGCCGTGGCTGGCTGTTACCGCCTTGAAAGCCCTGGCCGACGATGGCGCGCTGCCGGTGCCGTTCGTCGAGTACGCGCTGCGGCGTTACGCCTTGCTCTGAACCTTGCCCTGGCCTGCGCCGCGTGCGGCCTCGGCGGCGCGCGCGAGGGCGGCGCTGAAGACCTGCTGCTCGCCGCTGTCAAATTGCGCCAGGAACAGGTCGGCCACCGTGGCCTGGTAGACGGCCCACATCTTCTTGCGCAAGACCTTGCCATCTTCCGTGATGGAAACGAAGGCGGCGCGCCCGTCTTCCATCGAACGCGTGCGCGTCACCAGCCGGTCCGTTTCCAGCTTGTCCACCAGACGCGTCAGGTTGTAGCGCTCGATGGCCAGCGCGTCGGCCAGTTCGTGCATGCGGCGCGAACCGTCCTGTCCGCTTTCGAGGCCCCACAGCACGTCATACCACGCATACACGGGCAGGCCGGCCGCGGCGAGGCGGCGCTCGATTTCGCGGATCATCAAACGGTGCATGCGCACGAACGAGAACCACAGGTCGGGCGCAGGGGCCGGGCCAATTTCAGGCGCAGTTTCAGACATCGTATTCCTCCAGATCGATCACAGTTGCAAATGCAATTATAGCGCTATACAATGGCCGTCATTACGATTGCAAATGCAATGATTGCATAGGCAATGATTCGTGTATTGAATTTCCCAACTCAGGAGACTGCCATGACCACATCCCTTGCCGTGCCCGATATCGATCCGCAGGAAACCAAAGAATGGCTGGAGGCGATGCAGGCCGTCGTCGCGGTGGAAGGGCGTCCGCGCGCCCATTACCTGCTTGATCAGCTCGTCGATTCCGATTCCGCGCAGCACGGCGGCATGCATGGCCGCGTCACCACCGCCTATACCAACAGCATCGCCACCGAACGCCAGGGCGTGTATCCGGGCGACCTGGCCATCGAGCGCCGCCTGAATGCCTACATCCGCTGGAATGCGATGGTGATGGTGCTGCGCGCGGCCAGACACTCGAACGTGGGCGGCCATATCGCCACCTACCAGTCGGCTGCCGTGCTGTACGACGTGGGTTTCGATCACTTCTTCCGTGGTCGCACAGACCAGTTCGCCGGCGACCTGGTCTACATCCAGGGCCATTCCGCACCCGGCATCTATGGCCGCGCCTTTCTGGAAGGCCGCATCACGGAAACGCAACTGGACAACTACCGCCGCGAAGCGGGGCGCGAGGGCTTGTCCTCGTATCCGCATCCCCGGCTGATGCCCGACTTCTGGCAATTTCCCACCGTCTCCATGGGGCTGGGCCCGCTGACGGCCGCCTACCAGGCCCGCTTCATGCGCTACCTCGAGTACCGTGGCTTGAAGGAACACCAGGGCCGCAAGGTATGGGCCTTCCTTGGCGATGGCGAGATGGACCAGCCCGAATCCCTGGCCGCCATTTCCCTTGGCGGACGAGAACGCCTGGATAACCTGATCTTTGTCGTCAACTGCAACCTGCAGCGCCTGGACGGTCCCGTGCGCGGCAACAGCAAAGTCATCCAGGAGCTGGAGGGCACGTTCCGCGCGGCGGGCTGGCATGTCATCAAAGTCATCTGGGGCAGCGGCTGGGATGCCTTGCTGGCGCGCGATACGAGCGGCTTGTTGCGCCAACGCATGATGGAATGCGTGGACGGCGATTACCAGACCTTCAAATCGCAAAATGGCGCCTATGTGCGCGAGCATTTCTTCGGCAAGTATCCGCAACTGCTGGCGCTGGTGGCGCACATGTCGGACGACGACATCTGGAAGCTGACGCGCGGCGGCCACGACCCGGAAAAAGTGCACGCCGCGTATGCCGAGGCCATGCGCACGCCGGGCCGTCCTACCGTGATCCTGGCCAAGACCGTCAAGGGTTTCGGCATGGGCGAGGCGGGCGAAGGGCAGAATATCAACCATCAGCTGAAAAAGATGAGCGCCGACGCCGTGCGGGCATTTCGCGACCGCTTCGCGCTGCCCGTCAGCGATGCCCAGCTGGAAGACATGCCCTACCTGAAACCGGCACCGGACAGCGAGGAAGGCCGCTACTTTGCCGCGCGCCGGGCGCAGCTGGGCGGTCATATTCCCGCGCGCGTCAGCAAGGCCGAGCCCTTGCCCGTGCCGCCCCTGTCCGCGTTCGCCACCCAGCTCAAGGATAGCGGCGAGCGCGGTTCGTCCACCACCATGGCCTTCGTGCGCATCCTCGGTACCTTGCTGAAAGATCCCGCCTTGAGCAAGATCATCGTGCCCATCGTGCCCGATGAATCGCGCACCTTTGGCATGGAAGGCCTGTTTCGCCAGATCGGCATCCATTCCTGGCTGGGCCAGCTGTACACGCCGCAGGACGCCGGGCAGCTCAGTTATTACAAGGAAGCCAAGGATGGGCAGATCTTGCAGGAAGGGATCAATGAATCGGGCGCCATTTCTTCCTGGATCGCCGCCGGCACGTCGTACAGCAACCATGGCCTGGCGACGATTCCGTTCTACATCTTCTATTCGATGTTCGGCTTGCAGCGCGTGGGCGACCTGGCGTGGGCGGCGGCCGATGCCCGCACACGCGGCTTTTTGCTGGGCGCCACGTCGGGCCGCACGACCTTGATGGGGGAAGGCCTGCAGCACGACGATGGCCATAGCCACGTGCTGTCGTCCGTGATTCCGAACTGCATCTCGTACGACCCCACGTTCGCGTATGAGCTGGCCGTCATCGTCCACGACGGCATGCGCCGCATGTTTGCCGAGCAAGAGGATATTTTCTATTACATCACTTTGCTCAACGAAAACTATCCGCACCCGGCCATGCCGGTCGGGGCCGAGGCGGGCATCTTGCAGGGACTGTATCTGCTGCAGGAAAGCCCGGAAGCACTCATGGCAACCACGCCGCGCGTGCAGCTGATGGGCAGTGGTTCCATCCTGCGCGAAGTGCTGGCCGCCAGCGTGCTGCTGCGGCAGGATTTCGGCGTGGCGGCCGATGTGTGGAGCGCCACCAGCCTGACGCAAGTGCGGCGCGACGGACTGGCCGCGCAGCGCTGGAACATGCTGCATCCGGACAGCGCGCCGCGCGTGCCGTATATCGAGCAATGCCTGGCTGGCCGGCAAGGCCCGGTGGTGATCGCCACCGATTACATGAAGATCGTGGCCGACCAGGTGCGCCCGTTCGTGACGGACCGGCGCTTCGTTGCCCTGGGCACGGATGGCTTCGGCCGCTCCGATACGCGCGAATCCTTGCGCACTTTCTTTGAAGTGGACCGCCATTTCATCCTGCTGGCCGCGCTGACGGCGCTGGCCGATGGGGGCCAGCTGCCGCGCAGCAAGATTGGCGAAGCCATCGCCAAATATGGCATCGACGTGGAAAAGCTCGATCCCGCGTCCGTGTAACTTTTCAAGGAGTGCATCATGAAACTGTATTACGCAAGGGGAACGTGTTCCCTGTCGCCGCACATCGTGGCCATCGAGGCGGGCATCGCGCTGGAACTGGAACGTGTCGATATCCGGAAGATTCCGCGCATCACGGAAACGGGCGCCGATTATGCGCGCATCAATCCGAATCTGTACGTGCCGGCGCTGGCGCTGGACGACGGTACCATCTTGCTGGAGGGAACGGCCATCGTGCAGTACCTGGCCGACCTGGCGCCGGCCAGCGGCCTGGCGCCGCCGGCAGGGACCATGGCGCACGTGCAGCTGCAGTCGTGGCTGGGTTTTATTGCCACCGAGCTGCACAAGGTGTTCAGCCCCTGGCTGTTCCACCCGGAATACGGCGCGCAGGCGCAGGACGTGGCCCGTTCGCGCCTGGCCGCACGCATCGACTATGTGGAGCGGCAACTGGCGGCCGGCGGGCCGTATCTGCTGGGCGAGCGCTATTCCATCGCGGATGCCTATCTGTACACCATCCTCAGCTGGTCGGCGCACGCCAAGGTGGATTTGTCGGCCTTCCCGCAAGTGGGGCGCTTGATCGAGCGCGTCGGCGAGCGTCCCGCCGTGCGCCAGGCGTTGCGCGAGGAAGAGGGGAGATATTGATAAAACATATTTCTATCATCACAACAGACAATTGGCTTTATATGTTGCGATGCGGCATCATTCACCTGTCTCCTCTACTTTCTCACAGAAAATAGATTCAGCCCGCTCCCGCAGCGGGCTTTTTTTTTGCCATTGCGCCTGATCGCGCCGGCTTTCACAGCGTCATCCCTTAAGATAGCCTTGCCCGGCCATACACAAGGAGACCAGTTGATGATGCCTTTGCTTCGCATCGCCCGCATGCTGGCATGGATGCCGCTTGCTGCTTGCTCGCCGGCACCGCACACGTTCGACCGCTACCTGGCCCAATTGCCAGCGGATACGGTCGCCGCGCTGCCCGAGATGGCCTGGCCGCCCGGTACGGTGCTATGCCCGCTGGCGCTGTATCAAAGCGCGCTGGGTGAGGCGGCGCCTCCTGCGGACAGGGTCAACGCCTTCTTGAAGCAAAAGCAATTTCTAGGTGGCGAGGACTGGTCGCTCATCGTCGTCAAGCCTGCGCCGGCAGGAAACGCCGGTATCGAGCAGCTGTTTTTCAAGCGCGCCGACTATGACGTGATCAATGATCCGCAACTGATGGGGCGCGCTGCGCAGACAGTGCCACCGGGATTTGTGCCGCGCGCTTGCGTCAGCGCAGAACAAGCCCGCGTGCTGGTCACGCGCGCTCAAGGATCGCAGCGCAAGCGCATCATTTTTGGAACGCTCTGAACAAGATATTGACAAAGCATATTTCTATCATCACAACATACAATTGGATGAATATGCTGCCGTGCGGCATCATTACACCTGTCTCCTCTACTTTCTCACAGAAAATAGATTCAGCCCGCTCCCGCAGCGGGCTTTTTTTTTGCCCGTCCTGTCCGGCATCTATGCCCGCATTGGCAGCCGATTTGGCGCCACCGTGTCCGAACTGGACGCTGGCCCGTTGGCCCATCGACGGTGAGCGGCAGGCACGATTGCGTCAATCCCGTGCGGAGCCGAGCTGCTTGCCGGCCGCTTTCATTGTGTGTTCAGCACGGCTGATACTCAAGGACAGCAGCAAGGCAGCAGCGGCGCAACCTGCGGCAAGCCAGAGGTTGGCGGACAGGCCCAGCCTGTCAACGGCCTGTCCACCGGTCCAGGCCCCGAGCGCAATGCCGATATTGAAGAATCCCACATACAGCGCGGCGACGATCTCCACGGCCCCGGGCGCCGCCTTCAGCATCAGGGTCATCAGGCCGACCGAGACGCCGCCGTAGGCCAATCCCCATACCAGCAATACCACGCCGCCGCCGATGCCGGAGTCGCCGACAGCCAGGAACAGCAGTGGCGTGAGCAGCAGGCCGCCCGAAATGGCGATGATGGTAGTCGCCGTGCGCCGCACGGCAACGATACCGGCCAGGAAGTTGCCAATGATGCCCGCGACGCCATAAGCAAACAGCAGTGCGCCCAGCCATTGCGCATCGAACCCCGACACGGCCAGCAGGAGCGGGCGCACGAAGGTAAAGGCCATGAAATGGCTGCTCACCAGCAGCAGGGTCAGAAGCAGTCCCGCTTGCAACTGCCTGTTGCGCAGTTGGTTAACGAATTGCCGCCAGGTCGTCGAAGCGGCAGCGGGCAGGGCGGGAATGACGGCCAGATGCAGCGCCAGTACCAAGCCGCTGAACAGCGCCATGATGCCGAAGGCCCAGCGCCACCCTGCAAGGTCGCCGATTTGTGCGCCTAGCGGCACGCCCAGCACGGAAGCTGCCGCCACGCCACCGAAGATGATCGACGTTGCCAGGCCGACCGAGCGGACAGGAACCAGCCGGGAAGCGAGGCCGCCGGCGATGGCCCAGATGCCGCCCATGCAAAAACCGACGAGTACACGTGCCGCCAGCATCCACGCCATATTCTGCGCCAGTGCGCAGGCAACGTTGGCGACCACCAATAGACTGAGCAAACCACAAAGAATTGTGCGCCTGTCCAGACTTCCCGACGCGACCACGACCAGCGGCGCGAACAAGGCCGCCAGCAATGCTGGCAGCGAGATCATCAGGCCGGCGCTTCCTGTGGAGGTGCCGAGGGTGTCGGCAATCGGCGTCAACAGGCCGACCGGGAGCATTTCCGTCGTCACGACTGAAAAGGTGGCCATGCCGACAGCGGCGACCGCCAGCCACGGGTGGCGGCTAGCGGTGTCTGTGGCAACGTGGGCAGACGTATTCATGGTGCATATCCTTATGTGATCATGCGATAGACGGCGCATGCCCTGCTTGCATAGGAGGCACGCCGCGGTGATAATACATACAGCGCGTATGAATAATTGTATATTCATACGCAGTGAATGTAAATAATCATACGTTGCGTATGTAAGGAGAGAGTAATGGTTCGCCGCACGCGTCTGGAAATGGAAGAAACCCGTGCAGCGTTGCTGGCCACGGCCCGCACAGTGTTCAGTGAACGCGGTTATGCCGATACGTCCATGGACGACCTCACCGCGCAGGCAGGACTGACGCGCGGTGCGCTGTATCATCATTTCGGCGACAAGAAGGGCTTGCTGCTGGCGGTGGTAGAACAGATCGATGCGGAAATGGATTCCCGCCTGCAGAGCATCTCCGACAGCGCCGGAGATCTGTGGGAAGGCTTTCGCAGCCGCTGCCGTGCCTATCTGGAGATGGCCCTGGAGCCGGAAATTCAGCGCATCGTCTTGCGCGATGCCAGAGCGGTGCTGGGGGGCGCCTCGCCGGACTCGCAGCGCCATTGCCTGGAGTCGATGCAAGCGCTTATCGGCGAGCTGATTCATCAAGGCATCGTGGCCGATGCCAGTCCACGGGCGCTGGCTTCGCTGATCTACGGCAGTCTGGCGGAAGCGGCGTTCTGGATCGCGGACGGCGACGAAGGCAATGCGCGCTTGATAAAGGCAGTTGCTGCGCTGGAATTGCTGCTACGCGGCTTGTTGCTTAAAAGGTAGTCGCRAAAAGGGGCAATCCCGCCGGTAGCGCACCTGCCTGGAGAAGTGGATGATGATATTGAGCAGGGTGGGCCATGGCGATCGAAGCTTATATTGACAAGGAAGAAAACTATGCGAGTCACGCGTATCGTTGCAAATTTCCAGGCGTCGGATCCCAGCCTGGCGCGGAAGTTTTACGAGGAAGTGCTGGGCCTGAGCCTGTTGATGGACCACGGCTGGATCATGACGTATGGTGCGCAAGCGGAGATGGGTGTGCAAGTGAGCTTCGCGCAGGAAGGCGGTTCCGGCACTCCCGTGCCAGACCTGTCGATTGAAGTCGACGACGTGGATGCCGCATTTGAGCGGATGTGCGGCGCAGGGTTTCCCATTGAATACGGCCTCACCGATGAGCCCTGGGGCGTCAGGCGGTTTTTCGTGCGCGACCCTTTCGGCAAGCTCATTAATATTTTGTCGCACACATAGGCGCAGCGCCAACGGCCGCAGCCAGCCGATTCCACCGCGCGCCAGTCGCCGTAAAAGGCGCTGGCGCCTCGCCCAATCTGTTGTACAATCCTTGAGAACGGTCGTGCTTTTTTGTGCGCTGAGCTTCCTTGCGTGCAGTTTTCACGGCAACTCATAAGAACAAGGAGACAGACATGGACCTGCATTACACGGCCGAAGAAAACGCGTTCCGCGACACGGTGCGCGCCTTCCTCGACACCCATTTGCCGGCGGACTTGCAGCGCAAGGTGCGCCAGCATTTGCGCCTGAACCGCGATGATTATGTGCGCTGGCACAAGATCGTCGCGCAGCAGGGCTGGGCCGCACCGGCCTGGCCCGTCGAATACGGCGGCACGGGCTGGACGGCCGTGCAGCGCCACATTTGGGAAGACGAGTGCGCGCGCGCCGCCACGCCGCCGATTTTGCCGTTCGGCGTCAACATGGTGGCGCCCGTCATCATGGCCTTCGCCAGCGCCGAACAAAAGGCATACTATCTGCCGCGCATTTTGAATTGCGACGACTGGTGGTGCCAGGGATACTCGGAGCCGGGCGCCGGTTCCGACCTCGCTTCGCTGAAAACCACGGCCGAGCGCGACGGCGACCATTACATCGTCAACGGCCAGAAAACCTGGACCACCCTGGGCCAGCACGCGGACATGATCTTTTGCCTGGTGCGCACGGATAGCACGGTGCGCAAGCAGGAAGGCATCAGTTTCTTGCTGATCGACATGAAAACGCCGGGCATCACCGTGCGCCCCATCATCATGCTCGACGAAGACCATGAAGTGAACGAAGTCTTTTTTGATAAGGTGCGCGTGCCCGTCAGCAATTTGGTCGGCCAGGAAAACAAGGGCTGGACTTATGCCAAGTATCTGCTGGGCCACGAGCGCACGGGCATCGCCGCCGTCGGCCGCTCCAAGCGCGAGCTGACCTTCCTCAAGCAGCTGGCCATGCAGCAGAACAAGCGCGGCGCGCCGCTGCTGCACGATCCCGCGTTCGCCGCCAAGGTGGCCACCCTGGAAATCGAATTGATGGCGCTCGAAATGACGGTCTTGCGCGTCATCAGCGAAGAGGGCAAGGGCCCGGGGCCGCAGGCGTCGATGCTGAAGGTGCGCGGTTCGGAACTGCAGCAGCAGCTGACGGAATTGATGGTCGAAGCCATCGGCCCGCAAGCCTTGCCCTTCGACCCGGACTTCCTCGATGGCGGCGCGCCGCATAGCGCCGGTGGCGACGACCTGGCCGCGCCGCTGGCCGCGTATTACTTCAATTACCGCAAGACATCGATCTATGGCGGCTCGAATGAAATCCAGAAAAACATCATCACGCAGATGATCCTGGGCCTGTAAGCCAGAAGGAGACGACATGGACTTCCAATTTAATCAGGAACAGCAGCAATTCGCCGACGCGCTCAGGCGCTGGGTCGACAAGGATTACCCGTTTGAAACGCGGCAGAAAATCATCCATTCCGCCACCGGCACCTCCGATGCCGCCTGGGCCACCCTGGCCGAACTGGGCATGACGGCCTTGCCGCTGCCGGCCGCCGCGGGCGGCTTCGACGGCACGGCCGTCGACCTGCTGCTGGTGATGCAGGAGCTGGGCCGCGGCCTCGTGGTCGAGCCGTATTTCGCCACCGTACTGGGCGCGCGCTTCCTGACCCTGGCGGGCGGCCACGACGGCGCGCTGGAACAGGTCGCCGGCGGCAGCCTGAAGCTCGCCTGTGCGCTGGGCGAACGCCAGTCGCGCCACGACCTGCACGATATCGCCACCACGGCCATCGCCAGCGGCGACGGTTTCGTGCTCGACGGCGAGAAAACCGTCGTCATCCATGGCGCGCAGGCGGGTGCGCTGATCGTCTCGGCGCGCAGCGGCGGCGGCCAGGCTGACACGGACGGCATTTCCCTGTTCCTCGTGCCCGTTGACGCGCCCGGCGTTTCCGTGCGCGACTACCGCACCATCGACGGCCAGCGCGCCGCCACCGTGACCCTCGTGCAAGTGGTGCTGGGGCAGGACGCGCTGGTTGGACAAAAGGGGCAGGGCTGGCCCGTGCTCGACGCGGCAGCTGATTACGGCGCGACGCTGCTGTGCGCGGAAGCCGTGGGCGCCATGGACGCCATCTTTGCCGCCACGCTCGACTACTTAAAAACGCGCCAGCAGTTCGGCGCGCCGATCGGCAAATTCCAGGCCTTGCAGCACCGCATGGCCGACATGTTCATCCACCTGGAGCAAGCGCGTTCGATGGCCATGCTGGCCGCGGCCAAGGCCGACAGCGCCGACGCGCTAGAGCGCCGCCGCACGGTCTCGGCCGCCAAGGCGAGAGTGGGACTGGCCGCCACCTTTGTCGGCCAGCAAGCCGTGCAATTGCATGGCGGCATGGGCGTGACGGATGAATTGCCCGCCGCCCACCATTTCAAGCGCCTCTCCATGATCGCCCTGACCCTGGGCGACGTGGACCATCACATCGAGCGCTTTATCGCCCAGCCGGGCTTCTTGCCGACGGAGACCGCATGACCGCATCGACCGCTATCGCCCCGAAACACTGGTATTTCGAAGACTTCACGCAAGGCCTGGAAATCGACCTGGGCCAGCGCCACGTGACGGAGAAGGAAATCATCGCCTTCGCCACGGATTTCGATCCGCAACCCTTCCACGTCGATCATGCGGCCGCCGAAAAAACCATCTTCAAGGGCGTCATCGCCAGCGGCTGGCATACCTGCGGCATGATGATGCGCCTGGTGGTGGACAATCTGCTCAAGCATTCGTCCAGCATGGGCTCGCCCGGCCTGGACAGCATCCGCTGGCTCAAACCCGTGCGCGCGGGCGACATCCTGCACCTGACGTACCAGGTCAAGGAAGTGCGCCCGTCGACCTCGAAGCCGGACCGCGGCATCGTCATTTCCGTGTGGAGCGTGCGCAACCAGCATGGCGAGGTGGTGACCACCGTCGAAGGCATGGGCATGTTCGGCCGCCGCCCGGCCGGAGAGCACCATGCGTGATATCGCCGGCATCGCCGGTTTCCAGGCGCTGGCCGGGCAGCACGTGGCCGTCTCCGACTGGCTCACCATCACCCAGCAGCGCATCGACACCTTTGCCGACGCCACGGACGACCATCAGTGGATCCACGTGGACGCCGAGCGCTGCGCGCGCGAGTCGCCGTACGGCTGCACCGTGGCGCACGGTTTCCTGACCTTGTCGCTGCTGCCCGCCATGCTTGCGGGAGCACTGCACATGGCCGGCATCCGCATGGCCATCAACTATGGCCTCAATAAAGTGCGCTTTCCCGCGCCCGTGCCCGTCGGCAGCCGCTTGCGCGCTCGGCTCGACATCATTAGCGTCGAGGACGTGCCGGAAGGCGCGCAAGTGAACTGGGCCGTCACGATGGAGCGCGAAGGCGACACGAAACCCGTGTGCGTGGCGGAGTTCCTGATGCGCTGCTACCCCTGAGCGGCAAGCTGAGCCCACATCGTAGGTCGGCGTAGGTCGGCTTAGCCCGCAGGGCGTAAGCCGACGCAGGTGCGCGCGCCTCCTCTTTACTCCCCCTCCGACGCGCAATACCTGTCCCGCCCCGTCTGCTTGGCGCGGTACAGCAGGGCGTCGGCGGCGCGGATCAGGACGCTGGGGTCCATGCCTTCGGTGGGCATGACGCTGGCCATGCCCAGGCTGACGGTGACGTGCGGGCCGGCGCTCGACCTGGCGTGAGGAATGTGCAGCGCGCGCACTTCGTCGAGGATGCGCTGGGCCACCACTTCGGCGCCGTCGCGCGTTTCCTGCGGCAGCAGGATGATGAATTCCTCGCCGCCGTAGCGCGCCAGCAGGTCGGGCGGGCGCACGGCGCAGCGGCGCAGGGCGGCGCTCACCTGCTGCAGGCACAGGTCGCCCGCCTGGTGGCCATAGGTGTCGTTGTAATCCTTGAAGTGGTCGATATCGGCCATGATGAGGGCCATCGGCACGCCGTCGCGCGCGCAGCGCCGCCATTCGCTGTCCATCGTGTCGTTGAAGCTGCGCCGGTTGGCCACGCCCGTCAGCGTGTCCGTCAGCGACAGCTCGCGCATGGCGTCGGCCTGCCGCTTGATGGTCAGCTGGCTGCGCACGCGGGCCCGCACGACGGCTGCGTTGAACGGTTTCGTGATGAAATCGACGGCGCCCGCTTCCAGCGCCCGCGTCTCGTCTTCGGGCTGGTTCAGGGCCGTGACGAAGATGACGGGAATGGCGCTGAGGATGGCCGATTCGCGCAGCGCATTGCAGACGGCATAGCCATCCATGCCGGGCATGACGGCGTCGAGCAGGATCAGGTCCGGCAGTTGATTATGCGCAATCTCCAGGGCCTTCTCTCCGCTCAGGGCGAACAGCACCTCGTGTTCCTCGCGCAGCAACTGGTGCAGGATCTGGATGTTTTCCATGGCGTCATCGACGATGAGGATGCGCCCGTTCATGGCAAGGTTGGTCCAGCTCACTTGTTTTCCTCTCGTTTCAGCTGATCGAGCACGAGTTTTTCCGCTTCGGAAAAATTCAGGGTTTCGATCGCGTTGGCCAGCGCCAGGGCCGTTTCCCGGTCTGATTGTTGCAGGGCGGGGTGCAGCGCGTGGAATTGGGCCAGCGCCTTCAGGTTATTGTTGCGGATCAGGATGAGCAAGTCGGCCAGGCCGGCGCGCAGGTCGGGCGGCGCGCTGCCGGGCGCGGCGGGTGCCGGCTGCCCGCGCCGCAGGGGCGAGGGCAGGGTGCGTGCCGCCTCGATGACTTCGGCCATCGCCAGTTCCAGCTGCCCCAGCAAGGCGGGTGTCGCGTGCGATTGCGCCGTTTTCAGCGTTTTTTCCGCCTCGCCTGCCAGGCTGGCGACATGCGTGGCGCCCAAGTTGGCCGCCACGCCGCAGACGCGGTGCAGCAGCTGCGCCGCCTGCCGCGTCTGGCCAGCGGCCAGCAGGCGCCGCGTGNGCCAGGAAGGCGCCGTAATCGCCGCCGAAGCGGTGCAGGGCCGCCGCCAGGTCGATGCCGGGCACCGTGGCCGGCACATCGGGCATCCACGCGGCGGCGTGCGCGGCCGGGATGGCGCCGCCAGTGCTGGCATCCGGCGTCGCGCCCGGCGGCGCCGGCACCAGCCGGGTCAGGGTCTCGATCATGTCGTCGACATCGATGGGCTTGGCCACATGCGCATTCATGCCGCTGGCGATCGCGCGCAGGCGGTCCTCGTCCATGGCATTGGCCGTCATGGCGACGATGGGCAGGTCCGGCAAGCCCAGCGCGCGGATGGCCAGGGTGGCGTCGTAGCCGTTCATGACGGGCATCTGCAAATCCATCAGCACCACGTCCCAGGCGTCCGGCGTGCTGGCAAGCAAGTCGACGGCCAGCTTGCCGTTGGCGGCCACGGCCACGCGCGCCCCCGAGTGCAGCAGGATGTATTGCGCCACTTCCTGGTTGATTTCATTGTCTTCCACCAGCAGCACGCGCATGCCTTCCAGCAAGCCCGACAAGGGCGTGGAAACGGGCAGCGCGGAAGGCGCGCTGCGGCCTTCGCGCACGGCCGTCACGGCCGCCAGCAGGCGCGCCGGCGTGGCCGGTTTCGAGACGATGCCGGCCAGCATCAGGCTGTCGGCCAGGCGTTCGAGGTTTTCGCTGTCCTGGTCGGCCACCAGCATGATCACGGGCGGCAGCGCCAGGCGGTCGTCGGCGCGCGCCTCGGTGAGCATGGAAATGCCATCCATGCCTGGCATGGCCGCGTCCAGCAATACGATGTCGGCCGCCGGTCCGCCGCCGGCGTGGGCGCGCAGCAGCGCCAGGCCGGCAGCGCCGCTGTCGGCGCTGCGGCTGTGCCAGCCCTGCGCTGCGCACCAGTCTTCCAGCATGGCGCGCACGCTGGCGTTGTCGTCGACGATCAGCAGCGACAGCTCCCTGGGCGCGCCCTTGCCGTGCGGCGCGGACGGCGGCGCCGCCTTGCCGAAGCGGCAGCGGAAGCGGAAGTCGGAACCCACGCCCAGCGCGCTGTTCACGCTGAGTTTGCCTCCCATCAATTCCACCATGCGCCGGCAAATGGCCAGCCCCAGTCCCGTGCCGCCGTATTTGCGGCTGGTGCCGCTGTCGCCCTGGGAAAACGCGTCGAAGATGCGTTCCTGCTCGGCCGCGCCGATGCCGATGCCCGTATCGCGCACGGAAAACTCGAGGGTCGCGCTGGCCGCATCCTCGGCCGCCATGGCGATGGCCAGCACCACTTCGCCATGCGCGGTGAACTTGACGGCGTTGCCCACCAGGTTGATCAGGACCTGCTCCACCCGCAGGGCGTCGCCGACCAGTTCGTCCGGCACGCCCGGGTCGAGCACGAACACGGGCTCCACGCCGCGCGCCCAGGCGCTGCTGGCCAGCAGCACGCTGACGCTGCCCAGCATGCGCTCGAGCTGGAAGCGGCGCTGTTCCAGCACCATCTGTCCCGCCTCGATCTTGGAAAAATCGAGCACGTCGTTGACGATATGGAGCAGCGACTGCGTGGCCATCTGGATCTTGCCCACATAGCTGCGCTCGCGCCGTTCCAGCGGCGACTCTTCCAGCAGGCGCGCCAGGCCGATGATGGCGTTCATCGGCGTGCGGATTTCATGGCTCATATTGGCGACGAATTCGCTCTTCGCCGTACTGGCCGCCTCGGCCTTGTCGCGCGCGCGCACCATTTGCTCGTTCAGTTCGTGCAGGCGCAATTCCGTGCGTTTGAGTTCGGAAACGTCCGAGGCCAGCACGAAGAAACCGCGCACGCCCCCGCCGTCGTCGATGTCGGGAATGTAGTTGGTCCACGTGTGGCAGACCTGGCCCGCAGGATCGAGCAGGTCGCGCTCGAAGCTTTGCGGCCGGCCCGCCAGCACGCCTTCGACGTGGGGTGCATACACGTCGAACAGTTCCTGCCCCAGCAATTCGCTCATGTGGATGCCGGCCAGCTCGGCGCTGCTGCGGCCGAACCATTCATTATAGAAATTATTTGCGAACCGACAACGCAAGTCGGCGCCCCAGTACGAGACCATGCCGGGCAGGTTGTCGGTGACGGTGCGGATGAAGCGTTCGCTCTGTTCCAGGCGCAAGGTGGTGGCATGCAGCACTTCGGTGGCGCGCTTGCGTTCCGTGATATCGATCGAGACGCCCAGCACGTGGTTGGCGCGCCCCGCGTCGTCGCGCAAGACCACCTTGCGCGTGGTGAAGTGGCGCGTGGTGCCGTCGGCCGTGTTGATCGCCTCCTGTTCGATTTCCACCATCTGTCCCGTGGCCAGCAGCTTGCGGTCGGCGCTGACGAAGGCGGCCGCCTGTTGCGGCGGGAAGAAATCGTGGTCGGTCTTGCCCAGCAATTGCTCGCGCGAGCGGCCCAGCGTAAGTTCCGCGTGGCGGTTGATCATTTCAAAGCTCAGCTTGTCGGCGCGCTTGACGAAGACCATGGCCGGGATGTTTTCGATGATGGTGCCGAACAGGTGCTTCGAACGGCGAAATTCCGCTTCGCTGCGCTTGCGCTCGCTAACGTCCAGCCACAGGCCCGACACGCCCAGCAACTGCTGCTCGGGGCCGAAAATCGGGTGATACGAGACGATCCAGTGGCTCAGTTGTTCGCGCTGCCGCCCGCCATGGCCCTGCAATTCGAGGTCGACGATGGGCGTTCCCGTCTCCAGCACCTGGCGCACGCAGCGTTCCACCTCGGCGCGCACGGCGTCGTCGGCCAAGATGGCGCCCACGGGACGCCCCAGATGCTGCGCCACGCTGGCGCCGTGGATGGCGGCCAGGTACTGGTTGATCATGACGACGCGCAAGTCCAGGCCCACGAACAGCATGCCGATGGGCGCCGTCGCATACACGGTTTCCAGCAGGCGCGTGGATTTTTCCAGGGCCAGCGTGCGCTCGGCCACCAGGCTTTCGAGCTGCGTGCGGTGGCGCCGCAAGTCGCGTTCCAGCGCGCCCAGCGCCGCTGCCATGTCGGCCGATTCGCGGTCCGCATGCCGGTGCGAAAGCAGGGGCTTGCCTTGCGCCAGCGCGTGGATCTGCTGCGTCAGTTCCTGCAGGGTGCTGGCCAGGCGGCCGCCCACGCGCCAGGCCAGCGCAAAGCCGGCGCCCAGCAGCAGGGCCAGGATCAGGGAAGCGGTGACCACGGAACCGAGCAGGGCTTCGGCCACCGTGCTGCTGCGCATGGTGACGGCTACCGTCCAGGCGTCGTCCGGGGCGCGGCGAAAGCCCGTATACACGTCGATGCCTTCCAGGGTGGCGTGGCGCAGCACGCCTTCGCGCTGCTGGCGTATCTGCTCCAGCAGAGGGGCCGGGCTGCGCTGGCCCACATAGCGCTGCGGCGCCAGGGTGCGCGCCACGTTGATGCCGTCGGCGTTGACGATGGCCGCGCCCAGGTAGGCCGGCAGGCGCAGCTCGCGCAGCAGCAAGGGCAGGTAGTCGGGCGGGTACAGCGCCGTCAGCACATAGGCGGGCCCCTCGTTACGCGGCAAGCGTTGGTTCAGGGCCAGCCGCGGCACCTCGTCCGGCGCCGTCAGCAAACTGGTCAGCCGTGGCTTGGCGTACTCGCGTGTGCGCTCCATGCTGGCAGTCCATTTTTGCGGCAAGGGGGGCGGCGCCTGGCCGGCGGGCAGGGCTGTGTTGAGCAGCTGGCGTCCCTTGGCGTCGGAAATGATGTAGGCGCTGACGGCCTGGCCCGGCGGCAGCAGGCTGGCGGCCAGGGCGCGCAGGGCGCCGATGTCGCCGGTCTGCAGGGCGGGCGAGTCGGCCAGGATGCGCGCGGCCATCTGGGCACCGCTCAAGTCGCGTTCGACGGCGGCGGCGACCGCCCGCGCCGCCTGCGCCGTTTCACTGACGACGTGGTCGCGTTCGCGCGTGTAACTTTGCGCCACGAGCAGCAGAAACACGAGTGCCGTCGGCATGACCCAGGCGAGCACCAGCGATGAAATTCTTGAGCGTATCGAAGGCAAATCTTGCACCCGGAAAGCTCCCAGAATGGATGAGTCGACAGGCAGGCTCACGCTGGCGCTGGCTGACCTTGAATGAAAAGATGCTAGACGAAATTGATTGCTCTGACAAGCCTAGTTTCTGGGATGGAAAAAAGGTTGCGCAAGGAATACAGAAGGGAGGTGACGCTCCTCCCGCCGTGGCGGCGGGAGGGCAGGGAGCTTACGGGACCACGGTCAGCACGTCGACATCGATTTCCGGGCTTTCCATGAAATCCTTTTCCACTTCGCCACGGATTTCCACGCGGGTCTTGGCGTCGATCTTGCGGTTCATGAAGACCTTGTCGTCGATGTCCACGCGGATTTCCGCCGTGCCGTCGGAAAACGTGTATTTCTCGTTGCCGACCTTGCGCAGTAAATGGCCGCGCAGCACGACGGCCTGGTCGTCGACGGGATGCTTCAGGATGGCGGCCACATTGCCGGGCGCGGCGGGGCCGGCCGTCGGGCCCACGTACTGGGCGTGCGCGCTGCCAGCCAGCAAGACGCAGGCGGCGGCCAGGGAGGCGATGAGTGTGCGGTGCAGTGGCATGGTATTCCTTCGATAGTGACTGGCTGCTCAGAAAAAGACGGCGGTGCGGGGAATGATAGCACCGGTATTGCCATAGGGCATGTTCGCCCGGACGCTGCCCGTGCTGGCCACGCCATCGTCGAGTTTGCTGTCGATCTGCTCGGCGTAGCCTTCGGGCAGGTTGTCGAAACGGATGCCGTTGCCGGCCCGTCCGCCCACTTCGTCGTTGTACAGGTAGACGGCGCCGCCCTGGGCGCTGGTCATGAATTGCGAGGTGCCGTTGAACGAACCGGTAATGAAGCCGCCCAGCGCCAGGTGCTGCGGCGCCAGCGTGAATTCGCGCGGCTGGCCGTCGCCGATCTGGCCGTCGCCATTGCCGTTGCCGGCCGAATTGGGCACGTGCACGGTGCCCTGGATATCGTCGCCGGGCAGGGCGCGGAACTTGTCCTGGTAGGCGTTGACGGCGGCCGTCAGCGCATTCGATTGCTGGATGATGTTCTTCACTTTGGCGCTGTCGATCAAGCCTTGTCCCTTGAGCACGCCGCCGAGCAGCAAGCCGATGATGACCAGGACGATGGCGATTTCTACGAGCGTAAAGCCGTGCTGGCGGCGTGGGAGCATGGGGATTTCCTTGGAAAAAAGTGCTGGGGGCTGGTATGGCAGTTTACTGCAATTGGCGCCGTGCGCGCATGGCATTTCGGACGGCCGCTCATGGCGTCGCCTTTTTCTTGTTGGCCAGTGCATCGAGCTTGCGCGCGAGGAAAGCGAGTTCGTGCGGGTCGCTGATCTGGCCGCTGGCGATCAGGCCGCCGATCACCAGGCGTGCACTGTCGAGCTGGTCCATGTCTTCCAGGATGAACGCTTCCATCTCGCGCACCCAGGCCGGCACTTGCGGCCCCGTCGCCAGCCGGCGCAAGGCGCGTGCATAGCCGAGCGCCAGCGGCAGGTCGTGCAACTGGTGTTTGGCCACCAGCGCCGCCTGCGCCATCGCGGGCCAGCGGTGCTGCGGATCGGCGGCGAAGCTGGCGGCGACAAAATCGAGCATGCGCCGCGCGCGCTGCGGGTCGGCCACGCCTGCATACACTTCGCTGGCGGCCACCAGCGCGTAGCGGCTGCGCGGATCGAGCGCTTGCGCCGTCTCCAGCCAGCCGGCCAGGCGGTCATAATCGAGTTCGCGCCACGGCAGGCTGACGCCGGGCTGGTCTTCGAACGATTGCAGGTACAGCAGCATGGCCTTCGACATGGCCAGCGGCTCGCCCAGGCTGGCCACGCGCGCCACGGCTGCCGGTGGCGCGGCAGGCAGGGGCCGCGCCTGTGGCGGCGCGTGCCGCTGCG
>NZ_NEHB01000050.1 GCF_002127655.1 Janthinobacterium sp. GW456P
ACCCCTTCCACCCCTTCCCATCCCGAACAGGACCGTGAAACAACTTTGCGCCGATGATAGTGCTGCAACCAGTGTGAAAGTAGGTTATCGTCAGGCTTGTTATTCGCAGTAGAGAAAAACCCGATCAGCAATGGTCGGGTTTTTTTTCGTCTGGCGGATTTGTGGTGCTTGTTTGGCGTCGCTGGTGTTCGTCGGCTGACGCGCGCAGCGCTAAGCCGACCTGCGCCGACCTGCGCCGACCCCCATGAGCGACAGCGCAAGCCCCTGCGTTTGCGGCATGGAGGGGCTGACCCCGGCGATTGAGCAGACAAAAAAAGGCAGCGCTGCGCGCTGCCTTTCTTATTTTCAGATCAGATTTCTCGCAGTATCCGCCGGAACAGATGATTCAAATCCTGTATACCGGCGGATTTTTCTTCTTGCTCGACGCTGAAATTTTCCAGTCTGGCCAATTCCGATTCGATAAATGCATTGAGCTTGTCGATGCGTGGGGCTAATTCCTTTTCCAGCGCGAGCTTTTTACGCTCGAGCAGCTTGTGAATTTCCTCCAGTAAGCCCTCTTCCTCCGGTAACAGGTGCAGCAGGGCCGCAAACTCGATTGGCGGCGCGCTGCGATAGGTTTCTATCCAGCGCGTGGCCAGCAAGGGGCGCAATACATAAAAATACTTCTTCAAAGGTACCACCTCCGCCATCAGATAGCCGCGGTAATTGGTCTTGGCCATGCTGCGGTAATGGTAGATCCCCTTCTCCAGCGTATAGGTGGAATTGAGCAAGGCCTGGATGCCAGTCTTGAAATGGCCATTTTCGATATATTGTATCGGCGACTGTATCCATTCAATCACGGCGGGATTGGAACGCCAGAATAGCTGGAGCGCCTTGCGCACATCCCAGCCATTGAGGTCGATATCGTCGACGATGGGATATTCGATCACGTCGCGCTTGTCTTCCAGGTCGACGCTCAAGTACCAGTCTTCAGGGCGCGCATAGATGAAACGCACGTCGAAGTCGCTATTGGGCGAGGCAAAGCCCCAGGCGCGGCTACCGGACTCAATGGCCAACAGTATCCGTACGCCTTCCTTTTCTTCCACGGCCGCCAGGCGGCGCATGATTTCTACTCGTATTTCTTCAGGAATCATTGTCATTATGTATTAGTTGCTTACAGACACTGTATCCCAATCAAGGGCATAGCGGGCCAGGTATTTCTTGAGACGGTCCGCATCGTTCGGTCTGGCTTTTGCCGCGCGCGAGACGGCATACAGCGTGCGGCCCGCGTCGGACAGGCTGCTCGACTGCCGGCACACCTTGATGACCGCCTGCAGCTGCAGCGCATCGAACAGATCCAGCCGGGTGGCCGCCGCTTCTCCCATGATCTGCGCCAGTGCCACTTCGTCGCCATCAGGCCGTTCGCCATGCGGCTGCCACAGGCGGCGCAGGCGTGCTGTTTCCTCATCCACGACCTGGTCCGTGATGCGCCCCGCTTCCGACAGGGTGGCCAGGCGCGTGACGGCGGCGGACAGGTCGCGGAAATTCCCCTTCCATGCGGAGGTGGGCAGGGTGGCGAAGCGCATGAAGCGTTCGCGCGCCTCCTTGTTGAAGCGCACTCTTTCGCCCGTCTCCACACCGTACTGCGCCAGCAGATACTCCAGGTTCGGCTCAATATCCTCGGGGCGCTGCGCCAGACCCGGCAATTCGTACGTCCACAGGTTAATGCGTGCATGCAGGTCTTCGCGGAAGCGGCCGGCCGCTACCTCCTTGCCCAGGTCGCGGTTGGTGCCGGCGATCAGCTGGAAGTCGCTTTGCACCTCCGTATCCGCACCAACAGGAAAGAAGCGTTTTTCTTCGATGGCTTTCAGCAGCATCGCCTGTTCATCGAGTCCCAGTTCGCCGATTTCATCGAGAAACAGCAAGCCCTTGTGCGCGCTGCGCAGCAAGCCTGGCCGGTCCGCACCGGCGCCCGTGAATGACCCCTTGATATGGCCGAACAAGGTGGAGGCCGCGCCATCGCCATGCAGGGTGGCGCAATTGAGGTCGATGAATTTGCCGTCAATCTGATGGCGCGATTTTTTCAGTTCATACACGCGGCGCGCAAGAAAGGACTTGCCGGCGCCGGTAGGCCCCATCAGCAGCATCGGTGCGCGCGACTTGATGGCGACGCGCTCGATTTCCTCGATCATGTTGTTGAACTTTGCATTGCGCGTGGCGATGCCGGACTTCAGGAAGGCCACGCCTTCGGCCTGCTCGCGCGTAAAACGCTGGGCGATCTGGTCGTAGCGCGACAGATCGAGGTCGATCAGCGCGTAGCTGCCCGGATTGCCGGCGGCCTGCCGTTTCGGTGGCGACGTTTGCACGAGACGGCCCGGGAAATAGCGCGCTTCCGTCATCAGGAACATGCAGATTTGCGCCACGTGGCTGCCGGTGGTGATGTGGATCCAGTACTCCTCCTTATCCGGATCGAAGGCGTAGCTGCTGGCAAAATCGTAGAGCGCGCCGTACACGTTTTCAAAATCCCAGGCATCGCTGATGGGCAGTTCATGGGCGACCAGCCTGGTTTCGGGCGAGACGCTGGCGATATCCTGTGATACCTGGCGTACCAGGTTGTCGAACTGGCTGCCCGTGTACAGCAGCTCGAAGCGATCGATGATCTTGTCTTCGTGCTGGGTCAGGGCGATGCTTGGACGCCACTTTTCCCAACGTGCCGCTCCTCGGCCATTGTCGAGCTGCGTGCCGAGAAAGCCGATGACGACGGTGCGTTTTGCTTGCATATATTGGATAAAGATTTATCTGAAAAGATAATTGTATTCGAAATCGTAATCGATGGGCTAGTTCCAATGCAAAGCATGTATGAGAATATTATTAAATGAAATCAAAGGCTTATAATTATTTTTGGCAAAATTTTTAAAGCTGGCACAGCGTTTGCAATAGAGGAGATACCAACGAGATAAACGTAGAGAGCAGAGAGGAACGAAAAATGGCCAACGCCCAGTTATTCCAGAGCGCACAACAGACCGCGACCTTGCCAGCGGCGCTGGCGCGCAATGCCGAAGGCGCGCCAGCCTATGCGCTGACGCCACGCCATCAACTGGCGCAATATGCGGCCACCGGTTGCCTGAACACGACGTTCTATGCCAGCGCCGAAGCGCAGCTGGCGATGGTATTGGAACTGTGCAAGGCGGTCGAACCAGCCTTTATCGCACAAACGGCCGTGTACTGCCGCGAACGGGGCTACATGAAAGACATGCCGGCCTTGCTGGTTGCCGTGCTGGCGGGGCAGGGCGCTGCGCAATTTACGCAGGCCTTCCAGCGCGTGATTAACAACGGCAAGATGCTGCGCAACTTCGTGCAGATCATGCGTTCGGGCGCCGTGGGCCGCAAGTCGCTGGGATCGCGTCCGAAAAAGCTGGTACAGGCATGGTTGAACAACGCATCCGAGCAGGCCTTGCTGGCCGCTGCCGTGGGCAATGCGCCGTCGCTGGCCGACGTGGTGAAGATGGTGCACCCGAAACCGCAGGCAGCGTGGCGGGAGGCATTCTTTGCCTGGCTGATCGGCAAGGAATATAAACGCGACGCCTTGCCGTCGGCGCTGGCCGCGTTCGAGGCATACAAGGCCGATCCTTCGCAGTCGATACCGGAGGTGCCGTTCCAGATGCTGACGGCGCTGCCCTTGAGCGCGCAGGATTGGGCGCAGATCGCCCGCCAGGGCGGCTGGCAGATGGTGCGCATGAATCTGAATACCTTTGCCCGCCATGGCGTGTACGCGATCGATGGCATGCCGGAACTGATCGCCGCCAAGCTGCGCGATCCCGAAGCGATCGCCAGCTCGCGCGTGTTTCCCTACCAGCTGATGTCGGCGTACATGGCCGCTGGCGACAAGGTGCCGCGCATCGTGCACGCAGCGCTGGAGCAGGCGCTGGAAATATCGCTGGCGAACGTGCCGCGGATCGCCGGCAAGGTGGTGGTGTGTCCTGACGTTTCCGGCTCCATGGCCTCGCCTGTCAGCGGTTTTCGCGGCAGCGCCACCTCGAACGTGCGCTGCATCGACGTGGCGGCTCTGGTGGCGGCAGCCATGCTGCGCAAGAATCCGGATGCCATGGTCCTGCCGTTCGAGCACAACGTGGTGCAGTGCGCACTTGGCGCGGATGACAGCGTGATGGAGAATGCGGCCAGGCTGGCGGCCATCGGCGGTGGCGGCACCAATTGCAGCGCGCCCCTGCTGCGCATGAACAGCAGGAAGGAACTGGCCGACCTGGTGATCTATGTGTCCGATAACGAATCGTGGATCGACGCAAAGCGCAGCGGCGCCACGGCGACGATGGGACAGTGGACGGTTTTCAAGCAGCGTAATCCGCAGGCAAAGCTGGTCTGCATCGATATTTCGCCGCATGCCACGACACAGGCGATGGAGCACGAGGATATCCTGAATATCGGCGGATTTTCCGACGACGTCTTCAAGATCATCGCCGCCTTTGCCGCCGGCCAGCTGGACCCGGCCCACTGGGTGGGAGAAATCGCCGCCATCGATATCGCGGCACCAGCTTGTTGAAGTAAAGCGCATGAATGCGGACAAGACTACATAAGAGACGTCCTGTCCAGGCTTGTCATGCGCCGCAGTACCCCGAATGCCGACAGGATTACATCGATCAGCCGCGTCAAACCGGCCTGCCAGACGCAGTGCGCCTGGCAGAAAATCCTGTCCCGCCTTGTCGGGTTGTCGTACTGATGAATGCCGGTGGAACTACATCCAGAGCCGATGCGTCGGCAATGTTTCACCAATCCTTGTCATCACCCCCTATACAATAGAAAAAGAGCATAGCGATGAAAAACGAAGAATACGAAGTCCTGCATACCGAAGGCAGCCGTCCCGTGAAAATGTGGACGCGTGGCGTGCCTGTCGAAGAAGCGGCAAAAAAACAATTGCGCAACACGGCGACCCTGCCGTTCATCTACAAGCACATTGCCGTCATGCCCGACGTCCACCTGGGCAAAGGGTCGACCATCGGCAGCGTGATCCCTACTCTGGGTGCCGTGATTCCGGCGGCAGTGGGCGTGGATATCGGTTGCGGCATGATGGCGGCGAAAACCACGCTGACGGCGAATGATCTGCCCGATAACCTGGCGCCGCTGCGCGGCGCCATCGAACGCGCCATTCCGCACGGGATGTCGCCGAAGACGCGCGGCCACCGCGGCCGCGACGAAGGTTCCTGGCATACGCCGCCTTCCGTGGTCGATGCCGCGTGGCTGCAGCTGAAAGATGAATTCGATGCCATCTGCCTGAAGACGCCGAAGCTGAAAAACACGAACAATTATCGCCACCTGGGGACGCTGGGCAGCGGTAACCACTTCGTTGAAGTCTGCCTCGATGAACAGGGTTCGGTGTGGTTCATGCTGCATTCCGGTTCGCGCGGCGTGGGCAATGCCATCGGCACGCATTTCATCGAACTGGCCAAGCAGGATATGCGCACCCACTTCATCAACCTGCCCGACCAGGACCTGGCCTATCTGGCCGAAGGCACGCAGCATTACGACGATTACGTGGAGGCGGTGGGCTGGGCCCAGCGCTTTGCGCGCAACAACCGCGAAGTGATGATGCAAAACCTGATCGCCGCCGTGCGCACGGTCATCCACAAGCCGTTCCAGACGCACGTGGAGGCCGTCAACTGCCACCATAACTATGTGCAGAAGGAGCACCACTTCGGCAAGGACGTACTGGTCACGCGCAAGGGCGCCGTCTCGGCCCGCGCCGGCGAACTGGGGATCATTCCCGGTTCCATGGGCGCGAAGAGTTTTATCGTGCGCGGCAGGGGTAATGCGGAGAGTTTCCATAGCTGCAGCCACGGTGCGGGACGCACGATGAGCCGTACGGAAGCGAAGCGGCGCTTCAACCTGGATGACCAGATCCGCGCCACGCAAGGCGTGGAATGCCGCAAGGATGAAAACGTGATCGATGAAATTCCAATGGCCTACAAGGATATCGATGCGGTAATGCTGGCACAGCGCGAGCTGGTCGACGTCGTGCATACCCTGAAGCAGGTCGTTTGCGTCAAAGGTTAATAAAGAGAAGTACAGATGATAGAAATTGATGGAGCGCAAGGTGAAGGCGGCGGACAGATTTTGCGCTCGGCGCTGAGCCTGTCGATGATCACGGGGCAGCCGTTCCGGCTGATTAACATTCGCGCGGGGCGGGAAAAGCCCGGCTTGCTGCGCCAGCATTTGCTGGCGGTGCAGGCGGCGGCCGCCATTTGCGGGGCGCGCACGACGCCGGTGGCGCTGCGCGCGTCGAGCCTGGAATTCGTGCCTGGCCCCATCCGCGGCGGCGATTACCGCTTTGCCATCGGCAGCGCCGGCAGCTGCACCCTGGTGTTGCAAACCTTGTTGCCGGCCCTGCTGCATGCGGATGGGCCGTCCACCGTGCGCATCAGCGGCGGCACGCACAATGCCATGGCGCCGCCCGTGCATTTTTTGCAGCGCGCGTATGGCCGCATCCTGGAACAAATGGGTGCCGAGGTAGAGATTACGCAGCAGCGCTACGGATTTCATCCCGCAGGTGGTGGCGAGGTGCTGGCCACCGTGCAACCGTGCCAGCGCTTGCGGCCCATTTCACTGCTGCAGCGCGGCGAGCGGAAGGTGGGGTATACGGAAAGCGTGGTGGCCGGCGTGCATGTGAACGTGGCGCAGCGCGAGCTCGAGCGTGTCGCCGATGGCATGGGCTGGAGCGGCAAGCAGCTGCGCCTGGTCGGCTTGCCGGCGGAGCAGGGACCGGGCAACGTCCTGTTGCTGACATTGGAACATGAGCACGTCACGGAAGTATTTACGTCGTTCGGCGAAAAGCACTTGCTGGCCGAATCCGTGGCCAAGCGCCTGTTGAACGAGGTGCGCGCCTACCTGAAGACGGACGCGGCAGTCGGCGAGCACCTGGCGGACCAACTCCTGCTGCCCATGGCGCTGGCCGGGGGCGGTACTTTCAGCTGCAACAAGGTTTCACAGCATGCGCTGACGAATGCGGAGGTGATTTCCCAATTTCTGCCCGTGCGTATCACTTTCGAGCAGCAGGCGCGAGCCAGCATCTGCACGGTTGCCGCCATCTGACGGGCGCGACGATACAACTACCTGTTGCAGCTGTTCCAAATTGAGACATGGGTGGCCGGATGCGGGGCATATGCGCATGGCATGGCATTTGCTCTTCTTGGGTATTCACTAAAAAACCAAGGAGACCAGCATGACCTATTCCATTCGTACCCTGCTCGGCGTGGCGGCCGCCGGCGCCGTTGCCCTCACTTCCCTGCTGACCTTGCCGCATGCCTATGCGCACGGCAATGTCACGCCGCAAGGCGTCGACACTACGGGCTTGCCCAAGGTGGGCGACAAGTGGCTCGAACAAAATCCATATCGTGGCAACAAGCTTGCCCTGACGGTGGGCACCTCGGCCTATAACCAGAATTGCGCCCGCTGCCACGGCATCGAGGCTATCTCGGGCGGCATCGCGCCGGACTTGCGCCAGCTGGACCGCGATTGCTTCGGTATCAAGAATGAGACAAAGAAACAGGCGTGCTACAAGGAAACGGATAATTATTTCCTGGCGACCATCCGTCACGGTAAAGTACGCAATGGCGCCGTGTACATGCCGCCGTTCGAGGGCGTGTTCAACCAGGAAGCCATGTGGGCCATCAAGACCTACCTGGAGACCCGCCGCGAATCCAACTAAAAACACCTGTCAAAACCTACTGCGCGTCGGTGGTCGCGGCCTGCGATGCTCACTGTACCTTCGTACAGTTGCGCTTTTCAGCCACAACTCCCTTCCGCTCGCTACGGTTTTGTTAGGTGTTGTAAGTAGAGCTGATAATTAAGGAGTCCTATGCGTTCATTTCAACTCCGGGGCGCGCGTGCGATGCTCACGCTCGCCTGTCTGACGCTGTGCGCGGCCGCGCCGGCGCGCGCCGACTGGCAGAAAGTGCAGCAGTCGGGCAGCCTGAAAGTGGCCGTCTATAACGAATTCGCGCCGTTTTCCGACAAGGGCGCGGGCATCGATATTGACATCGCCGAAGCGCTGGCGAAAAAGTTGGGCTTGAAACTGAGCTTGCTGCCATTTCCCGCCGGCGAAAACCTCAACGATGACTTGCGCAATATGGTGTGGAAGGGGCATTACCTCGGTTATGGCCCGGCCGACGTGATGCTGCACGTGCCGGTCGACAAGAAGTTGATGGCGGATAACGACAAGGTCGAGATCTTCGCCCCGTATTACGTGGAAACCGTGCGCCTGGCCCGCAGCGCGCAAGCCGTGCCGCAATTCGATGGCGTCGCCTCGCTGTCCGGCAAGCGTATCGGTGTGGAAAAGGTCTCGATCGCCGCGATGCTGATGCTGGGCGAGGACAATGGCAAGTACCGCGACGACGTGCGCATCTTCGATACGGCCGCCGAAGCCTTGCAGCAATTGCAGGCAGGCCAGCTCGACGCCGTGCTGGCGAACCGTTCGGAAATCGAGTCGGTGCTGAAAAGCGATCCTGCTTTCCCCTTGAGCGAAGTGGCGTTCGCCCGCTTGCCGCGTGCCGGCTGGGCCGTGGGCCTGGCCGTCAGCAAGCAACAGCTCGACGTGGCCAAATTGCTGCAGGCAGCCATGAACGAGATGGCGGCCAGCGGCGAATTGAAAACCATCTTTGAGAAATATGGCGTGAAGGAAGCGCGGCCCTGAGTACCCTGCTTTAATTTAAAAGCCCGCGCATCGGAAGAGGCGCGGGCTTTTTCTTTTTAGAAATTATATTGGGCGCTCACGCCTAACAACCAATTGCGGCCCGGCGCCGCTTCATAGTAGCGCTTGTTGCTGTCGCCGACGATGACGGAGCCCACGTAGGTCTTGTCGAAAAGATTGTTCAGGCGCGCGAATTCCTTGAAGCGCCAGTTGCCGACGTTTTGTTTGGCGTTGAAGCGGGCATTGAAGACCGTGTAGCCGGGTGCCGGCTTTTCGATGTTGCTGTCTTCCGCGTAGACCTGGTTGCTGGCCACGCTTTCCAGCGCCGCGCCGAAGCGGTCCAGTGTATCTTTCCACGCCAGTTCCGCGAACAGGTTGGCGCTGGGCACGCCAGGCAAGCGGCTGCCTTCGCGCACGCTGCCAAACGCCTGGTCATACACGGCGTGCAGGCTGGTCAGCGCCACTTTTGTCGTGAAGCCATACGGCAGGGTCGAGTCCAGCGACACTTCCATGCCTTGGCGCAAGGTCTTGCCCGCATTGCGGTAGCTGGTGCGCCCGCCGCTGGAACTGTCGACCACCAGTTCGTCGCTGGTTTTGATCTGGAACACGGCCGCGTTCACATGCGTGTTGTTGGCGATCCTGGCCTTGACACCCGCTTCCAGGTTGGTGCTGGTGGCTGGTTTCAAGTTGAAATTGAAGCCACCGCCCGTGCCCGAGTAAAACAGTTCATTCAGGGTGGGCGCCTCGAAGCCGCGCGCGGCGCTGGCGTACACGTTGACGTTGGGTGTCAGCTTGTAGAGCAGGCCCAGCACGGGTGTCGTGTGGCTGTATTCCAGGCTGCCGCTGTCGTTGCCATTGCCGAGAAAATGGTCGTTGACCGACACTTTCATTTTGCTGTAGCGCACACCGGCGCTGAGCATCCATGGGCCGCTCTGCCATTCCGCCTGGATATACGGATCGAGGCTGGAGACGACATCCTGCTCGTCGCGGCGCAGCTTGCCCTTCACGCCAAAGGTGTTGCCGATGAAGTTTTCATAGCCGGTGCGGTCATCGCTGGAGCGGCCGTAATCGATGCCGATGGTGGTGCTCAGCTTGCCGCCGGCCAGCTGGTTCACGTGCAGCCAGTTGGTATCGATGCCGTAGAAGTTGCGCTGGAAGTCGACCACGCCGCCCGAATGCTTGGGCGGCGCCTGGAAACCCTTGGTAAAAGCCTGGTACTGAATCACGTCGCGGTTGCCGCCGTAGGCCGTCACGTGCAGGCGGTCTTCACCAAACGACTGCTCGTAGGTGGCGCCGATTTGTTGGTGGTCGATGCTCTTGCGCGTGTTGTAGCGTTCGGCCAGGGTAGGTTTCGGGCCTTGCGTAACTGTCGTATCGATTTCGCCGGCGCGCGGATCGCGGGCAAACGTGGGCCAGGTGGCGCCCAGCGGATCTTGCGTATTGCCTTGATGCAGGCTGTTGCCGACGATGGTCAGCTTGCTGTCCAGCGTCGGCTTGACGGTGATCTTGCCGAACGCCTGTTCGCGCGTGGCGGCGCTGTGGTCGCGGAAACCATCCGTGCGGAAGCGCGAACCGTCGAGCACGTAGCCGATGCCGCCGGCCTGGCCTTGTGCCGACAGGTCCACCTTGCTGGTGCCGAAGCTGCCGCCCGTCACGTTCAGTTCGACGGATGGGGGATTTTGCCCATCCTTGGAAAACAGCTGGATCACGCCGCCCGAATGGTTGCCGTAGATGGCAGAAAATGGCCCGCGCAGCACTTCGATGCGCTCGGCCGTATCGAGGTTGAAGGTGGCCGCCTGGCCTTGCCCATCGGGCATGCTGGCGGGAATGCCATCGCTGATCAGCTTGACGCCGCGCACGCCGAAGGCCGAGCGGGCGCCGAAGCCGCGCGACGAGATTTGCAAGTCCTGCGCGTAGTTCTGGCGGTTTTGCACCACCAGGCCCGGCACGGCGGCCAGCGCTTCCGAGGCGTTGACGCGGATTTGCCCTTCCTGGATGCGGGCGCTGTCGACCACGTCGATCGAGGCCGGCACTTCTTGGCTCGGGTGGGCGATGCGGCTGCCGCTGATGACCACCGTATCCAGGAGTTGCCCGGCGGCCAGGCTAGCTGCCTCGGCGGCGAAAACGTGGGGGGCCAGGGTGGCGCTGCCGGCAACAAACAGGCTGGCGATGGTGTTCAGGCGGAAACGATGCTGCATGCGGATTCTCCAATGTGAATAAAAGCCTGCTTTGGTCGCGTGCGCGGCGCAGGTCTGCATAGTTGTATCAAGCAATATGCCTGCCATGTCTCCATTGGTGGGCGGAAATTATACGCGTGTCAGTGGCACGGCGTTTGCATGCAGCAATGATCAGATGCGCCGCTAGCGTGCGCTTTTCCTGTGTTTTGCCATTGAAAAGGTGATTATGCCCAACTTCGTCTTGTATTTGCGCCAGGTTTTGTGGCTGCTGCCGGCGCTTGCCAGCGCCGCCGTGCAGGCCGCTCCGTTTGCCTATGTCCCCAATGAAAAATCGGGCACCGTGAGCGTGATCGACACGGCGACCGACCAGGTCGTGCGCCAGATCGCGGCTGGCAAGCGGCCGCGCGGCATTGCCGCCGACCCCGGAGGGCGGCAATTGTTTGTCACGGACGCAGCCAGCAGCGCCTTGCTGCTGATCGATAACGTGACCGGCTCGCCCCTGCGCAGTGTAGCGCTGGGCAAGTCGCCCGAAGGCGTCAGTGCTTCCCGGGATGGCCATTACGTGGCCGTGGCTGTCGAGGAAAACAATAGCGTGGCCTTGCTCGATGGCCACACTGGCGTCTTGCTCGCCGATATCAAGGTGCAGGGGCGTAATCCGGAACATGCCGTGTTCAGCCCCGATGGGCGCTGGCTGCTGGTCAGCGCGGAAGAGGCCGAGCAAGTCGATGTCATCGACGTGGCACAACGCCGCCAGGTGGCGTCCGTGGCCGTGGGGCTGCGTCCGCGTGGCATTGGTTTCAGTCCGGACTCGGGCCGCGCCTATGTGGCGTGCGAACTGGTCAATGCCGTGTATGTGATCAACATGGCCGCGCGCAAGGCCGTCGCCACCATTCCCGCGGGCAAGAATGCCAATGGCATCGCCGTCCACCCCGGCGGCAAGCAGGTGTATGTGTCGAACGGTATCGACGGCACGGTGATGGTGATCGACACGGCCAGCAATCAGGTCACGGCCACCATTCCCGTTGGCAAGCGCCCATGGAACATGGCCATCACGCCCGACGGCGCCAAGCTGTACGTGGCCAACGGGCGTTCGAACAGCGTCTCCGTCATCGACACGGCCAGCGCGCGCAAGGTGGCCGATATTGCCGTGGGTGAATTGCCATGGGGCGTGGTGATTCCTTAGTGGCACAGGGCAGGTGTTCCAGTCTGGTACACCTGTTCCATTGTGCAGCGGCGCAGGGGCGGCGCAGCAGGGCTGGCCCGGATTGAAACAGAATAGGTGCCGCCTTGTTCAAAACGCCAACAGCGGGCCTTGTATCTATCCAGCTCGGGCGCATGGGCGAAAAGCCGGCCAGTATTGACGCCACGCCCTTGCAACAGGGGTAAAACCGGCTAAGTTTGTAGTGGGATGGCGAGCTGGCACGGCATTTGCGGAAGACTCCGTGTACTCACCCCATCTGTACCAGGACGTTTGATTTTAATTAAGTAATTCCATTCTAATTAACCCGATAGAGGACGACATGAATCTCGCAGACATCAGCAAACTGGGCGTAGCCAATCCCTTTAAACAACGCTATGACAATTACATCGGCGGCAAATTCGTTGCACCGGTAAAAGGTGAATACTTTCCCAACATCACGCCGATCACGGGCTTGCCGTTTTGCGAAATCGCCCGTTCGACGACGGAAGATGTCGAGCTGGCGCTGGACGCCGCCCATGCAACCAAGGATGCCTGGGGCAAGACCTCGCCAGCCGAGCGCGCCAATATCCTGAACCGCATCGCCGACCGCATCGAGCAGAACCTGAGCCTGATCGCCACGGCGGAAACCATCGACAACGGCAAGCCGATCCGCGAAACGATGAATGCCGACATTCCGCTGGCCATCGACCATTTCCGTTATTTTGCCGGCTGCATCCGCGCGCAGGAAGGTTCCGTCGCGCAAATCGATGCGGAAACCTATGCCTACCACTACCACGAGCCGCTCGGTGTCGTGGGCCAGATCATTCCGTGGAATTTCCCGATCCTGATGGCCGTCTGGAAACTGGCGCCAGCCCTGGCCGCCGGTAATTGCGTCGTCTTGAAACCAGCCGAGCAGACGCCCGCCTCCATCATGGTGTTGATCGAGCTGATCGGCGACCTGCTGCCAGCGGGCGTCTTGAACATCATCAACGGCTTCGGCCTGGAAGCGGGCAAACCGCTGGCGTCGAGCAAGCGCATCGCCAAGATCGCTTTCACGGGCGAAACGGGCACGGGCCGCCTGATCATGGGCTACGCCGCGCAAAACTTGATTCCCGTCACCTTGGAGCTGGGCGGCAAGTCGCCGAACATCTTCTTTGAAGACGTGATGGATGCGGACGACGAATATTTCGACAAGTGCCTGGAAGGCTTTGCCATGTTCGCGCTGAATCAAGGTGAGGTATGCACCTGCCCATCGCGCGTGCTGATCCAGGAATCGATCTACGAGAAATTCATCGAACGCGCGCTGAAGCGGGTGGCCGCCATCAAGCAGGGCAACCCGCTCGACTCGTCCACCATGATCGGCGCGCAGGCGTCGCAGGAGCAGCTGGAAAAAATCCTGTCCTACCTCGACATCGGCCGCCAGGAAGGCGCCGAAGTGCTGGCCGGCGGCGAGCGCAACACGCAGGCGGGCGACCTGGAAGGCGGCTACTACGTGCGTCCGACTGTATTCAAGGGCAACAACAAGATGCGCATCTTCCAGGAAGAGATCTTCGGGCCGGTCGTTTCGGTCACCACCTTCAAGGATGAGGCCGACGCGTTGGCGATTGCCAACGACACCTTGTACGGCCTGGGCGCCGGCCTGTGGACGCGCGACGGTTCGCGCGCCTTCCGCATGGGCCGGGCCATCCAGGCGGGCCGCGTGTGGACCAATTGCTACCACCTGTATCCAGCCCATGCCGCGTTCGGCGGCTACAAGCAATCGGGTATCGGCCGCGAAAACCACAAGATGATGCTCGACCACTACCAGCAAACGAAGAACTTGCTGGTGAGCTATAGCCCGAAAGCGCTGGGCTTCTTCTAAACCGGCAACAGGCGCCGCGCCTGTAGTCCGGGTGCGGCGCGCAGAAAGGGATGCCATGAGTGCAGCAATTGCCCGGGTGGTCGCCACCGAAGCGGCGCTGGAAATGATGGACAAGTTGCGCCTGCGTCACGGCCCGCTGATGTTTTTCCAGTCGGGCGGCTGCTGCGACGGCAGCGCGCCCATGTGTTATGCGCAGGGCGAGTTCGATGTCAGCGATACCGACATCTATCTCGGCAATTTGAATGGCACACCGTTCTACATGGGACTCGAGCAATTCGAGTACTGGGAGCATACCCAGTTGATTATTGATGTGGTCGATGGCAATGGCGGCATGTTTTCACTCGACAACGGCACGGGCAAGCGCTTTTTGACGCGTTCGCGCCTGTTCACCGATGAAGAGTGTGCGCTGTTGCATGCCCAGCCGCATGAGCACGACAGAAAAAGTACCTGAGAGTTACACACACATACTAATAAAACAGAGGGAGATGATTGTGCAGAAAAAAATCATGGGGATACTCATCGGTTTGAGTTTGGCATCGCTGGCCCAGGCGGCCGACATGGGCAATGTCACCACCGCCATGCTCGACAGCACGGCCAAGAATCCGTCCAGCGTGCTGTCGTTCGGCATGGGCACGCAGGGCCAGCGCTATTCGCCGTTGACGCAGATCAATGACAAGACCGTGGCCAAGCTGGTGCCGGCCTGGTCGTTCTCGTTTGGCGGCGAAAAGCAGCGGGGCCAGGAATCGCAGCCGCTGATTCACAACGGCAAGATGTTCGTCACGGCATCGTATTCGCGCATCTTTGCCGTCGACTTGAAAACGGGCGCCAAACTGTGGAAATATGAGCATCGCTTGCCGGACGGCATCATGCCATGCTGCGACGTGGTCAACCGCGGCGCCGCCCTGTACGGCAACCTGGTGATCTTCGGTACGCTCGACGCCTATCTCGTTGCGCTGGACCAGAACACGGGCAAGATTGTCTGGAAGGAAAAGGTCGACGACTATGCGGCCGGCTACTCGATGACGGCCGCGCCGCTGATCGCCGAAGGCTTGCTGCTGACGGGCGTGTCGGGCGGCGAATTCGGCATCGTCGGCCGGGTCGAGGCGCGCAACCCCATGACGGGCGACCTCGTATGGAGCCGTCCGACGGTGGAAGGCCATATGGGCCACCGCTACGACAAGGATGGCAAGGCCATCGACAACGGCATCTCGGGCACGGTGAACAAGACCTGGCCGGGCGACCTGTGGAAAACGGGCGGCGCTTCGACGTGGATGGGCGGCACCTACGATCCGCAGACCAAGCTCGCGTATTTCGGCACGGGCAATCCGGCGCCGTGGAACAGCCATTTGCGCCCCGGCGACAACCTGTACTCGTCGTCCACCGTGGCACTGGACGTGAAAACGGGCCAGATCAAGTGGGCATATCAAAACACGCCGAACGATGCCTGGGATTTCGACGGCGCCAACGAGTTCGTCACCTTCGACATGGATGGCAAGCGCTACGGTGGCAAGGCCGACCGCAACGGCTTCTTCTATGTGATCGACGCCAACACGGGCAAGCTGCAGAACGCCTTTCCGTTCGTCAAGAAAATCACCTGGGCCAGCAGCATCGACCTGAAGACGGGCCGGCCGAATTTCATTCCCGCCGGCCGTCCTGGCGACCCGACCAAGGGAGAAGAGGGCAAGAAAGGCTCGACCGTGTTTGCCGCGCCCGCTTTCCTCGGCGCCAAAAACCAGATGCCGATGGCCTATTCGCCGCAAACCAAGCTGTTCTACGTTCCCGCGAATGAATGGGGCATGGATATCTGGAACGAGCCGATCAGCTACAAGAAGGGCGGCGCCTTCCTCGGTGCCGGCTTCACCATCAAGCCGCTGTTCGACGACTACATCGGCGCCATGCGCGCCATCGATCCGAAGACGGGCAAGATCGTCTGGGAAATCAAGAACAACGCGCCACTGTGGGGCGGCGTGATGAGTACGGCCGGCAACCTGGTGTTCTACGGCACGCCGGAAGGCTTCCTGAAAGCCGTCGACGCGAAGACGGGCAAGGAGCTGTGGAAATTCCAGACGGGCTCCGGCGTTGTGGCGCCGCCTGTCACCTGGCAGGATGGCGACACGCAATATGTGGCCGTCGTTTCCGGCTGGGGCGGCGCGGTGCCCCTGTGGGGCGGCGAAGTGGCGAAGAAGGTCAACTTCCTGGAACAGGGTGGTTCCGTGTGGGTCTTCAAGCTGGCATCGAAGTAACGGGGTGAAACGCCCGGGCCACACGGATGGGTGTCTCCCTGTCCGCCGGGTGTTTTCTTTTTACTGACGGCCCAGGCCGTCAGTTTTTTGTTTACACAGTTGCGCGATCAGCGCGCTGGCGGTCAAAAAAGGAACACCGTGCGGGGCGATTGATCCGCTGCTGCACACGTTAAACACGTCATTTCTCTTTCTCCCTCTGAGCCGTGCTGGGCACGCTTATTGCCAAAGCTTGAGGTACATCAATCACTGATGTGCACACTAAAAACAGAGAAGAAAGAGGAGAAGAAATGAACGCATTGATCAAGCTGGGGAGCCTGGGTGTCATGACGATCGCAGCGGTGGGACAGGCGCAAGCCGTCGATATCAAGGCTGGCGACTGGACCGTATCGGTGGGCGGCATCGTCAACGCCTATTACACGCAAGTGTCGTGTTCGGGCGATGCGGTGGGCGGGCTGGCGCTGGGCGGCCAGGCGCTCGGTTGCGGCGGCGAAAAGGACCGTACGACCATCGGCAACGGCTTGCTGCCGAATGGCTTGATCACCTCGGCAAGCTCGCGCCTGGGCGAGTACGACGTGAAAGCCTTGATCGGCATCTACAACTCGACGGCCACCGACAGCGCCATCAGCCAGAACAGCGTGGTCGACGTGCGCCAGGCCTTTTTTACGTTCGGCAATGCGGAAATGGGCACCTTCAAGCTGGGCCGTGACTACGGCATCTTTGGCGCGAACGCGATCCTGTCCGACATGACCTTGCTGGGCTCGGGCGCGCCGGTGCAGGCCACGCAGCGGGGGCGGGTGACCTTGGGCCATATCGGCGCCGGCTACACCTATCTGGGCAACTATGGGCAGATCATGTACAGCTCGCCGAAGTCGGGCGGTGTTGGCGCCGATGTGGCGCTGGTCAGTCCCGTGTCCGACACCCCCATCGTGGCCGGCTCGACCTATTCCTCGAAGTCGAGTCCGCAAGTGCAGGCGCAACTGACGTATGCGCAGGAAGGCTTGAAAGCCTGGCTGGGCGTGAAGTCGCAAAAATTCACGTCGAAAACGCCTGGTGTCGATGACCTGACCATGCGCGGCGTGGAAGTGGGCGGCTCCTACCAGATGGGCCCGGCGGGCGTATTGGTGAACTTCCAGGGCGGCAAGGGGTTGGGCATCTTGTCCGATGCGGACCAGGGCGATACCAAGTCGAAGAACTGGCTGCTGCAGGGCACGTACAAGGCGATGGACAAGCTGAAGCTGGGCTTGTCCTACGGCATCAGCAAGAATGACGACAACACAGCCGGCACGGGCGGCTTGAAGTCGAACGCCAACCTGACCCTGGGCGCGTACTACTCGCTCAACAGCGCGATCACCCTGGTGGGCGAGCTGGGCCAGACGCGCTCGAAAGGCTTTGCGGGCGGCGAAGCGAAGATGAATGGCGTGTCCTTGGGCGGCATCATTTTCTTCTAACTCATCAAAGCGGCGCCTTGCGACAGGGCGCCGCACGGAGCGCAATGCATGCGGATACTGCGGTTGTTCATCGGATGCTGGCTATTCCTGTTTATCCTGGGACAGGCGTGGGCGGGCGTGCTCACCAAGGCCGAGCTGGCGCGGCGCTTTCCCACGCCGCTCGTCGTGGGCGAGAAGGAGGCTGACTTGCCCGTCTGGCCCCTGTTCAAGCAAAACGCCACTGCCACCGAGCTGGTCGGCTACGTTTTTGAATCGGTGGACCTGGCACCGATTCCCGGCTTTTCCGGCGTGCCCGTCAACCTGCTGATCGCCATCGATCCGAAAGGCGGTTTCCTTGACGTCTCCGTACTGTCGCAGCACGAACCCGTGTTTCTCGATGGCCTAGGTGAAGCGCCATTGTTTCAGTTCGTCAAGCAGTACCAGGGCTTGTCGCTGAAACAGAATATCGCCATCGGGGCGCGTACCAAGCGGGCGGCCGATGCGACCCACGCCGATATCGATGGCGTGTCGAAGGCAACGGCTTCCGTGCGCATCATCAACCAGAGCGTGCTGGCCTCGGCCTTGAAAGTGTCGCGCAAAAAACTTGGTTTCGCGCAAGGCCGCGATCCGGACCAGATCGCCCGCATCCGCATGGAGGTGTTCGAGCAACTCAGCGTGGCGCAGATGCTCGCGCAAGGCTTGATCCAGCATGTGCGCCTGAGTAACAAGGATGTGGAAACCCTGTTTGCCGGCAGTCCCGGCGCCGGACTCGATGCGCAGGCGCAGCGCGAGCCGGACGGCGTGTTCATCGACCTGTACCTGGCGTATGTGTCCGTGCCCACGGTGGGGCGCAATCTGCTGGCGGAACGCAGCTGGAACAAGCTGCGCAACCGGCTCGACGAGGGCGACCATGCCATCCTCGTCATGTCGCGCGGGCGCTACAGCGTGCTGGGCGATGATTTCGTGCGCGGCACGGTGCCCGACCGCTTGTTGCTGAAGCAGGACGGTTTGCCCATCGACATGCGCGACCTGGACCTGGAATTGCGCCTGTCCGATACGGCTTCCTTGCCGACGGAAAATATCGCCGTATTGCGTGTCATCAGCCAGGCGGGGCTCGATGCGGCCAGCCCGCTGGCATTTTCTCTCCCCATCACGCGCAGCAAGGGCATCGTGTATCCGGAACGCATCGCGCGCAACGTCGACTTCACGTACCGCTTGCCGGCCGAGTTCTATACGGCGCCGCAAGGCGATGATGCCAGCTGGCGCGGCACGTGGAAGGCGCGCCAGGCTGAGCTGTTGATCTTGCTGGCCGGGCTGGCGTTGCTGGCCGGCGCATTGGCATGGCAGAAACGCCTGGTGCGCGATGCCCGGCAATTTGTCTGGTTCCGCCGCCTGTTCCTGCTGTTCACGATCGGCTTTGTCGGTTATTACGCGCAGGGGCAGTTGTCGATCGTCAACATCACGGGGGTGATCCAGGCGCTGCTGGCGGGGCGCAGCCTGGGCTTCTTCCTGTTCGACCCGATGACGGTGATCCTGTGGGCGTTCGTGTTGCTCAGTTTGCTAATCTGGGGCCGCGGCACGTTTTGTGGCTGGCTGTGTCCGTTTGGTGCCTTGCAGGAATTCACGGGCAAGCTGGGCCAGTGGCTGCGCTTGCCGCAGTGGAAGATCAAGTCGCGCCTCGATGGGCGTTTGAAGTGGATCAAGTATGCCTTGCTGGCGGCCATTCTTGGCAGCAGCGTGTTTTCCAGCCAGATCACGGACAAGCTGGTGGAACTGGAACCGTTCAAGACGGCGATTACCCTGAATTTCGTGCGTGCCTGGCCCTTCGTCGCGTATGCCGTGGGCTTGCTGCTGCTCAGCAGTGTTTCCTACAAATTCTTTTGCCGCTACCTGTGTCCGTTTGGTGCGGCGCTGGCTCTGCTGGGGCGCTTTCGCCTGTTCAACTGGATCCCGCGCCGCAAGGAATGCGGCACGCCGTGCCAGACTTGCCGCCACCGTTGCGAGCATCACGCCATCGCGCCGAGCGGGAAAGTCGATTACGGCGAATGTTTCCAGTGCATGGATTGCGTGGTGATTTACGCCAGCGATGAGAAATGCGCGCCCTTGATGCTGGAAATCAAGCGTGCCCGTACCATTCCCATCGTCCGGGCCACGGCAGAGGAGAGCAGCAATGCAGCGTAGAACCTTTATTTCCGCAGCGATCGGCAGCGTGGCCGGCATGGCGGGCGTGATCTTGCCTGGCAGCATGGCGCGCGGCACGGCCACGGCCTCCGGCGTGCGCCCTTATCAAGGCGCCGCCCTGGCGTTTGGCACGACGATCGCCGTCACCGTCTTGCACCACGATCAGCGCCAGGCCGAGCTGGCCATCGAGGACGCCTTGCATGCGGCCAGGAATGTCGACCGCCTGATGAGTATTTACAGTCCGGCAAGCCAAGTCTTTCAGCTGAATCGTGACGGTCGCCTGGCCCGGCCGGACGCCCATCTGCTGAAGGTGCTGGCGCAGGCGCAAGCCTTGTCGCAATGGAGTGAAGGGGCGTTTGACATCACCGTGCAACCTCTATGGCAGCTGTTTCGCGCGGCGGCTGATCAGGCTAGCTTGCCTGTAGAAACATTGTGCCGCGAAGCGCAGGCGCGGGTAGGCTGGCGGCAACTGGCGTGGGATCGCCGCGAAGTGCGTTTTCTCCAGCCCGGCATGGCGCTGACCTTGAATGGCCTGGCGCAAGGCTATGCGGCCGACGTGGCGCTGGCGGCCGTGCAGGCGCGCGGCGTGCGGCACGCGCTGCTCGACACGGGCGAGTTCATTGCGCGCGGACGGCGTGCCGTGCGGCGCCCGTGGACCTTGGGCATCCAGGATCCGCGTGACGCGGAAATCCTGGCGGCCACCTTGAAAGTGGATGGGCGCAGCGTGGCCACGTCGGGCGATTACGAATGCACGTTCACGCCCGACTTTGTGCATCACCACATCTTCGATCCTTCGAAGGGCGATTCGCCGCGCGAACTGGCCAGCGTGACCGTGCTGGCGCCCACGGGCTTGCTGGCCGATGGCTTGTCGACAACCTTCATGGTGACGGGCGCGGCGCGTGCGCATGCCATGGCCGCACGGATGGAAGGCGTCGACCTGATGACCATCGACAAGCAGGGCCGACGCCAGATATCGCCCGGCTTTGCCCGTTTACTCTAGGCTATTTCAGGTGCGGCACCTTGCGATAGATCGTGTTGCGCGATACGCCCAGTGCTCGCGCCGTGGCCGAAACGTTGCCGCCGTGGGCATCGAGCGATTTGAGGATCACGCTTTGTTCCATTTCCTCCAGATTGGCGCCGGCGGCGATCATGCGGTCCGTGCTGGCGCTGGCTGCAGTCGCTTGCGTCATCTCAATATCGTCGAGGAAATCATCGGGCATGTGGCGCAAGCAGATTTCATGTTCGTCGCCCGCCATGACGATGGCCGTGCGCAACAGATTGGTGAGCTGGCGGAAGTTGCCTGGCCATTTATGCTGGTGGAACAGGCGCAGGATGTCGGGCGCCACCGTGTAACGCGTATCGGGTGCTTCCGTCGCGAGGATTTTCTTCACCACAGTATCGAGGTCTGTGCGCTCGCGCAGCGGCGGCAGTTTGACCACCAGGCCATTGAGGCGGTAATACAAGTCTTCGCGGAACAGTCCCTTGGCCATGCGTTCGCGCAAGTTGTGATTCGTGGCGCAAATGAGTTCCACATTGACCGTGATCGATTTGCTGCTGCCCAGCGGCGTGACCATGCGTTCCTGCAGCACGCGCAACAGCCGTGCCTGCAAGCCGAATGGCATGTCGCCGATTTCGTCGAGGAACAGCGTGCCGCCATTCGCTTGCAGGATCTTGCCAATGGCCCCTTTCTTGCGCGCACCCGTGAATGCTCCGTCTTCATAGCCGAACAGTTCGGATTCGATCAGGGTTTCCGGAATCGAGGCGCAATTGACGGCAATAAACGGTCCCATGGCCCGTGGCGAATCGTTGTGGATGGCTTGCGCCAGCAATTCCTTGCCCGTGCCTGTTTCGCCCATGACGAGGATGGGAATATCGCGTCCCAATACCTTGTTGACCTTTTCGATCACCAGTTCCAGTTGCGGATCGCCCGTGCGCAGGTAGCGCAGGCCGGACAGGCGGCGCGCCGCATTGGCCGCATGGCTGGCCGGGGCGGGGATCGCTGCCGGCACCGCGTTGATGTCGCTGTGATCGGTGCTGCTGGCAAAGCCGTGCTGGAAGACGCTATTGGACAGGCGCAACTGCGCACGCCCGTACACGCGTACGCCGCTGTGCATGCACAGGTTCAGCAAACCGGGTGAGGCCGTACGGTAATGCTCGTAGAGGGCGGAAACGGGCAAGCCGAACAGGGAGCTGAAGGTGTGCGATTGCAGCGCGGCAAATGACAGGCCCAACTGGAACAAGCCATTCTTGTTTGCGGATAAAAACCGCCCACCCGGTGTAAACGAGGCGATACCTTCCATTAAGGTGCCGATGAATTCGGGACGCGCGTGGAAGTGGACGGTGATGGCATCTTCGAAGGTGGCGGAAAACAGCTGATTTTCGATCATCAGTGCCGACATGCGCACAAGGGCCATCGTATGCTTGTGAAAACTGCGCTGGTCGCTCGAGACGTCCAGCACGCCGATGACATTGCCCCTGTGGTCGGTGATCGGTGCCGCGGAGCATGTCAGGAAATGATTGGCGGCCAGGTAATGCTGGTCCGCATGGACCAGGGTCGGTACTTTTTCCGTGATGGCCGTACCGATGGCATTCGTGCCCCGGCTTTGTTCCGACCACGCTACGCCTGGCTGCAAGGCCACGCGGTTGGCTTTTTCCAGAAAATCATCGTCGCCCAGCGAATGCACGATTACGCCATTGGCATCCGTCAAGATCACCATATTGTGCGTGTTGACGATTTGCTGGTACAGGGTTTCCATCGCGGGCAGCGCGTGCGTGTGCAGCATGCGGTTTTGCTCGATCAGCAAGGACAGGTCGGATTTGCCGGCTGGCGTAAAGTCGGGCGTGGCCGTGGGCGACAGGCCAAAAGCGACGGAACGCTGATGGGAAGTTTCGATGATGACGGGGACGTTGTCCTGTCCTGCCGGTGTGAAGTTCGCGTCCGCGATGGACGAAAATGGTGCGCTACGGTAAGTAGCTGACGGTTGATACATGATCTCGTTGCCTCCGTTGGGCCCTGTATTGCGGCGCTCTTTTGAATATCGAGAGTGTTCCATAATGTAGCACCTGTCACAGATGGGAGCAAAGCAAAGCGAACCGGGCTATCCCCCAGTGTTGCTGCCAGGCCCAGAGTTTCTTCCTAATGGACAGTGCATAGGGCTGTATAAGCAAGTGCGGTGCCAGGACGGTTTCGCAGGTCGGAAAAAATAGCGCTTGCGGGCCGCGCGGCGCAGGGCTATAATTCGCCCCCTCGCTGAACGGCGCATGCAAATGCAGCGTGAAGCGAGAAAAAGAAGGTTGACGAATTAGCCGAAACGCTTCATACTCTTCCTTCTTCGCAGCTGACAAACACAACGCTTTGTCAATAG
>NZ_NEHB01000051.1 GCF_002127655.1 Janthinobacterium sp. GW456P
GGGCGCCGTGGCGCGCCTGCGGGCGGCCGGCGCCGTTCTGCTGGGCCGTACCAACATGAGCGAATTCGCGTTTTCCGGCCTGGGCTTGAATCCCCATTACGGCACGCCGCGCAATCCGCACGACGGCGCGCGCGTGGCGGGCGGCTCCACCTCGGGCGGCGCCGTGACGGTGGCGCTGGACATGGCGGCCGGCGCGCTGGGCACGGATACGGGCGGCTCGATCCGCATTCCATCGGCCTTTTGCGGCCTGACGGGCTTCAAGCCGACGGCGGCGTCCGTATCGCTGGCCGGCACGCTGCCCCTGTCGCGCTCCCTCGACTCGGCCGGGCCCATCGCCCACAGCGTCGACTGCTGCGCCATTCTGTATGCGGCGCTGTCGGGCCATGACATCGGCGCGCAGGCGCCTGCATTGAAAGGCTTGCGCTTCGGTTTTACCCTTGACTACGTCGGTACGCACGTGGCGCCGCAGGTGCAGCAGGCTTTCGACGCCGCGCTGGACAAGCTGCGGCAAGCCGGCGCCCTGGTGGAACGGTTCGATTTTCCCGAATTGCTGGAGCTGCCGGCTATCAATGGCGGCGGCGGCCTGGTGGCGGCCGAAGCCTGGCACTGGCACAGGGCGTTAATGGAAGAGAAGGGCGCGCAGTACGACCCGCGCGTGGCGGCGCGCATCCGCCGCGGCCAGCAGCAGGGCGCGGCCGACTACATCGACCTGCTCGATGCGCGCGCGCGCCTGATCGCCATCGCCCGGCGGCGCCTGGCGCCGTTCGATGCCTGGCTGATGCCCAGCGTGGCCACTCTGGCGCCGCAAGTCGCGCCGCTGGAAGCCGATGACGCCACTTTTTTTGCCACGAACGGCCTGGTGCTGCGCAACGCCAGCGTGATCAACTTCCTCGATGGCTGCGCGCTGTCGCTGCCCTGCCATGCCGACGGCGCACTGCCCGTGGGCCTGGGCATTTGCGGCCTGGCCGGTGCCGACGATCACATGCTGCACATCGGCCGCACCGTGGAGGCGCTGTTGCGGGGCAGTGAAAAAGAGTAATGCCATAGTGCAGGAAAATGCCAACTCTGTCATGATGGCTGGCATTGACATGGGATAGTCGCGCTTTCCTGCGCCGGCAAACTTCACACTGTGCACCGATACGACCTGATTAGCTGTCATGACTGCGGCGTGCTGTACCGCAAACGTCCGCTGCGTCCACGCGAAAAGGCGCGCTGCATCCGTTGCCGTTCGGTGCTGTACCGCGCCACGCCAGGCCGCGGCGCCTCGGCCGAATTGAGCAAGGTGGTGGCGCTCACCCTGGGTGCCGCCTTTGTCTTCCTGATCGCCCAGTTTTTTCCCATCGTCGAACTCGACGTCAATGGCCTCACTTCCAGCGCCACCTTGCTCGGCTCCATCCGCGTGCTGTGGTACGAGCAGATGCACATCGTGGCGACGATGGTCTTCCTGTTTACCATCCTCTTTCCCGCCATCGAACTCGGTTCCCTGCTGTATGTGGCGCTGGGCTTGCGCGGCGGCGTCAAGGTGCCCGGCTTTCACCGCGTGCTGCGCGCCGTGCGGACGGCGCGCGAATGGGGCATGACGGAGGTGCTGATGATCGGCATCCTGATCACCGTCGTCAAGATGACCAGCCTGGCCACGGTGCTGCCGCAACCAGGTTTGTTCGCGTTTGGCGCGCTCACCGTGCTGCTGGCCATCGTCGTCTCGTTCGACCCCAAGGCCCTGTGGAACCTGGGCGACGACCTGACCCGGCAAGCGCTGCCCGGCATCCGCTACAAGGCCTTCGCGCCGGGCGAAAAGGTGCTGCCCTGCCACGCCTGCGGCCTGGTGGCGCCGCCCCTGGGCAAGGGCAGGCACCTGGCGTGCGTGCGCTGCGGCACGGCCCTGCACGTGCGCAAGCCGGACAGCATCAACCGCACCTGGGCCTTGCTGATCGCCGCCATGATCCTCTACATTCCCGCCAACCTGCTGCCCGTGATGGTGACGCAATCGCTGTTCGGTGCACAGGACGACACCATCATGAGCGGTGTCGTGCTGTTCTGGAGCAGCGGCTCGAAGGGCCTGGCCATCATCATTTTCATCGCCAGCGTGGTCGTGCCCATGCTCAAGCTGGGCGTGCTGGCGCTGCTGGCGTTTACGGCGCAGCGGCGTTCGCGCTGGCGGCCGCGCCAGCGCACCATTTTGTACCGCATGGTTGAATTCATCGGCCGCTGGTCCATGCTCGACATCTTTGTCGTCACCCTCACGGTGGCGCTGGTGCGCTTCAAGTCGCTGGCCGTGATCACGGCCGGATCCGGCGCGCTGGCCTTTGGCGCCGTGGTGGTGCTGACCATGCTGGCGGCGATGCAGTTCGACCCGCGCCTGATCTGGGACCCCGTCGACGGACAGGTGTCTGGCGAAGAAGAACCCGTGGTGCTGGCAAATACCGGAAACAATACAGTGATTGGAGAACAGCATGTCTGACAAAGAAGCGGGCGGCCTGGCCGCAACGGGTGGCCAGGGCGTCCCCCCGTTGCCGGAACCCGATGTGGAGCAGGGCAGCCGCTGGCTGCCATCGCTGGTATGGCTCATCCCGCTGCTGGCCGCGCTGATCGGCGCCGGCCTGGCCGCCAAGTCCATCCTCGACCAGGGACCCACGGTGACGGTCAGCTTCAAGAGCGCCGAAGGACTGGAGCCGGGCAAGACCAAGGTCAAGTACAAGGATGTCGACATCGGCCAGGTGCGCGCCATCACCCTGGGCGACGACTTGAGCAAGGTGCTCGTGACGATCGACATGAGCAAGGAAGCGCGCCGCTTCGCCACCGCCGATTCTCGCTTCTGGGTGGTGCGTCCGCAGATCGGCGCCAGCGGCGTCACGGGCCTGGGTACCTTGCTGTCGGGTGCCTACATCGGCGTCGACACGGGCAAGTCGGAAGCCAAAAAGGAGAACTTCATCGGCATGGAAAATCCGCCCGCCGTGGCCGGCGACCAGAAGGGCAAGCTGTACACGCTGCACGCGGACAGCCTCGGTTCCGTCGACGTGGGTTCGCCCCTGTTCTTCCATCGTCTGCGCGTGGGCAAGGTGGTCAGCTTCGCGCTGGACAAGGATGGCAACGGCATCAGCATGTCGGTCTTCGTGAACGCGCCGTACGACCAGTTCGTCGGCAAGAACGCGCGCTGGTGGCATGCCAGCGGCGTCGACGTGCGCCTCGATTCGAACGGCTTCAAGTTGAATACGCAGTCGCTGGCGGCCATGCTGGTGGGCGGCATCGCCTTCGAGGCGGAAAACGGCCGCAAGCCCGAGGAGCCGGCGCCGGCCGGCACCAGTTACCGCCTGGCGGCCGACGAAGCGAGCGCCATGCGCGAGCCCGATGGCGAGGCGATCACCACCGTCTTTTATTTCGACCAGTCGCTGCGCGGCCTGCAGCCCGGCGCCACGGTCGACTTCCGCGGCATCGTGCTGGGCGAGGTGCGCTCGGTCGGCATCGAGTTCGATCCTGTGAAGAAGAACTTCCGCATGCCCGTCACCGTCAACCTGTATCCGGCGCGCCTGGGCATGCGCTTCAAGGCCGCCGTCGACGATGAGGAAGGCTCGGCCGGCCACCAACTGCTCGAACGCATGGTCAGCCGCGGCTTGCGCGCCCAGCTACGCACGGGCAACCTGCTGACCAGCCAGCTGTATATTGCGCTCGACTTCTTCCCGAAAGCGCCAAAGGTGACGCTGGAAGTGAACAAGTATCCGCTGGAATTGCCGACCGTGCCGAACACGCTCGATGAACTGCAGACGCAGATCGCCAGCATCGCCCGCAAGCTCGATCAGGTGCCATATGCGGAGATCGGCAATAACCTGAACACCACCATCAAGCAGGCCAATGTGCTGTTCAAGCAGCTCGATGGCCAGGTGGTGCCGGAAATGCGCGATACCCTGACGGCGGCGAAACAGACTTTCGGCACGGCCGAACAGGTGCTGCAAAAGGATTCGCCGCTGCAGTCGGACGTGCGGCAAGCCTTGCAGCAGCTGACGCAAACCCTGCAATCGCTGAACGCGCTGTCGGATTACCTGGAACGTCATCCCGAGTCCCTGATCCGCGGCAAAAAAGGAGATGAAAAAAAATGATGAAGCCGATGTTTTCCGCGCTGCTGGCGGCCAGCCTGCTGGGCGCCTGCTCCACGCCACAGCCCGAGCATTTCTATACGCTCAGCGGCGGCGCCGACGCGCAGCCGGCCAAGCCCGTCAAATACTATGTCGAGGTGCTGGCCGTCAGCGTGCCGCAGCAGGTGAGCCGCAACCAGTTCGTCGTGACGGCACCATCAGGCCGCATCGAATTGCTGGAACAGCAGCGCTGGGCGGGGCCGCTGGCCGGCGAGATTGGCCAGGCCCTCTCCACGGCCGTGACGAACGACCTGGGCGCCATCGATGTGTTCCGCACGCCGCATTCGGACAATCTGCCCGTGTACCGCATCAGCACCAATGTGCAGCGTTTCGAGTCCGTGATGGGCCAGTATGCGCTGATCGACGCCGTGTGGAGCGTGCGCCAGCTGGCCAGCAGCAAGGTGGTCACTTGCCGCACGATCGCCAACGAAAAAGTCGGCGCGGGCTATGATGAACTGGTGCTCGGCCACCGCCGCGCCGTGCACCGCATCGCCGCCGATGCGGCCAGCGTGGTGCGTGCATTTGACAACGGCGGCGCCGCCTGCCCGGCCGCCTGAGCGGCATTGCGCTACCCAGTCCCGGCGGCCGCTGGTAAAATGCGGCCATGGGAATGACCTTGTTCACGCGCCGCTTTGCCGCCTGGATCGCCTGTTTTGCGATCCTGCTGGCGGCGCTCGCGCCGTCGATTTCCCAGGCCGTCGCCAACGCCAAGCAGGAGTCCGGCTCCGGCTGGGCGGAAATCTGCTCGGTGGCCGGCATCCGTTTCGTCCAGCTTGATGCGGCCGGCGACGACGGCAAGTCCGCCGGCAAGGCCATGCAGATGGAGCATTGCGCCTTCTGTTCCACGCATGCGGGTTCCGTCGGCCTGCCGCCGACCAGCCCCGTGCTGCCGCTGCCTGTGGCCAGCGGCACGGCCATCTTCCCGGCCCTGTACTACCAGTCCCCGTCCCCGCTGTTCATCTGGTCCACCGCGCAGTCGCGCGCGCCGCCCGGTCTCGTTTAAGTTTTCGCATTTTCCATGCTGGCGCTGTCCACCTTGCGGTGTGACGCCCCGCATCCTCACACTTCAACGAGAATCACATGAACAAGAAATTATTGATGCTGGCGGCAGCCATCGCCCTGGCCTATCCCTGCGCGCAGGCGCAGCAACTTGACCACGCCATCGATACGGTCGTCGTTTCCGGTTCGCGCGCGCAGGCGTGGCTGTCCGAGACGCCGCAGGCGATCGGCGTCGTCAATGCCAAAAACCTGGAGCGCGACAAGCCCAAGACCATGGGCGATATCCTCAACCGCATCGCCGGCGTGTACTGGAATGACCTGGGCAACGAGCAGCACAGCATGAGCATCCGCCAGCCCATCGGCACGAATGCCGTCTACCAGTACCTGGAAGACGGCATTCCGATCCGCCCGCTGGGCGTCTTCAACCATAACTCGCTCAACGAGATGAACATGGCGGGCGCCAGCGGCGTGGAAGTGGTGAAGGGCGCCGCTTCCTCGCTGTACGGCAGCAATGCCGTGGGCGGCGCCGTCAATTTCCTCACGGCCGGCGCCAGCGCGACACCGACGGCAAGCGTGGGCGTGCGGCGCGACAACGTGGGCGGATTCACCCGCTACGACACGTCTGCCAGCGATACCTGGGGGCCGTTGGGACTGCGCTTTTCCCATTACAGCTCGCGCCGTTCGCGCGACAATTGGCAAGAGTACAGCTATGGCGACAAGGATTCGTTCTCACTGCGCGCCGACTATGCGCTCGGCCCCGCGTCGCAGCTGCGCGCCACCATCGTCCACACGGACCTCGATGCGGCCATGACGGGCAGCCTGTTCGAGAACGACTACCGCAGCCATCCCGGCAAGAGCCTGAACACGTTCACTTACCGCAAGGACAAGACCACGCGCATGAACCTGGCGTGGGAGGGCGCGACGACGGCCAATGGCGCGAGCACCGTCACCGTGTTTACGCGCAAGAATGACCACGGGCAGATTCCCGCCTACTCCATCGGCAGTTGCGCTGGCATGCTGTGCAAGGGCGTCATCAACAACAACCACGTCGATTCGCTGGGGCTGGACGTGAAACACCAGCAGGAATTCGCGTGGCTGCGTTCGCGCGTGGTCGCAGGCGTGTACGTGGACAAGAGCGACAATCCCTTTGTCAGCGACAATCTCTCCATCGTGCGCGATGCGGCCACGGGCCGCTACCTGCGCTATACGCTGGCCAATGCGTCCAATCCGCAGGGCGTGCGCGACTACCGGACGGACATTTTGAACACGGCCGCCTTCGCGCAATGGGAATTCTCTCCGCTGGCGGGCACGCGCGTGGTGCTGGGCGGCCGTTCGGACGCCATCCGCTATGACTATCATAACAATCTGGCGCCCGGCGGCAGCGTCAATTACGGCGCGCCCGACGAGTCGCGCAGCTTTTCGCATGTGAGCCCGAAGCTGGGCGCCACCTACGCCATCGGTCGTGCGGGCAGCGTGTATGCGAACGTCAGCCAGGGTTTTACGCCGCCCGAAGTGAGCCAGCTGTATGGCAAGACGGGCATCGCCGACTTGCAGCCGTCCGTCTACAACAACTATGAACTGGGCTTGCGCTGGGCCTTCCTGCAGGGCCGCTTGAAACTCGATACGGCCGTGTACCGGCTCGACGGGCGCGACACCATCGTCAGCTACACGCTCTCGCCGGGCAACAGCGAAAACCGCAATGCGGGACGCACGCGCAGCGAAGGCCTGGAGCTGGGCCTGAACTACGACAGCGGCCCGTTCGACGCGCGCTTCGCGACGGCCATCGCGCGCCACCGCTACCTGCGCTACCAGGTCTCGGCCACGCTGGACTACAGCGGCCGCACCATGCCGCAGGCACCGCGCGACATCACCTCGTTCGAGATCGGCTACAAGCCCGTGACGGGCGCGCGTATCGCACTCGAAGCCGTGCATCAGGGCCGCTACTGGATGAACAATGCCAACACGGTGGAGTATGGCGGCCACGCGCTGCTGAACCTGCGCGCCAGCTACCGGCTTGCGCGGGGCCTGGAGGCATGGGTGCAGGTGCGCAATGTGGCCGATAAGCGCTATGCCGATTCGGCCAGCAGCAGCTACGCGGGCACGGGCAGCTATGCGCCGAACAGCCAGAACCAGTACACGCCCGGTGCGCCGCGCAGCGTGATGCTGGGCCTGGCCTATACCTATGCTGGAATGTGAGGATGGCCATGGACGACGCAACTTTTCTTATCGCACGCCGTAAAAGCCTGTACTGGCGCATCCACTTCTGGGCCGCGCTGATCGCCTCGCCATTCGCGCTGGTGGCTACCCTGACGGGCATTTTGTATATCTTCACGCCGCAGATCGAGGCAAGGCTGTACCAGCACCTCGATCACGTGGCGCCGCAGGCGTCCATGCTGCCGCTGGACGCGGCCGTGGCGGCCGCGGAACGGGCGGCCCCGCATGGCTGGACGGTGCGGCATGTGCTGCCGCCGTTTCAACACGATGACGCGGTGCAGGTGGCATTCGCGCCGCCCGGCGGCGCGCCTGATGAACATGCGGGCCATGGCGGACATGCCGTACAGATCAAGCCGAAGTTCGGCCTGCCCGCGCAAGCCATCATCGTCTACGTGAATCCGTATGACGCGCGCGTGCTGGGCAGCCTGGCCAGCAGCGAGCGCTTTGGCAACTGGGCGAAAAAGCTGCATTCGCGCCTGCTGCAAAACGATGGCTGGCGCTGGATGATCGAGCTGGCCGCCAGCTGGCTGATGGTGATGCTGGTCACGGGCGTGGTGCTGTGGTGGCCGCGCGGCGCGCAATCGGGCTTGCCGAAGCGGGGCGCGCAGGGCCGCAACGGCTGGCGCCAGTGGCATGCTTTTCTCGGCGTGGCGCTGGGTGTCGTCAGTCTGGTCATCCTGACGACGGGACTGACGTGGAGCCAGCAGGCGGGTGGGCGCATCCGCACGCTGCGCGACGTCAGCGGCCAGGCGCCGCCACCCGTGCCGCGCGGCCTGCACTCAAGCGAGGAGGGCGCTCCGCTCGACTGGCAGGAGGCGTGGCAGGTGGCGCGCAGTCACGCGCCCGCCATCGCCGTGCAACTGACGGCGCCGGCCAGCCAGGACGATGTGTGGCGTGCCGCCATGGCGGACCGCAGCCAGCCCACCTTGCGCTTCGACCTGCAATTCGATGCCTACAGCGGCAAGCCCCTGTATTACGCGGGCTGGGAGGCGCAGACGGCGTTCGGCAAGGCCACCGCCATCGGCATCCCGTTTCACCGCGGCGAATTCGGCTGGTGGAACCAGGCCTTGCTGCTGGTCTTTGGCGTCAGCGTGCTGTTTTCGCTGGTGTCGGGCTGGGTGATGTTCTTCAAGCGGCGCCTGCCAGGCTCGCTGGGTTTGCCCAGGCTGCTGCCGGGCGCCTGGACCTCGCCGTCCGCGCTGGCCTGGCTGGTGGCGGCCGGCATGTGTGCGCTGATGCCGCTGCTGCTCGTTTCCGGCGGCATGTTGGTGCTGCTCGAACTGCTCCTGGCGCGGCATGGCCGCCGGCGCCGGGCGGCGCGATGACGCTTGCCGGGCTAGAATGCAGGGGCGCGGCCAGGCTCGTTGCCAAGGGCCGCCCCTTCGCATAGGCTGAACCATGTTATTCATCGACTTTCCCGCCTTGTCCACCCTGGCCGCCGCATCGGCGCTGGTGACAAAACCATGCAGCTGCTGCGCCGTCCCCCTCGACGCCTGGCAGCGCCTGCCCACCTCGCTGGAGCTGGACCGGTTTGAAGAAATCGGCACCCTGCGCGCAGATCCTTACGAGGAACCGACGTTTGACGAGTACCACCCGCACGGCACGCGCTACGACAGCGCGGACGCGCCCATCGCGCCGCGCTACTATCCCGCGAACCTGAGCCAGGTGGCCCGCTGCCTCGATTGCGGCCGCCACTACCTGCGCTACAACGAGGCGGGTGGCTACTTTACGGAGCTGCGCATCCGCGCGCTGCGCCCGGAGCTGCTGGCCGACGCCGCGTAGTCACTGCTACAGGCTTTCCTTGACGTACGCGATGCCGTGTTCATCGTAGATCGAGTACACGGCAGCGAGAAGGTTTTCCAGTTCCGGTGAGCGGTCCATATGCCGCATGCTGAATAAAATGGGCGAGAACGCATGCTTGTCGTCCAGCTTGCGGTACACGACGTTCCGGTGATGCATGGCTTGCACGCTTTCCGGCACGATGGAAATGCCCTGGCCGGCCGCCACCAGTCCCATGGAAATCTGCAGCTCGCGCACTTCCGTGACGGGACCGGGGGTGACATTGCCTTCGCTGAACATGGCCAGCACCTGGTCGGCAAAGCTGGGGCGCGGCGCTTTCGGATACACGAGCAGGGTCTCGTGGATCAGATCTATCAGGCGCAAGCCGCCTTCCCCCTTGGCCAGCCGGTGTCCGGGCGGCAGGGCCACCACCAGCCGCTCTTCGCGCAGCAGGATGCGGCGGATGCTGGGGTCTTCGCTTTTCAGGCGTCCGAAACCCACGTCGATGCGGCCTTCCTTCAGGGCCTTGAGCTGCTGCACCGTCGTCATTTCATGCAGGGTCACGTCGACTTCTGGATGGCGTTCGCAAAAGCGGTGCACGATGTCGGGCAATTCCCCATACAGGGTCGAGGCGACGAAGCCGATCGACAGGGTGCGTTCCAGCTTGCCCACGCGCTGCGTCATCGCCTGCAGGTCGCGCACCTGGTCGAGCAGGGGGCGCGCATGGGCGAGGAAAAACTCACCCGCTTCCGTCAGCCGCAAGGGCCGCGAACCTTTTTCGATCAGCGCCACGCCCAGCGTTTCTTCCAGCTGCTGCATCTGCCGGCTCAGTGGCGGCTGCGCGATGTGCAGCCGCGCGGCTGCGCGCGTAAAGTTCCTTTCCTCTGCGACCGCGATGAAGTAGCGCAAGTGCCGTAATTCCATCTTCATACCTTTCAGGTATAGGTTTGATACCAACTCGGTGTTGGACGTGGCGACATTCGGGGAATATCGTGTCACCACTCCACGGAATTATACGGAATAAATATGATTCAAAATATCGAGACCTACCTGGTCGATGTGCCAACCATCCGCCCGCACCGGATGTCCGTCGCCACCATGAATACGCAGACCCTGGTGCTGGTCCGGCTGCGCTGCGCCGACGGCATCACCGGCTGGGGAGAAGCGACCACCATCGGCGGCTTGAGCTACGGCGGCGAAAGCCCGGAGAGCATCAAGACGAATATCGATACCTATATCGCGCCGCTGCTGGTCGGCATGGAAGCGAGCCAGGTCGCCAAGGCCATGGCCACAGTGCGTAAGGTCATCCAGGGCAACCGCTTCGCCAAGTGCGCGATCGAGACGGCGCTGCTCGATGCGCAGGCGCGCCGTCTGAACGTGCCGCTGTCGGAACTGCTGGGCGGGCGCGTGCGCGATGCGCTGCCCGTAGCCTGGGTGCTGGCCAGCGGCGACACGGCGCGCGATATCGCCGAAGGCGAAAAAATGCTGGACCTGCGCCGCCACCGCATCTTCAAGCTGAAGATCGGCCTGCGCGACGTGGTGGCCGACGTGGCCCACGTGCTGGAGATCAAGCGGGCGCTGGGCGAGCGGGCCAGCGTGCGCGTCGACGTCAACCAGGCCTGGAGCGAGACGGACGCCGTGCGCGGCATCGCCGCGCTGGAAGCGGGCGGCGTCGACCTGATCGAGCAACCGGTCAAGGCGGGCAACCGTGCCGCCTTGGCGCGCCTGAAGCAGCGCTTCGACGTGGCCATCATGGCCGACGAAGCCTTGCACGGCCCTGCCGATGCGCTGGCGCTGGCCCAGGCCGATGCGGCCGACGTGTATGCCGTAAAAATCACCCAGTCGGGCGGCTTGCTGCCCGCGCTGGAAGTGGCGACCGTGGCGCGCCTGGCTGGCGTGGGCCTGTACGGCGGCACCATGCTCGAAGGCGGCGTCGGCACGGCGGCCACGGCCCACGTCTGCTCCACGTTCGCGGAACTGGCCTGGGGCACGGAGCTGTTCGGGCCACTGCTGCTGACGCAGGAAGTCTTGCGCGAGCCGCTCGTCTACCGCGACTTCATGCTGCAGGTGCCGACGGGCCCGGGCCTGGGCGTCGAGATTGATATGGACAAGCTGCGATCCATGCAGCGTCAATAAGGGAGCAACCATGTTATTCCATGTACGCATGAACGTGAACCTGCCGCTGGACATGCCGGCGGACCAGGCGGCGCAGCTCAAGCAAACGGAAAAGGAATTGGCCCAGCGCCTGCAGCACGCGGGCAAATGGCGCCACCTGTGGCGCATCGCCGGCCAGTACGCGAACATCAGCGTCTTCGACGTCGACAGCGTGGACGAGCTGCATGATTTACTCACCTCGCTGCCGCTGTTCCCCTACATGCAGATCGACGTGATGCCGCTGTGCCGCCATCCCTCGTCGGTGCGCGACGACGATTCCTGAGGAGACATGCGATGACGCATACAGGCAACGACACCGCCGGGAAAACGTGCGTGGTGGCCGGCATCGGCCTGCATTACCGCACCGATGGCGACCGCGCCAAGCCCTGCCTGGTCCTGTCGAATTCCCTCGGCACGGACCTGTCCATGTGGGATGCCCAGGCGGCCGCGCTGGCAGGCGACTTTTTCGTCGTGCGCTACGACACGCGCGGCCATGGCCAGTCCGCCAGCGGCGGCGCGCCGTTCGGCATCGACCGGCTGGGGCTGGACGTGGTGGCGCTGCTCGACCACCTCGATATCGCCCGCGCCGCCGTCTGCGGCATTTCCATGGGCGGCTTGACGGGCCAGTGGCTGGCCATCCACCAGCCGCGGCGCCTGACGCATCTGGTGCTGGCGAATACGGCGGCGCGCATTGGCGGCGCCGCGCCGTGGCAGCTGCGGGCGGAGCAAGTGCGCCGCGACGGCATGGCGGCAGTGGCCGACGGCGCCGCCGCGCGCTGGTTCACGCCATCCTTCATCGCGCAGGAAGCGGCCACGGTGGCGCGCCTGGTCGCCACCTTGCGCGATCAGGATGCCGGTGGCTACGCGGCCTGCTGCGAGGTGCTGGCCCAGACGGACTTGCACGCCGCCGTCGGCACGATCAGCGTGCCGACCCTGATCATCGCGGGCGAGCACGATCCCGTGACCACCTTGGACGATGCGCGCTGGCTGCAGCGGCAGATCGCGGGCGCCCGCCTGGCAAGCCTGCCCGCCTCGCATATCTCGAACATCGAGGCGGCGGATTTGTTTACAGAGCAGTTGCGGACTTTTTTATTGTGAGGCTTGCTGTACCGTATCGGTATGGCGGGAATGTGGTTTTCCCCTGAGCATCACCGCCGGCTGGTCCGGCAAGGGGCAGGGGAAGCTTTCTTGAAAAATAATAATAAGAAAAGCAGACTTGGAGTAGACGGATGGAAAACAGATTGATCATCATCGCCGCGGTCACGGTGGGCTATTTCGCCCTCATGTCGTACATTACCTACAGCGTGCGCAAGCATGCCAACAGCGCCGAGGGCATGACGGCGGGCGGGCGCAATTATCCCGCCTTCCTGATCGGCGCCTTGCTGCTGTCGGAATTCATCGGCAGCTCCGTCAGCATCGGCACGGCCCAGAAGGGCTATGAACTGGGCATTTCCGCCGCCTGGAACCTGGTGGCGCTGTCGCTGGGCTTTTTGCTGCTGGCCATCGTGCTGGTCAAGAAATACAAGGAAAGCGGGCAGTCGACGATTTCCGGCATCCTGGCGCAAACGTATGGCGAGCCCGTGCGCTACGCGGCATCGATCCTCACCATCGTCGCGCTGAGCATCGTTGCCGTGGCCCTGTATGCGAGCGGCGGCGCCGTGCTGGCGGCCGTGCTGCACATTAACAAGACGGTCGCCATCCTGCTGGTGGGCGCCATCACCGTCATCTATGTGAGCCTGGGCGGCATGCGTTCGGTGGTGTACACCAACTTCGCCCATTCCATCGTCAAATACCTGGGCGTGATCCTGGCGCTGGCCTATGCGCTGGAAGCGACGGGCGGCATCGGCGCGCTGCAGGCGCAGCTGCCCGCCAAGATGTTCAACTGGGTCGAGATCGGCTGGGGCCAGATCATCGCCTGGATGATCGGCGGCATCGGTTCCATCTTCGCCACGCAATACGTGATCCAGGCCCTGGTCAGCACGGATAACCCGGCAGTGGCCAAGCGCGCCTGCTATTACGTGTCCTCGCTGATGATCCCGTTCGGCCTGATGGCGGCCCTGATCGGCATGTGCAGCGCCGTGCTGTATCCGGGCATGAAGTCGATCGATGCCTTCCCGACCCTGATCGCCCACATGCCGGCGTTTTCCGCCAGCATCATGATCGTCGGCCTGGCCGGCGCCCTGTTCGGCGGCATTTCCGCCACCACCCTGGCGTCGGCTACCCTGGCCATGAAAGACTTTTATGACCCGTGGTACAACAAGGCGAAGAACGACGCGAAATCGCTGATGTTCCTGCGCATCGCCATCGTCGTGGCGGGCCTGCTGCCGCTGGTGCTGGCGCTGTACGCGGAAAAACTGCTGATGATCGCCTTCCTCGGCAAGGCCCTGCGCGCCACCCTGGCCGTGCTGGTGCTGATGGCCTTCTATGCGCCGAAATTCGGCACGCCGCGCGGCGCCTTCGTCGGCGTGATCGTCTCGGTGATCGCCACCATCGGCTGGTTCCTGGCGGGCAATCCGTATGGCGTGGACAGTTCCTACCTGGCGCTGGCCGGCCCGCTGCTGACCATGGGCATCAGCCACTTGTTCAAGTCAGGCCACGCTCACACCAGCCCCGTCAGGTAGTAGATGGCAATGACGAGGAACACGGCCACCGTCTTGATGACGGTGATGCCGAAAATGTCGCGGTAGGACTGGCGGTGCGTGAGGCCCGTGACGGCCAGCAGGGTGATCACGGCGCCATTGTGCGGCAAGGTATCCATGCCGCCGCTGGCCATGGCCACCACGCGGTGCATGACTTCGAGCGGAATGTGCGCCTGCTGCGCGGCCTGGATAAAACTGTCCGACATGGCCGCCAGCGCGATGCTCATGCCGCCCGAGGCCGATCCCGTGATGCCGGCCAGGGTCGTCACGGACACGGCCGCGTTGACGAGCGGATCGGGCACGCTGCGCAAGGTGTTGCTGACGGCCAGGAAACCGGGCAGGGCCGCGATGACGCCGCCAAAGCCGTATTCGGACGCCGTATTCATGGCCGCCAGCAGCGCGCCGCCCACGGCCGCCTTGGTGCCTTCGGCAAAGGCGGCGCGGATGCGTCCGAACGCCGTCACGCAGACGAGTAAAATTCCCAGCAACAAGGCGCCTTCCACGGCCCAGATACCGGTGACGGCAGGAATCGCCGTCGTCACGGGCGCGTGCAAGCCCGGCAGCGCCTCGGCCGTCAGCGTATGGCTGGCGCCGTACCAGTGCGGGATCAGCTTGGTCAGCGCAAAGTTGGCCACGCCCACCAGCACCAAAGGCGCCACAGACAGCAGCGGATGGGGCAGGGCGCCGGCGTCGGCCATGGCCTTTTCGGCCTCGGCGCCATAGCCTTCGCCCGTCGCCATGACGGAACGGCGGCGCCATTCGAGGAAGGCCAGTCCCATGATCACCGTCAGTACGGCGCCGATGGTGCCCAGCCACGGTGCCGCCCAACCCGTCGTATTGAAAAAGGTGGTGGGAATGATGTTCTGGATCTGCGGCGTGCCGGGCAGGGTATCCATGGTGAACGAAAAGGCCCCCAGGGCGATGGCGCCCGGCATCAGCCGCTTGGGGATATCGCTCTGGCGGTACAGTTCCGCCGCAAATGGATACACGGCGAACACCACCACGAACAGCGATACGCCGCCATAAGTGAGCGCGGCGCACACGGCGACGATCACGGCATTGGCGCGCGAGCTGCCGATGTAGCGGATGGCCGCCACGACGATGGCCTGGGAAAAACCGGACAGTTCGATCAGCTTGCCGAACACGGCACCGAGCAAAAAGACGGGGAAATACAGCTTGATGAAGCCCACCATCTTTTCCATGAAGATGCCGCTGAAGACGGCCGGCACGGCCGACGGATCGGTGAGCAGCACGGCGCCCAGCGCGGCCACGGGCGCAAACAGGATCACGCTGTAGCCGCGGTAGGCGGCCAGCATCAGGAAGGCCAGTGCGGCCAGAACGATCAAGAAAGACATAAGACTGGACCCTTGCGCGATGAAAGTGTTTAATTAGTCAATTATTTAATTAATATCACACTTCGCGGGTACACGCTAATGCGCAGGGCAACGTGCCTGAAGGTTGCGCAGACAAGGAAGTAAAAGGTAATGTAGCTCTGGACAAAAGTACTCGAATTACCCAACTGCCTATTTTAAGCGTCGCTTCGACTGTTGGACTTCCTTCGCATTCATTACCAAGCCATGCCTTTCAATGCTTGCCCTAGATGATGCATAAAAATCAAGAACCGCACCGTGACAATCAGTGTTGCAATAAAAAGCAATCCATACTGTTCGCCGATCGTGATTCTTCCTGATTTTCCCAGCTTGCGCCATGCCCAAATAAACAGGCCCAGAGCGAGGCATGCAAGCGGGATTTTTAGCGGCCGGTCATTGAAATCAGGCACGCTGATACCGGTGAATATCCCAATCAACTCAGTCGGGTGATCGATCAGGAGCAGAAAAAAGGTGAGGATCGGGAGAAATCCGATGAGCAGTCCAAGGAGATAGGCTTTCTTCTTGCTTGCCGTTTGCTCCGGCGGATGGTTCATCATGGCTTGGACGCCTTCTCAGAAAGTTATGCTACCCAGCGACGCAGACTTGTGACGCGAATTCAGGCAAGGAAGGATGCCGACGGCATTTGAGGATGCTGGTCGCGGCGAGAGGATTCGAACCTGCTTATAAGTTGAAAAGCAAAGAAAATCCGATACGCCGACGTGGTCGGGCCGCGGCAATCCCACTTGGCGGGACTCCACCGTTAGGATATCCCTAATTGAATCAACGCTTAGTTCAGACATTGATCGTGTACGAATGCAAAGCATGCGGTCAGTGTTCAGCAGTTTGCTTGAGTTGGCTGACGTCTCTCAGCACCTGTCCATACGATCGATACAAGTTGGCCGCCGGCAGGCGGCCTTGTTGCGCCATTAGCGCATGCACCTGCTGCAGGTGATAGAAGGGTACGCGTGGGTATCCAGAAGTGCGGCTGGTTTTTGCAGAGGCTCGTCATTGCACGAAGGCACTCGCAGACGCCGCTGTTCTTGCGCGTGAGTTGGCGCAGTTGTCGGAAATGGCCAAGGCCAAGCCGCGTATTCCCGCGCTTCAATTCGTGCCTGGGATGCCCTTTGCGCGCCTCTATGCGGCCCATTGCCGCGACATCGTGTCTAGGCAAGTAGGCGGTGACATCGACCTCTCCCGCGTGGATTCGATGGTGGCGGTGCGCCTCCGCGTCACAGGTCACAGCCAAGACGAGATCGCGGCGACGTTGGCGGCGTGTGCCCCCACTGTTCGAGCCAGTGAAGAGCGCCGAAATTGGAAAGACTACGCGGTTCGCACTGCGCGCTACGCTTTTGGTCCAGAAGGCAATCGAACGGCCGCGCGCTTGGAGCGCTACAGGGAACAATTCCTGCGGCTCGAAGGGCGTCATGTGGCCTATGAGCAGGTCCAAGATTCACCAGAGCCGAACTATTGACCAATTGCACTGAAACATATGTACGGCCGCAAGGCTTTTCCGCCAATGACTGCGCCGTCGCCTCTTGGGTAGCCGACCGAAAGCGAACAGTGGCAATGCCGTTACTGCTGAGCTGCCCGCGTATGGCTGCCGGCTGGAGCCCTATTGGGGAGGGACTGGGATGCTCATGGGCTGGGATGACACTTCATGTGAGCAGCGGCAGGCAAGTGCGCCGTTTCGGCGATGGACCGACGCACCTAGCAGGGCCTCAGGACAGCATACGTCGAGCTGCCGCGCCTATGGTTTCGGCTGCTGCGCACTTTGTTGGATGAGCTGAACACGCCCATCTCGCTGTGCAGAGCATACGGTGAAACTATCCATTACGTATGGGAGCGATGCTGCCACCCGCTCTGTGCCGAGCAGAACCAATGGCAGCCACGCGCAACTGCTTCGTCCTACCACGCGTGCGCGAACAGCATGTCATCCTCCGCCGGTGGCTAGTTACGTTTTTTTGATTCTCGATCAATACGAGTTTAGATTCTTTCATCTCTGTGTGTTTTTTTTTGACTTATACTTACTAGTGATTTAATAATCGCTCAAAAATTCATTTTCCCCTTACTTTGGGGCGTGGTTCTTGTTGTTACTAGGAGACATGATGATTCCGCAAGTACTAGCAGAGTTGAGAACGAATTCCACTCTTACAAACGAGATTGCTGCAAATCAATTAGCCGATGCTTTCTCATCTGTGCAAGAAATGTCCGCGAATGTAGATTTTTTACGCGAAGCTTATTTATACTTGCGTGAACAACCTGAGCTGAGCAGGTCTTTCTTTGATGAAATGATACGCCGCCATAATATGGCGGTCGAGATACCTCCGGAAAATTCATTTATTCCGGGTTGTTGTTGCTGTGGGATAGATCCTTACGAACCGGAACGTCAACTTCAACGCGATATGTCCGCACTCGAATTAGCTGCATTGTCGGCAGCAACGGCGACGGTGACGGCTACCAAACCCTCACAGAATTCAATTTCCTTTCTCGAAAAAGTAGCGGAATATCGACGAACGACTCATGAGAGATCGGCGTCTTCTGCCACTACGTTTGCTAAAAAAATGGCGACGGGTGCTGGATTTTTTAGCAGATTCACATCGAAAAGTGTAATTAGTGCTACGGAAGCCGATTACCTTTATGGAGTCTTAGAGAGAAATGAATGCATTGCCGAAGATTTATTCGAATACGGCTTTTCTGGTGCGAGACTTGCTACTTTGGTAACAAGGCCTGAAGCTGATGAAAGTCCTGTTGTTAATGCCGTGAAAGGAATGTTTAGCACTGTTGTTGCAGCGGGCGGAGTCGGTGTTCTCGGTCGCGAAGGAGGGGGCTGCTGTTGCTGTTGCTGTTGCTGTTGCTGTTGTGGTGGAGGTTGCTAAATGATGGCGCCCAAGGCAACTAAGGCCAAGGAGGGAGGTGTTCCAAGTATTGATCTCCCACTGCTTTTTCCGGCCAGTATTCCATTGGGTGCCTACCGAGTAATTGAGCTGGCGTCAGAAATATATTTGGCAACTCAGGAAGTACATGCTGATGAGCGATGTCCTAACGGAGTATTTTCAACATCTGTTGCTGTGGATAGAACCCCGACAACTGCACTTCAACGTTCTCGCTTTGAAGCCGCTGAACGATATGCGACGGCGGCGCTAAGAACCGATAGAACGTTTTTCAAATTAAATGAAATTAGTCTCAGCCATTTTTTCAAATTTCCATACCAACTGCCGAGCCCACTCGACGCATCTGGACGAACTCAGAAAACTGAAATGATTCAGATAGCAGAGAACATAAATTGCAATTTCACGCATGCAGCTATAGCGGATGTGTACGCTCCTTACCCTGTAAGATTGCGAGAATCAAGTTGGCATCCAACAACAAATGGAGTGGCCGTTGGTCAATCAACTGAGAGCGCTAAGTACAGTAGCTTTTGTGAATATTTAGAGCGCCATTCCATTATGGATTTTTGGTACTGCGGGCGGCCATCGTTTTTGGTCGATTCCGAGACGATGGACAACGCTGCAGCGGTAGAGTTAAAATTTTTGACAGATCTTGACTATCAAGTTACCTGCGTCGAAATATCAGAGTTCAGCTCGATTTATGTCGTCTTAGCATTTATCAGTCATTGTAGCGGCGATTATCCGGCTTTCGTCTGCGCAGCAGGAACATCACAGAATATAAAAATGGCGATTAGGAAGGCGCTACAGGAAATTATTCAAACATTGATCGCATGTGCAAGCAATACAAAGGGTTTTTCGGATTGGGAGAAAAGTGGCGAAAAAATAGAGTTGTTGGAGCATAGAATGCATTTTTTTGCTGCATCCGAAAAAGCGAAAACTCATAGAAAAATATTAGCTTCGATTCGTGAGGAGGCTAAATCGCTTAGCGGTCGAGTTTTTACGGCTGCAGAATCTTGGCGAAGTGAAGTCTGCAAGCGCGAGCATGCAATTTCATTTATTGACATAACGCCAACCAATTGGAATAACGGACTTTCATGCGTGAGATGTCTGTCATCAACGATGATTCCTCTGATTGTATCGGAAGCATGGATCCCGACTGAACTAGCAAAGCAAGGCGCCAGTCGATTTGGAGCGCCGCATCCTTTTCCGTAGGCATCTATCTGTAACGGTTCAGCGCTATACGTGTGCTTTTTTGGGACGAAGCCGTCGAGCAATTTGAAGAGACCTCCGGGCACGGGCGTTACCTTGGCCAATGGGTACGCGGCAAGGGCTTCTCGTAGTGCCACCAAGAATCGTTTTTTGAAGTTCTTGTGAGCATCTTCGCCTTTGTACTCTTGGCCGAACTGCTGTCGCAATGGCTTCCAATGCAAGACGACTGGGCGGGCCGCTATTCGATGCAGGCGATGCGCAAGCCAGGTGTATACGTCTAGGGCCAACGCAGAGCCTTTGAGCGCTAGTAATGCGCGTTTGTCGAGGGGGGCGCCATGCTCCACCAGTTCGTTGTAGTAGTTTTCGGACAGTACCAAAACGCCCGGCCACAGTGCCTTCTGTCCCGTGTCGGAGTTTGCGATCCAGGCGTCGAACTGGTCAACCGGTTGCCCGTTGAATGTACGTACGCCCTTGATTGCCGATTTGCAGACGGCAGGCGGCCAGGGCATGCATCTGCTCACGCAGCTTGGAGTAACGATTGCCCTGATCGTCGATGCCCATAAGCTTGAGAAACTGTGCGGCGTTGTCGCCAATGGGAATCTCTCGGGTTTTGTGCCGTTTCGCAAGTGTGCTTACGAGGGCGAGGGCTAGGCGGGGCATTGGCCCGTAAGGGACCGTCTGTGCGACATGGCCGCGCCCCTCGTCAAGCCATCCAGCTTGAATGCTAATCCACATCTTACCCGACTCCCTGCGAAACTCACGGCCCTCGACTTTGCTACGGGGCAGACCGACCTGACAGAGCACGGCATGGTTGAAGGCCATATCATTCCCGGATGGCAGGGTGGTCCCAATTGTGTGGGCTACATCAAGCAGCTTGCATGATCTATCCGGTCTGGCCTTGGACAAGGTGGCAGTGGCCGCAATTGGACCTGGGTTCACCTTAATAATTCGCTGAGTCGATTGGGTGGCCGAAGGGCAAGCGGCCTTGAACGATAACTCCATGCGTCACCCCCTGCGTGCTGATTGGGGCGTCGCTGTTGCGGCCCAGCGCTGACGGGCGAGTTGCTCGATTTTTGTCGGGCGACCGCGAGGCCGCTTCGCCGGAGGTGGGTCGGCGGGACGGCCGAGGTTGATCCATGCCAGCACGTCGTGGTCGTACCAGCAGAGGCGTCGGCTATTTGGGAGCTTGAAGGGGCGGGGGATTAGGTGCGCGTACTTGGCATTGGTTGCGCAAGTACGGATCGTTGTGGCTGTCTTCCCGATCAGGATAGACAGTTGCTCGATGAAAAGGATTTTCGGTAAGTCGCCAGACGTGACGAAGGAGGTGGTAGACGACATGCGTGCCTCACAAGCAAACGCGCTTGCGAGAGCCGATGCTGTTGGTGGCGGCGCACCAGACCTCTACGGCCCGCTGATTAATCGCCGCACCTCACGGTGCCTTATACAATGGGGTTGATGTCAGGGGTCGTGTGCGCTTGCGCCACCTGTATCTACACCCTGGCGGGTACACGCCGAGCGTTGTGTGCTCTCTTTATTCGGCTATCTCTCGTTCGCTCGAATCTCACCTACCCCAAGCCAATGGCTTACACAGCGACAGCATGGGTTTCCGGCAGGACCGCTGTGTTGTTCTCACCCATGCATAACAGTATCAATAAAACCCCCCGGCCTTGTCAAACCATTGATGGCACGGGGAGTTATAACGACATCGAATCGGCGGGACAAATTTGGGACAACGGCCAGGAGAATTTACTCTTAATCGACATGAATAACACTTCTGTCCAGTCCTAAAATAGGTTGACAGTATTTATTGCTGTAAAAACGCCCGATGCACCGCATCGGGCGTTTTGTATTTCAGCGCCGTATGCGGCCGTTCCTGGTTATAGATCCGCACCGATTGCGCCACCATTTTGCTCGCCTTTTTCAGGTCGGCAGGTCGATTCAGCAGGAACTCGCCTTTCAGAATGCCGTTGATGCGTTCGGCCAGCGCATTCTGATAGCAGTCGTAGCCGTCGGTCATGGAGCAAGTCAGTCCATAACGACGATGAATTTCCTGATAGTAAGTAGAG
>NZ_NEHB01000052.1 GCF_002127655.1 Janthinobacterium sp. GW456P
TGGCTACGTCCGTTTCTTCACGGCGTGGCCACGCGCTATCTGCCGAACTACCTGGGCTGGCGTTGGATACTCGACGCGGGGCGCATCCGTTCCCCGGCAACCTTGTTGAAAGCCGCGCTGGGAGCATTCCCACATCTGACGGTGACATAGCTTTTTTTTTGCCCGTCGATCCGTTGTTTTTTAATTCCTTTGTTTATATCAATGACCTATATTTGGTAATATGACCTAACAATAACGAAGCAAGAGCCGGCTTGTTATCCGGCACTCATTCATGGGGAGACGAAGGTGGGCATCAAGATGACATTTTTCGGTACGGCGCTCTTGGTTGGTACGGCGCTGAATGCAGCTGCAGGCGAGCAGGATGCCGCCCGGCTTGGCAAGGAGTTGACGCCGGTGGGTGCTGAACGCGCGGGCAACAAGGACGGAACGATCCCGGCGTGGACCGGCGGCGACATGGCGCCGCCCGCCGGCTGGAAACCGGGTGCGGTACGTCCCGATCCCTACGCCAGCGACAAGCGCCAGTTCTCGATCGACGCCTCCAACGTCGACCGCCACAAGGACAAGCTGGCGCCGGGCCAGCTGGAGATGGTGAAGACCATCCCAGGCTATCGGATGGACATCTACCCGACGCACCGTTCCTGCGGTTACCCGGACTTCTTCTACGAGCGTACCCGCAAGAATGCGGCCAGCGCGAAAATGGCGCCGAATGGCTACGACATGGCCGAAGCCATTGGCGCCGCCGTGCCGTTTCCGATTCCGCGCAGCGGCGCGGAAGCCATCTGGAACCATAAGCTGAGCTGGCGCGGCGAAGGCTTCCAGTCGCACTTTGCTACTTACATCCCGCCCAAGGGCAGCGACAGCATCGGCGAGCCGATCGCGCAGGACGAATGGCAGCTTGCGCCGATGTGGTCGCCGTCGAACAAGGGCGTCGCCGATGCGCGCGGCATTGAGTACCAGTTGCTCAACGTGTTCACCGGCCCGCCATCGATTGCCGGTGATGCCACGCTGGGCCAGTACAACTTCGGCAAGCCGAACGACGTCTGGCTGTATTTCGCCAGCCAGCGCCGCGTGCGCCGCGCACCGACCTATCAGTACGATGCGCCGGTGCTGAATACGGAGAACCTGCAGATCGTCGACCAGTACCTGCAGTACAACGGCCCGCTGGACCGCTACGACTGGAAGCTCGCCGGCAAGAAAGAGCTGTACGTCCCGTACAACACCTATCGCGTGAACTCGCCTGCCAACAAGGCGGCGGACGTGGTCAAGCCGAAATTCATCAGCCGCGACCTGACCCGCTACGAACTGCACCGCATGTGGGTGGTCGAGGCCACGCTGAAGGAGGGCATGCGTCACATGTTCCCCAAGCGTACCTTCTATATCGACGAAGACACCTGGACCATTTTGGTCGAGGACATGTATGACGCCCAGGGCAAGGTCTGGCGCACCACCGAGATGGGCCCGTACATGGCGTGGGAGGTGCCAGCCTGCGTCTGGTCGGCCAACATCAGCTACGACCACGTGGCGAGCCGTGTCCTGATCGACCGGGTGCAGGCCGGCGGCAAGGAGGCCGATTGGCTGTCCGCGCGCGAAGGGCGCCTGAAAGCGGGCATCTTTGAACCCGACGGTCTGCGCCGCGCGACCACGCGCTAAGCCCCCAACGCCATGACGAGAGGTGGAGATGAAAACACACGATAAAGTGAAGACGCGCATGGTCAGGACACAAGCATGCCTGGCCGTGCTGGGAGCGTGGACGATGGCCGGACCGGTGGCGGCGGCGGAATGGCCGCTGGCCAACGGCTGGACGGTGAACCTGGATTCGATGGTGTCGATGGGGGCGGTAGTGCGCACCTCGCAGCCGAACTGCCGCAACCTCGGCAACGACAATGGCGGTTGCGTGGGCGATGCGGTCACGCCGCTGCAGGCCGGCAATCCGCAGGCGTACTCGGTCAACCTGGATACGCTGCGCCTGAATCAGGACCTGGGCAATCTGCATTACAAGCGAGGGCAGGTGGTATCGGCCAACTTACAATATTCGGCCGACCTGTATGTGAAAGCCAGCGACGGCTGGAGCGGTTTGCTGCGCGGGGTGGTCAATCAGGACTTCGCCATCGACCGCACCAGGAACGGTCCGCTCGACCGGGAGGCCAAGGATTTCGCCGTCAGCAATCCGCGCTGGCTCGACGCTTACGTGACCAAGGAATTCGATATCGGCGAACAGCAGGCCCGCGTCCGCGTCGGCAACCAGGTCCTGAACTGGGGCGAGGATATCTTTATCCCCGGCGGCGTGAACTCGATTAACGCGATCTATCTGCCGGCCGCGCACCAGCCGGGCACGCCGCTGAAGAACCTGCTCATTCCGGCACCCATGCTGTCGTTCAGCAGCTCGCTGGCGCATGGCCTCGGCGTGGAGGCGTTCTACCAGTGGAAGTGGAACAGCTTTGTGGTCGATGCGCCGGGCACCTTCTTCTCGACCAGTAATTTTGTCGGCAAGGGCGGGCGCGCAGTCTATCTGCCGACCTCGCTCCTCAACGCGGCGGCCGCGCCGGCCGGCATCGGCCCGTTCCCTGCCGGGAGCGTCGGCAACACGGCCACCGTCATCACCGGGCCGAATCCCGTCACGGGCGCGCCGTACGACCGCCGTCTCAGCGCCGCCGAACTGGCGGACCCGGCGGCCAATCCGGCGGGCGCCGTCCTCGGTACCGGCACCATCATCCCGCGCGCCGGCGACCACGCGCCGCACAACGGGCAGGGCGGCATTGCGCTGCGCTACCAGTTCCCGGAGTCGGGCAATGAGCTGGGTCTGTACTTCACGCGCTACGACGACAAGGTACCGTTTGTCAGCTACCGGGTGTCCGGCACGACGGCCAATCCGTTTGGGCTGGAAGGCATGCTGGACTACGGCACGCACCGCAATCTGTTTGGCGTGTCGTATAACTTCCAGGCCGGCGAGTGGGCCATCGGCACCGAGCTGTCGTTCCGCCCGCGCGACGGCGTCGTCATCGACCCGAGTGCGGTCATCGATCCGCGCAATGCGCATTACTGCAACGGTCTGGCCGATTTTACGGCGGCGCCGGTGGGCACCTATTGCCGCGGCTGGGTTGATACCAAGCACTACCAGCTGCATCTGACCGGTATCCACATCCTGTCGCCATCGGGTTCGCTGGGCGGCCTGCTGCGCGCGCTGGGCGCCAGCGAGGGCACCATCACGGCGGAGACGGCGGTGGCCTATTATCCGGGCCTGAGGCTGGACGGCAGCGTGCCGTATGCCGTCACGGCCGACTACACACTGCCGACCCGGGCCTCGTGGGGCATGGTGGTGGCGGCTTCGGTGACGTACCCGAATGTGTTCGGCACGCGCGCTTCGCTGGCGCCGGACATTGCGATCTCACAAGGTCTGTCAGGCGTGGCGGCGACGGCGCTGCCGGGTTTTATTAAAGGGGCGGGCGCCGCAGTGCTGGGGGCCGCCATCGATTTCAAGGTGAAGCCGGAGCTGAAGCTGCGCGTCGATTTCACGCAGAACTGGGGCGGTGGTGCCAGCAATTTGCTGCGCGACCGTAATTTCATGTCCATCAGCCTGGCGTCGTCATTCTAATGCTCTCCCATCTCATTACCCGTCTGGAAACGGCCCTGTTCGGGCACCGGCGGATCTTCCTTGTGGCGCTGGCGGCACTCACCGTCCTGATGGGCATGCTCGCCACCAGGCTGCACCTGGAGGCCGGCTTTGAAAAGCAAATGCCGCAGGGTCACGAGTACATCGAGACGTTCGAAAAGTACCGTGACCAGCTGTTCGGCGCGAACCGGCTGACCATCGCTGTTCATGCGCGCCAGGGCGACGTCTGGAACCCGGAGGCGCTCACCCAGCTGCTGAAGGTGACCGATGCCGTCACCTATCTGCCTGGCGTGGAACGCACCAGCGTGACCTCGTTGTGGACGCCGAACGTGTTCTTCACCGAGATCACGGAGGATGGTTTCCGCGCCGAACCGGTGGCGGGCGGCGATATCGTGCCGGAAAAGCTGAACGGTGAAGTGATCGCGCAGATGCGCCAGCGGACCATCGCGGGCGGCCACGTCGGTACGCTGGTGGCGCGTGACCAGAGCAGCGCGCTGATCACCGCCGAACTGGCCGACACCGACCCGCGCACCGGCAAGAAGCTGGACTACATCCAGTTCAACCGGCAGCTGGAGGAAAAGATCCGGCGTCCGTTTGAAAACGCCAAGGTGGAAATCCAGATCATCGGTTTCGCCAAGCAGATCGGCGACATTGCCGACCGCTCGGATGAGGTGACCCGGTTCTTTGCCGTGGCCTTCCTGCTGACTGGCCTGGCGGTCTACTGGTATTGCCGTTCGATCCGTCTGACCCTGCTGCCGCTGGTCTGCTCCTTGACCTCGCTGGTGTGGCAGTTTGGCACGCTGCAATTGCTGGGCTTCGGACTGGACCCGCTGGCCATCCTGGTGCCTTTCCTGGTGTTTGCCATCGGCGTGTCGCACGGCATCCAGCAAATCAACTTCATCATCCGCGAAGTGGCGCATGGCGCCGATCCGGCGGCAGCGGCGCGGCACAGCTTTACCGGCTTGCTGATCCCCGGATCGCTGGCGCTGATCACGGCACTGGTCAGCTTTATCACCTTGATCCTGATTCCGATCCCGATGATACGCGAGCTGGCCATCACGGCGGCCATCGGTGTGGGCTACAAGATCCTGACCAATCTGATGATGCTGCCGGTTGCCGCCTCGTTCTTCCGCTTTACACCGGCATTCGCCCGCGATGCGCTGGCGCGCCGCGAAAAGCACAGCGGCTGGCTGCAGGCGGTGGCGCGCATCGCCCGGCCGCGCAATGCGCTGCTGGTCACGCTGTTGGGTGCGGGCATCTTCGGCCTGGCGTTCTGGCAAAGCCAGGGCCGCCATATCGGCAGCCTGCAGCCTGGCGCGCCGGAGCTGCGCGCCGAGTCGCGCTACAACCGCGATGCCGCCGCCATCGTCGACCGCTTCGACGTTGGTCTCGACTGGCTGACGGTGGTGTTCGAGGCGACGCCGGCGCGCCTGGGCGAAGTCTGTTCGCGCGCCGACCAGTTCCTGTACATCGATGAATTCACCTGGCTGATGCGCAGCGTGCCAGGCGTGGTGTCGGCCGATGCACTGGCCGGGCAGCTCAAGCTGTACAACGCCGGCCTGAACGAGGGCAACCCCAAGCTGGCCACGCTGACGCGCGACCCGCGGGGACTCGGCTCGCAGTTCGCCGGTGTGAACAACCGGATTGCGGGCCTGTCGTCCAGCGATTGCCGGGTGCAGGGCGTCAATCTGTACCTGCCTGACCACAAGGCCACCACCATCAAGAGCGTGGTCGAGGCGGTGAAGACGTTCCGGGACGTGAATACGCTGGACGGCGTCAGGCTGCGCCTGGCCAGCGGCAACGCCGGCGTGCAGGCCGCCACCAACGAAGTGCTGGAGGCATCGGAAACGCCGATGATGCTGTACGTGTATGCCGCCATCCTGGTGCTGGTGTTCCTGGTCTATCGCGACTGGCGCGCCATGATCGTCTGCTGCCTGCCGCTGACGGTGGCCACCTGGATAGGTTACTGGTTCATGAAGGAACTGGAAATCGGCCTGACGGTGGCGACCCTGCCGGTGATGGTGCTGGCGGTGGGCATTGGCGTCGACTATGCGTTCTACATCTATAACCGCCTGCAGGTCCAGCTGTCGCATGGCCGCGCATTTACCGAGGCGCTGGAAACGGCGCTGACGGAAACCGGCCTGGCCACGGTGTTCACCGCCATTACCTTGTCGGTCGGCGTCGCGACGTGGACCTTCTCCAGCCTGAAATTCCAGGCTGACATGGGCGCGCTGCTGACATTCATGTTCCTCGTCAATATGGTGATGGCGATTACCCTGCTGCCTGCAGTTGCCGCAGTGCTGGAATGGGTGATTCCCCGAACCGGGCCGGTGCGCATGCCGGCCGCCTTACAACACTAGAAGGGCAGCCATGTATTTTTTCAGACACTTCATTCTGATCCTGATCGTTCTGCGGGTCGCCTGCGAGGCGACAGCAGCCGAACCACAACGCTGGCCGTCCTTGCTGCCAGCCCAGCGCGTGGCCAACGCAGCCGGGGCGCCGCTGCTGGCAGCGGCCCTGGCGGGCCAGCGCGTGGTCGCGGTAGGCGACCATGGCGTGGTGCTGCTGTCCGACGACGGCCTGCGCTTCCGCCAGGCCAAGGCCGTGCCGGTGCGCTCCATGTTGACCAGCGTCCAGTTTCTCGATGCCCGGCGCGGCTACGCCGCAGGCCATGACGGCGTGGTGCTGGGCACGCAGGATGGCGGCGACAGCTGGACCTTGCTGCGCGCCACGCCGGGGCTGGAACAGCCGGTCCTGTCGCTGCACTTTGACAGCGTGGAACATGGCTTTGCGGTCGGCTTGTATGGCTGGGCCATCGAAACCCATGACGGCGGCCGCAGCTGGACCGAACGCCACCTCGGCAGCGGCGACAACGCCGACCGCCATCTCTACCACGTGTTTGCCTCGCAGCGCGGGACGCTGCTGGTCGCAGGCGAAGCCGGGGCCGTCTACCGTTCGACCGACGGCGGCGCGACCTGGAACATGGCCGCCGCCGGCGGCAAGGGCTCGCTGTGGTACGGAACGGCGCTGGCCGATGGTACCTTGCTGGTCTGCGGCATGCGCGGCCATCTGTACCGCAGTCGTGACGATGGCCAGACTTGGCAGGCGCTGCATTCGAACACCACCCAGTCATTGACCGGCATCGCGCAGCAGGCCGATGGCAGCGTGCTGGTGGCGGGCATGTCCGGGACCGTGCTGCGCAGTACCGATGGCGGCGCCACCTTCACGCTGGCCCAGCGGCCCGAACGGGAACCGCTGACCGCCGTCCTTGCCGCCGGCGCCACTCCCCCCGTTCTGCTCTCGCTGGCGGGGCTGGTCGCGCGCTGAGTGATGATTTTTAAATTACAACTATTTTATTCAAGAAATTGTGAAAACGAGAAATTTCACAACATTGCCGTGTGTGCCGCCGGTGCCCTCGGCCACACGGGCCGAGGACGGCACGGCGCCGGCGATCATCGCTGTCATTGACGGCATCGCCTTCCAGACCCGTATCCTGGGACCAAGGTCGCGGCAGGCAGTGTGCTGGTATGCCCCTCCAATAACGCTCAAGCGGCGATCTGCCGCTTCAGGAAAGCCAGTTGCAAGGCGATGCTGTGCTGGCACACCGCTTCGCTGGCCAGGTGCAGCTCAAAGTGGTTGCCATCCAATAGATGAAACTCGCAGTCCGGGATGCGTTTGGCAGCCCGCTGCGCCGCGGCGGCCGGCGTGACCGAATCGCGCTTGCCGGCAATAATCAAGGTCGCCGCCTTCACCTTCCTCGCTGAACGGGCAGGGCTGTAGAACGGCAGTTCCAGGAAGATGCGCGACAGCACCCGATTGTCCCAGCTCGCGCCCGGTGGAATCAGGCGGGCATAACCATCCCAGCATTCCGCGCTGCACAAGGCTGCCACTTCGCCGGGGTGGCCAACGATGCGGCTGTAGTGCGGACGGCCAACGACACGGCCAAGCTGATCGCGCAGCGCCGCCAGCATCAGGCGGAAGCTGATGCGCAGCGGCAGTTGCAGCACGCTGGCGATGCCGCTGACGTGGGGCACCTGCGCAATGACCGTGCGGATGCCCGGGTCGCGTGCAGCCGTTTCAATCACGTGGCCGCCTGAGAACGAAGTCCCCCACAGCACGAGCTTGTCGTGATCGATGCCGGCCAGGCCGCGCACGTGCCTGAGCGCCGCCTTCCAGTCGGCCAGGTGGCGTCGCGGGCTCACCCAATGCCTTGGCTGTCCCTCGCTATCGCCGAAGTTGCGGTAGTCGAACAGGTAGACCGCGTAGCCAGCATCCACAAAATGCTGTGCGATCTCCGGCAACGCGGCGCTGCGGATGCCGCCGAAGCCATTTGCCATGATGACTACTGGCGGCCGCGTCGCCGACGCCGGCAGCAGCAGCGTGCCGGCGCAGGTTTCGCCCGCGCTCACAAAATGCGAGTCCATGCCGCGCACCTTCATGCCGCGCGACGCGGGAACGATGCGGTCTTCGGCTGGCCTGGCCCGCGCAGCTCCAGAGCGGCATCGGTGACGGCATCGCGCAGCAGCATGGTGCGGTCCGCTTTCAGGTTGTTCAGCACACGCCACGGCAGCGAGCGGCCCTGGCGCGGCAGCAGCGCTTGGCCGCGCTGGGCGTAGCCCGATTGCAGCGAGCCCAGAACAGACTCGTCGAGTTTTTCGCCAGCCGGCGCGCGGGCGGTCATCACGTCGGATCCGACCGCATCCATATGCCGCCACAGGCGGCACAGATAGTCCGCCGACATTTCCACCTTCAGTGTCCAGGGCGCGTTGGTGTAGCCAAACAGGTAGGCAAAGTTCGGAACGTTTTGCAGCAGGACGCCTTTGTAGGTCATCAGCTTGCCGGGTTCGACTTTTTCGCCATCCACGCTCAGGCGCATGCCCCCGAGCGATTGCAGTTGCAGGCCGGTGGCGGTGATGACGATGTCGGCGTCCAGGTGTTTTCCCGATTGCAGCAGGATGCCGTTTTCCGTGAAGGTGTTGATCTGGTCCGTCACCACCGACGCCTTGCCTTCGCGCAACACACGGAACAGGTCGCCGTCCGGCACGGCGCACAGACGTTCGTCCCAGGGGTTGTACTTGGGCGTGAAATGCTGCATGTCGACCTCGCGGCCAAGCTGTTTTTGCACATGGCTCAGCAGCCACGAACGCACTTGGCGCGGCCAGCGACGGGCTGCCTTGTAGATGCCTTGCTGGAGGCGCAGATTGCGCCAGCGCGCCAGGCCGTACACCCAGTTTGCCGGCAGCACATAGCCGAGCGCGGCGGCCACCTTGTCGTAGCCGGGCACGGTCATGACATAACTCGGCGAGCGTTGCAGCATGGTGATGTGGGCAGCCTTGTCGCACATGGCGGGAATCAGCGTGACGGCGGTCGCGCCGCTGCCGATTACCACGATGCGCTTGTCGCGGTAATCGAGGTTTTCCGGCCACTGCTGCGGATGGATGCGCAGGCCTTTGAATTGCTCTTCGCCGGGGAACGTGGGCAGATACCCTTGATCGTGGTTGTAGTAGCCGGTACACGCCACCAGCTGCTTGCAGGTGAAGCTGAGCTTTTCGCCGCTCGCTTCGTCGTGTGCATGGACTGTCCAGCAGCGATGCGCGGTGGACCAGTTGGCGCCGTCGATCATGGTGCCGTAGCGGATCCAGCGGTCGACGCCGTGTTCGCGCGCCGCATCTTCTATGTACTGGCGGATCTCGGGGCCATCAGCCAGCACCTTGTTCTGACGCCACGGGCGGAAGGAATAGCCAAAAGTGACCATGTCCGAGTCCGAGCGGATGCCGGGATAGCGGAACAGGTCCCAGGTGCCGCCGATACGCTGCCGCCGCTCCAGAACCGCCACCCGCTTGCTCGGACATGCCTTGGCCAACTGGCAGGCCATGCCGATGCCGGACAGGCCGGCACCAATAATCAATACGTCAAAATGGCTCTTCATCGGATGTCTCCCTTTTTATGTATATGCTCCAAGCGCCAACTGTAGCGGTCATGTGGCAACGCCGCTTGACACGGCGAGACTATTTTTTTACATTCTGAGACATGGAACCAAATGTACACGCCAGGGGATTGCATGGCTACCAGGCACTGATGCGCGAAGTGGGCCACGATCCCGCGCCGCTCATGCGCCGCTATCACATCGACGAATCAGCACTCGGCGCGGATGATGCGCTGATCTCGTTGCGCGCCGCCACCCTCTTGCTGGAAGCGAGCGCCGAAGTAACCGGGCTGGGCGACTTCGGGCTGCGCATGTCGTCTCATCAAAGCATCGAGGTGTTGGGGCCGTTGAGCCTGGTGATGCGCAATGCACCGACCGTGCGCGATGCACTTAATGATGTGATTCGCTATTTGTTCGTTCAAAGCCCCGGCATTGTCGTCTCGGTCGATGAGCGCACGTCGAACGTGCCCAATACGGTGGCGGTGTCGGTGGAAGTCCGTCTTTCCGGCGCTATCGTCACCCGCCAGAATAGCGACTTGTGCCTGGCCGATGCGCATAATTTCCTGCGCCTGTTTGCTGGCGATAACTACGAATTGTGTGCCGTTTCGCTGTCGCACCAGCCTATCGTCAGCCGCGCGGTCTACGAGCGCTTCTTCGGCGCCCGGCTGCTGGAGGAGCCGTCGGGCGCCACCCTCTATATTTCGCGCAAGACCCTCGCCGCCAATGTGCAGGGCGCCAACGCGTCGTTCCGCCAGGTTGCCGAGGACTATATCTACCGCAATTTCGGTGTGGGCGAGCAAAACGCGTCGGAGAAGGTACGTCTGGTGCTGAGGCGCACGCTGGGTACATCGAGCTGCGATAAGCCCAATGTCGCATCGTTGCTGGCCCTGCATCCGCGCACACTGCAGCGCAGGCTGGCGGAAGAGGGCACCAGTTTCGGCGCGATCAAGGAGGAAGTCCGCAAGCAATTGGCACTGGAATATTTGCGCGCCACGCGCATGACGATCGGCCAGGTTTCCCTGATGCTGGGCTACCCCGCACAGTCGGCTTTGACGCGCGCCTGCCGACTGTGGTTTGGCGCGACGCCGCTGGAACTGCGTGCCGGGCAGCCTGCTTCCCTGCCTGATTACTGATGCGGCGGCGCAGCCGCGTGTGGCGAGGATGAAACGACAGGAGCCCCCTGTCGTTTTTTTTATGTCCATTAATTGGTTTCTTGTCCTATGTTTGGTACGATGTACCTACTTTGCAATGGCCACCAGGAACCGTCATGGAATTCAAATACTACGTTTATTGTTTCGCTGACATTATGTTGATCGTGACCTCGCTGATCTTCGGTCTGAAGTTCCTCAAGAAACGCAATTACCTGCTCGGGGGAGAGTTGCTGGTGGTGGGATTCTCGGCAACGAACTTGCTGATCAATGCCTTGACCGAACTGCCGGCATTTCTCAACGTCTCGCTGTTTTGCGACGCTTTCTCGCGCGCCTTCGGGATACCGGTGATTACCGTCGCCGGCATGATGGTCGCGACTCACCGCTTCAGGCCATCGACGCTGCTGGACGTGACGCTGTTCACTGCCGGCCTGGCGGTCACGGTGTTCGTATGGCAGGCCGACTTCCTGAGCGCCGTCAAGCCGTACTTCTATCTGGTGATGTGGACGCTGTTTTCGGTGTATCTGCTCGGTTTTGCCTTCAGGCTGGCGCGCGCCGGCGAGAAGCTGCAAGCGGCGAGCGTCGTGCTGGCCATGCTGTTCGCTCAGACCATTGCGAGCATTTACGACTTCTACCATATTCCCGGCGATGACGATCACGTGATTTTCTACTCGTTCGCCTTGCTTGCCTGGTCCTTCCTCGGCTTCTCCCTGTATCACGCCTATTGCGCGCTGGAGCGCCTCCAGAGCAGGCCGCACTCATTAAGCTAGTGGTCTCAGCCGTCCGCTCAGGGATGGCTTTCACCCAGCGGCCGAGGGGCAGCTGGGTTTTTTTATTTAACGGAACGGTAATGAAAGCAAACTTTGCATTGACGGCAGCGTGCGTGCTGGCGATTTTGTATTTTTCCCAGGATGTGCTGCAACCTATCGTGACCGCGCTGGTGCTGAGCTTGGCCCTGGCGCCGGTGATCCGGGCGATGGGGCGGCTCGGCTTGTCGCGCGTGCATGCGACGTTTGGCGCTCTGGCGCTGGTGATCGTGGCGTTTGTCGGCGCCTTTGCGGTGCTGGGGGCGAACGTGATGGCGCTGTCGTCCGACCTGCCACAGTACAGCGCCGAGATTCGTGCCAAGACCCGGCGGCTGGAACAGATGGTCCAGCATCCGCTGGCCCGCCTGGCGCCGCAGCTGATCGATAGCGAGCTTGCCGGGCCGCTGCCGGAGGCGGGGCCGCGTCCGCTGCCGGTCGAGATTCGCGAGCGGGTCAGCACCAGTGACTCGATTGCCAAGGCCATCGGCGTAGTGTCCGGCCCCCTGGGCGAGGCCTTCCTGATTCTCGTGCTCTTGATCTTCATTCTGCTGGACCGGCAGAATTTGCGCGACCGCGTGCTGCGCCTGGTTGGACAGCGCGACGTCAGCCGCACCATCCAAGGGTTGGAGGACGCTGCGGAAGGGGTCTCCCGGTTCTTCTTTACACAGCTGGTCCTGAATGTGACTTTCGGCGTGGTGATCGGCCTGGCGCTATGGCTGATTGGCATTCCGCACGCCGCACTATGGGGTAGCCTGTGCGGCGCGCTGCGCTTTGTACCGTATATCGGAGCCCTTATTGCAGGCGCGGCGATTGCCTTGTTCTCGGCAGCGGTCGATCCGGGGTGGACGCTGGCGGTGTATGCGATGATGCTGTTTCTGCTGCTGGAACTACTGGTCGCGCACGTGGTCGAGCCGCGGGTCTATGGACAAAGTGTCGGCATGTCGCCATTGGCGGTCATCGTCTCCGCCTTGTTCTGGGGCGCGATCTGGGGACCGCTTGGCCTGCTGCTGTCGACACCTCTGACGTTGTGCATCGTTGTGGCAGGGCGCTACATCAAGAGCCTGGAGCCGATCAGCATCCTGTTTTCCGAGGCGCCTCATGCCAACGCGGCGCAGCGTTTCCATCATCGCGTGCTGAGCGGCGAGGCCGACGCCATCATTGACGATGCGCATGCCTTCCTGCGCAAGGCAACGCTGGCGCACTACTGCGACAAGGTCATGCTGCCCGGGCTGGCGCTGGCAAGTTCCGGTATGCTCAGCAGCCAAAAGGAACAGTTTCGCGCCACCGTCGCCATGGTGGCCGACACGCTGGCGGCGGGGCAGGCCAAGGCTAGCGCGCGTACCCGCCGTATCTCCCTGCTCAACGAGAACATCGGTGCCCATTTGCGGCAACGGCGCGAAGAACGGCTGGGACGCTGGCAGGGCTCGCTGGACGTGCCGGCCCGTTCGGTCATCCTGTCGACGGCACTGCCGGGCATGCGGGAAGAGTTCATGAGCGAGCTGCTGGTGCTGGTACTGCGCGAGGCGGGCCTGGATGCGCGCAGCTACGTGCTCAGGCTGGATGCTGGGCCGGAAGACGATCCGGGCGCGGATCAGCTGATCTCGACCGTGTTTATCGCTTATCCGCTGGAGAGCGGTATCGATGCCTGGGCCAAGGTCGTCACCGAGCTGCGCAGCGCGCTCCCGGACGTGCCGGTGGCAACCATCCGCCCGCGCGAAGCGGTGGCGGTGGAGCCGGCCAAAGTCGCCGCCCATGTGGACCTGGTGTTGCAGAGCTTTGAGGAGGCGCTGGCCTTCGTAGCGCCGCGCCAGCCGGCGTAAATCAAGGCCCCCGCACGCAATTGCGGCCGGCGTTCTTGGCTTCGTATAAAGCCGCATCGGACCGGGCAACCAGTTGCTCGCCCAGGGACTCGGCGCTAGCGTGCGCCTGTACGCCGTTTTCCAGGCTGGCAATGCCGATGCTCACCGTCCAGCGGATGGCCTGTTCATCGTCACTGGCAAACTGCATCGCTTCGACATATGCCCTGATGCGCTCGGCCAACCGGAAAGCTCCCTCGGCATTGGCACCAGGCAGGATGATGGCGAATTCTTCGCCGCCCAGGCGCGCCACCTCGTCAACATCGCGCGAGTTCAGGGTGCAGGCATGGGCCAGCGCCTTGATCGCCCGGTCGCCGGTGGGATGGCCGTAGTTGTCGTTGATGCGCTTGAAATGGTCGATGTCGAGCATCAGCAGCGAGCATGGCTGGGCCAGACGCAGCAGGCGGGAAGTTTCGCGCAGCAGCAGGTACTGAAAATGCCGGCGGTTGGCGACGCCCGTTAACGGGTCCGTGTTGGAGGCATCTTCCAGCGCGCGCTCGAGCAGGTAGCGCCGGTGGTAGCCCATCGCAAACGCCACGCAAATGCAGGCGAGGAAAATCGAGGTTGGCCAGATAATCAGGCTATACAGCTTCTCCGGAAAGTCGCGTAGCCAGCCGGTCGAGGCAAGCACGAGCGGGCTGAGTGTCACCAGGGCCAGCGCCACCCAGTTGACGAACAGGGAAAATCCAAGACAGAGCAAAGTGACGACCAGCGGATAGAACACAAAACTCATGACAGCGCTGGACAGTCCGCCCGTCAGCTGGTGCAGGATTGCAATATCATGCACTTGTGCTAAGACTAATGTGACCAGCGCGCACAGTGCTGCCCGCCGATGACTCCCGGTGCGCCAGATGTACCAGGCGGGAATGACCAGCCATCCGTAGCTCAGCCGCATCCATACGAGGCCAGGTGCGGCGTCCGGATCGATGTTGTAATCGACAATCCATCCGCTCACGCCCATGACGGCGGTGAGCAGGATGATCAGGCAAGTCTGGGCGCGATAGGACAGGAATTTTCTTTGCAGGTAGGCGCCGTTGTAATTGTGCCGGAGGATTTCGATCGCATCTGTCATTTGGCCGCCCAAGTGGTGTCTTGCGCGATCATACTCTATTTCATTTGGCCGATTGTCCTAGGTTGCCGCTATGCTACACATAACTGGCTGCGTGGAGCGAGCGATAGCACGGCAGACGCCGTGGGCAAATCCATCCAGCATGGCGTGACGGCGCCGTATTTGCGGATCAGATGCAGTGCAGTTGCATACGCCGACGCTGTTGTGCAACAGCGACAGAACAAGTTCACCTTCCCGCTCACAGGACCGACCGCAGCCAGCCATCGCATAAAAAAAGGCAAGCGCCGGGCCGCGGCCCGGGGCTTGCCAAACGAGGAACCGAACTTAGGCGACGGTCTGTTGAGCCGGCTGGCGCTGCGAACCAGTGAGGCGCGCGGCCCAGGCGGCGATGCGGCCGTCAAACAATAGCTCGTACAGCACCGGGACCAGGCCCAGCGTAATGAGCGTACCGAGCAACAAGCCGCCCATGATGGTGACGGCCATGCCGGTCCACAGCGTGCCTGCGAACAGCAGCAGCGGAATCAGGCCGGCGATGCAGGTCAGCTTGGTCATCACGATCGGGCGCAGACGCGCCACGGCAGCGGCCACCACGGCTTCCCGCATCGGCAGGCCGGCCGCCAGTTCCACTTCTATACGCTCGAGCAACAACACGGCGTTGTTGACGATGATGCCGGCCAGCGACAGCAGTCCGAAATTGGCCATGAATCCCAGCGGTTCGCCGGCAATCACCAGCGCCGGGCCGGCGCCGATCATGGCAAACGGGATGATGCCGACGATCAGGGCCAGCTTGCGGAAGGAGCCGAACTGCCAGATGAACAGGATCAACATCGCAACCATGGCCGCCGGCAGGTATTTGCCCAGGGTGGCGTTCGATTCGGCGGCTTCTTCCAGTTCGCCGCCAATTTCAATGCGGTAGCCCGGTGGCAGCGCAACGCGGGCGATCGCTGGCGCGGCAAGGTCGACCGCTTGCTGCGCCGTGCCTTGCGCGTTGCGTGCGCTGACGGTCAGCGTCCGTTCCAGGTTGCGGCGGCGGATAGTGGAAGGCTCCGAGCCCAGCTTCACGGTGGCGATGGCCGACAAGGGCACCGGGGCGCCGCCGGCCGCAGGCTGGACCAAGGTATTGGCCATGTCTTCGGGACGGGTGCGCTCGGCCTGGCTGGCACGCACCACCAGCGGCACCAGGGTGTCGCCGTCGCGCAGCACCGATACTGCGGCGCCGCTATTGCGGGTGGCCAGTGCGCTGGCGATTTCTTCACTGCTGATACCAAGGCGGCGTGCTTTGTTCTGGTCAATCTCGATATCCACGCGCGCCAGGCGCGGTCCCCAGTTATCCTTGACCTGTTCCAGGCCGGGCAGGGAACGCAGCGCGGCTTCCACCTGCAGGCCAATGGCGCGCAGGACTGTTTCGTCGCTGCCCGAGATGCGGTAGGCCACGGCGCCCGAGTCGTTGCTCGTGCGCGAGAAACGCTTGGCGTCGATGCGCACGTCGGGGTGATGCTCCGTCATCCAGAGCCGGGTGCGCGCCATGACCGCATCCATTTTCTTCGGGTCGGCAACGGTGACGGTGAAGTAGCCGATGTTCGAGGCAGGCAGGGGGGGATTCAGCACGAGGACCACGCGCGGACCACCTTCGGCCACATAACCGATGCTGGTGGTGACGTCCGGATTGGCCTTGCGGTCGCCCAGCCAGCGGCTCAAGCCGCGCACCACGTCCTGCGTGCGGCGGGCGTCGCTGCCTGGCTGGAGTTCGAGCTCGACCTGGAACTGGGGGCGGTCGGACGACGGCATGAAGCCGGCCGGCCGGCTGCCCAGCACCGTCAGGGCGAGCGCCAGCACGGTGCACATCACGGCCAGGAAAATGCCTTTGTGATCGAGCACGCGGCGGATCGTGCTGGCATAGGCCTGGTAGAAGCGGCTCGGCTTGGAGGGGGCGTCGTGGCCATGACCCGTTTGCAGGAAGTGGTAGCACAACAATGGCGTGACCGTCAGGCACAACAGCCAGGAGCCGAGCAGGGACAGTGTCAGCACCACGACCAGCGGCCGCAGGTACTCGCTGGTGGAGGTGTTGCCGAAGTAGAAAGGCGAGAATGCGAAGATAATCACCAGCGAGGAAGCCAGCAGCGGAATGGCCAGCGTGCGGCCGGCTTCGACGCAGGCATGGCGCCGTTCTTCGCCAGCAGCCAGGCGGCGCTCGACATCTTCCGCGATGACGATGCCGTTATCGACCAGCAGCCCAAGGGCAATGATGATGGCGGCCATGGAAACGATGTGCAACTCGATGCCCAGGGAGCGCATCAGCAACAGGGTGGCGAGAATGGTCAGCGGCACGATGCTGCCGACCACCACGCCGGCACGCCAGCCGAGGAACAGCACCACCACGATCATTACGATCACCACCGTCTCCAGCATCACCTGGTTCATGTGGCCCATCTCGGCAGCCACCACATCGGGCTGGAAGGTTGCATAGTCGATGGTGAAACCGGCCGGCAGTTGGCGCTCTAGCTCGCTTACGCGTGCTTTCAGCGCTTTCCCTACAGCCTTGATGTTCTGGCCGGAACGCATCGAGACGCCCAGCACCACCGCATCCTCGCCGCGGTAGATGGCCGCGCTTTCGACAGGGTCGGCTTTCGCTACCTGAATCTGGGCGATGTCGCCCAGGCGCACGCTGGCCGCCGCGGCGGACTTGCCCGCGCCTGGCACGCTGAGCAGGAAGGCTTTCAGTTCTGGCAGCGAGCGTATTTCGCCCGACGCCACCACCGCGCTGTTCAGACCGGCAATGACGGCCTGGCCGCCGGATTGGACTATATTTTGTTGCTGTAATTGCTGCAGTACGCTGGCGCTCGATAAACCCAGCGCAGCGAGGCGGGCGCGGTCGAATTCGATGTACACGCGTTCCTCCTGCAGGCCGTAGAAGCTGACGCCTTGCACGCCCGGCACGCGCAGCAAGCCTTCACGCAGTTGCTTGAGCGGCGCGCGCATTTCGCTCATCGAGAATCCCGGCGCCGTGATGGCAATCGAGGCAATGGCGACGCGGCCAAAATCATCGTCCACCTGCGGCGGCAGGGTGCCTGCGGGGAAGTAAGGCACGGCTTCGTCCACCTTGGCGCGCATGCGCTGCCATGCCGGCACCAGATCGCGTACATCGTCGCGCAGGCTCACTTGCAGCAGGACGCTGCCCGCCCGCACGGTACTGGTGACGGTCTTGAGTTCGTTGAGCTGGCGCAGGCGCTCCTCCAGCGGCCGCGCCACCAGCTGCTCCAGGCGTTCGGCCGGCAGGCCGGGATTGGCGACAAACACCACACCCTCGCGCATGGTCACCGAAGGCTCTTCCTGGGACGGGAAAGTGAGGAAGGCAAAGGCGCCGCTGACGAGGATCAGCAGCGCGACAAAGAAGGTGAGCCGGCTCGAATTGAGCGCGGAAGACGTGAGCTTCACTGGCGGGCTCCTTGCAGCAGGGTTTGCGAACGGTGCGCGACGACTGCCTGGCCTTCGGTCAGGAAGGCGGTGCCCGCCACGACCACCTGGTCGCCGGCAGCCACGCCGCTGGTGATGGCGACGCGCCCTGCGGGCAACAGTCGCCCATCCGTGCCGACCGCCCGGCGCTGCAGGCTGCCGCCCTTGACGACGAAGACAGTGGCGCCCTTGGCGTCATTGGCGGCGATGATGGCACTCGCTGGCAGGGTCAGGGACTGTGGCCCTTGCAGCGGCAGTTCCAGCGCGACGGCGGCGCCGCTGCGCATGCTCGCGGGCGCATGTTCGAGGCGGAAAATGGCCTGCGCCAGCGAGCCATTGTCGCTGCGGCTGGAGAGGCGTTCCAGTTTGACGGCCACGCGGTCATTTCCGCTGAGGGCATGGGCGGTCATCCCGGGTTTCAGGCGCGCCGCCACCGAATCCGGGAGCTGGGCGACCAGTTCCAGCGCATTGCCTGACTCTAGCTGCAAGATAGCCTGGCCCGGCGCGATATCGATGAAGGGTTGTGCCAGGCGGGCTACGACCTGGCCGTCGAACGGTGCCGTGATGCGTGTCAATTCCAGGTCGCGGCGCGTCGTGGCGACAGCCGCTTCGGCAGCGGCCTGCTGGCTCACGGCCTGCTGGTGTGACGCTTGCGCTGCCTGCAATGCGGCTGGAGAAATGATGCCGTCGCGTGCGAGGGCTTCCTGCTGGCGCAACCAGGTCTGGCGTTCAGCCATCGTGGCGTTGGCCGCGTTGCGGTCGGCAATGGCCTTGTCGAGGCGCCAGCGGGCAGGCGCCGGGTCAAGTTGCGCCAGTACCTGGCCGGCGCGCACCTGATCGCCGACGTCGGCTTTCATGATGGTCAGCCGGCCGGGCGTTTCAAAACTCAGGTCGGTGCGTTGGCGCGCGCGCAGGGTGCCCACAAAGCTGTCGGCGGGATGGCTGGCGCTGTCGCCGGCAACTTCAATCTTTACCGGTTTGGCGGACGGCGCAGGCGGGGGAGCGTGTTCAACGCAGGCAGCCAACAGCAGGGCTGCGCTGAAGGCGCAGAGAGAACGGGAACACATGATGGGATCTTCCTTAAAAATGCGGATATGAGACGGTTCAGGGCAGGGCGCGGATAGCGCTGTCCAGAGCGGCGCGCATCGCTGCGCGCTGCTGCGGGGTAAATTGATGCAAATTGAGTAATTCAAGCAGGGCGATGCCGTCCAGGGCGGCGGCCAGGATCATGGCTTGGTCGGCGCGGTCGCCACTTTGGGTCATCCAGTCATAGTTGCGTGCGTACAAGGCCTGCACCGGCGCGATCAGCTGCGGGTGGGACGAAACGGCGGCCAGCAAATTGGCCATGAGCTGGCGTTGTTCCGGCGTCATCTCGAAGGTCTCTTGCGACATCCGGCTCAGCGCGGAGCGCGTGGTCAGGCTTTCCTGAGGCTGGGTCTGCAGATCGAATTCCTGCGCCATGCGCTCAACCAGTGCCCCCAGCAGTTCGTCGCGGGTCTTGAAGTGATAAATCAATCCAGCCTTGGTGACATTGGCGGCCATTGCCACTGCATCGATGGTGAGCTGTTGAACGCCGTGCTTGCTGACGATGGCGGCGGCAGCATCGAGCAGCTGGTCGCGTTTGCTGGTGCGACCGGTCCGTTTTTCCGAGATAGCCATGCTGATTTCCTTTTCATTTGATTCTTTACTATACGTATAGTATAGTTTTGAAAAACCGTTGTCAATTGAAAAGGTGTATCAATGAAAATTCTGAATTCCCTTCCTCTGTTCGCCGTGATGGCAGCATTGAGTGGTTGCGCCAGCATGGCGCCCGGCACGACGCCAAGCGCACCGGACTTGGCAGTTCCCGCCCATTGGGTGGGAGCTGTTCCCGTCGTCCATGGCACTGTGGACGACGCCTGGTGGCAGCAGTTTGGTGATCCGGTGCTCGATGCGCTGATCATGTCGGCGCTGGCGGCCAACCAGGATGTGAAAATTGCGGCCGCCCGTCTGGAGCAGGCCCGTGCTCTGGTGGACGGGGCCGAGGCGGACCGTCGTCCACGCGTGGACGCCACGGCCGGTGCCCAGCGCGGGCGCGACAGTGCTGGAAGCCCGAAAATGGAGCGGACTTCGCTGGGCCTGCGCGCGGCGTGGGAAGTCGATCTGTTCGGTCGTGGCGCCCAGGGCATTTCTGCGGCCAAGGCCGATGCGGAGAGCGTGCGTCTGGGCTGGCAGGCGACCAAAATCGCGCTGGCGGCCGATGTCGCCACGGCCTATTTTGAATTGCGCACGCTGGAGCGGCGCCTGGTGCTGCGCCGCGAGGCGATCGACGTGGCCCAGCGACAGACAGAGGTATCGTCGCGCAAGTTCCATGCCGGCATGGTGACCGCGCTGGATATGGAACGCTGGACCGCCGAACTGGCTCAGGAGCGTGCCACCCTGGCGCAGATCGAAGGCCAGCATCTGGTGCGCTTGCGCCAGTTGTCGCTGCTGTTGGGGCGCAGCCAGGCGCCGGATTTGGGCACGTCCGCGTGGCAGGCCGAGGTGCCGGGGGCGCCGGCCGCGGTCCTGCCCGGCGAGTTGTTGGAGCGCCGGCCGGATGTGCAGCGCCAGGCGCACGCCTTGGATGCGGCCCTGGCGCGCGCCGGAGTGGCGCGACGCGACGTCTATCCGAGTTTGCAGCTTGCCTGGTCCGGCTCGCGCGAGCGCTTGGCTGAGCGTGGGGCGTCGGCGGTGCCGCAACTGGCGGTTGGCTATGGCGTGTCGCTCAGCATGCCGATCCTGGACGGCGGCCGCATACGCGCCAATATCGCAGTGCAAGACGCGCGTGCGAAGGAGGCGATGGCAGAGTACGAGAAAGCCATGCTGGGCGCGCTGGTCGATGTGGAGTCGCGGCTGAGCCAATGGACATCCTCCGGCAGTGCCCTGGAGGAGTGGCGGCGGGTGGACGCGGCAGGCAGCGCGGCGGCGGGCAATGCTGCTCGGCTGTATGAAGCTGGCATGGCGGACATGGGCGCGGTGCTCGACGCGCGCCGGACTCACTTGCAGGCACGCGATGCGCTGGCCCAAGCCGTAGGTGCACGCTGGGAGGCAGCCGTCGGTTTGCGGCGGGCCTTCGCCGGCACCTTGTGATCCTGGCCGTCGAGCATGAGACGATGATGGTATTTCTGACGGTATGGTCGTGCTGGTATCCATCTATTCCTCTTCAGGCCAGGGACATATCGCTACCGTTGACCATCGAGTGTGCGTGAGTTTCCTCTGGAAATTTTCTTGTCTGAATGCCTGAGTAAGCCGAAGCCCTGTTTTTGCAGGGCTTTTTTTATGCTATTGATCCGTCCTGGAATAAGTTGACACTTTTTCGTTACAGAGAAGGAGTGTCCGATGGAACAAGGGTTTCGACGCAGTCAGCGAGATTACAGCCTGGCTTTAAAATTGAGCGTTGTCGAGCAGGTTGAAAAAGGCGAGATGACGT
>NZ_NEHB01000053.1 GCF_002127655.1 Janthinobacterium sp. GW456P
CAGCGCTTGCGTGACGCCGGCAAAGCGCCCAAGCTGATCATCGGCGCCATGATGCGCAAGCTGGTGCACATGGCATTCGGCGTGCTCAGGTCGGGAAAAATATTTGATCCGGCCTTGCACGCCAGCGCTTGCGTGACGCCGGCAAAGCGCCCAAGCTGATCATCGGCGCCATGATGCGCAAGCTGGTGCACATGGCATTCGGCGTGCTCAGGTCGGGAAAAATATTTGATCCGGCCTTGCACGCCGCTTGACGGGGATAACAGTATCTACGCTGCGACAAAAACCTACCGCTGCATCGATTCCCACACCTTTTGCAAACGCTTGGCAGAAACCGGCATCGGCGTGCGCAGTTCCTGCGCAAACAGCGACACGCGCAGTTCTTCCAGCATCCAGCGGAACTCGACCAGTTTCGGGTCCGTGTTCTTGCCGGCCTGGCGGTCCTTGGCCTGCCGCATGTACGGCGCGGCGGCCGATTGCCACTCGGCCATCAACTTGGTGTCGCGTGCGGGGTCGGCGCGCAGTTTTTCTAGGCGTACATTGATCGCCTTTAAATAACGGGGGAAATGCGCGAGCTGCGTGTACTCGTTTTCCGTCAGGAAGCGTTTATGCACGAGTCCCTGCAGCTGCGCCTGGATATCGCTGGCCGCCGCTGCGGGAATGTTTTGCAGCCGCTTCGGCAAGCCGTGGAATTCCGTCAGCACTTGCGACAGCAAACGGGCGATTTCATTGACCAGCAAGACCAGGCGCGACTTGCCTTCCGCCTGGCGCTTGGCGAACGAGGCGGCGTCCAGCGGCAGCGGATCTTGCAGACAGGCGATGTCGAGCGCCTTGTTGATGATTTGCTCGCGCAACTCTTCCTGCGACCCCAGGGCCATGAATTGCATGCCCATCTGCTGCAAGCCGGGAATGCTCTTCTCGACGTACTTGATCTGTTCCTTCATTTGCAGCGCAAATAAACGGCGCAAACCGACCTTGTGCGTGCGGGCGGCCACGGTCGGGTCGTCAAACACTTCCAGGTCGCAATGCGTGCCCTTGTCGACGAGGGCCGGGAAACCGATCAGTGTCAGCTTGCCCTGCACGATTTCTAGCAGCTCCGGCAATTCGCCAAAGGTCCAGGCCGTCAAGCCCATGTGCTGCGACACGGTGGCATTGTTTGACGCCGGCGCGGCCGCAGTCGCTGCGCCCTTGCCTGCTGCAACTGTAGCGCCCTGCGCCTGCGCCTGCAGCCGCGACGCCACTTGCGCGCCCGCCACCTTGGCACCGGGCGTGCCCGTGCCCGAGACGCCCGACACTTCGGCCAGCTTCTGGAAACTCTGGCGCGCCTGGCCGCCGAATTCCGCCTGCAGAGTGGCCAGGTTGCGGCCCATGTCCAGCTGGCGGCCATGCTCGTCGATCACCTTGAAATTCATGAAGTGATGGGCAGGCAGGGTTTCCGGCTTGAAGTCCGTCGTCAGCACATTGATCGTGATCTGCGTGCGGATATCGAGGATGATGGCATCGATCAGATCGCCGCGGCCGAACACGCCCGCTTCATGCACGCGCTCGCAGAATTTCGCCGCGTAATCAGGCAGCGGCACGCAGTGGCGGCGCAGCTTTTGCGGCAAGGATTTTAATAGCAAATGCACTTTTTCCTTCAGCATGCCCGGCACCAGCCATTCGCAGCGCTCGCGCGGCAACTGGTTCAAGGCATACAGCGGCACGCTCAAGGTCACGCCATCGCGCACGCTGCCCGGCTCGAAGTGATACGTCAGGCCCATTTCCAGGCCCGTCACCGACATGGTTTTCGGGAACAGGTCCGTCGTCACGCCGGCCGCCTCGTGGCGCATCAGCTCTTCGCGGTTCAAATACAGCAGCTTCGGATTGTCGCGCGTGGCGTCCTTGTGCCATTTCTCGAAACCGGCGCCATTGCACACATCCGCCGGCAGCAGCTTGTCGTAGAAGGCGGCGATCAGCTCATCGTCGACCAGCACGTCGAGACGGCGCGATTTGTGTTCGAGGTTTTCGATGTCCTTGATCAGTTTATGGTTGTGCGCGAAGAACGGCGCGCGCGTGTCGAAGTCGCCGCCGACGAGCGCGTCGCGGATGAAGATTTCACGCGCTTCCGGCAAGTTGAAATTGCCGTAATTGATGCGGCGCTGGCTGTACACCACCAGGCCGTACAGGGTCGCCCGTTCCGACGCCGTCACCTGCGCCGAACGTTTTTCCCAGCGCGGCTCGCCCCACGATTTCTTCAGCAGGTGCAGGCCCACTTTTTCCAGCCACTCGGGCTCGATCCTGGCCACGCAGCGCGCGTACAGCCGCGTCGTGTCGACCAGTTCGGCCGCCATGATCCACTTGCCCGGCTTTTTCAGCAGCGAGGAACCGGGCCAGATGTGGAACTTGATGCCGCGCGCGCCCAGGTAGCCGGCGCCCGGCTCGTCCTCGCCCTTGAAACCGATATTGCCCAGCAAGCCGGTCAGCAAGGCCATGTGCAGATTGTCGTAGGTGGCCGGCGCTTCGTTCAATCGCCAGCCCTGTTCCTTGACGATGGTCAGCAGCTGTGAATGCACGTCGCGCCATTCGCGCAAGCGCATCTGCGACAGGAAATTCGTGCGGCAATTGTCCTGCAGCTGGCGGTTGGTCTTCTTGTGCTCGATGGCGGACTCGAACCAGCGCCAGATTTTCAAATAGCTCAAGAATTCCGACTTTTCATCGGCAAACTTCTTGTGCGCCTCGTCGGCCGCCTGCTGGTGTTCCATCGGGCGGTCGCGCGGGTCTTGCACGGACAGGGCCGAGGCGACGATCAGCACTTCCGTCAGACACGCGTTATCGAGCGCGGCCAGGATCATGCGGCCCACGCGCGGGTCCAGCGGCAGCTTGGCCAGCTTGTTGCCCAGCGGCGTGAGTTTATTGACTTCATCGACGGCGCCGAGTTCCTGCAGCAATTGATAACCGTCGGCGATGGCGCGCGCCAGCGGCGGCTCGATGAAGGGGAAGGTTTCCACGTCCGTCAGGTGCAGCGACTTCATGCGCAGGATCACGGCCGCCAGCGAGGAGCGCAGGATTTCCGGCTCCGTGAACTTGGGCCGCAGCAGATAATCCTGCTCTTCATACAAACGGATGCACACGCCGTCGGCCACGCGGCCGCAACGGCCGGCGCGCTGGTTGGCGGCCGACTGGGCGATCGGCTCGACCTGCAGCTGTTCCACCTTGTTGCGGTAGCTATAGCGTTTCACCCTCGCCAGGCCCGCGTCGACCACGTAGCGGATGCCGGGCACCGTCAGCGAGGTTTCCGCCACGTTGGTGGCCAGCACGATGCGGCGCGCGTTGCTGGTTTTAAACACGCGCTCCTGCTCCTCGGCCGACAGGCGCGCGAACAGGGGCAGGATTTCCACGTGCGGCGGATGGTGCTTGCGCAGCGCTTCGGCGCAGTCGCGGATTTCGCGCTCGCCCGGCAGGAACACCAGCACGTCGCCCGAGCCGATGCGGCACAGCTCTTCCACGCCATCGACGACGGCGTCCATCAGGTCGCGCTTTTCGCGCGCGGCGGCGGTGCGCTGGCCGGGTTTGTCAGGGTTGGCGGCGCCCGGCATGGCCACCTGCTCGCGCTCGACGGGGCGGTAGCGCACTTCCACCTGGTACAACCGGCCCGACACTTCGATCACGGGCGCCGGCTTTTCCGGCGTGCCGAAATGGCGCGCGAAACGCTCGGCATCGATGGTGGCCGAGGTGATGATGATTTTCAGGTCGGGCCGGCGCGGCAGCAGCTGCTTCAGATAGCCAAGCAGGAAGTCGATGTTCAGGCTGCGTTCATGCGCTTCATCGATGATGATGGTGTCGTAGTTTTTCAACAACGGGTCGGTCTGCGTCTCGGCCAGCAGAATACCGTCCGTCATCAGCTTGACGGACGCGCCACGGCTCAGGGTGTCGTTAAAGCGCACCTTGAAGCCCACGGTTTCGCCCAAGGGCGTGCCCAGTTCCTGCGCGATGCGCTTGGCCGTCGACGAGGCGGCGATGCGGCGCGGCTGCGTGTGGCCAATCATGCCCTTCTGTCCGCGTCCCAGCTCCAGGCAAATCTTCGGCAACTGCGTCGTCTTGCCGGAACCCGTCTCGCCCGAGACGATGATGACCTGGTTTTCCGTCAAGGCCTTGGCGATTTCCTCGCGCCGGCCCGAGACGGGCAAGTCTTCCGGATACGTGATCGGTGGCAGCGGATTGCGGAAGGCTTTTTCCGCCTCGCGCGCGGCGCGGGCCGCATCCCGGCTTTCACGGCTTTCCTGGCCCTCGCGCGGCGGACGCGGCGCGCGCTGCTGCTGTTGCTGTTTCTGCTGTTCCGCGCGCGGCGGCTGCTGCCTTTGCTGGCTCACGGGCGGGCGTGACCGGCCCTGCGCAGGCGTGGCGGCGGGCGCGGCAACACCCCCGCTGGCGGGCACATTTGCAACGGTGGAAGGAGGGGAAGACTTATTGCTGGCTGAAGACATTGTTTTTTACAGGTATTTTAAGCGCGCACATCGCGCAGCGAATTATAATGCGCTTAATGGAAAACCCTACCCAATTCGTCCAATGGCTGCGCTCAGTCGCGCCCTACATCCACGCCTTTCGCGGCAAGACCTTCGTGGTCGCCTTCCCCGGTGAACTCGTCAGCGCCGGGGCGCTGCAGGTGCTGGCCCATGATTTGTCCCTGCTGCATGCGCTGGACATCAATGTCACCGTCGTCTACGGCTCGCGGCCGCAGGTGGCGGAACAGCTGGCCTTGCGTAACGTCGAAGGCCGCTTCCACAATGGCGTGCGCATCACCGACATCGCCGCGCTGGAATGCGCGAAGGAAGCGGCCGGCGAGCTGCGCCTCGATATCGAGGCCGCGTTCAGCCAGGGCTTGCCGAACACGCCGATGTCGCATGCGGCCATCCGTATCATTTCAGGCAACTTCATCACGGCGCGCCCGCTGGGCGTGATCGATGGCGTGGACCTGGAACTGACGGGCATCACGCGCAAGGTCGACGCCGAAACCATCCATTCCATCCTCGGTTCGGACGGCCTGGTGCTGCTCTCGCCGCTGGGCTTCTCGCCCACGGGCGAAGCGTTCAATCTCACCATGGAAGACGTGGCCTGCAGCGCCGCCATCGCCCTGCACGCGGATAAACTGATCTTTATTACCGAAACGCCGATGATGGAAGACGCCACGGGCGTGGAAATCCGCGAACTGTCGTCGCACCAGGCCGAAGCCGTGCTGATGGCCGGCTTCCTGCCCGACGCCACGGCGTTTTATCTGAAGCATTGCGTCAAGGCTTGCCACAACGGCGTCGAGCGCTCGCACATCGTGCCCTTCTCGATGGACGGCTCGGCCCTGCTGGAATTGTTTACCCATGATGGCGTGGGCACGATGATCAGCCATGAAAACCTGGAAAGCCTGCGCCAGGCCACCATCGAAGACGTGGGCGGCATCATCAAGCTGATCGAGCCGCTGGAAGCGGACGGCACTTTGGTGAAGCGGGGCCGCGAGCTGATCGAACGCGAAATCGATTATTTCTCCGTCATCGAGCATGACGGCGTGATCTTCGGCTGCGCCGCCCTGTACCCGTTCCCCGCGCAAAAGATGGCGGAAATGGCCTGTTTGACGGTCAACCCGGAAGTGCAAGCCCAGGGCGACGGCGAGCGCATCCTGAAACACATGGAAAACCGCGCGCGCGCCGCCGGCCTGAACAAGCTGTTCGTGCTGACCACGCGCACCTCGCACTGGTTCAAGAAGCGGGGCTTCGTGCCGGCCACCGTCGACGATTTGCCGAAGGACCGCCAGCATATGTATAACTGGCAGCGTAAATCGCAAGTGTTAATTAAAACCCTGTAACACTGAAAAAGCCCGGCATGCCGGGCTTTTTCTTTACTTAAATACCGTTACTTGATATTCAGCGGCGCAAACGATTTCACCAGGTCATCCAGCGCCTTCAATTGCGCCAGGAACGGTTCCAGCTGGGCCAAAGGCAAGGCGCTGGGGCCGTCGCAGCGGGCATTGTCCGGGTCCGGATGGGCTTCCAGGAACAGGCCGGCGATGCCGACGGCCAGGCCGGCGCGGGCCAGGTCGGCCACTTGCTGGCGGCGGCCGCCCGAAGCGGCGCCGCCGGGATCGCGCTGCTGCAGGGCGTGGGTGACGTCGAAGATGATGGGCAGGTCGTCGCAGGTCTTTTTCATGACGCCAAAGCCCAGCATGTCGACCACCAGGTTGTCATAGCCGAGGCAAGTGCCGCGGTCGCACAGGATCAATTGATCGTTGCCCGCTTCCTTGAATTTCTCGACGATATTGGCCATCTGGCCAGGGCTGAGGAATTGCGGCTTCTTGATGTTGATGACTTTACCCGTTTTCGCCAGGGCCACGACCAGGTCCGTCTGGCGCGCCAGGAAGGCAGGCAATTGCAGCACGTCGACCACTTCGGCCACCTGCTGCGCCTGCCATGGCTCATGCACGTCGGTAATCACGGGTACGCCGAACGCCGCCTTGACGTCCTGGAAGATGCGCATGCCTTCTTCCAGGCCCGGTCCCCGGTAGGAATGGATCGAGGAACGGTTGGCCTTGTCGAAGCTGGCCTTGAACACATAGGGAATGCCCAGTTTTTGCGTCACGCGCACATATTCTTCGCAGGCGCGCATGGCCAGATCGCGCGATTCGAGCACGTTGATGCCGCCAAACAGCGCGAAGCTGCCGGTATTGCTGACATCGATGCCATGGACTTTCACTGAGGTCATAGGGATTCCATATTGGTTAATTATTACTTAGTTATTACTTCATTATTACTATTTGCTTGGACGAGGCGCAGCCAGCGGCTGGCGCGATAAGGCATCTTACTAGCTAGGGCGGCGCAGATCAAATTTGATCCAGCGCAAGGGCGCGGCAAACGGCGTGTCGCCAGGCCGCGACGGCCCCGCGAGGGCAGGCGCAAAGTGCCTTATAATCACGCTTTATCTCTATACTGATTCAGGAGCACAGATGGCCCGCACGATCCACTGCATCAAACTCAACAAGGAAGCCGAAGGACTGGATTTCCCGCCGTACCCGGGCGAACTGGGCAAGAAGATTTACGAATCCGTGTCGAAGGAAGCGTGGGCTGCCTGGCTCAAGCACCAGACCATGCTGGTCAATGAAAACCGCTTGAACCTGGCCGACGCGCGCGCCCGCAAATACCTGGCCACGCAGATGGAAAAGCATTTCTTCGGCGATGGCGCCGATGCGGCCATGGGTTATGTCCCGCCAACCGAGTAAGTCTTTCACTACTCTCGCCCGTGGCCGCCGCGTCACGGGCTGTTTCATCCCCTCCCCCGTTTCACGCCGCCTGACGCTGCTTCACGGCTGACCTTCCCCGTTTCGTCGCACCCCGCTCGCCGCCCGTGCCGCCGGCTGGCACAGTACGTCCATCGACAACCTCACTCCAAAGGCGGACACCATGTTGCAGCACATCTTCAGCCACACTCCCCTCTACGTCTGGGCCATCCTGGGCTTTCTCGTCTACCGGGGCGTGCTGGCCAGCCGCGCGCGCGAAGTGAGCTTGCGCAAGCTGTGCATCATTCCCCTGGTCATGCTGGCCCTGTCCTTGAGCGGCGTGCATGGCAGCTTCGGCCTGGCCGGCATCGCGTCGTTCGCCTGGGGCGCCGGCGCACTGGCCGGCGCGGCGCTGGCATGGTCGTTGACCAGGACAGACACCATCGTCGCCATACCCGCGCGGGCCAGCGTGCAGCGCCCCGGAAGCTGGGTGCCGTTGATGTTGATGATGAGCATCTTCTGCATGAAATATGCGGTGGCCGTGACCCTGGCGATCGCGCCGACCTATGCCCATGCGACCGGCTTTATCGTGCCCGTCTGCCTCGCCTATGGCTGCTTCAGCGGCATCTTCCTCGGCGGCTTGCTGCGCACCGTGGCCGTATATCGCCAGGCGCGCCAGGCACACATGACAAGCGGCCCGCAAGGGGCCGCCGTGTAAGACAAGTACAAATGCCGGCGAACGCCGGCTATCACCTTAGTACGCCAAGGTACGCACGCCTTCCGGCATGCCCAGCAGGCAGACATTCGCGCCGCGCACGGCGAACAGGCCGACGGCGATGACGCCGACGATCTGGTTGATCTGCTGTTCCAGCGCCACCGGGTCGGCAATCTGCAAGCCCAGCACGTCGATGATCTCGCCGCCGTTGTCGGTGATGAAGGCTTCGGTGCCGCCGGCCTTCAAGCGCAAGCGGGGCGTGCCGCCCAGCGCGGCCAGCTGGCGCGAGACGGCGGCGCGCGCCATCGGCACCACTTCCACCGGCAGCGGGAAGGCGCCCAAGGTTTCCACCAGCTTGGAGCCGTCGGCGATGCAGACGAACTGTGTCGCGACGGATGCGACAATCTTTTCGCGCGTCAATGCCGCGCCGCCGCCCTTGATCATGGCGCCGCTGGCCGTGATCTCATCGGCACCATCGATGTAGACGGCGATCGACTCGACGTCGTTCAGGTCGAAGACAGGAATACCATGACCGGCCAGGCGCGCTGCCGTCGCTTCGGACGACGCGACCGTCCCCTTGATGCGGTCCTTGATCTTGGCCAGTTCATCGATGAAAAAATTGGCGGTGGAACCGGTGCCGACACCGATGATTTCACCGTCCACCACATAGTTAATGGCGGCGCGGGCTACGGCTTGCTTCAATTCGTCTTGGGTCATGGCAAAAAAAGGCTAAAGTGAGGAATCCCGCTATTTTAACGGATTGCCCGCCCGGCCAGCCGGCCATGATGACGGACCAGGCGATGGAATACAACAGGCAAGCGGGAAAACTTTGCCCCAAGGCAATTCCCAGCCAATTCCTCTCTATGCCCTCTAAAATATGCGAAAATGCCACGATTGACCGATATGACGTTTCAGGAATAGCCAATGAATCACAGTAAACAGGTACTTGTTGTCGATGACAGCCGGGTTTCACGTTTGATGTCGCATCAGTTCATCCTCAGCAAACATGCAGACTGGCAAGTGTTTGAGGCGGCGACGGGTGAAGAAGCCCTGGAAAAAGTCAAGACAGTCAACCCTGTGCTGATATTACTGGATGTCAATATGCCCGGCATGGGCGGCGTGGCGGCGGCGGAACAATTGCGTGCGCTGTGTCCGCAAACGCACATCGTTCTCGTCACCGCGAATGTGCAAAACGCCATCCGCAACCGCGCCAGTGAAATGAAAGTCGGCTTCATGGAAAAACCGATCACGGAAACCCGTATCCACCAGCTGATCGAGTCACTGGGACTGTGAGCATGGTCAATCTCTCCGAACTGGAAAACGATGCCCTCGTGGAGATATTCAACATCGGGGTAGGCCATGCGGCTGCCGCGATGAGCGAGATCGTCAATGAAGAAGTCACGATGTCGGTGCCATCGATCACTTTCCTGAACCGTGCCGACGCGGCCGCCCTGCTGGGCAGCAAGAAGGATGGCGAACGCATCTGCGGCGTCAGCCAGCACTACGATGGCGCTTTCGCCACCGAAGCCATCCTGATGTTTCCTGAAGATAAAAGCCTGGAAATCGTGCGCCTGATGGTGGGCGACGCCATGCCGCTGCAGGAACTGACGGAGATGGAACAGGAGGCGATGAGCGAGATCGGCAACATCATCCTCAATTCCTGCGTCGGGACTTTGGCCAACCTGTTCGACAGCGAACTGCATGGCTCGCTGCCCCTGTACCACGTGGGCACCAGCACGGAAATCCTGTCTTCGTTCGGCGGCCACGATGACGAGGCCGTCGTGCTGATGCTGCATATCGACTTCGTGCTGTCCAAGCACCAGATCCACGGTTATGTGGCATTCGTGCTCGACCTGTCCGCCCTGCACGACCTGAAGCAGCAGATCAGCCACTATCTGGCCAAGGTCCTGGGACAGGCGTGACGATCATGCCGGATGCCTTACACCGACTCGCCCTGCTCGAGAGCATACTCGGTGCCGTCAACCTGGGCGCCATCGTGCTCGACGAGCAGCACCGCATCGTGCTGTGGAACCACTGGATGGCGCGCCACTCGGCATGCCAGGCCGACGCCGTGCTGGGCCAGGACTTCTTCACCGTCTATCCCGAACTGCGCCACAAGCGCATCGATTCGGCCATCACCCAGGCCCTGCGCGACAATTTCCAGTCGCTGCTGTCGCAAACCCTGCACAAGGCGCCGTTTCCCCTGTACACGCATGGCGCGACCGAAGGCCGCGAGCGCATGCAGCAGGCGATCGCCGTCACACCGATCAATTTGCCCGATTCGCCGCGCCACTGCCTGATCCAGATCAATGATGTCACCATCGCCGTGGGCCGCGAAAAGCTGCTGCGCGAACAAACCATGGTCCTGCGTTCGCAAACCTTTGCCGACGGCTTGACGGGCATCGCCAACCGCCGCCACTTCGACGTGGCGATCGAGAAGGAAATGCGGCGCGCCATACGCACGGGCAGCCCCCTGTCGCTGCTGATGATCGATATCGATCACTTCAAGGATTACAACGACCATTACGGCCACCAGCAAGGTGATGATTGCCTGATCCGCGTGGCGGCCGAACTGGCCGCCATGCTGCAGCGCCCCACAGACTTGCTGGCGCGCTATGGCGGCGAGGAATTTGCCGCCATCCTGCCCGACACGGACGCGGCGCAGGCGCTGCGCATGGCCGAGGTAATCCGCCAGCACGCGGCCGGACTGCGCATCCCGCATGCCAAAACGGGCAATGAGGTCAAGCACATCACGGTCAGCATCGGCATCGCCACCCAGCACCCGCAGCAGCAGCCGACCATCTCCGCCCTGATCGGCGCCGCCGACCGCGCCCTGTACCTGGCCAAGGGCGCCGGGCGCAACCGCGTGATGGTGCAGCCGCTGTAAAAAAAGCAACGCAGAGCAAAGGATTCCAGTAGACATCTTTATGGCGGGTGCGTAGACTCGTCAGTGATTGCAGCAACAATAACAAGAATTTATCTGTGGTATCTATCCCTGCGCATGGCTCACCATGCGGGACACGGCCAGGAGCGCTTGTGAATCTCGATCCTCCCCTCAGATCCGGCTTGCCGGGTGCCGGCATGGATACGACCATGGTCAACGGCATGCGCCTGCTGCTGTCGAGCGCTACCTTGCTGACCCTGTTCGTCGACCCCGAAAGCGCCGGCAAGCTGAGCAAGATTACCTGGCTGATCTTTTCCGCCTACACCATGCACAGCCTGCTGCTCTACGTGCTGGCCGTGCTGGGCTTCAGCCTGCCCCAGGACATCTTGCTGTACTGGCTCGACGTGGCCTGGTATGCGCTGATCGTGTTTTCCACCAGCAGCCACAACAATTTATTCTTCCTGTTTTTTTTCTTTGCCATCCTGACCTCGTCGTTCCAGCGGGGCTTCGAGGAAGGCGCGCGCGTGACCCTGGCCTCGGCCGGCCTGTTCGCCGCCACGGCCCTGTTCGGCGAATCGGATGCGGAGCTGTCGCGCCTGCTGCTGCGTACCACCTTCCTGCTGGCGCTCGGCTACATGATCGCCTACTGGGGCGGTTCGGCCATCACGCAGCGCAGCCACCTGGCCTTGCTGCGCGATGTCAGCCAGCTGTCCAATCCGCGCTTCGGCGTCGATCAGACCATTACCTCCGTACTGGAAAAAACCCGCAGTTATTTCAACGGCCGCAGCTGCCTGCTGATCATGCAGGACAAGGGCACGCGAGTCTGGTCGCTGCGCAGCGTGCTGCAAACGGCAACGGGCGTCGTGCACACCAGCTCGCTCCTCAGCGATGACGCGGCCAGTCCTCTGCTTGCTTTCCCGCACGATAAAATCGCCTTGTACAACCAGCCCGCAGGCCGCTGGCTGCCGTGGACAGGCGGCGCGCGCATGCTCGATCCCGACAGCGGACGCTGGCTGCGGCACGACGACGCGGCAGGCGACCGCCTGGCCGAGCTACTCGAAGCGCACGCCTTCATCAGCGCACCGCTGCCCCTGCGCAATGGCAAGGGCCGCATCTTTATCGTCTCCGCCACCAGCATGAGCAAGACGGACGCCCTGTTTCTCAGTCATATCGGCGCGCAGGCGTTTCCCGTCATTGAAAACATCGACCTGCTCGACCGCCTGGCGTCGCAGGCGGCCTCGCGCGAGCGCGAAAAGATCGCCCGCGACCTGCATGACACGGCCGTGCAGCCGTATATCGGCTTGCGCCACGGCCTGGCGGCCCTGCGCAACGAAGCCACGCCCGGCAACCCGCTGCTGCCCGAACTGGAAAAACTGATCATCATGTCGGGCCAGGTGATCGCCGACCTGCGCAGCTACGCGCGCACGTTCAAGAACGGCCAGGTGCAAAGCGAGCCGGAACTGCTGGTCGCGCTGCGCCGCCAGGCCACGCAGATCCGCGAATTCTATGGCATCGACATCGCCCTGCAAATCGAAGGCGACCTGCACATCAACGACCGCCTGGCGGCCGAGGTATTCCAGATCGTCAACGAAGGCATGAGCAATATCCGCAAGCATACGTCGGCGCGCCACGGCGCCGTCAAGCTGACCTGCGTGCAGGGCGCGCTGCACATCAGCATCGACAACGAATGCGCGGCCGCGCACGTCCCCGATTTTCTGCCCGACTCGCTGGCCGAGCGGGCAGCCGCCCTGGGCGGCACGGCCCGCGTCACGCATGGCATGCTGGGCAATACCTCCGTGCAGATCGAGATCCCCATATGAACGACTTACGCTACACGCCCCCGGCCAGCCATGTCATCAGCGTCATGCTGGTGGACGATCACAAGACCATGCTGTGGGGCCTGGAGCGGCTGATCGGCGGCGAGCACTCGGGCATGCGCGTGGTCGCCACGGCGTCCGACAGCGCCGAGGCGCTGGAGCAGGCGAAGGCGCTGCAACCGGATGTGATCGTGCTGGACCTGGACCTGGGCGGCATCAGTTCGCTGGCCATCCTGCCCGCGCTGGCGCAGTGCGGCAGCACGCGCGTGCTGGTGCTGACGGCCAGCCACGACCAGGCCGTCCTGGACCAGACGGTGCTGAAAGGCGCGCGCGGCATCGTCAGCAAGGATGCGCCGGCGGAGATGGTGCTGAAAGCCATCGAAAAGGTATACCAGGGCGAGCTGTGGCTGGAACACGCGATGCTGGGACGCATGCTGACGCAGCTGACGCAGCCCGGCGGCGGCTCGGCGCAAGCCATCGCCATCGCCAGCCTGACCCTCAAGGAAAGAAAGATCATCGCCGCGCTGGTGCACGGCAGCGGCACGCCGGCCAAGCTGCTGGCGGACCAGCTGTTTATCTCCGAGCACACCTTGCGCAACCACCTGACGTCGATCTACCGCAAGCTGGGCGTGTACAACCGCCTGGAATTGTACGCCTACGCCACCAAGCACCAGCTGGGCCAATTGCCGCCCGGCGCCTGACACCGCTGCCCCCCGGCACGGCCGCTGCCCGGCCGCGCACTCCCTTCCGCCCCCCTTCGCCAGCCACCGGCGCGGCCTGCCCCCCTGCGCCCGCGCGCCAGACTCGACCATGACAATTGTCACGAAAAAAACAAGCAATTCCTCCTTGCAATAAAAGGATGTTCTTCTGATGTAGATCAAGGTGCCAACTTCTATAGTGGATTTACCGGAGTGCAGATCACCGCGCTACCCACCACGACACGGAGCACAGCATGCGCTTTGACAAGTTTTTTCCGACAGCCCTGATCACCTATTTGCAGGGCAAGGAAAAGGCCGCGTTCTACCGCTATGCCCTGGTCGCGGCCCTCATGGCGGTGGTCTGCATCATCGGACTGCTGGCACTGGGCGAGAGTCCATGAGAGCGTAGCAACAGGAAGAAGCACCGCCATGCCGTTTTACCCACCGCCGTACCTTAACCACCACCAGGAGTTGTCATGAACCTCATCAAAAACTTTATCCGCGAAGAAGATGGCGTCACCGCAATCGAATATGGCCTGATCGCCGCCCTGATTGCCGTGGTGATCATCGCCGCCATCACCATCGTCGGCACGCAGCTGAAAAAAACCTTCAGCACCATCGGCACCAAGCTGACCACCGCCAATGCCTGACGCGGTGCCGTCCGGGCCGGCCCAGCGCCAGCCCGGACTACGCTTCCCCATATTCCCGGCACGCCCACCTTGATACCGCCTAGCGAGGCCCATCGTGAAATCTCTCTTCAGCCGTTTATCCGACGAGTCCGCCGTTACAGCGATCGAATACGCGTTGCTGGCGGGCCTGATCGCGGCAGTGCTGGTGGTCACGATCACCGTGCTGGGCGACCAGGTCAAGCTGCTGTTTGTCTACGTCAAGGACCAAGTGGTCCTGGCCCTGTCATGAACACCCTGCGCGCCTCGCTGCGCACCCACCGCGCCCTGCTGCTGATCGTGCTGCTGTACGCCGCCGCCGCGACCTTGCTGGCCGGCGGCCTGCCCAGCGCATCGGAGATCCTCAACGTGCTGGCCGGCTTCTTCGTGGCCATCCTCACGGGTCCCGTCTTCATCCTGTGCGGCTATACCATCCACGTCATGGTGATGAAACGCCCGCACCGCCTGTGCCACTATCTGTACCACGATCTGCGCCGCTACCTGAGCAACGAACGTCTGCTGCACGCGCTGCCGGCCATGCTGCTGATTCCCGTCTTCGCCTCCAGCTTCACCGTCTTCAAGGGCGCCATTCCGCGCCTGCACCCCTACACCTGGGATGCCACCCTGTCCGCCTGGGACCTCGCGCTGCATGGCGGCATGGCCCCGTGGGAAAGGCTGCAGCCGCTGCTGGGCCACCCGCTCGTCACGGGCTTGCTCAACTTCAGCTACCATTTCTGGTTCTTCCTGTTCTACGCCATCCTGTACTGGCTGATCCTCGACACGCGCCGCCCGCTGCTGCGCATGCAGTTCCTGCTCAGCTTTGCGCTGACCTGGATCGCCCTGGGCAGCATCCTGGCCGTGCTGTTTGCCTCGGTCGGCCCCTGCTACTACGGCCACCTGCACACCAGCGACCCGTATGCGCCGCTGATGGCCTACCTGCATGACGCCAACCAGCACGTTCCCGTCTGGGCCCTGCAGGTGCAGGACATGCTGTGGCAAGGCTATCAAAGCAAGGGCGCGAACGGCGAACTGGGGATCTCCGCCATGCCCAGCATGCATGTGGCCACCGCCGTGCTGATGGCCATCACGGGCTGGAAGGTCAGCCGCGCCGCAGGGATCGCCTTGTCCGCCTTCGCCGTGCTGATCCTGCTCGGCTCCATCCACCTGGGCTGGCACTACGCCGTCGACGGCTATGTCGGTGCGGCCGGCGCTGCACTGGTATGGCATCTGGTAGGACGTGCCCTGGGCAGCCAGGCCGCGGCGCCGGCCATGCACATGGCCACGGCGCCCTGCATGAGCAAGGAAGGACTGACGTCATGAACGCCCACCTGCCCATGCTGCTGTGCCTGGCCGTGCTGGCCACCCTGCTCGCCGCCGCCCTGTGGCACGACCTGCGCACGCGCCGCATCCCGAACCGGCTGGTGCTGTGGGGCACGCTGACGGGGCTGATCCTCAACGGCTTCGTGCCATCGGGCGCCGGCCTGTTCGACGCCTCCTTCGGCGGCCTGGGACTGCTGCAGGCGCTGGCCGGCGCCGCCGCCGGACTGGCCCTGCTGCTGCCCATGTATCTGCTGCGCGCCCTGGGTGCCGGCGATGTCAAGCTGATGGCCATGTGCGGCGCTTTCCTCGGTCCCGACGCCGTGCTCGAAGCGGCCCTGCTGACCTTCCTGTGCGGCGGCGTGCTGGCCCTGGCCGCCGCGCTGGCCGGCCAGCGCCTGCGCCAGGTGCTGAAAAACACCTATCACATGATGCTGGGCGCGCTGCTGCACAGCCTGGCCGGCGGCGCCGCCACGATCGCCGAACCGCCGCCGGCCACCGGCAAGCTGGCTTACGCCTTCGCCATCGCCAGCGGTACCGGCTTGCAGATCTTCCTGCAGTACACCCACCTGTGGAGTCTGCGCTGAAACGCGCCGCCTGCCCGCCACGCTAGGACACGACCATGGACACTCTCGCCACCCTCTGCCACTCGCGCCACGCCAGCCTGTTCACCAGCATCGCCATGGCTTGCCTGTGGACGTTCTTCGCCAGCGCACACGTGGTGGGATTCCTGCACAGCGGCGACTGGAGCTATCTGCTGTTCTGCGCCGCCGAAACCCTGGCCGCCCTGTTCTTCATCGTGCGTTCGGCCCCCGTCAGCGTCTCGACCGATGCGGGCGACTGGCTGCTGGCCATCGGCGCCACCTTCGCCCCCTTCCTGCTGTCCCCGTCCGACATGGCCATCTGGCCCGGCGCGCGCTACCTGCTGGCCGTCGGCAGCCTGCTGCAGATCGCCGGCCTGCTGTCGCTGAACCGCAGCTTCGGCCTGGTGGCGGCGCAGCGCGAGATCAAGACGGGCGGCGTCTACCGCGTGATACGCCATCCGCTGTATGCCAGCTATCTGATTTCCCTGAGCGGCTACCTGCTGGCCAACACCTCGCCCGCCAACGCCGTTATCTATGTCGCGACGATGGGCATGATGGTGATGCGTCTGCTGCGCGAAGAGCGTTTCCTGTGCGCCGACGTGCGCTATCGCGTCTACATGCGCCAGGTGAAGTACCGCCTGCTGCCCTTCATCTTCTGATATCCGGCCAACCGAGCGAGGAGTAACCATCATGCCTGACACCTATCCAGAACGCAGCGACGGCGGCGGCGTCGAACCGGCGGCCAAGCGCGCGCCACGCACGGTCGAGGAAACGGGATTGCCCTTCCTGTTCCTGGTCGAACTGCTGGTCAAGATACTCTTCCTGCGCGGCCAGATCGGCCTGCCCGCCCTGTCGACGCACGTGAAACTGGGCGCCGGCGTGCTCGAACCGCTGCTCGCCTTCATGCGCGCCGAAAAGCTGTGCGAAGCGCGCCGCAACGGCGGCAGCGGCACCGACGCCGACCTGTATTACCTGCTGGGCGACCAGGGCCGCCTGCGCGCCGCCGAATACATGCGCCGCAACGCCTACAGCGGTCCCGCCCCCGTCACCTTGTCCGATTACAGCAACCAGGTGCTGGCGCAAAGCGTGGCCGATATGCATGTCACGCGCGACGACGTGCAGCGCGAATTCCGCAACGTGGTGGCCAGTTCGGCCGTGCTCGACCAGCTAGGCGCGGCCATGAATTCCGGGCGCGCCCTGTTCTTCCACGGCCCCGCCGGCAGCGGCAAGAGCTATCTGGCCGAGCGCCTGAACGGCTTGCTCAGCGGCGCCATCGCCCTGCCCCATGCCGTGATGGTAGATGGCGAAGTGCTACCCTTCCTCGACCCCATGCTGCACACCCTGTCGAGCAAAGGCCCGGTGCCGTCCGATCCCCGCTGGGTGCGCGCCGAACGGCCCGCCGTGCTGACGGGCGGCGAACTGACGCTCGACATGCTGGACCTGCAGTTCGACCAGGGCACCCGCCTGTACCAGGCGCCGCCGCACCTGAAGGCCAACAACGGCATCTTCATCATCGACGATCTGGGCCGCCAGCGCTGCTCGCCCGTGGAACTGATGAACCGCTGGATCGTGCCGATGGCGCGCCACATCGATTACCTGTCGCTGCATACGGGCTACAAATTCCCCGTGCCCTTCGACGTCATCGTCGTGTTCTCGTCGAACCTGGCGCCGCAGCAGCTGGCCGACGACTCCTTCCTGCGCCGCATCGGCTACAAGATCCATGTGGGTCCCCTGAGCGCCTACCATTACCTGGCCGTGTTCCGCAGCACCTGCGCCCAGCTGGGCATCAATTTCGACGAAGCCTCGTACACCTACCTGCTGCACCTGCATAGCCTCTACAAGCGGCCCTTGCTCGCCTGCTATCCGCGCGACATCCTCGCGCAGGTCTGCGACCAGGCGCGTTATGAAGACCACCCGGCGCAACTGTCTCCGGAAGTCCTGTTCTGGGCATGGCAAAACTACTTCGGCAGCGATAACGACCTCGCAAGCACACACACCGGACCGGCAGCGGTCCAGCACAAAGGGGAAGCAAAATGAGAAACGCACGCGCTCTGACGATGATGGCCATTGCGGTCATCCTGGCGTTCGCCGCGGTCATCGTGGCCGCGCGCTGGATCAATGCCCAAGCCTCGGGCAACATCAACAAGGTGGCCGTGGCCCAGGTCGACATCAGCCTGGGGGCGCGTCTGACGCCCGACATGGTGCGCATGGTCGACTGGCCATCGAACGCGCTGCCGCCGGGCGCCATCAACGATCCGAAACTGCTGGAAACGCGCGTCACGCGCACCAGCATCCAGCACGGCGAACCGATCATGGAAGGCAAGCTGGCGCCTCCCGGCACGCAAGGCGGCCTGTCGGCCGTCGTCGCCGAGGGCAAGCGCGCCATGACCGTGCGCGTCAACGACGTGGTGGGCGTGGCCGGCTTCGCCCTGCCCGGCAACTTCGTCGACATTCTCGTCAATACCCAGGGCGAAGGGGCCCGCAAGACGCCGGACCGCGATCCGAACATTTCCAAGATCGTGCTCGAACGCATCCTCGTGCTGGCCATCGCCCAGGAATCGAGCCGCGACGACACCAAGCCCAAGGTGGTCAACGCCGTGACCCTGGAGCTGACGCCGGATCAGGCTGAAAAACTCGACCTGGCGCGCAGCGTGGGCACCCTGTCGCTGGTGCTGCGCAACCAGGTCGAGGACAAGCCCGTCAACACGGAAGGCGCCACCAAGTCCAGCTTGCTCGATGAAAAGGTCGCCATGGCCGCCCCCGCCGCCATGGTGCAAGCCAAGCCGCTGCCACGCCGCCGTCCCGCCGCCGCCCCCGTGCCACAGTCCGGTCCGCGCGTCGATGTCATCAAGGGGCTGGAACGCAGCTCCCAACAATTCTAACCTGCACCAGAGGAGTCACGCCATGAGCACATATTGCACAGCAAGCGGAAGCCGGGTACTCAGCCTGGCGCTTGCCCTCGCCATGATCGGCGCCCTGGCGCCCCAGGCACGCGGCGAACCCGTCGCCGCTGCCGCCACCGCCGCCGGCGCCGACACGGGCGCCGCCAGGAGCAATCGGG
>NZ_NEHB01000054.1 GCF_002127655.1 Janthinobacterium sp. GW456P
CCAGAGCCCTCCCCTGTCGCACCGGCCAAGCCGGCCGGCAGCGACCGCGGCGACCGCAACAGCCGTGGCCCGCGTGGCCGTGGCCGCAACGGCAAGCCTGGCCGCGAAGAGCGCGAACCAGGCCAGGGCCGCCCGGCCCAGGACGACACAGCGAAAGAAGCGGAAGCACTGGAAAAGGCGGCCCGTCCGCCACGCCCGCCGCGTCCGCCACGCGAACCGCGTGAAGCGCGCGAGAACGGCGATACGGCAGCAGCACCACGCGAACGCGGTGAACGTCCTGAACGCGCGGAACGTCCCGAGCGCGCAGAGCGCCCGGAACGTGCCGAGCGTCCGCCACGCCAGCCACGCGAAGGCCGCGAACCACGCGCCGACAAGGCTGTTGTTGCTGAAGTGAAAGCTGAAGAGCTGGCCCTGGTTGGCGCCAGTGCCAGCGCGGTGAATGTCGTCGTGCCGTCCAACGGCCCTGAAGCCGACGCCGCACCGGCGAACCTGCTGAAAGCGCCGGCAAATGCCGGCCCTGAAGGCGAAGAGACGGAAGTCGACGTGGAAGGCGAAGAACCGCGCCGCCGCCGTCGTCGTGGCGGCCGCAACCGCAACCGCCGCGACCGCGAAACGGGCGAGCTGATCGAATCGGCAAACGGCGAAAACGAAGGCCAGGACGCGCCAGTGATCAGCTTTACGGTCGCTCCGGCGCCGCAAGCCGCAACTGATGCTGCTCCGGTCGCCGTCGTGGCTGCCACCGCAGTCGTCGCCGTCGCTGCGCCGGTGGAAGCTGCCGTCGTGGAAGTGGTCGAAGTGGTGGAAGTGGCCAAGGTGGTGGATATCGCCAAGGTCGAGGAAGCCGCTCCTGCCGCTGAAGCCGCGCCAGTTGCTGCACCGGTCGTAGCGCAAACCCCTGTCGAAGTGGCTGCGGCGCAAGCTGAACCAGCCGCTGCCGAACCAAGGCCAGCTGCCGAGTACAGCTTTGCCGAGAAAGCGGAAGCTGCCCCGGCACCGGCGCCAGCGGAAGTCATCGTCGAAGCGGCACCGGTCGTGGAAACGGTTGCTGTCGTGGAAACCGCCGCCGTGGCTGAAGAAGCGCCAGTAGCCCAAGCGGCACCGGCCGTGGTGGAAGCCGCACCGGTGGTTGCCGAAGTTGCTCCTGCTCCGGCACCAGCCCCTGTGGCGGCGCCTGCACCGGCGCCCGTCGCAGCTCCTGCTCCCGTGGCCGCGCCGCTGGACTTGAACGCGGTGCTCGGTTCGGCCGGCCTGACCCTGGCCGCCACCGATCCGGAAAAACTGCGCCTGGCGCAGGAAGCGGCCGCCAAGGCAGTCGCTCCCGTGCGCAAGCCGCGCGAACGCAAGCCATTGCCGCCGCAATCGGATGAGCCGTTGATCCAGGTCAACACGCAACGTCCATAAGCGTGCCGGGTTCGCCCAGCCGCGAATGAGGAAAGGGGGGAGCTCAGGCTTCCCCTTTTTTACGTCCCCACCTTTGCCAGCCAGCCGCCATGCACGAAAACGCCAACCTTCCTCCCGCCCCCGTCAGCCTGCGCAGCGCCTTCTGGTACTGGCTCAAGCTCGGCTGCGTCAGCTTTGGCGGCCCGGCCGGCCAAATCGCCATGATGCATGCGGAGCTGGTGGAAAAGCGGCGCTGGATTTCGGAGCAGCGTTTCCTGCACGCCCTCAATTACTGCATGCTGCTGCCGGGGCCGGAAGCGACCCAGCTGGCCATCTACATCGGCTGGCTGATGCACCGCACGCGCGGCGCCCTGGTGGCGGGCCTGCTTTTTTTGCTGCCCTCGCTGCTGGTGCTGATCGCCCTGTCCTGGCTGTATATGGCGTATGGCAACGTGGGCGCCATCGCCGGCATCCTGTACGGTATCAAGCCGGCCGTCGTCGCCATCGTGCTGGCGGCCGCCTGGCGCCTGGGCCGGCGCACCTTGCGCAGCCCCAGCCTGATCGCCATCGCGGCGGCGGCATTTGTCGCCATCGCCGCGCTAGGGCTGCCATTTCCGCTGATCGTGCTCGCCGCCGCCCTGCTGGGCATGGCGGGCGGCCGCTGGCTGCCGGCGCATTTTCATGCCAAATGTACCGCGCATGGCGGCGCGGCCCGCTACGGCGCCGCCCTGATCGATGACCACACGCCCACGCCGGACTACGCGCGCTTCCGCTGGCCGCGCCTGCTTGGCACGGTCGCCGTGGGCCTGGCGCTGGCCTTCTTTGCCTGGCTGGGCCTGGCGCTGGCGGGCGGAACGGACCAGCCGCTGGCGCAGATGGGCGTGTTTTTCAGCAAGGCCGCCCTGCTCACGTTCGGCGGGGCGTATGCCGTGCTGCCCTATCTGGTGCAGGGCGCCGCCGACCACTACCACTGGATCACCAGCGCGCAGATGATGGATGGCCTGGCGCTGGGCGAGACGACGCCCGGTCCCCTGATCATGATCGTCGCCTTCATCGGCTTTGTCGGCGGCTGGAGCCATGCCGTGACGGGAGAACAGCTGTGGCTGGCGGGCGTGTGCGGCGCCCTCGTCGCCAGCTGGTTTACTTTCCTGCCCTCGTTTATCTTCATCCTGGCCGGCGCGCCTCTGGTGGAGGCGTCGCGCGGCAATTTGCGCCTGAGCGCGCCCTTGACGGCCATCTCGGCGGCCGTGGTGGGCGTCATCGCCAGCCTGGCGCTGTTCTTTGGCCGCCATGTCTTCTGGCAAGAAAACCCGCTGCCGCACTGGGACTGGCTGGCCGTCGGGATCGCTGCGGCGGCGGCAGTGGCCCTCCTACGCTTTCAGACCGGTCCCATACGCTTGCTGCTGGTCTGCGCGGCGCTTGGCCTGGCGCGTGCCTGGCTGACTTGAAGAGGATGTACCGCGCCAGCCTGTCATTCCATGACGCCGGAAGCGCCCGAATCGGCACCGATAAGCGCGCAGGATATTATGTCAAAATTAATAATAATGCTGATTTAATGCATGCCACTCAAGAATCGCGGCACACATAAAAAAATTACTAAATAGAATATTTATTTCAGTAATTTAATATCTTCCCGTTATCACGCAGACCGCCGTGCATTGGCTCGACAGCCATGGCACCACACTCTGCGCTGCTGCGTCCAGTCGGCGTACGCATGCGCCGTGATCGATTTGTCCTGTGCCCCGGCATAACTTCGCAAATAAATAAATGTGGCATACATGCAACAAATGAAAAATTGATTATTGGAATGAGCCTGACGTCATATACTTACTCGAAAGCAAATTACTGTTTCCCCGTCATTAACCCGACAGTTTCCTCGAAAATATCCATTAATGCGCGCTCAACAATCAAATCATCCCATGCACACTTCCGCGATCAGGACACTCATGCTCGGCTGCGCCAGCTTATGGCTGCTGAGCGCATGCTCGACACTCGACGTCGGCACGGCCAAGCTCTCCACGGCCGAGGTACGCGCCACGCTGCAGGACGACAAGGCGGCCCTGGCGCGCGACGTGGAACCGCTGAACGGGCCCCTGACCCTCGATGGCGCCATCGCGCGCGCCATCAAATACAACGCCGAGCGCCGCTACAAGGCCATGGAGGAAGCCGTGGCCATGGGCACCTTCGAGGCAGGGCAGTTCGACATGCTGCCCAAGCTGATCGCCTCGGCCGGCTACCGCGACCGCAACAATGACCTGATCACGCGCAGCGTCGATTCCGTCACGGGCGCGCCGTCGCTGGCCAATCCCTATATCTCGTCAAGCCGCCAGGTGCTGAGCACGGAACTGGGCATTTCCTGGAGCCTGCTCGATTTCGGCCAGAGCTACTACGCGGCGCGGCAGAATGCGGACCGCGTGATGATCGCCGGCGAGCGCCGCCGCAAGGCCCTGCACAACCTGATACTCGACGTGCGCACCGCCTACTGGCGCGTGGTGGCGGCGCAGAAGCTGGTGCCCTTGCTGCGCAGCACCATCGCCGAATCGGAAGCGGCCCTGAAGGATGCGCGCACGGCGGAGAGCGACCGCATCCGTTCGCCACTGGAACCGTTGCGCTACCAGCGCCAGCTGCTGGAAAACCTGCGTCTGCTGGAAACCATCGAGCAAGAACTGTCGACGGCGCGCGTGGAACTGGCGGCCCTGACCGCGCTGCCGCTGAGCAGCGGCTACAGCGTGGTCGAAGCGGGCGGCGACGTCAACACGGCCTGGCTGAACCAGCCGATCGAGAAAATGGAAGAAGTGGCGCTGCTGCGCAATCCCGACCTGCGCGAAGGCATCTACAACGCCCGCATCGCCCAGCAGGAAACCCGGCGCACCATGCTCAAGCTGTTCCCCGGCCTGTCCTTCAACTATGGCGTCAAGCACAGCAACGACGATTACCTGATCCATCAAAACTGGAACGAGGCCGGCGCGCAGATCTCGTTCAACCTGCTGGGCCTGTTATCGGCGCCAGCGCAGATGCGCCTGGCCGACGCGGGCGTGAGCCTGGCCAACCAGCGCCGCATGGCCATGCAGATGGCTGTGCTGAGCCAGCTTCATATTGCTCGCCAGCAATACGCCAACACGGCCCGCCAGTATGAGCGCGCCGACGCCATCGCCGAAGTGGACGGGCGTATCGCCCAGCACATCGCCAACCAGGCCGAAGCGCAGAAACAGTCGGCGCTGGACCGCATTTCGCAGCAAAGCACGGCCGTCCTGTCGCAGCTGCGCCGCTACCAGGCACTGTCGAACGCGCAGGCCGCAGCATCGCGCCTGCAAGCCACCCTGGGCATGGAGCCGGTGGTCAACGGCTCGTCCGACATGCCGCTGGCCGAACTGACGGCGGCCGTCGCGCAATCGCTGCAGACCTGGAACCAGGCACAGCTGCCATCGCCCGAGGACCGTCCATGAAGTTGGTCGCACCCGCAATACGCATGACCCTGGCCAGCGCGCTGGGCCTGACCTTGCAGCACGCCGCCCTGGCCGCCGCGCCGCAGGCGGCCAGCGCCGGCGCCACGCTGGAAACGCGGGAAATCCGCGCCCAGCTGGCGCCGCGCCGCTACACCACCCTGGCCGCCGAGATCGGCGCCAAGATCAACCGCCTGCCGCTGCCGGAAGGCGCGGCCTTCAAGCAGGGACAGTTGCTGGTGCAGTTCGATTGCGTGCTACAGCAAGCGCAGCTGGCCAAGGCGGAAGCGGCGCGGATGGCGGCCGAAACCAATTGGCAGGGCAACCAGAAACTCGCCAACCTCAATTCCGTGGGCAAGGTCGAACTCGACATTTCCAGGGCAGAAGCGCTCAAGGCGCAGGCCGAAGTGGCTGCCAACCGGGCGTTGCTGGGCAAATGCCAGATCGTCGCGCCGTTCGCCGGCCGCATCGCCGAGCAGAAGGCGCGCGAACAGCAGTACGTGCAGCCGGGCCAGGCCCTGCTGGAAATTCTCGACGACAGCACCCTGGTGCTGGAATTCATCATTCCATCTCGCTGGATGAGCTGGGTGCGCAACGGCACGCCCTTCCAGGTCAGCATCGACGAAACGGGCAAGAGCTACCCGGCCAAGGTGCAGCGCATCGGCGCCCGCGTCGACCCCGTCAGCCAGTCCGTCAAGCTGAGCGCGGTCATCGACGGGCGCTTCGGCGAGCTGGTGGCCGGCATGAGCGGCAAGGTGCTGATGCAGCCGCCGGCAAAGTGATTTTTTCACCCTGCTTAGACCAAAAGGAGAGCACATGAAATCTCGTTCGCACCGCGTCGCCCGCTGCCTGACGCTCGCCGCCGTCGCCGTGGCCGCAGCCAGCTGGAGTACCGCCAGCTACGCCTGCCCCGCCGAACCCTATGTTTCCAGCATCTGCGTGATGGCCTGGACCCGCAATGACCTGTACGGCTACCTGCCGGCCAACGGCCAGTCCCTCAACGTCAACCAGAATGCCGCGCTGTATTCGCTGCTGGGTACGACCTATGGCGGCAACACCACCACCTTCAACCTGCCGGACCTGCGCGGCCGCACCGTGATCGGCGCCGGCACCGTCGACGCCACCACCAGCTACACGGTGGGCCAGAAAATAGGGGCCGTCAGCGCCACCCTGACCATGGCCAATCTGCCGGCCCATGCGCACACCTTGCCGGCAGTCGACTTGAGCAAAGTCAGCGGCTCGGTCAACCTGGCTCAGACGACCGGCACACCCAGCACCATTTCGATGACGCCCGTCACCTACAGCGCCAATACCAGTGCGCTGACGCTGACACTGAAAGCCAGCAGCGCAGCGGGCACGTCTGCCGCGCCGATTGCCGGCGGCGTGGCAGGAGCGGTGAACACCCCGGTGGCGAAGCTGTATAACAGCAGCGTTCCTGACGTGGGAATGGGCGGCGGCACCCTGGGCGGCAGCATTACCGTCACCTCCACCGGCTCGCCTACCATTACGCTGGCCGGTACCGCCCCGGTGACGCTGAGCGGCTCCCTGCCGGCAGCCGTCAGCGGCCCTGCAGGCACGGGCGCCGCGTTCAGCATCATGCAGCCGTCCATGGCCATGTATTACTACATCGCCTCCGTCGGCATCTACCCGCAATCGAACTGACGGACCTCGCCACCTAACCTTGTGTTGCGCGGCCGCCTCCGAGCGGAGCGGCCGCCGAAATCATCATGCAGCCACACCGCCTCTTTCTAGTCTTGCTATCCCTGACGCTGCTGGCGGCGCCGGGTGCGCGCGCCGCGCGGCCGGCCGACCATGCCCTGCCGCTGCAAGCGGCCTATGCCTTGCTGGCCAAGGGCGACTATGCCAACGCCTATCCGGCCTTCCTGCGCCACGCGGAGAAAAATCCCCTCGCCCAGTTCACCCTGGCCCAGTTCCACCAAAATGGCTGGGGCCGGCCAGCCGACCCGGACGCCGCCTGCGCGTGGTTCAGCAAGGCCGCCCAGGGCAAGATACCGACGGCCCTGCATTTCGCCGGCGACTGCCTGATGCGCACTCCGGATGCGCCAGGCAATGCCCGTGCCGCGCTGGCCAGCTACCTGGCCGCCGCCGCGAACGGCCACCTCATCTCGCTGTGCTCGGCCAGCCAATTCTATGTCCGCGGCCGCTATGTCGCCAGGGACGTGCCGCACGGCCTGGCGCTGTGCGCCGAGGCGGCGCAGGGCGGTTCGCCGCCGGCCATGCTGAAACTGGCCAATTACCTGCGCAACGACCCCGACGTGCCGCACGATGCGGCCATGGCGCGCCACTGGTACCGCATGGCGGCGGAACGCCAGGTCGACGAGGCGCGCTATCAGCTGGCCATCATGCAAGCGCAGGGCGAAGGCGGCGAAACCGAGGGCGAAGCGGCGCTGCTGGCACTGGAAGAACTGGCGAGCAAAGGCTATGTCCCCGCCTACCTGCCCACAGCGACACTGTACGCCCACCTGCCGCCCGACGCCGGCACGGGCGCGCCCGGCGCCGCCAATCTGGCCAAGACCTATCTGTGGGCCAGCGCCGCCCGCAGCCGCCTGAGCGACCCCGCCCTGCAAGACCAGGCGCGGCAGTTGCAAGACCAGGTGCTGGCCATCATGCCGCCCGAATGGCGGCCGGCGCTCGACCGCAAGATCGACGCCCACCTCGCCCAATTCGCCGCCCAAGGCGCGCCGCTCAAGCGCGCCAGTCACGTATCACCAGGAGCCTGACATGAACCACCCCCTCTTCCCTGCCGCGGCGACGACTGCCGTACGCCGTCCGCTGCGCCGCGCCTCGCAACTGCTGCCGCTGGAGCAGCGTTTCATGTTCGACGGCGCCGTGGCCGACGCCGCCCACGCGGCGCAGGCGCACGAAAGCGCGCCGCTGCCGCTGCCGCCAGCCGTGACGGTGCGCGCGGCCGAGCCGGCCAAGGACCAGGGCAAGAAGGAAGTGGTGCTGGTCGACACCTCGGTGGCCAACTACAAGAGCCTGGAGGCGGGCGTGCGCGACGGCGTCGGCATCGTCGAATTCGACGGCAGCCGCGACGGCCTGGCGCAGATCGCCCAGTGGGCGGCCGGCCAGCGCGGCCTGGACGCGATCCACATCCTGTCGCACGGTTCCGAGGGCACCCTCAACCTTGGCACCGCGCGCCTGACCGACGCCTCGCTGTCGTCGGCCAGCGTGCAGGCGGAACTGGCGCAGCTGGGCCAGGCCCTGAGCACCGACGGCGACTTGCTGCTGTATGGCTGCGATGTCGCCGCCGGCGACCACAACGCGCTGATCGCCGACCTGGCGCGCATCACCGGCGCCGATGTCGCGGGCTCGCGCGACGCCACCGGGGCGGCAGCCATCGGCGGCAACTGGACGCTCGAAGCGCACGCCGGCAAGATCGACACCAAAGCGCTGGACATCGCCGACTATCAGGGCCTGCTGACCAAGATCACGTTCACCGGCAGCGATGCCGACTACAGCTCGACCACCGTGGTCAAACAGATCAACGGCCAGAATGTCACGTTTTCCGGCGGCGCCAGCGCCGGCGGCCTGGGCATTGACCTCACCTACGGCACCGACGGGCTGTATGCCTACCAGGGTCCCACCAATGAAGTCAGGCTGACGGTCAGCATCGCTGCCGGCTACACCTTCGACATCAGTTCCTTCGATGTCGGCGTCCTGAGCGGCTCGCTGACGATCAACTTAACGTATGGCAACAACACCACAGACACGTTCACAGTGAACTCGCTGGCCAACGGCTGGCAGACCTTGCTCAATTCCGGCCTGAGCAAACCGATCAACGACGTCAAGCAGGTGGTGTTCAGTTCCGGCGATTTCGGGCTGTTTCAGAATTTCGACATCACCGACGTCAAGGCCATATTGCACCCGCCCACGGTCACGGTCAGCAGCGCCAGCCTGTCGGCCGACACCGGCATCAGCAGCAGCGACTTCATCACCAAGACCGCCGCGCAAACCATCAGCGGCACGCTGTCGACCACGCTGAGCACGGGCGAAAAGGTCCAGGTGTCGTATGACAATGGCAGCAGCTGGAGCGACGCCACCACCTACACGGTCGGCTCCAGCAGCTGGAGCACCACCACCACGCTGGCCGGCAGCAGCACCTTCCAGGCCCGCGTCACCAACGCCGACGGCTCCAGCACCGCCTACACGCACACCTACACGCTCGACACCACGGCGCCCACCACCAGCTTCAGCGGCATCTCGCTGTCGGCCGACACCGGCACCAGCAGCACCGACCTGATCACCAGGACGGCCAGCCAGACCATCAGCGCCACCCTCAGCGGCGCGCCGGCCGCCGGCGACATCGTCTACGGCTCGCTCGACAACGGCGCCACCTGGACAGACATCACCAGCAAGGTGTCCGGCACCACGCTGACCTGGACCGGCGCCACCCTGGGCGCCGGCAGCAATTCCATCGCGTTCAAGGTGAGCGACGCGGCCGGCAACGACAGCGGCGTGAGTTCCCAGAACTACACGCTCGACATCACCGCGCCGGCCACCAGCGTGGCCACGGCCAGCTTCTCGGCCGATACCGGCACTTCGTCGACCGATTTCATCACCAGCGTGGCGGCGCAAACCGTCAGCGGCACCCTGTCGACCAACCTGGCCAGCGGCGAGCGCGTGCTCGTCTCGCTCGACAACGGCGCCACCTGGGCCACCGCCACCGCCACCGTCGGCCAGAACACCTGGTCGCTGGCCAGCACGCTCAGCGCCAGCAACACGCTGAAGGTCAAGGTCAGCGACACCGCCGGCAACGACGGCAGCGTGCTGAGCCAGGCCTACGTCTACGACACCACGGCGCCCAGCATCACCTTCAACAGCCTGGCGCTGTCGGCCGACACCGGCGCCAGCGGCAGCGACTTCATCACCAAGACCGCGGCCCAGACCATCACGGCCACGCTGAGCACCACCCTGGCCGCCGGCGACATCGTTTACGGTTCGCTCGACAACGGCGGCAGCTGGACCGACATCACCGGCAAGGTCAGCGGCACCGCCCTGAGCTGGAACAGTGTCACCCTGGCCGGCAGCAATACCTTGCAGCTGAAGGTCGTCGACGCCGCCGGCAACACCGGCAGCGTCAAGACCCAGGCCTACACGCTCGACATCGGCACGCCGGCCACGCCCGGCACGCCGGTACTGGCCACGGCCAGCGACACCGGCGCGCAGAACAACGACCACATCACCAGCGACACCACGCCGACGCTGAGCGGCACGGCCGAGAACGGCAGCACCGTCACCGTGTTCGACGGCGCCACGCTGCTGGGCACCGTCACCGCCGGCGCCGGCGGCTGGACGCTGACCACCGGCGTGCTGGCCGAAGGCTCCCACACCATCACGGTCGTGTCCACCGACACCGCCGGCAACGCCTCGGCCGCCTCGGCCGCGCTGACGATCGAGGTCGACACCACCGCCCCGGCCGTCGCCACGGTGGCGGTGCCGGCCAACGGCACCTACTACAGCGGCGGCGCGCTGGACTTCACGGTCAACTTCGACGAGGCCGTCCTCGTCGACACCGCCGGCGGCACACCGCGCATCGCCCTCGTGGTCGGCGCCACCACCCGCTACGCCGACTATGTGTCCGGCTCCGGCACCAGCGCGCTGCTGTTCCGCTACACCGTGCCCAGCGGCGACATCGACGCCAATGGCATCACGGTCGGCGCACTGTCGACCCACGGCGGCACGCTGCGCGACACGGCCGGCAACTACGCCGTGGTCACGCTCAACAGCGTCGGCAGCACGGCCGGCGTCAATGTCGACGGCAGCAACCCCAGCGTCACCGGCGTCAGCGCCATCACCGCCGACGGCGCCTACGGCGCCGGCCGGACCATCATCATCACGGTCGACTTCTCCACCGCGGTCAACGTCGACACCACGGGCGGCACGCCGACCCTGGCGCTCGACGGCGGCGGCCAAGCCACCTATGCCAGCGGCTCGGGCACCAGCACCCTGTCGTTCAGCTACACGGTCGGCGCCGGCCAGAACAGTGCCGATCTCGACTACAGCTCGAGCGCCGCGCTGCTGCTCAACGGCGCCACCATCGTCGATGCCGGCGGCGCCAACCAGCCGGCCGACGTCACGCTGGCCACGCCGGGCACGGCCGGCTCGCTGGGCGCCAACAAGGACCTCGTCATCGACTCCGTCGCGCCGACCAACACCGTGGCCAACGCCGCCTTGTCGGCCGACACCGGCACTTCCAACACCGACTTCATCACGAAGACGGCGGCGCAGACCATCAGCGGCACGCTGGCGGCCAACCTGGCGGCCGGCGAGCACGTCCACGTCTCGCTTGACAACGGCGCCACCTGGAACCTGGCCACGGCCAGCACCGGCACCAACACCTGGTCGCTGTCCGGCCAGACGCTGTCGGGCAGCGGCACCATGAAGGTACGCGTCACCGACGACGCCGGCAACAACGGCACCGCCTATGCGCAAGCCTATGTGCTCGACACCACGGTACCGACCACCAGCTTCAGCGGCATTACGCTGTCGGCCGACACCGGCGCCAGCAGCACCGACCTGATCACCAACACCGCGGCGCAAACCATCAGCGCCACCCTCAGCGGCGCGCCGGCCGCCGGCGACATCGTCTACGGCTCGCTCGACAACGGCGCCACCTGGACCGACATCACCAGCAAGGTGTCCGGCACCACGCTGACCTGGACCGGCGTCACCCTGGCCGCCAGCGACACCTTGAAGCTGCGCGTCACCGACGCGGCCGGCAACAACGGCGCCGCCACCAGCACGGCCTACGTGCTCGACACGGGCGCCCCCGCCACCAGCGTGGCCAGCATCGCCTTTTCCGCCGACAGCGGCGCCTCGTCCACCGATTTCATCACCAACGTGGCGGCGCAAACCGTCAGCGGCACCCTGTCGGCCAACCTGGCCAGCGGCGAGCGCGTGCTCGTCTCGCTCGACAACGGCGCCACCTGGGCCACCGCCACCGCCACCATCGGCCAGAACACCTGGTCGCTGGCCGGCCAGACCCTGACCTCCAGCAACACCCTGCTGGTCAAGGTCAGCGACACGGCCGGCAACGACGGCGCCGTGGTGTCGCAAGCCTATGTCTACGACAACACGGCGGCGCCCATCAGCTTCAACAGCCTGGCCCTGTCGGCCGACACCGGCGCCAGCGGCAGCGACTTCATCACCAAGACCGCGGCCCAGACCATCACGGCCACGCTGAGCACCACCCTGGCCGCCGGCGACATCGTCTACGGCTCGCTCGACAACGGCGGCAGCTGGACCGACATCACCGGCAAGGTCAGCGGCACGACCCTGAGCTGGAACGGCGTCACCCTGGCCGGCAGCAATACCTTGCAGCTGAAGGTCGTCGACGCCGCCGGCAACACCGGCAGCGTCAAGACCCAGGCCTACGTGCTCGACACCGGCGCGCCGGTCACGCCCGGCACGCCGGTGCTGGCCACGGCCAGCGACACGGGCGCCTCCAGCAGCGACGGCGTCACCAGCGAAAGCACGCCGACGCTGAGCGGCACGGCCGAGAACGGCAGCACCGTCAGCGTGTTTGACGGTTCCACGCTGCTGGGCACCGTCACCGCCGGCGCCGGCGGCTGGACGCTGACCACGGGCCCGCTGGCCGAAGGCAGCCACACCATCACCGCCATCGCCACCGACACCGCCGGCAATGCCTCGGCCGCCTCGGCCGCGCTGAGCATCGTCATCGACACCAGCGCGCCAAGCAACACCGTGGCCAACGCCACCTTCTCGGCCGACACCGGCACTTCCAGCACCGACTTCATCACCAAGACGGCGGCGCAGACCATCAGCGGCACGCTGGCGGCCAACCTGGCGGCCGGCGAGAACGTCCACGTCTCGCTTGACAACGGCGCCACCTGGAACCTGGCCACGGCCAGCACCGGCGCCGCCACCTGGTCGCTGTCCGGCCAGACGCTGTCGGGCAGCGGCACCCTGAAGGTGCGCGTCACCGATGCCGCCGGCAACAACGGCACCGCCTATGCGCAAGCGTATGTGCTCGACACCATCGCCCCCGTCGCCACGCCCACCTCGGCCACGCTATCGGGCGAGAATGTGCTTGGCGGCAACCTATCGGCACCGCTGGCGGCGGGCGAATCGGTACTCGTCTCGCGCGATAGCGGCGCCAGCTGGCAGGTGGCTGACGTGGCCGGCAACAGCTGGTCGCTGGCCGGCGTCGCCGCCGGCCAGGTGCAAGTGGTGGTGCGCGATACGGCCGGCAACAACGGCGCCATCCTGGCGGCGGAAGTGAACGTACCGGTGAAGCCGCCCGTCGTGGTGGTGCCGCCCGCGCGCGTCCTGCCGGAAGCCCCCGCGCAGGAGGACAAGACAGCGGCCGAGACGGCCCCCGCCAGCGGCGCCGGCGTGGCGCTCCCCCGCGTCCTGGCGCCGGACACGCTGGAGCTGTTCAGCCCGGGCGGCGGCGCCAACGGCGGCCGTGCGGCCGATGGCGCCAGAAGTCCGCTGGCCCCCTTCAGCATCGCCGCACTGACCAATCCCGCCATGCTGCTGACGGCCTTCACGCCGACCGGCTTGCCGGAACTGCCGTCGCGCAGCGATGCGCTGCTCTCGCAGGTGCCGATCGGCGACAAGGCGTTTAACAGCGGTGAACGTATCGCGGTGCAACTGGCGCCCGACACCTTCGTGCAGTCCGGCGGCGGCACGCCGTTCCAGCTCAGCGCGCAGCAGGCCGACGGCAGGCCCCTGCCTGCCTGGATCAGCTTCGACAGCCGCGCGGCGCGCTTCGAGGGAACGGCGCCGCCGGGCTTCGAAGGCACGCTGCACTTCACGGTCACGGCGCGCGACGCCCAGGGACGCGTCGCCGTGCAGACCTTCAAGATCGTCATCACCAGGGATGGCCAGGTCATCAAGACCTCGGCGCGCGACGCCGGCCCCGCCGACCCCGTGGGACGTCCCGGCCTGAGTGCGCAACTGGGCGCCGTGCGCGGCGCGGGCGCCGAGCGCCTGGCGGCGTTGTCGCGTAGCGCGGCGGCGGCGAAAGCGCATGCATGAACGACGCGGTGGCATTTGATCCCCTGCTGACCTTGCTCGAACTGGCCCAGCGCGCACGCGCCGCGGCCAGCGCCAATGAACTGGCCTTCCTGCTGGTGAACGACAGCCGCGCGCTGGCGCCGTACCGCCAGGCGGCGCTGTGGTTCGACGCCGGCGGCGTGCACACCCTGTCCGGCGTGGTGGAAGTGGAAGCCAACGCCCCGTATGCCCAGTGGCTCGGGCAKCTGTGCCGGGCGCTGGCAGAGCGCCATGCGGACGCCGCGCCGCTGGCCGTCGAGGCCGCGCAACTGCCGCCCGCCATCGCCGCCGCCTGGGACGAATGGCTGCCTGTGGCCGTCACCTGGGTGCCGCTGCGCG
>NZ_NEHB01000055.1 GCF_002127655.1 Janthinobacterium sp. GW456P
TTGTACGTCATCTCGCCTTTTTCAACCTGCTCGACAACGCTCAATTTAAAAGCCAGGCTGTAATCTCGCTGACTGCGTCGAAACCCTTGTTCCATCGGACACTCCTTCTCTGTAACGAAAAAGTGTCAACTTATTCCAGGACGGATCATGTGCATAAAAAAGGCCTGCAGTCTCTCGGCTGCAGGCCTTTTGTTTACGAATTAAGAAAAGTGCCCATTAGAACGGAATGTCGTCATCCATATCCGAGAAGTTCGGCGCTGGCTTCGGTGCCGGGCGTGGTGCCGGTGCCGGAGCTGGACGCGGGGCTGGTGCCTGGCGCGGGGCCGGGGCGTCGTAGCCGCCGCCACCGCCGTAGCTGTCATCGCCACCGCCGGCGTCGCCGCCCATGCCGGAGCGACCGCCCAGCATTTGCATCTGTTCCGCGATGATGTCGGTTGCGTACTTCTCGACGCCGTCCTTGTCCGTATATTTACGGGTTTGCAGACGGCCTTCGACGTAGACGGACGAGCCTTTTTTCAGGTATTGGCCGACGATTTCCGCCAGGCGGCCGAAGAACGAGATACGGTGCCACTCTGTCAATTCTTTTTGTTCGCCCGTGTTGCGGTCCTTCGACTTGTACGAAGTGGCCACGGCGATGTTGGCGATCGCGTCGCCGCTAGGCATGTAGCGGATTTCCGGGTCACGGCCCAGATTGCCGACGATGATGACTTTGTTGACTGATGCCATGAATAACTCCTGATGAACTGCAGCGGGAGCCGGTGTCCCGCGCGGTAGTTTAGTGTACTAAACGAGGATTATAAGCGACCACGCGACGCAAAGCACCCGCTTTCTGGCGAACGCCATCTCTCGTGCGGTGGCACGTTTTTTTCACGGCAGAGGAAAACAAGAAACTTGAATACTGGTATTATATACAGTATTCAAACGTCAGTACGCATCTGTATCAAACTTTGTCAGGGCACGTTCGTCCGGCGGCGCAATCCGCCCATGGACGCCTCAGGCATGCAGAGCAAAACCCGGCTATAGTTACAGGTTGACCCGTTGTGGCTCCGCATCCGCACCCAGGCACAATGCGCCGGCCGCACCACTCACTGAAAGCAAGGCAATCACATGGAACAGATCCGCATTCGCGGCGCTCGCACGCATAACCTCAAGAATATCAATCTCGATTTGCCGCGCAATAAGCTGATCGTGATTACCGGCTTGTCCGGCTCCGGCAAGTCGTCGCTGGCCTTCGATACCCTGTATGCGGAAGGCCAGCGCCGCTATGTCGAGTCGCTGTCGGCGTATGCGCGCCAGTTCCTGCAATTGATGGAAAAGCCCGATGTCGACCTGATCGAGGGCCTATCGCCGGCCATCTCCATCGAACAGAAGGCAACGTCGCACAACCCGCGCTCGACCGTGGGTACCGTGACGGAAATCCACGATTATCTGCGCCTGCTGTATGCGCGCGTGGGTACGCCGTACTGCCCCGACCATCCGGAAAACGCGCTGGCCGCCCAGTCCGTATCGCAAATGGTCGATGCCGTGCTGGCCATGCCGGAAGACACCAAGCTGATGATACTGGCGCCCGTCGTCGCCAACCGCAAGGGCGAACACGTGGACCTGTTCGAGCAGATGCAGGCGCAGGGCTTCGTGCGCTTTCGCGTGCAGAGCGGCACGCATGCGGCGAAAATCTATGAAGTCGATGACCTCCCGAAATTAAAGAAAACGGAAAAACACACGATCGACGTCGTCATCGACCGGGTCAAGGTGAACCAGGAGATCAAGCAGCGCCTGGCGGAAAGTTTCGAGACGGCCCTGCGCCTGGCCGATGGCCGCGCCATCGCCTACGAAATGGATACCGCCCAGGAACACGTGTACTCGAACAAGTTCGCCTGCAATGTGTGTGGCTATTCCCTGCAGGAACTGGAACCGCGTCTGTTCTCGTTCAACAACCCGATGGGCGCCTGCCCGGAATGCGACGGCCTGGGACACATTGAATTCTTTGACCCGAAACGCATCGTCGCGTTCCCGAACCTGTCGCTCGCGTCGGGCGCCGTCAAGGGCTGGGACCGCCGCAACCAGTTTTACTTCCAGATGCTGTCGAACCTGGCCGCGTATTACGAATTCGACCTCGACATGCCGTTCGAACAGCTGGCACTGAATGCCCAGCAAGCCGTGCTGTACGGTTCCGGCAAGCAAGTGATTCCGTTTACCTATGTCAACGAACGGGGCCGCACCGTCATCAAGGAACACACGTTTGAAGGCGTGGTCAACAATCTGCAGCGCCGCTACCGCGAAACGGATTCGATGGCCGTCAAGGAAGAACTGGCCAAGTTCATCAATGAAAAATGCTGCCCCTCATGCGATGGCGCGCGCCTGCGCGTGGAAGCGCGCTTCGTCAAGGTCGGCACCGGCAAGCAGCAGCGCGCCATCTATGAAGTGGCGGAAAAACCGCTGCGCGAAACGCTGGAATTCTTTGAAAAGCTGAAACTGACGGGCGCCAAGAAAGAGATCGCCGACCGCGTCGTCAAGGAAATCATTTCGCGCCTGAAATTCCTCAACAACGTGGGCCTCGATTACCTGTCGCTGGACCGCAGCGCCGACACGCTGTCCGGCGGAGAGGCACAGCGCATCCGCCTCGCGTCGCAAATCGGCTCCGGTTTGACGGGTGTCATGTATGTGCTCGATGAACCGTCGATCGGCTTGCATCAGCGCGATAATGACCGCCTGATTGAAACCCTGAAACACTTGCGCGACATCGGCAACAGCGTGCTGGTGGTCGAGCATGACGAAGACGCCATCCGCACGGCCGACTACATCGTCGACATGGGCATCGGCGCGGGCGTGCACGGCGGCGAGATCATCGCCGAAGGCACCTTGCCCGACATTCTCAAGAACAAGAAGTCGCTGACGGCGCAATACCTGAACGGCAAGCTGAAAATCGCCGTGCCCGCCAAGCGCCATGCCAGCAACCCGGAAAAGCAGCTGGTGATCACGGGCGCCACTGGCAACAACCTGAAGAAGGTGTCGCTGAGCTTGCCGGTGGGCCTGATGACATGCGTCACGGGCGTGTCCGGTTCCGGCAAATCGTCGCTGGTCAACGACACCCTGTATCCGGCCCTGTCGCGCCATCTGTACGGTTCGCAGACGGAACCGGCGCCGCACGAATCGATCAGCGGCCTGGAACACTTCGACAAGGTCATTTCCGTCGACCAGGCGCCGATCGGCCGCACGCCGCGCTCGAATCCCGCCACGTACACGGGCCTGTTCACACCGATCCGCGACTTGTTCTCCACCGTGCCCACGGCCAAGGAACGCGGCTACAGCGCGGGCCGCTTCTCGTTCAACGTGAAGGGCGGACGCTGCGAAGCATGCCAGGGCGATGGCGTGATCAAGGTTGAGATGCATTTCCTGCCCGACGTCTACGTGCCGTGCGACGTGTGCCACGGCAAGCGCTACAACCGCGAAACGCTGGAAGTGCAATACAAGGGCAAGAACATCACGGAAGTGCTGGGCATGACGGTGGAAGAGGCGCATGAATTCTTCAAGCCCGTCCCCTTGATCGCGCGCAAGCTGCAAACCCTGCTCGACGTGGGCCTCGGCTACATCAAGCTGGGGCAAAGCGCCACCACCCTGTCCGGTGGCGAGGCGCAGCGCGTCAAATTGTCGCTGGAACTGTCCAAGCGCGACACGGGCCGCACCCTGTACATCCTCGACGAACCGACGACAGGCTTGCACTTCCACGACATCGACCTGCTGCTGAAAGTCATCCACCGCCTGCGCGACCAGGGCAACACCCTCGTCATCATCGAGCACAACCTGGACGTCATCAAGACGGCCGACTGGATCGTCGACCTGGGTCCGGAAGGCGGCGCCGGCGGCGGCCAGATCATCGCCACGGGCACGCCGGAAGACGTGGCGCTGAACCCGGCCAGCGTGACGGGCAAGTACCTGGGGCCGCTGCTGAAGCAATAAGTTCCAATTTCCCTCACGATCCCCCGGCCAGTTGTCTTGCCCGGGGGATTTTTCTATGGGAAACTGTTTTCCCGGCCATGCGGCCACTTTCATACTGAGGGCGGTTTGTCGATTGCATCATCATTTTCAACATTGGCGCGCGGCGGCATCGCCGTGGCATTGGCTGGCGCCGCGCTGCCCGCATGGGCCTGTTTTTGCCCGCCAGACGAACCTGGGCAATTCCTGCACCTTGCGCCGGCCAAGGGCAAGCGTGCGCAGTCCGTCACCTTGCCCGCCAATGCCCGTGGCATCCTGTTTCGTCCCGGGCAGTATCCCGATACCCTGGCCAGCGATGAGGACGGCTATTCGATCGTCGCTCCGCCGGTCGCCCTCTCCGCAAAGCGCTTCCAACTCCGGGAACGCGGCACGGGCCGCAAGCTGACGCCGGTAGTGGTGCGGCTGCATGTGGAAAAGCAGATGGGCGTGCAAGATAAGACCAGCTTTCTGGCCAATAGCCGAATGCAGCAATGCGCAAAGCAAGAACAGCCGCTCACGCCACTCTGCCGCACCCTGATATCGTTGAAATGGGACTGGTCAAAACAGGAACAGGACGGCCCCAGCGACAAGGTGAAACGATTTGCCTTACAGAATGGTTTGCGCGATATCAGTGACGAGGTCGATGCAGCCTACGGGCTGTACCGGGTCGAGGCAGGTGAAGGGTTTAAGCCTGGCAAGGTCTACGATATTGTCTATCGCGATGGCGGGCAGCGCCTGAAGGCCGAGCTGCGCATGGCAAGAACGTCGCTGAATCTGGACGGCCAGACACCCTTCACGATCGGCGCGGACGGTGCCGCCAGGCGCGAAAAGCTCCGCATGGCCCGCGGCGGCAGTTGCGACATTCTGGTCACGCTGGCCAGCCAGCCATTGCGCCTGGCGCTGCCTCCGGCGTACGAGGCCTATCCAGCACTGCTGATGTACTTCATGCAGGAAAAACTGGAGCAGCGGGACCAGCAGCAATTCTCTGCGACACAAGGTTTTACGGCATTCCAATATTGGCCGACTGTCTGCACCAAGATTCCCTATGGCAGCAGTTTCCATGGCCAGGGACGCGAACTGGCGATAGGCGAATGCCAGGCGCCTGCGCCACGTTTGGTCAAGGCCTACGCGGGCGTACTGGAAGTGGAGGACAGCCTGCATGAGACGGCGCCGCTGGCGGTCACCTTTCCCGCAGCAAAGCCTGGGCAATGCCCCAAAATGCTGGACCCGGTCTACCCTGTTTATGTCGTGCCGGCCAAGGCCGGCTAGACGCATCGGGCACGGCATAAAAAACGGCGCGGATTGCTCATGCAATCCGCACCGTTTCTCTTTTAAAAGCACCCCAGTCATTGCCGGCGTGTCATTTATCGCACGCCAGTCTTTGCCGACGTGTTTCTCCCCCACTACTAAACGCTTACTCAGCCAAACGCTTTTCCAGCGCAGCCTTGTGATTTGCCAATTCTTTCGGCAGATGATACGCGAGTTTTTCAAACAACTGCGTATGCAATTTCAATTCTTCGACCCACGCGGCCTTGTCGATCGAGGTGATAGTGTCGAACTGTTCTTGCGTGAATGGCAAGCCATCCCAGTTCAGATCACCATACCGCGGCGTCGTGCCGAACAGGTTTTCCACGCCGCCCGCCTTGCCTTCGATGCGCTCCAGCATCCACTTCAGTACGCGCATATTGTCGCCGAAGCCAGGCCAGACGAATTTGCCGGCCGCGTCCGTACGGAACCAGTTGACGCAGTAGATCTTCGGCAGGGCCGCCGGGTTGACTTTGCCTACCTTGACGCCCATGTCCAGCCAGTGCTGGAAGTAATCGCTCATGTTATAGCCGATAAACGGCAACATGGCAAATGGATCGCGGCGCACGACGCCCATCTGACCCACGGCCGCAGCCGTCGTTTCCGAACCCATGGTGGCGGCCATGTACACGCCTTCCACCCAGTTGCGCGCCTCGGTGACCAGCGGCACGGTGGTCGAGCGGCGGCCGCCGAAGATGAAGGCCGAGATCGGCACGCCGGCCGGATCGTCCCAGGCCGCGTCGATCACGGGGTTTTGCGTTGCCGCAACCGTGAAGCGCGCGTTCGGGTGCGCGGCCTTGGTGCCGGACGCAGGCGTCCAGTCCTTGCCTTGCCAGTCGATCAGGTGGCTAGGCGCTTCTTTCGTCAAGCCTTCCCACCAGACATCGCCGTCGTCCGTCAGCGCCACGTTGGTGAAAATCGTGTTGTCGCGCATGGACGCCATGCAGTTGTAATTGGTTTTTTCATTGGTGCCCGGTGCCACGCCAAAATAGCCGGCTTCCGGATTGATCGCATATAAGCGGCCATCGGCGCCCGGCTTGATCCAGGCGATATCATCGCCGATGGTGGTCACTTTCCAGCCGTTAAAACTTGCCGGCGGGATCAGCATGGCGAAATTGGTCTTGCCGCAAGCGGACGGGAACGCTGCCGCCACGTAATGCTTCTTGCCTTCCGGCGATTCCACACCGAGGATCAGCATGTGTTCGGCCAGCCAGCCCGGGTTGTTGTCCGATGCTTGCGCTTCCTGGTAGCCCATGTTCGAGGCGATGCGCAGGGCGAAACATTTCTTGCCCAGCAAGGCGTTGCCGCCGTAGCCCGAACCGAAGGACCAGATTTCGCGCGTTTCCGGGAAATGCACGATGTACTTGGTGCTGTTGCACGGCCATTTCACATCGGCCTGGCCCGCCGCCAGCGGCGCGCCCACGCTGTGCACGCACGGCACGAATTCGCCATCGGTGCCCAGCACGTCGTACACGGCACGGCCCATGCGCGTCATGATCTTCATGTTGACGGCGACATATGGCGAATCGGACAGTTCCACGCCGATGTGCGCGATCGGCGAACCCAGCGGGCCCATCGAGAAGGGCACGACGTACATGGTGCGGCCGCGCATGCAACCGTCGAACAGGCCGTTCAAGGTATGGCGCATCTCGCCAGGCTCGGTCCAGTTATTCGTCGGGCCGGCCGCTTCTTTCGTTGCCGAGCAGATATACGTGCGGTCTTCGACGCGGGCCACGTCGCTCGGGTCGGAGCAGGCCAGATAGGAATTCGGGCGCTTGTCGGCATTCAGTTTTTTCATGGTGCCGCTGGCAACCATGTCGGCGCACAGGCGCTCGTACTCTTCCTGCGAGCCATCGCACCAGTAGATGCGGTCCGGCTTGGTCAGCGCGGCAATGTCGGCCACCCAGTTGATCAGTTTCTGTTGTTTAATATAAGCTGGGACGTTGAGTGCGGCGACGCCACCCATGACGGGCTGATTCATATTACCTCCAATACCAATAAAAGAAATTCTGGTCATTCCGGCAAGACAGGCAGCATCGTTGAGAGGTGGCTGCGGCTCACTGCGGGCGGGGTGCTCACGCGGGCAGGGCTCTGGCGTCGTTTACCTGGATCATGCACCCAGGCTGCAGGAACAGTTTGCGCTATAACTATAATCAGGAAGCTTCAAAAGTGCCGGCGATTGTACACCCGCATAACGGCTATTCTCGCAAAAATGTAGGAGAATAGCCTGACTAATGTAGTAGGCTATTCAGCATTTCCCGTATCCTGTTATTTCCCTACCAAATCCTTACTAAAATCGGCCATCCACCATGAAAATTGCCATACTCGATGATTACCAGGATGCCGTGCGCGGCCTCGATTGTTTCCAGTTGCTCGATGGCCACGAGGTCAAGGTGTTCAGCAATACGGCGCGGGGTCTGGGCCAGCTGGCGATCCGTCTGGCGCCGTTCGACGCGCTGGTGCTGATCCGCGAACGCAGCAGTTTCAACCGTGCCTTGCTGGCGAAACTGCCGAACCTGAAACTGATTTCGCAAACGGGCAAGGTCAGCGGACACATCGATGTGGCGGCCGCCACCGAGTTGGGCATCGCCATCGCGGAAGGCGTCGGCTCGCCCACGGCGCCGGCCGAACTGACGTGGGCACTGATCATGGCGGCGCAGCGCAAGATCGTGCCGTACGCGCAACATTTGCAGGAAGGGTTGTGGCAAACGTCGTCCATCGAACCGGCGCGCAACACGCTCGGCACGGTCTTGAAAGGGCGCACCCTGGCGATCTGGGGCTACGGCAAGATCGGCCAATTGATCGCCGGCTATGGCCGCGCCTTCGGCATGACCATCCTCGTGTGGGGCAGCGAAGCGAGCCGCGCGGCGGCCGTGGCGGCCGGCGACACGGCGGCAGAATCGCGCGCGGCGTTCTTCGAGCAGGCCGACGTGCTGAGCCTGCATTTGCGCCTGTCCGACAAGACACGCGGCCTGGTCACAAGCGAGGACTTGGCGCGCATGAAGCCGACTTCCCTGTTCGTCAACACCAGCCGCGCCGAGCTCGTGGCCGATGGCGCACTGGAAGCGGCGCTGCCACAGGGGCATCCGGGCGCCGCCGCGCTGGACGTGTTTACGGACGAACCGCTGCCGCCCGGCTCGCCGCTCTTGCAACTGCCGAACGTGCTGGCCACGCCACACCTGGGCTACGTCGAGCGTGACAGCTATGAACTGTATTTCCGCTATGCCCTGCAAAACATCGTCGATTTTACGCAGGGTCAATGCACGCGTCTGCTCAATCCCGAGGCGCTGGCGCATGCGCGGCAAGCCCCTCAGGAGCGCTGAAAGCCCTTGATCAGGTCGGGCTCGCCCGTGATGCCGATGGCGGGCGCGGGCAGCACGTGCCGGCCGCGCCACAGGCCGGTCCAGCCGGGCGGCCAGGCGATCTGCGGGCCAGCATACGGCGCCACGCCGGCGCGCACGGCCACCACCGGCACGGGCGGCAAGTCTTGCAAGGGCTCGCCAGCGGTGCGCTGCATGTCCAGGCTGTACATATAATTGGGTAATAATGCGTCGCAGACGCGGCCAAACCACTCGCTATGGTCGTCGTCGCGCCCCAGCGCCTGCGCCAGGCCTTGCGGATCAAAACGGGCCAGGGCGTCGATCAGCTCGCCAGTGGAGGCGCCGGGAGAGTCTCCCCAGCCCATCACGGGATTGACGTTGTAATCAGCGCCCGAGCCATACCAGCCTTCGCGCCAGGGACGCTGCATCCAGTCGCGCGGCCCCGTAAACAAATGCCAGCGCCAGTGCAGCCCGGATGGCTTGGGCCAGGAATACAGATACAGTTTCTGATAACCGGCCTGGTGCAGTTCGCGCACCATGGCCATCAGGCGCGCGTGCGGCATGCGGTCGGGCGGCGCGCGGCGAAACAGGATCGCTTCGCCATCGGCAAACTGCACGTCGTCGGTCGACAGGTTCAGGTCCAGGGTCCGCGCTTCGCTGCCGAAACGGGCGGCGATCCAGCCCGTCAGCAGATTGACGGACGTGATCACCCCGTAACCGCGGTGGCGGTGAAAAATGACGGTGCCGGGAGCGAGCGCTTTCATACGGAGTCGGGGGTGGCTGGCAAACAAAGAAACCAGTGTACTCACAGACGGCCAAATTTTCCAGATGCCGCGCAAGCGCAGGCGGCAAGCACGCCGTCCCATCCGCAGCGTCATTCACGCAAGGGCAGCAATCCACGATATCATGCGCGTCATTCTCCACTGACATCGTGACCACATCATGACATTGCGCATACTCGCCACCGGCGGCACTTTCGACAAGCACTACAACGAATTGAACGGCACCCTGGGCTTTTCCGACAGTCATTTGCCGGCAGCGATAGCCCGCGCGCGCATGACGGCGCCCGTGGCGCTGGAGCAATTGCCACTGCTGGACTCGCTCGACATGCAGGATGCGGACCGCCAGCGCGTACTCGCTTCGTGCCGCGCGGCGCAAGAAAAAGCCATCGTCATCATCCACGGCACCGACACCATGCGCGAAACGGCGCAAGTGCTGGGCGGGGCGAACCTGCAGCAAACGGTGATTTTGACAGGCGCTATGATTCCCTACGAAATCGACAACTCCGATGCCCTGTTCAACCTGGGCTTTGCCTGCGGCGTGGCGCAAACCTTGCCGGCCGGCGTGTACGTGGCCATGAATGGCCAGATCTTCGCATGGGACAATGTGCAAAAGAACCGCGCCGCCGGCGTGTTCCAGCCCTTGTAAGCCGCTGGCAGGACAGGGAGCAGCCCCAAACCGGCACGCGGCCTGACCGACACTCTGTCACAATTGGATCAGCCCGCTTTTAGCGGGCTTTTTTACATTTTTTTACTTTGCATAAATTCTGCAATACAACATTTTTCATCTAATTATTGCTGGTAAAACATCAAATTGCCAATACAATAATTTTATGTTGCAAAAAAACGCCATCTAACATTTTTAAAAACGTAGATATTTATAAATATTAAATTTTGATTTAACATTTAAATCAAATATTCTTCAGTATCTCGAATTTATTGCCAAATCCGACACGGTTGATGTGCATTTTTTCTTGCTGAGACGACATAATGTTTGCCTCGACAAGTCAAAAGTGCATTTATAACAATATTGCGCTAAGTAGTCTTCCACCTCCCACCGACGTGGTTCCGCCTACCGTACACGAGCACCGCTGGGCATCTACCCGATGACCAGACCAGTGCTCGTGTACTGCTTGTCGTTATTAAAACTACTACGGAGTAATTGTTACAATGGCATTTAAAGAAAAAATTGGCGTGCGCAGCGTACGCCTGGCCCTGACCGTTCTGGCAGGTAGCGTCTTGTTCTCCGGCCAATCCATGGCGGATGAAGCAATTCAAAAAGTTGAAATTACCGGTTCGAGCATCAAGCGTATCGCCGTCGAAGGAGCCTTGCCTGTACAGCGCCTGTCGCAAGAAGCGATCGCCAAATCGGGCGCCACCTCGGTAGCGGACCTGATCCAGGCCCTGCCCGCCATGCAAGGCTTCACCATCGGCGCCGTCGCCGCAGGTTCCGACTCAGGCGGTAACACCAGTGCATCGCTGCACGGTATCGGCGAAACCTACACCCTAGTGCTGTTGAACGGCCGCCGCATCGCGCCACAAGGTTCCGGCACCACGGTCAACCTGAACGCCATCCCGATGAGCGCCGTTGAGCGCGTCGAGATCCTGACCGACGGCGCTTCGGCACTGTACGGCTCGGACGCCATTGCCGGCGTACTGAACTTCATCCTGAAGAAAAACCAGCAAGGCGCCACCCTGGAAGCCACCTACGGCGGTCCGGAAGACAAGGGCGGCAACGCCTGGAATACCAGCGTCACCTACGGTTTCGGCGACCTGGACGAAGACCGCTTCAACGTGCTGCTGTCGTACCGCCACGACGAGCAATCGAAACTACGCGCCACCGACCGCAAGTTCGCCGCTAGCTCGTATGTGCCGTTCAGCCGCAACGGCAACAACTACCTCTGGGACCGCACCAGCACCTCGGGTTCGCCAGCAGGCGCCACCGTTGCCTACAACAGCGGTGCGCCATCGACCGCGTTTTCGCCTTACCTGGCCAAAAATGGCAATTGCCCTGAAGGTTTCGATGTCACCACCGCCAATGCACGCGCTTGCGGCTTCGATACGGGTTCCACCGTGGAAATCGTGCCGCAATCGAAACGCGACAGCCTGTTCTCCAAAGCTACGTACAAGCTGAACGACAACCTGAACGCGTTCGCCGAACTGGCCTACTCGCGCTACGACTTGACGGCACGTATCGCCGCCAATCCGATCCCGATTGCGATCGCCAAGGACAGCGCGCTGTACAACACCTATGTGTCGCCCTACCTGACGCCAGCGCAACGCGCCGATGTCAAATCCGTGACGGCCAACTACCGCAGCACCGACTTCGGCCTGCGCGCCAGCAACACCATCACCGAAACCAAACACATGGTCGTTGGTGTGGAAGGCGAACTGGGCGCGTGGAACTTCGAAAGCGGCCTGACCTGGTCGCAAAACTCGATCGATGAGCGCTACACGGGCGGTTACCAGAAAAACCAGGCATTCAAGGATATCCTGGCCAATCCGGACTTCAACCCGTTTGCAGCGACGCAAAAGCCATCCGTGCAAGCACAAGTCGCTGGCGCGCAATTCGTCGGTTCGGTGCGTACCGCATCGACCACGATGCGCGGCGTCGACACGCACGGCTCGCGTGAACTGTTCAGCCTGCCAGGCGGCAAAGCTAGCCTCGGTATCGGTGGCGACTACCGCACCTATACGTATGAGCAATCGCCAGGCGCCACCGGCGACGACATCTACAGCTTCAACACCAAGCCAGCCTACGACATGAGCCGCGACACCTACGGCGCGTTCGTCGAGTTGCTGGCACCGTTGACCAAGTCCTTCGAAATGACCGTGGGTGGCCGTCACGATGCCGTCAAGGCGATCGATGACAAACTGAACAACAAAACTGTCGGCAAAAAAGACAGCGCCAATACCTACAAGGTATCGGCACGCTGGCAGCCGGTACAGACCGTGCTGATCCGCGGTTCCTACGGCACGGGCTTCAAGGCACCGAGCATGCTGGAAATTGCTCAGCCACTGGTCAATGCCGGCTTTACCGCCAAGAAATTTGACTGCCCATACCCAGGTAACGCACTGTGCCGCGCGGAAGCAACGCAATACAACGCGGTATCGCAAGGCAACCCGGATCTGCAATCGGAAAAATCGAAGCAGTTCACCCTGGGCTTCCGTGTCGAGCCTAGCTCGGCATTCTCGTTCGGTGCCGACCTGTGGGATGTGAAACTGCGCAACGCCGTGTCGGAAGTGTCCGAAGAGCAGGCATTTGCCGATCCGATCAAGTATGCATCGAGCTTCGGAACCTATACCGAGCCATCGACCGGCATCACTTACTACTCGTTCAAGAAGCTGTCGGTCAACATCGGCAAGAAGGAATACCGTGGTATCGATTGGGATCTGTCGGCCAACCACAAGTTTTCTTTCGGTAAGCTGACCGCCCAATTGAGCGGTACGCACATGTTGCACGCTAACTACACCAAAGCTGGTAGCGACAACATCTACACCAGCAACATGAACTTCTTCGGCGACACCAACGAAGTCACGTTCCGCAACCTGATGAAGCTGACGACGACCCTGGATACGGGCCGCCTGAGCAACACGGTCACGGTCAACTACCGTAACGGCTACACCGATGCAGCCGCTACCGTGTACAACCTGGCGACCCAAAAAGAAGAGAAAAACTTCCGCCTGCAAGTTCCGTCGTACACCACGTTCGACTGGCAAGCACGTTTCGCCTTTGACAAGCAAACCACGATCCGCGCAGGCATCAAAAACCTGTTCGACCGTGCACCACCGCTGTCGCTGCGCGCTTCGTCGGGCCACCAGATCGGTTTCGACCCACGCTACGCCGATCCAATGATGCGTTCGTTCTACGTCACCGGCAACTACAAGTTCTAATTTGACGTGTTAAATTAGCTTGTCTGAAAAGCGCCTTGCACTTCACCGTGCCAGGCGCTTTTTTTATATGTCGTGATCCGTCCTGGAATAAGTTGACACTTTTTCGTTACAGAGAAGGAGTGTCCGATGGAACAAGGGTTTCGACGCAGTCAGCGAGATTACAGCCTGGCTTTTAAATTGAGCGTTGTCGAGCAGGTTGAAAAAGGCGAGATGACGTACA
>NZ_NEHB01000056.1 GCF_002127655.1 Janthinobacterium sp. GW456P
GTTGGTCCCACCCCTTCCCATCCCGAACAGGACCGTGAAACAACTTTGCGCCGATGATAGTGCTGCAACCAGTGTGAAAGTAGGTTATCGTCAGGCTTGTTATTCGAAAAAACCCCCATCGGTGATCCGGTGGGGGTTTTTTTACGTCCAATGATTGTATGCCTGGCATCGATCGCGTGCTGCCTTGAAAGGAATGTCTTGTCTGCTGTGCATACACTGGAACAATTGCGCGCTGGCCAACTGGCCGGCCTGCGCCGCCTGAAACTGTCCTGCGGATTGACGCAATTCCCCAGCGAAATTTTCGACCTGGCCGACAGCCTGGAAATCCTCGACCTCTCGTGCAACGCCTTGTCCACGCTGCCCGACGACTTGCCGCGCCTGCACAGGCTGCGCATCATTTTTTGCTCGGATAACCTGTTCACCACCTTGCCGGCCGTGCTCGGTTCCTGTCCTGCGCTGGAAATGATCGGTTTCAAGGCGAACCGGATCGACCACGTGCCAGCCGCAGCCCTGCCGCCCAGGCTGCGCTGGCTGACCCTGACCGACAATGCCATCGTATCCATACCCGATGAGCTGGGCAATTGCGCGCAATTGCAGAAGCTCATGCTTGCGGGGAATTGCCTGGACAGCTTGCCGGCCACTTTGGCGCACTGCCGCCGGCTGGAACTGGTGCGCATTGCCGCCAACCGTTTCACGGCGCTGCCCGATTGCCTGCTGTCCTTGCCACGCCTGAGCTGGCTCGCCTATGCGGGCAATCCCTTTACGCAAGCGCGGGAACTGGCGGCCCTGGCCGGTACGGGAGCTGCAGGCGTGGCATGGCAGCGCCTGCAACTGGCGCAGCAGTTGGGCGAGGGGGCATCGGGCGTCATTTACCGTGCCCGCCTCGATGGCGTGGACGATGTCGCTGTGAAAGTGTTCAAGGGGGCGATGACGAGCGACGGCTTGCCGCGCAGCGAAATGGCCGCCTGTGTCAGCGCCGGCGCGCACGCGAGCCTGATTCCCATCCTCGGCACGCTCGATGCGCATCCGCAAGATGCATCCGGGCTCGTCATGCCGCTGATCGATGTTGCCTACCGCAACCTCGCCGGGCCGCCCAGCCTGGAATCGTGCACGCGCGATGTGTATGCCGAGGGCGCGTGCCTTGACGCGCCGCACGCGCTGGCCATTGCCCATGGCATCGCCTCGGCCGTATGCCAGCTGCATGCGCGCGGCATCGTGCATGGCGATTTATATGCGCACAATATCCTGCATGCGGACGGTGGCGCCTGCCTGCTGGGCGACTTCGGCGCCGCGTCCATGTTTGTGCCGGGTTCGCCGCAAGGGGCGGTGTTGCAGGGGATCGAGGCGCGCGCCTTTGGCGTGCTGCTGGGCGAGTTGCTCGAGCATTGCACAACACCCTTGCCGGTCATGCAAGCCTTGCAGCAAACGTGTCTGCAGGACGAGATAGCAAGCCGGCCTCGCTTCGATGCGATCGAACGGACATTGCGAGACATGCTCCCCGCATAAAAAAATGGCGCAGCCTTCGCAGGCTGCGCCATTTTCATGTCAGGCTGGCAAGATTCAGCCAGGTGCCTGGATTTCTTTTTCCGGCAGGGCGATCTGGTTGTCGACGCTGAACTGGTAGTCCTTGAAGACGTGTTCGGCCGTCAGGATCTGGTATTCGCCGTTCTCGAGCTTATGCGTGGTGTCCTTCAGGCGGTACGTGTAATGGCCGCAGGTCCAGCAGTTGAAGTTGCGCATGTGCGTGCACAGGCAAGTCTTGTCCATCACGACGACGGTTTTTTGTTCCGGATGGGCCGCCACTTCGCGGTTGTAGGAGTTGATGTACGCGCAGTTGCCCGTCGCATCGAGCAGGTAGCCATATGATTCGCAGCCCGGGCGGATACCGGCGCCGATGGCGGGCGTGTTCTTCAGCATGCGCATCGGGTAGCCGGTCGGCGAGACGCCGTTGACGATGATGTCTTCTTCCGAGGCCTTGTAGTATTCCTGCTTGACCTTGTTTGGCAAGCCGCATTCCTGGGTAACGGTAAAGCGCGTGGCCACTTGCACGCCAGCCGCGCCCGCTTCCAGGAAGGAGACGGCGTCGCTGCCCGTGAAGATGCCGCCGGCGGCGATCAGCGGGATGTCCAGCTGTTCCGCTTTCAGGTAGGCCAGCAGTTCAGCCGTGATCGTGTGCAGGTCGTAATTGGCCCAGTCCATGCCGAAACCCAGGTGGCCGCCAGCCAATGGTCCTTCGACGATGATGAAGTCGGGCAAGCGGTCCAGCTTGGCGTTCTTGCGCAGGAAAATCTGCAAGGCGCGCACGGACGAGACGATGATGCCCAGCTTGGCGTCACGGAAACGTGGATGGTCGGCCATCAAGGCGAACGAGCCGAAGTGCAGTCCGGCCGACAGCGTGATGCCATCGATGCCCGCGTCCAGCGCCGCGTTCAGGCGCACGCGCAAGGTTTCGCGCGGACCATTCATCGTCAGCTTTTCCATGCAATTGACGAAGATCAAGCCATCGCCTTTTTTCGCTTCCATGGTCTTGCCGATATGCAAGCGCTGCGCTTCCGCCAGGCGGCCCAGGTCGAACTGCACCACGGCCTTGTCGCTGTTATTGATGTTGAATTTGTACAGTTTCGTCTTGTCTTTGACGAAGGTGGTGTCGAAACGGCGATCCGACACGTCTTCCACCATGGCATCGGAGATATGCCCGATACCGTTCAGCCGTGCCGCTTCCAGGGCCAGCTCCGACGTGGAAATATCCACACCCATTCCGCCTATCATGATGGGCACATATTCTTTTTTGCCAAATCGCAGGCGGAAATCATCAACACGTTTCATTGCTATCCTTAGACTACCGTGGTTATCACTGAGCCAGATGTACGGTCAAGCCCGCTGCCGGTCGGGCGCGCGGGCGCATGTAGCTGTGCGCAGCTTCAATTCTACCCCAAGCGGGCAGGTGCTCCGAGGCAGCTTGCCGCCATGCCGGTGCAAGCGCAGGCCGGAGCGTGCGCATCTTCGAAATTAATCGCGGAAATTGTTAAATTCCAGCGGCATGTCGGGCACGTCCTTGCGCAGCATGGCCATGGCCGCTTGCAGGTCGTCGCGCTTGGCGCCCGTGACGCGCACGGCTTCACCCTGGATGCTCGCTTGCACTTTCATCTTGCTGTCCTTGATGACGCGCACGATTTTCTTCGCGTCATCCGATTCGATGCCATTCTTGATCTTGATGATCTGCTTGACCTTGTCGCCGCCGATCTTCTTGATGTCGCCTTCGTCGAGGAAGCGCACATCGACCTTGCGTTTGGTCAATTTATTGGTCAGCACGTCGCGCACCTGGCTGAGCTGGAATTCCGAATCCGCGAACGCGGTCAATTCGTTTTCCTTGTGTTCGACGCGGGCATCGCTGCCCTTGAAGTCGAAGCGGGTCGTGATTTCCTTGTTGGATTGCTCGACGGCATTCTTGACTTCGATCATATCGGCTTCGGAGACTACATCAAATGACGGCATGGTCTGTTCCTTTTCTTGTTAAAGCGAGCGCGCGCTCGGCGCGCTGGGCCTTGGCGGCTGATTCTGCGCCATGGAAGGCCCTGTTAAAGATGCGACATTTTAACGGACAACGGGCAAGTCGCCCTTGTCCTGAGGTGGTTTTTTGTCGCTTTCGCTCTATAATCGAGCAAAATTTCCCTATCCCATGCATCCAGAGCTCACCATCGAACACAATTACAACCTCCAGCGCCTGAATACCTTCGGCATCGCGGCCAATGCGGCCGCCTATGTACGCATCACTTCGCAGGCCGATTTACAGGCCGCGCTGCAAGATCCCGCCTTGTCCGCCATGCCGCGCCTGGTACTGGGCGGCGGCAGCAATATCGTGCTGACGGGCGACTTTCCCGGCGCCGTGCTGCACATGGCCACGCGCGGCATGCGCCTGGCGCAGGCGGACTTCGAGACGATACTCGTTACGGCCGCGGCCGGCGAAAACTGGCACGATTTCGTGCAATGGACCTTGGCGCAGGGCGTGGGCGGGCTGGAAAACCTGTCCCTGATCCCCGGCACGGTGGGCGCGGCGCCTATCCAGAATATCGGCGCGTATGGCGTGGAAATCAAGGATTATCTGCATAGTGTGAGCGTCATGCACAGCGCCAGCGGCATCGTCTTCGACATGGACCGCGACGCCTGCCGCTTTGCCTACCGCGACAGCATCTTCAAGCAGGCGGACGGACGCGAGCTGATCGTACTGGAAGTGACGTTTGCCTTGCCCGCCGAGTGGCAGCCGAACTTGCGCTATGCGGAACTGGCGCAGGCCGTGGCCGAGCGCCATCTTGCCGAGCCGACGCCGCAACAGGTGGCCGACACGGTGATGGCGATCCGCCGGAGAAAGTTGCCGGATCCGGCCGTGATCGGCAATGCGGGCAGTTTCTTCAAGAATCCGGTGGTCTCGCGCGAACAGTGTGCGGCCTTGCTGCAGCGTTTTCCTACCCTGGTGCACCATGCGCAGCCCGATGGCACGGAAAAGCTGGCGGCCGGCTGGCTGATCGATCAGTGTGGCTGGAAGGGAAAAAACCTGGGGCCCGCGGGAGTGTATCCCAAGCAGGCGCTGGTTCTGGTGAATAATGGCGGCGCTCGTGGCGCGGACATTACCCGGCTGGCGGAAGCGATACAGGATGATGTAGAGGCGAAATATGGCGTGCGCCTGTCGCCCGAGCCTGTGTTTGTCTAATTACCCAAAGTGGCAGACGTAGTCCACGGTCTCGACGGTTTCAATATCAAAATAGCTATTGCCCGGGATGTTGAATTGCGTGCCCGCGCCATAGCTGTGCCACTCCGTCGCGTCGGCCAGGCGTACCTTGCACAGGCCGCCGACGATTTCCATGATTTCCGGCGCGCCCGTGTTGAAGCGCAGCGATGACGCGAAAATCACGCCCACGCTTTTCTTCGTGCCATCGGCCAGGATGACGTTGTGCGAAACGCATTTGCCGTCAAAGTAAATATTCGACTTCTTGACGACGCTGACATTGTCCAGTTGTGTGCTCATGCTTCACTTTCCTTGCTGTTAAAAATCAGTCTCGGACGTCATCGGCGCTCAGCACGCTGTTGCGTCCGCCGCGCTTGGCCGCGTACAGGGCCTGGTCGGCGCGGTTGATCAGTTGCTCGACCGTCGAGTTGGGCGACGGCACGACGGTGGCCACACCGATCGAGATAGTGACGATGCCGGTGCCTGCCGCGGGGTTTTCGATCTGCAAGCCTTCCAGATGGCGCCGGCATGCTTCGGCGATCAGCAGCGCGCCGGCCTCTTCCGTTTCCGGCAGGATCAGGGCGAATTCTTCTCCTCCGTAGCGGGCGGCCAGGTCGGCCGGGCGTTTCAAATGTTCCGTGAGCACGGCGGCAACTTTTTTCAGGCACAGGTCGCCCGCCAGATGGCCGAAATGGTCGTTATAGCTCTTGAAATGGTCGATATCGCAGAACAGCAGGCTCAGCGGTGCCTTGTCGCGCTGGCCCCGCTGCCATTCAAAATGCAAGGTTTCATCGAAACGGCGGCGATTGGCGATGCCCGTCAAGCCATCGAGGGCAGCCAGTTTCTGCAATTCAATGTTCGCGTCCGCCAGGTTCTTTTGGCTTTCGCGCAGGAAACGAAAAGCCTGGTCGCGCTGCAGGCGGCTGATGTGTGCGTTGGAGTGGTAGCGTATGCGCGCCAGCAGCTCCAGGCGATCCGGCAGTTTCACCACATAATCGTTGGCGCCGACGGCAAAGCTGTGGGCCTTCAGTTTCGGGTCGTCCTTGGCCGACATCACGATCACCGGCACGTGCGCGAGCGCCGCGTTTTCGCGATACTGCTGGATCAAGGCGAAGCCGTCAATGCCCGGCATCACCAGGTCTTGCAGGATGACGGTCGGTTGCAAACGCAGCGCCGTGTCCAGCGCCTGCGTGGCGTCGGTCACATAATGAAATTCGATATCCTGCTGGTCGCTGAGCATGCGGCGGACTGCCTCGGCAATGATCAACTGGTCGTCCACCAGCAGCACGCTGACCTTGAATTCGGTCAATGCGGGTTCATGCAGGGTGAAGCTGGAGGAGAATTCTGGCATTGCATTCTTTTCAGATGTTAGGGGAGGGCTCCCACCCATTGTTGAGTTTGGCGCCCAGGCGGCTGCGCAGGCTGGCGCCTATTCTATCCAATGGCAGGATTTGCTGCGCCGCATCGAGTTCGGCCGCCGCGCGCGGCATGCCATACACGGCACTGCTGGCCTGGTCTTGCGCAATCGTCGTCTTGCCTGCGCGGCGCATGGCCAGCAAGCCGTCGCCGCCATCGCGCCCCATGCCTGTGAGCAATACGCCGATGGCATCGCCGCGCCAGTGCTGCGCCACGCAGTTGAAAAAGACATCGACGGACGGGCGGTAAACATAGTCGCGCGGTGCTGCATCGTAACCCAAACGATAATTTTGATCTAGCAGCAAGTGGTCATTGGTCTTGGCGATCAGTACCGTGCCGGACACCAGTTCATCGCCTTCGGCGATCACGCGCACGGGCATGCTGAGCTGGTCGTCGAGCCATTTGGCGAAGTGCGAGGCGAAGGTTTCATCGATATGCTGCACCACCACGATGGCGCAGCCGGGCGGCGCCGTCCAGCCGGCCAGCACCTTGGCCACGGCCGAGGGGCCACCCGTCGAGGCGCCGATGGCGACCAGGGTCGATACCTGGCCGTCGCCCCGTTCACCGCCATTGCCGTTCGCCGGGCGCGGCGGCGGTGCTTCGGCGCTGTGGCGTATCAGCTTGCCGATGGTCTTGATCTTGGCCAGCAGTTCGCTGTCGCCGCCCACTTCCCCCTGCAGCACGGGCGTGGCCGTGACGTCGAGCGCGCCCGCGCCCAGCGCGCGGAAGACCTGGTTGACATTGTCCTGCGGCCGGCCCGTGACGACCAGGATGGCGCACGGGCTCTGCTCCATGATCAGGCGCGTCGCTTCCACGCCATCCATCTCCGGCATGTTCAGGTCCATCAGGATCAGGTCGGGGCGGTTGCCCTCGCACATGCGCACGGCCTCGAGTCCCGTGCGGGCGATCCACAGCACCTGGTGTTCCTGCGTACTGGCGACCACCCGGCGCAGGGCCTCGGCAGCCATGGCGACATCGTTGGCAATGGCAATTTTCATGAATGACAGCTCATAAGCGGGCATCTCCTATCAGGTCGGCCACCGCGTCGAGCAAGGTCTCGTCGTGGAAGCTGCCTTTGGTCAGATAATAATCGGCGCCGGCGGACAGGCCGCGCGCGCGGTCTTCCGGCCGGTCCTTGTACGAGACGATCATCACCGGCAGCTTGTGCAGGTGCAGGTCCTTCTTGATCAGCGAAACCAGTTCAATGCCATCCATGCGCGGCATGTCGACGTCGGTGATCACCAGGTCGTACTCGCCGCTGCGCACCACGTTCCAGCCGTCGATGCCGTCGATGGCCACGTCGACCTCGAAACCGCGCGCCAGCAGCAGCTTGCGCTCCATCTCGCGCACCGTCAGCGAATCGTCGACGACGAGGATGCGCTTGGCGCGGCGCTGCTGCGCGTGGCCGGCCTGCGCCAGCTGGTGCAGGCCGCCTTCATGCAGCAGCTTGTCGATCGACAGCAGCAAATCGGGCACGTCGAGGATCAGCACCGGTTCGCCGTCGTCGAGCAGGGCGGCGGCGGAAATGTCGCGCATCTTGCCGAGGATCGGATCGATGGCCTGCACGGCCAGGCTTTGCTCGCCGCGGATGGCGTCGACCACCAGCGCATAGCTTTGCTTGCCACGCCCGATCACCACCACCGGCAAGTCCTCGGCCTGGCTGGCCGCTTCGCCCAGTTCCAGTACCTGCGCCGCCGATACCAGGCCCAGATGCTCGCCCTTGAGTTCGAAGAACTGCTTGTTTTCCAGGGTATGGATGGCCGCCTGCGGCACGCGCACCACGCTTTCCACCTTGACGATGGGGATGGCGTAGGCTTCGCCGTGCACGTCGACCACCAGCGCGCGCACGATCGATTGCGTCAGCGGCAGGGTGATCAGGGCGCGGAAGCCGCGGCCCGGTTCCGATTCCAGGCGCACCGTGCCGTTTTGCTGGCGTATCGTCTCGTGCACGATGTCGAGGCCCACGCCGCGTCCGGACAATTGATTGGCCGTCGCCTTCAGGCTGAAGGCGGGCAGGAACAAAAATTCCAGCAGCTCGCCCGGCGACAGCGCGGCGGCCATGGCGGGACTGGCCATCTTGCGCTCGATGACGGACTGGCGGATTTTTTCCAGGTCGACGCCGCGCCCGTCGTCGCTGATCTCGATGCTCAGCATGCCGGCGCGGTGGCGCGCCTCCATGCGTATCGTGCCCAGCGCTTCCTTGCCCGCGTCGATGCGCTCGTACGGGCCTTCCATGCCATGGTCGATGGCATTCCTGAGCATGTGGTTCAGCGGGCTTTCGATCTTCGCCAGGATGTCGCGGTCGACCAGGGTGTCTTCGCCTTCGATCTCCAGCTGCACTTCCTTGCCCAGGCTGCGCGCCAGATCGCGCACCATGCGTGGAAACGCATGGATGCCGTCGCGGAAAGGGCGCATGCGCAGGGCCAGCACTTCGTCGACCATGCCTTGCGAGACGGCCAGCAGGCGCCGTTCATACGTTTCGATGTCGGCGATGTGCTCGAGCATGAACTGCTTCAGGGGCTGCGTCTTTTGCAGCGCCAGCAAGGACTTTTCCATCAGGCCCGGGTCGGCCGAACGGGCAATGGCTTCGTGCAGGTGCTCGATGGCGGAAAACAGGCTGCTCTGGTTGCGCTTGAAGCGCTGCAGGGCACCGACGAACGGATGCATCTGGTGCGCATTGATGCGCGATTCGCTGGCCAGCGACAGCAGTTTGTCGAAGTTTTGTGCCGCTGCCTTGGCCGGTGCGGCACCCGTGCGCGGCGCAGGCGCGGCCGCCGATTCAGGCTCTTCGCCTGCCAGGCCGCTGGCGACGGGCGCCTGCGGCTCGGCCGCTTCTTGCGACAAGGGGGCCGCTGCCGGCGCTGTCATGGGGGCCGGCGCCGAAGGCAGGGCCGGCAATTCGGGCAGGTCGGCGATGCCGGCGATGGCGTTCAGGGTTTCGTCGATCTGCGCCGCATTGGCGGCCAGCCACGCTTCGGCGCCCGCGTCGTCCAGGCGCGACAGCTGCACGATCAGATCGACGCCCGACAGCAGCACGTCGACCCGTTCCGGCGTCAGTTTCAGGCGGCCGTGCTGGGCGGCGACAAAGCTGTCTTCCATGCCGTGCGCCAGCTGCACCACTACCTGCAGGCCGACGATGGCGGCGGCGCCCTTGATCGAGTGCGCCGCGCGCATCATCGCTTCGATGGCCGCCGCGTCGCCCGCATGGCGCTCCATGGCCAGCAAGCCGTCGGTGAGAATCTGGGTCTGGCTGTCCGCCTCCATGCGGAACAGGTCCAGCATGGAAAAGGCACTCAGGTCGCCGTGCTGGTCCTGGCTCATCGTAATAGTCTCGCAAGTTGAAAGCCGATCAGCGCCGTGTCGAGGCAGCCGATGCGCATGTCGCCCTCGGTGATGACGCCGGACAGGAAGCGCGACAGGCCCTTGTTGATGGTGGCCGCCGGCGCCTGCACCTTGGCCGAGGCGTAGCGCACGATGCCGTGCAGGTCGGCCACGGGCAGCGCGTAGGCCTGCTCTTCCCAGCGCAGCAGCAGCAGGCGCGCAAACGTGTGGCGGCCCTTGGCCGGCGGCGCGCCCTGTTCGTCGATGCCCAGCAAACTGGCCAGCGACATGCATGGATACAGCTTGCCGCCGATATTGACGATGCCGGCCAGGCCGCCCCCGCTGCGGTGCGGCAGCACGTGCGGCTTGGCCTGCGGCGCCACGGCGTCGAACACGCGCGTGGGCAGCGCCAGCCATTCGCGGCCGATGCGAAACACCAGCGCCGAACTGTCGCGCACTTCGCCGCCCGTATCGATCTGGCGGAAGTGGCTGGCCCAGTCGCGCCGATAGTGTTCGTCCACGGGCCGCTGCAGGTTGCGCTGGGCGGCGCCCGCGTACACGTCGCAGTTGCGGCAATGCACGTTGGCGGGCAGCCTGGGGCAGCTCTGGTCGCCGACCACGCCGATATGGTTCCAGCAGTCGTCGATGGTGGCGGGGGACTCGGTGGCGATGCGGTTTGTCATGCTTGCCCCTTAGTTGGACGCCTGGCGGCGCTGGTAGATGCGCGCCGCGCGCGCCTTCAGGGTGGCGGCGGCCGTGTGGTTGCCATTGCGTTCGGCCAGCAGGGACAGGTGGCACAGCGCCTCGTAATGGTCGGGCTGCAAATAAATGCAGCGGCGCCAGTAGTCGTCGGCCAGGTCCATCTTGCCGGCCAGTTCATTGATGATACCCAGCATGAAATACGCTTCCGCCGCTTCGGGGGCGCGTGCCAGGTGGGCGTGGCATTTTTCTCCCGCTTCGCGCAACTGGCCGCGGTCGGCCAGCAGGCGCGCCTCGGCCAGCAAATCGGCTTGCGCTGCCGGTGCCGGCGCGGGCGATGGCACGGACACGGGGCGCGTGCGCGGCGCCGCCGGCGCTGCGGAAGAGGGGGC
>NZ_NEHB01000057.1 GCF_002127655.1 Janthinobacterium sp. GW456P
CGCGCCGCGCGAACAGCGCCCGCCAGCCGGCGCGGCGGAACAGCAGGCGATGATCCAGGCCGCCGCGCAAGCGGCCGTGGCCGCCCAGCTGGCGCAACTGCCGCCGCCTGCTCAGCCCAGCCTGCCACCGGTGGCCGCGCCCGACAACAGCCAGATCCAGGTGCTGCGCAACGATACGGCGCCGCAAATCAACCCCGGCGTGCAGCAAGCCTACCAAGCCTTCAACGGGGGCCAGCTGGGCCTTGCCCGCCAGCAATATGAAACGGTACTGCGGCAGGATGCCAACAACCGCGACGCGCTGCTGGGCCTGGCGGCCGTGGCCCTGCGCGAGAACCAGGGCGCGCAGGCGGCGGCGCTGTACGTGCGTTTGCTGGAAATCAATCCCGACGATGGCGTGGCGCTGGCCGGCCTGATCGGGCTGCGCCAGGGCGACGTCGCGCAGAGCGAAGCGAAATTGAAAGCCATCCTGGCGCGCAGCCCCGACAGCGGCCCCGTGCTGTTTGCACTGGGAAATGTATATGCCAAGCAGCGCCGCTGGAACGAAGCGCAGCAGCAATTTTTCCGCGCCTATGGCGCCGCGCCCGGCAATCCCGACTATGCCTTCAACCTGGCCGTGGGCCTGGACCGGCTGAACCAGCCCAAGCTGGCCGCCACGTATTACCAGCGCGCCCTGACCCTGGCGCAAACCACGCCCGCCGCCTTCGACCAGGCCGTCGTGCAAACGCGTTTGCGCGAACTGGCGGCGCCCGCACCGGCAGCGCCGGCCCCTGCCGAGCCAGCCACCATCACACCCCGTCAGGAATAAGCACTACATGGCAGAACAGGCAAAACTTCCGCTGGGCAAATTGCTGATCCAGAAAGGCGTGATCAGCGAAGACCAGTTGCGCATCGCCCTGATCGAGCAGCGGCGCAGCAGCGAACCGCTGGGCAAGCTGCTCATCACCCTGGGTTTCGTCACGGAAGCCACCGTGCGCGAAGCGCTCAGCGAAAACCTGAAACAGGTCAGCGCCGACCTGTCGAGCCTGGTGGTCGACGCCATCGCCCTGAAGCTGATTCCGAAGGACGTGGCCAAGCGCTACCGCGTTTTCCCTATCGTCTACGAGCGGCAGGCGGACAACCTGATCCTGGCCATGGCCGACACCAGCAACATCGTCGCGCTCGACCAAATCAGCGCCATGCTGGTCAAGGGCATCACGATTTCCACCGTGCTCGTCAACGAATCAGACATTTCGCGCGCCATCGACCAGTACTACGGCTTCGAACTGTCGATCGACGGCATCCTGCACGAAATCGAAACGGGCGAAGTCAGCTATCAAAGCATGGCCTCGCCATCGGACGAGTACAGCCAGCCCATGGTGCGCCTGATCGATGCGCTGCTGGCCGACGCCGTGCAAAACGGCGCCTCGGACATCCATTTCGAGCCGGAGCAGTCGTTCCTGCGCATCCGCTACCGCATCGACGGCATCCTGCGGCAGATCCGCAGCCTGCACAAATCGTACTGGCCGGCCATGGCCGTGCGCCTGAAGGTGATCTCGAACATGAATATCGCCGAGGCGCGCGCGCCGCAGGACGGCCGCATCAGCATCAAATTTTCCGGGCGACAAATCGACTTCCGCGCGTCGGCGCAGCCCACCACGCATGGCGAAAACTTCGTGCTGCGCGTGCTGGACCGGCAGAAAGGCATCGTGCCGCTGGACGCCCTGGGCCTGGCCGAAACGGAACTGAACGTGCTGAAACTGATGATCGCCCGTCCCGACGGCGTGATCCTCGTGACGGGCCCGACGGGCAGCGGCAAGACCACCACCTTGTACTCGATCATCAACCACATCAATACGGAGAGCGTCAACATCATGACCCTGGAGGATCCGGTCGAGTATCCGATGAACATGATACGCCAGACCTCCGTCAACGATTCCGTCAAGCTGGGCTTTGCCGACGGCATCCGCTCGATGATGCGGCAAGATCCCGACATCATCCTGGTGGGCGAGATCCGCGACCGCGAAACGGCGGAAATGGCCTTTGCCGCCGCCATGACGGGCCACCAGGTGTATTCCACCCTGCACACGAACTCGTCTATCGGCTCCATCTCGCGCCTGCTCGACATCGGCATCCTGCCCGACATCATGGCCGGCAACATCATCGGCATCGTGGCGCAGCGCCTGGTGCGCAAGTTGTGTCCGCATTGTAAGGAAACCGTGATCGCCGACAGCGTCGAGCGCCGTCTTCTGGGCCTGGCAACGGACGCGGCGCCCGCGTCCATCTGCCGCGCCGTCGGCTGCGAGCGCTGCGCACACCAGGGCTACAAGGGCCGCCTGGCCATCATGGAAATTCTCAAGATGACGGCCGAACTCGATGAATTGACGGCGCGCCGCGCCAGTAGCCGCGAATTGAAGAACGCGGCGCGCGCGGCCGGCTTCAAGGGCATCGTCGACGACGGCATGCGCCGCGTGCTCGAAGGCGTGACCACACTGGAAGAAGTGGGCCGCGTGGTCGACCTGACGGAAAGGCTGGCCTGATGGCGCAATATGTCTACCGCGCCATGGATGCCGCAGGCGCATTGATTCCCGGCAGCATGGAGGCGGCCAACGTGCCGGATCTGGAAGCGCGCCTGCACCGCATGCAGCTGGACTTGATCGACTGCAAGATCACGGGCCAGTATCTGGTGCTGCTGGGCAAGCGGGTCATCCACCGCCGCGACCTGATCAATTTCTGCTTCCACATGGAACAATTGACGGGCGCCGGCGTGCCCATCCTGGAAGGCTTGAACGACTTGCGCGAAAGCACCGACCACCCGCGCCTGCGCGAAGTCGTCACGGATCTGATCGAAAGCATCGAAGGCGGCTTGCCGCTGTCGGGCGCGCTGGCCCAGCATGGCGACATCTTCGACGCCACGTTCACCAGCCTGATCCTGGCAGGCGAACAGAGCGGCAAGATCGCCGAAGTGTTCAAGAACCTGTCGGAAAGCCTGAAGTGGCAGGACGAGCTGGCCTCGCAGACGCGCAAGATCGTCATGTACCCGGTCATCGTGGCCATCGTCGTGGCGGCCGTGACGTTTTTCCTGATGATTTATCTGGTACCTCAGCTGACGGCGTTCATCCGCAACATGGGCGGCGAGCTGCCGCTGCACACGCGCGTGTTGATCTTGGTATCGAATGTCTTCATCGATTACTGGTATGTGCTGCTGGCCTTGCCCGTGCTGCTGTTTTTCGGCCTGCGCTCGCTGATCCGCCGCAGCGAGGCGGCCCGCTACGCCTGGGATGGCTTGAAGCTGCGGCTGTGGCTGGTAGGCCCCGTGCTGCACAAGATCATCCTGGCCCGCTTCGCCACGTTTTTTGCCCTGATGTATGCTTCCGGCATCACCATACTCGAATGCATCCGCCTGTCCGAAGGCATCGCCGGCAACCAGGTGGTGGCGGCCGGCCTGCGCCGCGCCGCCCAGCTGATCAGCGAAGGCCATGGGGTGACGGCCGCCTTCCAGCACACGGGCATCTTTCCGCCGCTGGTGATCCGCATGCTCAAGGTGGGCGAGGCCACGGGCTCGCTGGACACGGCCTTGCGCAATGTCAGTTACTTTTACAACCGCGAAGTGAAAGAATTGATTGAAAAAGTGCAAGCCATGATCGAGCCGGCCATGACGGTCATCCTGGGCCTGCTGCTGGGCTGGATCATGCTGTCGGTGCTGGGGCCGATCTACGACACCATCAGCACGATTAAAACCTGAGACCCGAGAGCGCCGTGTTCCGCAAACAATTACTCTACATTACCAGCGACGCGCTGTGCGCCTACGACTGGGACCACGGCGTGCTGGGCCAGGGCCAGGCCTTCCCCGCCAGCGCGGCCGGGCTGGACGGTTTCGCCGCGTGGCTGGAAGATCCGCAGGCGCAACGGTCGGGCGTGCCCGCCTACCTGCTGACGGACCTGATCGAGGAAGATTTCCAGCGCCAGCTGCTGCCCCACGTGCGCGGCAAGGCGGGCCGCGCCCTGCTGGAGCGGCGCAAGCAGCAATTGCACCGCGACACACCCTACCGGGGCAGTACCCTGCTGGGCCGCGAAAGCACGGGCCGCCACGACGACCAGGTGCTGTTTTTCGCGCTGACCAACCCGTCCTTGCTGCAGCCGTGGACGGAGGCGCTCGAGCACTTGCGCGTGCCCGTGGCCGGCATTTATTCGACCAGCCTGCTCAGTATCGCGCTGGTCAAAAAGCTGTCGATCGCGCACGAACACTTGCTGCTGGTGACGCAGCAGTCGGGCGGCTTGCGGCAAAGCTACTATGAAAAGGGGCAGCTGCGCTTTTCGCGCCAGACGGCCACCATCGCGCTCGACGGCGTGGCCGTGAATATTGCGCTGGAAACGGAAAAAACGCGGCAATTCCTTACCAGCACGCGCATGCTGGCGCGCGGCGACGTCTTGAATACCGTCATCCTGGCGCCGGCCGCGCAAATCGCCAAGCTCGAACTGCTGTGCGACAACGGCGTCGAAGTGGCTTACCATTTCATCGATCTGCAGCTGGCCGGCGAACGGGTGGGCTTGCGCCGGACGCCGGCGCTGGCCGACGAATTGCTGCTGACTTTGCTGGGCAAGCATCCGCCGTCCAGCCATTATCCGCCCGGCGCGCTGGCGCGCTACTACCATTTCCAGCGCGCGCGCAAGGCACTGTATGGCGCCAGCACGCTGATCGGCGCATCGGCGGCCCTGTGGTGCGCGATTAACTTGCTCGGCGGCATAGCCGACGGGGCCGCGATCGAACGCCTGGCGCAGGAAACCGCGTCCTATCAGGAGCGCTACCGCAGCGTCATGTCGACCCAGCCGCCGGCGCCGGCCAAGACGCAGAACATGAAAGTGGCCGTGACCCTGGGCCACATGATCGCCAGCCAGGCGCCGGAGCCGGGCCGGCTGCTGGGCATGCTGAGCGCCGCACTGGACCAGGCGCCGCAAGTCGCGCTCGGCCAGCTGCACTGGCATGCGGGCCAGGCGCCCGCGCGCATGGCGAACAATCAGACGCCGCCACAGCAGCAGCAAAGTACTGGCGCACCAGCCGGCAGCGCTCTGGCCGGCATTCCCGTCGCGCCGCCGCAGGCCTTGCGCCTGGAAGCGGACGTGGCCATGCCGAACAACGATTACCGCGCGGCCCTGGCGGCCATCACGGCCTTCGCGCAAACTCTGGCGCGCCAGCCGGGCATGCAGGTGACGATCGAGGAAACGCCGCTCGACCTGCGCCCCAGCGCGGCCCTGTCCGGCAAGAGCGCCGTGCCGGCACCGGCCAGCCAGGCCCGCTTTACCCTCTTGCTCGCGTGGCAGCCATGAGCGGCCCCGTCAAACAACCGCCCCTGCCCGGCATGCAACGGAGCAGCACGCCCGCGCGCGCGCTGCCCGCCTGGCTGGGCGAACTGCATCTGATACGCCGCGCCCTGCTGTGCTTTGTGCTGACCTTGCTGGCCAGCGTGGTGCTGCTGAGCCTGAGTGCCGCCTATCGGGCGCGTGAAGCGCAGCAGCTGGACCTGGCCCAGCGCACGCGTTCGGCGGCCGCCCTCCTGTTCAACCATGCGGAGGCGGAAAAGCAGGAAATCCGCGCCTACGAACCGCAATTCCTGGCCCTGCGCCAGCGCGGCCTGATCGGCGAGGAAAACCGCCTGGCCTGGATCGACGCCATCCGCCGCAGCCAGGAACAGCGCAAACTGCTGCCGATCAGCTATGACATCAGCCCGCAGCAAGGGCTGCAAGTACCGTTGCCCATGGTGATGGGACAATATCAGCTGCGCGGCAGCCGCATGCGCCTGCAGATGGATTTGCTGCACGAGATGGATTTGCTGAACCTGCTGGACGATTTGCGCCAGAGCGGCTATTTCGCCGTGCAGGATTGCACGCTCAAGCGCCACGCTGCGGCCGGGGCCGGCCCAGGCAGCGGGGCAACGCCCACCGTGGGCGCCGAATGCGAGCTGCTGTGGCTGACCCTGGGCAGCGCGCCCGTGCCGGGGCGGCCATGAGGTGCCCCCGCATCCTGTCCGTACTGCTGGCGGGCGCCACGCTCACGGCCCAGGCACAGTCGCCGCAACTGGGCCGTTTGTTCCTGTCGCCCGACCAGCGCGCCCAGCTCGACGCACAGCGCTACGGCCCGCCGGCGCCCGATCCGCACCTGGCGGCGGCCCCGCCCCCGCCGCCACCGCCGCCTGCCCCGCCCGTGGAATTGAATGGCGTGGTACAGCGCAGCAGCGGCCGCTCGACCGTCTGGCTGAACCAGGCGCCGCAAACCGAGCCGCACAACCAGCTGGCGCGCGACAAGTCCGGCACGCCCGGCGCCCTGACCTTGCGCCTGTCGAACGGCCAGGTGGTGCTCCTGAAGCCCGGCCAGCGCTACGACCCGGCCAGCGGCACAGTCACCGAGGCACAGCCATGATGCCGCGCCAGGCGCATCGCCAACCCCGTCGCCAGCGCGGCGCCGCCCTGTTGCTGCTGGTGGCCGTGCTGGGCCTGGGTGCGGCCAGCCTGCTGATCAGCGCTTTCGGCCGCAACACGGGCGAGGCCGAGCGCCAGCAGCGCACCCTGGCCACCCTGGCGCAGGCGCGCGACGCCTTGCTGGGCTTTGCGGCGGCGAACGGCCGCCTGCCCCGCCCTGCCGCCTCCGCCCTCGACGGGCGCGAACGTCCCGCCGACTGCGCCGGCGATGCCGAGTGCAGCGGCTTTTTGCCATGGGTCGCACTGGGCGTGGACGGCGTTGATGCCTGGGGCAAGCTGCTGCGCTACAGCGTCACGCCGGAAATGGCGCGCGTGCCCATCGTCTCGTTTTCCGCTGTCGCCAACAGAGTCGTGCTCACGCGCGACGGGCGCGGCGACTTCGCCTACGTGGCGGGACAGGAGCAGTGCGACGTGAGCGCGCAATGCCTGCCCGTCGTGCTGTTCTCGCAAGGCAAGAATCACTACGGCACGGCCGCCAGCGGCGTGGCGCAGATCAATACGGCACGCGGCAATATCGACGAAGCCGCCAACGACAACGCCAGCCGCCGCTTCATTAACCGCCCCGCCACCGAACTTGCCACGCCGCCCGGTGGCGCCTTCGACGACATGCTCACCTGGATTACCTTGCCCACCCTGTATCAACGCATGCGCGCCGCGCGCAACCTGCCATGAGCGCCGTCCATCCGCGCCGCCAGGGCGGCTTTTCCCTGATCGAGATCGCCATCGTGCTCGTCATCGTCGGCCTCATGATCGGCGGCCTGGTCACGCCGTTGACGGTGCAGCTGGAACAGCGCAAGGTGACCGAGACGCAGCAGGCATTGAATGAAGCGAAGGAAGCGCTGACGGGCTTTGCGCTGCGCTACGGCTACCTGCCCTGTCCCGCCATTTCCGCGATGAATGGCCTGGAAGACCGGCGCGGCGCCCGCTGCACGGGCGAAAAACGCGCGGGCTTCCTGCCCTGGGCAACCCTGGGTCTGCGCCAGGGCGACAGCTGGAACAATCTGTTCCGCTACAGCGTGACGCCGGCCTTCAGCGACAGCGAGCAGCAGTTCAACCTGGGCACGCCGCGCGACATCAGCATTGTCACGCGCAATGGCGGCGCGCTGCTGCAGGCGACGGCGTTAAGGGACATCCCCGCCATGATCATGTCCCACGGCAAAAACGGCTTTGGCGCCACCGGCGTGCAGGGCCAGCGCCAGGCTGTTCCTTTCAGCAACAATGTCGACGAGCGCAACAATGCATCGAACGCCACCACCTTCATCAGCCGCGCCGCCAGCGCCCCGCAGCAGCCAGGCGGCGAGTTCGACGACCTCGTCGTCTGGCTGTCGCCGAACATCCTGTTCAACCGCATGGTGGCGGCGCAGAGGCTGCCCCGCTGATGCACCCATCCATGCTCCGGCCCGCCCTCACCATCGCCCGCTACACGCTGCTCGAAGCGCTGCGCAGCCGCCTGCTGTGGCTGTTCATGCTGGCCGCCTGCGCCGCCGCCGGGCTGGCCGGCTTCCTGCAGCAACTGGCGCTGACGGAAAGCGGCGCCGTGCAGGTGTCCCTGCTGGCGGCCGCCTTGCGCCTGGCCAGCGTCTTCCTGCTGGCCACCTTCATCATCACCAGCATGGCGCGCGAAGCGGCCGACCGGGGCCTCGAGCTGCTGCTGGCTTTGCCCATGCCGCGCGCAGCCTACCCGCTGGGAAAACTGCTGGGCTACGGGGCGCTGGCGGCCGTGCCCGCCGTGCTGTTCGGCCTGCTGATGGCGCGGTTCGCCGCGCCCGCGCAAAGCGCGCTGTGGGCGCTGTCCCTGCTCGGCGAATTGTGGATCGTCGCCGCCTTCAGTCTGCTGTGCGCGGCCAGCCTGCAGCAAGCCCTGCCCGCGCTGGCCGCCACGGGCGGCTTTTATGTGCTGGCGCGCATGCTGGGCAGCCTGCAGTTACTGGCGCACGGCCCGCAAGCGGGCGACTCCTGGGCGCAGCGCGCCACGGCGGGCGCCATCGACGTGCTGGCCCTGCTCTTGCCCCGCCTCGACGCCTTTACGCGCACGGAGTGGCTGCTGTACGCGACCGGCGACTGGCAAGCGCTGGCCGGCGTGGCGGCGCAAACCGTCATCTACGTCGCCCTGCTGGCCAGTTGCGCGCTGTGCGACTTTTACCGCAGGAACATCTGATGGCCGCCGCCCAACGCCCGTGGACGAGCGTGCCGCGCCCCCTGTGCTGGCTGCTGGCGGGCTGCCTGCTGCTGCAGCTGGGCTGGCGCCTGGCGCAGCGGC
>NZ_NEHB01000058.1 GCF_002127655.1 Janthinobacterium sp. GW456P
CCGCATCGCGCCGCATTTCCATCAACTGCTCCGACCGAGACAGCCGGCTCAAGGCATGCAGGGCCTGGGTCAGTGCATGGCGGGCGCGCATATCGTTCGCCGTGCCCGGCGCACCATACACCGCAATCACCAACTCATTGATCAGCTTGACGCTAGTGGAATCGGAAGCCATTTATTCTCCTGAGATAAGCAGCGGGAAGGACATCGGGACAGCGCTGACGCTGTGCACATTCGTACAAGAATGTCTTTTATACCAAGCTCGACAATTGAAGCGCTTGATGTATCTCAATGTGAAATAACAAGGATCGAACATCTTTCCTCCCCGGCTCTCTTACTAGCAGTAGTTACGGCCATGCCTGGCATGCGCCATTGACGCTGACCTCCGCCACACCCTGAAAACCGGGTTACCACTTTGTCAGACCAAGAGGAGAACAAGATGAGAGCAAAAAAAACCATGGCGCTGGCCGGCCTGCTGTGTATGCTGGCCGCCTGCAGTTCAAATCCCAACAACACCGGCATGAGCAGTACGAATGGCCGCAGCGGTGAAAGCTACAGCAATACGGCCGGGACGGGCAGCACATCGACCGGGACCGCGACCGGAACCAGCACCAGCAGCACGATGAGCAATGCCGGCACGGGCAGCAGCACCGGCGGCGCCGACACGCGTACCTCCACGGCCAATAACACCATGAACATGGACGGCAGCCAGACGGGCGTCAGCATCGCCTCTGCCACGGTACAGTCGATCGAGCCAGTGCCGCGCGGAATGGAGCAGCGCAGCGGCGACATGCAATCCGGCAGTTCCGGCACGGCGGGCAGCACCTCGGGCAATACGCAGTACCGGGTCACCCTGCGCCTGGACGACGGCAGCACACAAACCCTCATGCAAAACTCCCAGCCCAGCTACCAGATCGGCGATCACGTCAAGGTGGTCAACGGCTTGCTGCAGCGCTACTAGACATACCGCGTCGCCATGCGCGATAGCGTTTGGGACTGGCGTTCCGGACGCTGAACGCCGGCGCGACACCGCGCCGCCAGCGTCCTGAGACAGGCAAGGCCGGTATATCATCCGCCTTGCCTGTTGTATTTCATCTGTCTTGCCTGTTGCCTGTTGCCTGTTGCCTGTTGCCTGTTGCCTATTGCCTATTGCCTGTTGCCTGTTGCCTATTGCCCGTTGCCTGTTGCCTTTTCTTGTTTACGCCTTTCCCTGCCTTTCCCCGTTTACGCCTTTTCCCTGTTTGCCTATCCATCCTGCGCCGGGAGCGCCGTTCCAGGCTCCCCCTGCGCAAGCGCCTATTCCACCATGCTCACCTTGCGCCGGCTGGCTGCCAGTCCGGCGATCTGTTCCGCCGCTTTTTTCCCGGCCAGGAAGGCATGGTCGGAATTGTAGTATTCCCATTCGCTGTAGCGTCCCGCCAGCACGATATCCTGCGTAGCCAGCCAAGCCTTCACCAGCGCCACGTTGGCGGCCCGCGCGTGGTCGTACACGACATAGGCGTAGGGCATGTCCACCTGGTTGGCAGCCAGCAGGCGGTCATCGTCGCGCAGCAAGCCCACGGCGATGCAATCGGCCACGCAGCGGTCGATCAGGGCTTGCCCATCCAGCGGCAACGGTTTCCATGGCGAATAACTGATCTCGCACGTCAGGCCAAAGCCGCCCGGCGCATTGCAGTGGGGGCTGGCGTTACCTTGCAGGAAGATACGGTGGAATATCGTCTCTTCCGGGTAGTAGATCCAGTGTTTCTCGCTGATGTTTTCACGTGCCACGCCCAGGTTGACGCAGCGCACGGAGATATGCCGCAAGGCGCGCGCCGCCGCCCGTACCTGCTGCGGCGCCTGCTCGCCGCTCAGACGCACCAGTTCCGGCAAGGGCATGGTGCTCAGCAGGTGCTGGTAGCGGAAGCGGCGTCCATCGGCCAGCACGATCAGGTGCTGGCGCGGCAGGATCTGCACCACCTCGGCATTAAGTTCCAGCTGGCCTAGCAGGTGCGGCAGGAAACCCGACATCAATGCCTGGAAACCACCGCGCAAGGGATAGCCGAAACGGGCATTCGGGCCCATCGGCCTGGCCACCGGTTCGAGCGCGCCCTCGATGATGTCTTCCAGGTTCGGCAAGGGTACCCGCCCGCCCAGCCACGACGTTTCCATCTCGGCCAGCGGCACGGTCCATAATTTCCTGTTGTAGGGAATGGCAAAATGGCGGGCGATGCCGCTGCCCCATACCTGATGGATGAACTGCTCGAAATTGAGTGCCGCCTGGCCCGGCGCCGCCACGGCGTCGTGCGTCTGTTCCAGCCCTGTGCCGCCGTCGGCGCAGCAGTCTTCCACGGCGCAGGCACCAGCCGCTGCATGGCCCGGAACGGCCGGCGCCTTGCCGTAGCGCGCCTCGATGGCGCCGACGATGCATTCCTTGATGACGGCCGGCGGCAAGCCGTACAGCGCGCCCTGGAAAGGATAGCGCGTGTAGACCTGCTTGCTGTACACCCAGGCTTCGCGGTTTTGCCAGTGCAGGTTGGTGCCCAGCAAGGTGCGGTACATGTCGAGCACATAGTCGTCGTTGGAAAACATGATGTGGCCCGCATGGTCGAAGGTAAAACCGCGGTCGACGATGGAGCGGCACCAGCCGCCCACGGCGTCATTTTTGTCCAGCAACAAGGTATCGGCGCCCAGGTGATAGGCGGCGCTCAAGCCCGTCGGCCCGGCGCCGATGATGGCGCAGGCCACGGCTTGCGGCGCACCGGGCGGATGCAGGAGGTTGACGCCCGCGCCCGGTGTGGCGGCCTGTGCCGCGCTGGCGGCGGGCACCGCCTGGCGGGCTCCCTGCGCCGGCGGCGTGGTGTCGAGCAAGTTGCGCATCTGTTCCACCGTGGCATCCCAAGAGGTGGACTCAACGATGGCGCGCATGCCGGCGGCCATGGCCGCGCGCTGTTCCGGCGCCGCGGCCAGCGCCGCCTCGCAGGCGGCGACAAAGGCCTCGGGCGTGTCGGCGATGGCCACGATGCCGCCATACGGCACGGCCACATCGGTGATCGTAGTGCTGACGATGGGCAACTGCGCCGCCATGTATTCCAGCACCTTGGTCGGACTGATGAAGCACGTCGCCTCGTTCCTGGCGAAGGGCAGCAGGCACACGTCCCAGCCGGCCAGGAAGTGCGGCAGCGCCTGGTACGGCTGCTGGCCCAGGTAATGGATGTTTTGCCGCTGCGGCAGGCTGGCCGGATCGATCTTGAGGATGGGGCCGACCAGCACGATCTGCCAGTCGGGATGGGCGTCGGCCAGCGCCGCCACCAGGGCGGGCTCGAAACGCTCGTCGATCACGCCGTAATAGCCGAGCCTGGGCCGTCCGATCTCCGCTTGCGCGGGATGGCCGTTGTGGCGGTCCAGCGCCTGTTCGAAGTGCACGGTATCGACGCTGCTGGCGAAGCAATGGACGTTCGCATGGCGCGTGCGTTTCGCCTCGAAAAGGCTGGGGCCGCCCGCGAACACCAGTTCGGCGCGCGCCAGCAGGGCCGTTTCGCGCTGCAGCAATTGTCGCGGAGCATTTTTGAATGCGGCCAGTTCATCCATGCAGTCATACACCACCAGGCCCGCGTGCAGAGACGGCAGCAGCGGCAGCGCCATCGGCGTATAGAACCAGACGATGGGGTCGTCGGCGGGCGTGATCCGGGCCAGCAGGGGTTGCAGCACGGCCAGCTGGTCGTCGTGAAAGCCGGGCGCCCGCACGGCCGTGCGGGGCTGGCACACGGTCACGTTCGGCGCCGGGGTGGACAGCTCCAGCGTGCCGGGTCCGTCTTGCCAGACTGGCTCCTCGACGAAGACCACGCGGTAGAACTGGGCCAGCCGCGACAGCAGCTGCTGCGGACGTTGATACACGAAATTCCAGCGCAGGTGTGAAAAGACGATGATGGTTCGCATGCCAGTTCCTTTCTGCCCCGCCGGGGCAAACGTTGAACAAAGGTGTGCGGTCAGGCGCTGGGCCTGCCGTAGTGCCGCCGCGTACGGCGGCGAAAGGATGCGCCGCAGCCGCTCCCCTCCAGACTCTTCCAGGCGGACATCCCACAGGCCGCTGCGGTGCCAGTGGCTGGCATCGTCCCAGTCGGGACGGTCGATGACGGGATAGATGCAGATGCCGCGCAGGTCCGCGCCGTGCTGGACGGCCAGCGCCGCCTCGGCGGCCACGTCGCGTATCCAGGCGCCGCGCCCGCTGCCCACGTGGCTCGTTTCCGCCAGCAGCAGCGGCCGCCCATAGCGCCGCCCCACTTCCAGCAACAGCTGGTGCAGCGGCATGCGGCGCGGCTCGCCCAGGTGCCACCACAGGCGCAGGTTGCTGCCGCTTTCCCACTGGTTGCTGTGGTAGTAGTTCAGGCCGATCAAATCCAGGTAGCGTGGCGCGCCGCCCAGTTCCGGCGCCTGGCGCCCGCACAGCATGTCCCAGGCCTCGAACTGCGAGGCGCGCCAGGCAGCGGCCTGGTCGGCCCAGTCCGGCCGTCCCGGCGGCGCGATCACGTGGATCAGGGGATCGCATTGCAGGAAGCGCGCATGCGGGCTGACGGCGCGGATGGCGTCGCAGCCGGCCACGGTGGCGCGCACCAGCTGCCGCTTGCCTTCGTGGCCCGCGTCCGGCCGCTGCATGTTCAGGCACTGGAACATGTGCACCGACAAGCCCCAGCTGGTAAACGAGATTTCGTTGACGGGCGAATACACGGGCGCGGCTCCCGCGTAGGGCGCAAGAAAACGCGCCGCCGCCCGGCAATAGCGGGCAAAGCGCGGCACGAAGTCCGGCGAGAACAGGTCGACGTCGGGCGGCCAGCCGTAGTGGCAGAAGGTCCAGTTGATCTGCAGGCCCAGCTCCTGTGCCACGGCGGCGCGCTCCTCGATGCAGGAAAAGTCGAAATGGCCGTCGCGCTCGGCCAGGCGCCAGCCTATGCTTTCACGCACGCTGCGGATGCCGAACTGGCGCAGCAGCAGATAGTCTTCGCGCCCCCTGTCCAGGTGGCCCGTGGCGCGGTTCATGTCCAGCGCATGGCCGCCGTGCGTGACGTGGTCGGCGCCCTCGTAGCCCGCCTGCCAGTAAGTGAGGAATGGCGCTGCCGCGCCATCGGTATCGGCCATGCCTGCCTCCTAGATCCTGCATTGATGAAACTTGCCAGGCCCACGCCGCGGTCAGCTGAGCCGGATATTGCGGGTGGCCGCGCTGAGCAGTTCCAGCGCGGCCTTCGGCGTTCGGTCCGCCGTCAGCAGGCCATTGGTTTCCTGGAACGTGTCGGCGAACTGCGTGTAGCAAAAGCCGCTGAACATTTGCGCCGTATTGACGACCGTCATCAGGCGCCGGTACAGGTCGAGGAAGGCTGCCTCGTTCCGCACGCGCGCATAGCCCCAGGTATCGGTTTCCCCCTGCTCCCGGTCAAAGGCGATGCCGCCAAATTCCGTCAGGACGATGGGCTGGCCCCGGTGCGGAAAACCGTCGAGCGTAAGGATGCGCCCGCCCGGGCGGCGCTGGTCGAACAAGGTGGTGCGGGCCGAATCGCTGATCGCATAGCGCGCCTGCAGGCGTTCCGGATCGCAGTCGTAATCGTGGATGCCGAGGATGTCGGTGGCCGACGCTTCCCAGCCGTCGTTGCCGATCACGGGCCGCGTGGGGTCGAGCGTGCGCGTCAGGTGGTACAGGGCCTCGACGGCGTTGCGGTGGGCCTGGATGGCCGTCAGGTTGGGCACGCCCCACGATTCGTTGAACGGCACCCAGACGAGGATGCACGGGTGGCTGTAGTCGCGTTCGATCACGTCGGTCCATTCGCGCACCATGCGCGTGATCGCCTTGCCGGAAAAACGGTAAGTGGACGGCATTTCTTCCCACACCAGCAAGCCCAGGCGGTCGGCCCAGTACAGGAAGCGCGGGTCCTCGATCTTCTGGTGCTTGCGCACGCCGTTGAAACCCATGGCCTTGGCCAGTTCCACGTCGTGCCGCAAGGCCGCATCGGAAGGCGCCGCCAGCAGGGTGTCGGGCCAGTAACCCTGGTCCAGCACCAGGCGCAGCGGATACGGCCGGCCATTGAGCATGAAGCGGTCGCGGTTGATGGCCACCGAACGCAGCGCCGTGTACGACCTGACCGTGTCGAGCAAAGCGTCACCATGCCGCAGGGTGACTTCGGCATCGAGCAGGATGGGCCGCTCCGGGCTCCACAGCAATTCGTTGCGCGAATCGTCGATGCCGGGATCGGACAGGGCGATCTTGCGGCTCGCTTCGTTTTCGATCAGCTTGTACTGGTCGTCGGCCAGCAGGTTGTCGCCATGCCAGATGCGCACGCCCACCGTGAGGTCGTCGTGCAGGTCGCCCATGGCGAACACGTCGCAGCCGATTTCATAGCCCTCGAACACGGGCGTCCAGCGTAGCTTGCCGATATAGGTGCTTGCCACGCGCTCGATCCACACGCTTTGCCAGATGCCCGTGGTGCGCGGATACCAGATGGCATGCGGCAGCAGCTGCCAGTCCTGCTTGCCGCGCGGCTTGGCCAGGTCGTGCGGATCGTCCTCGACGCGCACCGTCAGCACCTGCGGCCCGTCGGCCAGCAGGGCATGGCTGATGTTGGCGACAAACGGCGTGTGGCCTCCCTCATGCTCGGCCACCACGTGGCCGTTCAGCCACACCTTCGCATGGTAGTCGACGGCGCCGAAATGCAGCAGCACGCAGGGTCCGCCCGGCTGCAGCAGGAAGTCGCGCTGGTACCAGCACACGCGGTGAAAGCCGCGGTCGCCCACGCCGCTGGCCTGCGATTCCGGCGGAAACGGCACGATGATGTCGTGCGTCCAGCCGATGCCGCCGTCGGGCAGGCGGTAGCGCCGTTCATTGTCGAAAGTAAAACGCCACGCGCCGTTCAGCGATTGCCAGTTCTCGCGCACCATCTGCGGGCGGGGATAGGCGAAGCCGCCCGCCCCAGGCAGGGCGATACCGGCCTGGCCGTCATCCGTATCGGGTGGGGAGAGATGGTCATCGAGCATGCCAGTTGGATGCGTGCCGCATGGGGCAAGTTCCGCCGTATGGCGCTTGGGCAGTGGCGCATGAGCAGGATCAAACCATGCTCAGTCGAGCGGAACCAGCATGCGTGCGTGGCGTCCCAAAGCGTTAAAGCGCTGTACCACCGTACGCCCCGCGCTGGCCGCGCACTGCTTGCGGCACAGGGCCACGCAGGCGCCACCAAAACCGGCGCCCGTCAGGCGCGCGCCGTACACGGCGGACTGCGCCGACAGCAGCGCCACCAGCGCATCGAGCACCGGCAGCGATACCTCGTAATCATCGCGCAGGCTGGCGTGCGACTGCGCCATCAGCTGGCCGAAGAGCACGGGACCATGCTGGCCGCAAGCCTGCAGCACGCGCAGGTTTTCGCTGACCACGTGGCGCGCGCGGCGGCGGTACGGCTCGGGCAAGCCTTCCACCAGGGACAGCTCGCGCACGTCGCGCAGCGCGGCCACGCCCAGCAGGCGCGCCGCCTGTTCGCACTCGGCGCGCCGCGCGTTGTAGGCGCTGCCGGCCAGGGTGCGCGGCACGCCGCTGTCGATGACCAGCACCTCGCTGTCGTGGGGCAGCGCCAGCAGTTCATGGCGCAGGGTGCGCGCGTCGAGCAGCAGCATGTGGCGCTCGTCGGCCAGGCTGCACGCCATCTGGTCCATCACGCCGCAATGGACCTGCGCGTAGCGGATTTCCGCCTGCTGCCCCATCAGCGCCAGCGACACGTCGTCGATCTGCAGCCCCAGCAGCTGGCGCAGCGCGCGCAGCATGGCGATCTCCAGCGCGGCGCTGCTCGACAGGCCGGCGCCCGGCGGCACGTCCGAATCGATGTGGCCGCGCACGGCCGGCACCGCCACGCCGCGCTCCTCGAGCAGGCGGATGCAGCCTTCCAGGTAGCGGCCGAAACCGGGCGGCGCGGCGCTCTGGCGCTCGAAACGCACGAGTTCGTCAAGGGTGGCCGAATAGAACTGGTGGTGCCCGTCGGCGGCCAGCGCCAGCATCACCCGCGTGCGCTGCGGCGTGGCGCACGGCAGCATGTAGCCATCGTTGTAGTCCGTATGCTCGCCCAGCAGGTTGACCCTTCCGGGCGCCGAGGCCGCCACCACGGGGACGGCACCGAAATACGCGTCGTGTGTGATCATTGCACTTCCAGGGTCAGCGGACGCCGCCGTCCCTGCACCGTTGCCGCCGGCCACTCGGGGTCGCAGGTCAGGTTGTGCAGGCGCCCGCCGCTGAGCAGGAAAGTATCCTCCACCATGCTGCCGGGCAGGCTGGGATGGAAGGCCAGCGCCATGCCCTCCTTCAGGGCGATTTCCGTATGCGCGCCGGCGGCCACCTCGGGCGCGCGGTAGCCGGCGATGCCGCCCTGCCGGAATTCCTGTACCGTATCGGGCTGGCCCGCATACGCATAGGCGCTGTCGAGCGCGTGATACACCATGCTCAGCGCATGCCCCGCCACGCAGGCATCGAGCGCCACCGCTTCGAGCGCCAGGATGGCCGCGTCGGCCTCACCGATGCCGTCGCGCGCGGGACGGGCGGGACGGAAGCGGCGCTGGCGGCTCAGGCTGGCGCACAGGCCGAAACCTTGCGCGCACAGCGCCAGCACGGCCCGTTCGCCCAGCGGCGACGCGGC
>NZ_NEHB01000059.1 GCF_002127655.1 Janthinobacterium sp. GW456P
CACGAACACGCGCGCCGGACGCACGAGGCCCTCGGCCCGCGCGCGGGCCGCCAGCGCGGCGGCATCGGGCGATGGCGCGACGGGTACGGCGCGTGGCAACGGCACAGGCGTGGAAACAGGCGCGGGCAACGGAATAGCTGGCCGGACTGGCGCACTGACGAGTACGGCAGCAGGCGGCGCCGGCGTCAACCACAAGGTGCCCAGGCGCACGACGGCGCCACTACCATTGCCCAGCAATAAATACAGGTGCACATGCCCCGCCTGAATTGCTTGCCGCGTGGCCACGCGCACATAATGGCGTCCACCGCGTTCAAACGGGCCGATCGCCAAGGTTTGCAGGGCCGGATCCATGCCGATGCCGCCACCGCGGTACACATCGGACGAGGCCAGGCGCACGGCCACGCCGTTGGCCTCATCCGGCGCCAGGGCCGTCAGTTCGAGCTCAGCCAGCAGAGGCTGCCCCACGTGCGACAGCACCGCCATCTCGCCCAATTCAGCGGCCATGACGGGCGGCAAGCCCAGGCTGGCGGCGGCGCACGCGATCAAAGACCAACGGGGAAGGATGCTGCTGTGCATGGACTGATCGCTTTGATAACAGAATAAGAAGGGGAACTCGCCTGTCTTTAACGGCAGGAAATCGCAAAAATATAGATGGGCCATGGCAAAAATGATGCAATACAGCATCATCCTGTGCCTTTTTGACGTCTGGAGTACACTCGATCCACCTCCATCGATGAAAGGGATGCCATGAGTAGCAGAATCGAACGCGACAGTTTCGGCCCGATCGACGTACCCGCCGACCGGCTTTGGGGAGCGCAAACGCAGCGCTCGCTCGAGCATTTCCATATCTCCACGGAAAAGATGCCGCCCGAACTGATCGCCGCCCTGGCCACCGTCAAGCGCGCGGCCGCCCACGTCAACCTGGACCTGGGATTATTGGATGGCAAGAAAGCCATCGCCATCACGCAGGCGGCCGACGAAGTGCTGGCCGGCAAGCACGCCGCAGAATTCCCGCTGGCCGTCTGGCAAACGGGGTCCGGCACGCAAAGCAATATGAACATGAATGAGGTGCTGGCCAACCGCGGCTCCGAGCTGATCGGCGGCTTGCGCGGCGCCGAGCGCCTGCTGCACCCGAACGACGACGTGAACCTGGGCCAGTCCTCGAACGACATTTTCCCCACCGCCATCCACGTGGCGGCCGCCCTGGCCGTCGCCAACACGGTCTTGCCGCCGCTGCGCCAGCTGCGCGCCACCCTGGACGCGAAAGCCACGGAGTTTGCCGACATCGTCAAGATCGGGCGTACGCATTTGCAGGACGCCACCCCGCTGACCCTGGGCCAGGAATTTTCCGGCTACGTGGCACAGTTGGACTTTGCCGAGCACATCATCACGGCAGCATTGCCGCCGCTGCTGCAGCTGGCCGCCGGCGGCACGGCCGTGGGCACGGGATTGAATGCCCACGTGGAATTTGCCGGCCGCATCGCCGCCGAACTGGCGCGCCTGACGGGCCAGCCGTTCGAGACGGCCAGCAACAAGTTTGCCGCCCTGGCCGCCCACGATGCCTTGGTCGCCGCCCATGGCGCTTTCAAAACCCTGGCCACGGCCCTGATGAAAATCGCCAACGACGTGCGCTGGATGGCGTCCGGCCCCCGTTCCGGCCTCGGCGAAATCACCATCCCCGAAAACGAGCCGGGCAGCTCCATCATGCCGGGCAAGGTCAATCCCACCCAGTGCGAAGCGCTGACCATGCTGTGCTGCCAGGTCTTCGGCAACGATGTGGCCATCACGGTGGGCGGCGCCTCGGGCAATTTCGAATTGAACGTCTTCAAGCCCTTGATTGCACACAACTTCCTGCAAAGCGCGCGCCTGCTCGGCGACGGCATGCGCAGCTTCGACGAGCATTGCGCGCACGGCATTGCACCGAACCGTGGCCGCATCGCCGAACTGATGGAACGCTCCTTGATGCTGGTCACGGCACTGGCGCCGCACATCGGCTACGACAAAGCGGCGCAAATCGCCAAGCAAGCCCAGCACGAAGGCACGACCTTGAAGGAAGCGGCGCTGGCCCTGGGCTTTGTGACGGAAGAGCAATTCAGCGCATGGATCGTGCCGCTGGAGATGACACAGCCCAACAAAAGTTAAGGCTCAGCCTGCATGCTCCCTCGCTTCATGTAAACTATGACCTTAGTTGACACTGTCATTCAGTGTTGAAAACACATCGTTGCAATAAGGGATACAATGCAAAAAGTAAGCTTTGATTTAACATCCGAGTTCGTCGAGCTGAACCAGCTGCTGAAGCTGGTCGGCTTGTGCGACAGCGGTGGCGCAGGCAAGGTCATGGTCGATAGCGGCGTAGTGAAGGTCGATGGCAAGAAGGAATTACGCAAGACCGCCAAGATCCGCGCCGGCCAGGTCGTCAGCGTGGGCGATATCCGTATCACGGTCGTCGCTCCCGTTTGATGCCGGCATGGGGCGCGAAAGCGGCCCCATGCGTACAGCCAGCCCCGCCAGTCGGCTGCCTGGATCAAGCTGCAAGACGTCGTTATTGTCAGATAAATATCGATTGCAGAAGGGAAGCGCCATGGACCAGCCCGAACAAGGTACGCGCAGCCAGGAACGCCTGATCGGCGACTTGCGCCAGGTAATAGAAAACGCGGAAGAATTACTGCGTAACACAGACAAATATACTAGCAGCCTGTATCAAAGCGCGCGCGCCAGGCTGCAACTGGCCCTCGTGGCGGCTACCGCCGAACTGGCCCGCTTTGAAGAAGAGCAAGTCACGCGCATGATGGACGCCACCCTGGCCGCGAATGCCCTGTACCGCGATCAGACGGGCGAAGCGCGACTGCTGCGGGCCTTCGAATAAACCGTCACGCTGCCAGCACCGCATGCGCCAGCCACTGGCGCAGGTGCGCGGCCAAGTCGAAGGCCGGATCCAGTTCGAACGCCGCATCGAGCGCGGTAGCAAACACCTGTCCCTGCTGCAAAGCTTGCAAGGCGGCATGCGCAGCCGCATCGAGTACCAGCAACTGCGCTTTCCAGCGCGGCCGGCAGACCAGTGCCCAGCTCGCCACCTGCAGATCTTGCGGAAACATCCCCGTACCGTCCTCCTCCTGATGCGCCTGCCACAAGGCCGCCACCTGCCAGTCGGACGCGAACAAGGTGCAAGCCGGATGCAAGGTAAAACGCCGCGCTTCCAGTTGATCGGGATGCAAAGCGGCCAGCGACTCGGGCGCCAGCGCTTGCGCATCGGCCGCGTAATGGGCCAGGTGCAAGGCCCATTCCAGGCGGGCCATGTCCGGCAGGTAGGGCAATGTGGCCACGGGCGGGAAAGCAGCCAGAAAATCGGCGAAACGGGCGCCAAACTGATTCAAATCGGCGCTATCGGATGGCATCTGCCGGCCATACGCGCGCGCCAGGCCGCCAAAGAAATCCTCGCCCACCAGCGCCAGCACGACGGGATAGGCGTGCGCCAGCGTGCGGCGCCAGGTGGCGCTCGCATTGCCGCGGTACAGTGAAAAACGCTGCGGCACCGCCTCTCCCGCGAACGCTGGCAATGTTGCCGCAGTATCGAGTAAGGCTATGGCAAATGCCTGCTGGCCAGCCGCCAGCGCATCAAGCGACGCGGGTAGCGGCGGCGACAGCGGCGACGCTGCCTGCCATGATGGCGTTTGCGGCGCATGGCGCGCCAGCATGGCCTGCGCCTTGTCCGCTTCGCCCAGCAGGACATCGAGCGGCGGCAAATCCGTATCCCATTCGACGAGAGTGGGAATGGCGCCAAAGCGCCGCAAGGCGGCCGCATATAGCTCCCAGACGGGATCGGCCACGGCGGCGCCATGGTGGTCGATCACGGCGTGCGGCGTCAGCAGATGGCCGCCCAGGTGCAGCTCGCCCACGCTGTCCGGCGCGATGGACTGCATGGCCGCCAAGGCATCTTCACCGTGGTTGCACTGGTTCACATACAGATTATTGATATCGAGCAGCAACCCGCAGCCGCTGCGGCGCGCCAGTTCCGCCAGGAATTGCGCTTCGCTCATGGCATCGTCGGCAAAACGCAGATAAGTGGCGACATTCTCCAGCAAGATCGGCCTTTTCAGCACATCCTGCACCCGCCCGACTCTTGCGCACAGCAGATCCAGGGCGGCGCCATTCAAAGCCAGCGGCAACAGGTCATTGAGTTGCTGCTGCGCCACGGCGCCCCAGCACAAGTGCTCCGACACGAGGACCGGCTCGATACGCTCGACCACGGCGCGCACGCGCCGCAAATGGGCTTCGGAAAAGCCCTGCGCGGAACCGAGGCCCAGTCCCACGCCATGCAGGCTGACGGGGTAATCCTGGCGCAAGGTCTGCAGCACGTGACTATCCCAGCCCGACGGCTGCAGATAATTTTCAGTGTGCACTTCCAGCCAGCCGACCTGGGGCCGGCGCGCGAGGAAATCGCGGTAGTGCGCGGCGCGCAAGCCGACGCCGGCAAGCGCCTGGATGGACCGCGGCATGGGCAGGCGGCGAACGCTTACGGCTGCGTGGCCGGTTTGGCAGCCTTGCCGGCCTTGATGGGCTTGACGGAGCCTCCCGCCTGTTCGCACGTCCCCTTGGCTACATACGCCCATTCCGTGGGCAAGTTGTCCGCCTCCGCCTGGCCCGCGCAGGAATGCGCGCCATCGGACGAGGCGCAATCGTTCTGCCCGGCCTTGGCCACGCCATAGCATTTTTCCTTGTCGCCTGGGGCGGGGCCATCGTGCGCGGCCGCATTGACGGAAGTACCGGCACAGAGGCCAGCGAGGGCGGCGGCAATGAGAGCTTGACGTTTATTCATGGGGATTCCTCTTGCATGGGTCGAAGTAAAGTGGGCACGCCCCGGGCTGCACGATGGACAACGCGAGGTGATGGACGTCATTCTACTGAATCGGCCGAATCATGGCGAACGGAGACGGGAGGAAGGCGAAAAGGGCGGCAAAAAGACAGACAAAAACGCCCACGCGCCACCGTCGATGACGGTGGTGTGGGCGTATCTATGGCGAGCGCCAGACTGGCGCCGCGGGACCGCGCTCAGGCAGTCGTGTTGATGCGGTTACCGAGATGAGCCGGCAGACTCGGTGCCGCCTGTACCGGTGGCAACGCTGCCAGCAAGGCGGTGGCGGTCGAGCTTTGGATATCCTGGGCTTTTTTCAGGACAGTCAAGCCGACGGCTTGCCGCGTGCCTGTCTCCGCCATCGTGGTTGACAGTTGAGCAATGCTTCCGACGTCCATACGTTTCTCCAATGAGGTTCTACCCTTGTTAACGGATGCCGCCGGCAAACCTTTAGCTTATTTTTCCAGCCTGTGCAGCAACCAGGCCAGCACCTGTTCGCGCGCATTCAAGTCCAGCCATTGCACGCCATCGCGCAAGTCGGCCGGCGCCGGACTGTCGGAGGCGACGGCGATCACATGCGGGTCATGCGGATACAGGGGCGCCTGCCCTACTTCCGGACGGAACACTTCCAGCTTGGGAATGGGATCCGTCTTGAAACCCTCGACCAGGGTCAGGTCTGCCGGCCCCATGCGGGCCAATTGCTGCGCCAGGCTCGGCTCGGGTGCCCCGCGCAGCTCATGCACGATGGCAAATCGATACGGCGACGCCACCAGCACCTCCGCCGCCCCCGCCATGCGCAGGCGGGCGCTGTCTTTTTGCGGCGGTTCCAGCGCCAGGTCATGGTGGCTATGCTTGACCAGGTTGACGCGCAAGCCGCGCGCCGCCAGTTCCTTCACCACAAATTCCAGCAGGGTCGTCTTGCCGCTGCCGGAACGGCCGATCACACCGAGTACCGGGTGTGGGGGCATCGCATCGTGCATGGTCACTCCTTGATTGAGAAGGAATGATTATACGCAGCCCCACGGGCGCGACCGCCGGCGCAGACCCCGCGCATCGTCCAGCACTTCACCCAAGTCACGCGACTCCAGGTTTTTCGCCATTCCCGGCGACAAGGGGCGCCGGCTTGCCGCCCTGCCGACGGCGCCGGCCCGACGACTTCGGCGCTGCCGCGCCCGCCGTTTTACCCGCAGCATTACCCGCTGTTTTGCCATTTGGCGCATGTGCATTCCTGGCCGTGCGCGCCAATTGCCGGTGGGCGGCGATCGCGCCCGCCTCGGCATCGGACTGGAAGGCGACGGCGGCGGCCAGCTCGCCATCAGGCTGGCAAGCGGGCGCCGGCGGGGCGAAATCCTGCGCCCGCACATCGGCCTCCCAGGCGGCGCGCTGCGCCACTACGGCGGCGGGCACGGCGGGCGCCGCGCGGGCTTGCGC
>NZ_NEHB01000006.1 GCF_002127655.1 Janthinobacterium sp. GW456P
CTGTCCGATCTTGACATGGAGGATGGGTAACTGGTGCGAGATCTACGGAGCTGGCTCGGGGCCTAAGGGCGGATACGGCATCCAGTTACCCGGTCTTGATATGCCTATCAAGATTGTGACAGCGGTCGATACCGTTCGCAATACCACGAACGGCATGAGGGGAATAATACAAGGTCGGATTAGGCCCTGCGGGCCGTAATCCGACAACATTGTTGGCTGTGCAAGTCGGATTACGCGCAAGCGCTAATCCGGCCTAGGTCCAGACGACCAACATTCACACCACCTTGCGTTCGCGCAAACCGTCGATCTGGCCGTCATCGAGGCCCAGCCACTGCTGCAACACCTCGTTCGTATGCTGCCCCAGCAAGGGCGGCGGCAAGCGGTATTGCACCGGCGAGCCGGACAGGCGCACGGGATTGGCCACCAGCGCCACTGTGCCCGCCGTCGGATGCGGCATCTCCACTTTCAAGCCGCGCGCCACTACTTGCGGGTCGGCAAAGACCTGGTCGATGCGGTTGACGGGGCCGCACGGTACGGCTTGCGCCTCGAAGGCGCTGATCCACTCTGCCGTCGTGCGCATGACCGTGGTCTGGCGCATCAAGGGAATCAGGATCGCCCGGTGCGCCACGCGCTGCGGATTGGTGGCGAAGCGTTCATCCTGCGCCCATTCCGGGTGGCCGGCGACGGCGCAAAAACGCGAAAACTGTCCATCGTTGCCGATCGCCAGAATCATGTCGCCATCGGCCGTGGGAAAGTCCTGGTACGGAACAATGTTCGGATGCGCATTGCCCATGCGCTGCGGCACCTTGCCGCCGCATAAGTAGTTCGCCGCCTGGTTGCCCAGCGCCGCCACTTGCACGTCGAGCAGGGCCAGGTCGATATGCTGGCCCAGGCCCGAGCGCTCGCGTTCGGCCAGCGCCGCCTGCACGGCGATGGTGGCGTACAGGCCCGTCAGGATGTCCGTCTGCGCCACGCCCACTTTTTGCGGCCCCGCACCCGGCTGGCCATCGGGCACGCCCGTGATGCTCATCAAGCCGCCCATGCCCTGGATCAAAAAGTCATAGCCGGCACGCGCCGCATACGGCCCATCCTGGCCGAAACCCGTGATGGAGCAGTACACGAGGCGCGGGTTGAGCGCCAGCAAGCTGGCTGAGTCCAGGCCGTATTGCTTCAAGCCATCCAGCTTGAAATTTTCCAGCAGCACGTCCGCTTCGGCCGCCAGCTTGCGCACCAGGGCTTGCCCTTCAGGCGCGGCCAGGTCAATGCACAAGGAGCGCTTGTTACGGTTGGCGCACTGGAAGTAGGCGGCCTCTGCCGTATCGCGGCCGTCCGCGTCTTTCAGATACGGCGGACCCCAGGAGCGCGTGTCGTCGCCGCGGCCCGGCTGCTCGACTTTCACCACGTCGGCGCCGAGGTCGGCCAGCATTTGTCCGGCCCACGGGCCGGCCAGCACGCGCGACAGGTCCAGTACGCGCAAGCCCGTCAACGGCGCGGGCCGCAGGGTGGAGGCGAGGGTGGAAGCCAAGGCGTCCATCAGTTGCTGAAGGCGGCGATGCCGGTGATGGCGCGGCCGATGATCAGCGCGTGCACATCGTGCGTGCCTTCATAGGTGTTGACCACTTCCAGGTTGACCAGGTGGCGGATGACGCCGAACTCGTCGGAGATGCCGTTGCCGCCCATCATGTCGCGCGCCATGCGGGCGATGTCCAGTGCCTTGCCGCAGCTGTTGCGTTTCATGATGGAGGTGATTTCCACGGCGGGAGAGCCTTCATCCTTCATGCGGCCCAGGCGCAAGCAGCCTTGCAAACCCATGGTGATTTCCGTCAGCATGTCAGCCAGTTTCTTTTGCACCAGCTGGTTCGCGGCCAATGGGCGGCCGAATTGCTGGCGGTCCATCGTGTACTGGCGCGCCTTCAGGTAGCAGTCTTCGGCCGCGCCCAGCGCACCCCAGGCGATGCCGTAGCGGGCGCTGTTCAGGCAAGTAAATGGACCCTTCAGGCCGCGCACGTCGGGGAAGGCGTTTTCTTCCGGGCAAAATACTTCATCCATGACGATTTCGCCGGTGATGCTGGTGCGCAAGCCGACCTTGCCGTGGATCTCGGGCGCCGATAAACCCTTCCAGCCTTTTTCCAGCACGAAGCCGCGGATCGCGCCTTCATCGTCCTTGGCCCAGACGACGAACACGTCGGCAATCGGGCTGTTGGTGATCCACATCTTGGCGCCGGAGATACTGTAGCCACCCGGCACCTTGCGCGCGCGCGTGACCATGCTGCCAGGATCGGAGCCGTGGTTCGGTTCCGTCAGGCCGAAGCAGCCGATGAATTCGCCCGTTGCCAATTTCGGCAGGTATTTCTGTTTGGTTTCTTCGTTGCCGAAGGCATTGATCGGCACCATCACCAGCGACGATTGCACGCTCATCATCGAGCGGTAGCCCGAATCGACGCGCTCGACTTCGCGCGCGGCCAGGCCGTAGCAAACGTAGTTCAGGCCGGCGCCGCCGTATTGTTCCGGAATCGTCGTGCCCAGCAAGCCCAACTCGCCCATTTCGCGGAAGATGGCGGCATCCGTGCGGCCATGGCGGAACGATTCGAGCACGCGCGGCACCAGGCTGCCCTGGCAGTAATCGCGGGCCGCTTCCAGCACGGCGCGTTCGTCGCCCGTCAGTTGTTCTTCCAGCAGCAGGGGGGAATTCCAGTCGAATACGGTTTTGCTCATCACAGGCCTCGCAGGTGAGCGCCGGTGATCGGCGCAAGATTGAATATGGCTCATGGTAGGTTTTTGCCTAGCCTTGCGCAAACGATTTTTTCGCACCCAGACATGCGTACTGCGCATATCTTGCGGCATACTAGGACCTTTCATTGGCCCGATACCCCCATGTCACGCAAAATCCCGATGCTGCAAGCGCTAAATTGTTTCGAAGCGGCCGCGCGCCACCAGAGCTACACGCATGCGGCGCGCGAACTGTCGCTGACGCAAAGCGCCGTGTCGCGGCAGATTTCATCGCTGGAAAGCTTTCTTGGCGTGCAACTATTCCAGCGCACGCGCCATGGCGTGCTGCTGACCAGCGCCGGCGCCGCGTATGCGCGGCAGATCGCGGCCCGCCTCGATGGCCTGGAGCGCGACACGCTCGATACCATGGCGCGCCAGGGCGGTGGCGGCGCCTTGCAGCTCGCGTCCGTGCCCACGTTCGCCACGCGCTGGCTGATGCCGCGGCTGTCGTCGCTGGCGGGCATGCATCCGGACATCGTCGTGCATATCGATGCCTACACGAAACCGTTCATGTTTGCCGATACGGAATACGACGGCGCCCTGTACGCGGGCACGCCCGAGCAACTGGCGCGCTGGCCCGGCACGCGCGCCACCTTGCTCATGCATGAAGAAATCGTGCCGGTCGCCAGCCCGCGCCTGCTGGCGGCGCGCAGCGCCTGGCAGCCGCAGGATTTATTGGAACTGACCTTGCTGCAGCAAAGTACGCGCCCGGGCGCCTGGCGCCAGTGGTTTGACGCGATGCAGGTCGATGGGGAACTGGCGCGCTACGGCGCCCGCTATGAGTTGTTTTCCATGCTGGCCATGGCGGCCGTGCAGGGACAGGGCGTGGTCTTGCTGCCCCGTATGCTGGTCGAGGCGGAACTGGCGCGCGGCGAGCTGCGCATTGCATGCGAGCGCCCACTGCGCGGCCAGCGCGCGTATTACCTGATCACGCCCGAGGCGGCGCATGAAAAATTGGCCTTGCAGCAGTTCCGCGTATGGCTGCAAGGCGAGGCGGCCTAGACGACCTTGGCCTTATCGAAGTGGGGATTGTCGATCAGGCCGATCTGGTTGCCGAAAGGGTCGAGCAATTCCACCGTGCGGATGCCGTCGCCCACGTCCGTGATCGGGTGGTGCAGGCTGCCGCCCAGTGCAACGATGCGCTCGACTTCCTGCTCGATGCCGTCCACGCCCCAGTACGTCACGCTGCCCTGCGTGCCGGGCTGGCCGTCCGGCAGCAATCCCAGCTCGAAGCCGCCGATGGCAAAGCCGACATAGAACGGCTGGTCGAAATACGGCGTGGTGCCGAATACCTGGCTGTACCAGGCCTTGGCCTTGTCCAGGTCGGGGACGGGATAGGTGACGGTGCGCAAGCCCTTGATCATGTTCTGCTCCTGTTGGTTGAAATTGTCGGTGAAATACCTGACCTCATGATGCCACCGGCACCTTGCGCGTGATTGGAAAAATGGAAGGTGCTCACGCGCGCCGGCCCGTCAGCCACGCCTCGGGCGAGCTGCGGGCGAATTCCTGGAAGTCGTGGATCAGGTGCGACTGGTCGAAATAACCATATTGCAAGGCTACTTGCGCCCAGTCATGCTGTCCCGCCATGCTTTGCATGGCCTGGCTGGCGGCGCGAAAACGGCAGATGCGGGCAAACAGCTTCGGGCTGATGCCCACTTGCTGGCGAAATTGCAGCGCCAGGTGCTGGCGCGACACGCCCAGCCGCTGCGCCAGGCCATCCACGCGCACCTGGCCCGATGCTGCCTCGATGGCCGCGATGGCATGGTCGGCCGCGCCGGCCTGGCGCCGTGGCGGCGCGGCGCGCAGGCGCAGCAGCAGATAGTCTTGCAAAATGGCAACTCTTTGCGCGTTGGACAGGGGTTCGCTCCACAGCACGTCGCCCAGGCGCGCCGCCAGCTCGCGGCCCCACAGCTGCCGCAGATCGGCACGTCCATCATTGAGTTCGCACAGGGGCAGCTGGAAGAAGCGCGCCGCCGCACCCGGCTTGAAGCGGGCCGCCACCGTCTGCACGAGGCCCTGGCTGACGACGGCAATCGGCGCCGTCATCATGCCCACGGCAAAGCTGGCGTCTTGCTGGTCCTGGCACAAAATATCGATGCAATTGTCGGGCAAGACCTGGTGCGTCAAGGGTGTGGCGCCCGTCTGCACGCGGCAGGTCCAGACGCAGTCCAGCCAGGGGCGCAGGGCGGGGCGGGGCGGATATTCCTGGTAGACGATCATGGCCGGCTTTGATGCAAAGAACAAGATTGCCCATATATTACACAGCATAATTGTGCGCTCGCAAAAATATGCCGGCCCGGGCCGCCAGCGCGCCGCGCTATCGGGCGGCGACAACCAGTATAATGCTCGGTTCATATCCACTATTGGCCGCACATCATGCAAGATAAATATAGTCCCGCCGACGTCGAACAAGCCGCCCAATCGCACTGGAAGGCGATCGACGCCTATAAAGCCGTCGAACACGACCCGCGTTTCCCAAAAGGCAAGTATTTTGCCTGCTCGATGCTGCCTTACCCTTCGGGCAAGCTGCACATGGGTCACGTGCGCAACTATACGATCAATGACGTGATGTACCGCTACCTGCGCATGAATGGCTACAACGTGCTCATGCCGATGGGCTGGGATGCGTTCGGCATGCCGGCGGAAAACGCGGCCATGGCCAACAACGTGCCGCCCGCGCAATGGACATATTCGAACATCGCCCACATGAAGCAGCAGATGGAATCGATGGGCCTGGCCATCGACTGGTCGCGCGAAATGACCGCCTGCAAGCCCGAATACTACAAGTGGAACCAGTGGATGTTCCTCAAGATGCTGGAAAAAGGCATCATCTACAAGAAGACCGGGACCGTGAACTGGGATCCGATCGACCAGACCGTGCTGGCCAACGAACAAGTGGTCGACGGCAAGGGCTGGCGTTCCGGCGCGCTGATCGAAAAGCGCGAAATCCCCATGTACTACGCGCGCATCACCGATTACGCGGAAGAGCTGTTGGCCTATGTCGATGACAAGCTGCCGGGCTGGCCCGAGCGCGTGCGCATCATGCAGACCAACTGGATCGGCAAGTCGACGGGCGTGCGCTTCGCTTTCCCGCATGAGATCAAGGATGCCGACGGCGCCCTGATCGGCGACGGCAAGCTGTATGTGTTTACCACGCGTCCGGACACCGTCATGGGCGTGACCTTCTGCGCCGTGGCCGCCGAACACCCGCTGGCCATCCACGCCGCGCAAAGCAATCCTGCGCTGGCCGCCTTCAACGCCGAATGCAAGCTCGGTTCCGTGATCGAGGCGGACATGGCGACGATGGAGAAGAAGGGCATGCCGACCGGCCTGTTCGTCACCCATCCGCTGACGGGCGCGCAAGTGGAAGTCTGGGTCGGCAACTACGTGCTGATCACCTACGGCGACGGCGCCGTGATGGGCGTGCCTGCGCACGACGAACGCGATTTCGGCTTTGCCAAGAAATACAATCTGCCGATCAAGCAAGTGATCGAAGTCAAGGGCCAGGAATTTTCGACGGACGCCTGGCAGGAATCGTATGGCAGCAAGGACGGCGTCTGCGTCGCCTCCGGCAAATACGATGGTCTGCATTTCGCGTCCGCCGTCGATGCGGTGGCCGCCGACCTGGCGGAGCTGGGTCTGGGCGAGAAGAAAACCACGTTCCGCCTGCGCGACTGGGGCATTTCGCGCCAGCGCTACTGGGGCACGCCGATCCCGATGATCCATTGCGCCGATTGCGGCGTGGTGCCGGTGCCGGAAAAAGACTTGCCGGTGGTGCTGCCGGAAGACTGCGTGCCGGACGGCACGGGCAACCCGCTGAACAAATACGAAGCCTTTTTGCAGTGCGACTGCCCGCAGTGCGGCAAGCCGGCGCGCCGCGAGACGGACACCATGGACACCTTCGTCGATTCGTCGTGGTACTACATGCGCTATACCTCGCCAGGCTCGAACGACGCCATGGTCGACGCGCGCAACGATTACTGGATGCCGATGGACCAGTACATCGGCGGCATCGAACACGCCGTCATGCATTTGCTGTACGCGCGCTTCTGGACCAAGATCATGCGCGACTTCGGCCTGGTCAAGTTCGACGAGCCGTTCGTCAACCTGCTGACGCAGGGCATGGTGCTCAACGAAACGTACTTCCGCAAGGACGCCGCCGGCAAGACCACCTGGTTCAACCCGGACGACGTGCGCCTGTCGCTCGATGACAAGGGCCGTCCGCAGTCCGCCGTCCTGGTGGCCGACGGCCAGCCGGTGGAAATCGGCGGCACGGAAAAAATGTCGAAGTCGAAGAACAACGGCATCGACCCGCAAGCACAGATCGAGCAGTATGGCGCCGACACGGCCCGCCTGTTCACCATGTTCGCTTCGCCGCCGGAACAGACGCTGGAATGGTCGGGCAGCGGTGTCGAAGGCGCGAACCGCTTCCTGCGCCGCGTGTGGAACTTCGGCTACGCCCAGTCGGCGACGATCCAGGCCGCACTGGCTGGCGGCGCCGCACCGGCCACGGGCGACGCACAGAAAAACCTGCGCCGCGAATTGCACAAGCTGCTGCAGCAAGCCGATTACGACTTGAAGCGCATCCAGTACAACACCGTGGTGTCGGCCTGCATGAAGATGCTCAACACGCTGGAATCGGCCAAGCTGGACGATAGCGCGCAGTCGAAGGCGCTGATCGCCGAAGGCTTCTCGATCTTCCTGCGCCTGCTCAATCCCGTCGCGCCGCACATCACCCACGTGCTGTGGCAAGAGCTTGGCTACGCTGGCGTGCACGGCGATCTGCTGAACGCGGCATGGCCGCAGGTCGACCCGCAAGCTTTGGTCCAGTCCGAGATCGAGATGATGATCCAGGTGAACGGCAAGCTGCGCGGCTCGATCACGGTGGCCAAGGATGCGGACAAGGCCAGCATCGAAGCGGCCGCGCTGGCGTGCGAAAGTGTGCGGAAGTACGTCGAGACCACGCCGAAGAAGATCATCGTCGTGCCAGGCAAGTTAATCAGCATCGTGGTGTAATCATGACGACTTCCTCTCCGACTTCCTCTCCAGTATCGCTGTTGGGCCGCCGCGCCGTGCTGGCGTTGGGCCTGACCGTCCTGCTGTCGGCCTGCGGCTTTCACTTGCGCGGTTCGAACGGCAGTTTCATGCTGCCGTTCGCGACGATATACATCGGCTTGCCCGACTCGTCGCCGCTGGCGATCGGCCTGAAGCGCTATATCCGCGCCATTGGCAGCACGGAAGTGGTCAATACCAGGGATGGCGCCGACGCCGTCCTTGAAGTGCTCTCCGATCCGGAGATGAATCGTACCAAGACCATTTTGTCCCTGAACACCAGCGGCCGCGTACAAGAGTATCAACTCGGCTATTCGATCAATTTCCGCGTCGTGGACAAGGCCGGCAACCAGTTGCTGGCACCGACGACCATCAGCCTGGTGCGTCCGATCACCTTTGACGACAAGCAGGTACTGGCCAAGGAAACGGAAGAAGCAGCGCTGTACCGCGACATGCGCAACGACCTGGTGCAGCAGATCATGCGCCGCCTGGCCGCCATCAAGCCGGTATTGCCAGCCATGTCGGTGGCGCCATTGTCACCGGTCAGCCCGGTGACGCCGGCCGCAGCAGCCCCGCAGCAGTAACGGGATCGCCATGCAATTGCGGATAGATGCGCTCGATGGGCATGTGGCCAAGCCGCTGGCGCAGCTGTATGTGATCACCAGCGACGAACACTTGCTGGCGCTGGAAGCGGCCGACAAGATCCGCCGCGCGGCGCGCGCGCAGGGATACTCCGAGCGCGACGTGCTGACGGTGGAGCGCAGCTTCAAGTGGGGTGAACTGCTGGCGGCGAACCAGGAGCTGTCGCTGTTCGGCGATAAAAAACTGATCGAACTGCGCATCCCCACGGGCAAGCCGGGCAAGGATGGCGGCGCGGCGCTGCAAAGCTACGCGAAAAACCTCAGTCCCGACAACCTGACCCTGATCACCTTGCCCAAGCTGGATTGGGCCACGCAAAAGGCGGCCTGGGTCGCCAGCCTGCAGCAGGCGGCCGTGTATATCGACATTCCGAATGTGGAACGGGCGCAGTTGCCAGCCTGGATATCGCAGCGCCTGGCCGCGCAGGGGCAAAGCGCCGAGCGTGCCAGCATCGACTTCATCGCCGAACGGGTGGAAGGCAATCTGCTCGCGGCGCACCAGGAAATCCAGAAGCTGGGCTTGCTGCACGCGGCGGGCAAGCTGACGTACGAACAAGTGCAGGACGCGGTGCTGAACGTGGCCCGCTACGATGTCTTCAAGCTGTCCGAAGCCATGCTGGCCGGCGACCCGGCGCGCCTGGTGCGCATGCTCGAAGGCTTGAAAGGCGAGGGCGAGGCGCTGCCGCTGGTCTTGTGGGCCGTCTCCGAGGAAATCCGTACGCTGTTAAAATTGAAGGCCGGCATGGCGCAAGGGCGTCCGCTGGGCGCGCTGCTGAAGGAATACCGCATCTGGGGTCCGCGCGAGCGGATGATGGAACCGGCCCTGCGGCGCATTTCGCTGCCCGTGCTGGAAGCGGCGCTGCAGCAGGCGGCGCAGGTGGACAAGATGATCAAGGGTTTGCGCGCCAAGGGCTACGCGGGCGATGCCTGGGACGCCATGCTGCAGCTGGGACTGAAGATCGCCCGAGGCTAGTTTTTTACTATATGGATACGAGCATGGACATCACAGAATATATGCAGGACGTGGGCACGCGCGCGCGCGCCGCTTCGCGCGCCATGGCGCGTGCCGACAGCGCCACGCGCAACCGCGCCTTGACCCTGATCGCCGCCGCCATCGTGCGCGATGCCGACCTGCTGCGCGCGGCCAACCAGCGCGACCTCGATGCGGCCGCCGCCGCCGGCCTGGCGCCGGCCATGCTCGACCGCCTGACCCTGTCCGACGCCGCCATCGCCACCATGGTCGAAGGCTTGACGCAAATCGTGTCGCTGGCCGACCCGATCGGCGAAATCTCGAACATGAAATTCCGTCCGACGGGCATCCAGGTGGGCCAGATGCGCGTGCCGCTGGGCGTCATCGGCATCATCTATGAAGCGCGTCCGAACGTGACGGTGGACGCGGCCGGCCTGTGCATCAAGAGCGGCAACGCGACGATTCTGCGCGGCGGTTCGGAAGCGATACATTGCAACCGCGCGCTGGCCAAGCTGGTGGCCGAGGGCTTGCAGGGAGCCGGCCTGCCGGCCGATGCCGTGCAAGTGATCGACACCACCGACCGCGCCGCCGTCGGCGCCCTGATCACCATGCCGCAGTACGTGGACGTCATCGTGCCGCGCGGCGGCAAGGGCCTGATCGCGCGCCTGATGGCCGAGGCCACCGTGCCGATGATCAAGCACCTCGACGGTATCTGCCACGTCTACATCGACGCCAAGGCCGATCTGAAAAAAGCGGTCGATATCGGCTTCAACGCGAAGTGCCACCGCTACGGCACCTGCAACACCATGGAAACCCTGCTCGTGTCGCGCGCCATCGCGGCCACCGTGCTGCCGCAGCTGGCCGAACTGTATCTGACCAAACAGGTGGAACTGCGCGCCGATCCCGAAAGCCATGCGATCCTGGCCGCCGCCGCTTATCCGCACCTGATAGCGGCCACCGAGGAAGACTGGTCCACCGAATACCTGGCCGCCATCCTGTCGGTGAAGGTGGTCGACGGCATCGACGAAGCGATGGACCACATCAACCGGTATTCCTCGAAGCACACGGAGTCCATCATCACGGAAGACTACAGCGATGCGCTGCGCTTCCTGCGCGAAGTCGATTCCGCCTCGGTGATGGTGAACGCCTCGACGCGCTTCGCCGACGGTTTCGAATATGGCCTGGGCGCCGAGATCGGCATCTCGAACGACAAGCTGCATGCGCGCGGTCCGGTGGGGCTGGAAGGCCTGACCTCGCTCAAGTACGTGGTTTTCGGCCACGGCGAAGTCCGCAAGTAAGCCCTGCGCGGGCGGCTCACGAGGCGGCCCGTTTTCTCCTTCTTCGATACCTCTGACACTGGGAACCCCATGCTCTTTCTCTGGACTAAAGCCTTCCACATCATCTTCGTCATGTCCTGGTTCGCCGGCCTGTTTTATTTGCCGCGCATCTTCGTGAACCTGGCGATGGAGACGGAAACCGTGGCGACGGAACGCCTGCTGCTGATGGCGCGCAAGCTGTACCGCTTCATGTCGCTGCTGGCGCTGCCGGCCATGGTGCTGGGACTGGCGTTGATGTGGATGCTGTATGGCGGCGAAGGCCGCATGAAGATGCCGGGCTGGATGCACGCCAAGCTGACGTTCGTGGTGCTGTTGCTCGGCTATCACCACGCCTGCGGTGCCATCCTGCGCAAGTTTGAAAAAGGCCTCAACAAGCGCAGCCACAAATGGTACCGCTACTTCAATGAAGTGCCGGTGCTGATGCTGCTGGCCGTCGTCGTGCTGGTCGTGGTCAAGCCTTTCTAAGGGAGTCGAAATGAGTGCAAGCCAGAGCAAAGTCGTGCAGTATTTTTTTGCGCCCCACTCGCCATGGACCTACCTGGGGCACGCGCGCCTGATGGCCATCGCCGCGAAGACAGGCGCACAGATCGACGTGCGTCCCTTTGACCTGGGCAAGGTCTTCAGCGTTTCGGGCGGCCTGCCGCTGGCCAAGCGGGCACCGCAGCGCCAGGCGTACCGCCTGGCCGAACTGGCGCGCTGGTCGGCCTTTTTGCAGGTGCCTTTGAATCTGCAGCCGAAGTTTTTCCCCGTATCGCCGGAAGCGTCGGCCAAGCTGATCATCGCCACGCGCCTGGCGCACGGCGTGGAAGCGTCGCTGAAGCTGGCGCACGCCATCATGCGCGGCCTGTGGGCTGAAGAGCGCAACATCGGCGACGAGGAAACCCTGGTGCAGATCGCGCTCGATGCCGGTTTCGATGGCCGCCAGTTGCTGAAAACGTCGGAGACGGCCAGCGTGCAGGCGGAATACGATGCCAATACGGAAGCGGCCACCGCTGCTTCAGTGTTCGGTTCGCCGTGGTACATCGTCGATGGCGAAGGGTTCTGGGGACAGGACCGCCTCGATTTTGTCGAGCGCGCGCTGGAGAAGTAATAGTGAGAGTGAGCGGCAGGTCGGATTAGCGTGGCAAAGCCGCGCGTAATCCGACAAGCGCAGTGTGCGGCATGTCGGCTTACGCCGACCTGCGCCGACCTGCGCAAGATATTGATGTAGGTCGGCTTAGCGTTGCGGGCGTCAGCCGACAAGTTTTGAAATTTTTAGTTAATTGTTTTTCAACGGATAAAAGGTACACCATGGCTTCATATTTTTGCCCATGCCCGCGCGGCATGGAAGCGGCGCTGGCCGAGGAACTGGGCGAGATCGCCCAGGATAGCGCGACCATGAAGGTCCACAACCAGGTTCCGGGCGGCGTCCATTGCTCGGGCGACCTGCTCGATTCCTACCGCATCAACCTGCATTCGCGCATCGCTTCGCGCGTGCTGATGCGCATGGCCCATTCCGGCTACAAGACGGAAAACGATATTTACGACCTGACCCTGGCGCAAGCGTGGGAAGACTGGTTCGGCGTGCACCACACGATCCGCGTTGACGTCACGGCCGTGAAATCGCCGCTGCGCAGCCTGGAATTCACGACATTGAAAATCAAGGATGCGATCTGCGACCGCTTCCGCGACCAGTTCAACGAGCGTCCATCGGTCAACACCAAGACGCCGGACATGCGCATCGTCGGCTTCCTCGACGCGCATACCTTCACCGTCTACCTCGACACCTCGGGCGAAGCCCTGTTCAAGCGCGGCTGGCGCGAAGAGACGGGCGACGCGCCGCTGCGCGAAAACCTGGCCGCAGGCCTGCTGCGCGTGTCGGGCTGGAAGCCTGGCATGGTGCTGTTCGACCCGATGTGCGGCTCCGGCACCATTCTGGCCGAAGCGGCGCAGATGCTGCAAGGGATTCCGCCGGGCGCATCGCGCCAGTTCGCGTTTGAAAACTTCCACGACTTCGATCCGGCACCGTGGAATGCCATGAAAAACGCCATCAAGGTCAATCCGCTGCCGGCCGAACCGACCATTTTCGGCAGCGACATTTCGGGCGACATGGTCGCCATGACGCGCCATAATCTGCGTTGCGCCGGCGTGCGCTTCGACGTACCCCTGAAACAGATCGAGGCGCAGGAAGTCAAGCCGCCGAGCGACGTGCCGGGCATCATGCTGACCAACCCGCCGTACGGCGAGCGTATCGGCGTGCGCGGCGACAGCACCATCCCGGAAGATGAACTGTCGACGTCGTTCTATTCGGCCATGGGCACGACCCTGAAGCAGCGTTTCGCCGGCTGGACCGTGTTCCTGTTCACGGCCGACCTGGGCCTGCCCAAGCTGCTGCGTCTGAAGGAAGCGCGCAAGACGCCATTCTTCAACGGCGCGCTGGAATGCCGTTTGTTCCGCTTCGATATGGTGGCAGGATACAACCGCCGCGAAGAAGCGAAACCGAAACCACCGCAGTAAGCGTTTACCGCAAGACAACCGCAGTAACCCTGCGCGCGGACCGAAACCGGTCCGCGCGCCACTTTGGACCCGCCATGCTTCCCACCCCTCCGGCCGATGTGCCGCCCGACCCGGTCACGCCCGTTCCACCTCCCACGCCGAGCCACATGGCGCCGCTGAGCCGCGGTGCGCTGGCGATGATGCTGGCCGGGCTGTCGATGCTGGGCCCTTTGTCGATCGACACCTACCTGCCCGCGTTTGGCGCGATCCAGGGTTCGTTGCAGGCGTCGCCGCTGGAAGTGCAGCAGTCGCTGACGTTCTACATGCTGGCCTTCGCCGGCATGGTGCTGTGGCATGGCGCCATCTCGGATACCTACGGCAGGCGCAACGTCATCCTCGTGTCGCTGCTGATGTTTGCCATCGGCTCGCTCGGTTGCGCCTCGGCGCACACGGTGCATTACCTGTGGTTCTTCCGCATCATGCAGGGCGTCTCGGCCGGCGCCGGCGTGGTGATCAGCCGCGCCATCATCCGCGACCTGTATGCCGATGCGGCGGCGGCGCGGCTGCTGTCGCTGGTGACGATGATCTTTTCCATCGCGCCGGCCGTGGCGCCGATTCTGGGCGGCTGGATCGTCATCTGGTTCGACTGGCGCTCAATCTTCCTGTTCCTCGCCTTTTACACGCTGGTGCTGCTGGCGTTCTGCTACTGGCGCCTGCCCGAAACCCTGCCGATGGAAAAGCGCCAGCCCTTCAATCCCCGCTTCCTGGCGTCGAGCTATGGCCAGATCCTGCGCTCGCCGCTGTTCCACATCAAGGCCGGCATCGTCGCCCTCAATTTCGCGGGCCTGTTCCTGTTCATCACGGCCGCGCCGGAAATGCTGCCCAAGCAGCTGGGCCTGGGGCCATCGCAATTCGCCTGGCTGTTCATTCCCTGCGTGAGCGGCATCTTCATGGGCGCCGCGGCGGCCAACCGCATCGCCGGCAAGGTCACGTTCGCGCGCCAGATCGGCATCGGCTTTGCCTTCCTGCTGTGCGCCGCCAGCGTCAATGTGGTGTATCACCTGTTCCTGCCGCCCTCCTTGCCCTGGTCGGTGCTGCCGCTGTTCTTCTACACCTTCGGCATGTCGCTGGTGGGGCCGGGCGCGACCCTGCTGGCGCTCGATCTGTTCCCGCACATCCGCGGCACGGTGGCCTCGTGCCAGTCGTTTGCCAGCACCTTGCTGGGCGCCGTCGTGGCCGGCCTGATCTCGCCGCTGTTGTCCGGTTCCGTGCTGTGGCTGGCGTCGGGCCAGCTGGCGTTTACCGGCCTGGCGCTGGCGCTGTGGCTGATATCGCGGCGCTTCCGCCACCGGTTGCTGGGTTCCTTCAAGGCATAAGTTTCCATGCCAGAACGCTGGATTTATTTCAACTTAATTTTCTATATTGCAAGTAATATCCGGCGCTTATGATAAGATGACTGCTTTTCCCGGCATCCTCTCAGGCGACATTTTTTGGGTTACAGGAGTGGAGGATTCCTCTGAACGTGGCCGCGCTTCGCTGCTGAGCGCTCTTCCTTTTCAAACCGGCAATGCCTGATACGATGCATCAATCTGATCAAGATATTCGCAATCGCCTGCTGATTGCCCGCCTGCCGGCCATGCCGCAGATCCTCCTCAAGCTGATCGCCCACCTGCAGGCCGACGATGCCGGCATGCCGGAGCTGGCCGCGCTGATCGCCAAGGATGCGGGCATGACCAGCAAGATCCTCGGCGTGGCCAGCAGCTCGGCTTACCATCGGCAGAGCAAAGTCGTCAGCCTGGAACAGTCGCTCGTGTCGCTGGGCACGGACATGATCAAGACCCTGGTCATCAGCGAATCCGTCTTCCAGACCTTCAACAGCTTTCCCCATTCCGGCAGCACGGATTTGCGCGCCTTCTGGAAAAGTTCGCTGTCGGCTGCCGTCATGGCGCGCGCGCTGGCCAAGGCCATGGCCTATCCGCACGTCGAGGAAGCATATCTGGCTGGCTTGCTGCACAACGTGGGCCGCCTGGCCCTGCTGGCCACGGCGCCGAAGGAATACGCGTTCAATTTCACGGCGCGCGACGATGCCGCCCTGTGCGCGGTGGAGCAGCGTACCTTGCAGATCACGCATGCCGAAGCGGGCGCCTGGTTGATCGAGCGCTGGCATCTCGATTCCTTCCTGGCCGACAGCGTGCTGTATCACCATGAACCGCTGGCGCGCCTGGAAGCGAGCCATCCCCTGATCCGCATCGTGCGCCTGGCGCACCTGCTGTGCTGCCATGCCGACGATGCGGAGTCGATCAGGCAGGCGGCAAGCCTGTGCGCGCTGGACGTCGAGACACTGGACGAGCTGGCCGGCAGCGTCGCGCGCCAGGTGGAGCAGGCCGCGCAGCACCTGGGCATCGACCTGGCCGGCGCGGACGATATCGCCACGCCGCCCGCCTATGCGCCGCCAGCGGTCGATCCGGTGCAGCGGCGCCTGTCCGACGAAGTGCGCAATATGGTGCTGGTGTCCGAAGTGGGCCAGACCTTCGCCCGGCAGCAGGACGAGAGCAGCCTGCTCGAAGCCATCACGCGCTCGGCGCGCATCCTGTTCGATTTCGACACCGCCGTCATCCTGCTGCAAAACCCCACCGGCCATGCGCTTGTCGGCGTGGCGGCGGGAGAGCATCAGCAGCGCCTGGCCGGCTTCTCGATCCCGCTGGCCAAGGGCGGCCTCCTGGCCGCCTCGGCGCTGGAGTGCCAGCTGGCGTTCCTGAAACGCGACATGCCGGCGCTGGGCATCGTCGAGGAGCAGCTGTTCCGCATTCTCGGTACCGACAGCCTGGTCTGCGTGCCCTTGGTGTCGGGCCAGCGCAGCCTGGGCGTGCTCATTGGCGGCGTGGCGGCGTGGCAGATTCCCGCTTGCCAGAAGCGCGAGGGTTTCCTGCGCGCGTATGCCAACCAGGCCGCCACGGCGCTGGAATCGGCCATCAGCGCGCGCGGGCTGGCGCGGCGCCAGCTCGATCACGTGACCGAGGAATACCGCGCCGCGTCGCGCCGCGTGGTACACGAAGTGAATAACCCGCTGTCCATCATCAAGAACTATCTGAGCGTGCTCGATCACAAGTTGGAGAAGCAGGAACCGGTGTCGGGCGAAATGGCGATCCTGAACGAGGAAATCGACCGGGTCGGCCAGTTGATCGGCGGCCTGGCCGATCTGCAGCCGGCGGCGGCCAGCGGCGTGACCGATTGCGCGCGCGTGGTCGACGATGTGCTGCGCCTGTTCCGCGCCACCGACTTCCTGCCGCCGAAGATCGAGGTGGTCACGCGCATGCAGGACGCGCCATGCGAGGTGGAGGCCGATGCCGACATGCTCAAGCAAATCCTGCTCAACTTGCTGAAAAACGCCGTCGAAGCCCTGCCCGATGGCGGGCGCATCGAAGTGGCGAACCGCGGCCACGTGAACCGCGACCGCCGCCTGTACCTGGAGCTGTGCGTCAGCGACAATGGCGCCGGCCTGGCGCCGGACGTGCTGGCCAATCTGTTTTCCCCCGTGCGCAGCAGCAAGGCAGGCGCGCATCACGGCCTGGGCTTGTCCATCGTGCATGACCTGGTCACGCGCCTGCATGGCGTGATTGGCTGCCGCAGCAGCAAGTCCGGCACCTCGTTTGAAATTTTACTGCCCATTCCCTTGCCGGCAAGCGCTGCAGCCGCGCTGCCCTCGCCCGGCAATACCGCCATGTCTTCGTAACGTCCATGAACTCCTCCGCCATTCCGTTTGACCCGGAAAACAGCCCGCGCATTTTGCTGGTCGACGACGAGCCACGCCTGCTCGCCTCTCTCCACGAATTGCTGAAGGACCGCGGCTACCAGCTGCACACGGCCACCTGCGGCAGCGAGGCGCTGGCGCAGTTGTCGAAACTGCGCTTCGACCTGATCCTGCTCGACTTGCGCCTGCCCGACATGAGCGGCCATGAAATCATGGACCACATCAACCGGCGCGGCATCGAGGGCGACGTGATCGTCATGAGCGGCGACGTCGGCATCGAGGCGGCCATCGGCGCCCTCAAACGCGGGGCCTACGATTATCTGCGCAAGCCGTACAGCCGCGAGGAGCTGCTCAAGACGGTGGAGAACGCGCTGCAAAAGAGCCAGCTGGCGCTGGAGAACGAGCGCATCGCGCTGCAGCTGGAAAACTCGGAAAAGATGTACCGCTACCTGGTCGACAGCTCGCCCGACATCATCTATACCCTGAACCACGAAGGCCGCATCACCTTCATCAACGACCGGGTGCACCAGTTGCTGGGCTTTAGCCGCGAGGAGCTGATCGGCAGCCATTACTCGATTCTCGTGCACGATGAAGACCAGGAGCGGGCGCGCTATGCCTTCAACGAGCGCCGCCTCGACGAGCGCGCCTCGCGCAATGTGGAACTGCGCCTGAAGTGCCATAGCGGCAGCGGCAGCGACCGGACCTTCAACAACACCCTGATGACGATTCCGCTCAACTCGATCGGCATGCACGGCCACGATCAGGAAGCGAAAAAGCAGGAGTACTTCGGCACCTACGGCGTGGCGCGCGACATCACCGACCGCAAGCGCGCCGAGGAAGTCATCTCTTACCAGGCCTATCACGACATCCTGACGGACCTGCCGAACCGCATGCTGTTCAAGGATCGCCTGGGGCTGGCCGTGATCCAGGCGCGGCGCAAGCTGACGGAACTGGCCGTGATGTTCATCGACCTCGATCGTTTCAAGCTGGTCAACGACACCCTGGGCCACGTGAAGGGCGACGAGCTGCTGCAGCAGGTGGCGCTGCGCCTGAAGGATTGTTTGCGCCGCGGCGATACCCTGGCGCGCCAGGGCGGCGATGAATTCACCATCGTGCTGCCGGAACTGCGCGACCGCCAGGATGCGCGCCTGATCGCCGACAAATTCCTCGCATGCCTGCACCAGCCGTTCGACCTCGATGGCAACCAGGTGCATATTTCGGCGTCCATCGGCATCGCGATCTATCCGGGTGACGGCGAGACCATCGACGAGCTGCTGCGCCACGCCGACATCGCCATGTATCAGGTCAAGGCGCTGGGCAAGAATGGCCACAGTTTCTATCACGAGTCCATGCTCGACGTGTCGCACCAGAAGATCGCGCTCGAACAGAGCCTGCGCAAGGCGCTGGAGCTGAACCAGCTGGAGATGTATTACCAGCCGCAGGTGGACGTGATGACGGGCCGTATCGTCGGCGCCGAAGGCCTGATGCGCTGGAACCACCCGCAGCGGGGCTTGCTGACGGCCGGCGAATTTTTGCCGTTCGCCGAGGAAAACGGCTTGATGCTGCCGATCTCGGACTGGATGCTGGGCGCCCTGTGCCGCGACCTGGTGCAGTGGAACGCGGCCGGCGGCGAAGCCGTGCGCCTGTCGCTGAACCTGTCGCCGCAATACCTGGACCGGGGCGACTTTTTCGAGAAGATGCGCGGCGCGCTGACGCGCTACGGTATCGCGCCGGAAAAGATCGAAGTCGAGATCACGGAAAACATCTGTATCCGCAATCCGCAGTATGCGATCGAGCAGTTGAACAAGCTGTGCCAGCTGGGCGTGTCGGTGGCCATCGACGATTTCGGCACCGGCTATTCCTCGCTGTCGTACCTGCACCGCTTTCCCATCCACACCATCAAGATCGACCAGTCGTTTGTGAAGGAAATCCATGACGAGCACGGACACTATCCCGTCATCCTGGCCATCATCTCGATCGCGCGCGGCCTGGGCCTGCACCTGATCGCCGAGGGCGTGGAGACGGAAGGGCAGGCGCGCTACCTGCAGGACAAGGGCTGCACCACGATGCAGGGCTATCTGTACCACCGGCCCATTTCGCTGGGCAGTTTTATCGGCGTGCTGCAGGAGCAGAACCGCCTGATCGCCGATGCCGCCCCCGCGCCGTCCCCGACGCTGACCATCGAGGCTTGACCGTGTCGCTTGCCGATCCCCGCTCCACGGCCGCCCAGTCCACGGCTGCGCATTACACCGCAGATTACCTGCGCCTGAAAGGACTGGCCGAGAAAGGCAATGCGAACGCCCAGCACAGCCTGGGCTTCATGTATTTCAATGGCCAGGGCATCGAACAAAGCTATGCGCTGGCGCTGCACTGGTATGGCCTGGCCGCCGCGCAGGGACTCGAGCATGCGCAATACAACCTGGGCGTGATGTGCCAGAAGGGGCAGGGTGTGCCGCAGGATTTTACGCAGGCGGCGCACTGGTACCAACAGGCGGCCGAGCAGGGCTACGCGGCGGCGCAGTACAACCTGGGCTGGCTGTATGCCAAGGGCCAGGGCATCGCGCAAGATAGCGGGCAAGCCATGCTGTGGTTCAGCCGCGCGGCGGAACAGGGCGACGCGGGCGCGCAGAATAATCTGGGCATGATGTATGACAATGGCAAGGGCGTGCCGCAGGACTTCGTGCAAGCCATCGCCTGGTACCGCAAGGCCGCCGAACAGGGCTATGCGCGCGCGCAGTTCAACCTGGGTCTGCGCTACGACAATGGCCAGGGCGTGCGCCAGGATCGCCAGCAGGCGACGGCCTGGATGCGCAAGGCCGCCGAGCAGGGCTATGCGCCGGCCCAGTTCAATCTGGCGCTGCGCTATGAAAATGGCGATGTGCTGCCGCAGGACAGCAGGCAGGCGATCGCCTGGTACCGGCGCGCGGCCGGGCAGGGCCACGCCAGTTCGCAGTTCAACCTGGGCCTGATCTACGACAATGGCCAGGGCGTGCCTTGCGATAAACAGGCGGCGCTGGAATGGTATGCCAAGGCGGCGGGACTGGGTCATGCGGCGGCCCAGCACAATCTGGGCCTGCATCATGAACATGGCGCCCACGACTACGCGCAGGCGCAAGCGTTTTACCGCCAGGCCGCCGAGCAGGGCTTCCCCGCCGCGCAGTATCAGCTGGGACTGCTGCATGAGCATGGACAGGGCGTGCCTGCCGATGCGCAGGAAGCCATCTTCTGGTACCGCAAGGCGGCCGACCAGGGACATGTGCGCGCGCAGTTCGACCTGGGCCTGCGCTATGAGCATGGCCAAGGTGTGCCGCAGGATCTGTCGCTGGCGCTGGAATGGTACCGCCGCGCCGCCGAGCAGGATTACGCGCCGGCGCAATACATGCAGGGCGTCTTGCACGACCGCGACGATGGTCCGGCACCCGACAGCCAGCAAGCCTGCGCCTGTTACTGCCGCGCCGCCGCCCAGGGCCACAGCCTGGCCCAGTTCGCGCTGGGCCTGCGCCATGACAATGGCCAGGACGTGCCGCAGGACTATGCCGCCGCTTGGGACTGGTATGCGCTGGCCGCGCGCCAAGGCCATGCGCGGGCGCAGATGAATCTGGGCTTGATGGCCGCCAGCGGCCAGGGCGGCCCGCTTGATTTGCAGCAGGCGTATATCTGGCTGTCGATGGCGGCGGCGGCCGGCGTGGCCGGTGCGGAAAAATCCCTGCGCCAGACGGCGGCGCGCATGCGCGAGACGGATCTGAAGCAGGTGCGCCAGCGCCTGGAGGCGCTGGCCGATTAATTCACGCTCTCATTAAAATCGTCGCGCGCCACGCTGGCATTGAAGATGCCAGGTATGTCAAGAATGGTTTTTTATTTTACTGAAAACGGATGACGCCATCGTCAAGAAAGATTGCGTATATTAATCCCGAATGAGAGTATCATAATATTCCAAAAAATATTAAACACATAATATTCTGTCGCAGTAGTACGTTCGGTCAGGTCGTCCATCGACGATTGCACACTCGGGAACGCCTGTGAATTCGTTCAAGTGAGCAAAGGAAAGTAATATGATTTTAGTGACTGGTGGCGCCGGCTTCATCGGTTCCAACTTTGTAAGAGACTGGCTCGCGCTCAACGATGAGCCTGTAATCAATTTTGACAAACTGACCTACGCTGGTAATCTCAGCAATCTGGCCAGTCTGGAGCAAGACCCGCGGCATATCTTCGTACGCGGCGATATTTGCGATACTGCCCACGTCTCCCGCCTGCTGGCCGAACACCAGCCCCGTGCCATCGTGCATTTTGCCGCAGAGAGCCATGTCGATCGCTCGATCCATAGCCCCGGCGAATTCATTACCACCAACGTCAACGGCACCTTCAGTCTGCTCGAGGCCGCACGTGCTTACTGGTTTGGCCTGACAGGCGACGCCAGGGACGGCTTCCGTTTCCTGCACGTATCGACCGACGAGGTGTACGGCACCCTGGGACCGAACGACCCGCCATTTACGGAAACGACGCCGTATGCGCCCAACAGTCCCTATTCGGCATCGAAAGCGGCGTCCGATCATCTGGTGCGCGCGTATTTCCATACCTATGGTATGCCGGTGCTCACCACCAATTGCTCGAACAACTATGGTGCCTTCCATTTCCCGGAAAAACTGATTCCGCTCATCATCAGCAATGCCCGTGCCGGCAAGGCCTTGCCTATCTATGGTGATGGCATGCAAGTGCGCGACTGGCTGTATGTGGGCGACCATTGCGCGGCGATCCGTCGCGTCCTGGAAGCGGGACGCCTGGGCGAGGTCTACAACGTGGGCGGCTGGAATGAAATGGCCAATCTGGAAGTCGTGCATATCTTGTGCGACATCCTCGATACGCTCGATCCCAAGGCGTCTGGCAGCTATCGCGAACAAATCACCTATGTAATGGATCGCCCAGGCCATGACCGTCGCTATGCCATCGACGCGCGCAAGATCGAGCGCGAACTGGGCTGGAAGCCGGCTGAAACCTTCGCCACTGGCATCCGCAAGACCGTCCAGTGGTATATGGACAACCAGGTATGGGTACGTGATGTGCAGTCGGGCGACTACCTGAAGTGGGTAGAGAAAAATTACGCGGCACGCGACACGGCCGAGGAGCAGCAATAATGCGAAGCGCCATCGAACGCAAGGGCATCATCCTCGCAGGCGGTTCCGGCACGCGCCTGTACCCTGTCACCATGGCCGTGTCGAAGCAGCTGCTGCCCGTGTATGACAAGCCGATGATCTACTATCCGCTGACCACGCTGATGCTGGCTGGCATACGCGACATCCTGATCATTTCCACACCACAAGATACGCCGCGTTTCCAGGAATTGCTGGGTGACGGCAGCCAGTGGGGTATCAAACTCAGCTATGCCGTGCAACCCACGCCGGATGGCCTGGCACAGGCGTTCATCATTGGCAAAGAATTTGTCGGCGATGCGCCATCGGCCCTGATTCTGGGCGATAACATCTATTATGGCCATGACTTTGAAACGCAGTTGCGCGTAGCCTCGGCACGCACCAGCGGCTCGACCGTGTTCGCTTACCATGTTACCGATCCGCAACGCTATGGCGTGATCGATTTCGACGCGCAACGTCACGCCGTCAGCATCGAGGAAAAGCCGCTCAAGCCGAAATCGAACTACGCCGTCACCGGCCTGTATTTCTACGACAGCCAGGTCTGCGACATCGCCGCCAGTATCGTGCCTTCTGCGCGTGGCGAGCTGGAAATCACGGATGTCAACCGTGCCTATCTGGAACGCGGCCAATTGAACGTCGAACTGATGGGCCGCGGCATGGCCTGGCTTGATACGGGCACCCATGAATCCTTGTTGGAAGCGGGCCAATTCATCGCTACCATTGAAAACCGTCAGGGTTTGAAAGTTGCTTGCCCCGAGGAAATCGCTTACCGCAAAGGATATATCGATGCCGCCAAACTGGAGCAGCTAGCCCGGCCGTTGAAGAAGAATGCCTACGGTCAGTATCTGTTGCGTTTGCTCGACGACAAGATATTCTGAGGTGCGCCGCGTTTTCCACCTAGTTCATACGATACCGATATACCATGCAAATCCAGACCACAGCCATACCTGACATATTGATACTTGAACCAACGGTATTCGGTGACGACCGCGGCTTTTTCTATGAAAGCTTTAATCAGAAGCGCTTTGCCGAACTGACCGGCGTTACGCGCTCTTTCGTGCAAGACAATCATTCCAAGTCGGCCAAGGGGGTGTTGCGCGGCCTGCATTACCAGATCCAGCAGCCACAAGGCAAACTGGTGCGCGTCACCGCCGGCGCAGTATTCGACGTCACCGTCGACCTGCGCAAAAACTCGCCGAGCTTCGGTCGCTGGGTCGGCGTGGTGCTGTCGGCTGCCAACAAACGTCAGCTATGGATTCCCGAAGGCTTCGCCCACGGCTTCCTGGTAACCAGCGACAACGCTGAATTCCTGTACAAAACCACCGATTACTGGGCGCCGGAATTTGAGCGTAGTATCTTGTGGAATGATCCGGCGATCGGCATCAACTGGCCGCTGGACGGCGAACCGCTGTTGTCGGGCAAGGACAAAGCCGCGACGTTGCTGGCCCATGCCGACGTCTTCGCCTGAGCACGGCAAGACAGCCGTGCCGCATTCACTGGAACAATTATGAGCCGTATCTTAATTACAGGAAAAACCGGCCAGGTTGGCTACGAACTGGAACGCAGCCTGCAAGGTCTGGGAGAAATTATCGCACTCGACCGCAGGCAGATGGATCTGGCCGATTTGATCCAGGTACGCGACATGATCCGCCGCGTCAAGCCGACGCTGATCGTCAACCCGGCCGCCTACACCGCCGTCGACAAGGCGGAAAGCGAGCCAGAGTTGGCCATGCGCATCAATGGCGAGGCGCCGGCTGTCATGGCCGAAGAAGCCAAGAAATTAGGCGCTGCAATGATTCATTACAGCACCGATTATGTCTTTGATGGATCGAAAAACGGTGCCTACGTCGAGACCGATTCGACGTGCCCTGTCAATGTGTACGGCAGTAGCAAGCTGGCCGGCGAACAGGCGATCCAGGCAGCCGGCATCCCGCACCTGATCCTGCGCACCAGCTGGGTCTACAGTATGCATGGAAAGAACTTTCTGCTGACCATGCTCCGCTTGGCGCAGGAGCGCGAAGAACTCAGTATTGTTGCCGACCAGGTCGGTGCACCGACCTGGAGTCGCACCATCGCCGACACCACCGCGCATATCGTGGCGCAAAGCGTCGTTGCCGCGAACCGCCAAGCGTGGTGGGACAAACGCTCCGGTTTATATCACCTGACGGCACAAGGACAAACCAGCTGGTTCGGCTTCGCTGAAGCGATCATTGCACATGCCTCGATTGCCAAGAAGCCGCGTCTCAAACCGATACTCGCGCAAGCCTATCCGGTTCCCGCACGACGGCCTGCCAATTCGGTGCTGTCCTCGGAGCGTTTGAAGAAGACCTTCTGCGAATTGCCGCAGTGGCAGGATGCGTTGACGCTATGCCAAGACTGAAGATGTAAAAAAAGCAAGAGAAAATTGCCGTTGTAGGGCTGAACTAGCGGGGCAAGCCAGGCCCGGAGTTGCTCAGGCGGAGCCGACAGAATGCTGGCAAACGACCGGAAGCCCGGAGAGCTGATCGTTGAAAACGACATTGATGTTTGCCATATGGTCCAGGTCCTGAAGAGAATGTCGCAGCCATCTGCGGCATTCCACAAATTTGCCAAGTACTCGCCATCCCGCGTAAAATGCAGGCTTCGCGGGTGTAGCTCAATGGTAGAGCAGAAGCTTCCCAAGCTTACGACGAGGGTTCGATTCCCTTCACCCGCTCCAATGAAGAATCACAAGAATTCCACATCTGGCGCTCCACAAACCGTTTTCCGCTCCACAAACCTTACCTTTTTGTTAGCAATTCAAGTCCCAGCTGGGGCCACATGTGACTAGTTCGAAAGTGTGGATAAATGGATAAAATGCAAGAAATTGCAAAGTTTCATGCACTGTTTCAGCTCGCTGCTTTGCGCGGAATTGATTTAGACAGAGAGATACAGTACCAGTTAGCGCTGCTGGACTCTATAGGCGTTGAACGCAACAATGAAATCCATAATCGTGTAGCGCGAAAGCAGATTTCGATAGCCTATGCAGAACAGGTATTGATGTCGGTGCGGCAAGCGGCAGGCATTGTTGGTGTCCCCTTCAGGATGCAGCCGCCCATCAGATACGAAGAACCCTCACAGACTCGTGAGGAGGCGGCTGCAGCCTATCTGCGTGCGAGTGGTGGATAGGGCATATTCCTTGTCGAATCGCTCAAAGTGAATTGAAATTCCTGCATTAATATTAAGATGTTTGGGAATATTTAGGCATCATGAACTCACTTGAGCGGATTCTCCTTCTGTATGTTTAGATTATTTCGTCGGGGCTACAATCTTGCCTCGTCGCAGATAGTGCCGCTGGGTTGTCTTCACGCTGTCATGTCCCAAAAGATCGCTGGCCGCCTGGTCGCCACGATCATCCGAAGTATCGTCGGCCGCCTTTGCGCGCAGGTCGAAAAACCAAAATGCCATGATGTCCTGCGCCAGTTCTGGCACATGCTTTGCCGCCTTCTTTTTTGCCGCGTCAAAGTGCGTGCGAAGCGCTGGCGCGGTCAGGCGCTTGCCATGGATATTGGTCAGTAGCGCACCTGTCACAATCTTGTGCGTTGCCTTACGCGCTCGGATACGGTCCATCAGCTTGGCCAGCTCCCCAGTAATGGTGATGCGCAGCGGCTGCTTGGTTTTTTCCTGCGTAATGATCAGGTGCCCATCAATGATGTCTTGTTCAGTCATGCGCAGCGCATCAGCCGGACGCTGGCCTGTCAGGTAGGCCAGGTCCATCGCATCCCGCAGCGGCGCGCTGCCGTGCATGCGCACAGCGGAGAACACTGCATCCGTAATGTAGACGGTACGCTTTGCCAGTGAGTGCCCCTGGATGCCCTCGCAAGGGTTCGGCAGGTCGGTGTAGCCCCAGCCGCGCGCATGGTTCCACATTGTCGAGAAAACCCGCTTGCAACGGTTAGCTGTGGTCGGCTTGTCGGCGTGGTCATCTAAGAACTGCCGAATGTGCATCGGCTTGATCTGCTCAAGCGGGGCCTCGGAAAAGGCTGCCAGCAGGTGCTTGATGTCTGACCGGTACATGCGCGCCGAACTGGCGGCGAGTTTGGGGACCGCTTCAACCAGGTATCGTGATTCCACATCGGAGAACGTTGCATTGGCAATATGCTCTACCACGATGTTCAGCTCGGCATATTTTTTTAGGGCCAGGATGAAGTCTGGCCCAAGTGGAATTTCCTTGCGCGGCTTGTCCTTGGTGTACATGTAGTAGTACACCTTGCCGCTGCGCTGGGTGCGCGGGTGCATGCACGGCGGCATGTTCAAATTACGTGTGTTTCGTCGGCCCATTTTTATTGATCCTCGGCATTACCCATGTTTTTTCCCGTGGCGCTTCCTTGCGCCCCTCTACTGCAGCGACCGCGACAACTGGCCGCCCGATGGCATTGACCCAAAAGGGGAGGCCCATCTTCCGCAGTGCCTCAATTTGCTTCGTTTTCATCTTGCGGCCGGTCAGGGCGCAAATATCGTCCATCGACAGGAAAGTGGAATTCGTCGCGATGTGGTCTGCCATGCCGCGTCCCTAATTCAGTGCGAGCATGATCGCCACCAGCGGCACCGCGCGGAACATGCCGGGCCACTGGTGGTCCAGCTCCACCCAGGCATGCAGCTCCCCATTGCCCACGTCGCGGCGCAAGTCGTTGACGGTGCCGGCCTGGTAGCCCTCGTCGGTATCGAATGTCACGCGGTCGCCCAGGGCGATTTGCCGCGGCGAATTGGTCGGGGTGTTCAGCATTGCGGTGTTCCTTTCAGTTTGGCGGTAACGCCGCACACGCCGAAGCGGTCGATGGCGGCCTGGATCACGTCGCCGCTGGAAGCGGCAATCGCGGCGTATTCAAAGCGTTCGGTTTGCGTGCGAACGATCACGGCAAAGGTGCTCATGTGGCATTTCCCCTCATGGAAGGCGTATCGGTGACAACTACGCGTGGGTATGGGCAGGCGTTCAGCTTCGCCACTTCATAAAGCAAGTCGATCTTTTCTTGGTCGCCGGGAATCCGGGGGAATGGGCACAGATTGTTGTGTGCGGCACAAGCCCAAATTGCTGTTCGCTCTTCATCACAGATAGTTCTGGCGATGTCGGGGCTGCGATTCAGAGGGGCAGGGCGGTCGGGGTGCGTACAGTTATTTACACGAGTCCGAGGAACGGCAATCCCAACAGCCACCCCGCGCCCGCCTGTGGCCTGTACCGGTGTCCACGCATGGCGCACGGACTTGAAGACCACACCGATCAGGTCGCTGCAGCGCACGCCGTAGGGCGTGATGCGCAGGGTTTCGCCGTAGCGGCCGATGACGCTCTTTTCGTCCTTGGCCAAGGTGACGGCCAGTTCCTTGCGAGGCACCAGGGCGCCGCCCTGGGCGCGCAGGTACTCGGCCCAGCAGGCGCGCTTTTCGCCGTCGATCTTTTGCACGGCATCCCAGGCGCGGCGCATGGCGGCCGGCGCCTCGTTGAGCATGTTCTCCTCGATGCGGCGCAGTTCACGCCACACGGTCACGGGTGCGCCGCCCCATTGCTGGAATTGACGGATGCCCCAGCGTGAAGCCCAGGCCTCGACGCGGGCCGATGGCGTCAGCTCGACATCGCCTTCGGTGTCGGCCGTGACGACATAGCCTTCCTTGGTTTTGTGGTCGGCCACGCCGTCGATGTTCTTGGCCACGTACTTGGCGATGTAGCCGGCGGCGCTGCCCTTGGCCCAGTCGATGCGCTTGACGTCCAGGCGGCGCGCGAAGGCGCCCGGTTCGCCACGATCCACGCGCCAGGCGTAGCGCTTCATGATGCGGATGGCGCGGCTGGCCACGTCCTGCAGGTGGGGCGTCTTGTAGCGCGCGGTGGGGCGCACGAACAGCAGCAAGTGCCAGTGCGGGCAGCCGTCATGGTGCGGCTCGGCGATGCGAAAGCCGTACAGGCCGATGCCACGGCGCGCCAGCGCGGAACGGCACAGGGCCGTCATCTTGCCCAGATAGGCGTTGGCCTCGCGCGGCGTGGAGCCGTCGAACTTGTTGTTAGGCTTGCCGCTGTGCTGCATGGCGTGGAAACGCGATGGGCACGTCCAGGTGATGAAGATGCCCTGGTCGCCGCACTCGCGGGCGATCTGTTCGAAGCCGTTGATGCGCAACATTAGTTCGCCGCGCCGGATGGCCTTGTTGGCGGTGGTTTTCTCGGCCAGTTCGGCGATGCTGAATTGCTGGCCATTCTCGTTCTGCACCAGCGTGGCGGCGAGCGCAGCCGCATTGCGGCGGTTCTGCGCCAGGCGGGCCAGCACGGCCTCCGTGCTGGCGTAGGGTTCGCCGTGATAGTTGACGTAGCCCAGCCGGATATTGCCTGCCTCAAAGGCGCGGCCTACGCGCTTGCGCAGTTGCCGGCGCCACCAGCGGGCATCCACCAGGCGGGCGATGGTGTCGGCCGCTTCGTCAAATTCCGGCAGCTCGATGCCATACGAGGCGCATTCGTCTTCCATGATCTGCAAGGCGTGCGTGTCGGAAATGGCACCCCACAGCATCTTGACGATGCCGGCCGCCGCACGCTCGGCGGTGGCCACGATGTCGGCGTCGCTTTGCGACAGGTCAACGCCGGCCGGCACGTACTGTTCGGCGAATTCGCGCACAAAGCTGGTGGCGATGGATTCATAGACCTTGTACCAGGACGACCAGGCCATCTTGGCCAGGGCCGCGGTGATGACGCGGTTGCGCCACTTGAACGGAATGCGGGCCAGCTCAGGCGCGAACTGGGCGGAACGCAGGAAGGCTTCGTGACGCTGGGCGTCAGGCAGCAGGATTTGCTTAGATTGCATTCAACAGTCTTTCGTATACACGGATAGCGGCAGAGGTAGCAGCGCGCAGCTCGATGCGCTCTTCCTCGGTAAATGAATGGATGGGCGATTCCCAGCGGTCAGCGTCCAGGCCGGCGGCGATCAGCACGGAGCGGCGTGCACCGCGTGGCGACAATCCCCAGGCCTGAGCCATGAAGGGCGCCAGGTTGCGCGGCTTGATGCTGCGCAGCTGGGCCTTGGCATCGGCGATAGCGGCCAGCGCATGCCCGGCGCCCGGTGGCGTCGGCATATCCTTGTCGCGCGCCGCCAGAATTTTGGCGGCAGGCTGGAAGGACAGGTGATTGTCGATAAGGGACGCCGGCATGGCTCAGTCCTTGATGAAGCCAATGGCCCGCAGCACGTCGGGGGCAATGACGATCAGGAGCGACAGCAACCAAGGACCGCAGGCTTTGGCCAGACGCAGCATCAGCGTGCCCCTGCCTTGGAATAATGTTCTGCCCAGTACGGGAGCGTGTGCGATGCGCCGCAGCAGTGGCGGGAACCCGCTTCGTTGGCAAAAATGTAGTTGACCTCGATGCGCAGCTTGCCGACCAGGGCGCCCTGCTTGGCCGGTGCGAAAAAGCCCGCACGTTCCAGTGCCTGCGCATCGCTGACGATGAAGGTCAGATTGGCAGCGCCATAGGCGTGGTAGGTCTTGGCAATCTCATGGATGTGGGCCGTCAGCGCCGCGATGCTGGTGCCCGCGCCGGCTTGCAGCAGAAAACACGTCGGCGCGACGGGGACAATGCAATGTTGCAGTGTCGGGTGGATGGTGCTTGATGCCGGGGATATGTCGGCGTAACTGGCAGCGTGCAGCGTGGTTTCCATCGGTTTTCCTTATTTCAGGTTGAACGAGTCCCGCACGCTCAAAAAGGAGCGCTGCAGGGCACAGCAAAAGAGGGAGAGTTACGGTGGCCGGGCTACGGCGGCGCGAGGATAGGCATAGCCATCAGCATCCTGCCGTCAGGTCCAGGGCCAGCTGGCTGGTGGCTGCCTTGCGCGCATGCTGCGACATCGGGATGCGAATATCGGGTTTGGGCATGGCGGACAGCGAGAGGGTGCGCAGCACTTCCAGGCCTGCCACGAAAGAGTGCCCGCATTCGGGGTTCTGGCACATGTAGGTGATTTCCTTGAACATGGCGGACATTGTGCGGCTTTTGACGGCGCGGACGGTGTATTCGCAATGCGGGCAGGGCAGGCCGATGACTCTCATTTCAGCTTTCTTTCCACTTGGTACAGGGCGCGACCGCGACCCGTCATGTTTTTCGACTGTATGCGTAAGCGCGACTTGACGAGCCATTCAGCCGCCTGATCGATACTTGCCAGCCCCTGGCGCTGGCGCACGAGTTCCAGCACCGCGCGCTCTTCGTCATTGAGGTGAATTTGATGGTCTGGCATTTTCTGTAACTTTAGAGTTGCTCAAAAGTGACTCGGTTTAAACGCTGCGACGCTGTACGCTGTCGATAGTGGCGTCATCCAAGGCGATCACGGCCAAGGCTTCACGCATCACGATCTGGCGCACCAGTACCGCAAGCTCTTCGCCCTGGTAATTAGCGATAGAGGAAACGAGCTGGTGCTCGTAATCGTCCAAACGCAGCATGACGCGGTGGCTGCGGATACGTTTTGCATCGGGGTACATGACGTGGTCCTTAGTGGGTGAGTTTGGATGCGAGTTCGCGCTTGTAATCGGCGAGGCCGCGCAGGATCAGGAAACGCAGGAACCAGGCGCGGGAGCGTTCTTGCTCGGCGGCGAGGGCTTCGATTTCCTTCACTTCGCCAGGAGCCATTCGAACGCCAAGAGGCTGGGAGGTGACGCCCTTGGCGGTACGTCCGACTTTTGACAAATTATTCATAATGTTATGATCTGTAATCGCTACGGAATGGCGTAAATATATCACTCATTTGAGTGATTTGGAAAGGTATTTGTACTCAAATGAAGTATTTTTTTGATCGTCTCAAGGAAGAACGAAAGCGCCTCGGCCTTAATCAGGACGAGTTTGCGGCCCTTGGTGGAGTAAAAAAGGGAGCTCAGTTCAACTATGAAAATGGCTCCCGTACGCCGGATTCGGACTACTTAGCGGCCATTGCTGCGGCTGGGGTGGATGTGTTGTATTTGCTGACAGGAGAACATGCGCTGTCTGCGTTGCCTGCGGATGAGCATGAGCTGTTGACTGGCTATCGAAGTATGGACGTTCGCGGAAAAGCAGGCGTGTTAGGGATGATTGATGGCATGCGCTCACCAACAACCCCCGCATCCGAAGCGGGGAACACCGCCCACGTGGAAACCCACGGCAAGATCGGACAAAACTTCGTCGGGAATATCATCGGGCCGCAGACTTTTAATGTGACTGGTAGCGGACGAAAAAAGGAAAAATAATCTACAAATTATTTACCTTCTTATGCTTATTGTAATTGCTGCTTGTTTTGTTTGCATACTACGCATAATGATCTGATGCATGAAGGTGACGATAAAATCACGATAATCCGAAACTTAATTGGTACCATTACGCCGCTGTAGTCTGCGTTTTATCTCGCCTAGAACTCTTGGAATCAGCAGCACATGTGGGAGCTGGGCTTGACTAGTTTCTTGGCTGGAAGGCCTCAGTGTAGTGGAGGATATAACGCTTAGAAAGCACAAGCCTGGATCGAAGGCGACGCTAAATGCGGGGCTACATTACTACCCGAGCCGCGATTCAAAAGAAAAAATCAAGGATATCGTTGACATGAAAAGTGCTGAAGCGGAAACTGATGCGGAATTAACCATAACGGATGCTGCCTTATTGCTAGGATTATCACCTGAGTTGTTGAGTTGGCTTACATCTCACGCGCCAAAGAGTCGAGATATACGGAAACTTGAGATATCACGAAAGGTTGGCGCGGTCATGATGTTCAGGCAGGCTGAACTTATAGATTTTAACAAATGGTTAGCGAAACCATGGTATGCGGAACCGGGGAAGCGTCCACACATTCCGTCCGGTATCAAAACAGAAATAGTTACCGAAGCGGGCGGAGCATGTGCAATATGTCATACGAACCCTGACTCTTGCGAAGCAGCACATATTGATCCAGTCGCACAAAGTAAAAATAATCACCCGCATAATTTGATATGGCTTTGTGCCAACCATCATACTGTCTACGATAAGGGCAAGGTCGGACCTCGTGATCAAGAAGGGGATTTTGTCAAGTCGTTAAAAATTTCACTGTTGTCCTACCGCAAGATTTTTTTCAGTGTGCAAGCAGAAGTAGTTCGAAAAGCTTTCTATCTCTTAGAAGCCGGTGCCCGTGCAGAGCTGCTTAACCCGACTACGCCCGAACAGGTTCAGGCAGTCAATAAATTTGCTGAAGAAATCATTGGAGAGGTGCTTAAGCTCTCAAAGGTAAAGAAGAGCGAAGATAATACTGAGGCATTTGATGCCCTGGCAAAGTTAGATGCAATCACTGCAAGTCCAGCTTTCTCTGCTGAAAGTAATATAAGAAAGCGTTTGCATGCGCTGACTGAGGTTCGTGAGGAAATTCGCCTCGCCGCAGGGATGGTGAAGTGTCCGTTATGTAAAGGTGCTGGTCACTACAGTTATCACGATGATTGTCCCGTGTGTGGTGGCGACGGCGCTGTTGAGTCTCGCGTAGCCGACTATTTTGATCCTAGCGAATTTGATGAGGTTAAATGCGAGCTTTGTGAGGGGAGTGGGCATTTCGATGAGTACGATTCTTGCCCTATATGTCACGGGGACACTCGGCTAGAGCGCAGAATAGCCGAACGCACCGACTTTGCCGCTTTTCGTAAGGTTAGGTGTCGCTTATGCAAAGGAGGAGGTACCTACGGAAACTACGACAATTGTCCATTTTGTTCAGGCAGGGGGGAAGTCGCTCGAGGCAAAGACGATACATTTGATCCAAAGGAATTCGGGCAAGTACGTTGTGACGTGTGCAATGGTAGAGGTAGCACGAAACATTACGATACTTGTCGCAAGTGCGACGGTAAAGGCGAACTAGAGCAGAGATTGCATGAATTGCGAGATAGGCGTGAATATGAGTTTGTTGAGTGCCTTGAATGCAAGGGAAGTGGACAGGGAGAGTATGGGGATTGCCGTCAGTGCCGCGGACATGGACAACTTCCAAGATACATCAGGGATAATCTGTAGTGCATTTCTGAGTATCTCGAGTTAGAGGACTCCGGAGAGTCTACCGATCCTGTTCCACGCGTCCAGATGCTGAGCACTGGGAAAGTGGATCTATCGAAACTTTTCTGGAAGCTGTTTGTTCATGAGCTGAAAATTTAGAATTCGGCCCCAAGCACGGTCTTGCATCGGCACCACCATTGGGAAAGTTCGCCACCTTTTCAAGGTTCCTCGGTGTTCTCCCTGATGATGTCGCGCACTTCTTCGATACGCTTCCACGCATGCAGCGCCGCCCGCTTGGCGGCCTGCTTGCTTTTGTAAGTGTGCTCCAGCGTCTTGAGCATGCCCTTGGCGCCAGCCTGCTCCTGCCCCGTTTTTTTCTTCTTCCTTGCCACGTCGTTCCACTTGGCCAGCACGCCCGTGATGCCTTCGTCCGGGTCTTTCTCATCCTCGCGCTTGGCCTCCACCGCTTCTGTTTTCGTTTCAAACTCCACCCGCGTGGTAAAGCCGTTGCCGCCCAAGCTGTGGGTGACCTTGACCGATAGCCAGTCGGTGGCGTCGATCTCGGGCTTGAATCCTGTCACGGTCACGGGCGATTGCGGGAACACGGCCGGGTTGCCCAGGGCCAGGCTCATTTCAAAGGTGGCCAGGCCGCGCAAGATGCGCTGCCATTCGGCGACGGCGGCCGCGCGTGCATCGGCTTCGCTGGCGAAGGTGGTGCGCAGGCGTTTGCTGTTGCCGGGCACGCCGGCCACGACGCTGCGGCGGCGCGCGTAGCGCTCGTCGTGCCAGAAGGCGCGCACGCCCGTGTAGGCGTCACTCTCGGCGCTGTGGTAACGGTGGCCGTCGCCCAGGGCGCGCGTGATGGGGATGACGGGCAGCGCCTTGCCGCTGGCCGTGCGGCTGTCGTTGATGGGGATGAACAGCAACTTGTCATTCTTGACGGTGGCCACCGCGTCGTATTTCCTGCCCAGCCGGCGCAGGAAGGCGGCGTCGCTTTCGTGGGTCTGGTCGATGTGCTCGATGGCAGTGTCGCGCAGGCGCGCCGACACGCCCGATGCCAGCTCGTTGCGAAAGGCGATGGCTTCGATGATGGCGCCCAGGGTGGTCTTGTGGAAGCTGTGTTCCTGCTGCTGCTTAAACGTGTCGATCAGGTTGGCGGACCGGGCGCGCAGGGTGATGGTGTCGGGCGCGCCGCTGTGCTCCACCTCGTCCACGGTGAACTTGCCCATGTCGACCAGGCCGGACGCCTGCCAGCCCAGCGCCAGTTCGATCTGCGCGCCGCGCGGCGGCATGGCCAGCTTGCCGTCGCTGTCGTCCAGCGCAATGTCGAGCTGGTCGCTCTCGTCACCGCGGCAAAGCGTCAAGGTCAGGTTGATGAGGCGCGGCGAGACGATGGCGGTGATGTCCTTGTCCTCGATGGTGACGCGGAAGGCGGGGATATGCTCGCTCATTTAAACTTGTCCGCCGCGCTGCCGATAGCGCCGCTGATGCCGGCGCCGATCTTGTCTTTCATGTCGCTGACGACGCCGCCGTATTTCGACGTGATGCCGCCGACCACATTGCCGACCACGCTGCCCACGGCATTCTTCGCCGCGCCGGCCACGCTGCTGGTGATGCCGTCGATGCTGAGCATGTTTTTCAGGTCGCCGATGTCGCCCAGGCCCACCATGGCCAGCACGCCGTCGTCGTCGCGTTTCAGGGCAATCGAAAATTCCACGCGCCTGGCGCCGCCGCTGCCGTCGAGGATGGTGCGGCCCTCGGTCATGCTGGTGATGCGGTAGGAGCCAAGGATACGGCCCGTGCCCTGGATCAGTATCCACGATTTACCGGTGTCGGCCATCATGCGCAGCGCATCGAGCGAATACAGGGAGCCGGTCAGTTCCGGCGCCACCCAGCCGGACAGGGTAATCGTGTCGTCGCCGGGCCCCACGTACTGGTGCGCGTCGCGCAGGCCAACGCGGGCTGTGCCGACGTGCTTCCATTCCGTTTGCCGCTGCAGCTCGTGATAGGCCAGCGTGGGCAGGCTGAAAACGAACATGCCTAAAATCATCATCATGGTGCTGTTCTTTCTTAATCGTGGTCGCGCAGAGAAGAGCGGATGCGTGCCGCCTTTTCGCGGTCGCGCTGTTCCATGGCCGCATACACGGCGCGCGCAATGGCCTGCGGATCGGAACCGGCCTGCGCCTGGATCGTGATTTCGATCTTGTCGCCCTGGATCGTCATGCCGGCGCCGAATCCGCCCTGGGACAGCGGCGCGCGCGTGTCGAAGGCGCTGGCGGGTAACGCCGTGGCCGTGCCGATGGCGATGCCGGCGCCCAGTTGCGTCAGGCGCTGTGCCAGGCCCGATACCTTGGCAATCGGCGCGCCTTCGCTGCGGTCCAGGCCCAGGGCCAGGCCCTGCATGGTGTAGTCGCCCAGCTCGGCGAAGACCCGGCTCGGGCTGTGGATGCCCAGCTTTTCCTTGAACCAGGCAATGGTGCTGGAACCGGCATTGCTGATGGCGTCCTTGACGGCGCCCATGGAACCGGTGATGCCGTTGACCAGGCCGCGCAGGAGGTTGGCGCCGAACTCGGTAAATTGCGCCGGCAGCTTGATGCCGAACCAGCTCATGACGCCCGCGAATGCCTGATAGAACACGCCGACGGGCGACCAGTTGATAATCAGGGCCGTGATGTTGCCCATGCCGCCGGCGCAGACCGTGCGCAGACGCGCCCAGATATCGGCGAAGAAGGCGGCGATAGGTTGCCAGGATGCGGTAATGCGCTGCAGGATGCTGGCGCCAAACTCGCTGAATTTGGCCGGCAGTGCGATACCGAACCAGCCCAGCACGCCCGCGAAGGCGCGATAGAACAGGCCCAGCGGTGACCAGTTGACGATCAGGCTGCTGACGCCACCAATGCCACCGGAAAAGGCGGTCTTGACGTGCGACCACATACCGGAAAAGAAACCCTTGATCGGCTCCCAGTATTTGTAGATCAGGTAGGCGGCGCCGGCGATGACCGTGATGGCGATGCCTATCGGGGTGAGCGTCAGGGCGCGGCCCAGCCACAGCACGGCGCGGCCCGCCCACATGAAGGCACCGCCCAGGCCGCGCAGGATCGGCGTGAGCACGCCGCCCGTCACGCCCATTTTGGCGAACATGACGTGCAGCATGGCGTACGGGCCGATCATGGCGGCAATGCCCAGCATCAGCGGGCCGAGCACCAGCAGCAGAGCGGCCAGCACGGCAAAGGCCGTAATCATGACCTTGGCCACGGTCGGGTTGCGCTCCATGAAGCCGTTCAGGCGCGTGACGGCACTGATGGCCATTTCCAGTCCCTGCGCATACAGCGGCAGGATTTTTTCGCCCATGGTCAGTTTCAGGTTGGCCAGCTTCGACTGCGCCTCCAGTTCCTTGCCGGCGGCCGATTCGCGGCCCAGCTTTTCCAGCCGGCCGATATCGGCGGCGCCACGGTTGAGCTTTTCGTTCTTGTGGATTTGCCCGCGCTGCAAATACATCTGCGAATACAGGTTCGACGCGGTGCGGTTCGAAAAGATGCTGCCGATGGCGTCGAGCACCTGGTTCTTGTCTTTGATGCCTTTCTTGGCCAGTTGCGGCAACAGCACCTTTTCCATCCATTCGAACTGGTTTTCGCGGAACAGTTCGGAACCCAGCAGCGCGCCAGGATTGAGGAAGGAAAGTTGTCCCGCTTTATCATGCGTGACCTTGCTCTTGTCGCCGATCAGGCCAAATTCCTCCAGTTTTTTTGCCGAGCGCTTGGTGGTGCGGCCCTGGTACAAGTTTTGGTAGGCGCTCATCAGGGACGTGCCGACGCGGTTGCCGCTCATTTCCTGCACCAGCGGTTCCATCTGGTAGTAAAAGGCGTCATCCTTCAAGCCCTTGGCCGCGATGCCGCCCGTCTTGATCATGTTCAGCCATTCATTCGGACCGACGCGCCCGCCCGTGGCGGTAATCACCTGCTGCACGATGTTGGCCTGGGCTTCAAACTTTTCCTTGCTCTCCAGGCCGCCGCGCAGCTCGATGACCTTGAGCATGTCCATGACCTTGCGTTCGTTGTCGGCGCCCTCGGCCTCGCCGAAGAAGGCGTGATTGGCAAACTTCATCTTGGCCAGGGTAGGGGCGACCATTTCCGCGTGGTGCACGTCGGCAAAGGCGCTCATGCCGTCGCGCATCAGTTGCAGGTTGTCGAGCTGGCTGGTGCCGTAAGTCTTCATGTTGCGCGCGAAGGCGACCGCTTCCGCCGATACCTTGTCGCCCAGGCCCAGCGCGTTGACCCTGCCCACTTCCGTTTGATAGTGCTTAGCCTCGTTCAAGCCCTTGACGACGGGTGCGCCCAGCACGGCGCCCGTGGCGGTTGCGCCAGCGCCGGCCATGGCCAGGTTCCCCGCCTTGTTGCGCAGCTTGTCGGCATGTTGGGTGGCGTTGGTGACGCGCTGCTGCCTCGCGGCCGCGTTGGCCAGCTTCTGCTGCTGCAAGGTCATGGTTTTGTTGGTGGCCTCGATCTCGCGGCGCAAGGTGCGCTCGTGGTTGGCCAGGTCTTTGGTGCCGATGCTGGCGGCGCCCAAGCGCTCGCGCATGACCTGCAGTTGCTGGGCTTGCTGCTGGCCGGCCGTCTTCAAGGCGGCCGCCGCTTTGACGGCGGCGTTCAACTCGCGCGTCATGGCGCGCGTGGGCGCTTCCGCCTGCTTCATCTTGGCGGCCAGGCTGGCCACCTTCTGCTGCGTCGCTTCCAGCTTGGTGCGGGTGGCATCCAAGCCACCGTGCAGTTCGCGGAATTTGCCGATGTTCTTTTGCTGGGCGTTCAGCTCGCGCAAGCGGTCGTTGGTGGCCTTCAAGGCCTTGGCGGTGTCGCTGGAGCCACCCATGATTTTTTTCAGCGGGCCGGTAATCTTGTCCAGTGCCGCAAATACCACCTGTAATTTCAGATCCCGACCAGCCATCTATTCCGCTCCGCTTCGTTGCCGGGCGCGTTCGCGCCAGGCCATCAGTTCATCTATCGTAAAGTCGTCCATCGCTGCCGGCGTCCAGTGAAAGACGCCGGCAATGTCGGCCATTGCGTCTTCTACTTCGCCGGGGATACCGAAAGGCGATCGGCTTTGCTCGCCAAAAAACCGGCAACCTCGGCGCCCACGGCCAGCAAGTCCGCCGGGTCCATGTTGGCCACGTCGTGCGCGGTCAGGGTCGGTTCAGTGATGCGCGGCAGNCCAAAAAACCGGCAACCTCGGCGCCCACGGCCAGCAAGTCCGCCGGGTCCATGTTGGCCACGTCGTGCGCGGTCAGGGTCGGTTCAGTGATGCGCGGCAGCACGATCTGCAGGGCCGACACGTTCAGGTTGGCCAGCTCGATCAGGGAAATGCCGCGCAGGGCGCCCGCCTTGGGTTTGCGCACGGTCAGCGCGGTGATGAAGCTGTCGCCGCGCTTGATCGGCTCGTCCAGTTCGATGACGGCTTGATTGTTGTTGTCGTTGTTCATGCTGTGCTCCTTGTGGTGTGGTGGTCAGTAAAAAGGGGATTACAGGCCGATGGCCTTGCGGATGGCGGCATTGCCGTCGCCGCCGCCGAAGTTCTCGGTGCCGCTCATGAAGTCCAGTTCGATGACGGTGGCGCCGTCGATCAGCAGCTTGTAATAGCTACAGGGCATGGTGTATTTGTGTGTGGTGTCGTCGCCCATCTTGGCGCCGCCCATGTCAATTTCCTTGTAACGGCCGCGCACGACGACTTCGACGGCGGCCACGCTGCCCTCGTCGTCCTCTTGGTAGGCGCCGGCAAAGCGCAGTTGCACGGCGCCGTGCGCATGCGCGCCGTACTGTTTCAGGGCTTCGGCAATCAGGCCGCCGGCGCTCCATTCCAGCGACAGCGCCTCGTTGCCGAAGTCCACGGACACGGGGCCGCTCATGCCGCCGGCACGGTACTCTTCCATCTTGCGGCTGAGCTTTGGCAGGGTGACTTCCGGCACCATGCCCAGGAAGGACACGCCGTTCTGGAACAGGTTGAAATTTTTCAGTTTGCGGGGCAGGCCCATAGCGTTCTCCGTTGTTCAATTGCGCCCGCGCGGGCGCGGGCAGGGTGGTGCTGATGATGGTTAAGCGGCGATGCGCGAGGCGAAGTCGGCCAGGTAGCGGTCGGTGATGCGCTGCTGGAAGCGCAGGTTTTCCAGCGGCGGCACGGGCGTGTAGTCGTAATCGATGGCCAGCTTGCCCGCCTTCAAGGTGTCCTTGTCGTTGTACTGTTCGTCATACCAGGCATGGCCGTCGATGATGTAGCCCTGGCGTTTCAGGTCGCGGAACTTGGCGTTGATGCTTTCCAGCATGTCGCGCACCAGGGACGGGTGCAAGGGCAGGTCGACAAAGGCGAAATGCGCTTCGGCGATGGTGTCGGCCAGCACCTGGGCCGTGCGCGTGTAGTTCTCGAAATAGAAGAAGCCGCCCGGCGCCTCGCAGGTGCGCGAACCCCAGAAGCGGTAACCGCCCATGTTAATCAGGGTGGTCACTTCCTTGGCGTTGAGCACGCCGGCATCGGTGGCCGGGTCTTGCAGGTCGAAAAACACGTCCTGGGTCAAGCCGGTCGGGCCATTGACGACCACGTTCGACAGCGTCTTGTGCCAGCCCGTTTCCTCGTCGATCTTGGCGCGCAGGCCCATGGCGTAGGCGACGGCGGAAATACTCGCTCCCTCGTCAATGGCGGTATCCCAGTTGACAAAATCGGGCCAGATAATCATCACCTCGCGCTGGCCGAACTGGCCGCGATAGGTGGTGGCGGCCACCACGTTGCTGCAGCCGTAAGCGGAGGCATACACGAAGGCGCGCAGTTGCTGCGCCACGCTGGCCAGGGCGTTGGTGACGGCCTTGGTGTCCAGGCCCGGCGCGCCCAGGATGCGCGGTTTCACGCCCAGCTTGCTTTGCGCGGCCAACAGTGCCTTGGCGCCCAGGTATTTGCCGTCCGGCGACACGCCGCCCACCACGTTGCTGGTGGTGTCCGCTTCCGTCTCGCCTTCGGCCACGCGCACGACGATGGTCAGGGGTTTGGTTTGCGCGGCAATGGCTTCCAGCGCGCGATACAGGGTGCCCGTCTTGCCGGCCTTGCCAATGGCGGCCAGCACGTTGGTGACGAGCACGGGCGTATCCAGTGGAAAAGCGATAGGGTCGGCGTCGTCGGCTGTGGCGATCAGGCCCAGCACGGCCGTGGAGACGGTGCGGATGGGGCGCGAACCCTCGTTGATTTCAATGACGCGCACGCCATGGTGGTAGTCGGTGGCCATTCTTGCTACTCCTGTTCAATTGGGTAATCGGTGGATGGGGTGCGCGGGTCAGGCGCGGAAAGTACCGGGGGCAAACCTGCTGGAACGGCGATCCATGCGTCATCGACCAGGCGCCAGTCGCCGGGCACCAGGTTGAAGCTCAGGGGTTCGGCCCGCGATAGGTCGCCCACTTCGTTGGCATCGACAAAGCCCCAGGCCTTGAGGACGTGCGTGACGGGGTCACGAAAAGAATTTTTCACTTAGCAATCTCCATTGGGAACGATATAGCCCATGACGGCGATATAGGCGCCACCCTTAGCTCCGGCCGTGATGGCGTAGTTGAAGCGCCTGNGAAGCTCAGGGGTTCGGCCCGCGATAGGTCGCCCACTTCGTTGGCATCGACAAAGCCCCAGGCCTTGAGGACGTGCGTGACGGGGTCACGAAAAGAATTTTTCACTTAGCAATCTCCATTGGGAACGATATAGCCCATGACGGCGATATAGGCGCCACCCTTAGCTCCGGCCGTGATGGCGTAGTTGAAGCGCCTGGCGCTGTCGAGGGGAATCTCGGCAGTCCCTGCGCCTTGCATGTAGGTGTCGGGAGTGGCGATGGAAAATTGCACCGGCGCGAACTGCATGCCCAAGACGAGGATGGATAGCAAAAACATCGCTGTTGATGAGCTAGATAGCTGCAGCTCGCAGTGCAGGATTGCCCTTGTCGCGTTCGCCGGGACGTACTGGGAGCAGTCAACCGGCGCGGGCGGCGAGGTCACGGCGCCGCCGCTCAGCACACGGGTTGCGCTGGAGTCGTTGGCATAAAAGACCTTGGCGCCACGAACGAGCATGGGCGTGATGACGTTGGCCCCCTGGTAGCGGATGGTGGTGGCATAGGCGAAGAAGGAGAACCCGGCCGGCAGCGTGGGGGCATCCGCCGACGCGCTCCACAGCAAGGCGGTCACGCCCGTTGCGGGATTGAAGATGAAGTGCAGGTGTACCGTCAAGGTGCCGGCAATGACGGCCGCCTGATCCCGGCCGTTCGCGCCCACCACGGACACGTCCGCCGTCAAGGCGCCGGTGGCATATTTCGTGATGGTCTGGCCGGTGGCCGGGTTGCGCATCGTGACGGCGAGCGCGGACACGGTAAATTTGTTCGCCGGCGAAGCGACGCTGTTCGCGCCCACCAGTCCTTGCACGCCGGCACGGCCCTGCGTCGCCTCGACCAAGGCGCGGGCATTGACGAGGCGCGCGGAATTGTCGCCGTGGGGGATCGTCGGCGCGCGCGGCGTGCCGGTGAGGTCGGGTGAGTCGAGCGGGGCTTTCAATGCCAGCGCATTGGCAATCGTGGTGGCGAAATGCGGATCGCGCCCCAGCGCCTCGGCCAGTTCGGCCAGGGTATTCAAGGTTTCAGGCGAACTATCGACCAGGGCGGCGATCGCCGCCGCGATCTTGGCGTCGCCGTCGATCTTGCTCAGGTACTGCGGGTGCGGGTTGGCCTTCGCCTCATGCGCCATGACAGCCTCGGCGGCTTTGTCGTCGGCATACTTGCGCGTGGCCAGCACCACGGACGGATCAATTTTCAGCTCGATAGCGGCCGTACTGGCGACGATCAGCACCACGCGCACCACTTGCGTGCGGCCGCTGCCCTCGGCCATGAGGGGCTTGTAGCTGGGCGGGCAGTTGGCGACGGCGCACAGGTCGCCCGCCTCGTCGTAGATGCCGATTTCGCGCAGCCACCAGCCGCCCACGTCCTCGGGCAAGACTTGCTCGACGATGATCTGGCTGGCGTTGGCCGGGTCGATAGCAAGCTGGTTCAGGTCGGCGCGGCGCACTTCATGCACCAGCGTTTTTTGTGCGCGGTCGGGGATCGGCAGGACGCCGTTGCCGTCGCCCACGCCCATTTTTTTCAGTTTCAGGGTTTGGCCCAGGGCGATGGCGTTGGCCAGCTTGGCCTCGCCCACCTGCGTCAGAATGGCAAAGTATGTGCTCATGGATAGATGGTCATGGTGTCAATGGTATGGGGTGCGCCGCCTTGTACCAGCGTGCCGCGCACTTCGATTTCGTCGGCGATCCACGGATAAACCGTCATCGCATCGCCGTGATAGGTGCTCAAGCCGATCCGCACCTGGCCACGGGTTTCCAGATACAGCGCCAGTCCCGTCAAATGCCGGCTGACGGGCTTGGCGTCGGCGATCAGGCGTTCCATTTCCTGGAACATGGCGTCGGTGATGCCCGAATCGAGCACGCCGACATCGAGGCGGAAGGTGCCCGGCACGCCGGGTGGCGTGGTCTGCCACCATTCGGTGATGCGGATCAAATAGCCCAGGGACTCGACCACGCGGCGCACGGCGGCAATGGTGCCCTTGTGCTTGTGGATGAAGTAGGACGCCTTGATCGTGCCGCGCTTGATCGACTCGGGCCAGGTGTCGTCCCAGCGGTCGACGGAACAGGCCCAGGCCAGGAACGGCAGCAGATTGACGGGGCAGCGGTCGGCGCTCCACAGCTCGCGCAGCGGCACGGGCACGTTGACCAGCTCGGCGCAGGCCACGGCAATGGCGCGTTCCAGCGCCGTGGTGTTGGGCGGCAGGGTCGGCACGGTCTTATTCATCGAGCACCACCACGTGCAGGTTGATGGCCGTGCAGCGCGCGGCCTGGGTGGCGTCCAGTTCGATATCAAGTGCCGGGCCGGTCAAGACGACCTTGCGCACGCCTTCGACGTGCACGGCGGCGCTGCAGGCGGAACGATAGATGCTGTGGCCCAGCGGGCGGCGCGGCTGCGATACGCGCACGGCGTTGGCGCGCGCGGCGTCCAGCAGGATCGGCACTTCCGGGCCGACGCCGATATACAAGGTGGCCTCGATCTGGTAATCGATGACCTGGGCGGCCTGCACCGTCAGGCGGTCGCCCAGGGGGCGTACCTCTTCCGCGTTGAGCGCGCGCGCCACGGTGCCCAAGAGTTCGGCGCTGGCGATGCCGGTGTCGTTGTTAGCCAGCACCGTGACGATGACGCTGGCCGGCGCTGGGCTGATGGCACTGGCGTCCTTGACCTGGCCGTCGCTGCTGCGGGCGTGAAATTCATACGACGCCTTCGGCCCGGCCACGGACAGGCCGTCCGGCGCTTCCTGGATGCGCAGGCGGTAGGCGTCGTCGTCTTCCATGACGGCGGCCACGGGCGGCAGGGCGGTCGGATTGGCCGGCGTGATGACCAGGCGCGCCACGTTGACGTTGGCGCCCAGCTGGTCCAGGTCGCCGCCAATGGCAAAGGCCAGCATGACGGCCTTGCCCGCTTCGTTGACGCGGTTGCGCAGGATGGTTTCCTGATAGCTGTTTTCTTCCAGCAGCTTGGTGGCCGGTTCCGATTCCAGGGCCAGCAGGGCCGTGACGGCCGCGCGCTCGGCTTCCGGCAGCAGGCTGACCAGGTGTTGCTTGCGGCTAGCCAGGATGGCTTCGAAGTCCAGCACTTCGACCACGCTGGGCGCGGGCAACTGGGTCAGGTCGATGGGCGTGCTCATGCTGCGCCTCCTTTGACGGGCACGGCCAGGGTGATGCCCTGGCCATTCGCTGTGCCATCGAGCAGCACGGTGATGGCGCCGTCCGTGTCGCGCGTGAGCTGCACGCTGGACAGTTGCAAACGCGGTTCCCAGCGGCGCAGGGCAAAGGCCGTGGCGGCATAGATGCGCAGTTGCGTGGCGCTGTTCAGGGGCTGGTCGATCAGCTCGGGCACTTCGGAGCCATAGCGGCGGCGCCGGATGCGCGAGCCGATGGGAGTCGTAAGAATGTCGGTGACGGACTGGCGCAGGTGCCCCAAGCCCGTCAGGCTGCGCCCGGTGGCGGCGTGCATACCCATCATGGCAACGGCCCGCCCGACTGGTCGCCGCCGGCCTTGACGCCGCCGTGCGGGTGCTTGGCCAGGCTGATGGCGCCGGCCAGCACGTCCTCGCTGGCCTTGATGGTTCCTTGCACGGCCATGGCCACGCCGCCAGCGGCACCGGCCTTGGCGTTCACGCCGCCGTTCAGCGCGGTGGCGCCCTGCACGGTAGTGCTTTGCTTGACGACCAAGTTACCCATGATGGTGACATCGCCCGTGCAAATGGTGCTGGGGGCGTTCGACGTCACCTTGTCGGCGGTGATGGTGGCGGTGCCGCCGGGCAGGGTGGCGGTGAGCGCGTGCGCGTCGTGGTCATACTGCACTACGGCGCCGTCCGGGTAATGCGTGGTGTGGATGCTGTCGCTGGTTTCGGGTGCGTCAAATTCCTGCGAGTACAGGGCGGGCACGATGACGCCGCGCGTCAGGTCGCCGCCCGGGGAAAAGACGATCACCTGTTCGCCTATGGTCGGCGCGGACCAGGTGCGCGTGCTGCCTGCGCGCCGTGTGGCCCATTTCAGCCATTCGGTGGTGAGCGTCGGGCCGAGCTGGACGCGCCCCTTAGTCCCTTTGACCTCGGCAATGGTGCCCAGGCGGATCAAGTTTTGCAGCAAGCGGAGGAGGTCGGACAGGTCGGCGTTCATGCAGTGCATGTTGCCGAAGTCCGCGTGCGGATGCACGCGGGGGCGGGTTGATATGTAGGTTAATGACTATGATATTGGTAATTGCTAAATTAGATATATATGTTACGTTGCTTACGGTTTTAATTTAATCACTGTGAGTTAACATTGTTACTGGGCGCGCAGATTTATATTTTTACTGATATTTTTAAGTGGTAAAAAATTTATATTTTTGAGAGTTGTTAAGTTAATTGCTAAATTTTATGTTTTCGCGTGTTGGTGTGTTTTGGGTTTTTCACGCATTGCTAAGTAGTAATGATGATATTCAATTTCTTTTGATAATTTTATATTTCTTCGCATTTTTGTATCCGCCGTTAATGTACCAATTGTTGTCTTTTAGCATGTCATATAAGGCTGCTCTCCATGTGTTAGGGCGTACGCGCCGCTCAATTCTGGCAATTCTAGTTAAGTGATTAATTCGGTCATCTAAAATATCTAAATCATCTAACATGTCTATTAGACTAGCTAGTTCTGTTGCGGCCTCAACTGAGAATCTTTTGGATAATTCGAAATCTTTAAAATGATTTTTTAAACGTTTTTTTAGATCCTTATCCCAATCATTCGGAATTTTAATTTCATATTCAATTGTTAGTGGAGTGGTCTGGATTAAGTTCGCATGTAACCATATATCAGTTTCGATATTTTCAGGCTCGAAATAAGGGTGAAGTCCTTGTGTTTTTCTATTTATTACTGGACTTCCCTTTCCCTTATTGCAGTCGCTACATGATGGTACTAAATTGGCTGGCAATATCGACAATGCTGGGTAACGTGCTTTTGGTAAAAAATGATCCAAGGTGGAGACATGGCCAAAGCCACAGTATGGACATTTCCCGAGCGGAGCAAGTATCTTTATTTGGTTGTAATAATCTCTTCCTGGGGATTTTTCACTTGCAAAGAAAGTTGAGTAGAGATCAGTAAAGTCTTTTTTTGTGATGGGATTTAATATTATTTGTTCATCTTTTCCCCAAAGGCAAGATGGTAACGAAAAAAGTTGAAATTTTTCTGCCTTTTTTTGATATTCTTGAAATTGGTTTAAAACATCTTTTCGGGCTGTTGAAAATCTTAATTGGCGTTCTGGTTCATTAACTCCATTAATGCATGTGTCATACACGATTTTTTCGTCAAGCAGTGGTTTATCAATTAGTTTCATTGTGATCGTTTAATTATTGTCGCGGCCACGAATCATGGCTCGTAAAATTGCCTGAGCTTCGTACCCTAATTGATCTTGATAAATATTCATAATGCCTTCGAATACTCCACCATCATCAACGGCTGACTGTAACATTGCATGAAATCCTGATTTTGAAACTTCTAGACCAAATATTTCGCGCGTTAAAACACCTACGTTTTCTCCGAAAGTCTCGATTTCTGGGCGATCCCTGCGTGCGCAGTTACCAGATCTCGTGATTTTCCAAACACAACTACTCGGAACTTCTTGAACGACGACAGGAGAGTGCGTCGCTACGATGGCGACTGCATTCCTATCATGCAGAAGGTCAGATAGAGCGCGAGTAAATGCTGATAGGAGTGGGGGGTGTAAGTGACTTTCTGGTTCATCCATCAGGACAAGCGTTTTTTCTTCAACAGTTTCGACTAATTTTGTGAGAGTTAACAATACTATCGAATGGCCGGAACTCATATTTTTAACGAGTAGTGATGCTTGTTTTAAAGCATCGCTATCATCTAAATTTTTTAAATTGCCAAGCCCTATTTCTTGAAAATTCGAATCGGACTCAAGTCTTTGTATGGCAGAAAACCATCTTTCTTTTTTAATTTTTTGACTAAAGCAAGCCTCCATACTATTCAAGATGTCAAGAGTGAAATCGTCCTTGGATTTTGTCACTCGACGATGGCCGTCAGAGAAATCCCCAGCTTTCTTCATTCCAATATAAAAATATGCTAATCCGCGAGAACGGTCTGGTTGATCAGGTGGCGGAACGAAAGGATCAAAGGCACTAAATGATACGGAGACAACACAGCTGAAATATTCTTCTGGTAAATTAATTTCCGTATAGCTGTATTTATCTTTTGAATGGAATTTTCCATTAATGCCAATGTCATGCTCAATTGATAGTGCGGAGTTGACCATGTTGTTTAATAAGGTTGTTTTTCCTATTCCATTTCTACCAATGATTACATGAACGTTTGTTGGAGGTTTTGAATCTGGATCAACTTGAAACGATAAATCGATAGCAGCACGCTGTGTTCCTCCAGTTTCCCGATAAGTGAATTTAAATTCACTTAAGGCAGGTTGGCCATTAAGGACTCTTCTGTATTGTCCTTGAATTACTGATGTGCTGACACTGCGCATGAGTGAATTTTCAAAAACGTCTTCTTCAGAAGCAGAGGAATATATATCGTGATTGGCCGTAACGTCATTCATTCTTTTTAAGTACTCATTTCTTACGTCATCGGAGAAGTTTTCATAAAGTGATCGATAATATTCCACGTCCTGACCAAGTGAAAACCAGTCGGAATCAAGTTTATCAAATACGTCATCCAAAGAATCTTTTGTCCATCCGTGTTTTTGATTTTTGAATCCAATTTTCACATTTCCTAAATCTATTTTTATATTTTTTGGGCCGGAGTATATTACATGGAATGATGTCTTAAAGGAGTAATCATCCCATGCACTAGGATTTAGGACAAATTTATGCTCCTCAAACATTGATGATTTTTTGTTTGTTGATGTTTTAAATGTTAATATCATTTTATGTTTTCAATTGATTGTTTTTATTTTTTATTATGTTAATAATTTGCGGCAATCTGGTAGATTGTCAGATATATTTATATATGCTGTGAATTTGTTTGTGGGTGTGAAATATTTTGAGCCAATATATATTATTATCATTGATGTTTTATCGAGAAGATGAATTTGCACTCAACTCTAACTCAATTGATAATTTTTGTCAGTCAAATTTGTGGATATATTAATATTAGAGCTGCTCAAGGTGATGTAGCAAGGATTCGTGGATCAACGTCCGATCCGCCTCACTCAAACCTAGTAGCGGCCGCTCCTGGTACTTGTAGACCGGCCCTTTTTTGCTAACGCGGTCTTGCTGGCCAAACTGATGCACATGCGCCACGCGCGCCACCCAGGCAAAGAAGCCGACTTCGATCTGGTTGCCTGTCGCCTTTACTTTCAGGTGTTTGGCGGTGCGCATCTTGGCGAACATGGCCGCCTTCTGGCGCTTGATCCGTCCATTCTTGCCCTTGAATTCCTTGCGCCGCTTGCGCGCCGGATAGGCTGCGCCGTCCGGCCCCTGCTGCGCCTTGATGCGCTGCGCCTGGCTGCGGCGCAGGTCGATGGCCACCTTGTGGTTGATGGCGCGGCGCTGGGCCGGCGCCAGCTTGGCCAGCAGGGCGCCGGCCCAGGCTTCCAGTGCGTGCAGGTCGTCACTCATGGTGTTGCCTGTGGCACTTGCCATTCGGCCAGCAGGGTGTCGCCGTCGTATAGCGTCCAGAATTCGTCCGCAAAGGCGGGCGTGCCCTGTGGCTCGGCCGCGTGCTTGATGTCGTGGCGGCCACCTTCGCCGCGTTTGACGATGACGCGCTCGGTCAGGTCCAGCTTGATCGAGATATCGACGGTTTCGTGGTTATTGAAATCGACTTCGAAACTGATGCCGCGCTTGCGCTGTTCCTCGTTGGCCATGAGTTCGGCCTGGTGGACCTTCAGCCAGGCGATCAGGGCTACCATGATGGCGTCCGCGTCGCCCGCGTAGTCGGTGACGATCAGGTTCAATGTAAAACGGTATTCGAAGGAGAGGGAGGCGGTGGCGGTGGCCACGACGTTGCCTTCGTCGACGAAGACGACGAGGCGATCCGGGTCGCGCTGCAGCTCGGGGATGGCGGCGGCCAAGTGCTGGCGCAGGCTATTCGGTTTGTACATGGTAGGTGTCCCGTACTAGGTTGTAGGCATCGATGCAGGCGTTCAGTTGCCGGGTGGCGGCGTCGCCGTCGCTGGCGATGGCGTCAAGAGCTGCCGCAGCCGCGCCGTCAAGTTCGGCACGCGCTTGCTGGCGATCGACGCCGGCAGCGGCGGGATCTGCGGGGCCGGCGCCAGGGCTGGGGCGGTTGCCTGCGATGGGGATTGACAGGCGGATAGCGCCGCTGCGCACGTCAGCCATAAAGCGGTCGCGGTCAGTTTGTGCATGGTGGTTGTCCTTGATGAGTTGATCGGTGCGCGCGGCGAGCTGGCCGGCGGCCGTGCGTTCCAGCTGCAGCACGCGGCCGGTGGTCTTTACCAGCGCGCTGGCGGCCGCTGCCTGAGCGGTGGCCGCGGTACGGCGCAAGTCGGCCAGGATCGTGTCCTTGCGCCAGCCCTGCACCGTCCAGCCCAGCACGGTGCCGGCCAGCAAGCTCACGGCCAGCGCGCGCCAGTGCGGCGCCGCGATCACAGCGCCACCCGCGTGCGCAGCCAGCCGAACAGAAAGCGGCGTTGCGTCTTGTTCGCTTCGGTGATGTCCAGGTAGCGCGCCGCCTGCAAGCCGTTCAGGGCGCGCAGCATGACGGCGGCGCCTTCCTGGCCGCGCCAGGCGAGGAAGGCGGCCAGCGCGCCCAGCGACTGGTTGCCCAAGTTTCCATCGATGGTGAGCACGGGATAGCGCGCGCCCGTGTCGTTGAAACCGTTCAGCCAGCGCTGCAGGAATTCGGCGGCCACGCGCGGCCCCATGTTGACGCCCGTGTCGATCAGTTCCGCGCCGATACCGGCATGGATGGCCATCACCTGATCGAACTTCGGCCCCGTGACGTAGCGCGCGAGGTAGATGGCGCGTGCCAGCGCTACGGGCAAGTCGCGCATGGCGCCCTGGTAGCCGTTGGCGCGGGCCACGGCCACGGTGATGCCGAAGTTGGTTTCGCCGCCCTTGTCTTGCGGGTCGTTCACATAGCCGCCCTCGGTGCGCAGCACGTCATCGATGGCGCGCGCGACCAGTGCATCGTTGGTGGGAGCCATCAATGCTCCTTCGCGTCGTTGACCAGCTCGGCGATGTCTTTGTCGCTGCGTCGCTGGAACCACAGAGCCACGGCGCGCGATACCCACCAGCCGGGCGCGCCGACGATCAGATCGACGGCGGAAGCGTTGACCATGGCGCCGACGGCCGGCAGTTGCGCGCACAGCAGCTGATACGCGGTGCCGCCCAGCAGGCACGAGAAGACGCCGGCGCAGGCCAGGCGGGCGACGAACTCGCCCTTGTTGAAGGTGCCGTCGCTGTTCAAGGGCGGCAGCACGATGTACAGCATGGCGGCGCCGATCATGCCCAGCGCGGCCTTGAAGCCGTACAGTTTGACCAGGGCGGCGAAGCCACCAAACGATTCTGCGGACATAGCTTGTTTCTCCATGATGAGGATAAGTTAAAAGTTGTTAAAGAAGTCAGTCCCATAGCTGCACAACGTCGGCCATGGCGGCCACGCTGGCGGCAGGTTCCGGCAGGGTGACGACCAGGCCGGCCGGCAGCACGGCGCCGTGGCGCGCCAGGGCCGGATTCATTTCCAGGGTCTGCTCGACGTAGCCGGCGCCGTCGCCCAGGTAGCGCCACACCAGCGCGTCTACTGTGTCGTGCTGTTGCGTGCGTACCTGCATCAGATCAATTCCACCGTCAGGTGCGTGCGCCCGACCATATCGGCGATGGCCCATTGCGCGTTGCGCCGCTGCGCGCCGGGCGCTTCGTCCAGCCATTCCATGCTTTTCTTGTCGCTGGCCGATGACGCCGTGGTGTCGTAGTCGCGGTAACGCTCGATCAAGTCCGCCTTGGCCGTGCTGTAGACGGCGCGCCGGTACTGTGCCAGCAAGCGGCTTTCGCGGTTGATGCGGCTGGCTGGCACGTCCGCCAGCGCGGCGATGCCGGCCGCCGCATGCGTGCTTTGCCAGTCGGCCAGCTCGCGGTTGACCTGCAAAATCGCATCGACCACGGCTTGCACCAGGCGCGCGTCGGTGACGGTGCCGTCCAGACGCATGGCGTCGCGCATTTCGGTGAGTAGGATGTCGGGGAACCAGCCATCGTTTTCCACGATGCCGGGCGTGGAGCTGGGCGCCGGCGGCATGCTGGCGGCAGCGGGAGCGCGGGGAGGAAGGGCGATAAAGGACATGGTGTCTGTGGTGGGAGTGAAAGGGTAGGCGGTGGACGGGGTTCATCAGGCCGCTGTGTTGGCCAGAATCCCCCCGTGCCGCCTGTGCGCCGGGGGCTGCTCTTTAGCTGGAATCGGCCGCGCGCTTGATGCGCCGCTCCAGCCGTTCCATGTCTTTCTTGACGCCGACGGACTCGGACAAGGCCCGCGCGCGCTGCAGCTGGGCCATGGCCACGCCAGCTTGTTCCAGCAGGGCCGGGACGATGTCCGTCGCGTCCTGCTGGTCCAGCACGGCCACCATGGCCAGGCCGATGGCCTTGTGCAGCTTGGCGCGCGCCTGGTCGGGCGCGTCGCTGGCGGCCGTCATGGCTTCGACGGCACCCAGCACGGCCACGGCATGCTGCGGATCGTCGCCCAGCTTGCCCTGCAGGTAGGCGGCGGCAAACTCGTCCAGCATCATGGTGGGAATGTCGCGGCTGTAGGTTTCCGGCAGGGTGAAGCGATGTTCCATGCAGTAGGCGGCAATCACCAGGGCGCGGTCATACTCGCCCGTGTCGATGTGCCACACCAGCAGGGTGGCCACGACATCGTCTTGCGCGCCCTTGCCGCCGGCCAGCACGCCGTCGATCCATTGCGCATAGGTCGCCAGCATCGTGGCCTTGACCTCGATCTTGCGCTCGACGGACTGGATGGACTTCAGGCGGCGCCGGTCGTCGGACAGTTTATAAAGCATCAGCTCGTAGGCGCTGCCGGTGGTCACGCCCTGCGGCTCGGCGGCGCCGGCCGTGCGCTCGGCCAGCATGCGCGCGCGGTGGCGCAGGGCAGGAGACATATTGCCCATGGCTTAGGCTTTCAGCTCGATGTGCTCGACCAGGGCGGCCAGGCCCAAGTCTTCGATGACATACGCATCGTTGGACGACTCGTAGTTCTCGATGCGGTCGCGCGATGGCTTGTCCTCGACGCGGCGGCGGCGCGCGCCCTCCTGGAAGTAGATCGACAGATTGTCGAAGCGGGTAATCAGGATGGCGTTGTCCGGGAAGTAGGGCACGCGCACCGCTGGCAGGCCGCCGATGCGTTTCTGGCTGATGATGATGTCGGCCGCCAGGGTTTCCGTGGGCGCCTGCTTGGTGTTCACCAGCGGGAAGTATTTATCGCTCAACAGCTTGCGCCCGACGATGGCGACCAGGCCCGTGTCTTCCTGATACCACGGGTCCAGCAGGTTGACGGCATCGACCACGGCCGCGTCCAGGTTGGCATAGTCCGCGTCCGCACCCTCGCCGATGATGACTTTACCCGGCAGGCCGGCGCCGACCAGGCCCAGCACGCGCTCGGGCGCCTGTTCGCGCAAGTGCTGCAGCCAGCCCTTGTTGACGTCCTGCAGCAGCGGATTGGCGGCCAGGTCGGTGGTGGCCATGACCTTGACGCCATTGAAACCGATGACGATGCGGTCGAGCGCCTGNCGCGCCAGTGCCGATGATGACCGTGCCCGGCAGGCCGGCGCCGGCCAGGCCCAGCACGCGCTCGGGCGCCTGTTCGCGCAAGTGCTGCAGCCAGCCCTTGTTGACGTCCTGCAGCAGCGGATTGGCGGCCAGGTCGGTGGTGGCCATGACCTTGACGCCATTGAAACCGATGACGATGCGGTCGAGCGCCTGGCGGGTCACGATGGCATTGGCCACGCGCGCCTGGAAGTCGGCGAACTTGGCCCAGGCGTCCAGCTTGGCATACGTCAGGTGCGTGTCGAAGTTGGTCTGCTCGCAGCGGTATTTGGTGCTGTCCATGGTGGACAGGTCGCGCGTTTCGCGTTCCTTGGCCTTGGTGTCGGTGCGGCCGGCAATCGGGCCGGAGACGCCCAGGCCCAGCTTTTCGCCTTCCTGTTCGCCCACGCCGATGACGTTGATTTTCGACAGGAACTCGCTCGATTCCTGCATTTTCGTTTCCAGCTTCTGCTGCACGCTGGGCGCTACGCTGAAGGTCTTGGCCACGCTATCCGTGTCGTTCAACTGGCCCAGGCGGGTTTCGTACTGGCTGTAGACCTGGCGGGTGTGCTTTTTCATTGATTGGTGCTCCGTGATTGATGGGTTGTTGGAGGAGGGCGCGGGTGCTTAAAACTCGGTCTGCACGGCGCCGTCGTTGCCGGTGGCGGACGGGCGGCGCGGTGCGTTGCCGGGTGCTTCGTCCATTTGCGTCTTGAAGGCGGCCAGCTCGGCCTGCGTGGCCGTCAAGGCCGTTTCCGCTTTTTCCAGGCGGGCCAGAGTGCTGGCGTAGTTGTCGTTGACCGTGACGACGTGGCCGGCCAGCGTTTCCACGGCTTCGCTGATGTCGGCGAATTGGGCCGCGTCGGTGCCGGATTTATTGGAAAAGCGCGCCAGCAGGTTTTTGACGGCATCGGCCAGCTTGATGCCTTGCGGCTCATCGAATGCCAGCTCGACTTCGACGGCGGTGCTAAACAGGTTGGTGCTGTGCTGCTTGCGGTTGGCCGAGAATTTCAGGGCATCGGTGCCCAGGCTGGCGGGGCTGTCGGTGACGCCCAGACCGACCAGGTAGGGCATGCCCGTATCGGCAAAGTCGGGGGCGATTTCCAGGCTGGTGTACAGCTTTTGCTTCGCCTTGTTGATGGCGACCAGTTCCGGCGTGGGTTCGATCTGCGCGAACAGGGCCAGTTTCTTGCCATTGTCCGTGTCCACTTCCTCGGCTTTTACGGCGATGACGTCGCCGTAGGCCTTGAACTGGCTGTCGGGCAGGATGCCGCGAATGTGCTCCAGCCAGATGCGGGCGCCGTAGGTCTTCGGATTGTAGCTGGCGGCGATCTGCTCGATGGTGGCGCGGTCGATGTTGCGGCCGTCCGTGGTGGCGCCTTCGGTGGCGACGCGGAAAAATTGGGATTTGGTTGCCATGGTGTCTGTCTCGGTTGATCGGATAACGCCATGGTCAACGTCTTGGCCCGGCGATTCAATGCGGGGCGGGTTGCTATGGGCCATAGCGACTTTTGGCTTTCCCCGTTCCGCGCGCGCGCGGCCTACGCTGGCGGCATGTTAGGAATTGACCAAACCCCCGAAGAAAAAATCGCCGAACTGGCCGTGCCCGAATCCGAGCCGCGCCGGGCCGCGCGCGCCCTGTACTGGAAGGGCTGGCGTATTTCGTCCATCGCCCGCCACCTGGGAATCAAGCGCAGCACGATCAACAGCTGGAAGGCACGCGACGAGTGGGACAAGGCGCAGGCCATCGAGCACGTGGAAGCGTCGGCCGAGCTGCGCCTGGTGAAGCTGATCGAAAAAGAGGTCAAGAGCGGCAGCGACTACAAGGAAATTGATTTACTCGCCCGCACCATCGTGCAGATGGCGCGCGTGCGCCGCTACGAGCAACCGGGCGGCAACGAGGTCGATCTCAACCCTAAGCTGGCGAACCGCAATGCCGGCCCGAAGAAGAAGCCGACGCGCAACGACTTCAGCGACGAACAGCGCATTCAATTGCTCGACGCCTTTCAGGATTCGCTGTTCGATTATCAAAAGGTCTGGTATCGCAACGGCGACCAGCGCACGCGCGCCATCCTCAAGAGCCGCCAGATCGGCGCCACCTGGTACTTCGCGCGCGAAGCGCTGGCCGACGCCATGGCCACGGGCCGCAATCAAATCTTCCTGTCCGCCTCAAAAAGCCAGGCCCACGTCTTCAAGCAATACATCGTGCAATTCGCGCGCGAGGCGGCCGGCATCGACCTGACGGGCGATCCCATCGTGCTGCCGAACGGCGCGCACCTGTACTTCCTGGGCACCAATGCGCGCACGGCACAGGGCTACCATGGCAATTTTTACTTTGACGAATTTTTCTGGACGCAGAATTTCCAGGAGTTGAACAAGGTGGCCTCGGGCATGGCCATCCACAAGAAATGGCGCAAGACGTATTTTTCAACGCCATCCTCGACCACGCACCAGGCGTACCCGTTCTGGACGGGCGAGCTGTTCAACAAGCGCCGCGCCAAGGCTGAGCAATTCAACATCGACGTGAGTCACCATCGCCTGGCGTCCGGCTACACGGGCGAGGACAAAATCTGGCGCCAGATTGTCACGATCCTGGACGCCGAGCGCGGCGGCTGCAACCTGTTCGACATCGACGAACTGCGCAACTTCGAATACAGCCCCGACCAGTTCGAAAACCTGTTGATGTGCAATTTTATTGACGATTCGGCCAGCGTCTTCCCTTTGAACGAGCTGCAGCGCTGCATGGTCGATTCCTGGGTGGAATGGGACGACTACAAGCCGCTGCTGGGTCTGCGCCCCTTCGGCAACCGCGCCGTGTGGATCGGCTATGACCCGGCCTTGAACGGCGACAGCGCCGGCTGCGTGGTGCTGGCGCCGCCCATGACGGCCGGCGGCAAGTTCCGTGTGCTCGAGCGCCACCAGTGGCGCGGGCAGAGCTTTGAGGATCACGCCGAAGCCATCCGCCAGATGACGCAGCGCTACAACGTCGAATACATCGGCATCGACACGACCGGCATGGGCATCGGCGTACTGCCGATCGTGCGCGGCTTCTTCCCTGGCGTGACGGCCCTGAACTATTCGCCGGAAGTCAAAACCCGCATGGTCTTGAAGGCCAAAAACATCATCAGCAAGGGCCGGCTGGAATTTGACGCCGGCTGGATCGACATCGCGCAATCGTTCATGGCGATCCGCAAGACCCTCACGCCCAGCGGGCGGCACGTCACCTATGTGGCCGGGCGCAGCGACGAAACGGGCCACGCCGATCTGGCCTGGGCCTGCATGCACGCGCTCGACCACGAACCCTTCGAAGGCAGTACCGACAACAACCAATCCATCATGGAGATTTACTCTTGAAGATCTTGAACAAGGCACGACATCAGCGCGCCCGCGCGCGCTCCGCACCTGCTGCAATCACGACGGCGCCGCCGGACGCCGCCGGCATCCAGGCGTTTTCCTTCGGCGACCCCACGCCCGTGCTCGAGCACGGCGACATTCTCGACTGCTTCGAATGCTGGAAGAACGGGGAGTGGTACGAGCCGCCCATCAACCTGGCCGGCCTGGCCAAGTCCTTCAATGCCGGCGTGCACCACTCCAGTGCCATCCACTTCAAGGCCAACGTGCTGGCGTCCACCCTGATGCCCAGCAAGTATTTGTCGCGCGACGCCTTCAAACGCCTGGCGCTCGACTTCCTCACGTTCGGCAATTGCTACCTGGAAGACCGGCCCAGCCGCAGCGGGCGCCCGTTGAGCTACGCGCATGCGCTGGCAAAGTACATGCGGCGCGGCGTCGACTGGGACACGTATTTTTTCGTTACCAATTACGGCACGGCGCATCAGTTCGAAACGGGCCGCGTGTTCCACCTGATGGAGCCGGACGTGAATCAGGAACTGTATGGCGTGCCGCAATACCTGAGCGCGCTGCAATCGGCCTGGCTCAACGAGGCGGCCACCCTGTTCCGCCGTAAGTATTACAAGAACGGTTCGCACGCCGGTTTCGTCTTCTACATGACGGACGCGGCGGCCAACACCCAGGACGTGGACAACCTGCGCCAGGCCATGCGCGACAGCAAGGGGCCGGGCAATTTCAGGAACCTGTTCATGTACGCGCCGAACGGCAAGAAGGACGGTATCCAGATTCTGCCCGTCTCCGACGTGGCCGCCAAGGACGAGTTTTTCAACATCAAGAGCGTGACGCGCGACGACCAGTTGGCCGCCCACCGCGTGCCGCCCCAGCTGATGGGCATCTTGCCGAACAATGCCGGCGGCTTTGGCGCCGTGGAACCGGCCGCGCGTGTGTTCGCCCGCAATGAGCTGGTGCCGCTGCAGTCGCAGTTCATGGCCATCAACGAATGGGCCGGCGTGGAAGTGGTGAAGTTCGCCCCGTATGACTTGGCCACAGGCGCGGAGGGCGCGGCATGAGCGACCATATCGACAATACCGACAAGATCATCTTCGCCGAAGTGGCGCGCGGCCTGGCCGCTGTCCGCGGACGGCCCGCCCTGGTGGCGCACGGCGCCTGCCACTACTGCGACGAGCCACTGGCGCCCGGCCTGCCGTTCTGTAACGTCGATTGCCGCGACGACTACGAGAAGGAGCAAGCGGCCAAGGCGCGCGCCAGCCGTCCAGGATGACCGCCAAGCGGCGATAGCCGGCAGGGCAGGGCCGCATAGCCCAGCCGCGCCGCAGCGCCCCAGCCACCGAACAGGCCGCCCATGAGGCGGCTTTTTCACGTCCCGCCGAATGTTATTGCCATGAGAGCAAGAAAAAGCCCCATTTCGGCCCGGCGCGCGCAGTTGTCCCCCCTCCACACCTGCCCGCTAGTTAGGGCTCTTTTGACTCAAATGTGCGCCATGGCCGAAGGCGCATGAGGACTGGCGTGGCGGAGCGAAGAGGGGGCATGCGATTTGACGCATTTTGACGCACTCTTGAGCCATTTTCTTCTTCGCTACCTGTCTATGTAGGCCAATCCCATGTGACGTAGCTCTCCAACATCCGGTTTAGTTCTGTTGGTGCATCAACACTGGTGAGATAGTTCCTATATGGATAAACCTTTGCGATGTTCGCAGCAGGGAAGTTGTTTTTTATATAAGGATCGAACTTGTATTGACCAAGACGTTCGATGTCGGTGTTGATCGTCTTCAACCACGACGCCATAATTACTTTCGTGCCTGTCTGCTGGAGATAAGCACGTGCCGCTTCCATCGAATACCCACGTGTGCAGATGTCATCAATAAGGAGCACAGTCTTCCGTTTCTTGTCCAACGGCGAAGCCCTGTAGACATCGGTGGCGGACTTATGGGGCGTGCGATTAAGCTTGATCGTGTCTAGCTGAATATTATGCCCGACACTTACCCCTGCGTTCCTTGCCGTCTGCATCTTGGTGGCTGTGGTATGACGCTGTATAAGGTCTGGAAGAAAGCGGCTGCGAAAGCACTTTCCAAAGATCGCAAGGGCGCTATCCATCGCATTGCCAGACCCTTGCTGGTGACCAGGGTACCCGGCGATGTAGTCCACTCGCTTGTGAACACCAGAGAAGTACAGGCTTGATACTAAAGCACCTACCCAGAAATCGAAGTGTCCGAGTCCATGTTTTGCTGCTGACCTCGCGTCGGCCGAGTAGACGGCAAACGCCTCCTTCATCGTACTGAAAGGCGCGATGGCGTAATATTCGTAGTCGTCGTCAACGATCTGGTAGCCCCACAAGTGTTCGCGGCGGCAAAATACGTCTAAAAAACGGGCGATGTCTTTTGATGTAGCGAAGTCGAAACCGTAGTCAATATGGTCGGCATACCATGTAGCTCGGAGGAAAAGCAGCCCGCCGTTCACAGCCGTTCGCATGTCGTTTTCCGTGGAGCCGATGTACACTGTTTCCGTATCAGTCCAGCCCATCTTTTTCAGGATGTATTCCGTGAACGCTGCCCTTGGCCGGGGTGGCATGTTCGGATCGTCTTCTAGGCTCAAATAGGGAAATGGCCCCCAAAGTTCCTGAAGACGCTCTTTTAGTGGCCACTTGTCAGGCCCGATAGTCCATGGGCGGTTTGTCGTAACAACGAATTCAATACCAGTAAGTTGTAGAAAGCGAATAAGCTTTGTAACCTCCGGAAACGCGTAATGCCCCCTCTCGCTACCTGCTTGACGCACGAGAGTGTCTTCAACGCTAAGAATTACACCCTTAATTTTCGAAGTCATGACGTTCCTAAAAGGTCCAGTTGCACTTGTGCTGCGGTCGGTTGTACTTGGTCTTCTTCGATGAATTGCAGCAGTAGAGAGGTCATTTGTGGCGCTTCAGATGCCACCGCTCCGTAAGTATCCGCTGCAAACTTGAGCTCTGGTCTGCGATCATATGTGTGCGGTAAGAACACGTTTGCGATTTTCTTTCCGTACTTGAAGGCGAACTCGACGGTATGAGCAGTGCCGCTTTTGATCTTCCATTCGACTGGGACGAGGGTATCGCACAGTCCCGCCTGCAAGCGATTACGACGTACGAAGTTATCGCTGCTGTAGGATTGGTCTGGTAAATATTCCGTGATGATTGTCCCGCCTTTGCGTACGATTTCCGCACGAAGAATCGCAGAACCCCGAGGGTAATGTTGGTTGATACCAGTACCCAAAACCGCAATGGTGGGTATGCCGAATCGTATCGACTCTTCGTGTACTGCTTGGTCAATGCCTAAAGCAAGGCCGCTAACCGTTGGATAGGCTCGGTTGGCAAGGGCAGCAACAACATACTTGGTAAGGAAAATGCCGTCATTCGTCGGCTTGCGAGTACCGACGATTGCTACCGCTTTGGTATGCAGGTTCAGTAGTTCGCCTTGGAAAAAGAGCCAGTGGGGTGGGTCGGGAATTGTTGCTAACGTGTGTGGGAATTCTGGCTGGGTCTGGAAAATCAATCCGATTCCTTCGCTGCGGAGCTTTTTCCACGATTCAACACCAACGGCCCAGAGGTCCGCTTTATATTGATCCCATGCGTAATCCTTATCGATGACGAACTTTACTGAAGTGAAGTGTTCGAAATCTTCGAATGTACCCGTCTTGATAAGTTCCCAGAAACCACCGCGTTGCTGGTAAATGGAGCGCATGGTCCAGTATCCCACGCCTTTAATAGAGGCGAAGGCCAAGAAGGCGATAGCTTCATTTCGCCAATGTAGGAGTTGTTCATTATCTGTAGCCATACGCTTCTGCTTTGTCCTAGGTGAGTCGCCCCGCGTCGCGCAGCAAGGCCGCTATAGCTTGCGTGTTGGACGTAGAAGGATACCGTAGTAGAAGACGCAAGGGAAGGTTTGTTGATTCCTTGTTAAGTGGTGGGTGTTGTGTGACAGTGGACTCCAATAAAACGCTCATGAAAACTAGCTATGTGCATTACACCGCTGCGTTCACTGCGCCACATCTCCGCGCGCCGTGGGCGCATGTCTGAAGTGCCGGTGATCGGTTAAATCCGCGACTCAGTCCGTGGATCGGTACCGTTTGCCTGAATAGCACACTCCACAAACGCAAAATGCACTGCATGGATGGCCGCTTGTGTGGCTGCTATAATGTCACTTTTGCGGAGCAGAAACGGGCCGCAAGCCCGCATGGTTGTTGACTTCCTTGTCGAGCTTCCCAAGCTTACGACGAGGGTTCGATTCCCTTCACCCGCTCCATTTTTCGCTGGCGCCTGGCTTGATGCGGCGCGGCTACTTATTTCTCCATTCCCATGTCTTCTGATACCCCAGCAAACGGCCCGGTACGGCCGATGATGTACGATCCGACCGAACACCGCATCCGCAGTTTCGTCACCCGCGCGGGACGGCTGTCTGTCGCGCAGGCGCGCGCGCTTGAGACCTTGGGGCCGCAGTTCCTGTTGCCATTCGCCAAGGAGTCCATGGACTTCGAGCAGGTGTTCGGCCGCAAGGCGCCCGTCATCCTGGAAATCGGTTTTGGCATGGGCGCGACGACGGCGCATATCGCCAAAGCCATGCCGGAGAAGGATTTCATCGGCGTTGAAGTGCACACGCCTGGCGTCGGCAGCCTGTTGAAGCTGATCGGCGAAGAGTCGCTGACGAATTTGCGCCTGCTGCAGCACGATGCGGTGGAAGTGCTCACGCACATGATTCCAGCCAATTCGCTGGCCGGCATCCATGTGTTTTTCCCCGATCCATGGCACAAGGCGCGCCACAACAAGCGCCGTTTGATCCAGTCGCCATTCGTCAAGCAATTGACCGACCGCCTGGCGCCGGGCGGCTATCTGCATTGCGCCACCGATTGGGAAGATTACGCGGTGCAAATGCTGGATGTGCTGGGCGCCGAGCCGCAACTGCGCAATAGCGCCGATGCTTATGCGCCGCAACCGGCATATCGTCCGCTGACCAAGTTTGAAAATCGTGGTTTGAAGCTGGGCCATGGGGTGTGGGATCTGGTGTTCATCAAGAAATAAACGCATTAAGGCGGCTTGCCTACCCCTGCCATTTGCATAAAAATGAAGCCTGCCGCAGCAATGCCGCAGGCTTTTTTATTACTTGCGCAGCCTTGTGCGGGCTTGGCAAAGCGGGGAAATTCCGCTAGTCTTATATTTTTTGCATTGATTGATATTATGTCCAAGAAAATACTCGTGACCGGCGCATCCGGTTTCATCGGTTCGCATACCTGTGTCGAATTGCTGGCTGCCGGCTTTGATGTGGTCGCGGTGGATAATCTGTGCAATAGCGCGCGCGAAGCGATGGCGCGCGTGGAGCGCATTGCCGGCCAAAGCGTCCCCTTCTACGAAGCGGACGTGCGCGACCGCGCGGCCATGGCAACCGTCTTGCGCGAGCACGCCATCGATGCGGTGATCCATTTCGCCGGCTTGAAGGCAGTGGGCGAATCCGTGGCGCAGCCACTGATGTATATGGATAACAATGTGTCGGGCACCGTGGCGCTGCTGGAAGTGCTGGCGGCGGCGAACGTGAAGCGTTTTGTGTTCAGCTCGTCGGCCACCGTGTATGGCGATCCGGAAGCTTTGCCGATCGTGGAATCGTCGCGTCTGTCCGTGACCAATCCGTATGGCCGCTCGAAGCTGATGGTCGAGGAGATCCTGGCCGATCTCGTGCATGCAGATGCGCAGTGGCAAGTCGGTGTATTGCGCTACTTTAATCCCGTCGGCGCGCATGTCAGCGGTTTAATCGGCGAAGATCCGGCCGGCATCCCGAACAACCTGATGCCCTTCATCGCCCAGGTGGCCGTGGGCCGCCGCGAACGCCTGGCCGTCTTCGGCAACGACTACGCTACGCCGGACGGCACGGGCGTGCGCGACTATATCCACGTGGTCGACCTGGCGCTGGGCCATGTGGCCGCGCTGAACCGCCTGTTCTCCACCGAGGGCGGTTTTACCGTCAACCTGGGCACGGGCCACGGCTACAGCGTGCTCGATACCGTGCGCGCCTTCGAGGCCGCCAGCGGCCGCAAGGTGCCGTACGACATCGTGCCGCGCCGCCCCGGCGATATCGCCAGCTGCTACGCCTCGGCCGACAAGGCGAAGGAGCTGCTGGGCTGGCAAGCGCAGAAAAACATCGACGACATGTGCACAGACCATTGGCGCTGGCAGCACCAGAACCCGCAAGGCTACGCGGCGTAAACAAGCCCGACAGATACAAAAAATCCCGCTCACACGCAAGTGTGGCGGGATTTTTTTTAGAGCGCCATCAACCCAATGGCGCCTGAAAAATGTCTGGGGCTAGGCGCAAAGCCGAAGACAGTACGCAAGTACGGCGAGGCGAAGCAACAACGCCCCAGGCATTTTCTCAGGCAGCCATTATGGGTACAGGCCGCGTACTTCGCGCGCTTGCAGCACGCGCGTGCACGCCAGGATGAAGGTGGCGGTACGCATCGACACTTTCTTCTCTTGCGACACTTGCCATACGGCGTCGAACGCTTCGCGCATGATGCGGGTCAGGCGGCTGTTGATTTCTTCTTCCGTCCAGAAGAAGCTCGAGAAGTTTTGCGCCCACTCGAAGTAGCTGACGGTCACGCCGCCGGCGTTGGCTAGCACGTCCGGCACGATCAGCACGCCGCGGTCGGTCAGGATGTCGTCCGCTGCCGGCAGGGTCGGGCCGTTGGCGCCTTCCAGGATGATCTTGGCGCGAATGACTTGTGCGCGTTCGGCCGTGATCTGCTGTTCCAGCGCGGCCGGGATCAGGATGTCGCAATCGATGCCCCAGAAATCTTCGCGCGGCACGAATGCCTCGGCGCCCGGGAAGCCTTCGACGCTGCCCACTTCGGCCACGTGTGCCAGCAATTGCGGGATGTTCAAGCCGCCGGAATGCACGACGGTCGTCTTGTGGTCTTGTACCGCGACCACTTTCGCGCCGGCTTCAGCGAACATACGTGCGGCGACGCCGCCCACGTTGCCGAAACCTTGCACGATGACTTTCGCGCCTTCGAGCGACATGCCGACCTTGGCGGCCGCATCGCAACCGACGACGAATACGCCGCGGCCCGTCGCGTCGCGGCGGCCCAGGCTGCCGCCCAGCGAGATCGGTTTGCCCGTCACGACGCCGGTCGACATATTGCCGCCGATCATGGCGTAGCTGTCCATCATCCACGCCATGACTTGTTCATTCGTGTTGACGTCCGGCGCCGGGATATCCTTGTTCGGTCCGATGATCATGCTGATCTCGCTCGTGTAGCGGCGGGTCAGGCGTTGCAGTTCGTTGCGCGACAGGGTCTTCGGATCGACGCGGATACCGCCCTTGGCGCCGCCGTATGGCACGTTGACCGCCGCATTCTTGACCGTCATCCAGGCCGACAGGGCCATCACTTCCGACAAGGTCACGTCCTGGTGGAAGCGCACGCCGCCCTTGCCCGGGCCGCGCGACAGATTGTGCTGCACGCGGTAGCCTTCGTAGTGGGCAATGGTGCCGTCATCGCGCTCGATAGGCACGTCGACCGTCAGGATGCGCTTTGGACGCTTCAGCGTTTCCACCCAGCGCGACAGGTTGCCCAGGTATGGCGTAACGCGGTCGATCTGCTCGAGGTAGACGCCCCATGGGCCCAGGTCTTCAGGATTGAGGTAGGAAGGAAGTGCGTGCTTGCTGGTCATGCTTGATAAGCTCCTGACAAAACGGTGGTGTAATGCCGAAAAATCTACTGCGTGTCGTGCTTTGCGGCCGGCGATGCTCGCTGTACCTTCGTACAGCTGCGCTTCTCGGCCACAAATCACTGCCGCTCGCTACGATTTTTCCTGGCATTCAAAAATGCTGTGGTAGGCGCACCCAATTGAGTTGCGCGCAGCGGAACCGCATCGTAGGCGATAGCCGCATGCCCCGGCCAATGCTTTGTGCGCATCCGGTTATGCATTTAATGCATAGTTTGATTGTCAGGATTTTAAGCTGTGCCGGTGCGCGGCTTGCGGCGCTTGCCGGCGCGCGCCTTGCCGTCCTGCGCCTGCACCAGGTATTGCCACAGGCTTTCGACGATCTGCTTGCCGGGGCGCAGGCTGGACGGGCGTTCGCGGTACAAGCGGATTTCCAGTTCGATTTCCCAGCCTGGCGCGCCGCCGTCGGCGCGCGCCAGGTGCTTGTACTTGACGTCGCGCATGACGGCTGATTCGGGCAGAAAGGCGATGCCGCGTCCCTCCAGCGCCATCACTTTCAAGCCTTCGGCCATGTCCGTTTCGTAGCAGGTGTCGAGGAACAGCGGCGCCTTGGCGTCTGCCAGCAGCAGTTCCACCATGCGGCCCAGGTAGGCGTTGTTGGTGTAGGAGAGGAAGGGCAGCGGCTCCTTGGCACTGCCTGGCAGGACGAAGTCCGGCACCCGGTCCTGGCCGCAGCGCGCATACGCGCGCAGGGTTTCGTGGCCCATCACGAGCATGTCGTAGCGGCCCGGGTCAAGTTGCACCGGCTGGCGTGGATGGTGGTAGCACAGCAGCAGGTCGCAGCCGCCATCGACCAGCTGCAGCACGGCGTCATGCACGTTCAGCGCCATCAAACGGCTGTTGATCGGCGCAAAACCAACTTCGAGCGCCGTCAGCCACTTCGGCATGAAAGTCAGCGACAGGGTATGCGGCACGGCGAAATCGACGCTCGTCTGCGTGGCCGCGCGCTTGCCGCGCAACAGGGCGCGCACGCCGTTGATTTGCCCCAGCATTTCCAGCGCCTGCTCGTAGAATACGGCGCCGGCCGGCGTCAATCGCGTGGGATACGAGGTGCGGTCGACCAGGTCGATGCCGAGCCAGTTTTCCAGCGACTGGATGCGTCGCGAGAAGGCTGGCTGGGTCACGTGGCGCAAGGCCGCGGAACGGCTGAAATTATGCGTTTCAGCGAGCGAGATGAAGTCTTCCAGCCATTTGGTTTCCATCGCGGCAGCGTTCCGTTATCAAGGGCAGAGGCAAAGTAGGGTGGTCAGGGCGTAGCGGGCGATGCCGCCGGCCGGTACAGCGTGGCGGGCAGGCCGAAGAACGATGGCGGACCCACGGTTGTGCCGTCGAGGGTGTCGGTCTTGTACAGGGCCTGGCTGATCGCCGACAGCAGGGAGCTCTGTTCGGAGAGGTTTTTCAGCAGCGCGCGTGGGCCGTTGTGGAAGGTGTGCTGGGCGATATTGGCGGCGACGACAAAGATCGGTTCGCAGCGCATGGCAAACGGCTCCCATTCACCATCCTCGTCCTGCGCGCAGAAGGTGTCGGGCAAGACCATCTTGTCGGCGCCGGGAAGGTGCGAGGCCAGCACCAGGCCAAACGCTTCCGGAATCACGTCGGCCAGGCGGCGCACCGTGATGTCGTCGCGCACCAGGGCGCGCAGCTGGTCTTCCGTTTCATCGCTGACGCCGGGTTGGGCGCCAAGGATTTTCACGGCCTGGTAAATCAGGTCGGACGAGAGTGCTTCCATTACATCATCTCCAGGATCATGGCGACGATTTCGTCGCCATACGAGGCCAGTTTTTTCTCGCCCACGCCGCTCACGCCGCGCATCTGCTCGAGCGAAGTCGGTTTGGCCTTGGCGATTTCGCGCAGGGTGGCGTCGACGAAAATCACGTAGGCAGGCACATTGTGCGTGCGCGCCGTCTCCACGCGCCACCAGCGCAGCTTGTCGAAGATCGCCTGCTCGCTGGCGGACAAGTCCGTTTCGACATAGCCTTTCGCCACGCTGGTGCTGCGCTTGCTGGTTTTCACCGGTTTCTGGTACTGGCGCAGCTGCACTTTCTGGCCGCCCTTGAGCACGGGACGCGAGGCGTCCGTCAGCTTCAGCGAGCTGTATTGCTCATGGTCGACCGAGACCAGACCGAGCGCGATGGCCTGGCGCAAAATCGATTTCCATTCCGCCTCGCCCAGGTCCGAGCCGATGCCGAACACGGACAGGGAATCGTGGTGCCAGGTCTTGATGCGTTCCGATTCCACGCCGCGCAGCACGTCGATCACGTGGCCGCCGGCGAAGCGCTGGTCGACGCGGTAGATGGCCGACAGCAGTTTTTGCACGGGCACGGTGCCGTCGAACGACACGGGCGGCACCAGGCAGGTGTCGCAATTGCCGCACGGTGAAGCCGGTTCGCCGAAGTATTCGAGCAGGCGCATGCGGCGGCAGCTCAGTGTTTCGCACAGGCCCAGCATGGCGTCGAGTTTCACGCCCAGCACGCGCTTGAAGGTGTCGTCCGCTTCCGATTCGTCGATCATGCGCCGCTGCAGCACCACGTCCTGCAAGCCGTACGCCATCCAGGCGTTGGCGGCCATGCCGTCGCGGCCCGCGCGCCCCGTTTCCTGGTAATAGCCCTCGATGCTTTTCGGCAGATCCAGATGCGCGACGAAGCGCACGTCGGGCTTGTCGATGCCCATGCCAAAGGCGATGGTGGCGACCATGACGATGTTTTCCTCGCGCAGGAAGCGCGCCTGGTTGGCGCTGCGCTTGGCGTACTCCATGCCGGCGTGATACGGCAGGGCGCGGATGCCGCTCTGGTTCAGAAATTCCGCCGTCTCTTCGACTTTTTTGCGCGACAGGCAGTACACGATGCCGCAGTCGCCCGCGTGTTCCGTGTTAATGAAGTCGAGCAGCTGCTTGCGGCCATTTGCCTTTTCCACGATCTGGTAGCGGATGTTCGGGCGGTCGAAGGACGAGACGAACTGGCGCGCGTCTTCCAGCTGCAGGCGCAGGGCGATTTCGGCGCGCGTCTGCGGGTCGGCCGTGGCCGTGAGCGCGATGCGCGGCACGTCCGGGAACTGCTCGTGCAGCACCGACAGCTTGATGTATTCGGGACGGAAGTCGTGGCCCCACTGGGCCACGCAGTGCGCTTCGTCGATGGCGAACAGGGCGATCTTCGAGGCCTGGAACAGGTCCAGGCAGCGCTGCGTCATCAGGCGCTCGGGCGCCACGTAGACGACGTCGATGCCGCCCGTGCGCACCAGGCGTTCGATGCGGCTCGCTTCCTCATACGTTTGCGTGGAATTGAGGAAGGCGGCGCGCACGCCCACTTCGGCCAAAGCGTCGACCTGGTCCTGCATCAGCGCGATCAATGGCGAGATGACGACGCCGACGCCGTCGCGCAGCAGCGCGGGAATCTGGTAGCACAGCGACTTGCCGCCGCCCGTGGGCATCAGCACCAGCGCGTCGCCGCCATGGCTGACGTGGTCGACGATGTCGGCTTGCTGGCCGCGGAAGGCCGGGTAGCCGAAAACGGTTTGCAGCAGGTGCAGCGCGCGCTGGTTAAGATCTTGATTCATAGTGCCTTATTCTGCCCAAACAACCCAGCCGTAGTGGGCGCTGGCCAACACCAGCAAGCCGAACACGATGCGGTACCAGGCAAAAAACGTGAAGTCGTGCGAGCTGATGTAACGCAGCAGCCAGCGTACGCACAGGAAGGCGGAGATGAAGGCGGCCACGGTGCCCAGGCCGAACAGGGGCACGTCGGTGGCCGACAGGATGTCGCGCGCTTTGTACAGCGAGTAGAAGGTGGCCGCCAGCAATGTCGGGATGGCCAGGAAGAACGAGAATTCGGTGGCCGTCTTGCGCGACAGGCCCAGCAGCATGCCGCCGATGATGGTCGAGCCGGAACGGCTGGTGCCGGGAATCAGCGCGAAGGCCTGCGCGCAACCCACTTTCAGGGCGTCGAACGGCGTCATTTCATCGACCGAGTTGACGCGCACGGTGACGGGATTGGTGCGCGCGCGGCGCTCCACCAGCAAAATCACGATGCCGCCGATGATGAAGGCCATGGCCACTGGTACTGGCTTGAACAGCGCATGCTTGATCATCTTGCCGATGGCCAGGCCGATGATGGCCAGGGGCAGGAAGGCGATGGCCACGTTGAGCACGAACTTGCGCGACTTCGCTTCGCTGCCGAAGGTGGTCAGCACGCTGCCGATGCGCTGGCGGTATTCCCAGCACACGGCCAGGATGGCGCCGGCCTGGATGGCGATTTCGAAGACATCCATGACTTCTTTCGAGACATCCTTGGTAAAGTCGAGCAGGCTGCCGGCCAGGATCAGGTGACCCGTGGACGAAATCGGCAAGAATTCGGTAAAACCTTCGACCAGCCCCATGATGATGGCTTTTAGCGCAAGAATGAGATCCATAGATATTTAAACGGGTAATAAGTGGCAGGATGGGGTGACCGCGTTGCGCGCAGCACTGTGCGCGGGGTCGAAGCTTACCATGACAGAGGCTTGCCGACCTTATTTGGGCGTTGGAGGACAGCGGTTTTTTGCCGCTGCCCGCCAGGCAAAGGGCGGGTTCAGGCCTAATGCCGTTCAGTTAAGCTGTCCGACGCATTGAAAGGCAAAGGTGTCAGGCGTAAAAACGTAAAAATGGCGGGCCGGAGACGCGAGCCCGAGAAAATGCCGATGGCGGCGTTGCAGCTCCTAGCCGTACATGCGTACTGTCTTCGTCGCTTCGCCTTGCCCTCGCCATTTTTCAGGCTCGCTTGGCCCGGTACACCTGTGCGGGCGACTGGGGCTTTAATCCGTTTTGCAGGTCTACTGGTCGCGCAGGGGCGCTATCTGAACGGCATTAAGGGTTCAGGAAGCCCGTTTGTCCGGTGCCACCAGGCGCGCGCTGGCTGCCACCAGCAGCAGGGCGGCGCCCAGCATGGCGAAGGCGATATTCAGGCTGGTGGCGTGCGCCACAAAGCCGATCACGGCCGGACCGGCCAGGATGCCCGCATAGCCGATGGTGGTGATGGCCGCCACCGCCAGGCTGGCCGGCATGGCATGCTGGTTGCCCGCTGCCGTAAACAGGATGGGTACGATGTTCGCCGCGCCCAGGCCGATCAGCACGAAGCCGGCCATGGCTAGGCTGGCGTGCGGCGCCAGCACGGCCAGGAAGAAGCCAGCCGCCGCGCACAGCCCGCCAAAAGTAAGCACCCGCTTTCCGCCAAAGCGGCTGACCACCTTGTCACCCGTGAAGCGGCCCACGGTCATGGCGATGGCGAAGGCGGCGTAACCGAGACCGCCCTTGGCTTCTTCCACGCCGCGCGTGGTGGTGAGGAACAAGGCGCTCCAGTCGAGAATCGCGCCTTCGGCCAGGAAGACGATAAAGCACAGCAGACCGATGAAAATGACGGCGCCATGCGGCATGACGAACAGCGGCGTCTTTTCACCGGAGGCGGACGCGGTCGGCAGCAGATGGCCTTGCGCCGCGCCCAGCACGGCGCACAGCAGCATCATCACCACCACGCAGGACCAGGCCGGCGTCAGCCCCAGCCACAGCAGCAGGGCCATGCAGGCCGCGCCGGCAAAGCCGCCCACGCTGAACAGCGCATGAAAGCCCGACATCATGGCGCCGCCGTTGGCTTTTTCGATGATCACGGCCTGGATGTTGATGGCTACGTCGAAGGTGCCCATGGCCGCGCCGAACACCAGCAGCACCAGGCCCAGTTGCAGCGGCGTGGCGGCCAGCGCCAGGCCGGGCAGGATGGCGGTCAGCAGCAGGCCGGCGCCGACGATGACCTTGCGGCAGCCGAAGCGGGCCGTGAGCATGCCCGTAAACGGCATCGCGCACAGCGAGCCGGCGCCCAGGCACAGCAGCAAAATACCGAGCGTCGCTTCATCGAGGCCCAGGCGCGATTTGGCGTAGGGGACCAATGGGGCCCAGGCGGCCATGCCGAGGCCGGCGGCAAAGAAGACCAGGCGCGTGGCGCGTTGTTGCGGGGTGCCGGTAAGGTGCATGGAGGAGCTTTTCAAGAGTCAGAGTGGAGAAAATCAGGCGCGCGCGCGCAGCACTTGCACGCCCAGCCGTTCAAAGGCGGCCACGTGGACCGCATCGGCGTCAGCTTCGAGGACCAGGTGCTGCAGCAAACCCGTGGCCAGCACGCCGAATGGCGCGGCCGTGCCCAGCTTGTCGCTGGTGACGGCCACCACCACGGCCTTGCTGGCGCCGGCGATGCTGCGCTTGAATTCCGCCTCGTCGTAGTTGAACGCCGTTACGCCCGCGTCCGCATCGGTGCCGCAGGCGCCGAGGAAGCACAGGTCGGGATGCATGCGCTCGACCGTGCGCAGCGCCTGCGGCCCCAGGCTGGCGCCGGCGCGGCGGTCGACCCGGCCGCCAGCCATGATCAGCTCGATTTCCGGGCGTTCCATCAGCGCCATGGCGATCGCGGGTGCATTCGTGATGACAGTGAGCGCTAACTCGGGCAAGGCGCTGGCGATGGCCAGGTTGGTCGAGCCCGCATCGAGAAACAGCACCTGGCCCGCGCGCACGAGCGACACGGCCGCCTGCGCCAGGCGCGCCTTGCGTTCCGGCGCTTCCTGCTTGCGCTGTGTCAGGGTACCGCCGTCTGGCGCCAGCGGCAGGGCGCCGCCATACACGCGCTGGCACAGGCCGGCCGCCGCCATTTCGCGCAAATCGCGCCGTATCGTGTCTTCGGACACATCGAGCTGGCGCGCCAGATCCAGCGCCAGGACCCTGCCGTCGGCTTGCAATTGTTGCTGGATCAGTGCGTGGCGTTGTTTGAGAAGCAGGGTGGCGGACATGTGGATTTTATAAACGTGCAGGAATGCGTATAAATATACTCAAACGTGCAATCGCGGTCAATGCTTATCTGCGCATTCCGGCCTGCACATTCCGGCGGCCAACGGCTGGCCTACCGTGCAGCGGCGGCCTGCTTGCCTGCCTCTTCGAGCAGCCAGCCGCGAAAGGTCGCCAGGCGCGGCAGGCTTGCTGACTCAGGCCGGTAGACCACGTAGTAGGCCAGCGGCGAAAGAAAAGAGATCGCGCCGCACAGGCGCACCAGCCGCCCGGAGGCGATATCGTCATGCGCCATCACGCTGCGCGCCAGCGCCACGCCGTGGCCTTCGGCCGCCGCCTGCAGCACCGCCGCCGAGTTGTTGATCTTCATGCCGCGCGCGCTGGCGCTATCGCGCACGCCTGCCTTGTGCAGCCACGCTTCCCACGTTGGAAAATCGCCATGGCCATCCATCGACAGGTCGTGAATCAGCGTTTGCCGCGCCAGGTCGGCCGGCTGCCGCAATGGCGCATGCTGTTGCAGAAACGCGGGTGAACACACGGGATAGACTTCTTCATCCATCAATTTGTCGGCGCTTAGTCCCGGCCAGTTGCCGGTGCCGTAGCGCACGCCGATATCGATGCGTTGCGAGACGAAATCGACGGGCTTCAGACTGGTATCGAGCCGCACGTCGGTTTCCGGGCAGACCGATTGAAAGCGTTCAATCCGTGGCAACAGCCACTTGGCGGCGAAGGCGGGACTGACGGTCACCGTCAGCACGCCGTTGAGCGAACCTTCCTTGAGTCTTTCCAGGCCCAGCAGCAAGCGGTCGAAGCCGGCGCGCAAATCCGGCAGCGCGCGCTCCGCGGCTTCCGTCGCCACCAGGCGCGTCTTGCCCGCCGCGTGCCGATGGAATAGCGGCGCGCCCAGCCAGTCTTCCAGGGTGCGCACCAGCTGGCCCACGGCAGCCGGGCTGACGTTGAGTTCAGCGGCGGCGGCCGAAAAGCTTTGGTGGCGGGCGCTCGCTTCGAATGCCCGCAAGGCGTTCAGATGGATCGGTGTCTTCATGATTTTCTTCCATGGTCTCGCGTGATTGCGCGTCGCTGCCTGCTTATTCTAGTCACTCCGCAACCATACCGCTAAAGATTTTCTTTCAATGACTGACATTTAATCTGGTTTGTTCCCGTTCGCCGCCAAGCGCAGAATGCATTGCATCGCGGCAGGACACAACTGCACGGAAGTTTTTCTTCAACAGCGCCTGCCTGGACGGCGGGCATAGGAAAGGAATAGAAATGAGCAAGCAATTCGAAGGCAAGAAACTGCTGGTCGTGGGTGGCACCAGCGGTATGGGTCTGGCGACGGCACGCGCCGTGTTGGAGCAAGGCAGCAGCGCCGTGATCGTCGGCCACCGCGCAGAAAAAACCGAAGAGGCGCGCAAGGCATTGTCGGCCCTCGGCACGGTGTGGGCCGTGACCGCCGACCTGTCGAGCGACGCGGGCCTGGCCGCGCTGCTGAAAACGCTGGACGAACAGCATGCGGACATCGATCTGCTGGTCAACGCGGCCGGCGTGTTCTTCCCGAAACCGTTCCTCGAGCACGGCGCCGCCGACTACGACCAGTACATGAATCTCAACAAGGCCTTGTTCTTCATCACGCAAAAAGTGGCCGCGCACCTGGTCGCCGGCGGACGCCCGGGAGCGATCGTCAACATCGGCTCGATGTGGGGCAAGCAGGCGATCGCCGCCACGCCATCGTCGGCGTACTCGATGGCCAAGGCCGGCCTGCACTCGCTGACCCAGCATCTGGCGATGGAACTGGCATCGAAGCAGATCCGCGTCAATGCCGTCTCGCCAGCCGTGGTGCAGACGCCGATCTACGAAGGTTTTATTCCGAAGGCCGACGTCCACGAGGCGCTGCAGGGCTTCAACGGTTTCCACCCGATCGGCCGCGTGGGCACGCCGCAGGACGTGGCGGAAGTGGTGGCGTTTCTGCTGTCCGACAAGGCCGCCTGGGTGACCGGCGCCGTGTGGGACGTCGATGGCGGCGTGATGGCCGGCCGCAACTAAATCTCCGGGGCAAGCTTGCCTTGCCCCGCTTTTTCTTCACCTGATCATCAAGGAGCATCGCATGGCTTATCTGCAAATCACCCTCAAGATCGCCAACGCCAACCGCGCCGCGGCGGCGGGCGTCTATCAGCAGTACAAGGCGCCATTTCTGGCCGGCATCGCGGGCGCGCAGTCGAAGCAATTGCTGATCCGCGAGGAAGACGTGCAAGTTCTGCATGGCTTCGACAGCGTGGCCAACGCCAATGCCTATCTGCAAAGCGCGCTGTTCAACAGCGACGTGGTGGTGGCGCTCACGCCGCTGCTGGACGCGGCGCCCGACGTGCGCATTTATACCGTGGCCTAAGCGGGCACCCGCCCGCTGTTACCTCTGATTCCCTTTTTTTGGAGCAACAATCATGATGCAAGACTGGAATACCTACCGCGACTCCCTGCTGGACAAAGTCGGCGATTACGCCGCGCAGAGCCCCGACGTGATGCGCGGCGTGATGGCCATCGACGGCGCCGCCGCCAAGACTGGCCACCTGGCGCCGAAGATCCACGAACTGATCGCGCTGGCGGTGGCCATCACCACGCGTTGCGATGGCTGCATCTCGGTGCACACCAAGAAAGCGGTGGAAGCCGGCGCGACCTTGGAAGAAATTTCCGAAGCGCTCGGCGTGGCGATCGCGCTCAATACGGGCGCCGCGCTGACGTATTCGGCGCGCGTGATGGAAGCCTACCAGCAACTGCCAAACAAGTAAGCGCTGGCCGCCGCCACCGCCGGTCAGGGCGCCATGCCGTGGCTGGCGGCGGCCGTTTTTTCAACTCTGGAAGTTTGTCATGCTGATCAATGCCGATTTTTCGCGCCCCGTCATCCTGGCGCCGCACCAGTACCGCTGGGTCGCGTCGCCGCAGGGCGGCGTCGAGCGCATCATGCTCGATCGCATCGGTGCCGAGCAAGCGCGCGCGACCAGCATCGTGCGCTATGCGCCCGATTCCATCTTCCCGCCGCATCGGCATCCGGGCGGCGAGGAAATCCTGGTCCTCGACGGCACGTTTTCCGAAGACGGCGTGGATTATCCCGCCGGCTGGTATTTGCGCAATCCGCCCGGCTCCAGCCACCGGCCGTCGAGCGGCGCGGGCGCCGTGATCTTCGTCAAGTTGCAGCAGATGCAGCCGCGCGAACAGCGTCACGTCCGCATCGACACCCGCGACCCCGCCAACTGGCGCGAGGAGCGGGGGCGGGCCGTCTGCCCGCTGTTCGACGATGCTGCCGAGCGGGTCAGCCTGCAGCGGCTGGCGCCGCATGAAGCCTTGCTGGCCGAGGCAGGCGGCGGCCTGGAACTGCTGGTGCTCGAGGGCGAGGTGCGCGCACGCCAGCATGCCTGCGCGCCGCGCAGCTGGGTGCGCCTGCCTGCCGGCGCCTTGCCCGCCATCATTGCCGGCGCGCATGGGGCCACCGTCTACCTGAAAGTCCGGCATGTGGCGGACACGATTTGGAAAGGCTGAATATGCAACACGCACGCATCATCATTATCGGCGCCGGCCTGAGCGGCCTGTACGCGGCTCACTTGCTGGAGCGGCTGGGCGTGGCCAATGTCCTCGTGCTCGAAGCGCGCGATTTTATCGGCGGGCGTATCGCCGGCATGCCGGCAGATGGCGGCAGCGACCGCTTCGACCTGGGCCCGGCCTGGTTCTGGCCCGAGCAGCAGAGCGCGCTGCACCAGCTGGTCGACGAGCTGGGGCTGCAGCGCTTCGCCCAGTACGACCAGGGCGACATGCTGTACCAGCGCGCGGCAGGGGAGGCGCCGGTGCGCATGCGCACCTACGCGAGCGCGCCGCCATCGATGCGCCTGATCGGCGGCATGAATGCGCTGACCGATGCCTTGCACGGCACCTTGCGCAGCACGCGCATCGTCACCGGACAAGAGGTGCGGCGCTTGCGCCATGCGGCCGAGCACGTCGAAGTCGATAGCGTGGATGCGGCGGGCGCCGTCACCACGTGGCACGCCGGCCACGTGCTGCTGGCATTGCCGCCGCGCCTGGCTGCCGCCGGCATCGCGTACGAGCCGGCCCTGCCCGCGGCGCTGGCGCGCGAGTGGGCCGCCACCGCCACCTGGATGGCGCCCCATGCGAAGTACGTTGCCGTCTACGAGCGGCCGTTCTGGCGCGAACAGGGTTTGTCCGGTTCGGCGCGCAGCCAGAGCGGGCCGCTGGGCGAGATCCATGACGCTTCGATGCCGGGCGGCAGCGCGGCCCTGTTCGGTTTCCTGGCTGTGCCGGCGCGCACGCGCCAGCGCCTCGACGACGAGACCTTGCTGGCGCATTGCCGGGCCCAGCTGGTACGGCTGTTCGGCCCGCAAGCGGCCGGGCCGCGCGCCGATGCCATCAAGGACTGGTCGCAGGACGTGCTGACCGCCACCGCCGCCGACCTCGACGCCGGCGGCGAGCATGGACACGCCCCGGCAGCGGCGCCCGCGACCGGCCCCTGGCAGGGCCGCCTGACGGCCATCGCCAGCGAATGGTCGCCGCGTTTTCCAGGCTATCTGGCCGGCGCGGTCGAGGCGGCCGCTCTCGGCGTGCAGGCCTGGCAAGAGGGGCAGCAGCGCCCGGCAATTCTGTGACTTAACTCAACGAAGGAGAATGAAGATGAAAACCACTTACCGCGCCATGCAAGTGAGCCGCCCCGGCGTGCTGGAACTGGTCGAGCGCGCCACGCCACTGCCTGGCGTGGGCGAAGTCTTGATCGCCGTCGAAGCCTGCGGCATCTGTGGCGCCGACAGCGCCGACATCGACGGCGCCGACCCGGCGCTGCAGCCGCCGCGCGTGCCCGGTCACGAGGTGGTCGGGCGCATCGTCGCGCTGGGCGAACACACGCCGGGCATCTGGAAAATCGGCCAGCGCGTCGGTGTCGGCCGTTTGGGCGGCCACTGCAACGCCTGTCCGGCCTGCCGGCAAGGCCGTTTCCAGTTATGCCAGGACCAGCCGTTCGTGGGCGCCAGCCGCGACGGCGGCTATGCCGAGATGATGCTGGCGCGCGCCACCGGCCTGGTGTCCATTCCCGGGCAGCTCGATGCGGAAGAGGCGGCGCCCATCCTGTGCGCCGGCCTTGCCACCTTCAATGCGCTCAAGAAGAGCGGGGCGCAGGCGGGCGATACGGTCGCCATCCTGGGTATCGGCGGCCTCGGGCATATGGCCTTGCAGTATGCGCGCCGCATGGGCTTCAAGGTGGTGGCGATCGGGCGCGGCGGCGATATTGCGCAGGACGCGCTGGCGCTGGGCGCGCACGTGTACGTCGACAGCCTGGCCGAGGATGCGGCCGCCGTGCTGCAAGCGCATGGCGGGGCGCAGGCGGTCATCACCACCGTCTCCAGCGCGGCTGCCGTGACGGCGCTGATGGACGGCCTGGCGCCAGCCGGACGGCTGGTCGTGCTGGGCGCGGGCAAGGACCCGCTGCTGGTGTCTTCCGGTAAATTGGTGGTGGGCGAACGCGGCGTGCTCGGCTCGATCACCGGCACGCCGTATGACAATGAAAAGACGCTCAGTTTCAGCGTGCTGGCCGGCGTGCGTCCGCGCATCGTAACCATGCCGTTGGAACGCGCGGCCGAAGCCTACCAGCGCATGCAGTCCGGGGACGTCAAGTTCCGCATGGTGCTGACCATGTTGCCGCAGGCCTAGGCGCTCTCTTCAAGTTTGCGGCGCCGTCGCCTGCTCCAGGTCGTCGAGCCAGCGTATCGCCTGTTCGCGGCTGGCGCCGCACATCTCTGCCGACGGCTGCAATCCTGCGCAGAACGCCGGCCGTTCCGGCTGTCCGAAAATGCGGCAGCGGCTATCGTCTCCCAGCTGCACGCAGCGGACGCCAGCGGGTTTCCCGTTCGGCATGCCCGGTATCGGGCTGGTGATGGAGGGAGCGATGCAGCATGCTCCGCAGTGGTCGCGGCAGTTCATGGTTATTCTTTAGTGGACGACCAGCTTGCCATCCGGCTGCCAGGGAGCAGGCGCAGGACGGCACGGCGATGGCTGGAAAGGGATCAGGGGCCGACAGTATAGCAAGTCGGCGCGGCCTGCCGCTTCCCGCCGCTTGCCTAGCGCACGATGCTGACGCGCTTGCCCGACAACGTGCGGCGGGCTGGATCGCCATGCACGGTGATGCGGCCGGAACCGCTGGCGCGGGCGTTGACTTCATTCTGGACGGTGACGTCGATGTCGCCCGAACCGTTGCTCGCCAGATACGCGACGTCGCTGCGCAGGGCGGCCAGGTTGATGTCGCCCGAGCCATTCACGTTGGCATCGAGGCGCTGAACGGCACCGCTGGCGCTGATGCTGCCCGAGCCGTTGACGGCCACGTTGATGCGTTCGCCCCGTACGCTGCCCAGCTGGATATTGCCCGAACCGTTCTGCACCGCGTCCGTGTTGCCGCTGGCGAGGGCCGCCGCGTTGATGCTGCCCGAGCCATGGTTGGCCACGTCGAGGCGCCCCACCGTGCCCGACAATTCACTCTTCATCGAACCGCGCTGCTCCAGGCTTAAATCGTCGCCATTGAAACCGCTGGCCACCAGGCGGCCAGCGCCGGACACATTGATCTTCTTCAATTGTGGTGTCGTGTAGATGACGTGGATGCCGTTGCTGCTGCGAATGTTCGTATCGCTCCAGATGCGCAGGGTATTGCCGCTCACTTCGCTATGGATACGCGACTGCAGATTGCTGTCCGCTTCGATCACCAGCGATGTCGCCGGTCCCACGCGCACGTCGATCTTGATATCGATGCGCTTCATGCTGTCGATGTCGAGCGTGTTGATGTTGCTGACCTGGCGCACGTCGCGGCTCACTTGCTCGTTGCCCTGGAGGGCATTGCCACCCGAGTCCGCATGGCGCACTTCGCCATCGTTGGGGTTGATGACGATGGCGCAACCGCCAAGGGCAAGGGCGCAGCACAGGGCCAGCAAGGTACGCATGATGTTTCCTTTATGATTGTTTTAGTTCAGGACAAGAAATAAGCCGGCTGCCGCGCCGCGGCTGCCGTGCCGTCGATGTCAAGATAGCAAAGCGCCTGTCTTTGCTGAACACCAATGCGATGAACTGCGCAAAACGGGGTCTGAAACGCATTCTGCTTCACCCGGCGCCACAGGTCAGGCGCCAGAGCAGGTGTCGCCAATGCCGGCACGGAGCGTACAATACCCGTGTTCTGCATACGGGGCGGTGCCCCGTGTCGCTCGCGCTTGACCTTGCCCGTAGACAGGGCTACTATTAATGACTCAAAAGTAAGTTACTTGGAAAGATACATGCAAGCCCCGATTGATACCAAGCCCCGCTGGGAGCGGCGCAAGGATGCCCGCCCGCAGGAATTGCTCGCCGCCGCCCTCGACCTGTTTGTCGAACGGGGCTTCGCATCGACGCGGCTGGAGGATGTCGCCAAGCGGGCCGGCGTGTCGAAGGGCACCTTGTACTTGTACTTCGAGAATAAGCAGGAGTTGTTCAAGGCCGTGGTGCGCGACAATATCGTGCATTCGATCGGCGAGGCGGAAAACAGCATGGCCGCGTCGGAGGATAACAGCGCCGACTTGTTGCGCAAGGTGATGATGCAATGGTGGGAAGAGCTCGGCGCCACCAAGCTGGCCGGTCTGGCCAAGCTGATGCTGGCCGAAGCGAACAATTTCCCGGAACTGGCGCAGTTTTACAACGAAGAAGTCGTCACGCGCGGCCATGCGCTGATCGTCAGCCTGCTGGAACGGGGCATGCAGCGCGGCGAGTTCCGCCAGGTCGATCCGGTGCTGGTCAGCACCATCCTCAGCGCACCCGTCACCATGCTCATGATGTGGACGCATTCCTTCCTGCCATGCGAGGTCAAGGATATCGACCCGCTCGCCTACATGGATGCGTTTATCGACATGACCTTGCGCAGCCTGCAGGCGGAGGCGCCCGGGAAAAGCTGATGCACCGGGCCCCTTGCTACCGTTCAGTTGCCCCTTTTCCAAGGTTCGCCCCCCCAAATCTGCAGATCGTCGCAAATTTCCTCCATTCCCCGCCTTTATGGTTAACATGTGCTTTCAGCCAGTTCAACGATAAAATGGCGGATTATTACTTCACTTACCGAGTCCAAAGATGAATATCGAACAAGCCCGCTTCAATATGATCGAACAGCAGATCCGTCCATGGGACGTACTGGATATCGACGTGCTGGAGCTGTTGAACGTGGTTAAACGCGAAGATTTCGTGCCAGCCGCCTATAAAAACCTGGCCTTCGTCGATACCGAAATTCCATTGGGCGGCGGCGAATGCATGTTCACGCCAAAGCTGGAAGCGCGCATTTTGCAAGACGTAGCCGTCAAGAAGCATGAAAATGTGCTGGAAATCGGCACCGGCAGCGGCTACATGGCCGCTTTGCTGGCGCACAAGGCACGCCATGTGACGAGCGTGGAAATCGTTCCCGAATTGAAAACCCTGGCCGAGCAGACCCTGGCCGCCAATGGCGTGACGAACGTCAGCGTGGAACTGGGCGACGGCGCCCAGGGCTGGAGCAAGGGCGCGCCGTACGATGTGATCGTCGTGTCCGGCGCCTTGGCCGTGCTGCCGGAAGCGCTGTTGCAACAAGTAAAAGTCGGCGGCCGCATCCTGGCCATCATCGGCGAAGCGCCGATCATGTCGGCGCACCTGATCACGCGCAGCTCGGACAAGGCGTACGACACGCGCAAGCTGTTTGAAACCAATGTCACGCCGCTGCAAGCCGTGGCACCGTCGCATTTCCAGTTCTGAGGCGACCGATTCGATGGAGCATTTGAGTGCACCGCAGCTGGCCGCCTGGCTGGCTGACCCTTCCCGCCCGCGTCCGTTCCTGCTGGACGTGCGGGAACAGTGGGAGTTTGACCTGTGCCACCTCGACGGCGCCACCTTGATGCAGATGAACTCGATTCCTGCCCGCATCGATGACCTCGATGAAGATGCCGAGATCGTCTGCATCTGCCATCACGGCATGCGCAGCATGCAAGTGGCGGCCTTCCTGGAACGTAATGGTTTTGGCAAGATCAGTAATTTGACGGGCGGCGTGCATGCCTGGGCGCTGCAAGTCGACAGCGCAATGCCTAAATACTAAGTGATGTTGCAGTAGAGATGCACCCAGGCATGTTTTCACGCATGCCTGCGGAGGCCTGTACCCCGTCCATCCGGCGGGCGCAAGGCAAGCGGTAGCAGATTTTTGATTCCATCAACTTTTGACGACTCCAACGGAGAAATGCAATGCGGAAACCCCTTATCGCCGTGCTGATGACCAGCGCCTTTGTCTCGATGACATGCTCGCTGCAAGCACAGGCGGCCGATCTCATCCAGGTGTACCAGCAGGCGCTGGCCAATGACGCGCAGTATGCCAGCGCGCGCGCGGCCCTGTCGGCCGGGATGGAGCGGGTTCCGCAGGGGCTGGCCGGCTTGCTGCCGCAAATTTCCGCTTCCGGGACGAATACGCGTGGCAATCAGGAGCCGATCATGTTGAGCCAAGGTAACAAGATCACCATGCCGACCGTCAATGTGCACACGAATGCCTACAACCTGACCCTGGCGCAGCCGCTGTTCCGTTGGGATCGCTGGGAAACCTATCAGCAAAGCAAGCTGGCGCAGGCGATTGCCGAGGCGCAGTTTGCACAGGTGCAGCAAGACCTGATCACGCGCGTGGCGCAGGCATATTTCGACGTGCTGAGCGCGCAGGACAACCTGGGCGCCACGCAGGCGCAAAAAGTCGCCACGACTGAGCAGCTGGCATCGGCCAAGCGCAACTTCGAAGTGGGCACGCAAACGATTACCGACACGCACGAAGCGCAAGCGGCGTACGATCTGGTGGTGGCGCAGGAATTTGCCGCCATCAATGACCTGGCCAACAAACGCAGCGCCCTGCAAACCATCATCGGCGAAGCGCCGACCTCGCTGGCGCCGATGCGCACGGGCGTGGTCATCAGCGCGCCGGAGCCGGCCGCCATCGAACCGTGGGTGAGCTCGGCGGAAGAGCAGAACTACGGCGTCGTCACGGCCCAGTTCAACGTGGAATCGGCCAAGCGCGACATCGGCCGCAACCGCGCCGGCCACTATCCGACCCTGGACCTGATCGCCAACACGGGCCACACCTACACGACGGGCGGCGGCGGCGGCGCCAACAATAATGCCATCGGCGTGCAGTGGAGTATCCCGATCTTCAGCGGCTTTGCCGTCACCAGCAAGGTACGCGAATCGATCGCGCTGGAAAACAAGGCCCGCAACGACCTGGAAACGGCACGCCGCGCGGCATCGCAAGGCGCGCGCCAGGCTTTCCTGGGCGTTAACAGCGGCCTGGCGCAAGTCAAGGCGCTGGAAGCGGCGGAAGTGTCGAGCAAATCGGCGCTCGAGTCGAACCAGCTCGGCTATCAAGTGGGCGTGCGCATCAATATCGACGTCTTGAATGCACAGAAACAACTGTTCTCGACGCAAAAAGACCTGTCGAAAGCCCGTTACGACACCATCATGAACGGCTTGCGCCTGAAGGCGGCGGCTGGCACCTTGAAGGAAACGGATTTGCTGCCGGTCAACGCCTTGCTGGACAAGTAAGCGCGGTCTTGCTTTGAACTAAAACCAGCACCGGCAACGGCGCTGGTTTTTTTTTCGCATTGAGGTGTGGTCACGCGGCGCGGCTGTTGGCCACTTGCGTCACGATCACACCAGCCACCACCAGGCCCGCACCCAACCAGTGCAGCGGAGAAATCTGCTTGACGGCAAAGCCCAGCAAGCCGTAGCGGTCGATGGCCAGCGCCGCCAGCATTTGCCCACCGATGACGGCCGCCATGAAAGGGCCGGACCCCATGCGCGGCGCCAGCATCAGCGCGGCCGTAATATAAAACACGCCGGCCGCGCCACCGAGCCAGGACCAGCCCGGCCCGCGCGCGGCGAGGTGCAAATCGGGCGCGGGCACCCGCCAGACCAGCATCACAAGCGACGCAAGCACGGCGCTGACGGCCAGCGAGGCGAGCGTGGCCCACAGCGGGTGGCCCAGGTTACGGCCCAGCGCGGCGTTCGCGCCCGCCTGGAAAGGGACGACGGCGCCGGCCAGCATGGCCAGCGGGGCAAACAAGGTGATCCATCCGTTCATGTGCGACTCCCTGCGTGTTGAGTTGATGGAAGCATCGTATTATGCTGTCGTCATTAAATCCAATTCGTAGTTTGTCAGCTAACTATGCATCAAATGAATAATCTGCGCGCCGTCGATTTGAACTTGCTGGTGATCCTGGAAGCGTTGCTGAGCGAACGCCATTTGTCGCGCGCGGCCGAGCGCTTGCACATGAGCCAGCCAGCCGTCAGCCATGCGCTGGCACGCTTGCGCCACTTGCTCGACGATCCGCTGCTGCTGCGCGGCAAGGGCGGCTTCCAGCCGACGGCGCGCGCACTGGCATTGGCGCGGCCTTTGGCCGAAGCCTTGCAGAGCGTGCGCTCCGTGCTCGGCGGCGCCGTCTTCGAGGCGGCCACGGCGCAGCGCGTGTTTCGCCTGGCCATGTCGGATTACGGCGCGGCATTGATCTTGCCCCGCTTGCTGCGCCGCTTGCGCATGGACGCGCCCGGCATCGACGTGGCCATCAGCTACGCCAGCCGTTCTGCAGTCGTGGCCGGCGTGCAGGATGGCGAGATCGACCTGGCGCTGGGCGTGTTTCCACAGCTGCCCGAACAGTTGCTCAGGGAAACTTTATTTGAGGAAACGTTCGTCTGCGCGCTGGATCCGGCCAGCCTGGCGCCGGGTGAAACGCTGAGCCTGGAGACCTACCTGGCGCGCCCGCACGTGCTGGTGGCGTCCAGCGAAGGGGGCGTGGCGGCTGAAGTCGACGCGGCGCTGGCACAACTGGGCCAGGCGCGCCGCATTGCCGTGCGTGTACCGTACTGGACGGTCGCACCGGAGGTGGTGATGGGGACGGATTTGATACTGACGGTGGCGCGGCGCGCTTTGCAGGGCAGTGTGGCGCAAGGGCTGACGCTGTGCTCCGCGCCGTTTGCCATCGCGCCGTTTGCGTTTGAAGCGATACGCCACCGCCGCACGGACGGCGATGCAGGCATCGCCTGGCTGCGCGCGGCCATTGCACACGCCGCCGAGCCAGGCTGATGTTTTACAGGCCGGCGCCCTGGCCGTCGAACTTGCGCTCGATCAATTCGATCTTGTACCCGTCCGGGTCCGTGATGAAGGCGATGACCGTGTTGCCGCCTTTCACCGGGCCCGGTTCGCGCGTGACGTTGCCGCCATTCGCGCGTGCCGCGTCGCACGCGGCAACGATATCGTCGGCCGAGATGGCGATGTGGCCGTACGCCGTGCCCAGCTCGTAGCTGGTGGTGCCATAGTTATACGTCAGTTCCAGTTCCGCGTGGTCGGGGTTCGAGCCATAGCCGACGAAGGCCAGCGTGTACTGGTATTCCGGATTGTCGCTGGTGCGCAGCAGCTTCATGCCCAGGACGTTCGTGTAAAAATCGATGGAGCGCTGCAGGTCGCCGACCCGTAACATGGTGTGCAAAATACGCATCGTAAATCCTTGAGGGTGAGAGGGGAATGGCAGGATTTTATGCGTTTTACGGCTTTCTTGCCGAGACCGTCCTGGCCACCCACTGGCACAGGGGCGGCGGACGGTGGCGTGTTTGGTGGCGTGCTTATTCCAGATGGGCGTCCAGGGTGATTTCCGTGGCCAGCAACTTGGATACGGGGCAGCCGAGCTTGGCGCGCAGGGCCGCATCCTGGAACGCTGCGTCGGTGGCGCCGGGAATGGTGGCCACCAGGGTCAGGTGCACGGCCGTGATGGCATAGCTGCCATCGATCTTTTCCAGGCTGACGTCGGCTGTGGTTTTCAGGGCCGTGGCGCGCAAGCCCGCCTCGCCCAGCTGACCGGACAGGGCCATGGTGAAGCAGGCCGCGTGGGCAGCGCCGATCAGTTCTTCCGGATTGCTGCCGGGACCGTCTTCGAAGCGCGTGTTGAAACCATAGGCCACATTGTCGAGCGCGCCGCTTTGGGTGGAAATAAACCCTTTGCCGTCTTTAAGGCCGCCACTCCAGACGGCTGATCCTGTTTTTTTCATGATGTACTCCTTGCGTGGTTCGAGGGTCCATCATGCGCGTGCCATCCTTGCCCTTCCGTTCGTTGCGCCACACAGGGGGCGCATGCGCGGCGCCGATGCCTTCACGGCGCCGGCGTTACGCGCCAGATGACATTGCCCACGTCGTCCGCCACCAGCAGCGCGCCCGCCTTGTCGACGGCCACGCCGACGGGGCGTCCCTGCGCCTTGCCGTTCTCGTCCAGGAAGCCGCTGACGACATCCTGTGGCTGGCCGCTGGGCACGCCGTCGGCGAAGGGCACGAAGATGACTTTATAGCCGCTGAAGGGCTTGCGGTTCCATGAACCGTGCTGGCCGATGAAGGCGCCGCCCCGGTAGCGTTGCGGCAGCAGGGTGGCGTCATAAAACGCCAAGCCCAGCGAGGCGGTGTGCGCCCCCAGCGCGTAGTCGGGTGCGACGGCCGTGGCCACCAGTTCGGGACGGGGCGGCTTGACCCGTGCATCGACGTGCTGGCCGCAATAACTGTAGGGCCAGCCATAGAAGGCGCCATCCTTGACGGACGTCATGTAGTCGGGCACCAGGTCGTTGCCCAGCTCGTCGCGTTCATTGACGGCCGTCCAGAGGGCGCCCGTCCTGGGCTGCCACGCCAGGCCCACGGGATTGCGCAAGCCCGTGGCATACACGCGGGCCTTGCCCGTCGCGCGCGTGAATTGCCAGATGGCGGCGCGGCCATCTTCGGCCGCCATGCCGTTTTCGCCCACGTTGCTGTTCGAACCGACGGCAACATAGAGAAATTTACCGTCGGGGCTGGCGATGACGTTCTTGGTCCAGTGGTGATTGATGGGCCCGCCCGGTAAATCCATCACCTTGACGCCGGGCGCCGTGATGGCCGTTTGCCCTGTGACGTAGGGAAAGCGCATCAGCGCGTCGGCATTCGCGATGTATAGCTCGTTGCCCACCAGGGCCATGCCGAATGGCGAATTCAGTCCCTGCAGGAACACGCTGCGCGTCTGCGCCGTGCCATTCGCATCGATGCCGCGCAGCAGGGTGATGCGGTTGGCGCTGGGCGTGGCCGCGCCCGCCTTTTTCATCTGCATCTGCATGATGGCGCCCTTGATGCCCTTGCTGTCGTCCGGTTTCGGCGGGGCGTTCGTTTCCGCCACGAGCACGTCGCCATTCGGCAAGGCATACAGCCAGCGCGGATGGTCGAGATCGCGCGCATACGCATGGATGGCCAGGCCCGCCGCGACAACGGGACGCTGCGCGGCCGTCCAGCGCTGCACGGGTGCCACATTCACGGTGGGAATCAGCTGCTTGTCCGGTGCGGGCAGTACGGGATGCGGGCCGAAGCCCACGGGCATGGCGGGCGCCTGGGCATGGGCGAGATGGGCGCCGCAGGCCGCAGCGAGCAGCAAGGAACAGACGTAACGGTGCATGGCGTACTCCGGAAAAATAGCGGTGCCTGACAGTTCGATTCAGCGCGCCTTCTTTGGTTCCAGTTGCGCGTCGGGACGGGCTTGCTGCGGTGCGGCGGGCTTGACCTTTTCCACGCCCGGTTGGGCGTGCCGGTCCGTATCGACCAGGCCTTGCTCCAGGTCGCTGGCGGCCTGCTGCATGATCTTGCGCGGGCGCACCTTTTGCGCATCGGGCGATTCGTCGCGTTCGTGCGGCAGACGGTCGACGCCGTCATTTTTGACCTTTTCATCGGTATTGATCTTGCGTTCGCTATGCTGGGTAACCATATGGCCTCCTGACAGAAGTATTGACGTGAAATCAGTGTCCTGCCGCGCCAGGCTGCCTGCAAGCGGATTTGTCCATGCTGCGAGCGCTGGCGCACGCATGGACGATTCTTTTTCTGCGCTACACTGCGTGCAACACCAAGAACGCCCCTTGCGGGCACACGGCAGCCGCACTATACTGTGCATATATACAGTATCATGCGATGCCGGCGTGCGACGCGACAGCCTGGGGCGGTTTGCCACCGAATTGACTACCGAGACTCTTATGCCCGTCGAAACACCCGCCGAACAGTGCGCCGAACAGCCAGCCGCGACCTTGCCAGCCCCGGGCGAGCCCTTCAACCTGGGCGCCAAGACCATCGCCCTGGTCGTGCGGCAGAATACGGATGGCATTGCCGAGCCCGTTAAAAGCATCGTCGATTTCCTGCAGGTGCTGGGCCACACGGTGGTCTTCGAGGCGGAGACGGCCGCGCATCTGAACCTGGCGTTTCCCGGCGTGCACGCCATGTCGGCCGCCGAAATCGGCGCCGCCGCCGATTGCGCCATCGTCATGGGCGGCGACGGCACCATGCTGGGCATTGCGCGCCAGCTGGCGCCATTCGACGTCCCCTTGATCGGTATCAATCAGGGGCGTTTGGGCTTCATGACGGATATTCCACTTGAGCGCATGCTGCCTGTATTGGCGCAAATTCTCGGCGGCCGTTTCAAGGCCGAGCGCCGCACTTTGCTCGAAGGCAGCGTGCTGCGCGATGGCGAGTCGATTCACGTGGGCATGGCCGTCAACGATGTCGTCGTCTCGCGCGGCGGCGGCGCCGGCATGGCCGAATTGCGCGTCGAGGTTGATGGACACTTCATGTACAACCAGCGTTCGGATGGCTTGATCATCGCCACGCCCACGGGCTCGACCGCATATGCGCTGTCGGCCGGCGGCCCCCTGCTGCACCCGACCCTGGGCGGCATCGTGCTCGTGCCGATCGCCCCGCATGCGCTGTCGAACCGTCCCATCGTCTTGCCCGATTCCAGCCAGATCGTGGTGGAGATCGTGCGCGGGCGCGATATCAGCGTCAATTTCGACATGCAGACGTTTGCCAGCCTGCTCCAGCAAGACCGCATCCTCATCCGCCGTTCGCCGCACACGATTACCTTCCTGCATCCGGAAGGGTGGAGCTACTACAACACCCTGCGTGAAAAATTGCACTGGAATGAGTACCCGTCGGGCGAGGGCAAGCTCAGCTAACTTTTTCTCCACGTCAACCCGCGGTGCGCCGCCTAACCACAGAAGCCATGCTCCATACACTGTCCATTCGCGATTTTGTCATTGTCGATACCATTGAACTGGAATTTTCCGCCGGCTTCAGCGTGCTGACGGGCGAGACGGGCGCCGGCAAGTCCATTCTCATCGATGCGCTGACCCTGGCGCTGGGCGGGCGCGGCGACGCCAGCGTGGTGCGCGAAGGCGCGGCCAAGGCCGACATCACGGCCGATTTTTCCGTCAGCGAGGTGGCGCAGGCGTGGCTGGTGGCCAATGAATTCGCCAACGACGAGGGCGGCGCCCTGCTGCGCCGCGTGATCGACAATGCGGGCCGCTCGAAGGCGTTTATCAACGGTATTCCCGCCACGGCGGCGCAGCTGCGCGAGCTCGGTGACCTGCTGGTCGACATCCACGGCCAGCACGCGCACCAGTCCTTGCTGAAAAGCGAGGCGCAGCGCGCCCTGCTCGACGGCCAGGCGACGGCAAGGGCAGCGGGCGCCGAGCAGGATGCGCGGCAGGTGGCGGCGCTGCACAAGCGCTGGCGCGCCCTCGTGCGCCAGCGCGAAGAATTCGAAACGAACGCCGCCAACGTGCTGTACGAACGCGAACGGCTGGAATGGCAAGTGGGCGAACTGGAAAAACTGGCCGCCAAACCTGGCGAATGGACGGAGATTACGAACGAGCACAGCCGTCTGTCGCACGCGGCCAGCCTGCTGGAAGGGGCGCAGGAAGCCTTGTCCATCATTTCTGAGCAGGAAGATCATCCGATCGTGTCGCAACTGTCGGCCCTGAACCAGAAGCTGGGCAAACTGGTCTCCGTCGATGCGGAATTGCAACCGATCGTCGACCTGATCGAATCGTCGCGCATCCAGCTGCAGGAGTCCGTGTACGCGCTGAACAATTACCTGGACCGGGTGGAGCTGGATCCGGAGCGTTTGCACCAGCTCGACGCGCGCATGGAAGCCATGCACAGCACGGCCCGCAAATTCCGCGTCACGCCCGAAGAATTACCGGAGGAACACGCCAAGCTGTCGGAAAAGCTGCAGCACCTGGCCGACGCTTCCGATATCGAAGGCTTGCTGCGCCAGGAAGCGAAGGTCGAGGCCGAATACCGCCTTGTGGCCGAGCGATTGTCCGCCACGCGCCGCGCCGCCGCCCTGGAGCTGGGGCAGGCCGTCACGCGTGCCATGCAGGAACTGAGCATGACGGGCGGCAGCTTCGAGATCGCCCTGCACCCGTGCGAACCGGCAGCCCACGGCCTCGAACAAGTGGAATTCCTTGTCGCCGGCCATGCGGGCACGGCGCCCCGTTCACTGGCCAAGGTGGCCTCCGGTGGCGAACTGGCGCGCATCGCGCTGGCCATTTCCGTCATCACCTCGCACGCCACCACCACGCCGACCCTGATCTTCGACGAGGTCGACAGCGGCATCGGCGGCGCCGTCGCGGAAGTGGTCGGACGCTTATTAAAACGCCTGGGGCAGGGACGGCAAGTGCTGTGCGTGACCCACTTGCCGCAAGTGGCCAGCCAAGCGAATCAACATTTCCAGGTGGCAAAAAGTACCCTGGACAATGGCAAGACGGCCTCGCGCATCGACATGCTCGACGCCAAGGCCAGGGTGGAAGAAGTGGCGCGCATGCTGGGCGGCCTGGAAATCACGGCCACCACGCGCAAGCATGCGCGCGAATTGCTGGCGATTTGAACGCGGCTTAAATCCGGGGTCAGACCCCCGGATGCGTTAGCGCTGAGCTTGACGTTAGCGGCATTGAGGGTCTGACCCCAGTGCTTCGCTATTAACTCAATGCAACTATAATAACTGGCTAATCCATCCAACGCCTTCGAAGAGCCTTCATGTCATTTCAAACTGAACCGCCGTACACGCATGGCAGCATCGACCGCAGCGCCGTGGTGCTGGTCAACCTGGGCACGCCCGATGCACCGACCTCGTCAGCCGTGCGGCGCTACCTGAAACAATTTTTGTCGGACCCGCGCGTGGTGGAGATACCCCGCATCGTCTGGTGGTTCATTTTGAACCTGATTATTTTGCCATTCCGTTCTGGCCAGTCGGCCAAGAAATACGCGTCGATCTGGACGCGCGAGGGCTCGCCCCTGAAAGTGCACACGCAAAAGCAGGCGAAACTGCTGGCCGGCGCCCTGGCCGAGCGGGGTCACGATGGTGTGACCGTGGCCATGGCCATGCGCTACGGTTCGCCTTCCTTGCCCGAGGTGCTGGCCCGGCTGAAAAGCGAAGGCTGCGAGCGCATCGCCATCCTGCCGGCCTATCCGCAATATTCGGGCACGACGACGGGTTCCATCTACGACGCCGTATTCGCCCATTACGCCACGGTGCGCAATGTGCCGGAATTGCGTTTTATCAAGCAATATCACGAGCACGACACGTATATCGACGCCTTGCGCGATTCCGTGCTGAACCATTGGGAAGCGCATGGCCGTCCGGAAAAACTGGTGATGAGCTTTCATGGCGTGCCCAAGCGCACCTTGCTGCTGGGCGACCCTTACCACTGCCAATGCCTGAAAACGGCGCGATTGCTGGCGGAACAGTTGAAATTAACTAAAGAGCAATACGTGGTGACTTTCCAGTCGCGCTTCGGCAAGGCCGAATGGCTGCAGCCGTACACGGCGCCCACCCTGGTGGCGCTGGCGCAGCAGGGCGTCAAGCGCGTCGACCTGCTGTGCCCTGGCTTTACTAGCGATTGCCTGGAAACGCTGGAAGAGATCGCCATGGAGGCCAAGCATGATTTTGAAACGGCCGGCGGCCAGCAGTTTCACTACATCGCTTGCCTGAACGAAACGCCGGCCTGGATCGCGGGCATGGCGGAAATTGCGGAGCAGCATATGATCGGCTGGCCGACGATGAAGACGGCGGCGCAGCGCGACGCGGACAAGAAGGCGGGCGAGCAAGCGCGCGCGGCGGCGCTGGCCCTGGGCGCGGCGAATTAAGGATAATTAATTTTTGAGCAATCAAAAGCCGCGCTTGCGCGGCTTTGTCATGTGTGGCGGGGCAAAAGTACTATCTAGATAGCAACGCCGCCAGTGGCGATGGCCGTGGCGGGGCTGGTAGAAWGCCCGCTTTGCCCGGGGAAGCCTGGAAAATCAAGGGGGCGCGCACGGCTCACTGGCCGAAATGGGTAGCTTTTTGTAATAAGCTGTAACATGAATCGCTGTAATTCTGGTTTTGCCATGCATACCCCTTGAAACAATAGGATATAGCCCCATCTGCCCGTTAGTGTTGTAAAGATAGTTAGACTAACTCATTTAAGTCATTGATTGTAGGAGCTTTCTAGATGCAAGATCAGGAAAACCAAGCTGTACCTAATCCGCAAGCGGACGCCGCGGCGACTGCCCCATCGACTCCCGCAGAGCCTACTTTGGAAGAGCAGCTGGCGAGTACCGAAGCGCGTCTTGCAGAGATGCACGATGCCTTCATGCGCGCCAAGGCCGATGGCGAAAATATTCGTCGCCGTGCGCAGGAAGATGTTGCTAAAGCGCATAAATTCGCAGTGGAAAGCTTTGCCGAAGCCATGGTGCCGGTGAAAGACAGCCTGGAAACGGCGCTGACGGTGGAAGCACCGACCATCGAATCGCTGAAAGAAGGCGTCGAGATGACCCTGAAGCAACTGAACGCCGCGTTCGAGCGCAACCGCCTGGTGGAAGTCTTGCCAGTGCAGGGCGAAAAACTCGACCCGATGAAACACCAGGCTGTTGCCGTGGTGCCAGCGGAGCAGGAAGCCAATACCATCGTGTCAGTCTTGCAAAAGGGCTATATGATTGCGGACCGTCTGCTGCGTCCAGCCATTGTCACGACCGCGCAAGCAAAATAATCAGAGTGCGGCATCAAGCAAGCCTTGAAACCATGCCGCTTTGCCACATATAAGAACCATCTGAAATCTAGCAAATAAAAGGAAAAAAATCATGGGTAGAATTATCGGTATCGATCTGGGAACCACGAATTCCTGCGTTTCCATCATGGAAAACGGTCAACCAAAGGTAATCGAAAACGCTGAAGGCGCACGCACGACGCCGTCGATTATTGCTTATCAAGAAGATGGCGAAATTCTCGTCGGCGCGCCAGCGAAACGCCAGGCCGTGACCAATCCGAAAAACACGCTGTACGCAGTCAAGCGTCTGATCGGTCGCAAGTTCGACGAAAAAGAAGTCCAAAAAGACATCGCGCTGATGCCGTATCAAATCATGAAAGCCGACAACGGCGATGCATGGATCGGCGTACGCGACAAAAAACTGGCGCCGCCGCAAATTTCGGCTGAAGTCCTGCGCAAGATGAAAAAAACGGCAGAAGACTACCTCGGTGAAGAAGTCACCGAAGCCGTCATTACCGTGCCTGCGTACTTCAACGACTCGCAGCGTCAAGCCACCAAGGATGCCGGCCGTATCGCTGGCCTGGACGTCAAGCGCATCATCAACGAGCCAACCGCGGCAGCGCTGGCGTTCGGCCTGGACAAGACCGAAAAAGGCGACCGTAAAATCGCCGTGTACGACTTGGGTGGCGGTACGTTCGACGTGTCGATCATCGAAATCGCTGATGTTGATGGCGAGAAACAATTTGAAGTGCTGTCGACCAACGGCGACACCTTCCTGGGCGGCGAAGACTTCGACCAGCGCGTCATCGATTACATCATCGACGAGTTCAAGAAGATCAACGGCATCGACCTGAAAAAAGACCCGATCGCCCTGCAGCGCATCAAGGCTTCGGCCGAGCGCGCGAAGATCGAATTGTCGTCGTCGCAGCAAACCGAGATCAACGAGCCGTACATCGCCATGGCGAACGGCGCACCGGTCCACTTGAACCTGAAGATGACCCGCGCCAAGCTGGAGTCCTTGGTGGAAGAGCTGATCACGGCCACGATGGAACCATGCCGCACCGCTATCAAAGATGCCGGCGTGAAAGTGTCGGACATCGATGACATCATCCTGGTCGGCGGCATGACCCGTATGCCGAAGGTACAGGAAAAAGTGAAGGAATTCTTCGGCAAGGATCCACGCAAGGACGTGAACCCGGACGAAGCCGTCGCCGTGGGCGCAGCGATCCAGGGTTCGGTCCTGTCGGGCGAACGCAAGGACTTGCTGTTGCTGGACGTCACTCCTCTGTCCCTGGGTATCGAAACCCTGGGCGGCGTGATGACCAAGATGATCCACAAAAACACGACGATTCCGACCAAGTTCAGCCAAGTGTTCTCGACGGCCGACGACAACCAGCCTGCGGTGACCATCAAGGTCTTCCAGGGTGAGCGCGAAATCGCCGCCGGCAACAAGGGTCTGGGCGAATTCAATCTGGAAGGCATCCCGCCAGCATCGCGCGGCACGCCACAGATCGAAGTGACCTTCGACATCGACGCCAACGGCATCTTGCATGTCGGCGCGAAAGACAAGGCCACCGGCAAGGAAAACAAGATCACGATCAAGGCCAATTCCGGCTTGACCGAGGCTGAAATCCAGAAGATGGTGAAAGACGCCGAGCTGAACGCGGAAGAAGACAAGAAGGTCAAAGAATTGGCCGAGTCGCGCAACCAGGCCGATGCTCTGGTACACTCGACCCGGAAATCCTTGACCGAATACGGCGACAAGCTGGAAGCGGGCGAGAAAGAGAAGATCGAAGCGGCGATCACCGACCTGGAAGCAAGCATCAAGGCGGGCGACAAGGCTGAGATCGACGCCAAGGTGGAAGCACTGTCGAGCGCATCGCAGAAACTGGGCGAAAAAATGTATGCCGACATGCAAGCGCAGCAAGCTGCCGGCGGCGCGGAAGGTGCACAGCAAGCTGCTGGCGCATCGGACGCAGGCGCCAAGCAAGACGATGTTGTCGACGCTGACTTCAAGGAAGTCAAAGACAGCAAGTAATGTCTTGCGCTCCCATGAACCGGGGGCAGCCGGGCTGAACGCTACATCGCGGGATTAGCCGCGAAGACCGGCCGAGCCGAGTCGCTGCCCAGTGCAGCACTCGACTCGGCTTTTTCGTGTAATTTTTACATCAGTAGATAGACTGCAAGGTGCCGACAACATGGCAAAGCGTGATTTTTACGAGACACTCGGTGTCGCAAAAAATGCTTCGGAAGAAGAGATCAAAAAGTCTTACCGTAAACTGGCGATGAAATACCATCCGGACCGCAATCCGGATAGCAAAGAATCGGAAGAAAAGTTTAAGGAAGTCAAAGAAGCCTACGAGATGCTGACCAATCCGGAAAAGCGCGATGCGTATGACCGCTATGGTCACGCTGGCGTGGACCCGAACATGGGCGGCGGTGGCGGCTTCGGCGGCGGTGCTGGCGGCTTTGCCGACAGCTTCGGCGATATCTTCGGCGACATCTTTGGCGGTGGTGGTGGACGCAGCCGCAATGCGGGACCACAGGTGTACCGTGGCGCCGACTTGCGTTACAACCTGGAAATTACACTGGAACAAGCTGCGCACGGCTTCGACACGACCATCCGCGTGCCGAGCTGGGACAAGTGCGACACTTGCCACGGCAGCGGCGCCAAGCCGGGCACGTCGCCAACCACCTGCGGTACCTGCGGTGGCCACGGCCAGGTGCGCATGCAGCAAGGTTTCTTCAGCATCCAGCAAACCTGCCCGAAATGCCATGGCAGCGGCAAGGTCATCACCGACCCGTGCACGCCATGCGGCGGCGCCGGTCGCATCAAGCGCAACAAGACCCTGGAAGTCAAGATTCCAGTCGGCATCGACAACGGCATGCGTATCCGTTCGTCCGGCAACGGCGAACCGGGCACGAATGGCGGTCCGTCGGGCGACCTGTATGTGGAAATCCACATCAAGCCGCACGCCGTATTCCAGCGCGAAGGCGACGACCTGCATTGCGAAATGCCGATCTCGTTCACCAAGGCAGCTTTGGGCGGCGAAATCGAAGTGCCCACCCTGAACGGCAAAGTGTCGTTCACGATCCCGGAAGGCACGCAGTCCGGTAAAACCTTCCGCCTGAAAGGCAAGGGCATCAAGGGCGTGCGCTCCGGTTACGCGGGCGACTTGTTCTGCCACGTGGCCATCGAAACGCCGGTGAAACTGACGGAAAAACAGAAAGACCTGCTGCGCGACTTTGAAAAGTCGACGACCGAGGGCGGTGCCAAGCACAGTCCGCAAAGCAAGACCTGGAAAGACAAGGTCAAGGATTTTTTTGAATAAGCACACGTAACACCATGCGCCGGGATGCTTCAACATCCCGGCGTTTTTTTACCCAGGTTGACTCGATATCTGCGCGCATCGCACGCCAAGGCACGCGATCGGCGCGCTGTTCAACCGAACTTACCTCATGGGAGCGATATGACCGAACAGAAAAATGGCCCGGCCCTGGCGGAACTGCTGCAGCGTAACCGCCGCTGGGCCGACTCGATGGTGGCTAAGGACCCGAACTTCTTCAAGAACCTGGAAGCGCAAACCTCGCCCGAATACCTGTGGATCGGCTGTTCCGACAGCCGCGTGCCCGCCAACGAACTGCTGGGCATGGCGCCTGGCGACGTGTTTGTGCACCGTAATATTGCCAATGTGGTCGTGCATTCCGACCTTAATTGCCTGTCCGTCCTGCAATTTGCCGTGGACGTGCTGAAAGTCAAACATATCATCATCGTCGGCCATTACGGCTGCAAGGGCGTGCATGCGGCCATGACGGGCACGCGCATCGGCCTGGTCGACAACTGGCTGCGCCACGTGCAGGACGTGGGCCAGAAGCACGAGCGCTACCTGGGCGACGTGCTGACGAGCCGCCAGCGCGGCGACCGCCTGTGCGAACTCAACGTGGTGGAACAGGTCTTGAACGTGTGCCAGACCACCGTCGTGCAAGATGCGTGGGAACGGGGCCAGGAACTCAGCGTCCATGGCTGGGTCTATGGCTTGAAGGATGGCTTGCTGAACGACCTCGAAGTGACGGTCACGGCCGGCCACGAGCTGGCGCCGCGCATGGCGACCCGCCTGGCCCGCTACGAAGCCATCGCGTAAGCGGCGCTGGCGCCGCGTCTATGGCGCGGCGCTGTCCAGGCGGACCAGGTAATCGGCCGCCTCCCGTACGCCTTCCTGCGCCGCCCGGCGCAGCCAGGCTTTGGCCTGGACAATATCCTGCGGCGTGCCCCGGCCTTCGGCCAGCGCCACGCCATAGTGGTAGCGCGCCAGCCGCGCATAGGCGGCGTCATCGTTGGTATGGGCGCCGCGCCGCATCAGCGCCGTCGCCCGCGCCAGGTCCTTAGGCACGCCGATGCCCGTTTCATACAGCTGAGCCAGCCAAATCATCGAATACACATCGTTCCAGCGCCGGATGCAGTCTTCAAAGATGGCGACGGCAGCCGCATGGTCGCCCGTCTTGTCGGCCGCATAGCCGTATAAACACTTGATGCGCTTGTCGCTGTGCACATAGGCCTTGTAGCTGAGATCACTTTCACCCTGGCTGTCCTGGGCGTGGACGGGAACAGCGAACAGAACGGCGAGCATCAGGGCGTAGGTGCGCATGGTTTTCGTGGTCGATGGTTGAAGATTGTCAGACAAGCAAGTTGCGTGCTAGCTCCCTTTCCGGGCAAAGCCGGTGCCGCTGTGCCATTGAGTGACACCCATTGTTGCAGCGTGGCGCATGGGCGGTGGGCATGCAGCGATCGCTATTTCAGCATGCTGCGCGCCGCCGCGATGATTTGCCGCGACAACTGCTCCATGCGCGGCGATTGCACCTTCCACGTGTGCCAGTACAGGGCCACGTCGGCCGGCGTCTTGGGCGTGAGCATTTCCACCAGTTCGCCATCCGTGTTCGCTTTCAGCAGCAGCTCGGGCACCATGCCGTAGCCGAGGCCGTAGCGGATGGCGTTGAAGTGCGAAGTGGCGCCCGGCACGTAATGGCAGGGGTAGGCGCCTTCCGGCAGTCCCAGCGTCTCTAGCAGGAACGACGACTGCAGGGTGTCCTTGCGCGTGTAGGCGACGACGGGCGCCGTGCGCGCCGCCTTGCGCGTCAGGCCGTGCGCGAACCACTGCTGGCGAAACGCTGGTGTGGCCACCAGCCAGTAGCGCATCACGCCCAGCGGTTCGGCCGTGCAGCCGCGCATGGGTTTGGCTTCCGTGCTGATGCAGCCGATGGCCATGCCCGTCTCCAGCAAAGTATAGGTGTGGTCCTGGTCTTCCACGGTCAGGTCCAGCAGCACGCGCTCGCGTATCAGCACTTGGGAAAGGGCCGGGAAGAACCAGGTGCCCATCGAGTCCGCGTTCAGCGCCAGCACCAGGGTCAGCGGGGCATCCTGCTGCACCGCCAGTTCCGCCTGCAAGTCCGCTTCCAGCAGCTTGGCCCGCTTCAGATACTGCATCAGCCGCTGGCCCATGCGCGTGGCCCGCGCGGGACGGCTGCGCACGATCAAGGCATTGCCCAGCTGGCTCTCCAGCGCCCGCACCCTCTGCGAAATGGCCGGGGAGGTCAGGTGCAGCCGCAGCGCCGCCTGCTCGAAGCTGCCCGTTTCGACGACAGCACGGAACGCTTCCGTGTGCTTGGGATTGAGATCCATGGCCATTGCCTTGCATAAGAAAAATTTATCAATACTAAATAATACTTACTTTTAATAAGGATGGGTGTGTTGCAGTGCACAATACCTCTTTGATGGAGTGCCGCGCGCGGCCTCCTGGCAGCAAAGGAATCACCTCATGGAAGCACAAGCGCAAGATACAAAGCCCCGCAAGCCATCATCGAAACTGGCGCGCAATCTGAAATTCGGCCTGGGCTTGACCCTGGGCCTGGGCTTGTCCGCAGCCCTGGCGGGCGGCTGGTGGCTGCGCCAGGCGTGGCAGGATTTGCCGGCCGTCGAGCACCTGGCCCAGTACAAGCCTGCGCTGCCGCTGCGTATTTTCTCCAGCGAAGGCGAGCTGCTGGCCGAATACGGCGAAGAGCGCCGCGAGTTCCTGCCCTTGAAAGCCATCCCCCTGCGCATGCGCCAGGCCTTGCTGGCCATCGAGGATGCGCGCTTTTACGAGCACGGCGCCGTCGACTTTTACGGCTTGACGCGTGCCACCCTGGCCAACGTCGTCACGGGCCACCATGCGCAGGGCGCCAGCACCATCACCATGCAGGTGGCGCGAGATTTTTTTCTGTCGCGCGACAAGACCGTGCAGCGCAAGCTGACGGAGATGCTGCTCGCCTACAAGCTGGAACAGCACTACGGCAAGGACAAGCTGCTGGAGCTGTACATGAACCAGATTTACCTGGGCGAGCGCTCCTACGGCTTTTCCGCCGCATCGAACATCTATTTCGACAAGCCGCTGGCGGACGTCAGCATCGCCGAAGCGGCCATGCTGGCCGGCTTGCCGAAAGCGCCGTCGGCCTATAACCCCGTCGCCAATCCGCAGCGCGCCACCGTGCGCCAGCATTACATATTGCAGCGCATGCGCGAACTCGGCTACATCACGCCAGCCGAATACACGGCCGCCGTGGCGGAAAAGCTGGCCCTGAACAAGGACCGCAACAGCGCCGTGCACGCGGCCGCGTATGCGGTCGAGGAAGCGCGCCAGCTGATCGTGAAAAGCTATCCCGAAGGCGCCTACAGCATGGGCCTGGACGTGACCACCACCATCCGCATGGCGCCGCAGCGCGCGGCCGACCAGTCGCTGCGCGATGGGTTATTGAACGCGCAGGCGCGGCGCGGTTATCGCGGCCCGGAAGCGCGCCTGGCCGCCTCCGCAGACAGCGTGGCGCGCCAGCTGGCCGCCTACCCGGACAGCGGAGAAGTGCGCGCCGCCCTGGTGCGCAAGGTCGATATGGCCGGCAAGCGCCAGCTGACGGCGCAGTTGCGCAATGGCGACGAGATCGTGCTGACGGCATCGGACGCCCGCCTGGGCGGCAAGCTGCCGCTCGACGGCAAGCGCGCCATCGTGGAAAACAGTGTGATCCGCGTGGTGCACGACGCGGCGAAAAAGCGCTGGCTCGTGAGCCAGCTGCCCGAGATGGAAGGCGCGCTCATTTCCGTCGAGGCGCACAGCGGCGAAATCGTCGCCATGGCGGGCGGCTTCGATTTCTACCGCAACCACTACAACCACGCCATGCAGGCCTACCGCCAGCCAGGATCGAGCTTCAAGCCCTTCGTGTATTCGGCGGCGCTGGAAAAGGGATATTTCCCCGGCACGGCCGTGGACGATACGCAGCGCTTGCTGCTGCCGCGGGAAACGGGGGCGCAGCCGTGGCGGCCGCGCAATTACGGTAACAACTATGAAGGTTTCATCAGCGTGCGGCGCGGTCTTGTACGCTCGAAAAACCTGGTCGCCGTCAGTCTGATGCAAGCGGCCGGCCCCGGCTACGTGCAGCACTACGCCACGCGCTTCGGCTTCGAGGGCGCGCGCAATCCCGTGTCCCTGCCGCTGGCGCTGGGTGCGGGCGCCGTCACGCCGCTGCAGCTGGCGCAATCGTATTCGGTGTTCGCCAACGGCGGCGTGCAGATGCCGCCAAAGCTGATCAAGGAAGTGCGCAGCCGCAGCGGCGCGGTGCTGTTTTCCGACGCGGCGCCGCGCGCCAAGGATGCGCCGGCACCGGGCACGCAGGTGATCTCCACGCGCAACGCCTACGTCATGGACAGCATGCTGCGCGACGTCGTCAAGAGCGGTACGGGACGCGGCGCGCTGGCGCTGGGACGCGGCGACGCGGCCGGCAAGACGGGCACCTCGAACAACGCCTACGACGCCTGGTTCGCCGGCTATTCCTCGGGCCTCGTCTCCGTCGTCTGGCTCGGCTACGACCAGCCCAAGAGCCTGGGCAATGCCACCGGGGGGACGCTGGCGCTGCCCGTCTGGCGCGACTACATGCAGGTGGCCGTGCAGGGCCGGCGTGAGCAGGTATTGGCCGAACCGCCGGGCCTGGCCCTGCTCGATGGCGACTACGTGTATGCCGAATACCTGGCCGGCGACTGCCTGAAGGATAACTTCGCCTTTATCCACAGCAGCGTCGGCTGCGGCAGCGGCGCTGCCGATACGCGCCTGGCGCACGGCGAAGCTGGCGCTGGCGCAGGCGGCGATGGCGGCTCCGGCACGGGCACGAATGAAGCGCGCACCCTGAGCGAAGCGCGCGAACGCGAACAAATTCTCAAATCATTTTCGGAAGAGTAAGAGCATGCTGCTATATACGATTTACCTGGTGGCGATTGTCGCCGAAGCGATGTCCGGCGCCATCATGGGCATGCGGCGCGGCATGGACTTGTTCGGCATCTGCATGATCGGCACCGTCACGGCGCTGGGCGGCGGCACCGTGCGCGACGTGCTGCTGGGGCACTATCCGCTGGGCTGGATCGCGCATCCCGAGTACCTGCTGTTTACCATCGGCGCGGCCATCGTCACGGCCTTTGTCGCGCGCTATCTGCACCATCTGCGCGCCATCTTTTTGCTGGTCGATGGCCTGGGCCTGGTGGCGTTTTGCGTGATCGGCTGCGACATCGCCATGTCGGCCAAGATGCACCCGGCCATCGTCGTGCTGGCGGGGATGATCACGGGCGTCTTCGGCGGCCTGCTGCGCGATATCCTGTGCAACCAGATTCCCCTCGTGCTGCAGCGCGAGGTGTATGCCACCGTGGCCCTGTTCACGGGCGCCCTGTATGTCGGCCTGCTGCACTTCAAGGTCGACAGCTCGGTGGCGCAGCTGGCGTCCATCGGTGCGGGCTTTTTGTTCCGCTTCCTGGCCTTGCACTTCGAGTGGCGCCTGCCGAATTTCAATGGCGACCGGATCCGGGGATTCGAATAGCGGTGTCGCCATGCCCGATGACGCACCGGCGCGCCGTCGGGCAAATTGTTAAATACCGCCCATGCAGATGTATTTGATGACCAGGTAATCGTCGATCCCGTACGAGGATCCCTCCCGGCCCAGGCCCGACTGCTTGACGCCGCCGAACGGCGCCACTTCCGTCGAGATCAGCCCTGTGTTCACGCCCACCATGCCGGATTCCAGGCCTTCGGCGACTTTCCAGATGCGGCCGATGTCGCGCGAATAGAAATAGGACGCCAGACCGAATTCCGTGTTGTTGGCCAGGGCGATGACTTCCTCGTCCGCCCGGAAGCGGAACAGGGGCGCCAGCGGCCCGAACGTCTCTTCGCTGGCCACCAGCATGTCGCTCGTCACGTCGGCGATCACGGTGGGCTGGAAGAAGTTGTGGCCCAGCGCATGGCGCTTGCCTCCCAGTAGCAGGCGCCCGCCCTTGGCCAGTGCGTCGGCCACGTGCTGCTCCACTTTTTTTACGGCCTTTTCCTCGATCAGCGGCCCCTGCGTGACGCCTTCGTCGGCGCCGTTGCCCACCTTGAGTTTTTGCACGGCCGCCACCAGCTTTTGCGCGAAGGCCTCGTACACGCCATCCTGCACGTACAGCCGGTTGGCGCACACGCAGGTCTGGCCCGCGTTGCGGTACTTCGAGGCGATGGCGCCTTCGACTGCCGCATCCAGGTCGGCGTCGTCGAAGACGATGAACGGCGCATTGCCGCCCAGTTCCAGCGACAGCTTTTTGATCGTCGGCGCGCACTGGCGCATCAGCATGCGGCCCACTTCCGTCGATCCCGTGAAACTGAGCTTGCGTACGAGGGGATTGGATGTCATCTCATTGCCGATCTCCTGCGACGAGCCCGTGATGACATTGAACACGCCCGCAGGCACACCCGCGCGCTCGGCCAGCACGGCCAGCGCCAGCGCGGAAAACGGCGTCATGCCGGCCGGCTTGACGAGCATCGGGCAGCCGGCCGCCAGTGCCGGTCCTGCCTTGCGCGTGATCATCGCGGCGGGGAAGTTCCAGGGTGTGATGGCGGCGCACACGCCGATCGGCTCCTTCGTCACGACGATGCGCCGGTCCGGCCACGGCGACTGCAGGGTGTCGCCCGCGACGCGCTTGCCTTCTTCGGCGAACCATTCGATGAAGGAGGCGGCGTATTGCACCTCGCCTTTGGCTTCGAGCAAGGGCTTGCCCTGTTCCGCCGTCATGATCAGCGCCAGGTCGTCCGCGTTTTCCAGTATCAGGTCATTCCAGCGGCGCAGCACGGCCGCGCGTTCCTTGGCCGTCTTCTTGCGCCAGGCGGGCCAGGCGGCGTTGGCCATGCTGATGGCGTTCCTTGTCTCCTGCGTGCCCATCACGGGCACATGGCCGATCACTTCACCCGTGGCGGGATTGCGGACCTCGGCGTGCTTGCCGCCGTCGGCATCGAGCCATAGTCCGTTCAGGTAGCATTGCTGGCGTAGCAGCGCGGGGTCTTTCAGTGTGAGCATGGCAGACTTTCAGCAGTGGTTGCGTGATCGTCCATGGTAGTCCTTTTTGCCGGGCGCACGATTGCGTCCCACGTGCGGCGTCTGGCCTTCAAAAATAGTTGACTATTTTTAACCCCGTTTCGCCGCGCATGCCGTTTCATGGTTATTACCTCAATCAACCGGAGCCGAAGCGATGTCCAGCGCCCTCAAGATCATATTGTTGCTGTCCCTGCTGCTGTCGGCAGGCAGCCGCGCAGCCGGCACGGCGCCGCGCAAGACCCTGGTGCCGTTCGCCAGCGAGCAGGCCTTGAGCAGCTACCTGCAGCAGCTGCAGGCGCGCCAGGCGGCGCTGCAAAGGGAGCAGCAGAAACTGCAGCGCGCCACGGCGCAGTACGCAGCGACGGCGCCCGCACCGCCGCCTGCACCAGCGCCCATGGTGGCGAAAGCGGCGCCGACGGCATCGGCGGAGGCGGCCGAATCCGTCACCAATGTGCAGACGGCGGGCGTGGACGAAGGCGGCATCGTCAAGCTGCACGGCAAGCACCTGGTGATGCTCCGGCGCGGCAAACTGTTTACCGTGCAGGTGGGGGGCAATGCCCTGCAGCCCGTCGCTTCGCTCGACGCGTTCGCGCCGGGCAGCGACCCGTCGGGCAGCTGGTATGACGAGATGCTGATCGATGGCGACACGGTGGTGGTGATCGGCTACAGCTACAGCCGTGGCGGTACCGAGATCGGCCTGTTCGACATTGGGGCAGACGGCAAGCTGGCCTACCGCGCCACATATCATTTGCGCTCCAACGATTATTATTCGTCGCGCAATTACGCGAGCCGCCTGGTCGGCGGCAAGCTGGTGTTCTATTCGCCCCTGTCGCTGAACTTGCGCCGCGGCGACCCGTTCGGCGGCTTCCCCGCGCTGCGGCGCTGGCGTCCCGACGCCGTGCCGTCCGACTTCAAGCGCATCGCGCCGGCTACGCGCATCTACCGCACCGATGATGAACTGGAGCCAGGCGCGGGCCTGACCCTGCACACCGTCACCGTGTGCGACCTGGCGCAGCGCGACATGCGCTGCGAAGCGAGCGCCGTCATGGGGCCGCAGGGGCGCGTGTTTTATGTGTCGGGCGAATCCGTTTTCGTGTGGACCACGCGCCGCGGCAGCGATTCGGGCGTGTTCCGCATTCCCCTCGACGGCTCGGCGCCCAGCGCCCTGAAGGTGGCTGGCGCGCCCGTCGACCAGTTCTCGTTCCTGGAAAGCGTGGATGGCCACCTGAACGTCCTGCTGCGCGCCGAAGGCCAGGGCGACGCCATGTGGGATGGCGCGCGGGGCCGGGGCGACATGGCCTTGCTGCGCGTGCCATTGGCGTCGTTTTCCGATGGCCGCGACAGTGCGCCGGCAGGCAGCTACCGGCCGCTGCCCGGCGGTGGCGGCTACGGCCTGCAGAACCGCTACGTGGGTCCCTATCTGTTGTACGGCAATCCGGGCAATGCCGGACGCCGCAAGGCCGACCAGGCCTGGCCGCGCCAGCCCCTGTATGCGGTGCGCTGGGCCGATGCGGGCAGCGTGCAAGCCCTGTCCCTGCCGCACGGCGTGGAGCGCATCGAGGCGCTGGGCAATGACGCCGTGGTGATCGGCGCGCAGGGCCGGGATCTGCACTTCAGCACCATCGGCCTGGGGGCGCAGGCGGCGGTCGCCACGCGCTATATCCGTGCCGACGCGGCGCAGGGCGAGTCGCGCAGCCACGGCTTTTTCTACAAGCCGCAAGCGGCCGGCGAGGGCTTGATCGGCCTGCCCATCCTGGGCGCGGACGAGCGGCCTGGCTTGAGCAAGTCAGCCGCCTCCGTCCTGTACCTGCGCAACAGCGGCCTGCAATTGAGTGAACTGGGCGCGCTGGCGGCGCGGCCAGGCCAGGCACCGGACGACGGCTGCCGCGCGTCGTGCATCGACTGGTACGGCAATGCGCGGCCCCTGTTCCTGCAGGGCCGCGTCTTCGCCCTGCTCGGCTATGAACTGGTGGAAGGAGCGCTCAGGGATGGACAGATCCGCGAAGTGCGCCGCGTCAGCTATGCGCCCAATGCCTCCTCTTTGCGCTGAAGGAGTGTGGAAATTGCCGCTGCCGCGTAGTTCGGCTACACTGGTTCGCATGCCCGACACCCTGATTACCGCGACCGATGAAGACCTGATGCTGCGCTACAGCGCCGGCGACCTGCCGTCGTTTCGCGAACTGTACCGGCGCCACAGCCAGGGCCTGTACCGCTTCGTGGCCTGGCGTTCGCCGCGCCGCGCGTGGGTGGACGAGATCGTGCAGGATACGTGGGCCAGCCTGCATGCGGCGCGCGCCGGCTACCAGCCGCAATCGGCGTTCCGCACCTATCTGTACCAGATCGCGCGCAACCGCCTGATCGATCTGCTGCGCCAGCGGGAGGGACAGGAGTACGGCGACGCGGGCGAACTGCTGGACGAGGGCGCCTCGCCGCCGCAGTCGCTGGAGCAGAAACAGCAGCATGCGCGACTGCATGCGGCCATCGCCGCGCTGCCGGTGGAGCAGAAGGAAGCGCTGGTGCTGCAGCAGTTCAGCGGCATGAGCATCCTCGAGATCGCCGTGGTGACGGGGGCGGAAGCGGAAACCGTCAAGAGCCGGCTGCGCTACGCCATGCAGAAATTGCGCGCGGGCTTGGACAGCGCCGCTGGCGCGGGAGGACAGGCATGAATACGCACGATCAAGATCACGACGAACCGAATGACGAGGAATTGACCGCGCTGCTGGCCAGCCTGCCGCAGCCGGCGCCTTCCAGCGCGCTCGATGCGGCCATCCTGGCCGACGCGGAAAAGGCCTTGCACCCGCCGGCAGCGGCCAACGACAGCGCCGATGGCGTGCTGCGCACTCTGCCGGCCAAGAAATCGCCGGACTATCTGCAGCGCTGGCGCGTTCCGCTGGGGCTGGCCGCCGCCGTGCTGCTGACAGTAAACCTGATCGGCGTGGACTGGTTCGGCTCGAAGCCGGCGCAATTTCCCGTGGTCGGGGAACCGGTCACGCAGGAGGTGATGCGGGAAGCCGCACCGGCCCCCGTCCCTGCGACTGAGTCCGTGCCACCACCGCCGGCACCGCGCGCCATGGCCAAGGCGGCACCGAGGCCGCCGGTGCAGGCCGAGCCGGTAGCAGCCGTGCCGTCAGCACCCCCGCTGGCGGCGACCGTACCCGTGGCTCCTCCTGCGCCGCCGCCCCCGCCGGCGCCTGCTGCGGCAATCGAGCAGCCAGCCGCCATGCAGGCCGAGGCCGGCCTGCAGCGCCAGGCGCCGGTGCAGCGCGCGCTGGCCATGCCCGCTCCCGTCGCGGTCCGCTCCGCGCCGCTGCCGCCGCCGGCAAAACTCGACGCTTCCGTGTGGCTGCTGAAGATCGACGCCCTGCTCAAGGCGGGCGAGGGCGCGCTGGCGCGCGAGGAGTGGGCCGCATTCAGGCAGGCGTATCCCGACTATCCGGTGGCCGAGGAGTTGCGGCAGCGGCTGGAAAAGAAGTAAAAAACGCTAGACGATCCCCTTCCTGCGTTCCCACACGGCGCTGCCGACGAAAATGGCGGCGCACACCCACATCACGGCCGGCAGGGCGTTCACGCCCGCCGATTGCATCAGGACGCCCGTCAGCAGGGGACCGCCACCGCTGGTCACGCCCCAGGTGGCGTTGACGATGGCGCTGGCGCTGGTCAGCGACAGCCCCGTAAACCGCTCGCCGCAGGCCACCAGCGCCAGCATGTAGATGCCGCCCGCCGCCGCGCCCAGCAACAGCAGCAGGGTCCACCACAGCCATGGCGTGCCGACGGCCAACGGCAGCAGCGGCAGCAGCAGGCAGACGGCCACGCCGCAGCCCGCGTGCACCCTGGCGCGGCCAAAGCGGTCGGCCATCCATCCCAGCGCGAATTGCAGGCCCGTGTCGCCCACCAGCACCACGGTCGCCGACAGCAGGGCCAGGTCCGTGCCGATGCCGTGCTCCATCGCGTACAGCGGCAGCAAGCTCAATGCCAGGGTGTCGAACAGGGCGAAGAAGGCGGCGCCGAGCACGATCATCGGCATGCGCGGCAGGATCAGGGTCCACTTCACGCCGTGTTCTTCCGGCTCCTTTTCCGGGCCGCTGTTCGAGATCAGCATCAGGCCCGGCACGGCCAGCAAAAACAGCAGGCCGCAGGCGGCGAAGCTCCAGCTGATCTTGTCGTTGAAGAGGGCCACGAGGGCGGGACCGATCAGCTGGAAGAATGTAAAACTGGTGGTGTACATGGCCACCACACGGCCGCGCGAATTATCGGGCGCCAGGCGGTTGACCCACGCTTCGCCGATGGTAAACAGCACGCCCATGGCGCCGCCGAACAGGAAGCGCAGCACGCTCCACGCCAGCAGGTCGTCGGTGCACTGCATGGCGATCGTCGCCAGCGAGGCCACCCAGACGGCGCCCAGCATGGTGGCGCGCGCACCGAAACGCCTCACCCAGCCCGAGACGAACGGCGAGGCGGCCAGGATGCCGAGGGCGCTGACGGCCGTGATCATGCCGATGATGTCCGTGCCCACGCCGCGCTGGTGCAGGGTCAGGGCGGTGAGCGGCATGGTGGCGCCCAGGCCCAGGCCCACCACGCCGATGCTGACCACAAGGGCGAAGAAGTCGCGCCACGGCATGGTCTTCATGGCCGCCCCCTCGGGGTGGAAAAGGTGTTCAGGATGGCGGGAAAACGGTGTGGATGCATGGGAAAGTAGGCAACTGTGCCTGCGGCGCTGGTGTTTGGCGCCGGACGGGCATATGATGATTTTGATAAAGGCAATATTGCAAAGCCGTAGTGTAGGCGATATGCGCCGCCGCTGGCCACGTCCATCGGTGTGGCCGACTCTGCCGGCTCTGCTGTACAGTGAAGCGAGCGGCAGCGCTGTCATGGCGCTGTCATTGGATCGTCACGCCAGCGAGGTAGCACCATGCGCCGTCCCATCGTTCTCGTTCCCGCCTGCCAGCGCCAGTTGGGCAGCCATGCCTGGCACATGGCGCAGGATAAATACCTGCACGCCGTGCTGCGCGGTGCCGGCTGCATGCCGCTGCTGCTGCCCGCCCTGGGCGCCGATGCCGACCTGGAAGCGGCGCTGCGCATCGCCGACGGCGTCATGCTGACCGGTTCCGCCTCAAACGTCGATGCGCGCCTGTATGGCGAAGAGATCCTGCATCCCGACCTGCCGCAAGACCCTGCGCGCGATGCCACCACCTTGCCCCTGATCCGCGCCGCACTGGCGTCGCAGTTGCCGCTGCTGGCCATCTGCCGCGGCTTCCAGGAAGTCAACGTGGCCCTGGGCGGCAGCCTGCACCAAGCCGTGCAGGCGGTGCCGGGCATGATGGACCACCGCGAGAACGTGCTCGATCCGCTGGCGCGCCAGTATGCGCCCGCGCACCGCATTCGCTTGACCCCCGACGGCCTGCTGTCACGGCTGCTGGGCGGCGAGAGCGAAATGATGGTCAATTCCCTGCATGGCCAGGGCATCGCCCGGCTGGCCGATGGCTTGCTGGTGGAAGCGCTGGCCGACGACGGCCTGGTGGAAGCGTACACGGTGGCCAGCGCCGCCGGCTTTGCGCTGGCCGTGCAATGGCATCCGGAATGGCAGGTGGAAGACAATCCGCAGTCCATGCGGCTGTTCGGCGCCTTTGGCCAGGCTTGCCGCGATTACCAGGAGCAGCACAGAAAGACAGAATGACAGGCGCACCGCCCGCAGCACGCGGTGTTTGATCAAGACCAGCGAGAGGGAAACATGGCAATACGCGAGAATTTCACTTATACGGACATGGATTTGTGGCTCAATGAAAAGCGCGTCACGGAAATCGAATGCCTGGTCCCCGACTTGACGGGCGTGGCGCGGGGGAAGATCCTGCCGCGCGGGAAATTCACCCAGGAGCGCGGCATGCGCATCCCGGAAGCGGTGCTGGGCATGACGGTGACGGGCAATTATCCGGTCGACGATGGCGGCTATGACCGCGCCATTTCCAGCACCGACCGCGACATGATCCTGAAGGCCGATCCCACCACCATCACCATGGTGCCGTGGGCCACGGACCCCACCGCGCAAGTCATCCACGACTGCTATTTTTCCGACGGCATGCTGGTCGATTTCGCGCCGCGCTCCGTGCTGCGGCGCGTGCTGAAACTGTATGCGGACAAGGGCTGGAAACCCGTGGTGGCGCCCGAGCTCGAATTCTATCTGACGGCGAAGAACATGGACCCGGACCTGCCGCTGAAACCGCCCATCGGCCGCAGCGGCCGGGCCGAGACCAGCCGCCAGGTGTACAGCATCGACGCCGTCAACGAGTTCGACCCGCTGTTCGAGGATATCTACGATTACTGCGAACTGATGAACCTGGACGTCGATACCCTGATCCACGAGATCGGCGCGGGCCAGATGGAAATCAACTTCCTGCACGGCGATCCGCTGGGCCTGGCCGACAAGGTGTTCTTCTTCAAGCGCACCCTGCGCGAGGCGGCGTTAAAACACGATATGTACGCCACCTTCATGGCCAAGCCCATGGCGGGCGAGCCGGGGTCCGCCATGCATGTGCACCAGAGCGTGACGGATGCGAAGACGGGCCTGAATATCTTCAGCAACGAGGACGGTTCGGCCGCGCCCATCTTCAAGCATTACATCGCGGGCTTGCAGCGCTACATGCCGTCGGCCATGGCCATCGTCGCGCCCTACGTGAATTCCTACCGCCGCATCGTGCGCCACACGGCCGCGCCGATCAACATCCAGTGGGGCCTGGACAACCGCACCGTGGGCTTCCGCGTGCCCGAGTCGGGCGTGCAGGACCGGCGCGTGGAAAACCGCATCATCGGCGCCGATGCGAATCCCTACCTGGCCCTGGCCGTCACCCTGGCCTGCGGCTACCTGGGCATGACGGAGCAGCTGGAAGCGACGCCGATGATGGTGGGCAGCGCCTACGACATGAAGTTCGAGCTGCCGCAAGGCTTGCCGGAAGCGCTGCAGCTGCTGCGCGCGGAAGACAAGCTGCGCACGGTGCTGGGCGAGCGCTTCATCGACGTGTACGCGGCCATCAAGGATCTCGAACACCAGGAGTTCATGACGGTGATCAGCCCCTGGGAGCGCGAACACCTGTTATTGCACGTTTAAAAGGAGCACGCATGAGCACAACAAACAATCCGCTGGCGCCGGGCGCCGCTTTGGTATCGTCCGTGGCGCAAAAGAACGCGGCGCCGCAGCTGTACGACACGGCCGCCATCCAGCAGATGGACACGGCCCACTACCTGCATCCGTTCACCGATTTCCAGGACCTGGCCAGCAAGGGCGCGCGCGTAATGGTGCGCGGCGACGGCGTCTACCTGTGGGATAGCCAGGGCAAGAAAATCGTCGACGGCATGTCGGGCCTGTGGTGCGTCAATGTCGGCTACGGCCGCACGTCGATTTCGCAAGCCGTGTACAAGCAGATGGAGACGCTGCCCTTCTATAACAGCTTCTTTGGCACGACAAACTTGCCGGCCGCGCAACTGGCGGCCAAGCTGGCGCAGATATCGCCGCCGCAGTTCCAGCACGTGTTCTTCACCAGCTCGGGTTCGGAAGGCAATGACACGAATGTGCGCATGGTGCGCCGCTACTGGGATATCCTCGGCCACAAGGAGCGTCACACCATCATCAGCCGCCACAACGCGTATCACGGCAGCACGGTGGCGGGTGCGTCGCTGGGCGGCATGGACGGCATGCATGCGCAGGGCGGCTTGCCGATACCGGGCATCGCGCATATCGGCCAGCCCAACTACCTGGAATCGGGCCACGGCTTGTCTCCGGAAGCCTTCGGCCTGAAGGCGGCCGGCTGGCTGGAAGACAAGATCCTGGAAATCGGCGCCGACAAGGTGGCCGCCTTCATCGGCGAACCGGTGCAGGGCGCCGGCGGCGTCATCATCCCGCCATCGACCTACTGGCCCGAGATCGGCCGCATCTGCGACAAGTACGGCATCTTGCTGATCGCCGATGAAGTCATCTGCGGCTTCGGCCGCCTGGGGCGCTGGTTCGGCTCCGAGCTGTTCGGCATCAAGCCCGACCTGATCACGTTTGCCAAGGGCGTCACCTCGGGTTATGTGCCCCTGGGCGGCGTGCTGGTGGGCGACAGTGTGGCCAAGGTGCTGATCGAACAGGGCGGCGAATTCACGCACGGTTTCACCTATTCGGGCCACCCCGTCGCCTGCGCGGCGGCGCTGGAAAACATCCGCATCATCGAGGAAGAGCAGTTAGTCAGCAAGGTGGCTGACGACACGGGACCGTACCTGAAGCAGTGCTTCGCCAGCCTGGGCGAGCATCCGCTGGTCGGCTATGCGGACAGCTGCGGCCTGGTCGCGGGCCTGAATCTGGTGCGCCGGAAGGGCGCCACGGTGCACGAGAACGAGCTGTTCGACGAGGGCCAGGGCGTGGGCATGATCTGCCGCGGCCACATGTTCGACAACGGCGTCATCATGCGCGCCGTGGGCGAGCGCATGATCGTCGCGCCGCCCCTGATCATGACGCGCACACAGATCGATGAGATGGTGGCGCTGATACGGCTGTGCCTGGACAAGACGTATGACGAGGTGAAGGCGAAGGGCTGGGTGTAGGTTTTTGCCCCATTTTGCCGCCATCTGCGTATTTTTTGGACCGCAATGGCGGCAGTTCCGCTAAACTTCCATCTTGGCCGCTCCTTCAGCGGCCAGTTTTTCATTTTGACACCCTTTTATCCAGAAGCTACCCACCCATGACGATAGCAACACCTGCCGCGTCGGCCAGCGACGCCCAAGCGCCTTTCTTGCTGATTGATCAGCTGGTCAAGGAATTCGATGGCGTGCGCGCCGTCGATGGTATTTCCGTGACGATCAACAAGGGCGAGATCTTCGCCCTGCTCGGCAGTTCAGGTTGCGGCAAGTCGACCCTGCTGCGCATGCTGGCCGGTTTCGAGACGCCGACCTCGGGGCGCATCGCCCTGGCGGGCAACAGCATCGTCGACGTGCCGCCGCACCAGCGGCCCATCAACATGATGTTCCAGTCGTACGCGCTGTTTCCCCACCTGTCCGTGTGGGACAACATCGCCTTCGGCCTGCGCCGCGACGGCCTGCCGAAAGCGGAAGTGGCGGCGCGGGTCGAGCAGATGCTGGCGCTGGTGCAGCTGGGCCAATACGCGAAGCGCAAGCCGCATCAGTTGTCGGGCGGCCAGCAGCAGCGCGTGGCGCTGGCGCGCAGCCTGGCCAAGCGGCCGCAATTGCTGCTGCTCGACGAGCCGCTGGGCGCGCTGGATAAAAAGCTGCGCGAACGCACGCAGATGGAACTGGTCAACATCATCGAGCAGGTGGGCGTGACCTGCGTGATGGTCACGCACGACCAGGACGAGGCCATGAGCATGGCCACGCGCATCGCCGTCATGAGCGAAGGGCGCATCCTGCAGGTGGGCGCGCCCGGCGAAATCTACGAGACGCCGAACTGCCGCTTCGTGGCCGACTTCATCGGCAGCGTCAACCTGTTCGATGGCCGCATCACGCAGGACGAACCCGATCACGTGGTGATCGACACGCCCGACGGCCGCCACTATGTCGCGCATGGCATCACGGGCAACCTCGGCATGGATGTCTCGGTGGCCGTGCGCCCCGAAAAGATTGGCATCCAGATCGCGCCGCCCGCTTTGGAAGAGCGGGCTTCGCCGGCGGAACACGGCTACAACTGCGCCCAGGGCGTGATCGTCGCCATGGCGTATTTTGGCAATGAAACGAGCTACCACGTGCGCCTCGACAGCGGGACGGTGGTGAAAGTCTCGCGCACCAACGCGGCCCGCCACGACGCCGCGCGTCTCGAGCGCGAACAGCGCGTGTGGGTGTGGTGGGATGGCGCCGACATCGTCGTGCTGACCAGCTGAGGCCATCATGACATCCTTCCTGCAATCGCTGCGCCACTTCGTCACTTTGCGCTGGCTCACGGGCCGTAACGCCGTCATCGCCGTGCCCTCGCTGTTCCTGACGGCCGCTTTTCTGGTGCCCTTCCTGATCGTGCTGCGCATCAGCCTGTCCGACATGGATACGGCGGGCAGCCCCTTCGGCGGCTTGCTGTCGTACGCCGACGGCATCGTCGTGCTGAAGGTCAAAATCGCCAACTACCTGTTCATCGCCGCCGATGAACTGTATCTGCTCACCTACCTCAGTTCCATCAAGTACGCGGCCATCACCACCGCCATCTGCCTCTTGATCGGCTATCCGTTCGCCTACTTCATGGCGCGCGCCAGGCCGGCCATTCGTCCCGTGCTGATGATGCTGGTGATGCTGCCGTTCTGGACTTCCTTCCTGCTGCGCGTGTATGCGTGGAAGGGCATCCTGGCCAACCACGGCCTGCTCAACGACCTGCTTATCGCGCTGGGCGTGGTGAGCGAACCGCTGCACATGATGAATACCTCGTTCTCGCTGGTGGTCGGCATGGTGTACGCCTATCTGCCTTTCATGATCCTGCCCCTGTACGCCAACCTGGTCAAGATGGACATGCGCTTCCTGGAAGCGGCGGCCGACCTGGGCGCCACGCCTTTGCAGGCGTTCTGGCGCATCACCGTGCCCCTGTCGAAGTCGGGCATCATCGCCGGCGCCATGCTGGTGTTCATTCCGTCCGTCGGCGAGTACGTGATTCCCGAGCTGCTGGGCGGCCCGGAAACCCTGATGATCGGCAGGGTGCTGTGGGATGAATACTTCACGAACAACGACTGGGCCATGGCGTCGTCCGTGACGGTGCTGGTGGTCCTGCTGATCCTCGTGCCAATGGCCATTTTTAACAAATACAAGACCGACCAGGACGCGGAGGAGCGCACATGAACGGACGGACCTTTTTGCAGCGCTGGTTCGGGCGCGGCTGGCTCTCGCTCGGCTATCTGTTCCTGTACCTGCCCATCATCGTGCTGATCGTCTTTTCGTTCAACAGTTCGCGCCAGGACATGGTGTGGAGCGGCTTTTCGCTGCGCTGGTACAGCGAGTTGATGAGCGATGCGGAGATCATCTCGGGCTTCGGTTTATCCCTGAAGATCGCCTTCATGTCGGCCACCTCGTCCGTCATCCTCGGCACGTTTGCCGCTTTTGCCTTGAGCAGCTATCAGCGCTTCCGTGGCCGCACCTTGTTTTCGTCCATGGTCAGCGCGCCGCTGGTGATGCCGGAAGTGATCATCGGCCTGTCCCTGCTGCTGATGCTGGTGTCCATGCAAAAGGTCTTCGGCTTTCCCGAGCGGGGCGTGCTGACCATCTGGCTCGGACACACCCTGCTGGGCATGGCATATGCGGCCGTGGTGGTGCAGTCGCGCCTGCAGGAAATGAGCAAATCGCTGGCCGAGGCGGCGATGGACCTGGGCTGCCGCGCGCACCAGGTGTTCTTCCTCGTGACGCTGCCGAACATCACGCAGGCGCTGGCCTCGGCATGGCTGCTGACGTTCACCCTGTCGCTCGACGACGTGGTGCTGTCGGCTTTCCTGTCCGGCCCCGGTTCGACGACGATGCCGCTGGTGATCTTCTCGCGCGCGCGCCTGGGGCTCGATCCGCGCGTGAATGCCATCGCCGCGCTGACCATCCTGGTGGTGACGCTCGCCGTGATCGCGTATGCCGTGATGCTGGCGCGCAGCGACCGCCAGCGCCGCAAGCAGATGTCTGCGGCCTATTCGCTGGAAAAGGAGTAGGCTGACTCTTTTACTTGTCAGGAGACGACCATGACGGAAAACACCAGCTGGCATGCACGGGCCGCAGAGATCAAGATCGATGGGCGCGCTTTCATCAACGGCGGGCGGGTCGCGGCCAGGTCCGGCCAGACCTTCGACAATCTGTCGCCCATCGACGGGCGCTCGCTGGGGCAGGTGGCGCGCTGCGATGGCGCCGACGTCGAGGCGGCCGTGCAGGCCGCGCGCGCCGCCTTCGACGACCGCCGCTGGTCCGGTAAATCGCCGGCGCAACGCAAGCGGATATTGATCAAGTTCGCCGACCTGGTGCAGAAGTACGGTCCCGAGCTGGCCCTGCTGGAAACCCTGGACATGGGCAAACCGATCAAATACAGCCAGAGCGTGGACGTGGGCGCCACGGCCAACTGCCTGCGCTGGTATGGCGAGGCGATCGACAAGGTCTACGATGAAATCGCACCGACGCCCGCCAACAGCCTGGCCCTGATCACGCGCGAGCCGGTGGGCGTCGTCGCCGCCATCGTGCCGTGGAACTACCCGATGATCATGGCCGCCTGGAAGATCGCGCCCGCCCTGGCGGCCGGCAACAGCGTGATACTGAAACCGTCTGAAAAATCGCCGTTGACGGCGCTGCGCCTGGCCGACATCGCGCTGGAAGCGGGCGTGCCGGCGGGCGTCTTTAACGTGCTGCCCGGCTACGGCAACGAGGCCGGCGCCGCGCTGGCGCTGCACATGGACGTCGATTGCATCGGCTTTACGGGTTCCACGCGCACGGGAAAATTGATCGTGCAGATGGCGGGCCAGTCGAATTTGAAACGGGCGTGGACGGAACTGGGCGGCAAGTCCGCCAACATCGTGTGCGCCGATTGCCCGGACCTGGACAAGGCCGTGGCCGCCGCCGTCGGCTCCATCTTTTTCAACCAGGGCGAAAGCTGCAATGCGCCATCGCGGCTGTTCGTGGAAGAATCGATCAGGGAAGAATTCATCGCCAAGGCGCTGGCCATGCTGCCCCGCTTCCAGCCCGGCGATCCGCTCGATGAAGCCACCGTCATGGGCGCCATCGTCGACGCCACGCAGATGCAAACGGTGATGGGCTATATCGCGTCCGGCAAGAGCGAAGGCGCGCAGCTGCTCGGCGGCGGCGAGGCCGTGCGCGCGGAGACTGGCGGCTACTACGTGCAGCCCACCATCTTCGGCGTGGATGCGGGCATGACGATCGCGCGCGAAGAGATTTTCGGACCTGTGCTGTCCGTGCTGGGCTTTACGGATATCGCCGAGGCGGTAAAGCAGGCCAACGCCACGCCCTACGGCTTGCAGGCGGCCGTGTGGACCTCGGATATCACCAAGGCGATCCAGACGTCGCGCGCCCTGCGCGCGGGCACCGTGCACGTCAACCAGTACGACGGCGACGATATCACCGTGCCGTTCGGCGGCTACAAGCAGTCGGGCAACGGGCGCGACAAGTCGCTCCATGCGCTGGATAAATATACGGAGCTGAAGACGACCTGGATACAGGTGGGGTAGGGTTTGCTGTGGTGTTGTCGGATTACGGCCTGCGGCCTCGGCGGCCCCGCCTAATCCGACCTACCCGGCTGTCGGGTTACGCTGCGCTAACCCGACCTACGGCATCAAACAGAGACCCACGGCAACAAATAGAGCGTAGGTCGGCTTAGCGCGCAGCGCGTAAGCCGACATAAACCAGCCGGCATGCGGCACATGACATCAGAAGCAGTGTTCCAGCGCCGGGAAGCTGCCATCCTTGACGGCTTTGACATAGCCGGTGACGGCGTCGTCGATGCTGGCCGCGCCTTCCATGAAGTTGCGCACGAAGCGCGCCTTGCGACCTGGGAAGACGCCCAGCATGTCGTGCATGACCAATACCTGGCCCGAGCAGTCGGGACCGGCGCCGATGCCGATGGTGGGGATCGTCAGCATCTCGGTGACTTCCTTGCCCAGCTGCGACGGCATGGCTTCCATCAGCACGATGGCGGCGCCCGCGTTTTGCAGCACCAGCGCGTCGTTTTTCAGTTCCGCGGCGCTTTCCGTGCTCTTGCCCTGCACTTTATAGCCGCCCAGCTGGTGCACGGATTGCGGCGTCAGCCCGATGTGGGCGCAGATGGGGATGCCACGCTCGGTGAGAAAACGGACGGTCTCGGCCAGCCAGGCGCCGCCTTCGATCTTGATCATGTGCGCACCCGCCTGCATCAGGATGACGGCGTTGGCGTACGCCGTTTCAGGCGTGCCGTAGGCGCCGAACGGCAAGTCGGACATGATCATGGCCGACTTGCTGCCGCGCGCGACGGACGCCGTGTGGTAAGCCAGTTCGGCCACGGTGACGGGCAGGGTGGAGTTCAGGCCGTTGCAGACCATGCCGAGCGAATCGCCGATCAGCAGGATCTCCACGCCGCAGCGGTCCATCAGCGACGCGAAGCTGGCGTCATAGCAGGTCAGCATGGAGATCTTTTCGCCGGCGGCGCGCAACGTGGCCAGGGTATGGATGGTCACGGCCTTGTTGGCGACAGGCTTGGATGGCGCCGGTGCCGGTGTGGTGGCCTTGTCTTTTGCGGCCAGATCTGTTCCTTGCAAATAAGCGGACATAGGTATTCTCTAAAGTGAAAGGGGGGTGATGCTATTGCGACGCCGCTAGTGTAGTACTTTATATGGCGGCGTGCAGGGGCGGCATTGTAGAGCAATGCCGCGCGGCGCTCAGAGCTGGCTGATGGCCTGGTCGGCCACGCCCGCCAGGTAGGCTTGCGCCGGGCCGAGGCCGGGCACGACGATGGCTGGCGCCAGGGCCAGCAGCGGCACCAGCACGAAGGCGCGCTCGGTGAGGCGCGGATGCGGTACCGTCAGGGTGGCGCTGGCGATCTGTTCATCGCCGTACAGCAGCAAATCCAGGTCCAGGGTGCGCGGGGCGTTGCGGTAAGGGCGCTCGCGCCCATGCGCCGCCTCGATGGCGTGCAGGGCCTGCAGCAGTTCCTCCGCCGGCAAGGTGGTCGCGATGCGCGCCACGGCGTTGATGTAGTCGTCGCCGCTGGAGTCGATGGGCGCCGTGCGGTAGCTGGCCGAGGCGTCCAGCAAGCTGGCGCCGGGCAGGCGCGCCAGGCGCGCGAGCGCATCCTGCACATTCGCGCGCGCGTCGCCCAGGTTGGCGCCGATGCCGATGTAAGCGGTGACCGTCATTATTCGCCGCTGGTGCTGCCGGTGGTGCTGCCGCCACCCGTCTTGCTGCGCGTGCTGCGGCGCGGCGGGCGCTTCTTCTTGACGGCGCCCGGCGCGGCATTGGCGCTGACGAGCAGCGCTTCGCGCGTTTCCTCGTCGCCTTCATAAAAGGCCGTCCACCATACACCGATGTCCGCGTCGATCTCGCCCGAGGCGCAGCGCAGCAGCAGGAAGTCGTAGCCGGCGCGGAAGCGCAGGTGCTCGAGCAGTTTGTACGGCGCCTTGCCGACGCGGCGTTCGAAGCGGGGCTGCATCGACCAGATGTCGCGCATGTCGGAGCCGATCTTGCGCTGCAAGGCCAGTTTTTCCGTCTGCGAGTCGAGCACGTCGTCGGCCGCCAGGTGCAGCGCGGGAATCGTCGATTCGCCGGCGGCGCGGTAGGCCGTCCATTTTTCCAGCACCTGGTGCCACAGCAGCGAGGCAAACAAAAAACCCGGCGAGACGGTCTTGCCGGCGGCGATGCGGGCGTCCGTGGCGTCCAGCGCCAGGGTGACGAATTTCGCGCCCAGCGGCTGCTCCAGCACTACGTCGAGCAGCGGCAGCAGACCGTGATGCAAGCCTTCCTTGCGCAGCTGCTGCAGGCAGGCCAGCGCATGGCCGCTCATCAGGAGTTTGAGCATTTCGTCGAATACGCGCGGCGCCGGCACGTTGTTGATCAGCGGCGCCATGACGGGAATCGGCGCGGCCGTATGCGGCTCGATGGTGAATTTCAGCTTGGCGGCGAAGCGCACCACGCGCAGCATGCGCACGGGGTCTTCGCGGTAGCGCTCTTCCGGCTTGCCGATCATGCGCAGGGTCTTGGCGCGGATGTCTTCCACGCCGCCGTGGTAATCGAGCACTTCCTGCGTGGCCGGGTTGTAGTACATGGCGTTGATGGTGAAGTCGCGGCGCAGCGCATCTTCGTGCTGCAGACCGAAGGTGTTGTCGCGCAGGACGCGGCCATGTTCATCCTTGGGTGCGGAATCGGCGCCGGCGCCGCGGAAAGTCGTCACTTCCAGCAAATCCTGGCCGAACATCACGTGCACGATCTGGAAGCGCTTGCCGATGATGAAGGCGCGGCGGAACAATCGCTTGACCTGTTCCGGCGTGGCGTTGGTGGCGATGTCGAAGTCCTTGGGTTTGACGCCCAGCAGCAGGTCGCGCACGGCGCCGCCGACGACAAAGGCCTCGAAGCCCGCTTCCTGCAGGCTGCTGGTGACGCGGATGGCATTCGACGATACCAGTTTCGGGTCGATTCCGTGTTGCGCAGGACCGAGCACGATGGGTGCCGTGGTGTCGCGCGCTGCCTCTTTTTTAACGCCGAGGATCTTGCGGATGAATTTTTTAATCATTGAATAAGTGGAGTGATGGCCAGCCGTGGAGGGATGCGTGTGCGCTCAAAGCGGTGTTGGGGTTGGTCGCGACCGGGTGGGTCACGACGGACATCAGCGGAATGTCATTGTGGGAATCGCTGTAGAAGTACGTGCGCTCGAAGTCACCCATGGTCTTGCCCAGCTTTTCCAGCCAGGCATGGGTGTGGGTCAGCTTGCCCGCGCCCAGGGTGGGGGTGCCGTCAATTCGGCCCGTGAAATTGCCTTCGCCGTCCAGTTCCGGCATGGCCGCGATCAGATGCTCGACGCCCAGCGCATCGGCGATGGGCTTGGCGATGAAATGGTTGGTGGCCGTGACGATGGCCACCAGGTCGCCCGCATCGCGGTGTTGCTGCAGTAGCGCCAGCACCGACGGCAGGATGGCCGGCTTGATCACTTCATCCATGTATTGCAGGTGCAGCTGATCCAGCTGCTGGCGTGGAAATTTCGACAGCGTGCCGAGCACGAACTCCAGGTATTCGACGGCGTCGAGCGTGCCGGCTTTGTACTGTTCGTAAAAGTCAGCGTTACGGCGGGTATACGACGTGCCGTCGATCAGGCCGGTGCGTACCATGAAATTACCCCACTCATTGTCCGAGTCGATGGGCAGCAGGGTGTGGTCGAGGTCAAACAGGGCCAGATTCATCATTCTTTCGCTTCCGCCTGCAGCAACTCGCGCAACAATGGCAAGGTGATCGGGCGTTGGGTTTCAAGGGAGTAGAGGTCGAGAGAGTCCAGCATCGTCGACAACGAACGCATGTCGCGCCGGAAATGGGACAGTAGATAGGGTAACACGCCCGGCGACAAGGTCAAGCCGCGGGTGGTGGCTGCCTGGGTCAGGGCGGCGATTTTTTCATCGTCGGTCAAGCCGTGGATCTGGTAGATCAGGCCCCAGCCCATGCGCGTGCGCAAGTCTTCGCGCACGGGCAGCACGGCAGGCGGCACGGCGCCGCTGCACACCATGAACGCCTTGTTGGCGCGGATTTCATTGAACAGGGCAAAGGCATCGATCTGCGCCAGCGGCGAGAGCTTTTCGCAGTCGTCGAGCAGGTACAGGTCGACGTCGGGCGAATACACGAATTCGGACTCGATCGAGAATGGCGAAATGTAGCGCGCGCGCTCGGTGCTGGCCAGGGCCTTGAGCAGGTGGCTCTTGCCGGCGGCCAGTTCGCCCCACAGGTAGGCAAAATGTTCGCGCGACGTGCGCGCGGCGAACTGGCGCATCAGCTGCGCCACTTCGGCATTCTGTCCCACCTCGAAGGTATCGAGGCTGTGCGCCTGGTCTGTGCCTAAATCGAGCACCAGTTGTTTCATGGCGTACGCCTTGTCCTGTTTTTCATTACTGCATGTGCATCGTGGTATTGCTAGGTTGATATGATATCCGCTTTTACTAGGTATTATAGAAGCTGCTGGAGAGGTAGTGGCGTCTTAGATGCTTAAAAGCGACCATCAGGACGGCAGAAGCGGGTAATGCGAGCAAAACGCCGACGAAACCGAACAATTGTCCGAACGCCAGCAAGGCAAAGATCACAGCCAGCGGGTTCAGGCCGATGCGCTCGCCGACCAGGCGCGGCGTGAGGAAAAAGCCTTCGATGACCTGGCCGCAGCCATAGATGACGGCCACGGCGATGACGCCGCTCCAGTCGGCAAATTGCAGCAGGGCGGCGATCAGCGCCAGCATCAGGCCCAGGCCGAAGCCCAGATAGGGGATGAACACCAGCAAGCCCGTAATGATGCCCACAGGCAATGCGACTTCAAAACCGGCGATGGCCAGCGCCACCGAGTAATACGTGGCCAGCACCAGCATGACGAGCAACTGCCCGCGCAGGTATTGCGCCAGCAAGGTGTCGACTTCCTGCGCCATGCCCACCGTGCGGCCGACCCAGCGGCGCGGCACGGCACCGGCGATGCGCGCCAGCATCGGATGCCAGTCCAGCAACAGATAGAACAGCACCACGGGAATCAAGACCACGGTGGCCAGCCAGCCCAGCACGGCCGTGCCGCCGATGCGCGCCGAGGCGAGTACCGTGCTCCAGATTTCATCGCCGCTGGTGGCCATCTGCTGGCTCAGCATGCGCTTGATGCCCGTGCCGTCGAGGCGCACGCGGATGCCCAGGTCGCGCAGTTTCGGCGCCAGCAACTCGTTCGCCTTGCTGAGAAACTGGGGGATTTGCGCCTGCAGCAGCGGGATTTCCTTTTGCAGCACAGGCACGACGATCAGCACGAGCGCCGTAATGGCGAGGAAAAACAACACTACGACGACCAGCACGGCCAGCGGACGGGGCACGTAAAAGCGCCGGTAATGCAGGCGCTGCAAGCGGTCCACGCCGGGATTGAGCACGTAGGCGAGGATGGCGGCGGCCAGGAAGGGTGTCAGGATGGGGCCCAGGCTGACGAGCAGCAGCAAAAATGCCAGCCAGACCGCGATCCAAAATGCTGTTTGCTTCTGTTCGGCGGTGATGGCGAATGGCATGTAGTTTGTGCTGTTGCGTTAAAAAAAGGCAGTTAATTACGAAATGGCGGGGCAGTTTGATAAAATAGCGTCTTGATCGACCGAATTCACCCGCTGGCGCCCTGCCGCACGATGTTGAAAAACATGCTTGCGCGCGCGTGCCGGCGGGTATCCGCCTTCTATTTTACCGCCTCCGCTGCCACCACACCATGAACCAGACTTCTAATGTTTCCCTTTCCTACCGTGACGCTGGCGTCGATATCGACGCGGGCGACGCTTTAGTCGAAGCAATCAAGCCGTTTGCCAAGCGCACCCTGCGCGAAGGCGTGATGGGCGGCCTGGGCGGTTTTGGCGCCATGTTTGAAATCAGCAAGAAGTACAAGGAGCCGGTGCTGGTATCGGGCACCGACGGCGTGGGCACGAAATTGCGCCTGGCGTTCGAACTGAACCGCCACGACACGGTCGGCATCGACCTGGTCGCCATGAGCGTCAACGATATCCTGGTGCAAGGCGCCGAACCGCTGTTCTTCCTCGATTACTTCGCTTGCGGCAAGCTGGACGTGGCCATCGCCACCGACGTCATCAAGGGCATCGCCCAGGGTTGCGAACAAGCGGGCTGCGCGCTGATCGGCGGCGAAACGGCGGAAATGCCGAGCATGTACCCGGCCGGCGAATACGACCTGGCAGGTTTTGCCGTCGGCGCCGTGGAAAAATCGAAAATCATCGACGGCACCAAGATCGCCCCGGGCGACGTGGTGCTGGGCCTGGCCTCGTCGGGCGTGCACTCGAACGGTTACTCGCTGGTGCGCAAGATCATCGAAGTGGCGAAGCCGGACCTGGAAGGCGACTTCCATGGCCGCAAACTGGCCGACGTGCTGATGCAGCCAACGCGCATCTACGTCAAGCCGCTGCTGGCGCTGATGGACGCCATGGAAGTCAAGGGCATGGTGCACATCACCGGCGGCGGCCTGGTGGAAAACATCCCGCGCGTGCTGCAGCCTGGCCTGGTGGCCGAACTGGACTCGAAGGCATGGACCATGCCGCCGCTGTTCACGTGGCTGCAACAGCACGGCGGCGTGGCTGACGCCGAGATGCACCGCGTCTTCAACTGCGGCATCGGCATGACCGTCATCGTCGCGCAGGAAAATGCCGATGCCGCCATCGCGCAATTGCAGGCGGCCGGCGAAACCGTCTCGCGCATCGGCACCATCCGCGCCCGCATGGGCGACGAGCACCAGACGATTGTTATCTAAGCTGTAGCTTGAACAAGAAAGGCAGGCACTCGCGAGAGGCCTGCCTTTTTTTACGCCCGGATGTCTACCGCGCGTGCGCCGTCTTCATGCCCCCTTCCGGTTGCGAACCACCCCTGCCGATCATGGCCACGCTGACGGCCGAGACGAGGGAGGCGAACAGGATGTAGCCGACGATATGCCATGGCTCGCCGTTGCCCGTCTTGAGCAGGTAGGTGGCGATGATGGGCGTCAGGCCGCTGGCGAAGATGCCGGAGAACTGGTACACGAAGGAGATGCCCGTGTAGCGCACCCTGGCGTCGAACAGGTCGCAGAACAGGGCCGCTTCCGGGCCGTACACGGCCGAATACAGCACGCCCAGCGGAATGATCACGGAACACCACAGCAGCAGCGGATTGCCGGCGTGGTTGAGCATGATCCAGAAGGCGGGAATGGCCGACACGCCCGTGATCAAGGAACCCCAGAAAAACACCTTGCTGCGGCCGATGCGGTCCGACAGGCGGCCGAAGAAGGGGATGCAAAAGCACATCACGACGGCCGACGCCATCACGCCCATCAGCGCTTCCGTGCGGTCGATCTTGATGGTGTTGGTCAGATAGGTGATGGAAAACACGCCGAAGATATTGAAGAACACGCCATCGATATAGCGCGCGCCCATGCCCTTCAAGACATTGCCCGGATAGCGTTTCAAGAGGTCGACAAACGGGATCTGCGTCTCCGCATTCTTTTCCTTGACGGCCTGGAACTCGGGCGTTTCCATCACGTTCAGGCGTATCCACATGCCGATGAAGACGAGGGCCGCCGACAGGATGAAGGCCACGCGCCAGCCCCAGGATAAAAACTGCGCATCCGTCAGGCTGTAGGACAAAATCGCCACCACGCCGGACGCGAGGCACAGGCCGATGGCCAGGCCGATCTGCGGCAGGCTGGCATAGAAGCCGCGCTCCTTTGGCGGCGCATATTCATACGCCATCAGCACGGCGCCGCCCCATTCGCCACCGAGACCGATGCCTTGCAGCACGCGCAGGAACAGCAGCAGGCCCGGCGCCCAGTAGCCGATGTGCTCATAGGTGGGCAGCACGCCGATCAGGAAAGTGGAAATCCCCATGATCATCAGGGTCATGACCAGCATGCTCTTGCGGCCGATCTTGTCGCCGAAGTGGCCGAAGATCACGCCGCCGATGGGGCGCGACAGAAAGCCCACGGCAAAGGTGCCGTAGGCCAGCATGGTCGAGACGAGCGGATCGCCGCCCGGGAAATACAGTTTGCTGAACACGATGCCGGCGACGACGCCGTATAAAAAGAAGTCGTACCACTCGATGGTGGCGCCGATCACGCTGGCCATCACCACTTTCCGCAGCTCTTGGGCTTTTTTCGGATTGCTGGGATTGTTGTCCATATCTAGTCTCCAATCGATATCGATTATGTGTTTTTTCTGATGCCAGGCTTGTCGCCGGGTCATTGGAGGCGGGGCCGTCTGCCCGCCGCTGACATCCTCCTTGCCGGGAATGGAATGGGTGGGTCAGGCCGCCTGCGGCAGCCGCACGGCGTCCGCCAGGATCATGTCGGCCGCTTTTTCGGCGATCATGATGGTGGGCGCATTCGTATTGCCCGAGACGATTTCCGGCATGATCGACGCATCGACGACGCGCAGGTTCTGCATGCCGTGCACGCGCAAGCGGTCGTCGACGACGGCCATGGCGTCGTGGCCCATCTTGCAGGTGCCGCTCGGGTGGTAGATCGACTGGCTGAAGCGGCGCGCCGCGTCCAGCAATTCCGCGTCCGTCTCGAACTGCGGGCCGGGCACGAATTCCTCGATGATGTGCTGCGCCAGCGACGGCGCGGCGGCGATCTTGCGGGCCACGCGCAGGGCGGCGATCGCCGTCTGCTGGTCGCGCGGGTCGGACAGATAGTTCGGGTAAATGCCCGGATAGGCGAGGGGATCGGCGGACTTGATCGACACGTGGCCGCGGCTGTGCGGGCGCAGCTGGCACACGGACGACGTGAACGCGGAAAACGGATGCGCGCCTTCGCCCGGCTTGTCGGCGCTCAGCGGCTGCATGTGGAACTGGATGTCGGGCCGCTCCACCTCGGGCGAGGATTTGGTAAACACCGTCACCTGGCTGGCCGCCAGGGTGAGTGGGCCCGAGCGGGAAAACACATATTGCATGCCCACCCACAGCTTGCCCCACAGGCTGTTGACTTCATCGTTCAGGGTTTTTAATCGCGTCTTGAAGACGAGGCGGATTTGCAGATGGTCTTGCAGGTTCTGTCCCACGCCGGGCAAGTCGTGCACCAGCGGCACGCCCACTTCCTCAAGCAGGGAGCGCGGCCCTACGCCCGAGCATTGCAGGATCTGCGGCGAGCCGATGGCGCCCGCGCATAAAATCACTTCGCCGCTGGCGCGCGCCTGGCGCAGCTGGCCATCCTGGCGGAACTCGATGCCGACGGCGCGCTTGCCCTCGAACAGCACGCGTGTGATTTGCGCGCGCACTTCCACGCGCAGGTTGGCGCGCTTGCGGGCGGGGCGCAAAAAGGCCTTGGCCGTGCTCCAGCGCAGCCCCTTGCTGGCCGTCTGCTGGAAGTAGCCGACGCCTTCCTGCGTGGCGCCGTTGTAATCGGCATTGAAGGGGATGCCGCTTTCCGTGGCGCCGGCAATAAAATGTTCGGCGATGGGGCGGCGCAGCCGCAGGTCCGACACTTTTAACGGGCCGCCCACGCCGTGGTAATCGCTGGCGCCGCGTTCCTGGTCTTCCGATTTCTTGAAATAGGGCAGCACCTCGGCATAGCTCCAGCCGGCGTTGCCCAGTTCGGCCCAGCGGTCATAGTCCTCTTTTTGCCCGCGCACGTACAGCAGGCCGTTGAGCGAGCTGGAGCCGCCCAGCACCTTGCCGCGCGGCCATTGCAACTGGCGCCCGGCGATGCCGGCGTCGGCCTCCGTGCGGTAGCACCAGTCCAGCTTCGGGTCGTGCATGGTCTTGAAATAACCGACCGGCACGTGGATCCAGGGATTGTTGTCCTTGCCGCCCGCTTCCAGCAGCAGGACCTGATGATTGCTGTCGTGCGACAGGCGGTTGGCCAGCACGCAGCCGGCCGAACCGGCGCCGACAACGATGTAATCGTAGTGTGTTTGCAACATGGTGCTTGTCTCCTGCGTTGCGGTATCAGCTTGCCTCGGCGGGCGTTTTTTGCGATACACTGGTCTTTATTGATTATTTTTTGGAACGTCTGGTTCCATTTATAAAAGACGTGCAGCACGGGGACAAGCGGAAACCGCCGCATACGCGAGAGGTGAAACAGAACATGCATGATGCGTTTCAAAAACGGCCGGCCGAGGCCGCGGAGGGAGATCAAGCGGGCAGCCCTGCGGGTACCAGCGTGGCGGCCAGCCATGGCGACGAGGCGCGCGGCTTGCGCGTGCTGCGCCTGATCGAGCACCTGGCCAGTGCCAGCCAGCCCTTGACCTTGTCGCAGCTGGCCGCGCGCATGCAGGTGCCCAAGGCCAGCATGATGCGCCTGCTCGATACCCTGGAGCAATATGGCTATGTGCTGCGCACGCCCGTGGGGCGCGGCTATGTGCCCGGTGCGGCGTCCACCAACCTGGCGCTGGCGACCTTGCGCAACAATGCCCTGATCCGCGTCAGCCGCAGTATCCTGGGCAGCCTGGTGGCGGCCACGGGCGAGACCTGCAATCTGGCGATTCCCGAAGGCAATGCCATCGTGTATGTGGACAGGGTGGAAACGCAGGAACCGCTGCGCCTGCACCTGGTGCTGGGCACGCGCGCACCCATGCATTGCACGGCCAGCGGCAAGCTGTTTTTGGCGCACATGACCTTGCTGGAGCGGCGCGAGCTGCTGGCCATGCTGACGCTGGAAGCGCGCACGCCGAAAAGCGTCACGGATCCCGTCTTGCTCGAACGCGAGATCGTGCGCATCGCCCGGCTCGGCATCGGCATCGACGACGAGGAATTCGTGCACGGCATGGTGGCCGTAGCCGTGCCCATCTGCGCGGCCGACGGGCGCATCGTGGCGGCCGTCGCCTGCCACGCGCCCGTGGCAAGAAAGTCCGTGGAGCAGCTGCTGCAGCACGTGCCGCAGCTCAAGGAGGCGGCCGTCAAGCTGCGGCCGCTATTGCTGGCGGAAAACAGTTAAGGCTTGAGCACCTTCGCCACCTTGGCCGCCCGCAATCGGAACGCGTCGGGCATGCCGGAGCCCAGCAGCGGGCGCAGATACAGGCGGAAGGCATCGGTCACATCGGTGCCGCTTGCGCTGATGAACTCGTCTTCCATGGTGCGCGTCTTGCCCGCCACGTCGGACAGCGGCAGCAATTCGTAATCGACGGAATAAAAGCCCGTGCGCTTGATGGCAACAGAGCCGTCGCGCTCGCCCCACATGGCGAACTGCACCGCCTTCTCGCCCACTTCGCGCGCCTCGCGCTGGTCGACGTCGGAGACGCAGCCGATGAAGGAGCGCTGCAGATAGCCGAAGGTATCGCCGCGCACGCGCTTGATGCCGAGCTTGGCCTTGATCTCGTCGCACAGCAGGTCGGCCAGCGCGCCCGTGCCCGACAATTGCACATTGCCGTGCGCATCGCGTTCCACCTCCTTCGCCAGCAAGCTGGCGATCGGTTCGCCCGACGCGTCGTGGATGCCTTCCGAGACGGCGATCACGCAGCGGCCATACTGTTCATAGGCGGCCTTCACGTCGGCAAGGAAGTTTTCCAGCACGAAGACGCGCTCGGGGAGGTAGATCAGGTGCGGTCCATCGTCGGGGAACTTCTTGCCCAGCGCCGAGGCGGCCGTCAGGAAGCCCGCGTGGCGGCCCATCACCACGCCCACGTAGACGCCGGGCAAGGCCGCGTTGTCGAGGTTGGCGCCGGCGAACGCTTGCGCGACGAAGCGCGCGGCCGAGGGAAAACCGGGCGTGTGGTCGCTGCCCACCAGGTCGTTGTCGATGGTTTTCGGGATGTGGATGCAGCGCAGCGGATAGCCGGCCTTGTGCGCTTCCTCGCTGACGATGCGCACCGTGTCGGACGAGTCGTTGCCGCCGATGTAAAAGAAGTGCTCGATCTCGTGCGCGCGCAGCACTTCGAAGATTTGCTGGCAGTAGGCGATATCGGGCTTGTCGCGCGTGGAGCCGAGCGCCGAGGACGGCGTGGCCGCCACCAGTTCCAGGTTGTGGCTGGTTTCCTGCGTCAGATCGACAAATTCCTCGTTGACGATGCCGCGCACGCCGTGCAGCGCGCCGTACACGCGCGTGACGTGCTGAAAACGCCGCGATTCGAGCACCACGCCCACCAGCGACTGGTTGATGACGGCGGTCGGGCCGCCTCCCTGGGCGACAAGAATTTTTCCAGACGGCATGGGATGTCCTCGTAAGTAAAGCGGCCCTCCAGCCTACTCCTTTTTTGCGGCGGCGCTGTTTTTTTCGGTATTCATTCCGGCGCGCGTATATGCTCGACCAGTCCCGTGCTGCGGCGTCCCGGCTTTGGTGTCAGCCAGCTGACCAGCACGGCCGCGGCCAGGCCGGCCGGCACGCCGAAGATGCCGGCGGAAATGGGGGCGATATGGAACCATTGACCGCTGGCATTGCCTCCCAGCATGGTGCTCGTATGCAGCATGTAGTACAGGCAGACGCCAAAGCCCGTCAGCATGCCGGCCAGCGCGCCCTGGTGGTTGGCGCGTTGCCAGAAGACCCCCAGCACCAGCGGCGGGAACAGGGTCGAGGCGGCCAGGGAAAACGCCACGCCCACCAGCGACAGGATGTCCGCCGGCTTTTGCGAGGCCGCATAGGCGGCGATGAAGGCCACGGCCAGCAGCAGCAGTTTGGAAATCGTCACGCGCTTTTGCGTCGAGGCGCTGGGATCGACCACCTTGTAATACACGTCGTGCGACAGGGCGTTCGAGATGGCCAGCAGCAAGCCATCGGCCGTCGACAGGGCGGCGGCCAGGCCGCCGGCCGCCACCAGGCCGGAAATCACGTAGGGCAGGCCGGCGATCTCGGGCGTTGCCAGCACCAGCACGTCGGCGTCGATGGAAATTTCCGCCAGTTGCACGATGCCGTCGCGGTTGACGTCGACGATGCTGATCAGGGGACTGAGCTTGTCCACATTGGCCCAGTACGACACCCAGGTGGGCAGGTTCGCGTATTGCGTGCCCACCAGTGCCGAGTAAATATCGTACTTGACCAGCACGGCCAGCGCGGGAATCGTGAGATAGATCAACAGGATGAAAAACAGGGTCCAGAACACGGACACGCGCGTTTCGTGCACGGACGGCGTGGTGTACGATCGCATGAGGATATGCGGCAGGGCGGCCGTGCCCAGCATCATGCAAAACACGATGGCCAGGAAATTGTTGCGCTTGATATCGGATTGCTCGCGGTCGGCGGCGGGAAACGGTTGCGCGTGCGGAATGATCGGTTCGGCGCGTTTCTGGTTTTGCGCCTGCGCCGCCTGCCACAGCGCGCGTGCCTCGTCGGGGCTTTTGGGATAGGCGATCAGGTAGCGCTCCGCGTTGCGGATGTCAAACAGCGAGGTATTGCGTTGGCGCAAACTATCGAGCTGGCGCTGGGCCGCCAGGCGGCCTTGCTCCCAGGAGCCGGGCAAGCCGTCGATGCGCGCCTGGTAGCTTTGCGCGCGCTGGCGGAAGATGGCGCGCACTTCGTTTTCTTTCGGGTCCGTTTCCAGCACGTGTTCGCGCGCGCTCAGTTGCGGCAGCACCTTGCCATAGGCGAGCTGCGGCACGGGATTGTCCGCATGCTTGACCGACAGCCACATGGCGGGAATCAAGAAGGCGACGAGGATGATGATGTACTGCGCCACCTGCGTCCAGGTGATGGCGCGCATGCCGCCCAGAAAGGAGCAGACGAGGATGCTGGCCAGCCCCAGGAAAATGCCGACGGAAAAATCCACACCTGTGAAGCGCGAGGCGATCAGGCCGACGGCGTAGATCTGCGCCACGACATAGGTAAACGACACGATGATGGTGGCGGCCACGGCCACCACGCGCACGCTGGCGCCCCGCTTGTCGCTGCCGCTGCCGTAGCGCGCGGCGAGGAAGTCGGGAATCGTGTATTGGCTGAACTTGCGCAGGTAGGGCGCGATCAATAGCGCCACCAGGCAGTAGCCGCCCGTCCAGCCCATGATGAAGGCCAGGCCGTCGAAGCCGTTCAGGTACAGGCCGCCCGCCAGGCTGATGAAGCTGGCGGCCGAAATCCAGTCGGCGGCCGTGGCCATGCCGTTGAACATGGCCGGCACCCGGCGCCCCGCCACATAGTATTCGGTGACGTTCGAGGTGCGGCTGATGACGCCGATGGTGGCGTACAGGGTGATGGTGACGAGCATGAACAGGTAGCCGATCCACGCGCGCGGCATGCCTTCCTGTTCCAGGACCGACAGGGCCAGCAGGAATGCGGCGAAACCGGCGGTAAACAGCAGGTAGTAGCGGCACAGGCGCGCAAAGAAGCTGCGCTGGCCGTTCATGCTTGCTCCTCGGCATGGAAGGCGCGGTCCAGGCGGCGCATGCGCCAGGCATAGAAGGCGATGATGGCCAGGTAGACCAGCGAGGCACCCTGGGCCGCCATATAGAAGGGCAGCGGCCAGCCGAACAGGTTCAGGTGCAGCAGTTCGCGCGCATAAAACACGGTCAAAAAGCCCGTCAGCAGCCAGACCAGCAGCAGGATGGCCGTCAGGCGCCGCGTCTTGCGCCAGTGCACGTCGCGGCGCGCCTGCAGTTCGGGGCTGGGCGCGCGCGCCGGCTGCAGCGGCGCCGCGGGAAGGCTGGGCTTATCCATACGTGATGTTGTCCTCTTCTGGCGCTTCCGGCAACAGCAGGGCGATGCTCAGGCGCAGCAGAGTGCCTGGCAACTTCGGCGAAGTGGCGCGCGGATTGTTAAAAATATCGACTTCGGCGCCATGCTGCTGCGCAATCTCACGCACGATGGCAAGGCCCAGGCCGCTACCGTCGACATTGCTGCCAAGAATGCGGTAAAAGCGCTCGAACACGTGCGCCCGTTCTGCCGGCGCAATGCCGGGCCCCGTATCTTCCACTTCCAGGATGGCCAGTTCCAGGGTGCTGCGCACGCGCACCGTGACGCTGCCGCCGGCCGGCGTGTAGCGCAGGGCATTGTCGATCAGATTGCTCAGCAGCTCGCGCAGCATCATGGCATTGCCGGAAATCATGATCGAATACGCGGGCTGTTCGAAGCCCAGGTCGATATGCTGGGCAAACGAAGCTTGCACCCAGTCTTGCACCACGCCGCGCGCCAGCTCGCTCAACTCGATCGGCTCGAACGCCGTGCCCGCTTGCGGCTGGTTTTCCGCACGCGCCAGGGCCAGCAGCTGGTTGACCAGGCGCGTGGCCGCTTCCGAACTTTTCGCCAGTTGCAGCAGCGAGCGGTGGATCTCGTCGTGGTCGGTCTGGCGCAGGGCCAGCTCCGATTGCATGCGCATGCCGGCCAGCGGCGTTTTCATCTGGTGCGCGGCATCGGCGATGAAGCGTTTCTGCATGTCGATCGACAGCGACAGGCGTGCCAGCATCTCGTTGAGCGAACCGACCAGCGGCGTGATTTCCTCGGGCACCTGGCCCGATTCGATGGGAGATAAATCGTCGGGCGGGCGGGCGCGTATGCGTTCCTGCAATTGCGCCAGCGGCGACAGGCCGCGCGCCAGGGCAAACCAGACCAGGGCCAGGATCACGGGCAGGATGATGAACTGCGGCAAAATCACGCCCTTGATGATCTCATTGGCCAGCTGGGCGCGCTTTTCCAGCGTCTCGGCCACCTGCACCAGCGCGCGCTGCGCTTCATCGTCGTTGCCGGAAGGAATGTCGAGATAGCTGAACGCCACGCGCACGGGCGTGCCGTGGATGTTGTCGTTGCGAAACAGCACCATGCCGCTGCGGTATTTGTCGGGGTCCTGCGGCGGCGGCAAGTCGCGGTCGCCGTCGAGGTATTCGCCGCGCGGACCCACCACCAGGTAATACAGGGTGTCGACGTCGTCGCCGCGCAGGAAGTCGCGGCCCTTGTTATTGCTGTTCTTGTCCGGCACGCGGCGCAGCAGCGCGCCGTCGGCCTGCTTGACCTGTTGCGTCAGCACGGTGACGCTGTCTTCCAGCGCATGATCGAACGGCTGATTGGCGATGCCCTTGGCCACCAGATAGGTGATGGCGATGCTCATCGGCCACAGCAGCAGCAGGGGCGCCAGCATCCAGTCGAGGATTTCACCGAACAGCGAATGCTCGATGGTGTCGTCCTGTTCCGTCGTGGGCGGCTCGAACCAGTCGTCGTCCGGCTCGTCCGCTGGCGCCTCGCGCGCTTTCACTTGCTGGCGGACCCGCTGGCCGGGGCTGCCGACTCGCCCGCTTCGGCGTTCAGGCGCGCCGCTTCCGAGTATTTTTCCAGGCAATAGCCGAGGCCGCGCACGGTGGCGATGCGCACGCCGCCCACCTCGATCTTCTTGCGCAGGCGGTGCACATACACTTCGATGGCGTTGTTCGACACTTCCTCGCCCCATTCGCACAGGTGGTCGACCAGCTGTTCTTTCGAAACGAGGCGGCCGGTGCGGCCCAGCAGGATTTCCAGCAAGCCCAGTTCACGCGCCGACAGGTCGAGCATCTGGTCGTTGATGTAGGCGCTGCGCCCCACCTGGTCGTAGCTGAGGGGGCCATGCTTGATGATGGTGGCGCCGCCGCCGGCGCCGCGGCGCGTCAGGGCGCGCACTCTTGCCTCCAGTTCCGACAAGGCGAACGGCTTGGCCATATAATCGTCGGCACCGAGGTCGAGGCCATTCACGCGTTGTTCGATGGAATCGGCGGCCGTCAGGATCAGCACGGGCAGCAGCGAGGCGCGCGCGCGCAGGCGGCGCAGCACTTCCAGCCCGGACATCTTCGGCAGGCCCAGGTCGAGGATCAGCAAGTCGAATTCCTGGGTGGACAGGGCCGTATCGGCTTCCTGCCCATTTTTGACGCAGTCGATGGCATAGCCCGACTGGCGCAGCGAACGGGTCAGGCCATCGGCCAGCACGCTGTCATCTTCGGCAAGTAAAATACGCATGGTGAGACTTCCTCGGCTTGCGGCATAGAAGCTTGTATTGTGTTTCATTTCCCGCAAGGTGGCGAGTTTTTGTGAAAAACCAGGGTTGTATTGATCTGTTTCAAAACAAATCCACGTTCCGCTTGCATTGATCACTGTTTTTTTATACAGTACTGTCTGTGTAAAGAATTTAACCCACTGGCGCTATCGCAGGCTGCACGGTTCACGTAGATGCGTCACGTGAATCCGCACCTGTAGAACGGCTGAAAGAACATATGGACGATAAAAAAGCTGTAGTACCCGCATCGGAAAAAGCCAAGGCGCTCGCCGCCGCACTGGCGCAGATCGAGAAGCAGTTTGGCAAAGGTTCGGTCATGCGCATGGACTCCAGCGCACCGATCGAAGAAGTGCAAGTCGTGTCGACCGGTTCGCTCGGCCTCGATATCGCGCTGGGCGTGGGCGGCTTGCCGCGCGGCCGCGTGGTGGAAATCTACGGTCCGGAATCGTCGGGTAAAACCACGCTGACCCTGCAAACCATCGCCGAAATGCAAAAACTGGGCGGCACCTGCGCCTTTATCGATGCCGAGCACGCGCTGGACGTCGGCTACGCGCAAAAGCTGGGCGTGAACCTGCATGAATTGCTGATCTCGCAACCGGACACGGGCGAGCAGGCACTGGAAATCTGCGACGCCCTCGTGCGTTCGGGCAGCGTCGACCTGGTCGTCATCGACTCCGTGGCCGCACTGACGCCACGCGCCGAGATCGAAGGCGATATGGGCGATTCCCTGCCAGGTTTGCAAGCGCGCCTGATGTCGCAAGCGCTGCGCAAGCTGACCGGCTCCATCAACCGCACGAACACCCTGGTCATCTTCATCAACCAGATCCGCATGAAGATCGGCGTGATGTTCGGCAGCCCGGAAACGACCACGGGCGGCAATGCGCTGAAATTCTACGCCTCCGTGCGCCTGGACATCCGCCGTACCGGCTCGATCAAGTCCGGCGATGAAGTGATCGGCAACGAAACCAAGGTCAAGGTCGTCAAGAACAAGATCGCGCCACCGTTCAAGGAAGCGCACTTCGACATTCTGTACGGCGCCGGCACCTCGCGCGAAGGCGAAATCCTGGACCTGGGCTCGGATGCCAAGATCGTGGAAAAATCCGGTTCGTGGTACAGCTACAACGGCGAACGCATCGGCCAGGGCAAGGACAACGCCCGCGCCTTCCTGCAAGAGCGTCCGGCGCTGGCCCGCGAAATCGAAAACAAGGTCCGCGCTTCGCTGGGCGTGCGCGAACTGCCGCCACTGGCTGCTGAAAAGCCGGAAAAAGCGGATAAGGCCGCCGACAAGGCTGCCAAGGCGGAAGCCAAGGCAGAGTAGGTCGGATTAGCGCGGCAAAACCGCGCGTAATCCGACAACACCACAGACGTCAACAATGTTGTCGGATTACGGCCCAAGGGGCCTAATCCGACCCACGCATGGCTTGCTGCAAGGTGTGACCATGATCGCCGTCCCGCGCTGTTGCGCCGGGCGGCGATTGTGTTTGGGTGATGGAATCGTGGAATGAAAGACAAGGTGGGTGTATGGCCGCAGTACAACTAAGCCTGAAGGGCAGGGCGCTACGCTTTTTGTCGATGCGCGAACACAGCCGCATGGAATTGCGACGCAAGCTGCAGCGCCATGCGCAGGAAGGCGACGACGTGGAAGCCTTGCTCGACAGCCTGGAGCAAGCCAACTGGCTGTCGCAGGAGCGCTTTTCCGAGTCGCTGATTCACCGCCGCTCGGCCCGTTTCGGCAACAGCCGCATCATGGCGGAGCTGCAAAGCCATGGCATCGGCGGAGAAGCGTTGCAGGAACTCAAGGCGGGCCTGGCCGAAGGGGAGGTTGCGCGCGCCTGCGAAGTGTGGCGCCGAAAATTCGGGCAAGTGGCGCAGGATGCGGAGCAGCGCAACAAGCAGATGCGTTTTTTGATGCAGCGCGGCTTTTCGCAGCGCGCCGTGCAGGTGGCCTTGAAGGGACTGGATCCCGACGAGGAATAGCGCATCCAGGGTTGTCCGGCCGCCACGCTGTGCCGCCAAGAACTGCGCTTTCAAACGTCGTCTGATTCCAGTATGGTCACGCCGCGCGATCGGGTATGCTGGCGCTCGAACGCTGTGCGATGCGTGCAGCACCACTGATCGTGACAGGATGCAAGATGAGCAACTGGAATGCCGGCTATGTGGCCGAAATCGCCTATACCTATGGCTATTACGAAGAATTGAACCCTCTGCGCCTGCGCCTGCCCTTGCTGGCCGCCGGCCTGTCCTTGCCGGCCAGCGGCACGGCTTGCGAGCTGGGCTTTGGCCAGGGCGTCAGCGCCAACATCCATGCGGCGGCGTCCGCCACGCGCTGGTATGGCAATGATTTCAATCCGTCCCAGGCCGCCTTTGCGCAGGAGCTGGCCAACGCGGCCGACGCTGGCGCGCAGTTCACGGATGAATCGTTCGCGCAGTTTTGTTGCCGCGACGACTTGCCCGATTTCGACTTTATCTGCCTGCATGGGATATGGAGCTGGGTTTCGGCGGAAAATCGCGCGCTCATCGTCGACTTCCTGCGGCGCAAGCTGAAAGTTGGCGGTGTCGTCTTCATCAGCTACAACACGCAGCCAGGCTGGGCCGCAATGATGCCGATGCGCGACTTGTTGGCCGAACATAGCCGCGTCATGAGCGCCCCGGGCCAGGGCGTGCTGGCCAGAGTCGCTGGCGCCATCGATTTCGTCGACAGGATGATCGCCACGCAACCGCGCTACCTGGACGCCAACCCGCAACTGGCGGACCGCTTCGAAAAACTCAAGGCGATGGATGGACATTATCTTGCCCATGAGTATTTCAATGCCGATTGGCAGCCTATGGCTTTCTCCAGCGTCGCGGCCATGCTGGGCGAGGCCAAGCTCGAGTTCGCCGCGTCCGCCAACTATACTGCTCTGGTCGATATGCTGAACCTGACGGCCGAGCACCAGCAGTTCCTGGCCGAGATACCCGATCCCATTTTTCGCGAGACGACGCGCGCCTTCCTCGTCAACGAGCAATTTCGCAGGGATTACTGGGTCAAGGGCGCACGCAGGCTGACGCCGTTCGCCCAGGCCAGTGCCTTGCGGGCCGTGCGCGTGATGCTGGCCGTACCCCGCGGCGAAGTGGTGTTGAGCGTACACGGCGTGCTGGGTGACGCCGATATGGACGAGCGCGTCTATGCGCCCGTGCTGGACGCCATGGCTGACCATCGCGTGTACACGATAGGCGAACTGGAGCAGCAACTGGCTGGCAGCGAAGCCAGTCTGGCGGCCTTGCTGCAGATCATGCTGGTACTGGCCAGCAAGGGCAGCGTGTCTGCCGTCCAGGACGAGGCCGGCATCGCCGCGGCGCGGCCGCAGACGGCGCGCCTGAATGCACACTTGCTGGAGCAGGCGCTGGCAAGAACCGATTTGCACATCCTCGCCAGCCCCCTGACGGGCGGCGGCGTGGTTGTGTCGCATTTACAACAGCTCTTCCTGTGGGCGAAACTGCAAGGTTGTCCAACGCCGCAAGACTGGGTGCGCACGACGTGGCCCGTGCTGTTGCGCCTGAAGCAGCTGATGACGAAGGATGGGCAGCCCTTGTTGACGGAAGAGGAAAACCTGGCCGAATTGTTGGCGCAGGCACAGTATTTTTCCGCGCGCATCTTGCCTGTTTTACGCGCACTGGGTGTGACTGACTGAGGCACGGCGCTGGCCAGCCTGCCGGTGCCGGCAAGCCTGCTGCCAAGTTATTTGAATTGCGAATGATCGTTATTGATTTTGCGATTTTCGTTAATGATTTGCGGTGGGCGGCACAAGCAATAAAAAATTATGTTGCGGCGCAACTAGCGCCCTGTGTGCTACACTTTTAGGGTTTTTGCGGCGCCGCAGGTGCGGTTGCTGTTCGTAGAAGCTGCGAACAGAGTGCTTTAGGCACATGGCTGCTTACTAATTATGGCCGCGCAAGCGGCATCGGTCTTATGCCCCTGTCAACTCCCGTATCCCGGCGCGCCCTACGGCACTCCCGCGTTATCGACGTCCAAGCGTATATGCGCGACGACGGCCTGTGGGATATTGACGCCCATATCACCGATATCAAAAGCTATGACGCGACCCTGGCCTCCGGCCCCCGTCCCGCCGGCGCCCCTCTGCATGACCTCCATTTACGCATTACCGTCGATCACGAACTGACCATTGTCGAGGCCGAAGCTGCCTCCGATGCCGTGCCCTATCCCGGTTTTTGCGATACCATCGGCCCCGCTTACAGGGCGCTGATCGGATTGAATTTATTGAAGAATTTCCGCCGCGACTTGAAACAGCGCCTGGCGGGAATCGCCGGCTGTACCCATTTGACCGAACTGGCGCAAGTCTTGCCGACTGCGACGGTTCAGGCATTTGCCGGCGATGTCTGGTCGACCCGTGACGGTGCGAATGCTGACGTGTCGCATGAAAAGCCGTTTCAACTCGACAAATGCCACGCCCTGCGCACCGATGGCGGGGCGGTTGCACAGTATTACCCGCGCTGGGTAGCCAAGGTGTGACCCCGGCGCTGTATTTCCTGTTTTTTTGCACCACTAACCGTATTTTTACACATCAGTATCAGAAGGGAAGCCAGCATGAAAATCCATGAGTATCAAGCCAAAGAAATCCTCCGGCAGCACGGAGTGACGGTACCACGCGGTATTCCGTGCATGTCCGTCGAAGAAGCCGTCAAGGCTGCGGAAACCCTGGGCGGTCCGGTATGGGTCGTCAAGGCGCAGATCCACGCAGGTGGTCGCGGCAAGGGCGGCGGCGTGAAAGTGGCAAAATCGATGGAACAGGTCAAGGAATACGCTGATCAGATCATGGGCATGCAGCTGGTCACGCACCAGACCAGCGCTGAGGGCCAGAAAGTCAACCGCCTGCTGGTGGAAGAAGGCGCCGACATCAAGCAAGAATTGTACGTTTCGCTGGTCACCGACCGCGTTACCCAGAAAATCGTCCTGATGGCGTCGTCCGAAGGCGGCATGGACATCGAAGAAGTGGCCGAGAGCCACCCTGAGAAAATCCACCACGTCACCATCGAGCCAAGCGTTGGCCTGACCGATGCCCAGGCTGACGACATCGCGACCAAAATCGGCGTGCCTGCCGGTTCCATCGTCGACGCCCGCGTCAACCTGCAAGGCCTGTACAAAGCCTACTGGGAAACCGATTGCTCGCTGGCCGAGATCAACCCGCTGATCGTCACCGGCAGCGGCAAAGTCATCGCTCTGGACGCCAAGTTCAACTTTGACCCGAACGCCCTGTTCCGTCATCCGGAAATCGTCGCCCTGCGCGACCTGGACGAAGAAGATCCAGCTGAAATCGAAGCGTCGAAATTCGACCTGGCCTACATCTCGCTCGACGGCAACATCGGTTGCCTGGTGAACGGTGCCGGCCTGGCCATGGCCACCATGGACACCATCAAGCTGTTCGGCGGCGAGCCAGCCAACTTCCTGGACGTCGGCGGCGGCGCCACGGCGGAAAAAGTGACCGAAGCGTTCAAGATCATGCTGAAAAACCCAGGCCTGAAAGCCATCCTGGTGAACATTTTCGGCGGCATCATGCGTTGCGACGTGATCGCTGAAGGCGTGATCGCCGCAGTGAAAGCCGTCTCGCTGAACGTACCGCTGGTCGTGCGCATGAAGGGCACCAACGAAGACCTGGGCAAAAAGATGCTGGCCGATTCTGGTCTGCCTATCATCGCAGCCGACACCATGGAAGATGCAGCCAAGAGCGTCGTTGCCGCTGCTGCCGGTCAAGCTTAATTAAGGAATCAACATGTCCATTCTGATCAATAAAGATACCAAAGTCGTTACCCAAGGGATCACCGGCAAGACCGGCCAGTTCCATACCCGCGGTTGCCGCGACTACGCGAACGGCAAAGCTGCCTTCGTGGCAGGCGTGAACCCGAAGAAAGCCGGCGAAGATTTCGAAGGCATTCCTATTTTCGCTAACGTTACCGAAGCGAAAAAAGAAACCGGCGCCAACGTTTCCGTGATTTACGTGCCGCCAGCAGGCGCCGCAGCGGCGATCTGGGAAGCTGTCGAAGCTGAAATGGATCTGGCCATTTGCATCACCGAAGGCATTCCTGTGCGCGACATGATGGCCCTGAAAGACCGCATGGCTAAAGCCAACAGCAAAACCTTGCTGCTGGGCCCTAACTGCCCAGGCCTGATTACGCCAGACGAAATCAAGATCGGCATCATGCCAGGTCACATCCACAAGAAGGGCCGTATCGGCGTGGTTTCGCGTTCGGGTACCCTGACGTACGAAGCAGTGGGTCAGCTGACCGCACTGGGCCTGGGCCAATCGTCGGCAGTCGGCATCGGCGGCGACCCGATCAACGGTCTGAAGCACATCGACATCATGAAGATGTTCAATGACGATCCAGATACCGACGCGGTCATCATGATCGGCGAAATCGGCGGTCCGGACGAAGCCAACGCGGCTTACTGGATCAAAGACAACATGAAAAAACCAGTCGTCGGCTTCATCGCCGGCGTCACGGCTCCTCCAGGCAAGCGCATGGGCCACGCCGGCGCGCTGATCTCGGGCGGTGCCGATACGGCGCAAGCCAAGCTGGAAATCATGGAAGCTTGCGGCATCACCGTGACCAAAAACCCGTCGGAAATGGCGCGTCTGCTGAAAGCCATGCTGTAATTTCAGCCTGATTCATGCAGTATAAAAAAGGAGCTTCGGCTCCTTTTTTTTGTCCGCAAGTCAGGTCGATTCCCGCCTTGGAGCGACGGCGCTGGTCCGAATCCGCCCAAATGCGTCGCTTTTCTTTCCATGCGTACCAACGCCGCCCCGGGACGCCGCTGGCATGGCGCTTGCACCATGCACGGCGTGACCAACTGCACCCCGGGAGGATGCGATGCGCGCGCAAAGCGGATTTACCCTGATAGAACTGATGATCGTGGTGGCCATCGCCGGCATCCTGGCGGCCGTGGCCATTCCCCAGTACGGCGACTATACGATGCGGGCCAAGGTCAGCAACGTGCTGGCGGCCGCGGCGCCCCTGAAGACGGCCGTGGCCTTGTGCGTGCAGGAAAATGGCGGCGACGCGGCTGCCTGCAGCACGCCCACCCCGGCCGTGCCAAGTTCCATTCCCGTCTTCAGCGCCACGCGCGAAGTGGCGAGCGCCAAGGTCGACAAGGGCAATATCGAGCTGAGCCTGGCGGGCGACCTGGGCAGCGGCTTGGGCGGTCAGAAGGTGAACATGGAGTTGCAACTCGGCACCAGCAGCCTGAGCTGGTTTAACAGCACCAGCGTGACGAATCCGGCGGCGAAGGAAGCGATTACCAAAAACAACATTCCCAAGGTGGTGGCGACGCAGTGAGCGGCGCCTGCAGCGCCCGTATCAGACGATTTTTTGCCGGTCCGCGATCAGCGCTTCATAGGTGAGGTTTTGCAGCAGGGTGTAGTGGGTCGGTTCCAGGTCGATGAATTGCACGCCATACGTATAGATTTCGGCCACTCCGGCGTGGCCATTGGACGGCTTGCCCACTCCGACGTTCTGGATGCGGGCGCGCGTGTTGACGCGCATCTGATGCTTGTTCGGCTGCACCAGCAGGGTAAAGCTCAGTGCCACGCCCTCGTCATCGGGCGTGAGCATGTTGGGCGCCTCGATCAGCGCGCCCGAGACGCTGAGGTTGACGATGAACACGGGCACGGCCGCCACATCGCGGTAGCTCAGCTGCGCGGGAATGTCCACTTTCACGCGCATGGCCGTGCGCAGGCTGGTGCCCTGGATGGCGTCGGGAAAGCTCAGGTGCACATAGTTGAGCGGACGGCCGAAGATGCGCAGCACGCTGCACGCAAACGAACAGACGGTGACGCCGGAAAACACGCGGATGGTCAGCTTGTCACCCTCGTTGAGCACGATGGAGGCGCCGTTTTCGATGGGAATCTTGACGATCAGGTACTCATCTTTCACGTAGCCGATCACGGTCGAGAAATGCTGGATGGGTTTGATGGTGCGGTGCGTGATGAACTGGATGCGTCCCCCCACCTGCAGATTCATGGCCTCGAATTCGAAGTCCTGGAGCTTGCTTTCCGCGGCGGGCTTGTTGCTAGTCATGCGATGCTCATCTGGATATGGTCGACTCGCAGTATGCATGATTTCTTGATGAAAAAGCATTCCTATCAATGAAATTCACTTTCGCATCGAAAAATACCATGGGCACGTGCCGCTGCGCGGTGCAGGCTTTACAATTGCGTCAATATTGACGAATGTAAATCTTATGCCACGCAGCTACTTCTGGACCATGTTGTTCCTGATCCTGCATCAAATCGACGCTGCCTACTGGAAAGAGTGGGAGATGTTTCACGTGCCGGGCGGCGTGCAGGGTTTTCTCGTGTTTAACCTGGCGGCGATTGCCGTGGTGCTGGCCGGTTACCGGCACGTGCTGCTGGCCACGCCGCAGGCGACCCTGTATGCAGGCATCTGCGCCGCGCTGGGAGCGGGCACTTGCCTGATCCACGCCGGCTTTGCGCTGGCAGGGCTGGAACAGTTCCACTTGCCCTTGTCGATCGCCATCATCGCGCTGTGCCTGGGCTGCGCCGTCTGGCTGCTGCGCGACTTGCGCCGCGTCCAGCGCCAGGCGGCCTAGTTACACCTCGGCGTGCCAGTCGCCCGACTTGCCGCCATGCTTTTCCAGCACGCGCACGTTCGTCATGACCATGCCGCGGTCGACGGCCTTGCACATGTCGTAGATCGTCAGCAAGCCGATCTGCACGGACGTCAGCGCTTCCATTTCCACGCCCGTCTTGCCCGTCGTGTCGACCTGGGCGCGGCAATGCACGCTGTTGGCCGCTGCATCCACTTCGAAATCGACGGTGACGCGCGTGAGGGCCAGCGGGTGGCACAGGGGAATCAGGTCGCTGGTGCGCTTGGCGCCCATGATGGCGGCGATGCGGGCGATGCCCAGCACATCGCCCTTTTTCGCATTGCCGGAAATGATCAAGGCCAGGGTGGCCGGCTGCATGCGGATGGTGCCGGCGGCCACGGCGCTGCGGCGCGTATCTTCCTTGCCGCCCACATCGACCATATGGGCCTGGCCCGTGGCATCGAAATGGGTCAGTTCTCCGGCGGGGGCTTGCTTGTGTGCTGTTGTCATGGCGTCAAAATAGGTGAGGAACGGGGACGCGGCAGGCCGAATCACGACGCCATGCCACTGGCATGGCGCGTGGGAATGGGCGCCGCTAACAAGGTATGATAGCACCCGTGAATTCAAAAACTTCCCTTCCGATCCTCGTTGAAAACGCCGCTGCGGCATGGCTGCGCGGCGCGCGGCGCGCTTCGGTGCTGGCCGCCTTCTGCTGCGCCGCGCCGTGTGCGCTGGCGCAAACCTATACGTCCGCGCCAGCGGCGCCGGCCGCCAGCGCGGCGGCCAAGCCTGCCGGCAACTGGACGCCGCTGGCCGTGCCGCCGGCGCCGAACCTGCCGAACCTGGGCGATACCTCGCGCGAAGACCTGTCGCCGGCGATGGAGCGCAAGATCGGCGAGGAAATCATGCGCGGCATCCGCGGCGACCGCGACTATCTCGACGACGCCCCCTTGCTCGAATACCTGAATACCTTCGGCAACGCCCTCGTGTCGGCGCGCCCCAGCGTGCGCGGCGAAACGAATTACGACTATTTCTTCTTTGCCGTGCGCGATCCCCAGTTGAACGCGTTTGCCTTGCCGGGCGGTTTCATCGGTGTGCACTCGGCCCTGGTGCTGGCGGCGCAAACGGAGGCGGAACTGGCTTCCGTGCTGTCGCACGAGATCGGCCACGTGGCGCAGCGCCATATCGCGCGCATGCTGGGCCAGCAGCGCCAGGATGCCCTGATGCCGCTGGCCGCCATGCTGCTGGCGGCGCTCGCGTCGCGTGCGGGCGGCGACGTGGCCATGGGCGTGTTTGCCGCCGGCCAGGGCCTGGCCATCCAGCGCCAGCTCAATTTCGGCCGCGACGCCGAACGCGAGGCGGACCGCATCGGTTTCCAGATCATGGGCGAAGCCGGTTTCGATACCACCGGCATGGTGGCCTTTTTCGGCCGCATGCAGGCGGCCAGCCGCTCGTACAGCGACCTGATGCCCGCCTATCTGCAGACCCACCCGCTGACGACGGAACGCATCGCCGACATCCAGGCGCGCATCCGCGAGCAGCCGTACAAGCAGCGCGCGGACAGCCTGAGTTTCCACCTGGCCCGGGCCCGCGCCCGCGTGCTGCAGGATGAAAGCGTGCAAGGCTTGCTGAACGCCAAGGCCGTCTTCAAGACGCAGCTGGAACAGCAAAGCCGCTTCCAGGTGACGGCCGCCCATTACGGCTTGTCCTTTGTCGCCGTCAAGCAGGGCAAGCCGGCGGAGGCGCAAAAGGAACTCGATGCGGCCAATGCCGCCCTGCGCCAGCCGGCCGGGCCGAATGTGTTCACCTCGGGCGGCACCCAGGGGCCCAACTCGCTGCTGGCGGCGATGGGACTGGAAGTGCTGTTGATGCCGGCGCAAAAGAAGGAAGTGGCGCAACAGGCTTTGAAGGCGGCCGATGCGGCGCGCCAGCAGTTTCCCCTCTCGCGCGGCATAGCCCACCAATATGCGGAAGCGCTGATGGCTGCCGGCAAGCTGGAGCAAGCCACCTTGTACCTGCGCGAACAGGTGCAGCTCTACAAGGAAGAGCCGGAATTGTACGATTTACTGGCGAAAGCCTATGCGGACCAGGGCAAGATGACCTTGCAGCACATGGCGCTGGCCGAATCGTATGTGCTGCAGGGCGCCACCATGGCCGCGCTGGACCAGCTGACGATCGCCCGCAAATCGACGGACGCGACCTTTTATGACCAGGCCGTGATCGATGCGCGCGAGCGCGAATTGCAGGAAAAGCGCCGCGAACAGATCAAGGACCAGAAGGGATAAGTCTTATTCGGCTTGCGGCGCGCGCTGGAAGCCGAAGGTTTGCGGCACGGCATCGTAGCGCAACGGCTGCACGGCGATCGCCTTGCCGTTATGCAATAAGGTCAAGCTTCCTTGTCCCCCTTCCAGCCAGGCCAGCAAGGCCTCGTCGCTCACCGCCTGCCCATCGAGGCGCAATGCGGGCAGTACCTGCGCCATGTCGCGGTCATCGACCTGCGCCACGACCTCGTCCTGGCGCAGGATCAGCGCACCGTTGTCGCACAGGTACGCTTGCTCGATCTGCGCCAGCGGCGCGCCCGTCTGCACGACAAAACCGTGTCGCGGATCGCTGCGGGCGATGTAGGGCGTCGCTTCCAGGTTCAGGTAAACGCGCTGCGGGCCATTCTGGAAAAACCAGCAACCGCGTGCGTCATGGTCGTAATTGCGGTTGATAAATCCCAGCAGTGCGTCATGGGCGATCTTGTCGCCAGGCAGTTGTTGCTGTTGCGCCTGCTGGTCGCGCATGCGCCAGTGGCCGCGCGCGTCCAGGCCCAGCCAGCCGTAGCAGTGCGGTACGTTCGGCCATTTGGCCAGGGCCTGTTTGACGAGTTCATCCATGTGTAGCGTTTTCCATGTGCGTTTGCGAACTGCCAGCGTGACAGCTTTGCGGCGCCGGTGGCGCCATGTTGCCGCCTTCAAAAAAATGGATCAGGCGCTGCGGCAGCCAGCGTGTTCTGCCCGGCAACTTGCCTGCCGCAAAGCCGACGTGGCCGCCGTGGCGCGGATACTCGAGCGTGACCGTCGGCGCGGCGCTGCGCGGCAGGAAGCGCCCGGGCAGGAAGGGATCATTTTGCGCATTCAGCACCAAGGTCGGCACGGTGATGTCCGGCAAGACGTGCTTGGCGCTGGCGCGGTGCCAGTAATCGTCGGCGTCGCGGTAGCCGTGCAGGGGCGCCGTGACGACATTGTCGAAGGCGTGCAAGTCGCGCGCGGCCAGCATGGCGTCGCGCGCAAACAGGCCGGGGAATTGCTCCAGCTTGGCCAGGCATTTCGGTTTGAGCGTGTTCAAAAACATGCGCGTATAGAACCGGTTGGCGCCGGAAGACAAGGCCTTGCCCCCTTGCGCCAGGTCCAGCGGGGCCGATACGGCCGTGGCCGCATCGATGAAATCGGCCTGGTGCTGCGACTGGCCCAGCCAGCACAGCAGGGCGTTGCCGCCCAGCGAGACGCCGGCCGCGTAGAATTTTCCCGTGGCGCGCGGGCGCAGGCGCCGCACGATCCAGTCCACTTCCTGCGCATCGCCCGAATGGTAGAAGCGGGGCGCCAGGTTCGCTTCGCCCGAGCAGCCGCGAAAATGCGGCACGGCGCCCGACCAGCCGCGCGCGGCCACCTCGGCCATCAGGGCGCGCGCGTAATGGCTGTCCGACGAGCCTTCCAGGCCGTGGAACAGCACCACGAAAGGCTGGCCAGGCTGGCCGTCGACCAGGTCGACGTCGACGAAGTCGCCATCGGGCGCTTGCCAGCGTTCGCGGCGGAAGGGCACGGCAGGCTTGGCGAGGCACACGGCCGGATAAATCGTCTGCGCGTGGCCGCCTGGCAGCCAGAGCGGGGCGGTGTAGGAGGCGTTGTAAATAAGAGGCAAAGACATCAGTGCAGGATCTGCGTTCCCGCAACGTCGGCCGGCGCGCCACCGGGGGCGATGGAGGCGTGGTGCAGCACGATGCGCCAGCCGCGCGGCGTTTTCACGTACACATTCGTCGCCAGCAGATGCGCCGGACCGCCTTCTTCCTGGGTGACGCCTTCGATCACCGTGTGCACCGAACTCATCAGATTGTGCGTTTCATGCAGCTGCGCCGGCACGATGTGCAGGCCGCCGCCTGCCAGGATGGTTTCCCACGAGGCACGGATGGCGGCATGACCGATCAGGCGCGCGCCGCCCGGGTGGATGCAGACGATCTCTTCATCGTCGGCCCATAGCGCCATCAGCGCTTCGAGGTCGGCGCGGTGCAAGGCATCGTAGAACGCCGCCTCGACTTCGGCGGCGCTGCCATTGAGTTCTTTCAGACGTTTCATGACGACTCCGGCGTGAGCGGTACAGCTAGGTGTGCAAATGAAAACGGCGCGCTGGGGGCGCGCCGCTGGGCAGTTTAATGATGGCCGGCGCTGGCGCCTTCCTTCAGGGTGTAGGCCGTGCCGCAGTACGGGCACTTGGCGACGCCGTCCTTGTTAAATTCCAGGAACACGCGCGGATGCGACGACCACAGCGGCATGGCCGGGTTAGGGCAGTGGGCTGGCAAGTCTTTACCGTCGAGTTCGACCGCTGGCTGGGTGGTTTTTGTCATCTTGTCATGCTCCGTGAGGCTGTATGGATGGAAGTCGGCTGCTGCCAAAAGCACGATTTTAACGGATTCAGGCAGACAGCAAAAATCATGGCTAAAATGGCGGCTTGATCATCTTCGGCTGCGGCGCGGGTTTTCGCGGAAATATGGCGGCTGCAGCGCCACACTGACTGGATTTGCCTTGCCGGTATCACCGTTGCGGAGCCGACCTCCGCGCACCATTGTTGTGCAGTTACCACAGTGCGCCCGCCGGAGCGCCGCGTGAACGCCGTCCCGGCCACCAAGGACGACGCCCTGCTGAAAGATGCCTGGCGCGCCGGCCTGAGCCTGGGCGCGCCCACCCTGCTGGGCATTGCCGCCTGGGGCATGGTGGTGGGCGTGGCCATGGTGAAAAGCGGCCTGACGGTGGCGCAGGCGGGGGCCATGACCCTGTTTGTCTTTGCCGGCTCGGCCCAGCTCGCGTCTCTGCCCCTGCTGGCGGCCCAGGCGCCCGTGTGGGTGATCTTCGCCACGGCCCTCGTCGTCAATTTGCGTTTTGTCATCTTTTCCGTGCTGCTGGCCCCGCATTTTTCCCATCTGCCGTGGCGCCAGCGCTTTGCGCTCGGCTATGTGGCGGGCGATATCACCGTGGGCCTGTTCCTGCAGCGTTACCCGCACGAAACGCCGGACCCGGCCAAGCTGCCTTTCCTGAAAGGCTTGATCTACCCCAACTGGCTGGCCTGGCAGATCGGTTCCTGCATCGGCATCGTGCTGGGCGCCGTCGTGCCGGCCGAGTGGGGCCTGGGCTTTGCGGGCACCCTGGCGATCCTGTGCGTGACGGTACCGCTGATCCTCAGCCGCGCCGCCCTGTGCGGCGTGCTGGTGGCGGGCACGGTGGCCGTGCTGGCGTTCAGCCTGCCGTATAAGCTGGGCCTGCTGGTGGCCGTCGTGGTGGGCATGGTCAGCGCCATGGCCGTGGAAGAGTTGACAGAAAAATGGACCAAACGCCATGTTTGACGGCATCGACTTGGGCAGGGCCGACGTGTGGATCGCCATCGCCGTGCTGGTGGTGGCAACGGCTGCCACGCGCAGCACCTTCTGGCTGATCGGCCATCACATCACGATTCCGCGCCGCGTGGGCGAGATGCTGCGCTATGCGCCGGCCTGCGCGCTGGCGGCCATCATCGCGCCCGACATGCTGATGGAAGGGCAGCAAATCCACTTGGAGTTATCGAATTTGAAACTCTTGTCGGGTATTGCCGCCACGCTCTTTTTCGTGATTCGCCGCAATATGCTGCAAACCATCGTGTTCGGCATGCTGGTTTTCACGGGCTTGCGACTGTTGCACGTTTTTCAGTAAAGCAGGACAAATCGGCGATTTGCGCTGGGCATTGCGGTAAAATAGCGCACTTCCTTCCACTCGTCATCTGGATCGCCATGTCAGCTGTTCTCAACTTCATCCGTCTGCAAGATTTGATCGCCCAAAATGCACTGCAAGGCAAGCGCGTGTTCATCCGCGCCGACCTGAACGTCCCGCAAGATGACAGTGGCAAGATCACCGAAGATACGCGCATCCGCGCTTCGGTGCCGGCCATCCGTGCCGCCCTCGACGCTGGCGCTGCCGTGATGGTGACGTCGCACCTGGGCCGTCCGACGGAAGGCGAGTTCAAGCCGGCCGACAGCCTGGCGCCCGTGGCGGCCCGCTTGTCCGAGCTGCTGGGCCAGGAAGTTGCACTGAAACAAAATTGGATCGATGGCGCCGGCCTGGACAATCTGGCCGCCGGCCAGGTGGTTCTGCTGGAAAACGTGCGCGTCAACAAGGGCGAAAAGAAAAACAGCGATGAGCTGGCGCAAAAAATGGCGAAATTGTGCGATATCTACGTCAATGACGCGTTCGGCACGGCCCATCGCGCGGAAGCATCCACGCACGGCATCGCCAAGTTCGCGCCCGTCGCCTGCGCCGGCCCGCTGCTGGCCGCCGAACTCGATGCGCTGGGCAAAGCGCTGCACGCGCCCGCCCGCCCGCTGCTGGCCATCGTTGCCGGTTCGAAAGTATCGAGCAAGCTGACCATTTTGAAAGCCCTGTCCGACAAGGTCGATAACCTGATCGTCGGCGGCGGCATCGCCAACACCTTCATGAAGGCCGTCGGCTTGAACGTCGGCAAGTCCCTGGTGGAAGCGGAACTGGTCGACGAAGCCCGCGCCATCATCGACATCATGGCCAAGCGCGGCGCGCAAGTGCCGATTCCCGTCGACGTCGTGTGCGCCAAGGAGTTTTCGCCGACAGCCTCCGCCACCGTCAAGGACGTGGCCGACGTGGCGGACGACGACATGATCCTCGATATCGGCCCGAAAACGGCGGCCTTGCTGGCGCAGCAGATCGCCGCCGCCGGCACCATCGTGTGGAACGGCCCCGTCGGCGTGTTCGAATTCGACCAGTTCGGCAACGGCACCAAGACCCTGGCCCTGGCCATTGCCGAGTCGAAAGCATTCTCGATCGCCGGCGGTGGCGACACCCTGGCGGCGATTGCCAAATACGACATTACCGATAAAATCAGCTATATCTCGACGGGCGGCGGCGCTTTCCTGGAGTTCCTGGAAGGCAAGACGCTCCCAGCGGTCGAGATCCTGATGCAGCGCGCCGCGTAAGGCGCTGCAGTTAGCCGTTCAGTACCAAGCGCAGCCTGACCGCTGCGCTTTTACCTTGCCGGGCGGCCCAGCCGCCAGGTCTTGCTCACCTTCGCTCGCGCACAAGGATTCCTATGCCACGCGGTACAAAAATCGTAGCAACAATCGGCCCCGCCTCCACCGACTTCGATATCCTGGTGAAAATGATACGTGCGGGCGTCGACGTGGTGCGCTTGAATTTTTCCCACGGCAAGGCGCAGGACCATATCGACCGCGCGGCGCTGGTGCGCCTGGCGGCGCTTGAATGCGGCCGCGAAGTGGCCATCATGGCCGACATGCAGGGGCCGAAGATTCGCGTCGGCAAGTTTGAAAACACGCGCATTCAGCTCGAAGCGGGCGAGCGCTTCATCCTCGACGCGAAGTGGGGCGAAAACGGCGAACTGGGCAACCAGGAGCGGGTCGGCCTCGACTACAAGGCCTTGCCGCGCGACCTGCACAAGGGCGACGTGCTGCTGCTGAACGACGGCCTCATCGTGCTGATCGTCGAGCGCATTCACGGCAGCGAAATCCACACCACCGTCAAGATCGGCGGCGAGTTGTCGAACAACAAGGGCATCAATCGCCAGGGCGGCGGCCTGTCCGCGCCCGCGCTGACGGCCAAGGATATGGAAGATATCAAGACGGCCATGAGTTTCCAGGCCGACTATCTGGCCATTTCCTTCCCGAAATGCGCGACCGATATGGAAATGGCGCGCCAGCTGGCCAATATCGCTGGCGAACCGTACCACCACAAGCCGATGATGATCGCCAAGATCGAACGCGCGGAAGCGATCCCTGCCCTGCAGGAAATTCTGGACGCGTCCGACGGCATCATGGTGGCGCGCGGCGACCTGGCCGTGGAAGTGGGCAACGCGGCCGTGCCGGCCCTGCAGAAACGCATGATCAAGATGGCGCGCGCCTCGAACAAGCTGGCGATCACGGCCACGCAGATGATGGAATCGATGATCGTCAACGCCGTGCCGACGCGCGCCGAAGTGTCCGACGTGGCGAATGCCGTGCTCGACGGCACGGATGCCGTCATGACGTCGGCCGAGACGGCCTCGGGCAAGTACCCGATCGAGACGGTGGAAATGATGGCCGCCATCTGCGTGGAAGCGGAACAGTCCGAATACAACAAGCTCGATGCCGATTTCCTCAACGTCACGTTTACGCGCATCGACCAGTCGATCGCATATGGCGCCCTGTTCACGGCCCACCATTTGCGCGTCAAAGCCATCGTGGCCCTGACGGAATCCGGTTCCACCGCCTTGTGGATGAGCCGCCACAGCATCGACACACCGATCTACGCGCTCACGCCCAGCGTGACCACTTTGCGCAAAGCCGCGCTGTACCGCAATGTTCGGGCGTATCATCTGATGCAGAATGCGCCGAGCGCGCAAGTGCTGAAGCAGGCGGAAGAGCTGCTGGTGGCGCAGGGCATCGTCAAAAAGGGCGACATGATCGTCGTCACCTGGGGTGAACCGATGGGCCAGGTGGGTGGTACTAACGCCCTGAAGATTGTCACAGTCGGCGAGTTCGAGTAAGTTCTAGTTTAGTTGAAAGAATTCAGGCGCCGCCGCGGTTATTGACCACCGCGAAGCGCCGCAACGGTTTCTATTGTTATCTGGAGTATTACCATGTCTCTCGTATCCATGCGTCAACTGCTGGACCATGCCGCCGAAAACGGTTATGGCATTCCTGCTTTCAACGTCAACAACCTGGAGCAAGTGCAAGCCATCATGGCCGCCGCCGATGCGCTCAACAGCCCGGTGATCATGCAAGCGTCCGCTGGCGCGCGCAAGTACGCCGGTGAAGCGTTTCTGCGCCACCTGATCGACGCGGCCGTCGAAGCGTATCCGCACATCCCCGTCGTCATGCACCAGGATCACGGCCAGTCGCCGGCCGTCTGCATGGCCGCCATCCGCTCGGGTTTTACGTCCGTGATGATGGACGGTTCGCTGGAAGCGGACGGCAAGTCCGTCGCTTCGTATGAATACAACGTGGAAGTGTCGCGCGAAGTGGTGAAATTCTCGCACGCCATCGGCGTGACGGTGGAAGCGGAACTGGGCGTGCTCGGTTCGCTGGAAACCATGAAGGGCGACAAGGAAGACGGCCACGGCGCCGACGGCACCATGACCCGCGAGCAACTGCTGACGGACGTGGCGCAAGCGGCCGACTTCGTGCAGCGCACCCAGTGCGACGCCCTGGCGATCGCCATCGGCACCTCGCACGGCGCCTACAAATTCACGCGCAAGCCGACGGGCGACATCCTGGCCATCGACCGCATCAAGGAAATCCACGCGCGCATCCCGAACACCCACCTGGTGATGCACGGCTCTTCGTCGGTGCCGCAGGAATTGCTGGCCATCATCCGCGAATTCGGCGGCGACATGAAGGAAACCTACGGCGTGCCTGTCGAGGAAATCCAGGAAGGCATCCGTCACGGCGTGCGCAAGATCAACATCGACACCGACATCCGCCTGGCGATGACGGCCGCGATCCGCAAATACCTGTTTGAAAATCCGTCGAAATTCGACCCGCGCGACTACCTGAAGCCAGCCCGTCTTGCTGCAGAGCAAATCGTGCGCGCCCGCATGCAGGCGTTCGGCTGCGAAGGCCAGGCGTCGAAGATCAAGCCGATCACGATGGAAAAAATGGCCGAGCGCTACAAGGCCGGCGAGCTGGCGCAAATTGTGAAGTAAAATTCTGTCTGGAACGGGCCGGAGGCTCCCCTCCGTGCCCGATTTTCTCGACCGGCAAGCGCCCCCTGCCTGCCGGTTTCGTTTCATCCAACTACTCCCCCGCTATGAACAGCCTCTATCAGACTTCCATCCATTCCCTGCCATTGCTGGGCCACGGCAAGGTCCGCGACAACTACGCCGTTGGCGACGACAAGATCCTGATCGTCACCACGGACCGCCTGTCGGCCTTCGATGTCGTCATGAACGAGCCTATCCCCGGCAAGGGCAAGGTCCTCAACCAGATGAGCGATTTCTGGTTCGAGAAACTCGGCCATATCGTGCCGAACCACCTGACCGGCGTGGCGCCGGAATCGGTGGTGGCGCCGGAGGAAGTGGAACAAGTCAAGGGCCGCGCCGTCGTGGCCAAGCGTTTGAAGCCGATCATGGTCGAGGCGGTCGTGCGCGGCTACATCATCGGTTCGGGCTGGAAAGATTACCAGGACACGGGCAGCATCTGCGGCATCGCGCTGCCAGCCGGCCTGCAACAGGCGGAAAAGCTGCCGCAGCCGATCTTCACTCCGGCAGCCAAGGCCGAGCTGGGCGAGCATGACGAAAACATCAGCTTTGCGGAAATGGAACAGCGTATCGGTGCCGACCTGGCCGCCAAGATGCGCGACGTCGCCATTGCCCTGTACAAGACGGCCGCCGAATATGCGGCCACGCGCGGCATCATCATCGCCGACACCAAATTCGAATTCGGCCTGGACGACAACGGCGTCATGCATCTGATGGATGAAGTGCTGACGGCCGACTCGTCGCGCTTCTGGCCCGCCGATTCCTACCAGCCTGGCATTTCGCCACCGTCGTTCGACAAGCAATTTGTGCGCGACTACCTGGAAACGTTGACCTGGGGCAAGACCGCACCGGCGCCCGCGCTGCCGGCCGACGTCATCGAAAAAACCCAGGCCAAGTATTTCGAAGCCATCGAACGCCTGACGGGCGAGAAGCTGAAGGCCTGACATGAGCGAGCAGAATAAGCCGCTGGTCGGCGTCATCATGGGCTCGTCTTCGGACTGGGACGTGATGCAGAACGCGGTCGCCATCCTGAAGCAGTTTGGCGTGCCCTACGAAGCGCAAGTCATATCCGCGCACCGCATGCCCGACGAGATGTATGCGTATGCCAAGAGCGCGCGCGCGCGCGGCTTGCGCGCCATCATCGCCGGCGCCGGCGGCGCCGCCCACCTGCCTGGCATGGTGGCCGCCATGACCATCGTGCCCGTGCTGGGTGTGCCCGTGCCGTCGAAATACCTGCGCGGCGAGGATTCCATGCTGTCGATCCTGCAAATGCCCAAGGGCGTGCCGGTGGCCACCTTCGCCATCGGCGAAGCGGGCGCGGCGAATGCGGCGCTGACGGCCGTGGCGATGCTTGCCGCCAACGACGATGCCCTGGCCGAGCAACTGGAAGCCTTCCGTGCCACGCAAACGGCCGCCGCCAAGGCCATGGTCTTGCCTGAATAATGTGCTTGAAAAATAATGAATAGTAAATCGACTTCCCCATTGCTGCCCGCCGCCAACCCAACGGCATGGCTGGGCGTGATGGGCGGCGGCCAGCTCGGCCGCATGTTTGCCCAGGCCGCCCAGAGCATGGGCTATCAGGTTGCAGTTCTTGAACCTGTGCTGGAACCGGCCGCCACCTGCCCTGCGGGGCAGGTGGCGCAGCGCCTGGTCAATGCCGGCTACAGCGACCTTGACGGGCTCGACGCCCTGGCGGCGCAATGCCTGGCCGTCACCACCGAATTTGAGAACGTGCCGGCCGACAGCCTGTCGCGCCTGGCCGAACGCGTGTTCGTGGCGCCCAATGCCCATGGCGTGTCGGTGGCGCAAGACCGCATCGCGGAAAAGCGTTTCTTTGTCGACTGCGCGGCCAGGTCCGGCGTGCTGCCGGCGCCGCATACGGTGATCGCCACGCAGCTTGACATCGACAACATCGCCGACGACTTGCTGCCAGGTATTTTGAAAACCGTGCGCATGGGCTATGACGGCAAGGGCCAGTTCCGTGTGCGCACGCGCGACGAGGTGCGCGCCGCGTTCGCGGAAATGGGCGAGGTAACTTGCCTGCTGGAAAAGATGCTGCCGCTGGCGTACGAAGTGTCCGTGCTGACGGCGCGCGGCGCGGACGGCGCATCCGTCGTGTATCCGATCGCCGAAAACGTGCACCGCGACGGCGTGCTGTTTACCACCACGGTGCCGGGCCCGAACGTGTCGGACGACTGCGCCGCCAGGGCGCAGCGGGCGGCGCAAGCGATGGTTGCCGAACTCGGCTATGTCGGCGTGCTGTGCATCGAATTTTTCGTGCTCACCGACGGCAGCCTGGTGGTCAATGAAATGGCGCCGCGTCCGCACAACAGCGGCCACTACACGATGGATGCCTGCGTCACCAGCCAGTTCGCGCAGCAGGTGCGGGCCATGGCGCGGCTGCCGCTGGGCGACGTGCGCCAGCATTCGCCGGCCGTGATGCTCAACCTCCTCGGCGACGCCTGGTTTGCCGACGGCAGCGATAGCGCCTGCGATGTGGCCAATGAGCCGGCCTGGGACCGCATCCTGGCCTTGCCGGGCGCGTGTTTGCATCTGTACGGCAAGGACGATCCGCGCCGTGGCCGCAAGATGGGTCACCTGACCTTCATCGCGGCCACCTTGCCGGAGGCGCAGCAACGCCTGCGCGACGCTTGCCTGATCCTGGGAATCGCGCCGTGAGCGTGCCCGCACACGACTTGGCGGCCGCCGCCGCCGTGCTGGAAGCGGGCGGTCTCGTCGCTTTCCCGACGGAAACGGTGTATGGCCTCGGTGCCGATGCGGAAAACCCGGCCGCGGTGGCGCGCATCTATGAAGCCAAGGGCCGTCCCTCGGACCACCCGGTGATCGTGCACGTGGCGCCGGGCGCCGACCTGGCGCACTGGTCCGATGATATTCCCGTGGAAGCGCAGCAACTGGTGGCCGCCTTCTGGCCCGGTCCGCTGACCCTGATCGTCAAGCGCGCCGCGCATATTCCCGACGCCGTTTCCGGCGGCCAGGATACGGTGGGCTTGCGCTGCCCGTCGCACCCGGTGGCTATCGAATTGCTACGCACTTTCAAGGGCGGCAGCGGTGGCCTGGCGGCGCCGTCGGCGAACAAGTTCGGCAATGTCAGCCCCACCACGGCGCAGCACGTGCGCGATGAATTCGCGGCGGAACTCGACAGCGGCTTGCTGGGCCTGGTACTCGACGGCGGGCAGAGCGACGTGGGCATCGAGTCGACCATCGTCGACTTGTCGCGCCTGGCCACGCATGGTCCCGTGTTGTTGCGTCCCGGCCATATCAGCAGCGAGCAGATCGCCGCCGTCATTGGCCGCGCACCGGCCGTGGCCGACGCGGCCGCACCGCGTGCCTCGGGCACCCTGGAATCGCACTATGCGCCACATACGCCTGTTGCGATGCAGCACAGCGACGACGTGCGCGCCACCTTGAACCGCCTGCTCAACGACGGGCGCCGCGTGGCGCTGATCCACTACTCGGATCTGCCGCCGGCCAGCGCCAGCGTGCGCCTGGCGGCCAGCCCGGAAAACTACGCACATGCGCTGTATGCCTCGCTGCGCAGGATGGACCAGGTCGGCGCTGAGCTGATCCTCGTCGAAGCGCCACCGACCGGCCCCGCGTGGCTCGGCGTCAACGACCGTTTGCGGCGTGCCGCGTTCGGCTCAAGTGGTATCTTGCAGCAATTCCTGTCCGTCTGAAAAAAGCCCCGCAAGGGGCTTTTTCTTGATGCAGCGCAATAGCAATGCTTGCCACGAAACATATTAAATCCTCCATAATTCAGCAGATCGCCCGGCCATCACGGGGCGCAGGCGGTGTTGTTATTTCGTTGATTTTTAAAGCATATTTTCTATGCAAGCCTGAGGAACGATGGCATATTAGTTGGGTAACGAATAGCACGCCCGTTCGTTTAGAAACCATAAAAAAGACCGAGGAGACAAAATGCATCAAACAAAATTTGCGCTGGCCGTGCTGGCTGCGGCTGTCCTTGCAGGTTGCGGCGGCGCCAGTGGCGGTGATCAAACCTTGAAAGTCAAATACACGGCGCAGGTGTCCTTCGGCGACAGCCTGTCCGATGTCGGTTCGTATGCTGTGGCCGGCGTGGCTGCCGCCGGTGGCGGCAAGTTCACCATCAATGGCGACAATACCAAGATCAATCCTGAACTGACGGGCAAGAACTGGACCGAGCACCTGGCCGCGCAATTCGGCTTGCCGGCGCCTTGCGCTGCCGAAACGGGCCTGGAAGGCAGTGTACCGACCCTGCAGGCGCCGCGCATCAAGCATCCGGGCTGCTACGGCTACGCCATGGGCGGTTCGCGCGTGACCAACCCCGTCGGTCCGAACAACAAGTTGACGGGCAGCGAGCTCGGCGCTCTGACCGTGCCGGTGGTGACGCAGATCGCGAACCACCTGGCCGCTTCCGGCGGCAAGTTCAGCGGCACGGAAGCCGTCTTCGTGATGGCGGGCGGCAATGACGTACTGTTCCAGCTCGGCGCATTGCAGGCCGGTGCGACGGCGGCCGGCAAGGCTGCCGGCGCGACCGCTGCCGCGCAGGCCTTCGCGACCAACCTGACCCTGGCTCTGGCCGCCGGCGCCAACGATCCCACGACGGCGGCCGCTGCCATCGGCGCCGCCATCAAGACGGCCAGCGCCGCGCCTGGCGCCACGTCGACATCGATAGTACAGGCTGGCGTCTTCGCAGCCGCCAGCCAGCCGCGCACTGACTCCATCAGTTCGCCCACGGTATATGGCCCGCTGGTGACCAAAGCGCAAGCCGATGCGACCGCGACAGGCAACGCCGCCGGCGCCAAGGCCGGTGCCGATTACGCTGCGGCCCAGGGGCCGTTGCTGGTTGCCTCCATGAAACAGGCCGGCACCGAACTGGTGGCGCTGGTCAAGGACCAGATCATCGCCAAGGGCGCCAACTATGTCATCGTCAACAACTTGCCGGACGTGGCCGGGACGCCATCGGGCTTGAGCAAGGATGCCAATACCAAGGCGCTCATCAACGCCATGGTCAGCGCCTTCAATGGCGAACTGAGCGCGGGCTTGACGGGCAATGCGAAAGTCTTGCTGGTCGACGTATTTGCCGTCAGCCATGACCAGGGCACCAATCCTGGCCCGTATGGCTTGACCAACGTCAGCGAGACGGCGTGCGACCTGACGTCAGCGAAGAACTTCCTGGGCAGCTCGCTGGTCTGCACCGGCGCGAACCTGAAAGCGGGCGACGTCAGCCACTATTCGTATGCCGACGATGTGCACCCTACGCCGTTCAACAACCTGTTGCTGGCCCGTTATGTGGCCAAGGACATGGTCGTGCGGGGCTGGCTGTAAGGAATCGCCGCGCCGGCCGCGTCCCGGGGACGTGGATGGCGCTGGCAGCGACAAGACTGGATAGCCCGGCTATCCGCACATAATGATCAGGAGACAAGATGAAAAATCGTTTGAATACCGCTGCACGCGTGCTGGCCGCCGCCGCCGCGATGGCCATGGCGACGGGCGCTTCGGCACAAAGCGCCGGCACCTGGACGGCCAAGGTCGGCATCAACAAGATCACGCCGCACGTGGACAGTGGCGACATTTCCGCGCCGGCACTGCCTGGCACGAAAGCCGACGTCAAGGCGGATACCAAGCCCATCCTGACCTTTGCCTACATGGTCACGGACAATATTTCTGCCGAACTCGACTTGGGCGTGCCGTACAAGCATGACCTGATCGGCGATGGTGCCATCAAGGGCACGGGCAAGCTGGGCACGGCGGAAGTGCTGCCGCCGACGGCCTTCATCCAGTACCGCTTCTTCCAGCCGAACGCGATGATCCGTCCCTACGTGGGCGCTGGCCTGACGTATGCCTATTTTCAGAAGGAAAAAGGTTCGGGCCAGATGACGGCCCTGCTGGATCCGGGCGGACAGCCGGTCAAGTATCGCCTCGATAACAAGCTGGCCGGCAGCTTGCAGATCGGCAGCACCCTGGCCTTCAACGAGCGCTGGTTTGCCGACGTGGCCGTCGTCAAGACGTTCCTGAAAACCAAGGCGAAATTTTCGACCGGCCAGACGCAGGACATCACGCTCGACCCGATTGCCGTCAGCATCGGCATCGGCTACAAGTTCTGATTTTTTCGGCCATAAAAAAATCCGCCTCGGCGGATTTTTTTTTGTCCCGCTGCTCAGGCTGGCGGTGTATTGAACTGTCCATTGTGGAAGATCAAGGGCGGCTGCGCCGTAAACGCGCATTGTTCCACTTCGCCCACGAAAATGACGTGGTCGCCTTCCGGATAGCGGCTGCGGTTGTGGCATTCGAACCAGGCCGACGCGCCTTTCAGGATAGGCTGACCCGTGCGCGACAGCTCGTATTCGACGTCGTCGAAAGGATTCGGCGTACGGCGCGCAAAGCGCTGCGCCAGTTCCGCCTGCTCGGCGCCCAGCACATTGATGACGTAATGCGAGTTGCCGCTGAAAATCGGCATGCTGTTTGCCACGGAACCGAGGCTCCACAGCACCAGGGGCGGCGACAGCGAGACGGAATTGAAGGAACTGGCCGTCAGACCGCGGAAACTGCCGTCGGCCAGGCGCGTCGTGATGACCGTCACGCCAGTGGCAAACTGCGACAATGCCTGGCGGAAATGTATCGTATCGAATTCTTGCGCTGGCGCGCGGGGAGAGCGTGTGTTCATGGGTGACCTGTCTATTTGCTGACATTATGCCAAAAATCGGCCACGCCAGCGCAATCGTGGCCGGCATGCCCCTTATGTGCGGTGCATCACGCGCCGTTTCAAGCGGCACTGCAGGCCATGGCGCTTTGCGTTACAGTAATGAAATGATACGTCGCACAGGCGTTGCGGGAGGACATCATGAACCAACAGACGGAAGTGGCGGTATTCGGCGGTGGCTGTTTCTGGTGCCTCGCTGCCGTGTACGGGGAAGTGCGCGGCGTGACGCGCGTCGAGTCCGGCTACACGGGCGGCAGCGTGCCCAACCCCACGTATGAACAGGTATGCACGGGCGAGACGGGCCACGCGGAAGTGGTGCGGCTGGAATTCGATCCAGCCATTATCGGCTATCACGACTTGCTGGAAATCTTTTTTACCTTGCACGATCCTACCACCCTGAACCGGCAGGGCAACGATGTCGGCACGCAATTTCGCTCCGTCATCCACTACCAGTCGGCCGCGCAGGAACAGGTGGCGCGCAAGGTGCTCGCCGAGATGGCCGGTGTGTGGGATGCGCCCATCGTCACGCAGCTGGCGCCGGCATCGGTCTTTTATCCGGCCGAGGATTACCACCAGAATTATGTCGAGCAGCATCCCTTGCAGGGCTATTGCGCCCTCGTTGTCGCACCCAAGGTGGAAAAATTCCGCGCCATGTACGCGAAGCGCCTGAAGTAAGGGCCGCGCGCGTCCGTCAGGTCGCGAGCTGGGCCGCCGGCCTGGCATCGTGCGCATACATGTAGTTGCGCGACCAGGGCAGGGTGGAGGAACGCCGGCCCGCCTTCACGCAGACGATCTGGTACAGGCTGATCAAATCTTGCTCGAAGGCATAGGCGCAGCCCGCCAGGTAGACGTGCCAGATGCGGAAGCGCCGTTCGCCCGCCAGTGGACGGATCTGCTCGGCATGGGCTTCGAAATTTTCCGTCCACAGGGCGCAGGTGCGCGCATAGTGGCGCCGCAGGTTTTCCACGTCGAGCACTTCCAGCCCCCCTTGCTGCATGGTTTTCAGGACATTGCCGATATGGGCCAGTTCGCCGTGGGGAAACACATATTTTTCGATGAATTCGCCGCCGCCATATGGCGTCTCGCCATTCTCCGGGTCGGTCGAGGTGATGCCATGGTTCATCGCCATACCGTCCGGCGCCAGCAGCTTGTTGATGATGGAAAAATAATCGGGCAAATGTTTCAAGCCCACGTGCTCGAACATGCCCACGCTGGTGATGCGGTCGAACTGGCCCGTGACGTCGCGGTAGTCTTGCAGGCGGATGTCGATCAGGTGGGCCAGGCCGGCCGCCGCCACGCGCTCGCGCGCCAGCGCGTACTGGTTTTCCGACAGGGTCACGCCCACGCAGCGGGCGCCATATTGTTGCGCGGCACGCATGACGAGCGCGCCCCAGCCGCAGCCGATGTCGAGCAGGGTCTGGCCTGGCTGCAGCTGGATTTTCTTCAGGATATGGTCGATTTTCTTGACTTGTGCCTGCGCCAGCGTTTCATCGCCGTGTTCGAAATAGGCGCAGGAATACACGAGGGCGGGATCGAGAAATTGTTCATAAAACGCGTTCGACACGTCGTAGTGGTAGCGGATGGCTTCGGCATCCTTGCTCTTGTCGTGCGTAAAGCTGCGCACGATGCGGGCCAGCTTGCCTTCCGGTTTCAAGGTGCTGCGCGCCAGGGCATTGCAGATGGAAATCATGTCCTGGGCCGTGCCCTTGACTTCGATATTGCCTTCCACATAGGCTGAACCCAGGTTGGCCAGCGAGGGGTTCAGCAGATAGCGGGCCGAGGCGACGGTCGGCAGGCGGATGGTGACACGCGGCGCTTCACTGGACAGGTCGACATGCTGGCCGTTCCACAATTCTATGCGCAGCGGCAATGCGGTCTTGCTGCGGATGCTGGCGATCCAGGACTTGAGTTGGTTTTGTACAAACAAAATAGCCTCCAATGAAGCCGCCCCAGCTGGGGCGGCAAATTGAGAAACAATGTCATTTAGTAACTTCTACCCTCATAGCCTACACTTATATTGACCAGCTTGCTTTGCGCCGCCTTGGCTATCCTGCTTATGGTTGCAAGCGTTGCATGCTCCATTGCCCGTCAGCACCGCGTGTAAACACGATGCGGTCGTGGAAGCGTGAACGGCGTCCCTGCCAGAATTCGATGCGTTCCGGCTGCAAACGGTAGCCGCCCCAGTGGGCCGGGCGCGGCGGTTGCGCATCGCCGACGGCGGCGGCCACGGCCTCGTAATTGCGTTCCAGCGCGTCACGGTCGGCGATAGGGGCGCTTTGCTGCGAGGCAATGGCGGACAGCCGGCTTTGCACGGGGCGCACATTGAAATACTCGTCGCTCTCGGCCGCCGTGGTTTTCACCACCGTGCCTTCGATGCGCACTTGCCGCTCCAGCTCGCGCCAGAAGAACAGCAGGGCGGCGTGCGGGTTATGCGCAAGCTGTTGGCCCTTGTCGCTGTGGTAATTCGTGTACCAGGTAAAGCCGCGCTCGTCGAACTGCTTGATCAGCACGATACGCGAGCTGGGCTTGCCGTCGGCACTGACGGTGCACAAGTCCATGGCATTTGGCTCCATCACCTGCGCGTGAACGGCCTCGGCAAACCATTTCTGGAACTGGGCGATGGGATCGGCCAGCAGGTCCGTCTCGCTCAGGCGCGATTGCACGTAATCGGTGCGCATGGCGGCCAGCACGGCGGCCGGGTCTGCCTGCACGGGGTCTTCCGGTGCATCGGGCGCGATGCCGCGGCGGCGCTGCATCGCCGTGCCCAGCTGCTCCATCTGCTGCGCGCTGAACAGGCGCTTGGCCATCGGCGCCAGCTGGCCCTCTTCCTTGGCCATGTGGGCCTGGTAGGCAGCCACATAGTCGCGCACGCCATGGGCGGACAGTTGCACGCCCGTGCCGGCGGCGATGGCATCGAGTTCCGGGCGCAGGGTCAGCCAGGCCTGGTCCATGCGCTGGTGGTCGGCCAGGATGTCCGGAACCAGGGTCACCAGCAGGGCCGCATCGTCGCCCGTGGCCGTCGCCTGCAGCATGGGCATCAGGTCCTGCTCTTCATCGTCATGGTGCAGATGGGCGGCTTGATTGAAATATTGCAACACTGCCTTGGCCGCCTGCTGCGCATCCGCCGTGTTGCCGTGCTGCACCAGATGGGCCAGCAGGTTTTGCAGAGTCGTCAGTTGCTTGCGGATCTTGTCGTGGCAATGCTTGAGCACGGCGATGGGCTGGTCAAAGCCGGGAACGGAGTCGAACAGGGGAGAGGTCATGGCGAGTTCTCGTGGTGAACGGTGTGGGGGCGCGGCGACAAACGGAGCTTGTCGCTGTGTCAATCCGGCTATTTTAGAATATCCGCCAGCGCAGTGTCCGTTAAAATGGCGCCATGCATACCTCCACCAATGAACTAATTTCCATGGACTTGACCGAGATCGATTTTGAACGGCGTTTCGGCGGCATAGCCCGCCTGTACGGCGCCGCCGCGCTGGAACGTTTTCGCGCGGCCCACGTGTGTGTGATCGGCGTGGGCGGCGTCGGTTCCTGGATTGTCGAAGCGCTGGCGCGCAGCGCCGTCGGCCGCCTGACCCTGATCGACCTCGACAATGTTGCCGAATCGAACATCAACCGCCAGATCCAGGCCATGAGCGACACCATCGGCAAGGCCAAGATCACGGCCCTGGCCGAACGCATCGAACTGATCAACCCGTTTTGCCAGGTCACGCAGATCGAGGATTTCATCACGCCCGATAATCTGGACCAGTTGCTGGGCGGGCGCGATTTCGACTACCTGGTCGACGCCATCGACAATGCCAAGGCGAAAGCGGCCGTGATCGCGTATTGCCGCGCGCGCAATCTGCCCATGCTGACCATCGGCAGCGCGGGCGGGCAGACGGACCCGACCCTGATCGCCGTGCGCGATTTGTCGAAGACGGAGCAGGAGCCGCTGCTCAAGCGCGTGCGCAAACTGTTGCGCACCGAATATGGCTTTCCGCGTGGCGTGAAAAACAAATTCAATGTCGATGCCGTGTTTTCCATGGAGCCGTTGAGCACGCCCGAGAGCGCGGAAGCGTGTGCCATCGATGGCAGCACGCCCGCCGGCGTGACGGGCTTGAATTGCGCCGGCTTCGGTTCCAGCGTGGTGGTGACGGCCAGCTTCGGCATGGTGGCGGCCGCCCATGCGCTGAAAAGCTTGCGCCAGGACAAACTTGCCGCCGTGCCAGTGACAGTGCCGGACGCCGCCTAGGTCACGCCGCTTCAACCAATTTCCGGCTGGCCAGGATGCGGTAGTCGCCGCTGCTTTTCAGCGATTCCACCAGCACCAGCTCGTCCGCCTGCCAGGCGATGGGCGCGAAGTCCTGGCTTGCCGGCGGCGGTGCCTGGCGCGCCAGGGTCACGTGCGGCGTAAAGCGGTCGTGCTCGAAGCGGGGCGCCAGCCCCTGTTCCGCCAGGGCGCGCATGCAGGCCGCGCGCAAGGCCAGCAGGGCGGGCGACGGCTGCGCCAGGGCGGCCCAGGCCAGCGCCAGCTGCGTAAAATGGCTGGCGTGGTCGAACAGCAAGGGCATGGGGCGCGCCGGCAATTGTTGCAGGATATCGCGCAGGGCCGGCAAGTCGCTGGCCGGGCGCTGGCCCAGGAAGGCCAGGGTCAGGTGCAGTTTTTCCGGGCGCACGGGTTTGCCTTGCAGGCGCGCCTGCCAGGCGGCCAGAGCCGCGCGCGTGGCCGCATCGGGCCACAGCGCGTAAAACAGGCGGGGAGCGTGTATATCGGGCGACAAGTTTTTCCTATCGTTGCGGCGGTTTGCTATTATTGGCGTTCCCTGCCGACTTGCATTAAGTAGGGCGTAATAAATTATTGTGATTTCTGACTTCCATACCCGGCGCTCTGCGGTGTTGCCCGCTGCTGACAGTGCTCGCACTGCGTCGCAGCGGGCGCCTTGCAGAGCATCCGGTTCTGTTCGTCATAACTTCACAATAATTTCCCACGACCTACTTGGCCGGGATCTCACCGAAACTCACTGAAAGAATACATCATGACGCGTAGCTCCGTTTTGTTTGCCCTGATCTGCTCCGTCGCCGCGTCGCTGGCGCAGGCACAGGCGCCAGCGCCTGTTTCCGCCTCCGCCGTCTCGCTGAGCCCAGGCCCTGTCGCCGATAAATTGATTCTGATCGACAACAAGGTCGGCACGGGCAAGGAAGCGTCCGCCGGCAGCAACGTCACCGTGCACTATACGGGCTGGCTGTACCGTCCCCTGGCGAAAGATTCGCGCGGCAAGAAATTCGACAGCTCCGTGGGCCGTGGTCCGTTCGACTTCCCGCTGGGCAAGGGCATGGTCATCAAGGGCTGGGACCAGGGCGTGGCCGGCATGAAAGTGGGCGGCAAGCGCACCCTGATCATTCCAGGCGAACTGGCCTACGGCCCGCGCGGCGCCGGCAATGGCGACATTCCGCCGAACTCGGCACTGATCTTCGACGTGGAACTGCTGGACGTGAAGTAATTGTCCAGTTTCGGCAGCGCACCACGTGCGCTGCCGTGAAAAAGCGGTAGACTGGGATTTTCTGATATTGCTGTGGAGACTCCCATGAACATCGCCAACGACGTCACTGAACTGATCGGCAACACCCCGCTGGTGCGCATCAACCGCATCGCCGCCGGCAGTGTGGCCACCATCCTGGCCAAACTCGAATTCTACAATCCCGCGCACAGCGTCAAGGACCGCATCGGCCTGTCCATGATCGTCGCCGCGGAAGCCGCAGGCAAGATCCATCCCGATACCGTCATCGTCGAGCCCACCAGCGGCAACACGGGCATCGCGCTGGCCATGGTGTGCGCCGCGCGCGGCTACCGCTGCACCCTCGTCATGCCCGACACCATGAGCCGCGAACGGCGCATCCTGCTGCGCGCCTATGGCGCCGAGCTGGTGCTCACGCCCGGCAGCGAAGGCATGCTGGGCGCCATCCGCAAGGCCGAGGAACTGGTGGCGGCCGACCCGCGCTATTTGATGCTGCAGCAATTTAATAATCCCGCCAATCCCGCCATCCACCGCGCCACGACGGCCGAGGAAATCTGGCGCGACACGGATGGACAAGTGGACATCGTCGTCGCCGGCGTGGGCACGGGCGGCACCATTACCGGCATCGGCGAAGTGCTGAAGGAACGCAAGCCCAGCCTGCAAATGATTGCCGTGGAACCGGAAGCGTCGCCAATGCTGTCGAAAGGCACGAAGGGACCGCACCCGATCCAGGGCATCGGCGCCGGTTTCGTGCCGCAGATTCTCAACACGGCCATCTACGATGAAATCATCTGCGTGAAGAACGACGATGCGTTCGCCACGGCGCGCCTGGCCGCCAGCGATGAAGGCTTGTTGGTCGGCATCTCGTCGGGCGCCGCCCTGTGGGCCGCGCTGCAAGTGGCGCGCCGTCCGGAAAACGCGGGCAAGACCATCGTCACCATCATCCCGTCGTTCGGCGAACGCTACCTGAGCACGGCCTTGTACGCGGGACTGGGCGACTGATTTTTATTAAATAGCAGCGGCAGGTCTATCCCTTCCGCCAGCGCCCGGTTGCCCGCGTCGCCCGGGTGCAAGTGGTCGCCCGAGTCGTAGGCGGGCAGCAGGCGCTGCGGGTTCGCCGGGTCGCGCGTCAATGCGTCGAAGTCGAGCACGGCGTCAAACAGGCCGCTGGCGCGTATCCACGCATTGAGTTGCTGGCGCAGCGCATCTTTATCAAGCTGGTAGTAGTCACTGAGTGGCGTGCCGGGCAGGGCGCCAGCGAATGGCGTCAGGGTGGCGCCGACCACGCGCACGCCGCGGCTGCGCGCCTGCGCCACCAGCTGCGCGTAGCCGCTGCTGAATTCCTCCAGGGTGGGACGCTGTTCCCGTGGCGCGAACGCCGTGCCGGGCCAGCTGATGTCATTGATCCCCAACAAGACGACCACCGTGCGCACGCCCGGTTGCACCAGCACGTCGCGCTCGAAACGGGCCAGGGCATTCTCGCCCATGCCGTCAGACAACAGCCGTCCACCGGAAATGCCCGCATTGATCACGGCCACGCCCTGCGGCGCCAGGCGCTTGGCCAGGAAATCGGGCCAGCGCGCATCGATCCCCAGGCTGGCGCTGGCGCCATCGGTGATCGAGTCCCCGAGGATGGCCACGGCTTGTGCCCCCGCCGGCGCCTCCACCTCGATGGCACTGAGTAAAAGGCGCGCCGTGGTGGTCTGCGCGCCGGGCGCGTCATCGATGCGGAGGGAGCGCGTCTGGTCCAGCGGCGCGATCCACGCCGTCTCGCGGCCATCCCAGTGAAACGTGGCAGTCGCGCTGGGCCGCGGCAGGTGGACGCTCACCGTCAGCCGGGCCAGGTCCGGCACGGACAGCGCGACGGGGTCGCTGACGAGCGGCGCACCCGGCGCCATGGTGGCCGAGGGCTGGCCGGAAAACGTCAGCGTGCGCAGGCTGCCCGCTTCGATGGCCGAACCGGAAGCGGCCAGCGCCACGGTGGCCGCGCCGATGCGCAGCGGCACCTTGCCATATGCATTCGACAGCACGATGCGCACGCGCGGGCCGCCCACGCTGATGCGCGCCACCTGGCGCACGGTGTGCCCGTGCAGCACGGCGGGCACGTTGGCGGGAAGCACAAAGTCGCTGCCCCACACGGCTTGCGGGCTGGCTGTCCAGCTGGCCAGCCAGGTGGAGGCGGGGGCTGGTGCAGGTTCGGCGTTGGCGGCCTGGGCAGGGCTGGCGCTGAATGCCAAGCTCAGCAGGGCGGCGGGGAGGACGGAATATCGTTGCATGGCGGCTCGCTTTATCTAGAGGAATGTGTGCATGATGCAAGCAAAGACATTTATGTACTAGACTATCCTACCGAAGAACATTTATGAGTTGAATTCACAATGGCCAGACTGGAAGTAAACCGTTCCGGCGAGCTGGAAGTGTTTGTGCGCGTGGTTGAGCTGGGCGGCTTTTCCGCCGCCGCGCGCGCCTGCGGCATGACGCCGTCGGCCGTCAGCAAGCTCGTGTCTCGGCTGGAAGAGCGCCTGGGCGCGCGTCTGCTGAACCGCTCCACGCGCCAGCTACAATTGACGGCCGAAGGCTGCGGCCTGTACGAACGGGGCAGGCAGGTGCTGGCGGCGCTGGACGAGGCGGAGCGCTGCGCGGGCGTGCAGGATGTGCCGCGCGGCAAGATCAGGATCAATGCGAACGTGCCGTTCGGCCAGCATTTTTTGTTGCCGCTGGCGCCGCTGTTCCTGGAGCGCTATCCCGAGGTGACGCTCGACATCGTGCTCACCGATGCCGTGGTCGATATCCTCGAGCAGCGCACGGACGTGGCCGTGCGGGCCGGTCCCCTGAAAAGTTCGAATTTACTGGCGCGCAAGCTGGGCCAGACGCGCATGGCGATCGTCGCGGCGCCAAGCTACCTGGCGCGGCGCGGCACGCCGCGGGCAGCGGCCGAGCTGGCCTCGCACAACTTGCTTGACGCCAATTATGCGCGCGCCCGCTCGGGCTGGCCGCTGCGCCTGCCCGACGGCGATGTCGTCGTGCCAGTCGTTGGCAATGCGCAGGCCAGCGATGGGGAAGCCTTGCGGCAACTGGCGCTGGCGGGGTTGGGACTGGCGCGCCTGGCGGCCTTCCAGGTGCGCGCCGATATCGCGGCCGGCCGTTTGCAGGCCGTGCTGGAAGCGTTCAATCCGGGCGACAGCGAAGACGTGCATGCCGTCTTCGTGGGGCAGGGCGGGCATGTGCCGCTGCGCGTGCGCGTTTTTCTCGACTTTCTGGCGCAGCATGTCGACCTGGCTTGATGCGATAGGCTGCAGGCGGGCACGGCCGCGCAGTACAATATCGGACGGGCCGCAATGGTTCGGCCCGTATTGTGCCTTTGAATGGAAATATGTTCCTGGTAAAACCTGAACGCCGCCGCCTGCTGCAGGTGGGCGCAACCGTGGCTGTCATCGCGCTGGGCCTGGCCTCGCGCGCCTATCCCCAATTCCTCCCCGCAGCGCTGGGCAAGTATCCGGGCGACGCCCTGTGGGCCATGATGATCGTCTTTGCGCTGGGCGCCCTCGCCACGCGCATGCGCACCTGGCAGCTGGCAGCGTGGTCCTTGCTGATCTGCTTTGCCGTGGAATTCGGCCAGCTGGTCCAGACGCCCTGGCTGGTCGCGCTGCGTGCACATCCGCTGGGGCACCTGGTGCTCGGCTCCGCCTTCGGTTGGGGCGATTTGATCGCCTACACGGCGGGCGTGGCGATCGCGGCGCTGGTGGATAAAGCGGCGCTGTTCAGGCGCCGCTAGCCATGGGGGCAGTTCCTGCGGAATCGGCATGCGTCCGATTGGGACGCATGCCCCTGACAGGACTCGCCCCCTAAGTATCACTTCACGTTACCCTCGGCATCGCGCAGTTCCACGGGCGCCAGCTTCAGCTTGGACAATTGCGGCGCGATCTTCGCCTGGTCGCCCACGCCGATGACGATCAGCTTTTCCGGCTGCAGGTATTTTTTTGCCACCTGCTGCACCTGCTTGTCCGTCACGCTGGCAAAGCGCTGCGGCAGGGTCGCGTAGTAATCGAGGCCCAGGCCGTAGATATAGGTGTTGGCCATGCTGGCGCTGATGCTGGCATTCGTCTCGAACTGGCCCGGCAAGGACAGCACCTGCGAATTGCGCGCATTCGACAATTCCTTGGCCGTCAAGGGTTTGGCGATCATGGCGCGGATTTCCTTGAAGGTTTCTGACACGGCCGCGCCCGTCACATCGGTGCGCACGCCTGCCGCGATCGAGAATGGTCCCGGCTGGCTGCGGTACTGGAATTGCGAGCGCACGCCATACGTGTAGCCCTTCTCTTCGCGCAGATTATTGCTCAGCCGACTCGTGAACAAGCCACCCAGCGCCGCGTTCATCACTTGCAGCGGCGCGTAGTCGGGCGTCGCGCGGGCCACAGCGATGGTCGACAGGCGCACGGCCGTCTGCGGCGCGCCCGGCTTGTCGACGAGGATCAGCCTGGCTTTCGTCGTGGCCGGCGCCGCCGTCACGGACGGTGCCACCGTGCCCGCCTTCCAGCTGCCGAACTTGGCTTCCGCCAGCGCCTGCAATTGCGCCGCATCAATGTCGCCCGAGACGATCAGCGCTGCATTGTTGGGCACATAATGCTGCTGCCAGAACGCCTGCAGGTCGGCGCGGCTGGTGGCTTTCAGGGCCGCTTCCGTGCCCAGCTGGATAGTGCCGTACGGATGTTGCGGGCCGTACAGGGCCGCCGCTTCCACGCGGGCCGCCACGGCCCCCGCGTTTTCGCGCTGCTGCGCCAGTTCGCCGATGCGGCTGGCGCGCTGGCGTTCCACTTCATCTTGCGGGAATTGCGGGTGCTGCACCACGTCGGCCAGCACGTCGAGCGCTTGCGGGAAGGTGGTTTTCAGCGACGTCAGCTGGGCGAACGAGGCATCCGCGCCGGAACCCGTGCCCAGGAAAGCACCGAGTTGCGCCACGTCATCGGCGATCTGCGGGGCACTGCGCGTACTGGTTCCTTCCTGCAGCAATTGCGCCGTGAAACCCGACAAGCCTGGCTGCGCCAGCGGATTGGCGCCCGAACCGCTTTTGATGACCAGCTGGCTGGAGACGAGCGGCACGGCCGGGTTGTAATTGTGGATCACGGTCAAGCCATTGCTCAAGGTGAAGGATGTCGCTTGTGGCAGCACGATCTTCGGTGCGGGACCGGCCTTCGGCACGGCATTGCGCCACGGCTCGTCCGCATTGATGGCCGTGCCTGGCGCCGGCTTGACCTTGCCCGGCGCCGGCGTCGCCACTTCCGGACCCAGGTCCGGCTTGCCCGGCACGCCATACACGACCACGCGCGCCTGGTTTTTCAGGTACGTGTCGACGGCGCGCTGCACGCCGGCCGCCGTCACCTGGCGGTAGCGTTCGATATCCTTGCCCAGGTAGCCGGGGTCGCCCAGGTACTGGTTGTACTGGTTCATCATGTTGGCGTTGCCGCCCACTTTTTCCACCTGGCTCAGCATGGCTGTTTCGATGCTGTTGCGGGCCCGCTCTATTTCCTTCTCGCTGGGCCCCTTGGCGCGCAATTGCTCCAGCTCCGCCTGCATGGCCTGCTCGATTTCCTCGGGCTGGTGGCCGGGGCGGGCCGTCACGTCGAGGGTAAACACGGAAGCGAGGGCGTTCGAGCTCTGGTTGGCGCCCACGTCCTGCGCGATCTGCTTGTCGTACACCAGCGATTTATACAACCGGCTGGACTTGCCGCCGGCCAGGATTTGTGCGGCCATCGACAGTTCCGCATCATCCTTGGCGTAGGCGGACGGCGTGAGCCAGGCCATGAAGACGCGCGGCAGCTCGACCCGGTCCTGCACCACGATGCGGCGCTCCTGCGTGATGGGTGGCGTCACCACATCGGGCTTGGCCACGGCGGGGCCGCTCTTGAAGCTGCCAAAATACTTGTTGACCAGTTCCTTGGTCTTGGCCTTGTCGATATCGCCCGCGATCACCAGGCTGGCATTGTTGGGACCATAGTATCTGGTGAAGAATTCCTTGATGTCGGCCAGTTTCGCGTTCTGGATGTCCGCGTGCGAACCGATGACGCTGGCGTAATATGGGTGGGTCTTCGGAAACAGCTGGTGGTACAGCGCTTCCTGCACGATGCCGTAGGGCGCGTTTTCCACGCTCTGGCGGCGCTCGTTGCGCACCACGTCCTGCTGGTTCGTCAGCGCCGTCTGGTCGAGCACATCCAGCAGATAGCCCATGCGGTCGGAATGGGCCCACAGGGCCAGTTCCAGCTGGTTCGACGGCACCGTGTCGAAATAATTGGTGCGGTCGAAATCCGTGCTGCCGTTCGAATCGGTGGCGCCCGCGCCCTCGAGCAACTGGTCGGCCATGCCGCGCGGCACGTGCTTGGTGGCGGCAAACATCATGTGCTCGAACAGATGCGCAAAGCCCGTCAAGCCCGGCGCTTCATTGGCCGGTCCCACGTGGTACCAGATGTTGACGGCCGTGACGGGTAATTTATGGTCTTCCACGAGGATCACGTCCAGGCCGTTCGGCAAGGTGTATTTTTCGTAGGCGACATTGGGCACGGCCGTGGCTGCCGTCGCGGCAGCGGCGCCGGCGGCGTGGGCGAGGGTGAGCGGGGCGCCGTACAGCGACAGCAGCAGGGCGGGAATGGCCAGCAGTTTGATCGGTTTCATGCATGCTTCCAGGCTAGGGTGGGGAAGACGCCGCGGCCCGCTCGTGGCTGGCGCAGCGGGACGTTACTACGGTTGATACAGCAGGGCCGCGCCGCCCAGCACCAGCAGTGCGCAGGCGAGCGAGACGATGGCCGCCGCGCCCAGCAAACGCCATTCGCGCGGCGTAAAAAGGGGAGCAGGCGCGGGCGCTTGCGGCACGGGCTGGGGCATGGCGGCGGCTGGTTCGGGCGGCAAGCCGCCCGTGGCGCGCGCCTGCGCGGCCAGCGCCTGGGTGGCGGCGTCCAGCAGGGCCAGCTGGCGCTCGACGGTGTCCGCCAGCACGGCTTCGTTCAGCGCCACGAGGGCGAATATCGGATCATCGACGTCGACCTTGATGCCCGTCTTGTCGAACACGTGGCTGCGCAGTGTGTGCCGGTCCATCTACCACTGCACCTTGTCGAGCTGTTCGAAGATGTCGCGGTAGACGACCTTGATGCGCTGCTTTTCCATGATGTTGAACTTGTCGTTCTGCAGCACTTCCTGCATCGTCAGGCGCGCCGTGTTCATTTTTTTCACGTCGGCGCCGAAGGTGTCGGGGTTGCGCTGGCTCAAGGTGATGCTGCCTTTCACGCGCGCGCGGTTGTCGGCATACGATTGCGATTCGACGAATTGCTTGCCGGACGCCGATTGCAGCAGGCCGAAGTGTTCGTTTTGCCACAGCACCAGCGGCACTTTCGTCGCCTGGGCCGTCGCGACAAAGCCCGTGGCCGTGTCGTGCAGGGTATCGCCGCCGCCGACGATGGTGTGGATGTACACCTTGCGGCCCGATTCTTCCAGCAGCGAAAAACAGTCGTTTTCCAGCAGGTAGCCCATCAGCGGCGAAAACGTGTTCGCGCCATTGTCGATCACGCAGTTGCCGTCCGTGTCGAGGATATCGATCATCAGCGCGTCGAAGCGTTTCGGATCGATGTTGCGCGCATCCGTCATCACGGGCACATGCTTGACGTTCATCGCCTTGTAGCGCGAGAAGGTGGCGTTTTCCTGGTCGGTGTCGTAGCAGCGCAGAGGCGTCTCGTCCTTGCCGCCTATCCACTGGGCCAGCAGGGTCGAGACGAGGGTCTTGCCGATGCCGCCCTTGCCCTGCAGGATGAAATGTACCGTGTTTTGCATTGCGACTACTCCAAGTTGTTGCGTCAGTGACAATCAAAGATCCGTGACAGCGGCGATGGCGCCCGGCCAGGCCACGACTGGCATTTTTACCACAATCCTTTGCAAAGATGCCATGCGCGCGCGCGAATCTGGTTATGATGATAATCAGGATACCATTGATACAAAGCAAGTTTTGTGTGAAAAATGCACCCCAGAGTGTGAACGAGGACGCAGTGCCGATCTCCAGTCTCGATAAAGCCGACATTGACCGTTTGAATCAGCAAGCCCTGTCCTGTCTGATCGGCAACCGCCGCCAGGCACGCCGGCTGGCGCAGATGGCGCTGGCGGCGGCGCAACGACAACAGTATGCGCGCGGCGGCGCATATGCGGAACTCAATCATTGCTGGCTCGCGTATTACGCGGGCGAGGCGGAACCGTCATGCGAGCGCCTGCGCGCGTATTTCCAGCACAGCGGCGACCTGGAAGGGGGCATGGAAGTGGCCGCCCTGCAGGGCGCGTACGCGAGCCGGCGCGGCGACTTTGCCGATGCCGAGCAGCATTTTCTGCAGGCGCGCAGCCAGGCCGCGCAGATTCCCGACTCGCTGCACAAGTTCATGCTGTACGCGCGCCTGGGCGTCGATGCCCTGAACCGTGGCGATACGCAGGACGGCCCGCGCAATTTCCTGCTGGCGCTCGACATCGCCGAGCGTTTCGGCAGTCCCGCGCACCGGGTCAACAGCCTGTCGAACCTGGCGTCGTCGCAGCATGACCTGGGCAACGATGAAGACGCCATCCCCCTGCTGGTCGAGGCGCTCGACATCATCGGCACGCAAAAGCTCAAATACCAGCAAACCATCGTTTCGGCCAACCTGGCCATGTGTTTATTAGCCACCGGCAAGCCGGCCGAGGCGCTGGCGCTGGTCGAGCCGTTTTACGAGTGGCCGGAAGAAGACCTGGCCGTGCGCGCCTTTTTGTTCTGCATCGCCGCCCACGCTGCCATCCTGCTGCGCCAGCCCGAGAAGGCCTTGCAATTGCTGCTGCGGGCCGAAGACTATGCGCGCCGGGGCCAGGACCTGGAGGAGCAGATGCATGCATGGCTGGTGCGCGGCAAGCTGGACCTGCACGCGGGCCAGACGGCGCAGGCGCTGGCGTCCCTGACGCAGGCGCACAGCCTGCTGAGCTGGACGCGCAATCCGTTTCACCAGCAACAGATCCTGCGCGGCTTGGCCGACATCAATGCCCAGCTGGGCGAATGGCAAACGGCGTACGGTTTCCTGCAGCAATACCAGGCCGCGTACGAGGCCAGCAGCAAGTCGGCGCGCGCCTCGCGCAGCCTGATGCGCAATCTGGAAAAGGAAATGCACAGCCTGAAGGCCGAGCGCGACAAGGCGCTGGAGCTGCAGGCGGCGCGCGAATCGGAAAACGTCAAGCTCGAGCACCTGAACCGTGAACTGGCGCACCAGATCCTGCACGTCAATTCGCTGCAGGACAGCCTGAAGGAGCAGGCCATGCGCGATCACCTGACGGGCTTGTACAACCGCCGCCATTTCGAAACCTGCCTCAATGCCATCCTGCACGAGGCCGATGCGGATGCGCCCGTGGCCATCGCCATCATCGACCTGGATTTCTTCAAGCGCGTCAACGACACCTACGGGCATAATTTTGGCGACGAAGTGCTGATCCAGTTCGCGCGCCTGGTGGAAGGCCAGCTGCGCGGCAGCGATATGGTGTGCCGCTATGGCGGCGAGGAATTCTGCCTGCTGTTGCGCGAAGCCGACAGCCTTATCGCGGCGCACAAGATCGACGACATCGCCGTGCGCTACCGCCAACTGCTGATCCAGCAGGCACCGCACAGCTTGACGGGCTGCACCTTTTCTGCCGGCATTGCCGAATATCCGCGCCATGGCGCCGGCCGCCACGAATTGCTGATGCGCGCCGACAGCGCCCTGTACGCGGCCAAGCAGGCGGGCCGCGACCGCGCCTGCATCGCCGACGCTACTGAATAAAACGCAGCAGTTCCCGCAAGGCGTGCGTCACCGCCTGCTCGCGCACGGCCTGGCGGTCGCCCGCGAACACGAGCCGCTGCGTCTGCACGCGCCCGTCCATGGCCCAGCCGAAACAGACGGTGCCGACGGGCTTGCCCGGCACGCCGCCCGTGGGTCCGGCGATGCCCGTGGTCGAGACGGCCACCTGGGCTTCGCTGTGGGCCAAGGTGCCTTGCGCCATGGCGGCCGCCACTTCCTCGCTGACGGCGCCGTGTGCGGCGATCAGTTCGGCGGGCACGCCCAGCATGCTGGTCTTGGCCCCGTTGGAATAGGTGACGAAGCCCCGTTCGAACCAGGCGCTCGAGCCCGAGATATCGGTGACGGCCTGCGCCACGCCGCCGCCCGTGCACGATTCGGCCGTGGCCAGCAGCAGGCCTTTCGCCTGCAAGGCCAGGCCGACGGCGGTGGAGAGGGGGACGAGTTCCTTGCTCATGGATGGCTCCTGTGTGCGGTGAAAATGGTGGCAAGACTGTAGCATGGCCGACGGTAAAAGAAACTTTCCCCGGTCACAGCGAAAATGCGTACACTCTTTTATACATTTGCTACCACTTCGGGCCGGCAGGCGCTCTGTCGCTGCGCCACCCTGGTGCGCATCGCTCGAACAGGCAGGCGGCATGGTGCCGCGCCTTCATATGCATTATCTTTACTCGGTTGTCATGGCAATTCTGAACTGGACCTGGTGGCATCATCCTGGCCCCCTGCGCTGCCCCGTGCGCGGCGCTGCTCGCCGCTCCCTGCGCTGGGGCTGGCTCATGCTGCTCCTGGGCGTGCTGTGCGCCGATGCGCGGGCGCAGGTGCCGGGGGAGCTGGAACGCCAGGTCAAAGCCGGATATCTGTACAAGTTTGCCGGCTATGTCGAGTGGCCCGATGGCAGCTTTGCCCGGCCCGACTCCCCGCTGGTGATCGGCGTGGCGGGCGCCGATGCGCTGGCCGAGCAGCTCGAACAGAGCGTGGCCGGGCACAGCGTCAACGGCCGCGCCGTGCAGGTGAAAAAAGTGCGCCGCGGCGACGTGCTGGCCGGGCTGCACGTGCTGTACCTGGGCGCGCTGGATAAAATGGCGCTGCAGGATATGCTGGCCGCCAGCCGTGGCCTGGCGTTGCTGACGGTATCCGATTCGGATGAGGTCTACGCGATGGGCAGCATGATCAATTTTGTGATGGCCGACGACAAGGTGCGCTTCGACGTGGCGCTGAAACCCGTGGCGCAGGCGCATATCCGCATCAGCGCGCGCATGCTGCTGGCCGCCTACCGCGTGCAGACGGGAGGCGCCTGATGATACGACTGCGCTCGATACGCCACAAACTGATGTCGGTGGTCTTGCTGACCACCCTGGTGGCGCTCGTCATTTCGCTGGGCACCATCGTCGTCTACGACTTGCGCGCCTACCACCGCAACCTGGTGGCCGACATCAGCACCCAGGCCGAACTGCTCGGGCACATGAGTTCGGCCGCGCTGGCCTTCGACGACGAGCGCCTGGCGCTGGAAAACCTCAATCTGATGCGCATCCGCCCGCGCGTAACGGCCGGCGCCCTGTACAAGGCCGACGGCAGCCTGTTTGCCAGCTACCGCGCGAATGAACGCCTGGGCGAGCTGCCGGCGCAGGCGGGCCAGGAAGGCGTCAGCATCGCGGGCAAGTCCGTGGAACTGTTCAAGCCCATCGTCGACAATGGCGAACTGCTGGGCACCGTCTACCTGCGCGCCGACTATGAACTGGCGGGCCGCACGGCCGATTACCTGGCCATCGCGCTGGGCGTGACGGTGCTGGCGCTGCTGGTGGCCTTGCTGCTGCTGCGCCGCCTCGACTACGTGATCACCCAGCCCATCCTCGACATCGCCGACGTGGCGCGCGAGGTGATCGAAACGGGCGACTATTCGCGCCGCGCGCGCAAGCTCAGCGTCGACGAGGTGGCGCAGCTGGTCGATTCCTTCAACAAGATGCTGGCCGAGATCGAGCTGCGCACGCAGGCGCTGGAGCGCTCGAACGGCGAGCTGGCGCGCGAGGGCGAGCAGCGCACCCAGGCGCAGCAGGAAGTCATGCGCCTGAACCAGGAGCTGGAAGTGCGCGTGCACGAGCGCACGATGCAGCTGGAAATGACGAATGGCGAACTGGCCATGGCGATGGAAGAGGCGCGCAGCGCCAACTATGCCAAGTCGGCCTTTTTGTCGTCGATGAGCCATGAATTGCGCACGCCCCTGAACGCCATCCTGGGCTTCGCGCAAATCCTCAGTTCCGACCGTCTGCCGTCGACCCTCGAGCAAAAGAAGGAGTTCGCCGGGCATATCCTGAAATCGGGGCGCCACCTGCTGACCTTGATCAATGAAATCCTCGACCTGGCGAAGGTGGAATCGGGCACCGTCAGCCTGTCGCTCGAACCGGTGGGCCTGGATGCCATCTTGCTGGAGTGCCGCGACATGATCGCGCCGCTGGCCAGCCAGCGCGGCATCGGCATGAGCTTTCCCGACGCTTGCCCCCTGAACGTGCTGGCCGACCGCACGCGCCTCAAGCAGATTCTGTTGAACCTGCTGTCGAATGCGCTCAAGTACAACCGCGAGCATGGCGAAGTGAGCATCGTTTGCGCGCCGCAGGCGGACGGACGGGTGCGCATCAGCGTGCGCGACACGGGCGTGGGCCTCGACGGCGAACAGGTGGCGCTGCTGTTCCAGCCCTTCAACCGGCTGGGGCAGGAAGGCGGCACGGAAGAAGGCAGCGGCATCGGCCTGGTGGTCACCAAGCGCCTGGTGGAGCTGATGGATGGCAGCATCGGCGTTTCCAGCGCGCCCGGCGAGGGCAGCACCTTCTGGATCGAGCTGCGCGTGGTCGACGCCTTGCCCGCGCCCGACCTGCTGGCCTTGCCGCGGCCCGACTTGGCCGGGGCGCTGCTCGAGCACAGCGCCCCCGTGACCCTGCTGTACGTGGAAGACAATCCCGCCAACCTGACCCTGGTCGAGGAAATCGTCCGCTACTGCCCGCAATTGCAGCTGCTGACGGCCACGGATGGCCGCCTGGGGGTGGAAATGGCGCGCACGCACCTGCCGCAGCTGATCCTGATGGACATCAATCTGCCGCACGTGAACGGCACGGAAGCGCTGAAGCTGCTGCGCGCCGATCCCCGCACGGCGCACATTCCCGTCATCGCCCTGACGGCCAACGCCATGCCGGGCGACGTCGAGCGCAGCATGGCGCTGGGCTTTTACCGCTACCTGACCAAGCCGATCAACCTCGATGAATTTACCGAGGCAATCAACAGCACCCTGGCCTATGTGGCGCAGCAGCGCCGGCAGAAGGGAACAGGCGCGCCATGATCAGCCAGGCCGATATCTATGCGGCGAAAATTCTCATCGTCGATGACCAGGACGTCAATTTGCGCCTGCTCGAGCATTTGCTGCACAGCGGCGGCTACACGGCCATCACCAGCACCCTCGACGCGCGCGCCGTGGCCGGCCTGCACCAGCGCCACCAGTATGACCTGATCATCCTCGACCTGGTCATGCCGGGCATGAGCGGCTATGAGGTGATGGATGCCTTGCGCCCGCTGGAGCTGGAAGGCTACCTGCCCGTGCTGGTGATCGCCGCCGACCCCGACGCCAAGCTGGCGGCGCTGGAAGCGGGCGCGCGCGACTTCATCAGCAAGCCCTTCGACGCGCTCGAGGTGCTCACGCGCATCCGCAACATGCTCGAAGTGCGGCTGCTGCACCGCGCCGCGCGCCACTACAACACCTTGCTTGAACGCACGGTGGGCCAGCGCACGGCCGAACTGCAGCGCTTTCGCGGCGCCATGGACGCCACCACCGACGCCATTTTCCTCGTCGACGTGCTGGGCATGACTCTGGTCGACGTCAACGACGGCGCCTGCCGGCTGCTCGGCTATGCGCGCAGCGAACTGCTGGCGCTGGCGCCCGGCACCCTGCTGCCATCGCCGCCGGCCCCGCCGCTGGCCGCGCTGCCGGGCGGCCCGGCCCACCTGGCCACGGAAGTGACGGAATGCGAACTGGTGCGGCGCGACCTGAGCCTGATACCCGTGGAACTGGGCTGGCACTGGTATGCGCAGGCGCCCGTGATGGGCGGGCAGGCTGCGGGCGGCCTGCTGCTGATCGCCGTGGCGCGCGACATCAGCGAGCGGCGCCAGGCGCAGGAGCGCCTGAAGCACCTGGCCCATTACGATGGCTTGACGGGCCTGCCGAACCGCAGCCTGTTCTACCAGACCCTGGCCCAGGCCGTCGAACTGGCGCAGGAAAAAAGCTGGCGCATCGTGGTGTTGTTCATCGCGCTCGACCGCTTCAAAAGCATCAACGACACCCTGGGCGCGGCGCTGGGCGACGAACTGCTGCGCCAGTTCAGCAACCGCCTGGTCGAATGCGTGCGCCTGCGCGACACGGTGGGGCGCCTGGGCAACGACGAATTCGCGCTGATCCTGACCATGAGCCGCAACCAGCAGGAAGCCGTGGCCGTGGCCAACCAGGTGCGCGAAGCCCTGCGCGCGCCGTTCGACTTGCGCGGCCACGCGGCCACCCTGACGGCCAGCATCGGCATCGCCATGTATCCGGACGACGCCACCGACCCGGAAACCCTGATCAAGTACGCGAATACGGCCATGGGCGGCGCCAAGCAGGCGGGCCGCGACGGCTACCGCTTTTTCACGGCCGGCATGAACGTGCAGGTGCTGGCGCGCCTGGACCTGGAACTGGCGCTGCGCCATGCGCTCGAACACGATCAATTCATTCTGTACTACCAGCCGAAGGTGGATTTGCGCACGGGCCGCATCAGCGGCGTCGAAGCGCTGCTGCGCTGGCGCCGCCCCGGCTACGGGCTGGTGGCGCCGGCCGAATTCGTGCCGGTGCTGGAAGACACGGGCCTGATCGTGCGCGTGGGCGCCTGGGTGATCCAGGCCGCCTGCCGCCAGATCGCCGAATGGCGCGACAGCGAAGTGGGACCCGTGCACGTGGCCGTCAATGTGTCGAGCCGTCAGTTTGCCGAAGGCGACCTGGAAGGCGAAGTGACGCGCGCGCTGACGCGGCACAACGTGGCGCCCGAGCTGCTGGAGCTGGAACTGACGGAAACGGCGCTGATGTCGAACGCCGAGCGCACCATCGTCGTGCTGGGCAAGCTGAAAAAAATCGGCGTGAAGGTGGCCATCGACGATTTCGGCACCGGTTACTCGAGCCTCGCGTATCTGCAGCGCTTCCCCATCGACAAGCTGAAAATCGACATCGCCTTCGTGCGCAACATCACCAGCAACCCGAACGACGCGGCCATCGCGCTGGCCATCGTCAGCATGGCGCACAGCCTGAAACTGAGCGTGGTGGCCGAGGGCGTGGAATCGCGCCCGCAGCTCGAATACCTGCGGCGCAACCGCTGCGACGAGATCCAGGGCTTTTATTTCAGCCGCGCCCTGCCGGCGCTGGAACTGGGGCAGATGATCGCCGCGGGCGCCGGCCTGCCGCCCGGCCACGACCCGGCCGCCCAGCCGGCGCAAACCCTGCTCATCGTCGACGACGACGTCAACGTGCTGTCCTCGCTGCACCGCCTGTTCCGTCCCGAGGGCTACCAGATCCTCACGGCCAGCACGCCGGCCGAAGGGTTTGAAATGCTGGCCCTGCACAGGGTGCACGTGATCGTCTGCGACCAGCGCATGCCCAGCATGAGCGGCACGGAATTCCTCAGCAAAGTGAAGGAGCTGTACCCGGAAACCATCCGCATCATCCTGTCCGGCTACACGGGCCTCGAAGCCGTGCTCGACTCGATCAACCGCGGCGCCATCTACCGTTTTTATACGAAACCGTGGGACGACACCCAACTGCGCGACAACATCCGCCTGGCCTTCCAGCACTACTGGATGGTGAACCAGCCGGGGCTGGCGCGCGTGGCCGTGCGCTAGGACGATTCCTTCTTCTTACTCGCTGAAGTGGTCGAACGACGACAACTGCAAGTCCAGCGGTTGCCCCTGCGCATCGACCAGCCGCAAGCCTGCTTGCGCCTCGATGCGGCCCACGCGCGTGACGGGCGTGCCGCAGGCGATGCCCAGCGCGGCGATGGCCTCGCGCGACGATGCGGGCGCCGCGAAGCACAGTTCATAATCGTCGCCGCCGGCGGCCGTGTAGCGGCGGCGCAGGCCTGTCTCCTGCCGCGCCAGTATCGGGCCGACCGGCAGGGCGTCGACGTCGAGGGTGGCGCCCACTTGCGACGCCTTTAATATGTGGCCCAAATCTCCCGCCAGGCCGTCCGAAATGTCGATGGCCGCATGCGCCAGCCCTTGCTCGGCCAGCGCGCAACCGAGCGCCACGCGCGGCGTGGGCGTGTGCATGCGCGCGCTGGCAGTGGCCAGGTCGGCGGGCGCCAATTCGTGCTCCATGCGGTAGCCGGCCAGCGCCAGGCGCGCGTCGCCCAGGGTGCCGCTGACCCAGATATCGTCGCCCGCCACGGCCGCGCTGCGGCGCAGGGCCTGGCCCGGCGCCAGTTCGCCGAACACGGTGATGCAGATATTCAAGGGTCCCTTGGTGGTGTCGCCGCCGATGAGTTCGCAATCAAAGGCGTCGGCCAGCGCGAACAGACCCTCGGCAAAGCCGGCCAGCCAGGCGTGCTGCGCCTGCGGCAGGGCCAGGGCCAAGGTAAAGGCCACGGGGCGCGCGCCCATGGCGGCCAGGTCGGACAGGTTCACGGCCAGGCTTTTGTGACCGAGCATGCGGGCATCGGCGCCGGCAAAGAAATGCCGGTCCTCGACCAGCATGTCCGAGGAGATGGCGATCTGCTTGCCGGCGCCGGGCGTGAGCAGCGCGCAATCGTCGCCGATGCCCAGGGTGGCGCGGCCGGGGCGCTGGCGCACGAAATATTGTTTGATCAGGTCGAATTCGGAAAGCGCGTCGTGTGGGGCCATGGCGTAGTGTGTGCGTTGAGTGATGGTGTGGCCCGGCTATTATAGGCTGGCCTACAATACAGGCCTTTGCCACCGCCGATCATGTCCCTATGCCCCTCCACGATATCCACGCCGTGATGCAATCCTATCTTGACGATGGCTGGCTGCGCGATCCGCAAGCCGTCGGCCTGGCCACGTTCACGGCGCCGGAACTGCTGGCGCTCGGGTTTTATGAACTGTGCGATGGCGGCCAGCTGTGCCTGTATGAGGATGAGCGCTGGTTCCGCCGCGCCAGCCGGGCCGTGCAAACATCGTTCAAGGTGTATCTGCAAGGCGGCCGCTTGCATGCGAACGGATTGGAACTCGGTTATCAGGTACGCCTGGCCAGCGTGCTGCGCGCGGCGCGGCGGCCCTTGCCGCCGTATCGCCTGCTGCTGGAGGCAGGGGCGCGCAGCGGTGCGCTGCTGTTCGAGAATGGCCTGGTGCTGCAGTTCGCAGCCAACCTGCGCGGCGCGCAGCGCCATTATTTCCTGACCCTTGTCGAGGGGCAGTTGCCCGACCCTGGCGCGGGCGACCTCGATCTGCGCGCCGCCAGCGAGGGTCATGTCCAGGCCCTGTACGACAGCCGCGACCCTGCCGACCTGCAGCGCCTGGCCCGGCGCGGCAATGCGGCGCTGCGCGAGCTGGCGCAGCTGCTTTCTTAAACCTTCTTCTCCTGCGCCATGCCGTGCAGCAGCTTGGCCAGCAACTGGTCGAGCTGGCGCTGCTCGTTCGCGCTCAAGGCCGACAGCATCGCGCGCTCGTTGTCCACGTGCAGCAGCACCAGCCGTTCGATCAAGGCCAGTCCCTGGGGCGTCAGAGCCACCAGCACGCCGCGCCGGTCCGTCGGGTGCTTCTGGCGTTCGATCAGGCCGGCCGCTTCCAGCCGGTCGATGCGGTTGGTCATGCCGCCCGAGGACAGCATGGCCGCCTCGTACAGGGCCGTCGGCGTCAGGCTGTAGGGCGCGCCCGAGCGGCGCAAGGTCGCCAGCACGTCGAATTCGCCCGGCTGCAAGCCGTGTTCGGCGAACAGGGGATTGAGCCAGTCGCGCGCCATCAGCTGCGCCACCGTGCCCAGCTGGCCCACCAGCTGCATGGCACGCGTATCCATCTGCGGCAGTTCGCGCTGCCATTGTGCGGCGGCAAATTGCGCGCGCGTGTGTTCTTGCGGGGTATCCGTCATGGCGTCGGTATTTATCTCGACATCAAGATAACTTTCTATCTTTATGCTAAGATACTTTTCATCGAGTGATTATCTCACGCATTAAACCATGTGCCTCCCTGCGAGGCAAGGACTACTCTGCCATGCCTGTTGAACGCCCCGTCTCTTCTCCGCTGTCTTCGTCCGCCCTGCTGGTGGCCGCCATCATCCTGCTGGGCCTGAATTTGCGCCCCATCCTGGCCGCCATCGGCCCCTTGCTCGACAGCATCCAGGCCAGCACGGGCCTCAGCAATGCCGACGCGGGCTTGCTGACCACCGTGCCCGTGTTCGCCATGGGCGTGTGCGCGCTGGCGGGCGCCCAGCTGCAGCGCCGGTTGGGCGTGGCGCGCGGCATCAGCCTCGGCATCGCCATCATCGCTGCCGCCTGCGCGCTGCGCTGGCCCTTGCATGGCAGCGGCGGCCTGATCGCCACGGCGGCCCTGGGCGGCCTGGGCATCGCGCTGGTGCAGGCCTTGCTGCCCGCCTTCATCAAGCGCCATTTCCCCGAGCGGGCGGGCCAGTTGATGGGCTTTTATACAACCGGCATCATGGGCGGCGCGGCCATCGCGGCCGCGTCCGCTTCACCGCTGGCGCAAAGCTGGGGTTGGCAAGCGCTGCTGGCCCTGTGGGCGCTGCCCGCCGTGGCCGCCGCGCTGCTGTGGCGCCGCGCCGCGGCCTCGCGCGTGGACGTGGCC
>NZ_NEHB01000060.1 GCF_002127655.1 Janthinobacterium sp. GW456P
CCCACCCCTTCCCATCCCGAACAGGACCGTGAAACAACTTTGCGCCGATGATAGTGCTGCAACCAGTGTGAAAGTAGGTTATCGTCAGGCTTGTTATTCGCAGTAGAGAAAAACCCGATCAGCAATGGTCGGGTTTTTTTTCGTCTGGGGGTTTTGTGGTGCTTGTTTGGCGCCGCTGGTGGTGTCGGATTACGCGCGCAGCGCTAAGCCGACCTACGCCGACCCCCACGAGCGACAGCGCAAGCCCCTGCGTTTGCGGCATGGAGGGTCTGATCCCGGCTATTGCAATGCGAATCAAGCGACGAAAAAAAAGGCAGCGCTGCGCGCTGCCTTTGTCATTTATCACCACATGTTGTGTACGGCGGGCACCGTCATGTTCTCTTCATATTGACACTGTACGATGACGTCCATTCTCATCAAGTAACGTGTGCATCCATGCTGGCCAAGCTTAAACTCGTCAAAACTCCCAAAGGCATCGATAGCATCCTGATGCTGTCGGCCATGCTGATACTCTGGATCGGCAATTACAGCAACCTCGACCTCATGATTGCCGACAGTATGTTCGACGGTGCGCGTGGACAATTTGTCGGCGCTGACAGCGTGTGGGCGCGCAGTTTTCAGATCGGTATGATCTTGCTTGGCGCCGTCATGATCGGGCTGGCCGTGTGGGACACCTTGCGTCCGCTGGCCTGGCTTGCTTCGCGTCGCAGCGCCTTGCGCGTGGTGGCGCTGTCGGCTATATTCGTGCCGCTAAGCATCTATTTGCTCTCTTCCTTCAGCGACGTGCCCTGTCCCACGGATTTGTTGCGTTATGGCGGACTGGAGCCGTACACGCGCCTGCTGGAAACATTGCCAGCCAGCGCATCTGCCATGGCATGCCTGCCTGCTACCCAGGCAAACACTGCCTGGTGGATGCTGGCCTTGCCATTGTTCTGTCTGCCCGGACGACCACGCACGGCGCTGCTGCTCGCTGGCGTCATGCTGCTGTGCGGTTTGGCGGCAAGCTGGCAGCAACAGTTGCAAGGTACGCAATTCTTTACACACACCTTATGGTCTGCCTGGATTGCTTCTTTCCTGATCTATCTGCTACATAATTTGTTCCGGGCCGAGGATGCGTTGGCCTGAAACACGAAAGTACGTCACAATCTGCCTGTCGAGTTGTCGTTTCATACAAAAACAGGAGCACCATGAACGAGCAGATTGCGAGAGAAGTGGTATTGGTTCGTGCTATCGAGACGGCCGACCAGAAAAAAGAAGTCCTCAGCGAGGATGACCGCATGTATGCCAGCCGCAGTGCGCGTGAGCTTGCGCAGTGGCAAGCTTCGGGCAAGCAGGCCGAAGTCACGGGTGACGATTTCCTGCAGCAGCGTTCCGAGCTGATCCTTAAGCGTATTACCGAGCGCACCCCCGCCTTCGCCGCTTTCGCGAAACGTCGTAACGGCATGAAAGCCCTGGCGCTGACTTTGCCCCTGCTGGCACTGCTGCTGGGCGCCGTGCTCGACCGCATCACGGATCCCCATCGCGTCGACTTGCTGTCGGCGCCCTTGCTGCTGATCATCGCCTGGAATGTGCTGGTTTACCTGGGCTTGCTGATCTGGCTATGCATCCCTTCGCATTCCCTGGGCTGGCCGAAGGCGGGACTGGTGCGCCACCTGAGCGTGGGCCGGCTGGCCTTGCCGCGCAAACTGCCGCATGCCTTGTCCTCGGGCTTGCTCAGTTTCATGGGGGAATGGGCGCACCTGAGCGCCAAGCTGACGGCCGCGCGAGTAGGCCGTACCATCCACCTGAGCGCTGCCATGTTTGCCATCGGCGCCGTCGCCTCGCTGTATGCGCGCGGTTTCCTGTCGCAATACGCGGCCGGCTGGGAAAGCACCTTTCTGAATGCCGGCCAGGTGCATAGCCTGCTATCGACCCTGTTTGCGCCGGCCATTGCCCTGTTTCATTTACAAGGTTTTTCGCTGGCGGAAATCGAAGCGCTGCGCTTCCCGCAAACGACGACCGTCGAAGGCGGCGCACGCTGGGTGCATTTGTATGCGGCGACGATTTTCCTGCTGGTGGTTGTCCCCCGCCTGATCCTGGCACTGGTCAATAATTGGCGCGCCGCGCGCCTGGCCAGGCAGTTTCCGCTGGATCTCGATCAGCCGTATTTCCGAAAACTTAATGAAAGTATCGGTGTGGCCACGGGTGGCATGCTGCGCGTCTTGCCCTACAGCTTTACTGTCGATGAGGCACGTCACAAGGGTCTGGGGCAAATCGCCCTCATGCTGTTTGGCGAGCAGGGGCGCATGATGCTGCGTCCATCAACGTCGTATGGCGAAGAGCCGCAGGACGTCTTGCGCGATACGGACTTGAACGATCCACAAGTCAATATCACTGCCGTGCTGTTCAATCTGACAGCAACGCCGGAAAAGGAAAATCACGGGGCCTTCCTCGATTACCTGGTGCAATCATCGGCGCGCGGCATCGCTGTCCTGATCGACGAGTCCAGCTATCTGGAGCGCGCGGGCGAGCAGGCGGATAACGGCGCGCGTCTGGCGGAACGGGTCGCCTTGTGGCAGCAGTTTTGCCAGTTCCATAAAGCCACGGCCACCGTGGTCAATTTGCTCAACCCTGCCTTGCACCCGCTCGATGCCGGTGTCGGCTTGAAAGTATCGGCAGCAGCATGAGTGTGAACGTGAATAAAGATGTGCAAGATGACGCGGTGCAGATTCAGTTTGCGCTGATTTCGCACACGAATAATGGCAAGACGACACTCGCGCGTACCCTCGTTGGGGTGGATGTGGGCGAAGTGCGCGACGCCGCCCACGTGACCGTGTTTGCCGAATCGCATACCTTGTTGGCCACGCCACAGGGTGATGCTTTGCAATTGTGGGACACGCCAGGCTTTGGCGACTCCGTGCGTCTGCTCAAGCGCCTGGGCCAGTCAGGCAATCCCATCGGCTGGTTTCTGCGTGAAGTGCTGGACCGTTATCGCGACCGGCCATTTTGGCTCAGCCAGCAAGCGCTGCGCACGGCCAAGGACGCGGCCGACGTGGTGCTGTACCTGGTGAATTCCTCGGAACATCCGAAGGATGCGGGCTACTTGCCGGCGGAAATGAAAATCCTGGCCTGGCTGGATAAGCCTGTGGTGGTCTTGCTCAATCAGATGGGGCCGCCGCGTCCGGGTAGTGAGGAACATGGCGAGCAGGCGCGCTGGCGCGAGCATTTGCAGCAATATCCCATCGTGCGCGATGTCCTGGCGCTCGATGCCTTTGCCCGCTGCTGGGTGCATGAACGCGTGTTTTACGAAGCTGTGGGTAAATTGTTGCCGCAGTCGCAGCAAGCAGGCTATGCGCGCTTGTTTGCTGCCTGGCAAGCGCAGAATACGGTGCGTTTCCGGCAGGCCATGCACTTGTTGGCCACGCAGCTGGCCGTGGCTGCACAGGATCGCGAGGCCATCGAGTTGGCGTCCAAGGGCTTGCTGAAATCGGCCTTGCAAGTCGTGGGCATAGGCAAGAATGCAGAGCAACAACGCCAGGAAAAGGCCATGGCCAGCCTGGTGGCGCGGCTCAATACGCACAGTGGGGAAACGACGCGTGAACTGTTGATCTTGCATAAGCTCGACCCCACCGATGCGCATAAGATCAATAGCCGGATACGGGAAAATTTCGCCGTGCGCGCGCCGATCGACAAGGCGCAAGCAGGGCTATTGGGCGCGATGATTTCCGGTGCGGCGACGGGGCTGTCGGCCGACCTGATTTCCGGCGGCCTGACTCTGGGCACGGGCGCCCTGCTTGGCGGTGTGGTTGGTGCGTTGACGTTTGCGGGCGCAGCCTGGGGCTTTAATTCCGGAACGGACCGCAATGAACCCACGATGCAATTTACCGATGCCTTCCTGCGCACCTTGATGGTGGCGGGCGTGCTGCGTTACCTGGCGGTAGCGCACTTTGGCCGTGGCCGCGGCAATTTTGTCGAAAGCGAGGCGCCGGCCTTCTGGCAGGATGAAGTCGAGCAGGCGGTGGCGCGTCATGAGAGCGCATTGGTCGAGTTATGGAAAGACGTGCGCCGCGCGAAGTCCAATGAACTGGCTGCCGAATGTGTGCAGCCCATCATCACGGCGATCACTGCCGATGTGCTGGCGCGTCTGTACCCGGACGTGAGGCAGCAGATGTAAATACGGGCTTCCATCGTCTATTTCCAATAGGGTTTCCCCATGAACATACATAAAATCGCCGTCATCGCCGGTGATGGCATTGGCAATGAAGTCATGCCGGAGGGCTTGCGTGTAATTGAAGCGGCCGCCCGACGTTTCAATATCGACCTGCAGTTTACGACGATGGCATGGGCCAATTGCGACTATTACCTGGAACACGGGCAAATGATGCCCTCGGACTGGTTCGCGCAGCTCAAGGATTTCGACGCCATCTATTTTGGCGCCGTGGGCTGGCCAGATAAAGTGCCCGATCATATCTCGCTGTGGGGTTCTTTACTAAAGTTCCGGCGTGAATTCGACGAATACGTCAACTTGCGTCCCGTGCGGCTGATGCCGGGCGTGCCATGTCCGCTGGCGAATAAAAAGCCGGGCGATATCGACTTTTATGTGGTGCGTGAAAACACGGAAGGAGAATATTCATCCGTGGGCGGGCGCATGTTCGAGGGAACGGAGCGCGAAACGGTGCTGCAGGAATCTGTGTTTACGCGCAAAGGCGTCGACCGTATCTTGAAGTATGCGTTTGAACTGGCGCAAAGCCGGCCTAAAAAACACCTGACATCGGCGACCAAGTCGAATGGTATCGCCATCAGCATGCCATTCTGGGATGAGCGAGTCGAAGCGATGGGGCCAGCGTTTCCCGATGTGCACTGGGATAAATACCATATCGACATCCTGGCTGCCCGCTTTGTATTGAGTCCCGAACGTTTCGACGTGGTGGTCGCGTCGAACCTGTTTGGCGATATCCTGTCTGACCTGGGCCCTGCCTGTACGGGGACGATTGCCATTGCACCGTCGGCCAATATCAATCCGGAGCGCACATTTCCCTCCGTCTTTGAACCGGTGCACGGTTCCGCGCCCGATATCTACGGCCAGAATATTGCCAACCCGATCGGCATGATCTGGTCGGGTGCCATGATGCTGGACTTCCTCGGCAATGGCGACGCTCGGTACACTGCAGCACATGACGCGATTGTGCACGCCATCGAACAGGTGCTCGAGCATGGCCCGCGTACGCCTGATATGGGCGGCAGCGCCAGTACGACCGATGTCGGCATGGCGGTTGCCGAATTGCTGAAATAAAGCTTGCCGCCCATGGGCGGCTTTGCTATAGTTCGCCTCCCCAATGAGACGCAGTCAAATGCGGCACTTGAGGATCACCGGAAACGGCGATGCAGTAAAAAAGAAGGAGTTGACGGATGTAGTGAAATGCTGCATACTCTTCCTTCTTCGCAGCTGACAAACACAACGCTTTGTCGATAGCGCGAAAGCAGTACCGAATACAGTTCTTTAACAATTAACAGTCGATAAGTGTGGGCATTTG
>NZ_NEHB01000061.1 GCF_002127655.1 Janthinobacterium sp. GW456P
CCGGGCGGCTCGCGCAGCGCGGCCGGCTGGCCCAGGGTCAGGCTGCTCCACGGCGCCAGCCGGGCCGCCGGATGGCGCATGCCCAGGTACAGGGCACTGGTAAAGTCGAGCATGCACGCGCCCCGCTCACGCCCTAGACGCTGCGCAGCTGCTGGCTCAGGCGCTGGCGCAGCAACACCGAAGGCATCGTCGATTCGACCACCGGGTCGCTGCTGTCGACGGACAGATCGACCCCGGTGGCGGCGCGGTAGCCGTGGATATAGCCCTGCACTTGCGGCCGCCAGAAGCGCGCCCAGTTGAATGCCTGCGTGGGTTCATAGATATCGCTCCAGTTTCCGTAGCGCACAGACAGCAGCAATTGCTCGCCAAAGATGGCCAGGTTACGGAAATGCATGACGCTCGTGTCCGTCCAGCCCTGCAGTTTCTTCATGGCGTCGACCCTGTCCATCCACGGTTCCGGATACGCGACCATCACGCGCGTGGGCAAAAATTCGCGGAACTCGGGGCGCGCCAGCATCCATTGCTGCATCAGCATCTCGATGCGCGCCGTCGACGGCAAATCGCCGAACTGGTTGTGCGCGCCCTGCGACAGGATCAAATGGATTTCCTTCAATGCATTCAGCACGGGGAAGGCGTCCGCCTTCACGGTGGTATCGTCATCCTGCTTGTAGAACGAGGTCAGCAGGCGCAGCAAGTGGTGGAAGGCTTCCAGGAATTTGGAGCGGCTGTCGGCTGGCCGGAAGTGCTGCACCGCCTTGCCGTCCAGACGCACGCCGTAATGGTGGTCGTACTCGTAGTTGCGGCGCATCACGGTCAGCCGGTGCTGTTCATCCTGCGTGTATCCCCACAGCAGATTATTGAGTGGACGCAGCATGTCGATTTCCGTGTTCGACAAGGGATCGAGATGGTTGCCCGGCGCGCGCAGGTTCTGGAAGCGCTGCGCGATGGCGTTCATGGTCTGCACCAGCATGCCCTCTTCGTGCCAGTACGACCAGATCAGTTCCAGCAGGCAAGGATTGGCCAGCTTTTCCTGAATGATGCCAAAGCACAGGTCGACTTCGCCTTCCTGGCCGCGCGGGATACTGATGGGGATGTCGGGCAGCTTGCGGCGGATCACGGCCAGGTAGGGCAAGGTCTGGAAGCCGTCGATGTTTTCCAGGTAGTCGTGGCGCAGCACGGTTTCCAGGTCGCGTCCCTGGGGAATGTCGCGCCGGTCCAGGTAGGCGTTGTCCTCGGCCGGATTGAAGGCCAGCGGCTGGTTCAGTACGCCGCAATTGACCATCACGAACGCTTCCGTCGCCACTTTCAGCACGCGATAGGAGTCGGCATCGGAAAACGGCAGTGCGCGGCGCTGCTTGAGCTGCTGGAACATATCGGCCTTTTTCACGAAGCGCTCCTGTTCGAAGCCGCGCACATTGGCCAGGTCGCCGCAAAACAGGCTGTCCATGAAATGCAGGTAGTTGGTAAACGACATCGCCTCGGTACTGTTGCGTATCAAGGTCCACAGCGGCAAGTCTTCCGTCGGCTCCGTTTCCGTGCGCGTCAGCGACACGCCCACGTTGCCGGTGATGGGCTGCGGCTGGCGCTCTTCCGTCTCGTATTCCGCATCGAGCGCCAGCATGGCGTGCGGGCTCAGTCCTTCCGGAACGGGCAAGGCGTTGCGCAGTTCAGGACGCTGCGACAGCATCATCTGTCCCATGAAGCGGTGCATGCCGGCGCGCCGCACTGGCGTGGAAAACGCGTTCGCGGCGCCGCGCATGGGCACCCACGGCGCGGCGGCCAGCAGCTGCACCTGGTCGCGCCCGTCGGCGCTCTGATCGCCGTCAAACGAAACGGTGGCGATGGCGCGGTCGCCCACCCTGCCGAACTGACAGTCGCTGGGATGGCAGTCGGCCGTTTCAAACGCCAGCGTCACCTGCGGGTTGAGCTGGGGCGTAAAGCACAATACGGCGCTGCAGCCGGCCTGCACCGTCACGCACTGGGGCGGCGTGGCGGGGAAATTGCCATACACCCCCACGTAACTGCCCGTCATCAGGTCGGTAAACACGGTGCCGCCACGCCCGTCCGTCCAGCGCACGCCCACCAGCATGGCGGGATCAGGCACCCAGGTGGCGGCATTGAAGTTGTGGCAATCCGCCTCGGCTCCCCGGTACAGGCTGATGGCGGCATTGACGACCATGGCCCCGCTGTCCTGCTCGTGTACGGTGACCGCGATGCTGCCGCCGTGGTGTTTCGGACCCGCCTGGCCCGCCCCTCTGCTTTTGCTGCTCATCTTGCTGCTCATGTCGTTCTCCTCAATGGGTAATCAAACGGGATGCCAGGGGCGGCAACGGCCTGCCGGACTGGCGGCCATGCCGCACGACGTCGGCGCACAGCTCCGACGTGTCCAGGGTGCTGCGCAAGGCCCAGTGGGTCAGCAAACGCCCCAGCAGCTCGCTTTCGTCTTCCGGACTCAAGGTACCGCTGGCGCGCGCCTGGCCCAGCACGGCGAATACCAGGGTCGGCGCGGCCTGGTACATCTGCGCCGGCGCCAGGCTCCAGCTGCGAAACAGCTGCGCCAGCATGGCGGGCTGGCGCGTGTGCACGGCCATGGCTTCGACCAGCGAGCCGCCGCGCAAGGCGGACGGCCGGTGCTGCACCAGTAAACCCACGAGGGCCGCCATGCTGGCCTGCAGCTGTTCCAGCAGCCGCTGCCGCGCCGGCGGCAAGCCGGTCAGCGGGTAGTACGATAGCCACAGCTGCTCCAGCCGGTCCCATTGCGGATGCGGATACAAGGCCCGTCCCATGGCGCAGCTCAGGCGCACCCGCAGCCATGGCACCGGATGGGGATCGTCGACATTGAGGCGGAAGACAAACACGCGCGGCAGGCTGACCACGCCGATCAGGCCCAGGGTGGCGGCCACGCCGACCCGCGCCAGCGACCAGAAATCGGCCACGATCTCGGAAATCCACCGCTCCCACAACTGCCATACATGCACCAGACCGCTGCCGCCGTGCTGCATGGCTTGCAGCACGGGCCGCAAGGACGCCACCAGGTCCAGCAGCGCCGCGCCTTGGTGGCCTACCTCGTGCACCAGCGACGAAGCGATGCTGCTGCCGATCATGCGTTCGCGCGGCAGGCGGATGATGGCGACGGGATTGTCGCCGCCGCCCGGCAGGCGCGTGCGCGCGCGGCGGATGGCGGCGCCCGGCCCCCGGTCCAGGTAGCAGATCACGGGCGGCGCCCGGTACACATTGCCGGGCAGCGCCAGCGCGTCGGCGGCAACGATGTCGAGCCCGGCCAGCCACACGCCCGTCTTGTGCTCGCTGCGCTGCGTGATGACTTCGTTGAACAGGTCGAACTGGGTCAGCGCGGCATTGAATTTCAGGCGCAGGAAGGTGAAGCGGCGCTGCGCCTCGGCGGCGGTGGCCATGCTGGCGCCATCGGCGTGCTCGCGCCGCAGCCAGTGCTGGAACTGGGCGACCATGCGCCGCAATTCACGCCGGCCCTGCACCAGCTGGCCTTCGATGGCCGACTGGGCGCTGGGCATCAGGGCGGCCGCCAGCACCGTCGGCTCGATCAGCGCGAACGGTTCCAGCCGCGCCAGCCGCGTCAGCAGCGAGCGCGCCTCCTGCGCCAGCATCCAGGCAGCATAAGCGCCGATGGCCATGATGTCAGACGCCGTACAGGACGATCTTGTGGCCCTGGCGCGCCCAGCGTCCGCTGGAGGGGCGCATGCCCGCCGAGCCCCTTGCCGCGCCGCCCGGCCCCATGGCCCCGCCCGCAGCGGCGCCGCTGCCGTTCTGCGTGGTCACCTGGCTGCCGGGGC
>NZ_NEHB01000062.1 GCF_002127655.1 Janthinobacterium sp. GW456P
GCCAGGGTCAGCACGGCGCCCCCTCCGCTGGCGGCCGCCACGCGCGCGCCCATCTGGGGCAAGCTGCCATCGGCGGCGCGGCAAAAGCGCTGCAGGATGGTTTTGATGATCGACGTGTGATCGTATACCTCATGGCTGACGCTGCCCGGCGAAATCAGCGGCGACACCAGCAGCATGGGCACGCGTACGCCGTACTGGCGAAACGCAGGGTCGTCGTCGATGGCGGGGCCAGGCGGCACATGGTCGAAAAAGCCGCCGTGCTCGTCATAACTGAGGATCAGCAAGGTGCGCGCCCAGGCGGGGCCGCGCGACAGGGCCTGGTAGACCTGCGCCACCAGCGCCTGACCGGCGCGGATGTCGGCCGGCGGGTGGTCGTCGTTTTCAAAGAAATGCGGATCGATCCAGCTAACCGAGGGCAAGGCGCCCGCCAGCGCATCGCCGATGAAGCCATAGCGGCGCGCGCTCGAACCGAACGGTTCGTACAGCTCGGACGAACGGTAATGATCGTCCGTCAGCGCCAGGCTCCAGGGCTTCCAGGCGGAATAAAATTTCCAGCTGACCTGGGCGCGATCCAGGTGGCGCACGAAGGATTTGTTCGTGTACAGGGGCACGCGCTTGCTGTCGCGGCTGCCGGCCGCCTTGCCGCTGATCGCATACAGGCGGTTGGGCCAGGTGGCGCCAGGAACGGAGCTGTGGCAGCGGTCGCAGACGCAGAACTGCTGCGCCAGGAAATCGTACATGGGCAAGTCGGCCGCATTATAGTAACCCATCACCAGGTCGATGTCGGGGTCGCCCGGATGCGTTTGCGCATAGTCGTCGACAAAGCCGCCATTATTGTTTTGCAATTGCTGCGCCACCGACGTGCCCGTATGCGACGGGTCTTGCTGCGGGCCAAAGGCCGTGCGCCGCAAATGGTGCACGGGATAGCGCACGCCCGCATGCACGTTGGCATGACTGGCCTGCAAGCCATCGATATCGGCGCGCCCGCCTTCCAGGCTCAGGTAGCCGAGCATGTGATCAAAGGAACGGTTTTCCATCATCAGCACGACGATATGGTCGATGCGCGCCAGGTTACCCAGGCCATGCGCATCAAAAGCACCTTCACCAGCTGCGGCAGCAATCATCGGAACTCCCCGGCCGCGCACACGGTCGCAGCGACCCTGGTTCGACCAGGCCAAGCCAGTATGGTTCAGCTATGGGGGCCCGGCCTTGATGCATAACAACTCAATACGGCACGCGGTAGCGGTAGCCCTTGAAACTGAAGATGGCCGCTTTCGGCTGCAACTTTTCCAGCACCAGGCCAGGCGCCAGTTCCTCGCCTTCGTGGCGCAAGACCTTGTCGATCAACAATAAACGATCGGCCGGATTTTTCGAGTAGATATAGCCGCCGATGGAGATGGGCGGGATTTGCCGCTGTATCGGCTCGGGCAAGTCGCGCATGCCGGGCACGCTTTCCTCGCCCGCCGGCGTGGGCGCAGGCACCGCCGGAGCCGGGGCCGCCACGGGCGGCGGCGCGGCTTGGCCAGGCCTCTCCTGCGGGGGTTCCGCCACGGGTCTGGCATGGTGCACGGGCGCGGCCGTGGCCGCTGGCGGCACGGGCGTGACTTGCGTGACGGGGGCCGGCGCGGGTACAGATACAGGTAAAGGGACTGCCGGCGGGACGATTGCCGGCATCGGCGCGGGCACATCCTGGGCCAGCACGGCAGGCGCGGCCGCAGGTGCAGCCGTGCCTGCCTGCCAGGGCTGCCAGAACAGCAAGGCGGCGGCCACGGCCACCGTCACGCCGCCCAGCGCCAGCCAGATGGGCGCGCGCCGCCCGGCGCCGGACGCGGCCGCATCGTGCAGCTGCACTTGCGGTGCGTGGATCGAGGGCAACTCGCCCAGTTGGCGCTCGGCCTGCGATTTTTTCAGTGCTTCAAGTATGTAGGACATCTTATTTCCCCGCCACCATCGCCGTCACAGCGGGCGCCGCCACGGCAGGAGCAGCGCTGCTCAGGCGCGGCTCCGCATTGTCACCCAGCTGCATCAGGCGTATATACGTTTTCGGGCCCGCCAGGCCATCGGCCCGCAGGTTCTGGCTTTGCTGGAAAGCGCGCAGCTGGCCTTGCATCTCGGCATCGAGCGGCAGATTGGCGGCCGGCGCCGGCAAGCCCCGCTGTTGCGCCAGCCGCTGCGCCAGCCAATCCACATCGGCGCCGCGCGCGCCCAGCGGCACTTCGTCGCGCCAGCTGCGCGGAGCGCGCCAGAAGGTCGTGAAACTGCCATCGCTGCGCTGCGCGAGCTGAGCCAGCGGCAGGCTTTGCTGTTTGCCATCAAGCATCAAGGTGGCGGTATCATCCTGCAGACGCGTCAGCAGCGCCAGCTGTTCCGCGCCACCCGCAGCGCGCAAGGCCAGCATGGCGGGACGGTCCAGCACGCGCAACTCGGCGATGCCGCCCCGGCTGTGCAGGCAGCGCAGGCCGGCGCGGGCGCCCGCCTGGCAGGCGTCGCCGGCC
>NZ_NEHB01000063.1 GCF_002127655.1 Janthinobacterium sp. GW456P
TTTTTCCTCGGCAGACCAGCGCCTGCGGCGCTCCTGGCTCACCGTCACTACCTCGATTGTTTGCTTGTTCCTAGTCATATGCACAGTCCTATTCCTATCCGTAAGAATAACGCATAGGCTGTGTCTGGTGAATCAAGGGGCTATTTCAGGATGTTCGCTTTATCAGAAAAGATCCGCCCAATTTTTGAACAGGCGGGATGGGTTCCTCATGATAGTCACTATGGTCCGCAAAAGTCGCCCAGGCAGGTGGCGCTGGCGATTTTGAGCGACTTCGGCGGTTTGAACGTGGGGAGCACGGGTGCCGGTATCGAGATGGCGAAAGGCGATATCAGTTTTTTTAGTGGCCTCAAGCCCGAGGCGAATGCTGTACTGCGCCGTTGGCAGCATCAGACTGGGGACGTGGAAGCGGTGGCGAATGCCCATCACGATCACATGTTGGTTTTTGTCGGTGCGCATGGCTTTTATGCTTTTACGGATCCCGATGACCAACTGTACCACCTTGGTTCGGATTTTTCCGTCGCCATGGAAAAATTACTTCTCGGTGTAAGTCTGGGGACACCCCTGGCGCGCTATTAGGCGGCAGCGGCCAGCTGCCGTCGCCCTGTCCGAGCAGCTTACCGATTTCGTACAATTAAGGCCGGACCTTAGGCCGGCAGGAATGCATATCGGCTACTTGGCTCACCACATAGCGGTACTTGCCCGACGCTTCCGCGGCAATTTCGTCGACTTCCTCGATGGCGATGTCGACCTGCGCGCCCAGCCTGGCCTGGAAGCCGGTGACGATCGCCGTGCGCGCGGGTTCGTCCAGGCGCGGCTGGGAGACCAGCAGCACGCGCGTGCGCAGCAGGCTTTCCTGGATGATTTTAAAACTGCGCACCTGCGGCAGTTCGCGCACGATGTAGACGAGGGCCAGGCCGTGCATGACGGTGCCGTCCATGGCGGTAAGGAAATCCGTGCTGCGCCCTTCGATTTTCTGCAGCAGGGGCAGGCCGCGGCCGCAGGCGCAGGGCCCGGTGCCCAGCGCGCCCACGTCGCCGGTGGCGTAGCGGATGAAGGGGTAGTCCTGCGTGGCCAGGTGGGTGACGACGATGTCGCCCGTGGCGCCGGCGGGCAGCGGTTGGCCCTGGGCATCAACAATTTCCACGATGATGTCTTCGGCCGTGATGTGCATGCCGCCTTCCGGGCATTCGTGGGCGATGAAGCCCGCGTCGCGCCCGCCGTAGCCGTTGGCGACGGGGCAGCCGAAGGCGGTGGCGATCTGCGCGCGCTGCTCGTCGTACAGGCGTTCGGCCGTGACGAAGGCCACTTTCACGCCCAGGCCGTCGAGCGGCAAGTCCCGCGCTTGCGCGTGGCTGGCGATGCGGCACAGGGCCGACGGGTAGCCGAACAGCATGCGCGGACGCCAGCGGCGCAATTGCCGCACGTAGCCGTCCAGGCGTGCGGGCGACATGGCGAACGCGGGCAGCAGGGTGGTGCGCAGCAGCGCATCGCGCAGGCGGCGCACGCGGTCTTGCGCATGCAGCTCGATGGGCGAACCCCACAGCACGGCTTCGCGGTCGCCGATGTCGACGCCCCACCAGCGCGTGGCGCGCCACTTGGCCGCGATATCGTGGCTGACCCTGCGCCGGCCGAGGAAAAACCGTAGCGGTTCGCCGCTGGAGCCGCCCGTGGCGAACGGGCGCAAGCCGACGGCGCGGGCGGATTTAAAGCTGTCGCGCGCGCTGGCGATGTCAAGCTTGCGCAGCAGCGGCAGGCGTGCCAAATCGGCCAGTTGGCGTACTTGCTCGGGGTCGAAACCGCTGCGGGCGAACAGGGCGCGGTAGTAAGGCACGTGCGTGCCCGCGTGGCGCAGCAGGGCGCGCAGGCGCGCCAGCTGCCACTCTTGCAACTGCTCCGCGCTCCACCACTGCGAGCGTTCCAGGCGGCGCAGCAGGCGCGCGCTGTGGTGGCCCTTGAGCCATTCATGCAGGGGAAACAGCCACGTGGCGACGAGGCGCGTGTAGGCGCCGGGGTGCGGCGCGGCGCGGATGCGGCGGTAATGTGCGGCCAGCCTGGGCGCGATGCCGGGCCAGCCGAAGGTGGGGGCGTGCGCCAGGCCCGCCTGCACTTGCGCCTGC
>NZ_NEHB01000064.1 GCF_002127655.1 Janthinobacterium sp. GW456P
CGCCCGGCGCCAGCCGCGACGGCCTGGGCGCCTGGATGTTGCGGGCCGTGCGCGTGTACCGCTGCGGCGCCGCCGCCATGACGGCGCTGGCGGCGGCGGGCGCCTTCCAGGACCGCCAGCTGGAACAACGGCTGGGCCTGTACCGCTGCGGCATCGAGGCGGGCGGCATGACGGCCGTCGCCAGCCTGCCCGCCGGGCCGGAGCCGGTGCTGCTGCTGTTGCACGGCACGGCTTCATCGACCCAGCGCAGCTTTGCCGGCCTGTGGCGCAACGGCCTGGCGCCGCAACTGGCGGCGCAATACGGCAACCGCATCTACGGCTATGAACACCGCAGCCTCAGCGACAGCCCCATCGAGAACGCGCTGGCCCTCGTGCGCCAGTTGCAGCACGGCGCCGTGCTGCACCTGCTGACCCATTCGCGCGGCGGCCTGGTAGGCGAATTGCTGGCGCGCGCGCAGCGCATCGACAGCCGCGGCGCCGTCGACCTGGCCGGCGACGGCCTGGAGCGATTGAGCGAAAACACGGTGGGCGGCGAAGCGTTCAACAGCCACGATATCGACCACTACACGGCACAGGCGCGGCTGGGCGGACGCGGCGGCTACGACGCGGATGCGGCGCGCCTGCGCGAATTGAGCGTGGAACTCAAAACACGCGCCATCCGCATCGCCCGTTTCGTGCGCGTGGCTTGCCCGTCGCGCGGCACCACCCTGATGTCGGGCCGTCTCGACCGCTGGGCCAGCGTAATGTTCAACCTGCTGCTGCACGGCGGCGTGCCCGATGGCGCCATGGCCTTCCTGCTGGCCGTGGTGCAGCAGCGCTGCGACGCGCGCATCCTGCCGGGACTGGAAGCGATGATGCCCGATTCTCCCCTGGTGGCGCTGCTCAACGCGCCCGACGTGCGCGTGGCCAGCCCGCTGCACGTGCTGGCCGGCGCATGCAGCGGCGATGGCCTGCTGGGCTGGCTGGGCGACTGCCTCGGCGACCAGCTGTATGGCGGGCAGAACGACCTGGTGGTCAATTGCGCCTCGATGGCCGGCGGCGCCACGCGCAGCACGCCCGTGCGGCAACTGCTGCTGCGCGGACCGCACACGCACCACCTGAACTACTTCGAGCGCGCGCCATCGAGCCAGGCCGCCGTGCAGGCGCTTACCGGCGACGAGAGCGCTTACCAGCCGCTGCCCGGCATCGAGCACGGCCCGCTGGCGCGCGGCGGCGAAGTGCCGAAACGGCGGGCGCATGCGCCCATCGTGCTGCTGCTGCCCGACATCATGGGCAGCCACCTGCAAGTGGGCAGCAACCGCATCTGGTTCGACCCCGTCAACCTGGTCGAAGGGCGCATCGAACGCCTGGCCGTGGGCCAGCCGCACATCGTCAGCGCCGGCTGGATCGAGTCCTGCTATGAACCGTTCGCCCGCTTTCTCGCCCAAAGCCAGGAGGTACGGCCCTTTACCTATGACTGGCGCTTGTCGCTGCAAGAGTCGTGCCGCGCCTTCCTGCCCGTGCTCGACGAGGCCATGCGCGACGCCGAACAGCGCGGACAACCGCTGCGCATCGTTGCCCACGGCATGGGCGGACTGGTGGCGCGCCTGGCCCTGAAGGACCGCTGGCAGCGCTTCGGCGCCCTGCCCGGCAGCCGATTGCTGCAGGTGGGCACGGCCAACCGTGGCACGCAGGCGATGGTGCAAGTGCTGCTGGGGCGCGACCGGCTGGTGCAGATGCTGGCCTGCTGGATCGGCTGGAAGCACACGCGGCGCCAGTTTCTCGGCTTCGTGCGCGCCTTTCCCGGCGTGCTCGACATGCTGCCGTGGCCGCAGGCGGGCGCCATCGATTATTTCGACGCCGGCGCCTGGGCGCAGCTGGCCGCCGGCGACGCGCAAGCGGGCCTGCCCGGCGGCTGGCAGACGCCCGAGGCGCCGGCGCTGGCCG
>NZ_NEHB01000065.1 GCF_002127655.1 Janthinobacterium sp. GW456P
CAGGCTGCCCCAGGAACTGTATAAGTCACTGACGTGGGATCGTGGTAGCGAGCTGGCCGGGCATAAACGCTTTACGTTGGCCACCGACATCCAGGTCTACTTCTGCGATCCACAGAATCCKTGGCAGCGCGGTTCAAATGAAAATACCAATGGCCTGTTGCGCCAGTATTTTCCCAAGGGATTAGATATTTCCACGTATTCGCAAGAGCAACTTGACGCAGTAGCCAGACGACTCAACGAGCGGCCCAGGAAGACGCTACACTACCAAACACCGGCTCAACGATTTGAACAGTGTGTTGCGTTGACCGATTGAATCCGCAGCCGGTTGCCGTCGTTGGCAGGTACCGCCCCGTTGCGGACCTTAGATACCTTTTCTCGCCCGCTGAAGAACCCATTAGTGAGCCAGCCATTCACAGAGCTGGACTAAATCACTTCCTGGTAACGTCTAAAGAAGCAATCAACTCGGCAGCTTGTTTTAAGTTCGCTGGCGCATTCTCAATCTGGCTTTGCTGAAGTGAAATCTGAACGTCAACATCACGATATGAGAAGAACAAATGACAAATTTCTGTTTCGTGACAAATAATAGAACCGACGGAATATCTCGAATCGTCGCGCGTAGGCTTGCGTTGGAAGTACCAGACACCTCTCCCACATAACTCTGTACATCTATGCCATCCAAAGGAGGTAAGTTGAAGTGCAGCCCCTACCGTTCCTTCGGCAACGGTAACGTCAAATGGCGACGGAAATCCATTAGCTCGTCGCTCTGCACTCGATTGCAACAGAACGCCCCATTTCCCATAATAAGGCCCGTTGGGAATCTCTAAAAAAGCGCCTTGTGTACTATCGAGCGCACCGCTAGTCGCTCGCAGCGAAGAAGCGCTGATTATCGCTGGGTTTGGAACTCGAAACGTTACACTGGCGATTTTTAAGTCCACGTTTCGCTGCGACCAAAAGTGCGCGAGTGTGCCCCCTAACGCTAATAAAAGAAAAAACACACCTACTTTGTTCTTACTCATTGCCCTTCTTTCATTCAGACGGCAGCTTCTGGTCCGTAGCGGGAGCAGAGCATAGCGGATTGCTAAGCAGAAAAACTCACAAATTGTCACGCGTCCGCGAATGACCGCTTGTGGCTGGTTGCCGTCATCGGAAGGTTCCGCCCCAAAGCGGACAGCCACTTCGGTAATCCTTGGCATGATTTGCCCGGAACGAAAACGACTGTAGCGCGCTTACATGAGCAGACGGTTAGCCGACTGCGTTAAGACGCCAATATCCATATGGATTGTAAAAGAAGTCGTCATCTTCGTATCGGGTGCACCTCTCCCTTGAAAGCTGAAAGTGCACAGAATCAGGTCGCGGATGAAAAGTATGTCCAGCATCGAGATTCCGTGGCTGGTCGATCAGCAGAAAATATATGAAACCGCTAATGACATCCAAGGCATCCACTTCGGAGATACCGATGCGGTTCAATTCGATGTCTGGCATACCCAGCAGGTGCATACCCACCGAATAGTAGAAGCAGTCATCGGATATCGGATATTGGACCCAAGCACGGATCAGAGCGGATTCCAGGGACTTGGAGGTATAGCTATCGAGCTCCAGCCAATGGGTTCGGCCGTGAGCTATTCCCGAACTCTCGCCTTTGACTGCGAAAGCACCGGCCTGTAGC
>NZ_NEHB01000066.1 GCF_002127655.1 Janthinobacterium sp. GW456P
GGAGCGGCACCAGCCAATCACGGCAACCGGCCAAAAGCAGCCGCTCGACTTTTCTGACACGATCGAATATTATGCTACCCCATCAGTCCATTGGGCTAGCCCCACGTTGCGTGTTTCAGCAGCCAACTACTTAAGCATTAGGTTACCGTTCAGATTATGAATATCAATCCTCGACACGTAATTTGCGTCCTTCATCAACAGAACACGCCCGTACGCCAGATAAGCAGTCAGTTTTCTGGTTTTGATTACGATGTCGATTTCTCGCAGGACGTTGCAGACCCAAGAATGATGTCTTCATTTAAGGCGTGGGCGGATCGAGTCAGCCCATCCATCACTACCGACGATTGGCATGCAATCGAGGCACATTCGGCAGTGAGTTATATTCTGTCACCACGAATGACACCAGAAAACGCTCTCACAGTGTCCAGACAGACATTGGCCTTGGCAGCTACGCTGCTACAGGCCGGTGCTTTCGCAGTCAAAGGCGAGAGTTCGGGAATAGCTCACGGCCGAACCCATTGGCTGGAGCTCGATAGCTATACCTCCAAGTCCCTGGAATCCGCTCTGATCCGTGCTTGGGTCCAATATCCGATATCCGANGCTACAGGCCGGTGCTTTCGCAGTCAAAGGCGAGAGTTCGGGAATAGCTCACGGCCGAACCCATTGGCTGGAGCTCGATAGCTATACCTCCAAGTCCCTGGAATCCGCTCTGATCCGTGCTTGGGTCCAATATCCGATATCCGATGACCGCTTCTACTATTCGGTGGGTATGCACCTGCTGGGCATGCCAGACATCGAATTGAACCGCATCGGCATCTCCGAAGTGGATGCCTTGGATGTCATTAGCGGTTTCATGTATTTTCTGCTGATCGACCAGCCACGGAATCTCGATGCTGGACATATTTTTCATCCGCGACCTGATTCTGTGCGCTTTCAGCTTTCAAGGGAGAGGTGCACCCGATACGAAGATGATGACTTCTTTTACAATCCATATGGATATTGGCGTCTTAACGCAGTCGGCTAACCGTCTGCTCATGTAAGCGCGCTACAGTCGTTTCGTTCCGGGCAAATCATGCCAAGGATTACCGAAGTGGCTGTCCGCTTTGGGGTGCGGATTCAATCGGTGGTCGCAACACTCTAACCTAAACGCCTAGGTTACAGGAGTGTTGAAGATGAAACAGAAACCACGCATTTATTACACCGAGAGCCAGAAGGCCTTGATGTGGGAGCGCTGGAAGCAAGGCGACTCCCTGCAGA
>NZ_NEHB01000067.1 GCF_002127655.1 Janthinobacterium sp. GW456P
TGGGTTGCCCCATTCGGAAATCTGCGGATCAAAGTGTGTTTGCTCACTCCCCGCAGCTTATCGCAAGCTACTACGTCCTTCATCGCCTGTAATCGCCAAGGCATCCACCATGTGCACTTATTCGCTTGTCCCTATAACGTTAGCCTCTAACTGCTTTCACAGCTAAAGAGCGCTACAGGGATAAGAAAGTACAACGTTGTTGCTTGTTTGTTTATACATACAATCATTACCCATCGATYTGCKTGTTACSGCAAACCGATCAATAAATAATCTTTACTTCTTCCAGATTGTTAAAGAACATACAGCACTTGGTCTCGAAAAGACCAAACCTAAATTCAATCAYCGATGTGATCAACTTACGTTTGAACTTTTGGTGGAGGATGACGGGATCGAACCGACGACCCCCTGCTTGCAAAGCAGGTGCTCTCCCAGCTGAGCTAATCCCCCNACAACGTTGTTGCTTGTTTGTTGATACATACAATCATTACCCATCAAGTCGCCTCATGCATTGCTGCACGCATAGACTTGATCAATAAATAATCTTTACTTCTTCCAGATTGTTAAAGAACATACAGCACTTGGTCTCGAAAAGACCAAACCTAAATTCAATCACCGATGTGATCAACTTACGTTTGAACTTTTGGTGGAGGATGACGGGATCGAACCGACGACCCCCTGCTTGCAAAGCAGGTGCTCTCCCAGCTGAGCTAATCCCCCATGTTTGCTACGGGTGCTACAGAAACTGGTAGGGCTGGTTGGACTCGAACCAACGACCCCCGCGTTATCAACACGGTGCTCTAACCAGCTGAGCTACAGCCCCAAATGCTGTTCTTCTTTATTAACAGYCGATAAGTGTGAACATTTGATGCGTGAACCATTACTGGTTCGTGCAAACTCTAGAAAGGAGGTGATCCAGCCGCACCTTCCGATACGGCTACCTTGTTACGACTTCACCCCAGTCACGAATCCTACCGTGGTAAGCGCCCTCCTTRCGGTTAAGCTACCTACTTCTGGTAAAACCCGCTCCCATGG
>NZ_NEHB01000068.1 GCF_002127655.1 Janthinobacterium sp. GW456P
TGGAATCGCTAGTAATCGCGGATCAGCATGTCGCGGTGAATACGTTCCCGGGTCTTGTACACACCGCCCGTCACACCATGGGAGCGGGTTTTACCAGAAGTAGGTAGCTTAACCGYAAGGAGGGCGCTTACCACGGTAGGATTCGTGACTGGGGTGAAGTCGTAACAAGGTAGCCGTATCGGAAGGTGCGGCTGGATCACCTCCTTTCTAGAGTTTGCACGAATCAGGTAACTGGTTCACGCATCAAATGTTCACACTTATCGGCTGTTTAATTAAGAAGAAACAGTAGTCGTCAGTAGCACCGCGTTGGGGCTGTAGCTCAGCTGGTTAGAGCACCGTGTTGATAACGCGGGGGTCGTTGGTTCGAGTCCAACCAGCCCTACCAGCAGAAACAAACCCGGGGGTAAGGTGGACACTAGTCCAGCCAGACCTACCAGTAGCATGTAATACCCATAGGGGGATTAGCTCAGCTGGGAGAGCACCTGCTTTGCAAGCAGGGGGTCGTCGGTTCGATCCCGTCATCCTCCACCAAGTACTTTGAAAGTGCAAATGTAAGCCAGTCAAACAGACCCGGTTTAGATTTGATCTTTTAGCGATCAAAGCTGTTTCGTTCTTTAACAATCTGGAAGAAGTAAAGATTATTTATTGATCGGTTTGCCGTAAAAGGTAAATCGATGGGTAATGATTGTATGTATCAACAAACAAGCAACAACGTTGTACTTTCTTATCCCTGTAGCGCTCTTTTCGTTTGAAAGAATGAAGAGGCTAACGTTATAGGGACAAGCGAATAAGTGCACATGGTGGATGCCTTGGCGATTACAGGCGATGAAGGACGTAGTAGCTTGCGATAAGCTGCGGGGAGTGAGCAAACACACTTTGATCCGCAGATTTCCGAATGGGGCAACCCA
>NZ_NEHB01000007.1 GCF_002127655.1 Janthinobacterium sp. GW456P
CGGTTAAGCTACCTACTTCTGGTAAAACCCGCTCCCATGGTGTGACGGGCGGTGTGTACAAGACCCGGGAACGTATTCACCGCGACATGCTGATCCGCGATTACTAGCGATTCCAACTTCATGCAGTCGAGTTGCAGACTACAATCCGGACTACGATACACTTTCTGCGATTAGCTCCCCCTCGCGGGTTGGCGGCGCTCTGTATGTACCATTGTATGACGTGTGAAGCCCTACCCATAAGGGCCATGAGGACTTGACGTCATCCCCACCTTCCTCCGGTTTGTCACCGGCAGTCTCATTAGAGTGCCCTTTCGTAGCAACTAATGACAAGGGTTGCGCTCGTTGCGGGACTTAACCCAACATCTCACGACACGAGCTGACGACAGCCATGCAGCACCTGTGTACTGGTTCTCTTTCGAGCACTCCCCAATCTCTCGGGGATTCCAGCCATGTCAAGGGTAGGTAAGGTTTTTCGCGTTGCATCGAATTAATCCACATCATCCACCGCTTGTGCGGGTCCCCGTCAATTCCTTTGAGTTTTAATCTTGCGACCGTACTCCCCAGGCGGTCTACTTCACGCGTTAGCTGCGTTACCAAGTCAATTAAGACCCGACAACTAGTAGACATCGTTTAGGGCGTGGACTACCAGGGTATCTAATCCTGTTTGCTCCCCACGCTTTCGTGCATGAGCGTCAATCTTGACCCAGGGGGCTGCCTTCGCCATCGGTGTTCCTCCACATATCTACGCATTTCACTGCTACACGTGGAATTCTACCCCCCTCTGCCAGATTCTAGCCTTGCAGTCTCCAATGCAATTCCCAGGTTGAGCCCGGGGATTTCACATCAGACTTACAAAACCGCCTGCGCACGCTTTACGCCCAGTAATTCCGATTAACGCTTGCACCCTACGTATTACCGCGGCTGCTGGCACGTAGTTAGCCGGTGCTTATTCTTCAGGTACCGTCATTAGCAAGAGATATTAGCTCTCACCGTTTCTTCCCTGACAAAAGAGCTTTACAACCCGAAGGCCTTCTTCACTCACGCGGCATTGCTGGATCAGGCTTTCGCCCATTGTCCAAAATTCCCCACTGCTGCCTCCCGTAGGAGTCTGGACCGTGTCTCAGTTCCAGTGTGGCTGGTCGTCCTCTCAGACCAGCTACTGATCGATGCCTTGGTAGGCTTTTACCCTACCAACTAGCTAATCAGATATCGGCCGCTCCACGAGCATGAGGTCTTGCGATCCCCCACTTTCATCCGTAGATCGTATGCGGTATTAGCGTAACTTTCGCTACGTTATCCCCCACTCCAGGGTACGTTCCGATATATTACTCACCCGTTCGCCACTCGCCACCAGAGCAAGCTCCGTGCTGCCGTTCGACTTGCATGTGTAAGGCATGCCGCCAGCGTTCAATCTGAGCCAGGATCAAACTCTTCAGTTTAATCTCTGTTACTTTGCCGTTTTACCGGCACCGTTCGCCACCAGAGCAAGCTCCGTGCTGCCGTTCGACTTGCATGTGTAAGGCATGCCGCCAGCGTTCAATCTGAGCCAGGATCAAACTCTTCAGTTTAATCTCTGTTACTTTGCCGTTTTACCGGCACCGTCATTGCTGACGGGTCGCTCACTCGAAAAACTGACAGGCTGTTTCTTGCGAAACATCCTATTCATTTACTTCTTGTGAACATTTGATATTTTAAGTTTKACGCTGCTTGCGCAACGCTGCACTTACATCAAATGCCCACACTTATCGACTGTTAATTGTTAAAGAACTGTATTCGGCGCTACTTTCGCGCTATTGACAAAGCGTTGTGTTTGTCAGCTGCGAAGAAGGAAGAGTATGAAGCGTTTCGGCTAATTCGTCAACCTTCTTTTTCTCGCTTCACGCTGCATTTGCATGCGCCGTTCAGCGAGGGGGCGAATTATAGCCCTGCNAACTGACAGGCTGTTTCTTGCGAAACATCCTATTCATTTACTTCTTGTGAACATTTGATATTTTAAGTTTGACGCTGCTTGCGCAACGCTGCACTTACATCAAATGCCCACACTTATCGACTGTTAATTGTTAAAGAACTGTATTCGGCGCTACTTTCGCGCTATCGACAAAGCGTTGTGTTTGTCAGCTGCGAAGAAGGAAGAGTATGCAGCGTTTCGGCTAATTCGTCAACCTTCTTTTTTCTCACTTCACGCTGCACTTGCATGCGCCGTTCAGCGAGGGGGCGAATTATAGCCCTGCTCCGCGCGGCCCGCAAGCGCTATTTTGCCGCGCTCACCGCCCAGCAAGCATTGTCTTCACTTCAAGCGCCTTTTTGTGCAGCCTGTCGCAATCGGCTGGCGTAGTTCGTGGTCTTTAGGCACAGTGGCAATATCAGACTCTGACGCTACGCAACAAGGGGTTAAACTTGCCCGCTGCGTCGATTAAACTTTAGTACTTGAAAGTGCCCCCTCATGCTTCCGATTTCCAGCCTGCCCCAATTGTTGAAAACCATTCTCGCTTGGTTGCAACGGGCATTCGACGCGACGACGACCTGGGTCACCCAGCTGTCTTGGTGGAAATTCTTCCTGTTCGCTGCGCTGGCTCTGATCGCCGGTTCCATTTTGCAAGATGAACTGTTCTCGTCCAGCCCGGACGAAGAAGTGGTCATCAAGTCGCATAAACGCAGCAGCAAGGGCTCGGGGGAAACCAATATCCTGATCGACGATACGGGCATCCATTTCAATCCCCGCAACGGCAAGAACCGGCGCAGCAGCGCGGCCGAGGCGGCCAGCGATCCAGCCGAGGCCGCCGAGGCGGACACAAAAGCCAGCGCCGTGCCGCCGGAACCGCCTCAGCCACCGGCCGCCCCTGCCAAGCCCAACTATCCGGTGACCACCAATGCCTCGGGCGAAGAAGTCCATATCGAATTGCCGCCGCAAATCGGCGAAGAGCTGTCGAATGCCATCGAAGAAGCGGTCGATGATGCGGCGGAACAAAAAGTGTCGCGCTACCACCAGCAAGCCTCGACCTGGTTCAAGAGCTTTGTCTCCTTGCTGGTGTTGGCCCTGTTCGCCATGAAAGCCTTGGTCGGCGGCAAGAAGCGGGCCGAAGCGGAAACCGTCACCGCGAATGAGGCGGCCGAGCGCGAATCCATGCAGCGCCAGCTCAGCGAAGCGAAGATGCAGATGATGCAGGCGCAAGTCGAGCCGCACTTCCTGTTCAACACGCTGGCTTCCGTCGAACACCTGATCCAGGTCGATCCGCCGCGCGCGGCCAAGATGCAGCGCAGCCTGATCCAGTATCTGCGCGCCGTGCTGCCGCAAATGCGCGACAACGCACTGATTACCAACCTGGGCCGTGAAGCGGACATGGTGCAAGCGTACTTGAACCTGCTGAAAATGCGGATGGAAGAGCGCCTGACCGTCGACTTCCAGATTCCCGACGGCCTGCGCAGCGCCGCCTTCCCGCCCATGATGCTGCAATCGATGGTGGAAAATGCCATCAAGCACGGCCTGGAAGTCAAGCCGGAAGGCGGCACCCTGCGCATCGTGGCCGAAGTGGCGCACAGCAAGCTGCGTGTGACGGTCACCGACGACGGCCTGGGCTTTGGCGTGGTGCCCAGCGATGGCACGGGACTGGGTTTGCCCACCATACGCGAACGCCTGAAGCTGCTGCATGGCGACGAGGGCAGCCTGACGATTACGCCAAATCAACCGTCCGGCGTGTGCGCCGTGATCGAAGTGCCATATCAATTGTCCAAGTAAGACAGAGTAGTTGATAAAAACGCTAAATCATTGAATAATCAATCTTCGCCTGTTCACACTTGAGACCTATGCCTACCGCTATTATTGCCGACGACGAAAGACTGATGCGCGACCAGCTACGCCTGCGCCTGGGCCAGGCCTGGCCTGAACTGGAAATCATCGGCGAAGCCAAGAATGGCGATGAGGCGATCGAACTGGTGGAACAACTCAAGCCCGATTTTGCCTTCCTCGATATCCGCATGCCGGGCAAGACGGGCATGGAGGCGGCGCAAGTAATAGGCAGCAAGACGCATATCGTCTTCGTCACGGCCTATGACAGTCACGCCGTCGAAGCCTTCGAGCGGGGCGCCGTCGATTACGTGCTCAAGCCGCCCGAGCATGAGCGTCTGCTGGTGACGGTGGAGCGCCTGAAAACACACTTGAACAAGCCGGTCCTGGACGTCAATAGCAGCGTCACTGCCATGCTGTCGCAACTGGCGGAAAAAATCACGGCCAAGCCCACCTACCTGCAATGGATACAGGCCAGCATCGGCCAGGACTTGCGCATGATCCCCGTGGAAGAGATCCTGTTCTTCCGTTCTGACGAGAAATACACGTGCGTGCAGACAGCCAAGTATGAGGCGCTGATCCGCAAGCCCGTGCGCGACTTGGCCGAAGAGCTCGACCCTTCGCTGTTCTGGCAAATCCACCGCGCCACCCTGGTCAACGTGAATGCCATCGAAGGTGTGACGCGCGACATCCGCGGCCGTCACTTGGTGCTCATCAAAGGCAAGTCCGACAAGCTCGAAGTGAGCCGCAGCTTCTTGCACCTGTTCAAGCAAATGTAAGATTCCGCCGCCGCCCGGCCCAGGCCGGCGCGGCACACCACTCTCTTCTGCCCCCTTCCTGCGCCACATCAAGCCGCGCCGCGCCAGCAGGCATAGGCTAAGATAAAGTCCTGTCCGCTATCCCTGTCTTGCCTGCCTTAGTCCACGTTCGCAAGGAGAAGCCCCATGCCCGACCGAGGCAGTCCCGCACTGCTGCGTATCTTGCCGCTGGGTATGGCGGCAGCGCTTTTGCTGTGCCTGTTTCCTCCACTGAAAGCCCGCCGGCAGCAGCAGGCGCGCGGACAAGCCATCATCGACAGCGCCAGCGACGCCATCATCAGCATCGACAGCCAGCAAATCATCCTGCATGCGAACGCGGCAGCGGCCAGACTGTTCGACGACACGCCGGCTGGCATGCGCGGCATGCGCCTGGGTCACTACATCCTGCGGGACTTGCGCACCCTCGGCGGCCTGGGCAAGCACGATGGCGAGCCGCCGTTTGGCGATATCAGCCAGGAACTGCGCCTGACGGGCCGGCGCGCCACCGATTACACCCTGACGGGACGGCGCAGCGATGGCGTCATGTTTCCCCTCGAAGGATCGCTCTCGGCCATGCAGGAAGACGGCCATAGCGTATTTACCATCATCGTGCGCGACATTACGGCGCGTCAGCAAATGCATGAACAGCTGGCCCGTTCCTTTTCGCAATTGCGTGAATTGTCGAGCGCGCTGCAAACCATCCGCGAAGAAGAGCGCAAGCATATCGCGCGCGAACTGCATGATGACCTGGGGCAATTATTGGCCACCTTGCGCGTCGACCTGACCCTGGTGCGCCAGCACACGGACACCACCGCGCCCCTGCAAGCCTTGCTGCACAGCATGGACGGCTTGCTGGTGACGGCCATTACCTCGCTGCGGCGCATCGCCAGCAACCTGCGCCCGCGCGCGCTCGATGAGGGGGGATTGTATTTTGCACTGCAAAAACTGCGCCACGACTTCCTGTTGCGCCGCGCCATCCATTTCGACTTGCTGGCCGACGAGGCCGACCTCGTGCTCGACGATGCGCGCAGCACGGCCATCTACCGCATCGTGCAAGAAGCACTGACGAATATCGCGCGCCATGCCGAGGCCAGCCACATCACCATCGCCCTGCACCGCATCGACTCCTCGCTGGCGATCACTATCCAGGATGACGGCCGCGGCATTGCCGAACGCGACCTGGAAAAAGCCACGGCACTAGGGCTGCTGGGCATGCGCGAGCGGGTCTGGGGCTTGAACGGCAGCATCCATATCGGCGCCGATAGCGAGCTGGGCGGCACACGCATCGACATCTCGCTGCCCATGCAGGCCAAGGCGGCAGCCGCGTCGATGCAATAAAAAAGGCGCCCGCAGGCGCCTTTGCTTCGTCACATCGAATGATGCTTAGAATTTGTGTGCCAGACCGATCTGGTACGAGGTCAGCGACTTGACGCGCTCGCGGCCAGCGTAAGCGTACACGTCGGTGCGCTTCGACAGGTGGTAGTCATAGCCGACGCCGAATTCCTTGATGGTGTCCTGATCCTTGACCTTGTTGTTGCTTTGCTCTTGCTTGCCATACGACACTTTGGCATCGCCGCCGCCCACCGTGTAGTTCAGGCCGATCAAGTAGGACTTGAATTCGCCCGTGGTGGCAACCTTGGTGTCGCCTTTCGAGTAGGCGGCCGTGATCTTGGCCGGGCCAAATTTATAACCGCCACCGATGGACCACAGGTCAGGCTTGGCTGCCGTTGCCGTGGCTTGCACGGCTTTTTCGTAGCCGGCGTGCAGGCTGATCGGGCCATTGTCGTAGGTTGCCAGGCCGATCACACCCGCGTCAGCGCTGTTGACTTCGCTCAGCACGTATTGCAGGCTGCCCACGAAACCGTCAAAGCTTGGGCTGTTGTAGGTCACGGCATTATTGACGCGCGACGAGCCGACGCCCGAACGCAGCAAGGTTTCATTGTTCTTGCCGACGACGCCGTAGGTGTTGAATGGGTCGACGCGGGCGATGGTGCCATCGACCAGATTCTTGGTGCGGCCCAGGATGGCGGTACCAAACGCGCCTTTCAAGCCCACGTACGCTTGACGGTCGAACAACACGCCTTTTTGCGCGCCGGTGTCGGCCAGGAATTCACTTTCCAGGTTGAAAATCGCGGACAGGCCGCCACCCAAATCTTCCGTACCCTTGAAACCGAGGCGCGACGCATTGTTCTCGCGTTGTACCGTCGGCTGGCCAGTGGTCTTGGCAATACCGAGGTCAACCAGGCCGTACACGGTGACGTTCGATTGTGCTTGTGCCGTAGCTGCTGCGAAGGTGCCGATGATCAATGCTGCCAGAGTAATTTTTTTCACTTGAGATTCTCTACATTAGGTTGGACAAGAATGGTGCTGCTTAGCTGCTGAACCGAATCATGCCCATCAAATACTTCAACAATATGACATAGACAAGATGTTGCTTTTTAGCACAACACCGTGTTACCTAAAAACAACAGGCGAAAAAAAACCGCCCGAAGGCGGTTCATGCTGCAGCAACAGTGCCGGTCAGGCGTAGCTCGGATTAGCGTAGCGTAATCCGACAACATTGTCGGCACACCACATCAAAAGGCCAGCCTTACTTCAGACGGCAGCTCAGCAGCCAGTAATATTCCAGGCGCTTCATGCGGATTTCGCGGGCCGAGTGGGCAAACTTCTTGCGCAGGTGGCTATCCGATGGGAAATTCTTCAGCACTTCATAGCGCTCGCCCGCCTCCGTCGTGCGGAACTGGTGGGTATTGCCTTCCAGGTCGGTGCGCGCGATCACGGTGCTGCTGCCATCGACATAGGAATTGTCGATCAGTACCAGCAGGATGTCCTTGCCCAGCTTCGTGCGCAATTGCTTCAGGTATTTGTCCTGGTCTTCGCGCTTGACGTGCGACCACCAGAAGCCGGCGAACACAGCCGTGAACTTGCCCAGCATGTCGTCGGGCAAGTTGAACGCGTCGAGCTTGGCGAAGGTGACGTTGTCGAGCAAACCGCGTGCCTGGGCCAGCGCCAGCATTTCATCGTTGATATCGGTGGCCAGCACGGACTCGGCCGACTCGGCGACCACTTCCGTCCAGTAGCCGGTGCCGCAAGCCAGTTCCAGCACGGTATGGCCTTCCAGCACGTCAGCGACCTTGTCGCGCAACACTTCCAGGTCTTCCTGGCGTTCGGGCTTGTCATAGACGCGCTCGTACTGCTGCGCGATGGTGGCGTAATATTTGGCAAGCTGATCGGTAATCATTGTTTCTTCTCTTCTTAAATAATCTTGGCCAGGCACCTCGCCCGGCCGGTTTCCTGCATGGTTATAGTTCGTAGTGCTCTTTATCACCGCTCATCGCCTGCTCGATGAGCTTGCGGTTCAGGGTCGGCGTCAGCAACTCGATAAAGGTATAGATATAGCTGCGCAAATACGCGCCCTGCTTGACGGCCACGCGCGACACATTCATGCCGAACAGGTGGCCGACAGGGATGGCGCGCAAGCCTTTGTCGCGCTCGGCATCGAAGGCCATACCCGCTATGATACCAATCCCCATGCCCAACTCGACATAAGTCTTGATGACGTCGGCATCGATGGCCTCGAGCAAGATGTCCGGCTTCAGGCCGCGCAGCACGAAAGCGTGGTCGATCTTGTTGCGTCCGGCGAACGCGCTGTCATAGGTAATCAGCGGGAAGGCGGCGATTTCTTCCAGGGTCACGGACTTCGATTTGAGCAGCGGATGGTCGAGCGGCACCACCACCACGTGCTCCCATTGATAGCATGGCAAGGTGATCAGGCCATCGATGGCGGCGATCGATTCCGTGGCGATGGCCAGGTCGGCCTGGTCGCGCTGCACCATTTCGGCGATCTGGCGCGGATTACCTTGCAACAAAGATAGTCTGACCTTGGGAAACTTCAGCATGAAGGCTTGCACTACCTTGGGCAAGGTGTAGCGCGCCTGCGTATGCGTGGTGGCAATGGTGAAGCTGCCACTGTCCTGCGCCGCGAATTCCTTGCCGATGCGCTTCATGCTGTCGATTTCCTGCATGATCAGCTCGACGGACTCCAGCACCAGGCGGCCCGGCTCCGTCAAGCCGCGGATGCGCTTGCCGTGGCGCGTGAAAATATCCACGCCCAACTCCTCTTCCAGTTCGATAATGGCTTTCGATACGCCTGGTTGCGACGTAAACAAGGCCTTGGCGGCGTCCGTCAGGTTGTAGTTCTGCCGGACCGCTTCGCGCACGAAGCGCAGTTGATGGAGATTCATTGCTGGTTTGCCCTAGATTGCCGTGATTTGCCGAGTTTCCGCCCCACCCATGATTTTGCATGCATGCATATACGCATATCGCATATAAGCAAATGCGTACTTAGTAGTTTGGAATAAACACTAAGTTTATTACTATTGCGGGTACTTTGGGGGTGCAAGCATGACTTTGTCTTATATAGTCTCAGGATTTGCCGTAGGATTACTCGTAGGAATGACCGGCGTGGGCGGCGGCTCGCTGATGACGCCGCTGTTAACCCTGCTGTTTGGCGTGCCGCCTTCCGTGGCCGTGGGTACCGACCTGGCCTTCGCCTCGATCACCAAGAGCGCCGGCACGCTGACGCACCGCCTGCGCGGCACCGTACGCTGGGATATCGTCAAGCGCCTGTGCATCGGCGCCCTGCCCGCCGCCGTCATCGCGACCCTGGCGCTCAAATCGTTCGGCACCCTGTCGCCGGAAATCGGCCAGATCATCCGCTACTCGATCGCCGCCTCCGTGCTGCTGACCGTCGTGGCGCTGATCTTCAAGGGCCGCATGCTGGCCTGGATCAATGCCCACCCTGAGAAACAATTGCAAGGCAACAAGCTTGCCGCCGCGACCATCATTGCCGGCGCCGTGCTGGGCGTGCTGGTGACGGTCTCGTCGATCGGCGCCGGCGCCATCGGCGCGACCTTGCTGGTGATGCTGTATCCACGCATGAGCTCAGCTGAAGTGGCGGGCACCGATATCGCCTACGCCGTGCCCCTGACGGCCATCGCCGCCCTGGGTCACTGGTGGCTCGGCTCCATCCACTGGGAATTGCTGGCGTCCTTGCTGGTCGGCTCCTTGCCCGGCATCACGCTCGGTTCCTGGGTCGCCCGTTCGGTGCCGGAAAAGTTTTTACGAGTGCTGCTGGCGATGACCTTGACCGGCGTGGCAGTAAAGCTAATCTATTAAGTGGCAAGAGCAGTATCAAGAACATAATCCCAGGCAATCTTCCAGCACCCCGGCTTTTTTAGGAATTGATATGTACCATTACGATCAGTACGACCACCTCATCATCAAAGAACGCATCGCCCAGTACCGAGACCAGGTTGCGCGCCGTATCGCCAATGAACTGACGGAAGAGGAATTCATTCCGCTGCGCCTGCAAAACGGCCTGTATATGCAACGCCACGCCTACATGCTGCGCATCGCCGTGCCCTACGGCTTGCTGTCGTCGAAGCAGATGCGCATGTTCGCGCACATCGCGCGCAAGTACGACCGCGGCTATGGTCACTTCACCACGCGCCAGAACATTCAGTTCAACTGGATCGAACTGGAACAGACGCCCGATATCCTGACGGACCTCGCTTCCGTGGAAATGCACGCGATCCAGACGTCGGGCAACTGTATCCGCAATACAACATCGGACCCGTTCGCCGGCGTCGCGGCCGATGAAATCATCGATCCGCGCCCGTACGCGGAAGTGCTGCGCCAGTGGAGCACCTTCCACCCCGAGTTCATCGCCTTGCCGCGCAAATTCAAGGTCGCCATCAATGGCGCCGAGGAAGACCGTGCCGCCATCGCCGTGCACGACATCGGCTTGACGGCTGTGCGCAACGCCGCTGGTGAAGTGGGCTTCAAAGTAATGGCCGGCGGCGGCATGGGCCGCACGCCGATCCTGGGCAGCGTCGTGCGCGACTTCCTGCCATGGCAGCATTTGCTGACGTACATCCAGGCGATCATGCGCGTGTACAACTTGCACGGCCGCCGCGACAACAAATACAAGGCGCGCATCAAGATCCTGTTGAAAGCCATCGGCGTGGAAGAATTCACGCGCCAGGTGGAAGCGGAGTGGGTCGACTTGAAGGACGGTCCGGAAACCCTGACGGCCGAGGAAATGCAGCGCGTGGCGGACTTCTTCAATCCGCCCGCCTACCTTGCCCTGCCGGAACTCGACTACCAGGCCGAGCACGCGGACAACAAGGCGTACGTGAACTGGCTGGCGCGCAACGTCAAGCCGCACCAGCGTCCCGGCTACGTGGCCGTGGTGCTGTCATTGAAGAAAACGGGCGTGCCGCCAGGCGACGCGACGGCCGAGCAGATCGACTTCGTGGCCGATCTGGCCGACCGCTACAGCTTTGGCGAACTGCGCGTGACGCACGAGCAAAATCTGGTGCTGGCCGACGTGGAACAGTCGAAACTGTTCGCACTGTGGCAGGAAGCCAAGGCGCACGGCCTGGCCACGCCGAACATCGGCTTGCTGACGGACATGATCTGCTGCCCCGGCGGCGACTTCTGCTCGCTGGCGAACGCCAAGTCGCTGCCGATCGCGGCCGCCATTGCCGAGCGCTTCGACAGCATCGACTTCCAGCACGACATCGGCGAGATCGAACTGAATATTTCCGGCTGCATTAATGCCTGCGGCCACCATCACGTGGGCAGCATCGGCATCCTCGGCGTCGACAAGGATGGCAGCGAATGGTATCAAGTGTCGATCGGCGGCGCGCAAGGCAACAACGCCGCCATCGGCAAGATCATCGGACCATCGTTCTCTTCCCTGCAGATGCCTGAAGTCATCGGCCGCCTGCTGCACGTCTATGTGCGCGACCGCCATGAAGGTGAGCGCTTCGTCGACACGGCCCAGCGCCTGGGCCTGGCACCGTTCAAGGAACACGTATATGCAACGCCGATCACGGTCGGCAACCTGGTGGGAGAAGACGAATATGTTTGAAGTACGCGAAGAGATCATCAAGAACGCCGCCGTGGTGCCGAATACCTGGGGCTTGCTGCGCCTCGATGAGACCGACACGCCGGAAACGGTCGTCGTGCCTGCGGGCAAGGTCATCGTGCCGCTGGCGGTATGGCAAGCCCAGCGCGAAACCCTGGCGGCGCGTCTGCCCGAGATCGGCGTGTGGCTGGCCAGCGATGAGCGCCCGGAAGAGCTGGCCGACGACGTGGCGCAACTGCCCGTCATCGGCGTGGACTTCCCGAAATTCACGGATGGCCGCGGCTATTCCATCGCGTTCAATTTGCGCGCCCGCCTGGGTTTCCGGGGTGAATTGCGCGCCATCGGCGACGTGCTGCGCGACCAGCTGTTTTCCATGCACCGCGTCGGCTTCGATGCCTATGCAACGCGTCCGGACCGCAGCATCCATGACGCTCTGAAAGGTTTGTCGGTCTTTTCGGAAACCTACCAGGCGTCGTGGGACCAGAAATCGCCGCTGTTCCGCCGCCACCACCGCGAAGGCCAGAATCCTGACCTCGACAACGCGGCCGGCATCTGAGGACCCATCATGAGCGATCTGACTTCTTTGATTCACGCCACCGAGCAAACGCTGACACGCATCGCCGCGGATTTTTCGCCGGCCGTGTTCGCGTCCAGCCTGGCAGCCGAAGACATGGTGCTGACCGACATGATTCTCAAGGCAAAGCTGCCCATCGGCATCTTCTCCCTGGAGACAGGCCGGCTGCACCAGGAAACCCTGGCCGTGCTCGACAAGGTCAAGGCCCGCTATGGCCACGCTATCACCCTGTACCGCCCGCAGCCGGAGCTTGTCGCCGCCTACGTGGAACAGAATGGCCTGAACGCCTTCTACGACAGCGTCGAGATGCGCCGCGAATGCTGCCGCATCCGCAAGGTCGAACCGCTGGGCCGCGCCCTGGCCGGCAACAAGGCCTGGATCACGGGACAGCGCCGCGCCCAGTCCACCACGCGCGCCGAATTGCACGTGCAGGAAGAGGACGCGGCGCACGCGATGACGAAGTTCAATCCGCTGGCCGACTGGTCCGAGCAGGATGTGTGGGACTATATCCGTGCCAACGACGTGCCCTACAACGCGCTGCACGACCAGGGCTACCCGTCGATCGGCTGCGAACCATGCACGCGGGCCGTCCAGCCGGGCGAAGATGTGCGCGCCGGACGCTGGTGGTGGGAAAACCCCGATTCCAAGGAATGCGGCCTGCACATGGTGGACGGCAAACTGATACGCATCAAATCCGTGGCAGCCTGAACAGACACACAGAACAAGAAAGCACCCTATATGAGCAATATTTTGAACCAGCGTCACCTCGACAGCCTTGAATCGGAAGCCATCCACATCATGCGCGAAGTGGCGGCCGAATCGGCCAACCCCGCCCTGCTGTTTTCCGGCGGCAAGGATTCCGTCGTCCTGCTGCGCCTGGCCGAGAAAGCCTTCCGCCCAGGCAAGTTCCCGTTTCCCCTCGTGCATATCGACACGGGCCACAACTTCCCGGAAGTCATCACTTTCCGTGATAAAAAGGTGGCGGAACTGGGCGAACGCCTGATCGTCGGCTCCGTGGAAGACTCGATCAAGCGCGGCACCGTGCGCCTGCGCAACCCGGCCACGGATTCGCGCAACGCGGCCCAAGCCGTGACCTTGCTGGAAACCATCGCCGAACATGGATTTGACGCCTGCATCGGCGGCGCCCGCCGCGATGAAGAAAAGGCCCGCGCCAAGGAACGCATCTTTTCCTTCCGCGACGAATTCGGCGCCTGGGACCCGAAGGCCCAGCGTCCGGAACTGTGGGACTTGTATAACACCCGCGTGCATCCGGGCGAGAACATGCGCGTCTTCCCCATCTCGAACTGGACGGAGCTGGACGTGTGGCAATACATCGCCCGCGAGCAGCTGGAATTGCCGCCGATCTATTTCGCGCACGAGCGCCAGGTGATCCCGCGCAACGGTTTGCTGGTGCCGCTGACGGATCTGACGCCGCCACGCGAAGGCGAAACGGTGGAAACGCAAGTCGTGCGCTTCCGCACGGTGGGCGACATCTCGTGCACCTGCCCCGTCTCGTCCGACGCGGCGACGGTCGACGCCATCATCGCCGAGACGGCAATCACGCAAATCACGGAGCGGGGCGCCACCCGCATGGATGACCAGACTTCCGAAGCCTCGATGGAAAAACGCAAGAAAGCAGGGTATTTCTAATGAACGCAGCAATCTCCAGCACCACTCTCACCGACAGCGTTGAACGCGGCATGTTGCGGTTTATTACGGCCGGTTCCGTCGATGACGGCAAGAGCACCCTGATCGGCCGCTTGCTGTTCGACAGCAAGGGCATCTTCGCCGACCAGCTCGACGCCATGTCGCGCTCCAAGCACAAGCGCACGGTGGGCGACACGGTCGACCTGTCGCTGCTGACGGATGGCCTGGAAGCGGAACGCGAGCAAGGCATCACCATCGACGTGGCCTACCGTTACTTTGCCACGCCGAAACGCAAGTTCATCATCGCCGACACGCCGGGCCACGAGCAGTACACGCGCAACATGGTCACGGGGGCGTCCACGGCCGACGCCGTCATCATTTTGATCGACGTGTCGAAAGTCAAACTCGGCGACGACGGCAGCGTGGAACTGCTGATCCAGACCAAGCGCCATTCGACGATTGCCCATTTGCTGCAGATCGAGCACGTGGTCGTGGCCGTCAACAAGATGGACCTCGTCGACTACGATGAAACGGTCTACAAGCGCATCGTCGCCGCCTACCGCGAATTCGCCCAGTCGCTGGGACTGAAGGACATCACGCCGATCCCCCTGTCCGCCTTGACGGGCGACAATGTCGTCGAGCGCGGCGACAAGCTGGGCTGGTACACGGGCCCCACCCTGATCGAGCTGCTGGAGTCCTTGTCCGTCTACGACGAATCGCACGACACGCCCTTCCGCTTCCCGGTGCAGCTGGTGGCGCGCCACAACGGCCACGAAGCGAACGACTTCCGCGGCTACATGGGCCGCATCGAGGCAGGCAAGGTCAGCATCGGCGACACCCTGGTGGTGCAGCCATCGGGCCAGACGGCAACGGTAAAAGATATCGTCACCCTCGACGGCTCGCTGCCAACGGCCGTGGTGGGCCAGTCCGTGACCCTGCTGCTCAATGAATACCTGGACATTTCGCGCGGCGACTTGCTGGCGAGCAGCGAGCGCCCCGCCACCCTGCTGAAACAGGTGGTGGCCGACGTGTGCTGGCTGTCGGAAGACGCGCTCGACCTGCGCCGCAAGTACTGGATCAAGCACGGCACCAAGCAGACGGCGGCCAAGGTGACGGCGGTCGAATCGATCCTCGACATCAATACGCAGCAGCGCCATCCTGCCGAAGGCTTGAAGCTCAACGACATCGCCCGCATCAGCCTGAACGTGCAGCAGGCGCTGGCGGCCGATGCCTATGCCGATATCCGCGCCACGGGGGCATTCATCCTCATCGATGAAGTCACCCACCAGACCGTCGCCGCGGGCATGGTTCGGCTGTAACCCGCGTCTCGACTGAGGAAGGCAAGCATGAACAACTCCACATCTCTCCCCGGCAAGGTCTACCTGATCGGCGCCGGCCCCGGTGCGCAAGACCTGATGACCTTGCGCGGCGCCCGTCTGCTGGCACAGGCCGACGTCGTGCTGCACGACGCGCTGGTCACCGAAGAGATGCTGGAGCTGTGTCCCCAGGCGCAAAAAATCCTGGTCGGCAAGCGCTGCGGCCAGTTGTCGACGGCGCAGGCGTTCATCAACAAGCAGCTGGTCGACAATGCGCGCAAGCACGCCGTCGTGGTGCGCCTGAAAGGGGGCGACCCCATGCTGTTCGGCCGTGCCGACGAGGAATTGCGGGCGCTGGAAGAAGCGGGCATCGCCGTCGAAGTGGTGCCCGGCATTACCACGGCGCTGGCGGCGGCAGCCGCAACACAGCAGCCGCTGACCAAGCGGGGGGTGTCGCGCAGCGTGGCCTTTTTCACATCCAGCACGGCGCCGGGCGAACCGGAGCAGACGCGCATTCCCGACTGCGACACCCTGGTGCAATACATGGGTGGCCGCGAAGCCATCGCCACGGCGCGGCGCCTGCTGGCCCAGGGCCGCCGTGCCGACACTGCGGTGGTGGTGATTGAAAACTGCAGCCGCCCGGAGCAGCGCATCGCGCGCCTGACCTTGGGTGCCCTGGCACACGGCCTGGGCGACACCCACGGCCCCGTGCTGGTGATGCTGGGCGACGCCATGGCCGCGCGCACGCATCAGTCCATCGAAGAAACGGCCGCCATTCTGGCGCGCCATGCTTGAATAAACACACCGTATTTTACCGACTTTAAAGTCAGTAACCGACGTCTTCCGGGGAAACATGATACGATGCTCACGCATCTTTTCTCGAGAAGTTGTTGCGTGATAGCAATAAATTCACGCTTCGCCCCGCCATAGCGCTTGCCGTGCGGTATCCCGGCTGACCCTCCCCGAAAAAAGCTGCGCCCGCAGGCTGCAATACCGCGCCGCGCAACTTGAGCCTTACGACCACACATGAATTTCACCTCCATGCGCGAAGCCCTGACTTCGCTCAGCCGCAGCAATGCCGGCGTCGCCAGCGCTGTGCTGCTCAGCATGCTCGCCTCCATCGCCCTGTGGACGGTCTTCCCGAACATCGACGACGAAAACCATTTGCTCGAATGGCTGCAGGCGCTGTTCCTGGCCCTGGCTTGCACCGTGCACGGCGTGCGCGCCTGGCAAGAGACTGACCGCCAGTCCCTGCGTTTCCTCATGCATGCGGGCATGTGCGCGCTGCTGTTCGGCTTCCTGCTGCGCGAACTCGATATCGACCAGTTCGGTACCGCGCCCGCCTGGGCGCAGCTGGAAAAAGCCCTGCGTCTGGTGGAGTTGCTGATCCTGATACGCTTGCTGATCTTCTTCGCGCCGCGCGCGCGCAAGGTGTTTGCCCATGCGCCGCAGATTTTCAGCATGCGCATCACCATCCTGACGGCCATCGGCGGCTTGCTGATGGTCGCTGGCTGGCCTTTCGACAAGAAGGTCTTTCATGGCATGCCGGACGCCTACGCACTGCTGGGCGAGGAAGTCTTCGAACTGGGTGCCTATCTGCTGCTGTTCCTCGCTTCGCTGTCCGACAGCACGGCCGCCGCGCGCATCAGCCTGGCGCCGAAGAAGAAAGCGGCTTAAGCAACTTCAAATGATGACGGCAGCGGCAGCAGCCGCTGCAAGGTAGCGGCCACGCGCAGCAGGCGCGGGTCGTCGTCCTCGGCCTCGTCGCAGGTATCGTTGATGCAGAAAAACGGCAAGCTGCCGAAACGCGCCTCCAGCTCCTCAAGCTGCCGCGGCGCATGCGCATCGCCGCTGGCGATATACAGCGGGTCGAGCATGCGCGAGCGCGCAATCCCCTGATGCACCATCCAGCGCGGCACCAGGTCGGGCAGCAATGCCGGCACCTGCCACGAGCGGAACACCGTCGCGCGCACAGCGGCAAACATGGCCGGCGCCAGCCCTTCCAGTGCATGCAGCGCGCTTTTCAGCATGGGCCGCGGCGCATGCGCATACAGGCGCGGTTCATGCCGGTAAGCGGGGTACCGCGCCGACAGCCATTGCCGCGACAATGTGGCGCAATTGACGGGCGCCGCCACATCGGCGCGCAAGCCCGGCACATCATCGTGCGGCGCGCTCTCCGTAAACACGCTCAAACGCCCGTCATCGTCCCCGCCAAACCAGAACGCGGACTCGAACGGCGCGCCGAAAAATACGTCGTCGTTCAGATACAGGAAGCGTTCGGACAAGCCCGGAATATGGTGCAGGTACGATTCGATATGGCCGGAATCGAACACCGGCAGGGAGGCACCGGGCATCAGGCTCGCATGGTCGATCACCGTCAGGCGCTTTGATGCGCGCAGCCAGTGGGGCACTTGCCGGTCCGTCAGCAGGTAGATGTGGCCATGGCCGGGGAAGAAGCGCTCGAGCGCGCGCAGGTTGTAGCGCAGTTCGCCGTTGTCGCGGTAGCGCCCCGCCACGTTGCCGTGCAGGGCCAGCTGGCCGGGATGCGCCTGCGCCCAGGCGGCATAGGCGTGCCGCCGGCGCGCGCGCCAGGCGGGATCGGCGCCGTCTACCCACAGGTAGACGATGTCGATGCCGCTCAAGGGACAGTGCTGGAGCCTGGCGCCGCCACGCAGTAATCGGCGATGGCGGCGAGCACGCTGGCGTTCTCGCCCACCGCCTCGACCACCTTCAGGCGCAGTGCCGGATGCCGCTGGCGCAGTTCGTCCAGCAACAGCGGCAAGTCGCGCAGCACATGCCCGCCCTGCCCCAGGAACACGGGCACCACGGTAACGTCGAGGATGGCGCCGGCCGGCAGCTCGGCCAGCAGGCTCGCCACCAGCTCGGGCAGGCGTGGCGTCATCAGTTCCAGGAAGGCCAGGTGCACGCTGGCACCGGGCATGCGCGCCTGGGTCAGGTCGCGCAGCCGCTCGAATGGCGCGGCCCACGATGCGGCGCGCGCGCCATGGGCAAACAGGATCAATGCCTGCTTCACGTTCGTCTCCATCAGTGCCGCTCCACCCACCACAGGGCGCCCAACGCCAGCAGCAGATACAAGGCGCTCGGCGCCACCGCCGTCAGGAAGGCCGGCCAGGTGCTGAGCAAGCCAAGATGCGAGAACAGGGTGTTGACCAGCATGAAGCTCACGCCGATCATGATGCCGATGAAGATCTTCAGGCTGATGCCGCCGCTGCGCGTATGCATGTAGGCGAACGGCAGCGCCAGCGCCATCAGCACGAAGATGGCCAGCGGATCGATCAGTTTTTTCCAGAAGGCGATGCGGAAACGCTCGGTTTCCTGCTTGTTCTCGGCCAGGTGGCGCGTGTACACGGCCAGTTCGCTGGCCGACATGCGCTCGGGGTCGGACGCCGACACCGTCAGGATCTTCGGCGTCACTTCCGAGGCCATGTCCTTGCTGGCGCTTTGCACCGTGCGCACCAGGCTCGTTTCCTGCCCATAGTAGTTCGCCAGCTTCGGCTCGAAGCCGGGCGACGTGGCCGCGCTGTTCGAGAACGAGGTTTCCGTCACATCGGTCAGACGCCAGATATTATTGCCCTGATACGTCGCGCCTTTGGCCACGGTCAGGGTGCGCAAACGCATATCGGTGTCGAATTCATACAGCTTGACGTTTTTCAGCTGGCCGTCCGCACGCGCTTCACCCACATTGAAAAAGCGCGAGCCGGTGACGGTACCCGTCAGACCGTCGCTCTTGACCATGTCCTTGGTCCACAGGCCCGAGCGAAACTCGCTCGACACTGCCGCGCCGCGCGAGGTCAGCTTGAGGCGTTCGGCCAGCGGCTCCGTGCGCGGCGTGATCACCTCGCCGAAGATGAAGGTGATGACGACGAAGACGATACCGATGCGGAACAGGAAACCGGCGGCCATCGCCGTCGACATGCTCGATGCGCGCATGATGGTAAATTCGGAACTGGCGGCAAACTGCGCCATCGTGTAGATGGTGCCGATCAGCGCCGCGATCGGCATCACCTCGTACACGTGTCCCGGCACCAGCACCAGCACGTACAGGAAGGCATACTGGATGGTGTAGCCGTTGCGCCCCACCTTGGGCAGCTCGCCCGTCAGGTCGATGAAGGCTTGCAGTGCCAGGAAGGCCAGCAGCACGAACAGCACCGCCTGGAATATCGAGACCGCAAAATAGCGCTGTAAAATCTTCATTTCGATACCGCTTTACTTGTATTGCCGGCGCGGCGCGCGCGCTTGAAAGCCGCCAGCAGGACCAGCGGGTGATAGCGGTGATTCACGTTCAGGCGCCACGCAAACAGCGCCACCACGGCCAGCGCCGCCAGCAGGTGCAGCGGCCACCAGGCCAGACCGAAGGTCAGGCGCCCCTGTTTCACGCTCGCTTCGACGACCTTGATCAGATTGCTGTAGGTGAAGAAAATCAGCAAGGCGATGATCAGGTTGGCCGAACTGCCGGCACGCGGATTGACAAAGCCCAGCGGAATGGCCAGCAGGATCAGCATCAGGCCGATCAGCGGCGCGCTAACGCGCCACAGCAATTCGGCCATGGTATAGGGATTCGGATCGGCGACCAGGGCCATGGTGCTCATGGCGCGCACGCCCAGTTCCGCGCCCAGTTCCTGCTGCTTGCTCTCGATGCGCATGATGTACTGCTCGAATTCCATGGTCTGGAAGTCCGCCTGTGTCGGCACGCCCTGATAGCGGCGGCCGCTCTTGAGCACCAGGAAGCGTTCGCCCTTGGCGTCGGTATTGATCACGCCTTCCTTCGCGACGACGACGACGGCGCTGCCTTTTTCATCGACGGTATTGACGAAGACGTTCTGCACCACGTTCTTTTCGCCGCTGGCGCCCTCGACGAAAAAGATGCGGTTGCTGCCGGCCGATTCGCGGAACTGGCCCGGCGTGACTTTCTGCAGGTCTTCGCGCTTTTCAAAGCGCGCCACATATTCATCGCTTTTCTTTTGCGCCCACGGCGTGGCGTACAAACTCAGGACGCCGGTGGCCAGCACCAGCGGCAGACCGAAGCTGAGCACGGGCCAGATCCAGCGCGACAGGCTCAGGCCCGAGGCGAACCACACCACCATCTCCGACTCCTTGTAGCTGCGCGTGACGACCATCAGCACCGAAATGAATCCGGTGAGGATGATGATGGTGGGCAGCTGCATCAGGGCGGAAAAGACCATCAGGGACATGACGTCGGCCGATGCGATCTTGCCGCCCGCCGCCTTGCCGAGAATACCGATCAGCATCCAGGTGAGCAGGATGCTGAACAAAACAGTGAAGGTGGCCCCGGCGGCACTAGCCAATTCACGTCGAAGGGCGCGTTGAAAGATCATTCGGAGTTTATAATTCGGGTCAGTTAGTTGAGTAACACGTTACTAGTAAATGAAAACGGAGAACCAAATGGACTTTAGCATAAAAGCATTCGATACCAAGAGCACCCTCGGCACGGCCAAAAGCGGATGCATCGCGGTTGCGGTATTCGAAAACAAAAAACTGTCGCCAGCGGCAAAATCGCTGGACAGCAAGGGTGCGATTTCGGCTGCGCTGAAGTCCGGCGACATCAGCGGCAAGCCTGGCAGCACCTTGCTGCTGCGCGCAGTCGATGGCGTCGCCGCCGAACGTGTTCTGCTGGTAGGCATGGGCAGCGATGACACTGTCAGCGAAAAAAGCTTCACGACCGGCGTACAAGCCGCGCTGAAGGCCTTCGGCTCGCTGGGCGCTGCGGACGCCATTATCGCATTACCGCTGGCTGAAGTGAAAGAGCGCGACGTAAATTGGGCAATCCGTTGCGTGGTGCAAGCAGCACATGACAGCGAATACCGCTGCGACTCGCAAAAAAGCAAAAAAGATCCGGCGCCGGCAGGCGTGCGCAAGATCGTCCTGGCAGCGCCAGCAACGGCAGCCACGCGCGGCGCGCTGGCGCAAGCCATCGCCATCGCCAACGGTTCCGACCTGACCCGCAAGCTGGGCGACCTGCCGGCGAACATCGCCAATCCAACCTACCTGGCCAGCACGGCCAAGCAGCTGGCCAAGGATTACAAGTTCGAAGTCGAAGTGCTGGACCGCAAACAGCTCGAAGCGCTGAAGATGGGCAGCTTCCTGTCCGTCACCAACGGCAGCGAGCAGCCGCCGAAATTCATCGTCCTGAAACACATGGGCGGCAAGGCCAAGGATGCGCCGGTGGTCCTGGTCGGCAAGGGCATCACCTTCGACACGGGCGGCATTTCGATCAAGGCCGGTCCTGGCATGGACGAGATGAAGTACGACATGTGCGGCGCCGCCTCGGTGCTGGGCACCTTCCGCGCCATCGGCGAAATGAACCTGAAGCTGAACGTCATCGGCATTATCGCCGCCTGCGAAAACATGCCGTCGGGCCGCGCCACCAAGCCGGGCGACATCGTCACCTCCATGAACGGCCTGACCATCGAAGTGCTGAACACGGACGCCGAAGGCCGTCTGGTGCTGTGCGACGCGCTGACCTACGCCGAACGCTTCAAGCCGGCAGCCGTGGTCGATGTCGCCACCCTGACGGGCGCTTGCGTCGTCGCCCTGGGCCACCACAACAGCGGCCTGTTTACGCGCAGCGATGCGGCGCATGACCAGCTGGCCAATGAACTGCTGGCAGCGGGCAAGCAATCGAGCGACACGGCATGGCGCATGCCGATCGAAGAGGCGTACAACGAACAGCTGAAGTCGAACTTCGCCGACCTGGCCAACATCGGCACGCCGGGCGGCGGCTCGGTGACGGCAGCGGCCTTCCTGGAAAACTTCACCAAGAAGTACACCTGGGCGCACCTGGACATCGCCGGCACGGCATGGAAATCGGGCGGCGCAAAAGGCGCGACCGGCCGTCCAGTGCCCCTGCTGACGACGTTCCTGATCAACCGCGTGTAAGAGAACGCCAGACCAAACCTACTGCGCGGGGCTATTGGCGGCCGGCGATGCTCGCTGTACATAAAGTACAGCTGCGCTTCTCGGCCACCACTAGCTCCCGCTCGCTACGGTTTTGTCAGGCGTCGTTACGCAAGAAGACAGCCGCCATGGTCACTGACCCTGGCGGCTTTTTTATGTGCAGTTGAATCAGTAGACGACGGGATTGGGCAACGGCGATGGCGCCACTTTGGGTTGCACCACCGCTTCCGGCACGGCGGGCGCGGGCGGCTTCACGGCGACGGGCGCGGGCGGCGGCGCCAAACGCGCGGGGTCCTGCATGACGATGGTCAAAATGGACGGATAGTCGAAGCCGGCGCCCGTGTTGCGGTCGACGAAATAGCCGACGCCCAGGGTCAGGATGACATTACCCCAGACGCTGCCATTGAGCTTGGGATCGATGTGGTCGTCCGTCGCGATGGCGGGCGAACCATGCTTGCGGCAATCGACTTTCAACGGTTCCTGGCTCTTGCGGATGGTGATGCGACCGGGCGTGGTGACGAACCACTTGCCCACGTCGTTGCTGAGGATGCAACCGGCACCCGTCAGCTCGCGGTTGTCCTGGATGGTTTGCACCAGCACCATCTGGTCCGTGTTGCCCGTCAGGGTGGCGCAGCCGCCCAGACCAAACAGCAGCAGCGTCCTGGCGGCAAGGACTGCGGACGATGGGACGCGCATGGGAAGCTCGCTTAACGGACGGGAATCGGCTGGTCGCCAGGCACGGCGACGGCGGTGACGCTGTTTTTCGGGCTGCCCTCGATCAGGCGGTCGGAATACACGAGGTAGACGAGCGCGTTGCGCTTGCTGTCGACCATGCGCACGACGCGCACGTGCTTGAAGAAGATCGAGGCACGCTCGGTAAACACTTCTTCCTGGCGCGGCAGCTTGCCCTTGAATTGCAGCGGCCCCACCTGGCGGCACGCCACGGCCGCATCGGCTTTGTCTTCGGCCAGGCCGACGGCGCCCTTGATGCCGCCCGTCTTGGCGCGCGACAGATAGCAGCTGACGCCGGCGACGCGCGGGTCGTCATACGCTTCAACGACGATCTTGTGGTCAGGGCCGATCAGCTTGAACACCGTATCGACCGAACCGATGGTTTCGGCATGCGCCGCGGCGCAGGCAAAGCCCAGCACCAAAGCGGCAGGCAGCAATTTACGCATGAAGATAATCCCGGGCACGCACGCAGGCGGCCATCAGTTGATGGGAGCGAAACGCTGGACCATGACGCCTTCGACTTCGATCAGTTGAAAAAACACGTCTTTCGGACGGGTCCAGATGGAGCCGTCGGCGGCGCGATAGACGATCATGGGCGTCAGATCCGCTTCCAGCGTGGCTTCGCACACGAGTTCGTAAATGCCGCCCTTATAGTGCCGATAACGCATCGCCGTCCCCTCAAGCCGTTGAATCTTCGCTCTTGTCGTCGGCCAGCGCCTTCTGCTTCTGCTTCAGGCCCTGGATCACTTTCAGTATGCCTTCCATGCCGGCCGCGCCATCGGCGCCGCTGAAGGCGTCGAGCACCTCATTGAGCACCTTGTTGCGTACAGTCGCTTCATCGGAGGACATTTCCAGCGCGCGCTGGGCTTTTGCCGCCTTTTCGGCCGCGCTCACGCGCGGCTTGGCAGCCGTCTTGCCATGCGTCAGAGCTGCCTGCCAGATAACCCAGCGGCGCTGGGTCTCGAAAATCAGGTACTCATCCGGTTTGTCTTCTCTTCGCCGCACAATGTGGCCGTCACGCTGCGCCCACGCTTCAAATGCAGTTCGCATTTTCTTCCTTTGCAAATGCTACGCGCAAGTCTCACTATTAAAACTGCAACATTTCAAAATAGTACCATCTATTGATGTCGCAAAACAGTCTCATAGATATAGTACTGCAATTTATATAACAAGTCTGGCGGCGCCAGGGACGGAATTGATGCTCAGTCCCCGGCACAGTGGTCATGTAATCGGAATAGCAATTACAACTAATTACAACTGCTTCCTGTTCGGTTCTTAACTTGGCTGTAACAAAGCCGTGTGACACAGTTGTTACATTGTGCCATTTTAGTAGTTTTTATCGCGTTTTAGCGAGAAACTTTACACCTTTGTCGCGCCAAACGGCAAGACGCAGCCTGCCATGCCAGCCACTTATGCCAAATCAAACATAGGGGTTGATCAATGATACACAAAAACATAATATTCATGCGCCACGATTGGTTAAATGCAAATACTTTGTTAGCACCGCTTTTTCCCCGCCCATCAATCAAGCCCATGCCCGACAAGCGGGGCACGACGCCATCGACACGCATGCGGTAAGATTCGCGCCTATCGACACCCAATCGTCACCTACTCAAGCAAGGATTTTTCCCATGAAACTCGCCACCTGGAACGTCAACTCGCTCAAAGTGCGCCTGCCGCAAGTGCTGCAGTGGCTGACCGACAACCCGGTCGACATACTGTGCCTGCAAGAAACCAAGCTCACGGATGACAAATTCCCCGTCGCCGAGATCGAGGCGGCCGGCTACCAGGTGGTCTTCAGCGGCCAGAAGACCTACAACGGCGTGGCCATCCTGTCGAAGCTGCCGATCACCGACGTGGTCAAGAACAACCCGCGCTATGACGATGCGCAGCAGCGCATCCTGGCCGCCACCATCGCCGGCGTGCGCGTCGTCTGCGCCTACGTGCCGAACGGCCAGAGCGTCGACTCGGACAAATACGAATACAAACTGGGCTGGCTGTCCGCCCTGCACGACTGGCTGGCCGACGAAGCGCGGCAGCATCCGCAGCTGGCCGTCGTGGGCGACTACAATATCGCGCCCGACGACCGCGACGTGCACGACCCTGTCGCCTGGGCCGGCCAGGTGCTGGTATCGGACAAGGAACGCGCCGCCCTGCAGCGCCTGTTCGACATCGGCCTGGCGGATGCTTTCCGCCTGTTCGAGCAGGCCGACAAATCGTTCAGCTGGTGGGATTACCGCCAGCTGGGCTTCCGCCTGAACAAGGGCCTGCGCATCGACCATATCCTGCTCTCGCCCGCTCTCGCTGGCCGCTGCACGGCTTGCGTGATCGACCGCGTGCCGCGCAAGTGGGAACAGCCTTCCGACCATGCGCCGGTGGTGGCGACGATTGACTAACTGACGGCGATCCGCGCCAGCAAGGCCTGCGCGTTCACGGCCGGCACGGGCGCGGAAAACAGATAGCCTTGCGCATAGCGGCAGCCATGCGCCTGCAGCAGGGCGAACTGCTCTTCCGTTTCCACGCCCTCGGCCACGGCCGACAATTGCAGGCTGTCGGCCAGCGCGATGATGGCCGAGACGATGGCGCGGTCTTCCGCGCTGTGCTCGAGGTCCTTGATGAAGGCGCGGTCGATCTTGACCTTCTTCACGGGAAAGCGCTTCAGGTAGGCCAGGCTGGAATAGCCGGTGCCGAAATCATCGATCGACAGGCGCAGGCCCATGCCGTTGATCTGCCGCAGAATCTCCAGCGTATGCTCGCCGTGCTGCATCAGCGCCGTCTCGGTGATCTCGAATTCCAGCAGCGCCGGATCGATCCCCGTTTCCCGCACCGCGGCGCCGATGGCCGCCACCAGGCCCTTGTGCATGAACTGGCGTGGCGACAGATTCACCGCCAGAGGCACCGGCTGCAAGCCCTGGCGCTGCCATGCCATGCTTTGCTCGCACGCCTGGCGCATCACCCATTCGCCCACCGGTACGATCAAGCCGTTTTCTTCCATGATGGGGATGAAGCGGTCCGGCAGCACCAGACCGTGGCCGGGGCGGCGCCAGCGCAGCAGCACTTCCATGCCGTGCAGGCGGCGCGTGGCGATATCGATGACGGGCTGGTAAAACAGTTCGAACTGCTGCAGCGCCAGCGCCGTGCGCAAGCTGCTTTCCAAATCAAAATGCAGGGCCGCCGCCTGGTTCATCGTCTGCGTAAAGAACTGGTAGTTGTTGCGGCCATTGCCCTTGGCGTGATACATGGCCGCATCCGCATGGCGCATCAGGGCATCGACATCGCCGCCGTCGTCCGGATACACGCAGATGCCGATCGATGGCGTCACGTGCAGCACATGGCCGTCGAGCGGAAAGGCGGGCGTGAGCGACTCGATGATCTTCTCGGCCACGCGCGCCGCTTCCTCGCCGCCGCGGATGCCCGGCACCAGCACGACGAATTCATCGCCGCCCAGGCGTGCCACCGTGTCGCTGGCGCGCACGGCGCCGCACAGCCGCGCGGCCACTTCCTTGAGCAGCAGGTCGCCCGTCATGTGGCCCAGCGAATCGTTGATCGTTTTGAAACGATCAAGGTCGATGAACATCACGGCCAGCTTGCGCCCGGAGCGCTGCGAGGCCAGCATGGCCCGTTCCAGCCGGTCCGACAGCAGCGCGCGGTTCGGCAAGCCCGTCAGGTTGTCGTGGTAAGCCATGTGGTGCACCCGCGCCTCGGCCTGGCGCCGCTCGACGATTTCGCCCTGCAGCAGCAGGTTGGCGCCGGCCAGTTCGGCCGTGCGTTCCTGCACGCGCAGTTCCAGTTCATCGCGCGCGCGGCGCACCGCCTCGGCCGCCTCGCGGCGCGCCGTCACGTCGTCGACCAGCCACACGGAACGGCCATGCGCATGCGCCAGGTCGAACGGCCGGCCGGACAGGCGCGCCCAGAAGCGGCTGCCATCCTTGCGCACCAGCTGGTATTCCGACATGTGCACCCTGCCTGCATCGAAATCGCGCGCCGTCTCGCCGCGCGCCACCTTCCACGCGGCCACGTCCGGATACAGGGCCCGCACCGACAGGCCGTTGATCTCGCCCGGTCCATAGCCGAACAGCTCTTCCATCTTGCTGTTGGCACGCAAATTGTAGCCGCCCTCGATCACCGAGATGCCCAGCACGGCGCTGTCGAGGATGGCCTGGTTTTCCAGCAGCGCGTTGCGCAGCGATTCTTCGGCGCGCTTGGCTTCGGTGCGGTCCTCGATGATCCAGATGGTGCCGGCGGCGGGATCGTCGGGATTGACAACATAGGCGATCAGCTGCGCCCACAAGGTCGTGCCGTCGCGGCGCATCATTTCCACTTCCGTCTGGAAGGGCTTGCCCACCGACAGAAAGGGAAAGGCCGCCGCGCCCAGCAGGTCGTAGGACTGCTGCGACACGTACAGGGCGCGCCCGGGCAAGCCCAGCGCCTCGTCGCCGCTGTAGCCGAACATCGCGGCAAAGCCCAGGTTGTAGCGCGTGATCTGGCGGTTCTTGGTGTACAGGATGCTGACCGAGGCATTCGTCATGATGGCCGCCACCTCCATCTGCGCCTGGCGGCTGGCCGTGATGTCTTCGAGGATCCAGATGGCGCCCTGCTCGCTGTGCGCCTGGTCGACGGCCTTGGCGCGGATGCGGCACCAGAACAGGCTGCCGTCGCGGCGGCGGAACAGCGATTCATCCTGCTCGTACGGCAAGCCCTGTCCCAGCAGCGGCGTCGCTTGCACGCCGAATTGCTCGTAGGCGGCCGGCGAGGGAAACAGCTCGGCGGCGGGCATGCCCGTCATCTCTTCCTGCGCATAACCGAACATTTCGGCGAAGCGGGGATTGCAGCGCAGGATCAGGCGCGAACGCGAAAACAGGATGCCGACGGAGGCATTATCGAGGATGGCCTGCTGCTCGAGCATCAGCTGGCGCGTCGCCTCCTCGGCCGCCTTCTGCGCGCTGCGGTCGTCGAACAGCCAGATCGTGTCGCGCAGCGCGCGGTCGGACTGGCTTTCGGGGTTCAGCACATAGCCATACGCCAGCGCCCAGAACGTGGAGCCGTCGCGGCGGCGCATCTCCATCTCGCCCTGGAACGGCAAGCCGCGCCGCAACAGGGGCGCGGCCTGCCGCACGACGTTCTCGTAGGCCGCGCGCGACGGATACAGGTCGGCGACGGCCAGGCCCACGCCGCTGTCGCCGTCAAAGCCGAAGCACTCGGCAAAGCGCCGGTTGTAGCGCAGCACGCTCTTGTCGCGCTGAAAACCGATGGCCAGCGGCGCGTTATCCATCACGGCCTGCATTTCCAGCATGGCGCGGCGCAGCTGGTCTTCATCGCGCCGGTGGTCGCTGATATCCTCGATGATCCACACCGTGCCGTCATGCGTATTCAAGGGATCGACGGCGCGCCCGTGCAGGCGGCTCCAGAACAAGGTGCCATCCTGGCGCCGCAATTCCAGCTCCGTGCGGTATGGCTTGCCCTTCGACAGCAGCGGCGCCGCTTCCAATCCCAGCGCGCGGCAATGCTCGGCGGAGCGGTACAGCACCGCGCCCGGCATGCCCGTCAGCTGGTGGCGCGCATAGCCGAGCATTTCGGCGGCGCGGATATTGCATTCCTCAATGAAGCCGCCCTTGGAAAACACGATGCCGACGGCCGCGCTTTCCAGGATGGCCTGCTGTTCCAGCAAGGTCTTGCGCAAGGCTTGCTGGTCGCGCTGCTGCACGCGGATGTCGGCAAACACGAGGGTCGCGCCCGGCAAGCCATCGTCCACCAGCAGCGGCCTGGACCAGACCTGCACGGCGATGGCGCCCGCCTCCCCTTGCAGGCTGCTGTCCCAGTGCCGCTCGCGCCCGGCCGCACCGAGCGCGCCGCGCAGCATGCTGGTGCTCGACGCGCGGTAGGCGTCCGTAAAACAGTCGGCCAGCAGCCGGCCCGCTATATCCCTGCCCAGCAAGGACTGCAAGGCGCCATTCGCGGCCACCACCATGCCGCAGGCATCGCAGGCGCAAGCAGGCAAAGCGATCAGCTGCAAGGCATCGGCGATGAAATCGGGACTGGTCGGTACGCGGTTCATGGACACCATGGCTCGGTTGTTGGCGTTCGAAATGCACCTGGGCAATATATTCATCAGGCATCATAGTGCTGTTAGATCATAAACCAGTTTCCCGGGGTTTTTTCATATTCCTTACTGGCAATATCTGAAACGCCACAGACCACTTGCAACACGCCTGTTGCAACGCCGTTGCACAGCAAAAATATGAAACAAATCGTTTAGAATAAAGCATGCGCCGCCCTCCCCAACCTCCGCTCGACCACCGCGACAAACCCGTCATCTGGACCGTCTCCGTCTCGCGGCTGTTCGACCTGTTCCGCGACATCACGCTCGAATACGACGACCTGGCGATGATCGAACCGATCAACCTGGGCTTCGACGACGCCGTGCGCCACATCCGCGAACGCATGGCCACGGAGCGCTGCGACGCCGTCATCGCGGCAGGTTCCAACGGCGCCTACCTGAAAGGCCGGCTGTCGGTGCCCGTCATCATCGCCAAGGCCAGCGGCTACGACGTGATGCAGGCGCTGGCGCGCGCGCGGCGCATCTCGCCGCACATCGGCGTCGTCACCTACCAGGACCCGATGCCGGAACTGGGCGAATTTGCCGCCACCTTCGGCTTCCAGATCGCCCAGCGTACCTACGCCACCGAGGAAGACGCGCGCGCGCAGATCAATGAACTGAAGGCCGAGGGCGTCAAGGCCGTCGTCGGCGCGGGCCTCGTCACCGACCTGGCCGAAGAAGCGGGACTGTCCGCCGTCTTCGTGTATTCGGCCACGGCCATCCGGCGCGCCTTCGACGACGCGCTGGAACTGGCGCGCCTGACCCAGATCGAATCGAACCGGGGACGGCGCGCGGTGGTGGCCGACACCCTGCGCGCGCGCCACGGCCTGCACGATCTGCGCGGCGAATCGGAAGCAATGGAAGCGCTGCGCCAGTCGGTGGTGCTGTATGCGCGCTCGCCGGCGACGGTGCTGATCCAGGGCGAGACGGGCAGCGGCAAGGAACTGGTGGCACAGGCCATCCACCGCGAAAGCCCGCGCAGCCTGGGCGTCAACCGGCCCTTCATCGCCATCAATTGCGGCGCCATCGCCGAATCCTTGCTCGAATCGGAACTGTTCGGCCACGAGGACGGGGCCTTCACGGGCGCGCGCCGGGGCGGCCATGCGGGCCTGTTCGAAGCGGCCAACCACGGCACCCTGTTCCTCGACGAAATCGGCGAAATGCCGCTGGCCCTGCAAACGCGGCTGCTGCGCGTGCTGGAAGAGCGCGAAGTGGTGCGCGTGGGCGGCACGCGGCCCATCGCCATCAATGTACGCATCATCAGCGCCACGCACTGCGACCTGGAGCAGCGCATCCGCGAGGGACGCTTCCGCGCCGACCTGTTCTACCGCCTGGCCGTGCTGCGCCTGCATTTGCCGGCCTTGCGCGAACGCGCCAGCGATATTCCCGGCCTGGCCGAATGGTCGCTGAAAAACGCGCTGGCCTCACTGGGCGCCCGCCCGCATCCGAACCTGCACGCGGAAGTGCAGGCTTGCGCGCCGCTCTTGCGCCGCTACGGCTGGCCCGGCAACGTGCGCGAACTGCGCAACCTGGCCGAGCGGCTGGCGCTGTTCCTGGCCGCTGAACCGCTGCAGGCGCTGACGCCCGCCTTCGTGCTGGGCGTGGCGCCCGAGCTGGCCAACGGCGCTGGCGCACTCGTTCCCGCGCCAACGCCGGTGCCGGTGGCTGCCAGCGTGCCACGCCTGGAAGACGAAAGCGCCAGCGCGGTGCTGGCGCGCTTCGGCGGGCGCCGCGACGCTGCCGCCCAATACCTCGGCATCAGCCGCACCACGCTGTGGCGCCGCCTGCGCGCAGGCTGATTTTTTTTCAACCAGACAAAAAAGACGCCATGGACGACTGGCCTCACCTGCACGATTTATGGCAGCGCGGCACGAGACAGGGCGGCGCGGGCGGCACCAGCGGACTGGCTCGCACCAGGACGTGCCGTCCGCCGCCGACCTGCGCCATCTCGAGCCGCACGGCTATCTGGTGCCGCGCGCAGCAGTTCAAGGCCGCCTGCGGCCTGTAGCGGGACTACTTCAGCGCGGGGATCGGCTGCGCCTGGAAGGCGGGGCGCGGCTGCTCCTTGAGCTTTTTCGCCAGCATGTCGAGCGCCACGTCCAGCTGGCGGTCGGCGCCATTGAAGGTGGCGTGCGGCGGATTTTCCACCTCGACGTCCGGCACCACGCCCACGCCTTCGATCAGCCACTGGCCGTCGATGCCGAACTGGCCGTTTTCCGCCACCCGCGCCATGCCGTTGTCCAGCAGGCGCGTATTGTCGCTGAGCCAGACACCGGCGCCGGCCGTGCGCTTGCCCACCAGCGGCGCCAGTTTCAATGCCCTGATGCCGGCGGCGAAAGTCTCGCCATCGGAATACGTGAGTTCATCGACCAGCACCACCAGGTGGCCGCGGAAGGTGTTCTGCATGTTCGACGACGGCTGCACGCCCGGCGGCGCCCAGTAGGCCCATGCCTTGCGCAGCAGTTTTTCGATGATCCAGCTGTCGATGTTGCCGCCGTTATTGCGCCGCACGTCGATGATCAAGCCTTCGCGGTTGATGTTGGCGTAAAAATCGCGCGCGAACGAGGCGATGTCATTCGCGCCCATGGCGCGCAGATGCAGGTAGCCGATGCGCCCCTGCGAGGCGGCCGCCACCTGCTCGGCGCGGCTCAATTCCCAGTCGCCGTAGCGCAGCGCCGTCTGTTTTGCCATGTTGACGGGGGTGACGATGACGGCGCGCGGCGCAGCTTTACCTCGTTGGACCTGCAGCAGCACCTGCTTGTCGGCCTGGTTCAGCAACAGGTCGCTGATGTCGCGCACGCCCAAGACGTCCTTGCCGTTGACGGCCGTGATCACGTCGCCTTCCTTCACATCCACTTCGGGCCGCGACAGCGGTGCGCGCGCCGAAGGCAGTTCCGCTTCGCTGCGGTAGACATGCTCGACCCGGTAACCCTCGTTTGTCCGCGTCAGCACGGCGCCCAGGCCCGCCGGCGCGCCTTCCTGCTCCGTGCGGCGCAATTCGCCGGGACGGATCTGCGAATGCAGGGCGCCCACTTCGGCCACCATCATGCCCAGCACGTCATTGAGCTCGGCCCGGTCCGTGACCCGCTCGACCAGCGGCGCATACTTGTCGCGCGCCGCCTTCCAGTCCACGCCGCGCATCTTCGCGTCGTACAGGAAATCGCGGTGCAGGCGCCATGCGTCGTTGAACATCTGCTTCCATTCCAGGCGCGGGTTCGACACAAACGTCCAGTCGTCGACTTTCACTTTTGCTTTCGACAGGTCGGACGGCAGCTTGGCGCCCGCCTCGATCACCAGCATCTCGCCCGGGCCGGTGGCCGCAGCCGTGCGGTAGTACAAATGCTTTTTATCCTGCGCCAGGTCGAATTCGCGCACATTGGCCACCAGCAGTTCCGGCTTGGAGCCGGCATTGCCGATGGCCAGGGTCTTCAGGCTGGACTTGTTTTCGCCGCCATCGCGCTCGAGGAAATACAGGCGCTTGTCATCAACGGCCAGCGCACTGTAATTGCCGGCCGCCAGCGGTACCTCGTACAGGCGCTCGGCCAGCCCCTTGAAGACGACGTCCGGCAGGGCGGCCGGCGCTTTTTTCACGGCCGCCTTGCCTCCCGCCTTTTCCAGGGCTTTTTCCGCCGCCTGTTCGGCCGCCTTTTCATCGTCCGTCTCGACCGGTTTCACTCCAGGACGGCTCAGCTCATCGTCGGGCTGGAACGGGAAACGGTTGCCTGGCTGCAGCGCCAGCGCATACACGCCGGTGCGCTTGTCGAACACGGGCCCCATGTTGCGGTCTCCCCACGGTGAGCCGTTGGCCAGCTGGAAATTGCGCGCCGACAGGAAGTACAGCCATCGCCCGTCGGGCGAAAACACGGGCGAAGCGGAGGTATAGCGGTCGCTGGTGACGAACTGCAACTGTTTCGAGGCGAGGTTGTACAGGCCGATCTGCTCGCGCTGCTCGTTGCTGGCCACGCGCACGATGGCCAGGTTGCGGCTGTCGGGCGACCATTGCACTTCGTCATGCTTGTCCACGCCCGCCTTGCCCGCGTCGTCGATCAGCTGATTGCCTTTGGTGGCCAGGTCCAGCAGCCAGAAACGGCCCTTCTTGTCCGTGTGCGCCAGCCAGCGCCGGTCCGGCGACGGGTACAGCTTCCAGCGGTGGTTATCTCCCTGCGTCGTCAGCTGCTCGCCCTTGCCCGAGCCATCGGCCGCGTACTTCCAGATTTCGTTTTCTCCGCTCGTGTCGACGATGGCGAACACGGATTTCTCGTCGCTGGAAAAGACGGCGTCGCGCGCCCGCGCGCCCTCCGGTATGGCGATATCGACGCGGCGTTGGCTGCCGGTGCCGGCGATGCTGACACGGCCCCGCGCCGTGAGGATGATGCGCTCATCCTTGCCCGACAGCTGCACATTGCTCAGGGTATCGAGCGGCGAGCGGATCTGGCGCGCGCGCTGCTGATCGAAATCGGATACGAGGCTGATCGGCAATGGCGATGAGTCCGTCCCTGCGGCCAGGTCCAGTACCCGCAGGTCTGCGCCCAATTGATACACAATCTTGCCGTCGCCCAGCTGCGCATTGCGCACGTCCCACTGCGTGTGGCTGGTCAAGGCGCGGCGGTCGGAGCCGTCGGGCAGCATGCTCCACAGATTGTCGCTGCCGCCCTCGTCGCTGATGTAATAGACGCGGCCCTGCCACCACATGGGGCGTTTGTTGTTGCCCGCCAAGACGGCAGGCTCCGCATGCATGCGCACGGCCTCGCCCTTGCCATCAAGCGCATAGCGCCACAGGGTGGCATGCGCGCCGCCCCGGTAATTGCGCACATTGTCGTTGGTCATGGCCAGGCCGAAACGCGTGAAGAACAGCGTCTTGCCAGAGTCGTCGAGCACGGCGTCGTTGGCGTCGGCCACGGGAAACACGCGCCGCGTCTGTTTCACGGGATCAATGGCGGCGACGATGCGGCGCGAGGCGGGGCCGTCCGTATTTTGTGTGCTGACCAGCACTTCGCCCTGCGCCGTCCAGCCCAGCACCAGCACGCCGCCATTGTCAAAGGAAATACGGCGCGGCAAGCCGCCGGCCAGCGGCATCACATACGCTTCCTGCACCCCTTCATAGGCGGCGGAAAACGCCAGCCACTGGCCGTCGCGCGACATCGCCGCGTTCGTTTCATAGCCGGGATGCGTGGTCAGCCGCTGCGCCGCGCCACCGCGCACGCTGCTTTTCCACAAATCGCCTTCGGCCGTGAAGACGACGGTGTCGCCGCGCACGGCGGGAAAACGGAAGTAGCTGCCGGCAGGCGCGGCAGCGGCGGCCGCAGCGTTAGCCAGCAGGCCGGCGGACAACAACAGCAAGGCAAGATTGCGGGAAATTTTCATGTGGGCATCCAGATAACGGTCGGGTGGTATGGACACGATGTCGATACCGGACAACGATTCTGGCATACCTGTGGCCAAAGAAAACCTTCTTTATTGCCCATAAAAACGTAAAAAAACCCGCGCCACTTGCGTGGGGCGGGTTTCTGGATCGCGCGTGGCGATGGCGGTGCTTACTCCACTTCCACCGTTTCCGGTGCTGCCGTCGGCGCCGCATCCGGCGGTTCCGGGAATTCCAGCAAGACCTGGTCCTTGTCGTCGAGGTCGACGGTAACCCGTCCGCCCGTCACCAGGCGGCCGAACAGCAGCTCGTCGGCCAGCGCCTTGCGGATCATGTCCTGGATCAGGCGCGACATCGGCCGCGCGCCCATCAGCGGATCGAAGCCCTTCTTGCCGAGGAAAGCACGCAGCTTCTCGGTAAACACGGCTTCGACTTTTTTCTCGTGCAACTGTTCTTCCAGCTGCATCAGGAACTTGTCGACCACGCGCAGGATGATGTCCTGGTCCAGCGCGCGGAAGCTGATGGTCGCGTCGATGCGGTTGCGGAACTCCGGCGTGAACATGCGCTTGATGTCGGCCATCTCGTCGCCGGCCTGCTTCGAATTCGTGAAGCCGATCGACGTCTTTTGCAGGCTTTCCGCGCCCGCATTCGTCGTCATGATGATGATCACGTTGCGGAAATCGGCTTTGCGGCCATTGTTGTCCGTCAAGGTGCCATGGTCCATGACTTGCAGCAGGATATTGAAAATGTCCGGATGGGCTTTTTCAATTTCATCGAGCAGCAAGACCGCATGCGGCTTCTTGGTGATCGCTTCCGTCAGCAAGCCGCCCTGGTCGAAACCGACATAGCCCGGCGGCGCGCCGATCAGGCGGCTGACGGCATGGCGTTCCATGTATTCCGACATGTCGAAACGGATCAGCTCGATACCGAGGATGAAGGCCAATTGCTTCGCCACCTCGGTCTTGCCGACGCCGGTCGGACCGGAGAACAGGAAGGAGCCGATCGGCTTGTCCGTCTTGCCCAGGCCGGCACGCGCCATCTTGATGGCCGAGGCCAGCGCATCAATGGCGGGATCTTGCCCGAACACGACATTGCGCAAGTCGCGGTCGATCGTCTGCAGCTTGCTGCGGTCGTCCTGGTTGACCGTTTGCGGCGGAATACGCGCGATCTTGGCAATGATGTCCTCGATCTCGGCCTTGCCGATGGTTTTCTTTTGCTTCGACTTCGGCAGGATGCGCTGCGCCGCGCCCGCTTCATCGATGACGTCGATCGCCTTGTCGGGCAGATGGCGGTCGTTGATGAAACGCGCCGCCAGTTCGGCCGCCGTCGACAGGGCCGAGGCCGAGTATTTCACGCCATGGTGCTCTTCGAAGCGCGATTTCAAGCCGCGCAGGATCTGCACGGTTTGCTCGACGGTCGGTTCATTGACATCCACTTTCTGGAAGCGGCGGCTCAATGCATGGTCTTTCTCGAACACGCCGCGGAATTCCGTGTACGTGGTCGCGCCGATGCACTTCAACTGGCCATTCGCCAGTGCCGGTTTCAGCAGGTTGGACGCGTCCAGGGTGCCGCCCGACGCCGAGCCCGCACCGATGATGGTGTGGATCTCGTCGATGAACAGGATGCCGTTCGGATTATCCTTCAACTGTTTCAGCACGGCTTTCAGGCGCTGTTCGAAGTCGCCGCGGTATTTGGTACCGGCCAGCAGAGCGCCCATGTCCAGCGAATACACGACGGCATTCTGCAGGATTTCCGGCACATCGCTTTGCGTGATGCGGTAGGCCAGGCCTTCGGCGATGGCCGTCTTGCCCACGCCCGCCTCGCCGACGAGCAGCGGATTGTTCTTGCGGCGGCGGCACAGGATCTGGATCACGCGGTCGACTTCTTCCTCGCGGCCGATCAGCGGGTCGATCTTGCCTTCGGCAGCGGCCTTGTTCAGGTTTTGCGTGAACTGGTCGAGCGGGCTTTCCTTCGGCTGGCCATCGACGGGCGCTTCTTCCACGCCTTCGGAGGCTTTCGCGCTTTCCGTCGACTGGTCCTTGCGCACGCCGTGCGAGATGAAATTGACCACGTCCAGGCGCGTCACGCCCTGCTGGTGCAGGTAGTAGACCGCATGCGAATCCTTTTCGCCGAAGATGGCCACCAGCACATTGGCGCCCGTGACTTCCTTCTTGCCGTTCGAAGCGGACTGGACGTGCATGATGGCGCGCTGGATCACGCGCTGGAAACCAAGCGTCGGCTGGGTGTCGACTTCGCCCGTGCCAGGCACGGTCGGCGTGTTATCGCCGATGAAATTGGTGAGGGTCTTGCGCAGGTCTTCTATATTGACCGCGCAGGCACGCAATACCTCGGCAGCGGAGGGATTGTCCAGCAGTGCCAGCAGTAAATGCTCAACCGTGATGAATTCGTGCCGTGCCTGCCGAGCTTCGACAAACGCCATGTGCAAACTTACTTCTAATTCCTGCGCAATCATACTTCCTCCATCACGCACTGCAGGGGGTGCCCCGCCTTGCGCGCATGCGTTAAAACGAACTCCACTTTGGTACACGCTATATCTTTAGAGAACACGCCGCACACTCCTTTGCCGTAGCGATGAACACTGAGCATGATTTGCGTCGCCGTTTCACGGTCCTTGTTGAAATACTCCTGAATGATGGCCACCACAAATTCCATTGGGGTGTAGTCGTCATTGAGCAAGGCCACCTGGTAGAGCGGCGGCGGCTTCAGCACTTGCCGCTCCAGCAGGGTTTCTGTGTCGTGCTTGGTTGCCATACGCTTATTCTAATGCTTTCACAGTGGTTGTCATGCGCAATATCTACGCCTTTCCAATTGTTTTCAATCTTACGCGTTTTCTTAATAGTGCGCAGATGGCGACCTTGCTGTCAAAATCAAGAGTTGCTTTTTTGGTTGTCGTGAAGAATTTGTCAATATCGATGGAAAAGCGCTTGACTTCATTATTTATTCCGCCAACAATGCTGTATCGACTGTTGCAGTAATGTACAGCTTGATAAGAAGTGAGACGTCGAGGAGGGGGCAAGAAGCTTCTTGCTTTTATGGCTCGTGTGATTTGTTTTAATTTTGAAAGTTCTTTTTATGGCAACAGGTACAGTTAAGTGGTTCAATGATTCCAAAGGTTTTGGCTTCATCACTCCAGATGATGGCGGCGAAGATTTGTTTGCTCATTTCTCCGCAATCAACATGAACGGTTTCAAGACCCTCAAAGAAGGTCAAAAAGTTCAATTCGAAGTCACGCAAGGCCCTAAAGGCAAGCAAGCTTCCAACATCCAGGCAGCCTAAGCATCGCCGGCCCTCAGATGTGAAAAGCCCCGTTGTCAAACGGGGTTTTTTTTCGTCCGCAGGGTGCGCAGCACCCTGCCCCCGCTTATTACATGTGCTCGATCATCACGTCGCCGAAACCGGAACACGACACTTGCGTCGCGCCTTCCATCAGGCGGGCGAAATCGTAGGTGACGCGCTTCGAGGCGATCGACTTTTGCATCGAAGAAATGATCAGGTCGGCCGCTTCCAGCCAGCCCATATGGCGCAGCATCATTTCCGCCGACAAAATCAAGGAACCGGGATTCACGTAATCCTTGCCCGCGTACTTCGGCGCCGTGCCGTGCGTCGCTTCGAACATGGCGACGGAGTCGGACAGGTTGGCGCCCGGCGCGATGCCGATGCCGCCCACCTGCGCCGCCAGCGCGTCGGAAATGTAGTCGCCGTTCAGATTCAGGGTGGCGATGACGCTGTATTCGGCCGGACGCAGCAAGATCTGTTGCAGGAACGCGTCAGCAATGGAATCCTTGACGATGATGTCGCGGCCCGTCTTCGGATTCTTGAACTTGCACCATGGACCGCCATCGATCAACTCGGCGCCGAACTCCTTTTGCGCCAGCGCATACGCCCAGTCGCGGAAGCCGCCTTCCGTGTACTTCATGATGTTGCCTTTGTGCACGATCGTCACGGAGGGCTTGTCATTGTCGATCGCGTACTGGATGGCCTTGCGCACCAGGCGCTCCGTGCCTTCGATGGACACAGGCTTGATGCCCAGGCCCGAGGTGGCCGGGAAGCGGATTTTCGTCACGCCCATTTCATTGACGAGGAAATCCATCAGTTTTTTGGCTTCAGGCGAGCCCTGCTGGTATTCGATGCCGGCGTAGATATCTTCCGAGTTTTCGCGGAAAATCACCATGTCCGTCTTTTCCGGCTCTTTCACGGGCGACGGCACGCCCGTGAAGTAGCGCACGGGGCGCAGGCAGACGTACAGGTCGAGCTGCTGGCGCAGGGCCACGTTCAGCGAGCGGATGCCGCCGCCCACGGGCGTCGTCAGCGGCCCCTTGATGGAAACCACGTAATCTTTCAGCACTTCCAGTGTTTCTTCCGGCAGCCACACATCGGGGCCGTACACATTCGTCGATTTTTCGCCCGCGTAGATTTCCATCCAGCTGATCTTGCGCGCACCGCCGTAGGCCTTGGCCACGGCAGCGTCGATTACCTTGATCATGACCGGGCTGATATCGATGCCCGTGCCATCGCCTTCAATGAAGGGGACGATGGGATTATCTGGTACATTCAGCGAAAAATCGGCGTTGACGGTGATTTTTTGGCCGTCAGCAGGTACAGTGATATGTTGATACATCGTGATCTCCGAAGTGGGACACACCGCTGGCGGGCAAGACAGGCAGGCCGGCGACGCGCTCTGCGGTTGCAGAGTTTACAAAAACAAGTCCGAACAGGGCGGCAACAACGCACTTTAGCAGGGAAAGAACAGCCGGGACATCCGCATCGCCATGCGGAATGCCGCGCCAAAGAACTTATTGCCACACCGCCTCAAGTCTTCTATAAGACATAAGACTAACATTTCACATTATGCACCAGTATCTTACAGGGCGCCACGCTTTTGCGGCGCCGACCAGCAGCCACCCTCGTTTGCATCAACTTATCCAGCATGCCACTCATTCTTTTCAATAAACCATTCCAGGTCCTGTGCCAGTTTTCGCCGCAGGAAGGCCGCGCCACCCTGGCCGACCACCTCACCATTCCAGGCATCTATCCGGCCGGCCGGCTCGACGCCGACAGCGAAGGCTTGCTGCTGCTGACGGACGACGGCCGCCTGCAGCACGAGATCAGCCACCCGGACCGCAAGGAAGCGAAAACCTATCTGGTGCAGGTCGATGGCGTGCCCGACGCGGCCAGCCTGGCGCACCTGCAGGCGCCGCTGGACCTGGGCGACTTCATCACCAAGCCATGCAAGGCCGTGCGCATCGCCGAGCCGGACTGGCTGTGGCCGCGCAGTCCGCCCATCCGCGCGCGTGCCGACAAGCCCACCTCTTGGCTGGCGATCACTTTGAAAGAAGGAAAAAACCGGCAAGTGCGGCGCATGACGGCGGCCGTCGGCCTGCCCACCCTGCGCCTGGTGCGCAGCGCCATCGGCCCGTTCTCGCTGGCCAGCCATCCGCTGATGCCCGGCGAATGGTGTGAAGTGCCGGCCAAAAACATTGGCAAGGCATGAACAGGACAAGAAAAAACGGTTTCGCTACGGCAATTTTACCAATAAGCATTATTTATTTTTAGATAATGCATTAAAATCATCTGACCTTAACATGACGGAAAAGGAAAGATGATGATAAAAGTAATAGTCACGCTGGCCGCCTCCCTGCTTGCCAGCACCGCACTGGCCCAGTCAGGCGCCCAGGTGCACGCTTCCGCCGCGACCGATGCCGTCAAGCCGCCACCCGCATCGGCAGCCAGCCAGGCCTCGGCCGCCACCGACGCCAGCAAGCCCGTACCGCCGGCGTCGGCTTCCGTCAACGCGTCCGCCGCGACGGACGCGCCGCGCCTGATTCCCCAGGCGCGCAAGACGAAGCGGCCGGCCGCTGAAACAGGCAAGCCGGTGAAATAAACGTCGTTCCCGGGGTGACGGCAGCGACTATGTTGCTGTAACCCCACGCTTTTGGCGCGGTCAGGCCGCATGCTTGACCATGCGGCCGCCAGCATGGCTTAATCGCCGCTTCGCAGCTCCCCATCCCTTCCCATGAAAAATCCCCTTCGCCATCTCTGCCTGTCCATCGCCCTGTTGTCTTGCGCCAGCATGGTCCAGGCGCAAACAAAAAGCGTGCAGCTGTCGGCCGGCATGCATTTGATCCAGGCGGAAGTGGCGGCGACAGAGGAGCAACGCGAACAGGGCTTGATGTACCGTGAAAAAATGCCGGCGAATGCGGGCATGCTGTTTGTCTTTGGCAATCCCTCGACGCAATGCATGTGGATGAAAAACACGCCGCTGCCCCTGTCGGTGGCCTTTATCGATGCCAGCGGCAAGATCGTCAACATCGAAGACATGCAGCCGCATACGCTCGACAGCCATTGCTCCACGAAGACCGTGCCCGTGCGCTATGCGCTGGAAATGCACCTGGGCTGGTTCAAGCAAAAGAACATCAAGCCGGGCATGAGCATCGGCAACTTGCCGGCGGTGCGCTAGGGCGTGGGGGCCCGGCCGCTGGCGGACGCGGCCTTAAAAAAGCCGAATAAAACGCGAAAAAACCCGCCAGAACGAATCTGCGGGTTTTTGCTTTTCAACCAGTGCCAGCGTACCGGCACAGGCAAGGCCACCGTGGTGGTGGCTTGCCTGCTGGCGAATATTAAGCGGACAGTGCTTTCAAAGCAGCTGCCAGACGGCTCTTATGGCGAGCTGCCTTGTTTTTGTGGATGATCTTCTTGTCAGCGATACGGTCGATGGTCGACACGGATGCCTGGAAGATTGCAGCAGCTGCTGCCTTGTCGCCGCCCTGGATCGCTTTGCGAGCAGCTTTGATAGCCGTGCGCAAGGTCGAACGTTGGGACGAATTGTGTGCGTTTTGCTTAACTGCTTGACGAGCGCGTTTGCGCGCTTGTGCGGTATTTGCCATGGAATTTCCTAAAACAGGGTCAAAGTGCGTTTGCAAACATTAGTGTTTGCCAACCGGTGCGTTCTGTGCGTCTGCCGAACCATGTGTGCCAAACCAGTGCCTGTCAAACATTAGTGTCTGCGTAACAGAATTCTGTACAGCCTTCGATTATAGCGATATTTTCAAGCGGGGGCAAATCAAAAAACCGGGTATCGCGTCAAAAACACCTGAAAATGGGGCCGGCAAGGGCGAATCGGCGGCGCTTGTTACCCGCTTGTTACCATATTTTAACCGTTTCCCAGTACCTCTCCCGGCTATAATCTGCCCCCATGAACTTGCTTAAAACCCTCGCCGCCATTTCCAGCATGACCATGCTGTCCCGAGTAACCGGATTATTGCGCGAAAGCCTGTTCGCGCGCGCCTTTGGCGCCGGCGCCTACACGGACGCTTTCATTGTTGCCTTCCGCATCCCCAACCTGTTGCGCCGATTGTTTGCCGAGGGTGCATTCTCGCAAGCCTTCGTGCCGATCTTGTCTGAATACAAGAACCAGCACGGCCAGGAAGCGAGCAAGCAGCTGGCCGACCATGTGGCCACCACCCTCGTCTGGGCCACCCTGCTCGTGTCCGCCATCGGCATCGTCGGCGCGCCGTGGTTCGTGTACGCGATCGCCACGGGCCTGTCCAAGGACCCGGGCGCGTTTGACGCGGCCGTGTGGATGACGCGGCTGATGTTCCCTTATATTACCTGCATGTCGTTCGTGGCCCTGGCCGGCGGCATCTTGAATACCTGGCGCGAATTCAAGATTCCCGCGTTCACGCCGGTGCTGCTGAATTTGTCCTTCATCGCCGCCTCGCTGTTCCTCGCGCCCTACTTGAAACAGCCGATCTACGCCATGGCCATCGCCGTGTTCGCCGGCGGCCTGCTGCAAGTGGCCATCCAGATTCCCGCGCTGATCAAAATCGGCATGCTGCCGCACCTGTCGATCAATCCCGCCATCGGCCTGTCCGACGGCGGCGTGCGCCGCGTGCTGAAGAAAATGGGCCCGGCCGTGTTCGCCGTGTCGGCGGCGCAGATCAGCCTGATGATCAACACGAGCATCGCGTCGCGCCTGGCCGAAGGCAGCATTTCCTGGCTGTCGTATGCTGACCGCCTGATGGAGTTCCCCACCGCCATGCTGGGCGTGGCCCTGGGCACCATCTTGCTGCCCAGCCTGTCGAAGGCGAACGTGGATGGCGACAAGACCGAATACTCGGCCTTGCTCGATTGGGGCTTGCGTTTGACTTTCCTGCTGGCCCTGCCCGCCGCCGTCGGCATGGCGATGCTGGCCACGCCGCTGATCGCCACGCTTTTCCACTATGGCAAGTTCACGGCAGAATCCGTCACCATGTCGACGCAGCCGCTGGTGGCGTACAGCCTGGGCTTGATCGGCATCATTCTCGTGAAAACCCTGGCGCCCGCTTTCTATGCGCGCCAGGACATCCGCACGCCCGTCAAAATCGCCATCGGCGTGCTGATCGCCACGCAACTGATGAATTTGCTGTTCGTGCCCTATATCGCCGTGGCCGGCCTGGCCCTGTCGATCGGCCTGGGCGCCTGCCTGAACGCCAGCTTCCTGTACTGGGGCTTGCGCAAGCGCGGCATCTACCAGCCCAAACCGGGCTGGGCCAAGTTCTTCCTGCGCCTGCTGCCGGCACTCATCGTGATGGGCGGCGTAGCGTACCTGGGCGCCATGCGCATCGACTGGATCGCCATGCAAGCCCATCCGCTGCTGCGGGCCGGCGCGCTGGCCCTGGTGGTGGCCGTGTGCGGCATGGCGTACTTTGCCACCTTGTTCCTTGTTGGCTTCCGCTTCCGCGACTTCAAGCGCCACGCTTAACAAGCTGCGCAGGACGTTGTTGCCGGCGTCTTGCCGTACTAGCGTACTGTCTTCGACTTGGCGCCTAGTCCTGCGCAGCTTGTCCCGATTGCGCAGAACATGGTTGCCGGCGTACTGCCTTGCACAAATGATCCAGACGAAAAAAAACCCGCCGCAGCGGGTTTTTTCATTGCAGCGAAAGCTTAAGCAGCTTTCTTGGCGCGGCGGCGTGCCACGGCGCCAACCAATGCCAGGCCGCCCAGCAGCATGCCATAGGTTTCTGGTTCTGGTACTGGCAGGGCCGAAACCGTGCCTACGTACTGAACATTTTTCACCAGGGTCAGACCCGTGACTTGCACCGTGTAGGTACCTGCAGCCAATTGGCCTGCCCAGCTCAGATTCTGGATACCGCTAGCCGTGCTCTTGGTCAGGTCGCCATAGCCGACCAGGGTAGCGGCGAAATCCTTGATCGCGCCGTTAGCGACGGAGAACGTTTGCAGTGCACCGAACGAGGTCGACGATGGAGCCAGCAGCTGGAAGGTCCACGAATCATTGATCTGCGAATCGATCGCGAACTTGGTCGTGAAAGCCGACAGGGTATCGGAACCGGTTGGGTCCAGAATGCCCAGGTCGTAGGTTGCTGCCGACGCGCTGAACGATGCTGCTGCCATGATGCCTGCAGCGATAAATTTCAATTTCATAGCTTATCCCTTAAAAAGTAATTTATGGCTGCAATGGGCAGGCCACCAATAGTTTATTAGTACCGGAAGTACTGAACAGAATGGTAACATAATTACATTGAATTACTTATAAATTTTTTATTTAAGTTTCACCAAAGATAACTATTTTCAAAATGAACTATTTGCCGCTTTCTATGAATTTCCAAGGAAAAATAGTTACCGAGGCATACATTTATTTTTGCCATGTTTTAAGGTAAAAACGTCTATTCGGCAGTGTTTTCGGCGGAATTTTGCGGTTCAAGCTGTTCATTTGGCTCTGGTGGCGTTTGTTCTTGCGGTGGGGTAACAGGGCGAAAAAACAACGGTGACGCGGGCAAGGCGGGCGCGATGCCGTCCTCATCACTCGCTGGCACAGCTGCCGGTCCCGCGGACGGTACGGATGACACCCGGGCATCGACCATGAAGCGCCATTCCGAGAAATGCGCCTTGCCTTCGAAGCCGGCAAACCGGGCCTCGAAGTTGCCAACCTTTAATGGCGCGGCCTGCGACAGGCTGTACACGCCGATGATGCCGTTGCTGCCCGGCTGATACAGCAAGCCCCACTCGGCGCGGCCCGTGACGGGATCGACAAACAACTTGCGCAGGTGCCGGCGCAGCTGGGGCGTACGGGGATCGCGCAGCAAGGCGGCCAAGGTCGGCGGCTGTTGCGGCTGGCCCGGCGGCGTGGCGGCCGCATAGCTGTACAGGGCGTCTGAAAACTGCGCGCCGATATCGAGCAATTCCTGCTCGGCCGCCTGGCGCTGCAGCAAAGAACCCATCTTCATGCCAGCCGCCCCTACCAGCCCCAGGATGGCCACCAGAATGATCAGGCCCAGGTAAGTAAAACCGCGCTGGCGGCGCGCAGAACGGTACATGGCCGCTACCAGTCGGCGAACGGCGTGCCGCTGCGGTCCTTGCCGGGCGCGCCGCTTTTCACGTCATACACCTGGCCCGGCGTGTCGTCGGGCGGCGGCACGATAAGCCAGCTGCTGTCGCTCTCCGTGATGGGATCGATGGGCATGGCGCGCAGGTATTTCTTTTCCACCAGTTGCTCCAGCGAATCGGGGTAGCGCCCCGTATCGCCGTGGAACTGGTCGATGGTGGTGCGCAGGTTGCGCAAGTTATCCGCCAGCACGGTTTCCTTCGCCTTGTCGAGGCTGGGAAAGTAGCGCGGCACGGCCAGGGTCAGCAGCAGTGCCACGATGCCGAGCACCACCAGCAATTCGATCAGGGTAAAGCCGCGCCTGCGGCGTGGGGTGTTTTCAGCGGGCATGGTTCACCATAGACGGTAAGGCACGTTGTTCAAGCCCGTCTTGCCGGACGTGCAATACACATCGTAGACATCGTCGCCCTCGCGCGGCTCGGCCGCTTCGCTGGCGTAGCTGCGCTTGCCCCAGGTTTGCGCGTCGCTCAGGCCCGCGTCCGCATTGAACGGGTCGCGCGGCACGCGGCGCAGGAAAAACAGTTTGCTGCGCTTCGGGTTGCGCTGGTCCGGCACCCCTTCGACCAGCAGTTCCAGGCTTTTCGGATAACCGCTGGCGTCGGGCGCGCGCAGGATGCGGCCCTCGTCGCCAGCCCGTTTATAGGCGTCGAGCCCCTGGCGGATGTCGCGCAGCGCGCGCCGCAATTCCTGCTCCTGGCGCCGCTGCACCGTCACCTGCGTGACGGGGATCACCAGGGTCGCCAGCACGCCCAGGATGGCCAGGGTCACCAGCAGCTCGATCAGCGTGAAGCCGCCCTGACCGCCCTGCGCGCGCACCCGTCTCATTTGGCGGGCGGCGCCACCACCGGCACCGGCTGGCTCGATGACAGCGGAAGGGGCGCCGCCTGCAGCGGCACCGGCTGGCCCGACGATATCGGCAAAGGCGACGCGGCCGGCTCGGGCGATGGCGCCACTTCCGGCGCGGGCACGCTCTGCGGCAGCGGCGCCGGCAAGGCGCCCGGCGTCATCAAAGGCTGCGCCGGCGCCGGCTGCATGCCGACGGCCGACGGGCCGGAACGCACGATCACCGTGCCCGGCATCTGCGTGGGCGCCTTGGCCGCCATGTCGGGACGGCGGCGGAAGCTGCCTTCCGTGCCGGCCGAGAATTCCGATTCCTTCGCTTCCGGACGCTGCACGGTGCGCACCAGGTGCGGCGTGATCGACAGCACGATTTCCGTCTTCTGGCTGTCGTCCTTGCTGCTGCCGAACAAGCGTCCCAGCACGGGGATGTCGCCCAGGCCCGGCACCTTGTTGCCCGAGCTGCGCTCCTCGTTGTTGATCAGGCCCGCCAGCACCTGGTTTTCGCCGTCCTTCAGCTGCAGCATGGTCGAGGCCTGGCGCGTGCCGATCTGGTACAGGGTCGAGCCGCTTCGGGTGGTGGTGGCCGCCCCCAGGTTGCTTACCTCGAGCGAGATGCGGATACCCACCTCATTGTTCAAATAGATGGTCGGTTCGGCGTTCACCGTCAGGCCCACGTCCAGGTAGCTGATCGACTCGGAAGCGAAACCGCCCGTGCCAGGCGAAATCGTGGTGGTGACCACCGGCACCCTGTCGCCGATGACGAACTTCGCCTTTTCCCGGTTGCGCACGCGGATGCGCGGATTGGCCAGGATATTCGCGTCGCCATCGGTCTTCTTGGCATTCGCCGTCACGGACAGGTCGCTCACGCCGATGGTGCGCTGGTTCAGGTTATTCAGGTCGTTGATGGTCAGCCCCACGCCGCCCGAAGTGCTCAAAGGCGTCAGGGTCAGGCTCGATGGCCAGGCCACGCCCAGTTCCATCAGGCGGCTGCGCTTGACTTCGAGGATTTCCAGCTCCAGCACCACTTCCGCTTCGGGCACGTCCTGCAGCGCGATCAGGCGCTCGGCCAGGCGGATCGCCTCGGGCGTGTCGCGCACGATGACGAGGTTGAGCTTTTCATCGGCCACCACGTCGCGCGTCTTCAAAATCGTCTTGAGCGTGTTGGCCACCTGCTTGGCGTCCGCGTTCGCCAGGAAGAAGGTTTTCACCAGCACTTCCTGGTACTCCTTCAATTTTGCCGCCACGTTCGGGTAGATCAAGATCGTGTTCGCATCCATCACCTGCTGCTCCAGCTGGTTCGTCACCAGCAGAAAGTAGACGGCCGATTCCACCGTGCTGTTTTTCAGGAAGATCGAGGTTTTCGCGTCCGCCTTGACGTCCTTGTCGAAGACGAAATTGAGACCCGAGCGGCGCGCGATCAGCTCGAACACCTGTTTTAACGGCGCGTCGCGAAACTCGATGGTGATCGGCTGCTTGTACGATTTGGCCAGGCCCGATTCGACCACGGGCGGCGCCGTTTTTTCATCGACCTCGCGCAGCAGCGCACGCGCGCCGGCGTGATGCGGCTGCTCCGTGAGAATGGCGTTCAGGCGCTGGCGCGCGGGGTCGTAGCGCTTGGCGTCGATATCCTTCTGCGCTTCGGCCAGCAGCTTGCCCTGGCGCTGCTCGCGTTCGAGCGCGCGCAAGCCGCTGTTGGCCCGCTCGTTCTGCGCATCAATCTCGAGCACGCTCATGAAGGAGGTGCGCGCCAGATCGCCCTGTCCCGCCTGCGCCTGGCGCTCGGCCTGCTGCAAGCGGCTGCCAGTCGCCCGTTCGCGCGCCTGCAGCCAGGCGCTGCGGTACTGCGCGTTGCCGGGGTCCTGCTGCAGCGCCTCCTGCAGTTTTTGCAGGCCGGCCGGGATCTGATCTTGCGCAATCAGCTCGCGCCCGTCGCGGTAAGCTTGCTGCCCCGCGCAACCGGACAGCAGCACCAGCAACGCCAGCAAAGGCGCCGGTGAAAAGGAACGAGACATCACTCGATTACTCCAATGTTGAGCTGCTGAACCTGGTTCAACGGCAGATAGGTGAGCGTCATGACGGGCGGCGCGATCGTCACGACCTTGTAGGCGCCATCGATGACGGTATTGGCGCGCACGATATACGTCTTGTCGGCGCGCGACAAAAACACTTCCCAGGCGCCGTCGGCGGCCGCCTTGCCCAGGTAGACGAAGGGCAGCGGCGGCGCCATCGGCGGTGGCGGCGGCGGCGGGGCGACGGCCACCACCTTCGGCGGCGGCGGATTCCAGTTCTGGCTCTGGAAGACAGCGCGGGCGCCGCAAAAGGTGTCGCCACCCTCGCCCGCCACTTCGCTGCGCGAGCAGGGCCAGGATGGCCGGTTGCGCGGCTGGCGCCTTGGCGGCCGCATGGCCAGCGGGCGCAGGCGCGACGGCCCGCTCCACGGCTTCCGCCACGCTGGACACGGGCTGGCGCTCGCCGAACAGCAGCAAGGCGCCCGCGCCCAGCACGCCGGCCAGCATGAGCCAATGGCGCGCGGTCATGGTGTTTCTCCCGCAACGCCAGGCGTATCGGTTGGCGCATCGGTCAAATAAAAGGTCAGGCGCAGGCGCGCTTCGAGCTGCGTATCGGCGATCTGCTCGCGGCGAAAACTCAGTTCGTCGAGCGAGGCGAAGGGGACGGCGCGCAGCGCCTGCAGCGCGAACTGCCACACGGCCGCATAACTGCCCTTGAGCGGCAAGGTCACCTGCCAGGTGGCGACACGGCTAGCCTTGTCGTAGCCGCTCTTGTACTCGCCCTGCGTCAGCAGCAAGCCGTTTTTCGCGGCCAGGTCGAACAGCTGCTTGACCTGCTGCTCCGCGTGGCGCTGCTGTCCCAGGGCGGCATAAAAGCGCGCCAGGTTCTCGCTGGCCGTCGCCGGCGGCGCCAGGGCCGCCACGGCCAGCGCTGGCTGCGGCAAGGGCCGCGCCTCCAGCTGCGCCGCCACGGCGCGCTGCTTCCAGGCCCACGCCCAGGCAACGATCCCCATTGCGAGCAGAAGCACGGCCAGGCAGGCGGGAACGCCCAGGCGACGCAGCAGCAGTTGCGTGCGCAGGCGCAAGATGTTGATATCGATGGCCATCATGGCGTACCCCAGCGCGCTTCGAGCTGGAAGCGCAGCGGTTTGTTCGGATCGAGCGCGTTGATTTCATGGCGCAGCAGCTGCACGCGGGAGCCGAAGAGCTCCTGCTGCTTCAATTGCGCGATATAGGCCACCATGGCGTCGCTGCCGGTCGTTTCGGCCGTGATCTTCAGCACACGCTTGCGCGCGTCCGGCTCCAGCGCCAGCAGCGCGATGGCGGGCGGCGTGGCGCTGGCCAGCGCATCCTGCAGGTCGCGCCACGGCAGGTTCAATTGCAGGATGGCCGCATTCACGGCTGCCGCCTGCGCCGGTGCGATGGCCATTTGCGGCGCTGGCGCGGGGCCCAGCGTGGCGGCCAGCACGCGCTGCTGCGCGCGCTGCAACTGTCCCTCGCGCAGCTGCTGGCGCTGCAGTGCGGCGCTGCCGCTGTAGGCCGCCGTGACAGTCAGCGCCAGGCCCAGCGCGCCAGCAAGCCACGCCCACGCAGGCACGCGGTGCAGGCTGCGACGCCAGCCGGGAGGCGCGAAATCGATATCGAGGCGCGTCATGCCACGCCTCCGCTGTGGGCCAGCCGGCCGGCCGGCGACAAAGCGCCTTGCCCGTCCGGCGTGGCAAAAACCTGGCAGTGGAACTCTTTTGTCGGCGTCAGCCATGCGGGCGGCGGCGCGCCGCACAGCTGCAGCAGCGCTGGTGCGGGCACGCCTTGCAGCAGCGCCTCGCGCGCCAGCGTCTGCACCAGCCAGTCCCTGCCGGCACCAGGCGGCACGGGCAGCGCGCGCACGGCGCACAAGCGGCCATCGCGCCGCACGCCCAGGGTCAAGGCGTTTTCCTGCAACTGGCCGAACCAGGCGCCCGGTTTCAAGGCGCCGTGCCAGCGGTTCCAGTGGCGCGCGAATTGCGGCGTAATAAAAATCAGGGCCAGCTTGCGTTCGGCCGCCACGCGCGTCAGCTGCGCCAGCAGCGCACGGGGCACGGCGCAGAAAAACGGCGCGCGCGCATCCCAGGCACTGCTGCTGTGCCACAGGCCGGGCGCATCGCCATACAGCGACTGGAAGCGCAGCGCGGCGGCAGCCTCGATGTCGGCCAGGCGCGCGGCGCCCTGCGGCAAATCCACCTGCCACAGGCGCGCCAGCCCATCGTCGAGCACCACGGACAGGGGCCAGCCCGCGTAGTGGTCCGCCGGCAGCAGCCGCTCCAGCAACTGCGCCAGCGCCTGGCCCAGGGCGGAAAAATCGCCATGCAGGCCCTGACCGGCGTCCGGCACATACGCGGCGTCGCCCAGCGGCGTCCAGGCGGGCGCGCGCCAGCGGCTGCCGCGCCACAAGCTCAAGCCATCCGCCGCCACGCCCAGACGCAATGCCTGTCCCAATCTCAACTTCGCAAAACCGCTACGCATGCAGGGTGACCCTCTTGATTTCCGTGATGGTGGTGGCACCCCGCTTGACCAGTTCCAGCGCCGCCAGGCGCAAGCTGCGCGTGCCGTTCGCATGCGCGGCCGCCTTGATCTGGCGGATCGGTTTTTTATCGACGATGAGTTCGCGGATTTCATCGGTCAGCACGAGAATCTCGGCGATCGAGCGGCGTCCCTTGTAGCCCGTGCCGCGGCAGTCGCCGCAGCCCTTGCCCTGCTTGAATTCATAGCCTGCCACGTCGGCGCGCGCCAGGCCCACGCTGGCCAGTTCTCCATCGTCGGGCGTGTACTCGGTGGCGCAATGGGGGCAGTTGGTGCGGATCAGGCGCTGTGCCCAGATGCCGTTCAGGGCCGAGACGAAGGCATACGGATCGATGCCCATGTGCGTAAAGCGGCCGAACACGTCGAACACATTATTCGCATGCACAGTGGTGAGCACCAAATGGCCCGTGAGGGCCGATTGCACGGCGATTTCCGCCGTCTCGCGGTCGCGGATCTCGCCCACCATGATCTTGTCGGGGTCGTGCCGCAAAATCGAGCGCAAGCCCTTGGCGAAGGTCAGCCCCTTCTTTTCGTTGACGGGGATCTGCAAGATGCCGGGCAGCTGGTATTCGACGGGATCTTCGATGGTGATGATCTTTTCGCGCCCGTTGTGGATTTCCGTCAGCGCCGCATACAGGGTCGTCGTCTTGCCCGACCCCGTGGGGCCGGTGACGAGCAGCATGCCGTAGGCTTCCTGGGCCAGCGCGCGCAGGGCTTCGAGCGACGGCGTGTCAAAGCCCAGCGCTTCGAGGGTCAGGGCGCCGTAGGCCTCGATCATGGCGCGCTTGTCGAGGATGCGGATGACGGCGTCCTCGCCATGGATGCTGGGCATGATGGAGACGCGCAGGTCGATTTCGCGCCCGCCCGACTCGACGCGGAAGCTGCCGTCCTGCGGCACGCGGCGTTCGGCGATATCGAGTTCGGCCAGCACTTTCAGGCGCGAGATGATGTGCTCGGCCACCTCGATGCCGTTGACGGCCGTGGCGTGATCGAGCACGCCGTCGACGCGGTACTTGACGGCCAGGCCGCCGGCCGTACTTTCCAGGTGGATGTCCGAAGCACCCGCCTTCAGGGCGTCATATAAAGTCGAGTTGACCAGCTTGACGGCGGGGCTGGCCGCTTCCGACACGCTGGCGAAGGACAGCACGGCGGCCGTCTTGCCGTCGCGCCGCGCATCCGAGGCGGCGCCGGGCAGCAGGCTGTCGACGGCGCGCGCCGATTCTTCCTGCTTCGACAGATAGGCGCCGATATCGGCCTGCAGCGCCAGGCGCACGTTCAACACGCCCTGCCCTGCACGCGCGCCGAGCCAGGTTTGCAGGTCGAGGTCGAAGGGGTCGGCGATCACGCCCATCAGTTGTCCGTCTGCGCCGCGCAGCAGCACGCTGTGGCGCGCCAGCGCCTGCGACAGGGGCAGCACATCGAAGGCGGGAGACAAGGCCAGCATGTCGGCCGTTTCCAGCACGTCCAGGCCGAACGGGCGCGCCAGTGCGCGCACCACGGCGCGCGCCTCGATGCCGCTCAGTTCCTGCAATTCCTCGACCAGGCTGCGCTTCGATTGCCGGCTCAGGATGCGCGCATGCTGCAGCAGCGCAGGGTCGATGGCCGCGATGGCCGCGGTGGAGTCGGCTGCGGATGGCATCATGAAATATCGCCGGCAAGGTCAAAGATGGGCATGTACAGCAGGATCACGATGGCGCCCACGACCAGGCCGATGGCGGCCATCAGCAAGGGTTCGAAGGTGCGCGTAAACCGGTCGATCCAGCGGCTGATTTCGCCGTCGTAAAAGGCGGCCGACTGCGTCAGCATGGGGCCCATGTCGCCCGTGCGCTCGCCCACGCGCAGCATGCGCAGGGAAATCGGCGTCGTCAGCTGGTGCTGTTCAAACGCCGACGACAGGGGCTGGCCCGCCTCGATGGCGCCGCGCGCGCCCTGCAAGGATGCCTGCATGCGCGGCGAGACCATCGCCTGCACGGTGGCAATCGCCTGCACGATAGTAATGCCGCCCTCGGCCAGCATGCCCAGGGTCAGGTACAGGCGCGACAGCTCATAGATGCGCACGCGCTCGCCGATGCCGGGCAATTTGGCCAGCAGACGCGCCACGCCGCCGTTGCGCAGCACGCGCCGCACGGCAGTGAACACGCCGCCGCCGGTGATAAGCAGCCCGAGCAACAGCAGCACGCCATGCTGCGTGACGAACTGGCCCCAGCTGAGCATCACTTGCGACATCCACGGCAGATTGCGCCCGGCGCCCTGGTAGACCTCGGCAAAACGCGGCACCACGTAGCTGATCAGGAAAGCGCTGACGCCGCCGCCCACGGCCAGCAAAATAGTGGGATAGATGGCGGCGCTGACGATCTTGCCACGCACCGTATCGATGCGCTGCTGGTAGTCGATGTAGCGCGACAGGGCGCGCGGCAAGTCGCTCGTGCCCTCGGCCGCCTTGACGATACCGATATACAAGGGGGGAAACAGTTCGGCCTGCTCTGCCAGCACGGCGGAAAAGCGCTTGCCTTCGCGCAAGCCTTCCAGCAGGCGCGTGAGCACGCTGCGCGTGGCCGGCGACGCTTCCTTTTCCAGCAAGGCTTCCAGCGCTTCGACGATGCCCAGCCCCGCTTGCAGCAGCGCCAGCAATTCCTGACTGAACAGCAGCAGGGGCAAGGCCCGCGCGCGCTGGCGCCCGGCCGCGCTGAACGGCGTGGCGCGCACGGGACGGATGGCGCTGACGAACAGGCCGCGCGCCTCGGCCTGGCGGCGCGCATCCGCCTCGTCGCGTCCGTCGATCACGCACGTATGCAAGGTGGCTACGGCCTGGTCCGTGGAAAGCGCGCGTACTTCAAACTGCATGATGGCTTGTCCGTAGGAAAAAGAATGGCGCTGGCGCTATTGCGAGCTGATGTCGGCGTTTTCGCCGCTGCCGCCCGGCTGGCCATCCTTGCCCATCGAGACGATGTCGTACTCGCCCTTGCTGCCGGGCGCACGGTATTGATACGCATGGCCCCATGGGTCGAGCGGCACGGCTTTTTTCAGGTAAGGGCCATTCCAGCGCGTGCCGGCGGTGGGCGGCGCGGCCAGCAGCGCGGCCAGGCCTTCTTCCGTGGTCGGATAGCGGCCCACGTCGAGGCGGTAAGTGTCGAGCGATTTTTCAAACGCCTCGATCTGCGCCTTGGCCACCGTCACTTCGGATTTGCCCAGCTGGGCGAAATACTTGGGGCCGACATACGCGGCCAGCAAGCCGATGATCACGATGACCACCAACAGTTCGAGCAAGGTAAAGCCGCGCGCATGGCGCGTTGCCGCAAGATTCTGCCTGTGTGCTGCATGCATCCGCTAACTCCTTATTGCCTACCTTCAATACATTGCGTCGTGGTGCGCGGCGGATGGCCACGCACGGGCGACACGCGCTTGCCTGATGCTTATCAGCCTACCATGCCGGTTATGGTTAATACAATCTTTTCTTTGTACTGTGAACAACAAATTCCTGCGGAAACCATCCAGTGTGCGCGAAAGGGCCACGCCGGCGCGCGCGTTTGACCGGCTGGTCAATCCTTCAACTATTTTCAATGCGGAAACTATCTACTCCTGGTTACGAACTCATAGTAAATGATGAATTTTATTCATTCATTATTTGTAACTTTCAAATTAAATTTGCAAGAATATCAAACAATCAAATTGCCTCTTTTGCTATAGTAAAAGTCAATTTTCTGCGCATTGATCTTATCCGGCTACGTAGAAAAGAGCATCCCAGACGCAAAACATATTGCATCCTACATAATCACCAAGGGAAAATTCATGACTCGTATTGTGCATTCGAAGGCAGTTGCCGCAGCAAGTCCTTTCTCGGCCAAGCAGTGGACCGGCGCCGCCATCCTGGCCCTGTCCGCTGCCTGGGCTCCCGCCGCCATCGCGGACGTGATCAACTTTAACAACATCGACAGCCAGTTCGTCGGCCACGGCGACTCGCTGGAATTCGGCCATTTCCTGCTGACGGGTGCCTCGAGTGCTACCGGCGCCAGTTATGGCGACCTGGTCGGCGCCGTGTTCGACGGCACGGACCCGGCCGCCTGCGGCATGGCGTGCCCGACCAACAATACGAGCAATTACTACGCCTCCCTCAACGACGGCATCGTCTACCTCGACCCGCTGAAGACGGGCGGCAGCGTCAGCCTGCAGGGCTTCGACGCCAGCTTCATCGGCTATGCCCAGGGCGTCACCTATCCGGCCATCGCCGGCCTGCTGCGCGTGCAAGGCTTCTATGCGGACGGCTCTTCCCTGTATGAAACCTACCAGCTGGGCGGCCCCATCGGCGGCAACTTCCAGTTCCAGCGCTACAACACCAGCGCCAACTTCGCCAGCCAGCAATTCGCCTCGCTGGCCTTCTTCGGTTTCACTTGCAACACGGCAGGCAGCTGCAATGCCTTCAACAGCAACAAGGGCCAGTTTGCACTCGACAATATCGTCGCCTCGGTACCGGAGCCATCGACCTACGCGATGATGCTGCTGGGCCTGGCCGGTATCGGCTACGCCGCGCGCCGCCGCGGCAAGCAAGCGTGATTGCCGCCTCTTCTTTTTGATACCGATACCGATACAGGAAACCCCACATGACCTTCCGTCTCGCCTTGCGTCCCATTTCGCTCGCCGTGCTGAGCCTGTTTGCCAGCCTCAGTTTCCAGGCCCACGCCGACGACCTGCGCCGTCCCTACATCGTGCAGCTGACCGATAAACCGATCGCTTCCTACACCGGCTCGGTGGAAGGCCTGGGCGCCACCCAGCCTGCCGCCGGCGGCCGCCTCGACCTGGCCAGCGCGCAAGTGCAGCTGTACGGCGACTACCTTGAGCAAAAACAGGCCCGGGTACAAGCCCTGGTCGCCGCCGCGCCCGTGCAATACCAGTACAAGATCGTCCTCAACGGTTTCTCCGCCCTGCTGACGGACGCCGAAGTGCGCGCGCTGCAAGCGAGCGGCGAGGTGGCCAGCATCGCTCCCGACGAGCCGCGCGCTCTGCAGACGAACTACACGCCCACTTTCCTGGGCCTGGATCAGCCGGGCGGCCTGTGGAGCCAGCTGGGCGGCAAGCAGCATGCGGGCGAAGACATCATCATCGGCATCGTCGATGGCGGCGTGTGGCCGGAAAACCTGTCGTATGCGGACAAGGTCGACGCCAACGGCGCCCCGACCTTCGATCCGAACGCCACCCTGGCGTATGGCGCCGCGCCGGCCGCCTGGAAAGGCAGCTGCCAGGCAGGCGAAGGCTTTACGCAAGACCACTGCAACAACAAGCTGCTGGGCGCGCAGTATTTCAACGCCGTGCGCCTGACCGAGACGGACAAGATCCAGCACTGGAGCGAATACACCTCGCCGCGCGATTCCGTGGGCGACCCGAGCGGCGAAGGCGGCCACGGCACGCATACCTCGTCCACCGCGGGCGGCAATGCGGGCGTGCCGGTCGTCGCCAACGGCACGCCGCTGGGCGCCATTTCCGGCGTGGCGCCGCGCGCCCGCCTGTCCGTCTACAAGGTGTGCTGGTCCTATAACCTGGCCACCCAGCCGACCGGCGCGAAAAACGGCTGCTACGGCGGCGACAGCGTGGCGGCGATCGAAAAAGCCGTGCAGGACGGCGTACACGTGATCAATTACTCGATCAGCGGCGGCGGCAGCGTCAACGATCCCGTCGAGCAAGCGTTCCTGCACGCGTCGAACGCAGGCGTCTTCGTTGCCGCATCCGCCGGCAATGCGGGACCGGCCAACACCGTGGCCCACGTCAGCCCGTGGATCACCACCGTGGCCGCCTCGACGCACAACCGCGCCAATCAGGCCACCGTGACTTTGGGCAATGGCGCCAAGTACACGGGCGCCTCGCTCAACTACAATCCCTTGCCCGCCACCACCCTGATCCGCGCCCAGGATGCGGGCTTGCCCGGCGCCGATGCGCAAAAACTGGCGCTGTGCTACCGCGCCGGCGACAACGGCGGCGTGGCCCTGCTGGACCCGGCCAAGGTGGCCGGCAAGGTCGTCAGCTGCCTGCGCGGCACGACGGCGCGTACCGACAAGGGCATCGCCGTGCTCGAAGCGGGCGGCGCCGGCATGGTGCTGGTCGACACGGGCCTGGGTCTGGTGTCCGACCCGCACGTGCTGCCGGCCGTGCACGTGAGCGCCGCCGATGGCGCGCTGATCAATGCCCAGGCGCAAACGGGCGCGGCCACGGCCGCCATCTCGCGTTTCGTCACCAACGGCAACGGCCCCGCCGCGCCCGTGGTGGCCGACTTCTCGTCGCGCGGCCCGAACCTGTACGACGCCAACCTGCTCAAGCCGGACGTCACCGCGCCTGGCGTGGACATTCTGGCCGGCGGCACGCCTGCCCTGTCACGCGTCCAGCGCGACGCCGTGCAGGACGGCAGCCTGGTGCCGCCGCAAGCCTACATCTTCCTGCAAGGCACCTCGATGGCCAGCCCGCACGTGGCCGGCCTGGCCGCCCTGCTGCGCCAGCAGCATCCGGACTGGAGCCCGGCCGCCATCAAATCGGCCCTGATGACGACCGGCAGCACCACCCTGCCGGACGTCCAGGCGGGCGATGCGCGCGGCATCCTGCCATGGGGCCAGGGCGCCGGCCACGTGACACCGAACAAGGCGACCGATCCCGGCCTCGTGTATGACGCCAGCCTGGCCGACTACAAGAAATACATGTGCGGCGTCGGCATGACGGCCGAATGCGCGGGCGGCACCCTGGCCGGCTACAACCTGAACATGCCGTCCATCACCATCGGCAACGTGCTGGGCACGCAAACGGTAACGCGCCGCGTCACCAACGTGGGCAGCGGCAGCGCCACCTACACGGCCAGCGCCTCGGTCAGCGGCTACAGCGTGGCGGTTTCGCCTGCCACCCTGGCGCTCGCGCCCGGCGAAACCAAGTCCTTCACCGTGACATTGACGCGCACCACGGCACCGGACAATGCCTGGCAGTATGGCGCGCTCGTGTGGAGCGACGGCGTGCACACGGTGCGCAGCCCCGTCACGGCCCGCTCGGGCCGCGCGGTGCAGTCGCCGGCGTTGTTGAAGGCCGACAAGGTCAGCGGCCTGCGTTCCCTGACCCTGACCACCGGCTTTGCCGGCAAGGTGGGCGCGGCGACGGGCGGCCTGAAGGAAGTGGCGCGCAGCGAGCAAAGCATCAGCCAGGCCGCGCCGGGCAGCGTCGACACGCTGGAACAGATGGCTGCCGCGTGCAAGGCGGGCGGCAGCGGCGTGCGCACGGTCAATGTCAGCATTCCCGCCAGCACGGTGGTGGCGCGCTTCGAAACCTTCGACCGCGACACGACCGAAGGCGCGGGCAATGACCTCGACCTGCTGCTGCTCAACAGCGCCGGCGCGACCGTCGCCACCTCGGCCACCGCCGGTTCGAACGAGGCCATCACCTTGACCACCCCGGCGGCAGGCAACTACAAGGTGTGCGTGATCGGCTACGAACTGGCAAATGGCGTCTCGACCGGCTTCGGCCTGTCGTCGGCCGTCGTCACGACCGCCGACAAGGGCGGCAACCTGAAAGCCACCGTGCCCAGCAAGGTGTACGTGGGCGGCAGCGCCACGGCCGGCGTCAGCTGGTCGGGACTGGAAACGGGCAAGCGCTATCTGGGTGGCGTAGTCTTCCTTGATGGCAACAATGCGGCCGCATCCACCACCGTCCTGTCGGTGGAGACCAACAACCCGCTGCCGCTGGCCGTCCCCAGCCAGCGCAACGTGAAGGTAGACGCCAAGCTGTAACGGTATGGTTTCAGGCAGTAACACAACGCGCCCTGCGGGGCGCGTTTTTTATGCGCGACGCGCGTACAATCGACACATGTCCACACTACGCCTCGGTATTGCCATCCTGGCCGGCATGGCCAGCCTGCATGCGCTGCCTGTCACGGCGCAGGCCGCCGCGGCGCGGCAGTCCTATCTGGTACAATTGCGCGCCCCGCCGCTGGCCTCGCAGGCGGACGGCGTGCATGGGCTCGATACGCACAGCGACGCCGCGCGGCGCTACACGGCCCGGCTGGAAGCGCAGCAGAACGCCGTGCTGGCGCTGGTGCCCGATGCTCCAGTGCAATACCACTACACGGCGGCTTTCAATGGCTTTGCCGCCATGCTGACGGCGGACGAAGTGGCGCGCCTGCAAGCGAGTCCGGACGTGGCACGGGTGTCGCCCGGCAGCGTCGAACACACGCAGGATGGCGGCGGCAATGGCAAGAATAAAATACAGGACCAGCGCTAATGGCTGAGCAAACGCAGCGCGATGCCGCGCGAGACGGCTTGCGTGCGGTTGCTCACGCCCAATAATTTGTAGATGCGCTGCAAATGGCTTTTCACGGTGGTGCCGCTGATGCCGAGGATTTGCCCCACCTCGTCATTGCTCTTCCCCTCGCGCACCCAGTGCAGCACTTCCAGCTCACGCACACTGGCTGCGCGCGTGGCGCCCGGACCGGCCGTGGGTGCACGCCGGCTGGCCGGCAGCGCCAGCCAGTGCAGGTGCAGGTAGGGCAGCAGCAACTCCAGCGCATACGCCTGGCGTGCCGCATCCGGGGTTCCCATGGCGAACAGGGCAAAAAAGCTGCCGCCGCCCTCGCCCACGCTGCCGTGCACCAGCACGCCATCGATGACACGAGCCCTTTGGCCGCCCGCGCGCCACGCGAGCGCCAGGCGCGCCAACTGCCCTTGGCGCTCACGCAACTGCGCCTGATCGGGCACGATGCTGTGCCAGGCTGCGCTGCGCAACACGGCCCCGTCGGCACCCAGTTGCGCACACAGTAATAGGTCGTGCGGCAGCAGCGTTTGCAGCGGTCCCTGGCTCCACAGGAAAAAATCGCCGGACTCGGCAATGCCATGCGCGCCGAGTATCGCGTGCAGCAGGTATTCCTGTTCCCGTCCCGTCAGCAGCATCATGCGCACACGGCGGCATCAAACGCCAGATAGCGATAGCCGCTGCCGCGCACGGTTTCGATGCGGTGGCCGCAGCCGCCCGGCTGCAGTGCCTGCCGCAGGCGTCCCACGTGGGCGTCGACCGTGCGTTCGTCGAGATAGGCCGCATGGCCCCACACCTGGTCCAGCAGGTGCGCGCGGCTATGCACCCTGCCCGCATGGTCCATCAGGAAATGCAGCAATTTGAATTCCACGCGGCCCAGGTGGATGGGCACCTTGCCGGCCGTCACGCGCAGGGTATGCGGATCGAGCCGCAAGACGGTGGCGCCGGCCGTGCTTGCGCCCGTGCGCAAGGCCGATGGCGCGCGCCGGCGCAGCAGCGCATACACGCGGGCCAGCATTTCACGGGGACCGACAGGCTTGCACAGATAGTCGTCGGCGCCGCTTTCCAGCGCCAGCACCTTGTCCTGTTCGCTGTCGCGCGCGCTGACCATGATGATGGGCAAGTCGCACAGCTGACTATCCTGGCGCACCTGGCGCAGCAGCGCAATGCCGGACGCATCGGGCAACTCCCATTCCAGCAGCAGCACATCGGGCGGGTCGGCCGCCAGCAGCGCCAGCGCGCCGCGCCCGTCCAGGGCGCAGCTGACCCGGTAGCCGGCGCCCGCGAGGTTATGTGTCAGCAGCGCCTGCATGGCGGGCGCAGGGTCCAGCACCAGGATATGGCCAGGCATCGATGCATCCTCCCGAAAAAAAGTTGGCGGCAGCCCTGAAAATACTGGACTACCCGACAAGTTTTTTACTATGCATCAAGCGTAAAACGCTGACCAATACAATTTAGTTTCCTGATTTATAGCTATTCCGAATAAATAGACGCAACACAGCGGCCCGCAGGCGCGCTGTGTTTTGGCCGGCAAGACTATGCGCGTGCGACGGGCTGGCGGCGGCGCAGGGCAAAGCCGATCAGCGCCAGGCCGCCCGTCAGCATCATCCATTCCGACGCTTCCGGCACGGCCGAGATCGACGCGATGCTGGCATACGTGCTGCCGGCGATGCTGGCGGGAATGCCGCCGTTGAGCGGCGTCAACTCGAATTGCACCAGATTGCCGTTCGCATTGCCCAGGTAGGCCGTGCCGCTGGCGTCGAGCAAGCCCACGCCAAACGTCGTGCCCGCGTTGCCGGCCGTATTCAGGAAGTCGCCGCCGAAGACGATATTGAAACCGAACTTGCCGCCCAGTGTCACGTTGTGAAACCAGTCGTTGTAGGCGCTGCCATTGCCGAAGGTCAAGGTGCCGGGCAAGCTGCCGCTGACATTGCCTTCCTGCGAGGCGAGCGCGCCGAACGCGCCCGAAAAATTGCTGAGGGTGGCCATCGCGCCCGGTGCCGGGCTATTACCCGCGATAAAGGCGAAATCGAGGAAGCCGGCACCCGAGAACTGGCGCGTGTCGATTTCCACGCGGTAGCCGAGCGGGTCCGCCAGCGCCACGCTGGAGCCCGTGGCAAGCAAGGCGGCCAGCACGGCGCGGCGCAGGGTGAGGTTGAGTTTGGTAGTCAACATGGTCAAGTCCTTAGAAGTTACCGGCAAAAATGCTGGCGGAGTAATTGATCGTCACTTTCGACGGATTGCTGAAACTGACGGCAAACGAGGCCGTCGCGCCCGGCGCCAGGCTGGCCGCGTTCACCGTGACATACGCGGCGCCCGCATGGCTGCCCGTGGCATTGGCCAGGGTCACGCCGGCCGGCAAGCCGCCGAACACCACCTGGAACGGGCCGTTCAAGGCGCTCGTGCCTGTGTTGGTAAACGAGAACGTGCCCGTATATTTTTGCGTCGCACGGTTGAACGTCAGGCCCGAGCTGGCTTGCGCCACGCCGGCCGTGATGTCGCGGTAGGCGGGCTGCAAGTCCAGGCTGACGACGACGGGGTCGTGGTCCGAGGCGCGGTAGGGCAAGGCGTTGTACAGGTCTTGCGGCTTGGCCGAGTCGATGTTGTAGTCGATCACTTCCGGCTCGTCCGCATTCACGTGCCATTCGGCCACACCGGCCACTTGCGGGCTCAGCGAGGCGCTGGCCAGCGCATGGTCGAGGTAGCCGCTCTGGCCGCCGAATACGTAGGAATACGGCATGCCGGACGGCCGCACGAAACGCTCGAGTTCATTGACGAAGCCGGCGCCCGTGATGACTTGGATCGGGTCTTCCGCGCCATACGAATTCAAGTCGCCGATGACCAGCACGTCCGCGTCGCCGGCAGCGGCCGCCACCTGCGGCACGAAGCTGCCCACCAGGCGCTGCGCTTGCTGCACGCGGGTGGCGTTCCAGCAGCTCTGGCTATCGTTCTGGTCCGCGTCCAGCCCGCTCGACGGGCAGCTGCCCTTCGACTTCAGGTGGTTGACGACCAGCGAGAATTTCTCGCCATTGGCGGCGCGGAAGGTCTGCGCCATCGGCGGGCGGTTGTTGATGGCGTTGGCGTCCGACAGGGCGCCGCCCACCAGGCCCAGCTTGGCCGGCTTGTAGATCATGGCCACGCGGATGGCGTCCGTGCCTGTGGCGGCCGGCTTCGGTACCACGGCATAGGTGACGCCGCCGATGGCGGCGTTCAGTTGCTCGACCAGGTAAGTGACGGCCGTTTCGCCATTGTTCTGGATTTCCATCAAGCCCACCACGTCCGCATCGATGGCTTTCAATTCGGCCACGATCTTGTCGCGCTGGCGCACGAACTCGGCCAGGTTGTCGGCACCGCGGCAATTGCTCTTGGTGGTCGACGAACCCACGGTGCAGCCCTGCCCCGTCTGGCCAAACACGTTATTGCCATTGGTAAAGGTCGTAAAGAAATTGAGTACGTTGGCGCTCGCCACCTTGACGTTGCCGGACGGCAGTTCCGGGCTGCCCGTGCGCGGATTGTCGCGCGAGAATTGCGGCGTCTGCGTCGGCTGCAATTTGTAGGCGGCGCCGCCACCGCCGATGGCACCGAAATCCACCACGCCCGTCAGGTCGGCCACCGTGTCGCCGCTGCGCACGGTGTTGTCCTGGCCGATATACGGTATCGTCGGCGGCGCCACGAAAATGCCATCATCGAGCACGATCAGGTTGTTCGCGTTGGCGGCGATCAGGGCTTGCGCCTCGGCGGAACCGGCCGGATAACGGTTGGTCGGCACTTCGCGCCGCCCCGCCGACAGGGTCAGCTCGCCGCGCGCGCCCAAGTAGGCGTTTTGCGATACGGTCAACGGCTGCGTGAAGCGCACCAGCATGCCTTCCACGGCAGCCAGGTTCTCGTTCGGCAGAGTCACATTCGTCGGCACGATGCTGTGGCCCGCGCTTTGCGTGAGGATGGCCGTCACGTCCTTGAATTCCGTATAGGAATTTTTCGCGCCCGACGGCGTGTATTCGACCACCGTGCCCGTCACGCGCACCAGTTCGCCCGGCTGCACGGTGGTGGCCGTCGCGCCCGTGTACACGAAGATGCCGTCCGACGTAGACGGGTCGCCATCGCCGGCCGCGTCCTGGATGAAGAAGCCGGTACCCACTTTCAGGGTGACCACGCCTTCGGTCGTCTGCACGGAATTGGCGTACGGGCTGCTGGCACCGCTGCCCTGGATTTGCGGGATCGTGTGGCTGATGGCGGCCAGGCCCTGCACGGCGACGTCGATCTTGCAGCTGGCGCTTTGCTGCTGGTCGTTGCTGAAATTGACGATGACAGGATAATTTCCTACCGGCACGCCAGCGGCCACCAGCAGGCTCACGCTGGCGCTCTCGCCCGCCACGCCGGCCGCGCTGAAATTGGCCAGGCTGATGCCGGCCACGGCCGGCGAACTCAAGCTCGCGGCATTCACGACGCCATCGACGTCGGAGGCGCGCAGCGCGGCGCTGCCGCCATTGCCCAAGGCCACGGCCAGGCTGGCCGGGCAGCTGGTGACGATCGCGTGCACGACGGGGCCACCACACACATTCAGCGGCGAGGCCATATTGCGCGGCGCCACGCTACCGGCGGCAAAGTCCACGCTGTTATCGTCCGTGTCGCCGCAGCCGCCATTCGCGCGCGAAATCGACAGGGTATTCGATGGCGCAGGCGCGACGGCGCCTTCAAAACCGTTGGCCGTGCCGAAACCGACCAGGTCGACGACGGCGGCGCCCGTGGGGCTGGTGCCCGTCTGGGCCGCCTTGTTATTACTCAAGAGCACCTTTCCCGCCGTACCGGACATCGCCAGGCTGCCCGTGGCATCCGGCGTGGGCAAGTCCTGCGTGCCGCCCGCGCCCTTGGCTTGCTGGACCAGCAGATACTGGCCTGCTTGCAACTCGATAGCCGGCAAGGCCGTCACGGCCCAACTCGTGCCAGCGGCGGACGCGTATTGCACGCTCCAGTTGCTCAGGTTCACAGGGCTGGCGCCGCGGTTGAACAGTTCGATGAAATCGTTGCGGTACAGCGCGCCCGTATTGCCGCCACCGCCATACACCTGGCTGATGACGATATCGGAAGCGGCCAGGGCCGGCACAGTCAGGCTGGCCAGCAAGGTGGCCATGACGGTCAGGCGCAGCGGCGTGCGCAAGGGGGAAAACGAGGTGTGCATGAGGATCCCGGTCGGTAAATAAATAGCGCCGGCCCCACGTGATCGGCCGGCACGCCACAATTAACAAAAGTATTTCAGACTTGCTATTTGCATATTAAAGGCCTGGGATGACGACTTGATGACATTTGATTAAGCCGAATGGAGTAAGACCTCACCAGTCAGCCTCTTCCGATGCCTGCTGAAACGTATTTTTTGAGCAACATACTGCACTCTATGGCGAGTCAAAAAGACGCCGCCAGGAAAAATGTGATATATTTAAGGCAAATAAGTTTGGTTCATGACAACAACAACCAGCTTCGCGCCTACGATACCGCAACAATGAGAGCAGGCCCCAGCCTCGCTTGCCTCTTGGAATGCACATCCGGCCATGCACACAAAGGTCGCATTACCGGTAGCAACATTAATCGCATCACGAACGGACAGCGCACGGCGCGACGCTCGCATGCATTCTGAAGAGATACACCATGTTAAAACCACGCAAGCAATACACCGTTTCCTGCGCCGCCTTAGCGGCAGCCCTGTTCATGACGGCAGGGTTGGCGCAGGCACAAACAGCGGCGGCACAGCCCAATGCGGACAGCAAGCGCTGCGAAGCGGGCAATGCGGATGGCGGCGGCAAGGGCGCCGAATTCAACCCCGACAGTTCAAGCAGCGCCTGCAGCCTGGCGAATGGTTTCGTCAACTTTGGCTCGCGCAGCAATGACGGTGTTGGCTCGACTCCCGAATTTGGCGTCGGCGAGTCCGACCAGGTATTGCGCGCGCCTGCATTTTCCGGCAATGGCCATCGCCTGGCCAATGCCTTCGGGCAGCCTGCCGATGCAGGATACGGCGCCAATGCCAGCCTGCTGGCCAGCACCGGCCAGCACCATTTCGGCAGCCGCGACTTCGTGTATGCGCAGGAAGAGCCGGCCATCGAGGGCCGTGGCTATGAAGCTGGCCGCGGCCTGCGTGCCGGCGATGTGTACGAGCCGCTGCTGGTCTCGTCGGGCGGCGGCATCGCGCCACCGGCCGGTGGAGGCGGTGTCGGCGGCGGCGGCGCCAGCGGCGGTTTCGACCGCAGCGGCGGCGGCGCTATCGACACGGGCGGCAATGGCGTCGTAGTACCGCCGATTCCTCCCGTGCCGGAACCGGAAACCTATGTGATGTTGCTGGCAGGCCTGGGACTGCTCAGCTGGATCAGCCGCCGCCGCAACGGCAAGGCATAAAAAAAAATGGCTCATACGAGCCATTTTTTTTGCCTTCAATCATGCCAGCATGCCGTCAGCGGCGGAAGCTGGCGTAGGGTGCCGCCAGGGGATCGCCGATGAACAAGCCCTGAGCAGGCCAAGCGACGCTGCCCCAGTACGCTTCAAGCGCCGTCATGCCGCTCAGGTAGCGGCGCAGCAGCACCGTAGGGTTGGGAAATTTCTGCCAATAATTGCAGGGTTCACTGACAGTGCCGTAACTGGCGGTCGCGCCCGCTTCCAGCCAACGCTGGCTGCTCATCTGCGCCGTGCCCTGCAAATCGCCGCCAAACGACGTCAGGTGGTCGGCCAGAGCGCCCGGCAGGAAATGCAAGGTGTCGAGCTTGTCCACCTTTGCCATGCCCGTCTGGTACACCATGATATCTTGCGCGCCTTCCAGCACATCGGCCTTCATGCTCTTGATCGTCAGCTTGCGCTGGCGCACCACCCCGGCCGGCGGGAAAAATGCCGCCCGGCTGTTGCGCGCGCCTTCGCTCGTGCTCAGGTAATACGCGCTGGCGGCCGGCACGGCAAAGCCGCTGGCCGTGCCGCGATCGACGACCGCCTTGGCCTCCTCGACAAAATCGATGGGCAGCAACATCGACAGACGCATGCCCAGCTGGCTGAAGGGCTGGCCCGTATTGCTGTTGAAGTAGTTACTGGCCTTGCCGGCGCCGCAGCTCTTCGCGCACTGTCCGGCGTCATATCCCAAGGTAAAGGCCGAGGTGATGGAGTTGCATTCGACCGCATACGGCGCGCTCCATACCATCAGCACCGCCTGGATACCGGGCTTCAGCTGGCCGTCGATGCGTTCCTTCAGTTGAGCGAACTGGTCCATGCTCAGCTTGCGCAGCCGATTCGGAATATGCACATGCACGACATTGGCGGCAGGAATGGCATGCGCCTGGCGGTAATACTCTCCCACCTCGATACTGTTCGGTTCAGCATCATTGATGACGATGGCCAATTGTGACGGTTGCAAGCCGGGTGCGGCGGCCGGTTCGGCGCCATGGGCGCTACTGGCCAGCAATGCCAGCGACAGAAAGAATGAAATACGCAATGGGGTACCGGGGAAAAATACTCGTGCGATTGATCAAAACGGCCGTTTGCCGGCCGCCCATGGTGCCAACAATTATAGCCTTGAAAATAGCCCGAAGTGTTGCCCAAAAAAAACGGAGGCCGAGGCCTCCGTTTTTCCATTCACGCCACGGCCATCACGCCTTCTGCTTGCGGCGGCGCGCCATGAAACCCACAAGGCCCAGGCCCGCCAGCAACATGGCATAAGTTTCTGGTTCCGGCACGGGATTGACCGACACGTTGCCGCTATAGCTGCCGCCAGCCGCCGAAGCCACGTAGCCATTCACTTCCAGGAAGTAGTCGCCGGCGCCCAGGGGGGCCGTATTGGACGACAGAACCCAGGCCTGATCGGCCGCAGTAAAGTTCACCAGGTCCAGCGCCCCTTGCAAGACGACGCCGCCGGCATTCTTCAGACTGAAGCCCGTCAAGGTCAGGCCCGAGTTCAGGCTGGGCTTCAGGGAAGTGGCCAGGCCGCTGAAATCATTGCTACCGGTCAAAGTGAACAGAAACTTGTCGCTGAAGAAATTGTGCTCGACGCCTGCCAACTGGCCCGGCGCCAGCGAAAACGAGCCGAACAGGTTAGTGCCCGAATAGTCGAGCAAGTCCTGCGTCAGGTCGACAGGCGCGTGGCTGATGTCGACGGGGGCCGCTTGCGCGCCCAGGCTGCTGCCGGCCAGCATGATTGCCAGGAACAGAGATTTGAGAATTTTGTTCATACTTTTCACCAAGGAAACAGCGGCCGGCACAGGCTGGCCGCAAGATAAAAATGCGGAAAGAGAGCGATGCGGTGCTCAGGCAGACTTCTGCCGGCGGCGCGCCAGGAAGCCCAGCAGGCCCAGCCCGCCCAACAGCATGCCGTAGCTTGCAGGTTCCGGCACAGCCGACACCAGGCTGCCATTGCCGCTGAAGGTGGCGCCCGCGCCCGAAACGAGGTTGCCGCTGACCTTGACGTAATAGGAACCGGCCGCCAGATTGGCAAAGGACAAGGTCCACTTGTCATCCTTGCCCGTCAATACCTGCGCGCCCTGCAACAGGCTGTGATTGGCACTGTCGTACAGGCCCAGGCCCGTCAGGTTCAAGCCATTCGCCGCGCTCGTGCTGGTCGACGTCACCACCAGGTTCACATTGCTGAACTGTGCCACGTTGAACGTGAAGTGATCGTTGAAAAAGTTGCCTTTATTGCCGGATTTAAACTTGTCGCCAAAGGTCAACGATCCGCCATTCGCCAGCGTCAGTGCCGTCGGCACGGAGCTGATGTCGACGACGGCGGCTGTGGCGGCCTGGGAAAACAGGGCGGCACCGGCAAATGCCACGGTGGCCACAGCTGAGCAAATATGTTTCTTCATGCGATTCCACCAAACGTAATTGCAGACAATAAGTTGCCCGCAGGAATTGAATTATTTAACCAGTAGGAATAATATCATAAAGCAATTTATTGGATTATTATTTTTTTAATGAATAGTTTCTTTATGGCATCAAATTCAGATGCCGTGGCATGAGCAAAAAGTAAAGATATAATCAATGCCAATGACAACAGGATGGGAAGACGTGGTGAATGTATGACAACATGGACAGCATTAAAGGCAGACACGTATCGCTTATTCGGTCGCAGCAGCTGGCCCTTGACCTTTAAGGAAATCTTGCGCAGTAGAACCTTCCGTGTCGTCGCCACCGCCCGCCTCTGCCAGGCGGTATCGCAGGCACGCGGCATGTGGCCGATGTTCTTGCCCTTCTGCAAGCTCGTGCATCGCTATGCTGCCAACCGAGCGGGAGTGGATTTCCCCTGGAAGGCGCAGATAGGCCCCGGCTTTGCCCTCACCCATGGCTGGGGCATGGTGATGAGCCCGGGTGCCGTCATCGGCCGCAATGTCACGCTGTTCCATGGCGTCACGCTGGGCCGACGCGACCAAATTGCCAGGGATGGCCAGCGCGTCACCGGCTACCCGACCCTGGAAGACGAGGTGTGGGTTGGCCCGCACGCCATCATCACGGGCGGCATCACCATCGGGCGTGGCAGCCGCATCGGCGGCGGCGCCGTCGTCACGGAAGACATCCCGCCGTATTCCATCGTGGTGGGCAACCCTGGCAAGGTCGTCAAGAGCGGCTGCACGCCGGACGTGATGCACCGCGTGCCTTGAGTCTCAGGCGCGCTGATAGGCGTCGGCGTAGCGCACGATATCGTCCTCGCCCAGATAACTGCCCGTCTGCACCTCGATCAGATGCAGCGGCAGCTTGCCGGGGTTTTCCAGGCGATGCGTCATGCCGATGGGAATGTAGGTGGATTCGTTTTCCGTCAGTAATTTGACAGTCTCGCCGCAGGTGACGCGGGCCGTGCCGCGCACGACCACCCAATGCTCGGCGCGGTGATGGTGCATCTGCAGCGACAGCTGCCCGCCGGGATTGACGACGATGCGCTTGACCTGGAAGCGTTCGCCCATATCGATGCCTTCGTAGCTGCCCCAGGGCCGGTACACGAGGCGGTGCTGGACGTGTTCCGTGCGCGCATGCCGCTCCAGGTGCTCGACCACCTGCCGCACGCGCTGCACCTGGTCGCGATGCGCCACCAGCACGGCATCATCGGTCTCGACGATCACCAGGTCATCCACCCCAAGCACGGCCAGCATGCGGCTGCCAGCCCGCACCAGGCAATTGTGCACGCCATCGAGATAGGCATCGCCGCGCACGACATTGCCATGCTCGTCGCCGGGCAAGGCTTGCCACAGGGCCGACCAGGAACCGATATCGCTCCAGCCGATGGCGGCTGGCACGACAACGGCGCGCTGCGTGTGCTCCATCACGGCATGGTCGATCGAGACGCTGCGGCAGCGTGCAAAGGCGGCCGGATCGAGGCGGAAAAAGTCGAGGTCGCGGCAGCCGTGCGCGACGGCCAGTTCGCAGTCCGCCAGCATGGCAGGCTCCAGCAGCAGCAACTCGCCGAGAAAGGCGGCGGCGCGCAACAGGAACATGCCGCTGTTCCACATGTAACGCTCATCGGCGAGAAATGCGCGGGCAGTGGACAAGTCCGGTTTTTCCACGAAGCGCTCGACCTGGCGTCCTTGCGCCGAGCCTGGCAAAGGGACGCCGGCAAGGATATAGCCATAGCCCGTTTCGGCGGCGGTCGGCAAGATGCCGAAGGTGGCCAGCCCACCGGCGGCGGCCAGCGGCGCGGCTTGCGCGATCGCCCGGTGAAACGCGGCCGTGTCGCCGACCAGGTGATCGGCCGGCAAGACCAGCATCAGGGCATCGGCATCGTGCGCCAGCAGATATTGCGCGGCGGCCGCCACGGCCGGTGCCGTATTGCGTCCCAGCGGCTCCAGCAGGATGGCCAGCGGCGCGACGCCAACCTGGCGCAACTGTTCAGCCACCATGAAACGGTGCTCATTGCCGCACACCAGCAGCGGCGGCATGACCGCCAGCCCGACACCGCCCAGGTCGCGCACGCGCAGCACGGTTTCCTGCAGCAGCGTCTGGCTCGATACCAGCGGCAACAGTTGCTTGGGTAGCGCCTGGCGCGACAGCGGCCATAGACGGCTACCGGAGCCTCCCGACAAGATCACTGGATAGATGTTCATGTCGGGGCTCCTGGTTATTTGACTGCGCGCAATTGCGTGGACGTCTCGGCACGCCGCCGGTTACGCCGGTCGCGCGCATTGGCCCAGGCGTCGGGGTCATACTGCGACGCGTGCCGCATCTCGCCGGCCCGGTCGACGCTGTAATCCTTGAAGACGATCATTTCATCGAGCACCACGCCCGGCAGCACGCGCGTGTACTCGAACAACACGCTGCGCACCACTTCGGCACCCGCGCACACGTGGCTGCCGTGGCCGATCCAGGTCGGTCCGATGATCGTCGCGCCCGCCTCGATACGGCTGCCCGAACCGATGTAGACGGGGCCTTCGATACGCGTGCCGCCGCTCCAGTCGATGCTGGTATTCAAGCCGACCCACAGGCCATCGTCGATCTGGATGCCGGGCACGTCCAGCTGGGCCACCTCCCCCATCAGCACGCTTTGCAGCACTTCCCAGTAATCCTTGACGCTGCCGATATCGATCCAGTTGTAATCGCGTTTTTGCGCATAGAAGGGCAGCCCCTTCTCGACCAGCAGGGGGAACAGCTCCGAACCGATGTCGAACGGCCGGTCGCTGGGAATCAGTTCCAGCACTTCCGGCTCGAAAATATAGATGCCCGTGCTGACGCAATTGGACAACGCATCGGCCTGCGCCGGCTTTTCCTGGAAGGCGCGGATACGGCCATCGGCGTCGCTGACCACCACGCCATAGCTCGAGACCTTGTCCCAAGGCACTTCGAGCGTGATGACGGACGCCAGCGCGCCCTTGCGGCGGTGTTCGAACAGGGCGGACTTGATGTCGAGGTCGATCAAGGCATCGCCGCACAGCACGATGGTGGTTTCATCGAAAAATTTACCGAACTCCTGGATCTTCTTCATGCCGCCGGCCGATCCCAGCGGCTCGGGCACGACTTCGCCCGCGTCATTCGTGTAACCTTCGAAGGAATAGCCGATCTGCACGCCGAACTGGTGCCCCTCGCCGAAATACTCCTCGATTTTTTCATGCAGATAACTGACATTGACCATGATTTCGGTAATGCCGTAACGGGACAGGTGCTCGACCAGGTAAGCCATCACCGGCTTGCCCAGGATGGGTATCATCGGTTTCGGTAAATCATAGGTCAGGGGGCGCACGCGAGTGCCCTTGCCTGCAGCCAGTATCATTGCTTTCATCGTCGATCGCTTTCCATCGTTGTTTGGGGTGGATGCGGCGTCCGGCCAGCGTATCGCCAGCCATCGGCCATCTTGCAAGCGCATGGGCGGCGCTATCCGTGTCCGCCCTGTGCGCCCGTCCAATCCTCTTTCAGCCTATCCCTTGCCTGCCGCTGCCTATGCCAGTTCCTGGTCCAGTTGCGCCACGATGCGCTGCGCGGCCCGGCCATCCCACAGATGCGGACGGCGGCCCTGCTTGCCTTCGCCGCGCAGCACCTTGCGCGCCTCGGCCACGATGCGTAGCGGATCCGTGCCAGCCAGGACATTGCTGCCCTCGTCGACGGTGACCGGACGCTCCGTGTTTTCACGGATGGTGATGCAGGGCACGCCCAGCGCCGTCGTTTCTTCCTGCAAGCCGCCGCTGTCGGTCAGCACCAGCGCCGCATCCTTCCACAGGTCGAGGAAGGCCATGTAACCTTGCGGCCCCACCAGCGTGATGTTCGGCCCAAGGTCGATGCCAAACTTGTCGAGGTTGGCGCGCGTGCGTGGATGCACGGGAAAGATCAGGGGCAGGTCCGCGGCGATCTCGACCAGCGCGCCCGCCACCTTGCGCATGTCTTCTGCGCTGTCGACATTGCTCGGACGATGCAGGGTCACCACGCCATAGCGGGCTCCCGCGCCGCTGTGCGCCGCCTTGAAGGCCGACGTTTCAAATTGCTGCGGCGACTCGCGGCCGAGTTTCTCAGCCTGGTACAGCACGTTGTCGACCATTACGTGGCCCACGTAGTGCACGGCGGATTCCGACTTGCCTTCACGCCGCAAATGCTCGACGGCGCTCGGTTCGGTGACGAAGAACCAGTCCGAGATACTGTCCGTCACGAGACGGTTGATCTCTTCCGGCATGCCCATGTCGCCGCTGCGCAGGCCAGCCTCCACGTGTGCCACGGGAATGCCGAGTTTTTTCGCCGCAATCGAGCAGGCCAGCGTGGAATTGACGTCGCCCACCACCAGCACGGCGGCGGGCCGCTCGGCCTGGCATAGTTGCTCGAAGGCCAGCATGATCTTGCCCGTCTGTTCCGCGTGCGTGCCGCCGCCTGCCGCCATGAAGACGTCCGGCTCGGGGATGCCCAGCTCTTCAAAAAACACGTCGTTCATCTCGCGGTCGTAGTGCTGGCCCGTATGGATGATCTTGAACGCCAGGCGCGCATGGCCTTGCAACGCGCGCACGATAGGCGCGATCTTCATGAAATTGGGCCGTGCGCCGGCCACCAGGTAGATCGTCTTCATGATGCCAGTTCCTGTGCCGCTGGCCAGTAGCGGTCCACCAGTTCGCGCGTATTGCGGATATTGCCGCGGCTGGAGGCGCCAAAGACGATCGATTCGATGTTCGGCTGCTGGCAGACCCATTCGATCGCTTCCTCGGGAGCGATCGCGCCCGAGGCGAAGACGGACATGGCGATCGCGCGGAACTTGCGGTCGCGCAAGGCGCTCTGGTAGGCGTCGAAGCCGCCGGACATGCGGAAGCCCACTTTGTTGATGTTCGAGCAGACGATGGGATTGTCGATGCCCTGCTCTTCGAGCACGTCGAGCAGCATCGGCAGATTCATCGTGATGAAGCCGGGCTCGGCGTTGTAGCGCTTGCGCACGTGGTTGGCGAAGATCGAGAAGGCTTCCTTGAAGCCCAGCCCCAGCAGCAGGTCGACAACCACGTTCTGCAGGAAGATCACGGGCGTATTCAGGCCGGCAAACATCTTCATTTCCGCATCCACCAGCAGGGTGATGATGCCTTCGATATCCTTGGTCGCCAATGCCTTGCCGCCACGCAGGGCCGCATTCAGGAAGCCTTCATCGGGCGTAAAACGCCTGAGCGCGCCCATGATGCCGTCTTCCGTGACGGCATTCGCATATTTGTGGGCATACGGCATGCAAGGCATGAATTTGAAGTCCTTGTAGCGCACCGGGTCGGCACGCATGTGATCGCACACCTGTGCGATACGGTCATGGGTCGTGCACATGAAGGATTTCACCCCTTCATCATAGGCATTATCGAGCACCTTGATAACGGCCTTGATATCCTGGAAGCGCATGGCCTGGGCCCGCGCTTTTTCCTCCGACATATGATTCACACCGAAGAACTGATTATCACCAAATAACAAACGATCGAGTTGATCCATTTCCTGCTCCATTCATATTTCGTATCGAAATCCTGCTGCGCGGCATGTCAGCGGCCAAAAAAGAAACCTTTTTTCTTCTTCGGCTGTTCTGGCAAGGTATCGCCGGACAGCACGCCAGGACCTTTTTCCGCGTCGGCGATCAGCATCGAAATCACGCGGTCGGTCGCCAGCGCCGAGGCGAACGAGTTGACATTGTCGTCCGCGCGCTTGTCGACGATGCAACGGACGAAGTAATCGAGCTGCGCCGAGTATTCTTCGCCGCGCAGGTAAAAGTCGACCGGTTCCGTCAATTCCGTGGTGTTGCGCACGGTCCAGCCTTCGCCATAGCCTTCCGGTGCGCCGCTGGCGTCGCGCAGGTAGACCTGGACTTCCTGGCGGTCGGCGGTGATGCGGCCATTCTTGCCCCACACGCTGATCTTCGTCGACATCTTGCGGTAGGACTCATCGCTCCAGTTGACGGACAGCTGGGCGCTCTTGCCATCGGGGTAATACAGGGTGGAAAACACCTCATCGTCCGTGTCGGCCGAGAAAATCTTGTTGAGCACGGAGCCGCCCACGCCGCGCGGCGCGCCGAAATACCAGTTCAGCAGGTTCAGCGGATGGGCCGCGTAGTCATACAGGCAACCGCCGCCTTCCGAGCGCTGGGTACGCCATGTGGAACCTTTCGGCTTCAGCACCACCGGGCCATAGGCCTCGGCCAGCATATGCGTCACTTCGCCGATCACGTCCAGGTCCAGCAGGCGCTTGACCTCCTGGAAGGCACCGACGAAGCGGTAGTGATAGCCGACCTGGTTGACCAGGCCTTTTTCCGCCGCCAGACGGGTCGCCTGCTCGCCTTCCTCGGTGTCGAGGCAGAACGGTTTTTCGCAAAACACGTGGATATTCTTGTTCAGCGCGGCCAGCACCATCTTGCCGTGCATGCTCGATGGCGTCGCGATGATCACGGCATCGAGTTCCTGTTCATTGAGCATGAGGTCGAAGTCCGTATAGGTCTTGACGCCCGTATATTTACCCAGGATGTCGAGCATGTAGCCGGTGGCGTCGCAGACGGCCGCCAGCGTGACATCGGGATGTGCATTGATCATCGAGTGATGGGACAAGCCCATCTTGCCCAAGCCTACTACTGCGAGGCGTATCATATTGTCCTGTCCTTTAGCGCTGCCGGGACGCTGACAGCTTGTGCCGCCATCGTCCCGGATGTTGTTAATCAAAATTTAGCCGTTGACGAGCTGCCGCTTGACCAGGTCATACGCGGCGCGGCCCTTTTCCAGCAAGCTGCGATTCGGTGGTTGCTGCGTGGCGCTGTCCAGGTAAGCCAGCGCCTGCGCAGCCGTCAAGTCGGGCCGGTGCTCGAAGGCGCCCACTTCCAGCAGGTGGCGGTCGACGTCGAGCAAGGCATCCTGATAGACGGAGATAGTGGGAATGCCCAGCACGGCCATCTCGCGCGTCATGGTGCCGCCGGCGCCGATGAACAGGTCGCAATCGGGCGCGATATCGGCGATGTCGAGCGCGGTGGTGACCACGCGCACGCCGGCAAACTTCGGATCCTGGTAATGCACGCCCTGCTCTTTTCCTCGCGGCAATAGCACGATATCGACCCGGTCTTTCATGCCCAGCAACAGCTCATCAAGGAAATTGCGGCTGCCCTTGTAATACTGGGCCGTCCATGGTTCCGGACGGATATACACCACGGGCCGCGCGCGCCCTGTCCGCTGCTGTACGGCTTTGGCGCCGAGCCGCTGGTCCAGCTCCCACAGGTAAATCCCTTCCTTGACGCCCGGATAATGCAGGACCTTGCGCGGATTGGCCCACTGCTTCTTGAGTTTTTCCATGCCGAGAAACTCCGGCACCATGATGCGGTTGGCAAACAAGAACGCGGGGATATTGCCTGCCGCATGCTCGTTGTCGTTCATGTAGATCGAACGTATGCCCATCAGGCGTGCCGCCACCGGCGAATGGAAAGAGCTCTGCGAGATCGCCACGTCGATTTTCTTGCCGCTCAGAAAACGGCACAGCTGGTAGACGCGCACGGGGAAACCAAACAGCTTGGCCGACAGCTGGCCGCCGTAATGCTTGCCCACCACCGTGTACTTGAAGCCGTGCAAGTCGAGCAGCTCGACCGTATTGGCCAGCGGCCGGCACGTGATCACGACCTCGTGTTCGCGTTCCAGTTCGCGGATCATGGCCGCAAACATATTGATGTGCGGCGAGTTGGTCAGTTCAAACCAGATACGCATGAATTACCCTTGCAACAATGAAAAAGATGCCGCGCTGCTGCGCGGCGCCGGCCCTTACAGGCGCCAGACCTTGATGCCCACCTCTTCCAGCGCCTGCTGGTCGAAACACGCCTTGACGTCGATGAAGCAGCCGCTCTTGATCAGCTTGCGCTGCAGCTCTTCCACCGGCAGGTCGAGTAATTGCTGATGCGATACGGCCGCCACGATCGCGTCGGCACGCGGCAGTTCTTCCCAGCTGAACAGGCGCACGCCATACTCGTGCATCGCCTCTTCCTGTTCCGCATATGGATCGTGCACGAATACTTCCACGCCATAGGTCTTCAGTTCGCGGATGACGTCGCCTACCTTCGAGTTGCGCAGGTCGGCGCAGTTTTCCTTGAATGTCAGCCCCAGCACGTTGACGCGGGCGCCCTTGATGTAGCTGCCCGAGGCGATCATGTTCTTGATGGTCTGCTCGGCGATGTACTTGCCCATGCCATCGTTGATGCGGCGCCCGGCCAGGATCACCTGCGGGTGATAGCCGAGCATTTCCGCTTTGTGCGTCAGGTAATACGGGTCGACCCCGATGCAATGGCCACCCACGAGCCCCGGCGAGAACTTCAGGAAATTCCACTTGGTGCCGGCCGCCTTCAGCACTTCCGACGTATCGATGCCGATCTTGTCGAAAATGATCGCCAACTCGTTCATCAGCGCGATATTCAGGTCGCGCTGGGTGTTTTCGATCACCTTGCAGGCTTCCGCCGCCTTGATGCTGGAGCAGCGGTGTACGCCCGGCTCGACGATGGTTTCGTACATGGACGCAACGCGCTCGAGCGTCTGCGGCGTGTCGCCCGACACGACCTTGATGACATTCGTCAGCATATGCTTGCGGTCGCCCGGATTGATACGCTCCGGGGAATAGCCGACGAAGAAATCCTGCTTCCACTTCATGCCGGAGACCTCTTCCAGCACGGGGATGCACACCTCTTCGGTCGCGCCCGGATACACGGTCGATTCATAGACGACGATGGCGCCCTTTTTCAGGTACTGTCCCACCGTGCGGCTGGCGCCGATCAAGGGCGAGAAGTCCGGATTGTGCGCCTGGTCGACGGGGGTCGGCACGGCCACGATGATAATATCGGCTTCGGCCAGTACCTGCGGCTCGGACGAATACTCGGCCTGCACGGCCGCGGCCATTTGCTGGTCGCTCAGTTCGCGCGAAGGATCTGTGCCGCGCTGGCAGGACTGAACCTTCTCTACGGAAATATCAAAGCCGATGGTACGCCCCAGCTTGCCAAACTCCACTACCAAGGGCAGGCCTACGTAGCCCAGGCCAATCACGGCAATCACACTCATAGTCAGCTTTCAAAATATTAGAGAACGTATCTAAGAGACAATGCAGAACGATGAAAAACATTGTCAAAGAAACTCCATTATAGAATAAAATACAATTGGCGCACCGCACAGTACGTAATTAAATTTCACTAAAAATATTTTTCGCAATGACAATCCACCCGCCTGCAACGCAGGAATATCAATAAAAATATACTTTGCCATCCTATGCCACGGTGCTGTTGCTGTCGAAGCATTGTTCGCTATCACAGTCAACACTTGCATGCATTCAAGCTTTACGGGATGAAATTTTTACAACACCTTCTCTTGCTGGACAGTATGATGAGCTCCTCTCCCTTATGTGTCATGATCGGCCCCGGCCCCCAATCTCAAGGTGGCATTGCCAGTGTGGTGCGCGTCTATGCGGAAGCAGGCCTGTTTGCAGATGGTGAGGTCTACATGCTGCCCAGTTTCAGCGAAGGCGGCAAAATCCACAAGCTCGGCGTCGCTTCAATGGCTGTCCTCAAGTATGCTGGATTGCTCATCCGCAGCAAGGGAGCCGTTCTGCATGTTCATGCTGCCTCCGATGCCAGTTTCTGGCGCAAATCGATATTTATCTGGATGGCAGCCATGACTGGGCGCAAGATCATCTTTCATCTGCACAGTGGCGGATTTGGCCGCTTCATAGAGAATCTCCCTGGATGGAAACGCCGTTGCGCCATTGCCACCATCCGTCGCAGCAGTCAATTACTATGCCTGTCTACTCCGGCTCAGAACTGGCTGAAGCAGATAGCACCGGATTTGCCGCTACGCCTCTGGCCCAACCCCGTGCCCGCATGCTTGTTTGAAGAGAATAAGGATCATCTGGCACGCGAACCCGTGGTGCTGTTTTTGGGCGCATTGCTGCCAGCGAAGGGAGTCAGGGAATTGCTGCAAGCCTTTGCCCTGCTGCACGCGGCGGATCCCTCTGCGCAGCTGGTACTTGCCGGCAGCGGAGCAGATCTGGTGGCGTTGCAAGCGCAAGCCGCCGAGCTCCGCATACAGGATAACGTTCACTTCCCTGGATGGATCAATGCACGGGAAAAGGCCAGCTGGCTGCGCCGGGCTCGCGTATTGGCGTTGGCCTCCCATGTCGAGGGACAACCCATGGTTTTGCTGGAAGCTATGGCGAGCGGCGCGGCGGTACTGAGCACCGATGTGGGCGGCATTCCCGATTTGATCGAACACGGCATGCATGGACTGCTGGTACCGGCAGGCGATACGGCAGCCTTGACGGACAATCTGTTGCGGCTATGGAACGATGATGGCATGCGCTTGCGCCTGGCCCAGACGGCACGCGCGCACGTCAGCGAGCACCACCACGTACTGCAGGTAAATGCCGCCCTGATGCACCTCTACCGGCAACTGGCGGCACGCCCGACGCCACCAGCATGAGGGGGATAGCTATGCATGTTCAACTTGCCGTAAGCTTGCGGTAGTCTTTCGCCACATCGTTGGCAATCACGCGATAGCTGCGTTGCGACTCAATATAAGCGGGTCCCGCGGCGGCACGCTCTTTCGCGGCGGGAATATCGCGCAAGATGCACAATAACCCTTCCGCCATGGCATCCGTCGAACTCTCCACCAGCCAGCCGGCGTTGCTGTCTTGCAAGACACGTACCTGATCCGGGTTATCATTGGCTACGACAGGCATTGCCAGGGCAAGATATTCCATCAGCTTGGTCGGAGAACACACATCGTGAACAAGACCGCGCGGAAAATACGATACGGCAGCATCGGCGCTTGCCAGCAAAGTCCAAGCCTCTTGCGATGGCAGCCAGCCGGTAATTCGCACCGCATCGGCCAGTCCCAGGCTGCTTGCGTGCGCAAGCAGACGTTCCGTGTCCGCGGGCAGAGCAGAGGCGCCGATCAACAACAGCCGTGCAGCGGGTATTTGCAGACGGATGATGGCCAGTGCATCGATCATGCGTTCAATCTGCCTGCTTGCATCAAGCGTGCCGAGATAGGCAATCAGCGGGCCGTCATGCCAATCCGCCGGACGACGGGCTTCCACCTGCATGCCGGACACCGCTTGGGTATCCACGCCCATCGGCACCGCACTCAGGCGCTCCTTGCGTATCCCCTTCTTCAACATTATCTGTAGCATGGCATCGCTCTGTACAAACACATGCTGCGCGTGCGGCAGCACAACGTGATACAGGATGCGCTCCTCCAGCAGTCCCTTCAGAAGCACCAGTCGATTACGCAAGCCGCCATGCGCAGTCAATTGCGCTCGCGCGCGCGCAATCCGGGCTTCGCACATGAGGAACGATACCCAGTACACAAATGGTATGCCCTTGCAGCGGGCAATAAGCAGGCCCAGCACGCCAATCGATACCATGTCGCGCACCTGAATTACATCACACTGAACCCGCTTCGCCGTCAACAGCGCACCAAGATAGTGAGCAAGATAGGACAACTCCCGGCGCACCCGGCCACCACGGGCGCCACCGGTGCGGACACTGGAAAATGCTGTAACCTCATCGTTGCCCACACCACCAGGCTTGCCCACCAAATCGCAATCGATACCGAGACGCGGCAGATAGCGGCCAAACAAAACCGCGACGTCGGCACGAAAAGTGGGAAGCGGTTCTGGCACCAGTTGCAGAAGTCGCACCCTGTCAGGCACTGTTACAGTAGCATTGGCTTGCGCATCCATGAAAATAAACCTTGTCCAAAATATAATTTAACTATTGCAATTATATCATGGCATTCAGCTTATCCCAGCGGTGCGTCACCCCTATTCTGCTGGCAAACAAGGGCGGCGGCCGCTCTCTCAAGGTTTAGTTAACCACCAGTACGCTCTGCGTGCCAACGGTGACCTGACGTCCAGTGGCAGTGGAAGTCACCGTCACGGCGGGATTCTTGCAGCCTACATCGAGCAGCATCAGAAAATCCACGCTGTTGGCGGGCACTACGTTCAGAAATACCGCATGGTCCTCGTAGGTGCCGACCCGCGGTGGCGGCCCAGTTCTTTTTTCAAAACGCACGGCGATCGAACCGATAGGCTTGACGCAAACGGAGCGCCCTTGATTCGAAATGGACACCTTTCCTGCCGCATCCTGCAGTATCGGAGCCAAGGCGTGGAAATTCCATTCGAACGTACGCATGCTCGCCGAACTCGCTTTATCACGCACAATCACGGCATCGGTGCTACGCAAGTACCAGACTTGGCGTACGACAGAACTGAGGGCGCCCGCATACGCCATCGTAGCGTCGCCCTGAACGAAGTCGACTGCTGGGGTCGTTGAGAAGGCGGTAATCGTGCCGTTGTAAATCTTCGGTTCGCGGAACCCTTCCACGACCTGCCCCACCCCACCGTCAAATGTCAATGCGTTCGTAGACTTGGTTTGGCGATACCAACTGGTATGCATCGGCGAGCCGAACCAGTCATACCAACCTGTTTCGCTCAGTAAAGGAACACCTGCACTGGTTAGTACGAAACCATTCTGATTGCCATGACTGTGGGATACCGAGCCATACGGGCTGGATTTGAAATACACGGACGTACGCTGTAGATTATTCAAATCGCTATGCATCGCGGCCCAGCCAATACTCGGATACAAGGCTCCGTTGGCGGGCGGGCGCGGCGTGGCGGTCACGGTATTGACAGGCAGCGGATACGGCGCCTGCAGCAAGCTCAAGGCGTCCTCCGTAGCATCGACGTTCTTCACATACCATGCCGCCTCCGGCGTGGCATAGCGGGCGACAAAAGCCTTCTGGAAGCGGTACACGGGCTGGATTTCCTGCCCATCACCAAAAAGATGGTTTTTTGCTCCTGGCGGCACGAAATGCATGAAAAAACGTGCCAGACCAGCTGACCACGGCTTATTGAAAAGATTAATGCCGGTAGCCTGCTCCAGGCCAGGCCAGATTTGCAACGCATTATCGGCTGTAAATTCGGCATACGCGGTACCTTCGGAAAAACCGCCTTCCGGGCCGCTCCAGATCATCAGGGAGCTGGCCAGATAGCGTACCGAGAAGTCAAACCACTTTTCGGCCTCGGGTATATCGCCCAAAGACAGAGAAGAGATCAACGCTAGATAGCCCAAATTCGATCCGGCATGCGAATCATACGGATAGTTATCTATGCGGCCATTATTCGATGTCATGTCATTGTAAAAATCAATCACACGCAACTTGACCACATTCAACCATACCGCCTTACGCGTCGGATCGAGCGCGGAACCCAAGCTGTCCATGGCACGTATCAGCGCCAGGGATGTGGCACGGCTGCCCTGATCCTGGTTCAGGTAACTTGTCGGGCCCGATGGGTTGAGGGCGGCCAAGGCATCGCCGCGATTCAGCGCCTCGCTCAGGAAACGCTGTTCACCCGTCAGGCGATACATGAGGGAGGCCGCCGTCAACTGCCGCGTATTCAAATTGATCGCCGTTCGGATCGAGGTCATCTGACTGGCAAAGGCGGCCGTGACCACTTTATCCGCAGACAGTTGCAAGGTCCAGTCGCTATCGCGAGGATAGGCCAAGGCGGTAGCCTGTCGCGTGACCTCGTTGGTCAAGCTGAGCAGTGCAAGGCTGCGCTCAGCCTTGATGTTCGCCGGCCAGGCACTGGCCAGCGGCAGGTTCGCCTGCAAGCCGCGCGGGCGCGCCTTCTTCAGGATCATTGCCCGCAAGTCGGCATTTTCCGGCAGTTCAAATGGAATCGACGCGGCATTAATCACAAAGGCCCGGTCGGCTGACCAATCGGTGCCACTGGTCGGACGCACGCGCCAGGTATAGGTACCGGCAGGCAGGGCTTTACTCGGCAAATACCAGTTGCGCGTGCTCGTATAGGTACGCACCACCGTTGTCCCCGAACGTATCTCCAGCGTATAGGAAGTGAAATTGGTCGGATGACGCGCCCACGTAAAGCTTGGTGGATTCTGTACCTGCACATCCATATTGAACGGTGCGGGTCGCACGACCATGGCATCTGTCGACTGCGCCCAGTCAGCGTGCGCATAAGGCGAATAAGGAAACAATAACCAGGCGGCGCTGCACAACAAAGTGCGTTTAGCGGCTTTCATGCTTGTAGCCTCCATAAAAATAGAATGACATCCTTGCGGGCGGCGCCCATAACGCTGTGCCTCAAATTTGACGTCATCGCAAAGCTTCAGCACGAACACCTGAGGCGATCGGCAATTATGTTGCAAATATCCCAATACACCAGCGCTCTCTGATTATACCTAAAGTACTTTCAAGCAATCCATAGAATTAGTTGCGCATCCGCATTTCTCGCCACAATTCCCATTTTTTCAGCAGTGACCCGTTGCCTACAGCACACATCAGCAATGTAACCAACCATCGCAAATTGACCATATAGCAAGCTGCCCGGCGCAGCGCGGCAAAGGCATCGGCGCGACGGCCATCTTGCAAGGCATACCGGGCGACCCCCACGTAGGCATCGGCAACAATACGCAGCGCCGGCCGCCGTGAAGGATGAGCAGCAGGAAGCTGCAAAGCGCGCTGTTCCAGCCGCGAAAACACGCGCGGCATGACCCTCAGGTCGTACACGGTACACAGGCTGCCAGCGACATCCATCCGGTATGCAACCAGCTTGGCCGGACAAAATACCAGTTGCAGACGCTCGGCCAAGCGAAACCATAAATCCTGATCCTCGCCGAAATGATCGCCCTCCGGAAAACACTGCGGCATGGCGTACAAGGCGGCTCGGGGCACAGCGATTGAATTGGTGCAATAGAAAACCCCATGCGCGGCACGGTATTCGTAAAAATTGTCCAGTGCGGAAAAATGCGCATCCGCATCCGTGTCAAGCTGGCCATCCGCAGGATCCGCCATGCACAAGAACGAGGTAGAGAAAAAACTGCCTTGTGGATAGCGTTGATACATCGCCGCCAGAACCGCGAGAAATGCCGGGCCATACCAATCATCAGCGTCGAGGAAACACACCAGGTCACCATGTGCAGCCGCAATACCGGCATTGCGCGCGCGCGAAACCCCGCCATTGGTTTGCCGGATCAAGCGAATCCGCGGATCGCCTATCGCCTCCACCGCGGCGGCGCCGCCATCACTGGAACCGTCGTCCACCACGATAATTTCAAAATTCTGATGACTTTGCGCCAGGACGGAAGCAATGGCAGAAGTAATATATTGTTCCTTGTTATACAAAGGAATAATGACCGAAAATAACATTAAGACAACTCCCCTTCCATCACGTGGCGCCGTTGCGTTATCTTATCCCGCAGCGCCTGTCCAGCAGGAACGTAATAACGCACAAGGACGGCCAACTGCAACATATGAATCGGCAAGTCAGGCCCCAGGCTGGCCATGGACAGCGGCACTTCGCTGATGGATTTGCAAATTAGCAAAATAAAAAGCGCAAGCGACAATCCCTGGCTTGCCCGCACGGTCCTGCCCACAAAGTACGCGATGACGAAGGTGTAGAACACGAGTCCAACGGCGCCGATGCTGCCCGCGCTCGACAGGCTCTGGAAGAATTGGCTATGCGCATGTGCGGCATACGGCATGCCAACACTGTTACGGAAAGCCTCATCAAAAATATTCAGTCCATAGCCAAACACGGGGTACTTGCGCCACTCTTCAACGGCGATCTGCCAAATCTGATCGCGCCCCATGAAGGTCATCAGTTCGGCGCCGTCACGGGTCGTGAAGAAACGCGCGATTTTGTCGCCACCGCCGCCAAACATGAAAATCACGCACACCGCAGCACCACCAAACATCATCAGCAGCACCAATAGCACGGGCAGATGCGGACGCCGGAAATCCTGGATGCGGGCATGGATTTCATCGCGGCGGCTATACCAGGCCAGCACCACGGCTGACAGAACGAAAGCGATCCAGCTGGTTTTCGACTGGGTGAGCACCAGACTGATGCCGCCCAGCATCCAGCCAAAGCGCATCAGCCACGCATTCTTGAAAGGCCGGTACCACAAGCACAGCATGAACAGCACGCATAACGGCCCCAAGCTGTTGGCGTGGCTGGTCAGTCCCGCATAGCGCAGCTTCAGCCCGGGAATCAGCCCATGATAGCTGGTACTCAACACTAGTCCATGCTTCCATACGATGCAAGCGGCGCTGGCCACCAGCAATGCATACAACGAATTACGCAAGGCGACTGTCATCGCGTCGACATCGGCCTTGGTATTGGCGAACAATGCTGCTTGGCAAGCGAGCAAGGCGTACAGAAACTCATGCGAAAGGTAAAAATACTGGCCAAAAAATGCCGGGCTCAAGGTATTACTAATAAAGAATACCCAGAATGCAAAGAGCAGCATGCCAGGCAAGGGCTTGCCATTGCTATTCAACAAGCGCCGCACTATCCGTTCACCGCAGGCGAAAATCAGGAAGATGGAGGTAAAGCGGCCTATCCACACGAGTACCGGGCTCTTGTTGACGACGATGGCCAGCACGTCGTCGGGAAAGGCCAGGTCTCTGCCCGATAACAGCATGGACAGCGCGTAGGTGAGCAGGATCGGATAGGCGATGTACTGCATCAAGCCCAATTCACGTTTTTGCCCCCAATGCGCACTGAGCGCAACTCCCACGACCACCACGATTGCGGCGATCAACACCACCAAGCCGACGATAAATTCAATCATATCAATCTCATCATACTGAACATTTACTACGAAGATAAACACCGACCCGTGCCGGCACCGGCGGACTGAAGCGTCCAAGCAGGTCGACGATGCGTCGTCCCAGCAGTTGTGGATGTAGCAAGCCGGCCAGCAGACACAGGCCGCCGCCACCTAGCGAGCCAAGCAACAAGGCAGGCAACGGTCCGTACCCGATGGCATGTCCCAGCAGCGAGCCGCCATGGGCGCCGGCCGCCGCCAGCAGCATCAGCACGACGGAGCGCCAGACGCTGGGCCACAAGTCGATTATGCCCAAATGCAAGCGCCGACATGCCGTCACGCCGACCACCAGCGCACGCGCCAGCAAGGTGCCCGACGCGATGGCGGCCACCACCACCACGCCCAGGCTGRAAAACTGCCAAAGTGCGATACCCGCCAGCACGATCAACGGCATCTGCAGCAACGCTTCCAGGTGTTTGCCGCCCGTGTTCCACAAGATCGGTGTCGACATACCCCACGTGACGTAGGCGGGCATGCCCAACGCCAATACGGTGAGCACGCGGCTCGATTCGCGCCATGTATCGCCGTACAGCGTGGCAATCAGGTCGCCGGCAAGACAGGCCAGCACCACGAAGATGGGGCCGATGACGATCCAGGTGGCGGCGATGACGGACAGATACGCCTGCCGCAGGCCAGCCAGGTCGTCCTGCAAGCGCGCGCCTGCCGCCAGGAAGGCCGGCTGCAAGGCGCTGAGGAACAGCGAATTGGGCGTATTGGCCAAGTTGTAACCCACCGCATACACCCCGACCGCGTGGGCATTCAGGATGCGCCCCAGGAAAACCCGGTCCAGGTTGTTCAAGAACCAGTTGCTCAGATTGGTGATGAAGACGGTACCGCCTGTATGCGTCGAACGGCGCGCACCCGCATACCACAGCAGCGGACGCAAGGAATGCGGGTGGCGGCAATACGTCAGCAACAGCAGGCTCAAGGCCTGCACCAGCCAAGCGCTGACGAGCGTCCAGACACCCGCGCCAAGCAGGGCCAGCGGAATGCCCACGCAGAGGTAGCCCAGCACGTAACTGAGTATCTGCGCGATATTGAGCCAGCGAAAATTGAGCTGGCGCCGCAGCAAATTGCTGCTGGGAGCCGTCATCGCACTGAGCAGGCAGGTCAGGCTCAGCCAGCAAACGATGGGCACCAGCCGCGGCTCCTTGAAGTAGGCGGCGATCCAGGGCGCCAGCAGGTACAGGCTCAGCATGGCCGCCGCGCCGGACAGGCATTGCCACGTGAAGGCGAAGCGGATGTCGTCGTCATGCAGTTGCTGGTTTTGCACCAGGCCCCAGGCAAAGCCGAAATCGGCAAGAAAGGTGCTCAGTGTCATGACCAGCAAGCCCATGGCGAACAGGCCGTAGATTTCCGGCCCCAGCAGGCGCGCCAACACGATCTGCACGCCCATCTGCAACACGAAGCGCGTCACCGTGCCGAGCGCGGCCCATTTGACGGCGCTTACCGCGCGTGTCTTGACGTCAGCGCCGGGAGACATGGCGCGACGCAGGACAGTAGGAGGCGCACTGGCGCTGCAATGTAAGGTTAATGGCAATTCCTATCGACAAAAATATCAGGGCTCCGGCCAAACAGCGGCGGCGCGCTCCGGTTAACCAGGGAAGTTGCCGATGATGCGCGCACGGTCCTGCGGCTTCATGCCCAACAACATGGCGCGCACAAAACCTTCCTGTATCGCGTAGGCGGCACCCGTATCGCTGTCGATGCTCGACACGCGCACCAGCATGGCGTCGGGAATCGCCCCGCTCAAGCCATAGCGCAATTCCTGCATGCGCTGGTCCAGGCCCGGCGTAAGCGCCTTGTCGCCAACGGTGATCCAATAGGTGATCGGTTCCTGGCGCGGGCCGTTCGTGGCATACAGGAGTTTCACCGGCAAGGTGCCATAGTCGGTGCGCAGCTCGCTGCGCACCGACTTCTGTACCTCGAAACCTTGCGCGCCATAGCAGACTTCCGGCAGGTGGACAGCCATATTGCTGCTCTGGTCGCCACCATAGGCGATCGACAACATGACGCGGTTTCCCTGCGGATCGACATACGTGCGCGACAGGGTCTGGTTGTAGATCTTGTCCAGGCGCGCCTGGGTTTCGGGATCGACTTGCAGCGGAATGATGGTCGTGTCGATGGTCCAGCCGCCAAAAGCCACAGGAATGATTTGCGCGAGCTGGAACTGGCTCTTGCGGTCGGCGATCTTGACGCTGGGCGTCAAGTGCTTGGCTAGCCCGGCCGACGCCACCATCAGGATGCCGGCCAGCATGCTGACCTTGACGGAATTGATCATCGATTTCATGCCTGGCTCCCCGATGCTGTGCGCTCACGCAATTTAACGATCCATTGCAGCAGGGTATCGGCAGAAAGGATCAGGATCAGCGCCGTAATGAACAGCACCATGCCGGCGAAACCGTGCAGGAAGCCCTGCCCTGCGGCATCGCCGAAATAATAGGTAATCAGGGTCAGCGCGATGACGCGCACGACGTTGGCCGAGAACGAGATCGGGATGATCAGGATGGCCAGGGCGATATTTCGCAAGGCCGACGTGTGGCGCACGACGTTCAGGTAAAACAGGCCCAGCGCCTCCAGCGACAGCAAGGTCTGCAGACCGGCGCACGCGTCCGCCACCATCAGCTGGTACTGGCCGATCTGCAGGATCACGCCCGTGCGGGCGATCGGATAACCGGCAAAAAACAGCAGATGCTCGACCACGTACGATACGGCCATCTTCATCGGCATCGTCAGCATGATGACGATCTGGGCCGGCAGCGGCACCATGAACAGCATGAAGAAGAACGGGAACCACAATACTTTCAGGGCACGCAAGCCACGTTTCAGCAACAATACGGCCGCCAGCATCCAGATGAAGGAGCCGATTTCAAACGCGATGATATGTTGCGAACGGCCCAGCACGTACAGCACCAGGGCGACGGCCAGCACCACCCAGCCCAGCGCGGTAGGTTCGCTGCCACGGGTTTTTTCCAGCATGCCCGGCCAGTTGCGCCAGATCAGCCACAGCGACAGGAACAGGATGATGGGGCCGTGCGCCTGTTCTTCCGTCGCCCAGATACCGCCAAACAGGCCGGCAAAAGATGGAATGTACATGGCCAGCAAGCCGATGGCCAATGGCAGCCATTCTGGCAAGTATTCCTTGCATTGTTGCAAGTTCAGGCCCGACCACCGCTTGGCTTGCGTATTCATTTAGAAATCCACCATCACGGAACCGACCACCTTGGCGCCGCTTTGCACGATCTGCTCGGCCATGGCGTTGATGTCGCTCAACAGGGATTGATTCTTGCGCGCCACGATCAGCACGCCACCGGCGCGCGCCGCAATGGCCATCGCATCGGAACCGAGCGCATACGCGGCCACGTCATAGATGACGATGTCGAACAGCGACTCGAGTTCCGTGTTCAGGCTGGCAAACGAGCTACGGCTCAGCAACTCCTGCGGATTCGGCGGCAAGGTACCGGATCCCAGCACGGACAGGTCGACGAACGATTCGACCTTGGTGATGGCATCGAGCTGGGCGCGTCCGGCGAGCACGTCGGACAGGCCCTGGCGCGTCTGGACAGCGAAGATTTCATGCTGGCGCGGATTGCGCAAGTTGGCGTCGACCAGCAGGGTGCGTTCACCCAGCTGCGAAAACACGACAGCCAGGTTGGCCGCAAACAGGCTGGCGCCGTCGCCGGACGCGCCGCCCAGCACCACCAGCGCCTTGTGTCCGCGGGCAAACCAGCGCAGCATGACCTGGCTGCGGATCGCGCGCAGCGTTTCCACTTGCGGGCTGAACGGTTCGTAAGCTGCCACCAGCAGCTCCGAATACTTGCCCTCGCCTTTTTGCAGGTAGGGATAATCGAACTGGCGTGCCAGCACTTGCTGGATGTCGGCCTCCGTGATCAGGCCCAGGCGCAGGGCCGCCTCGCCGAAGCGGATGCCAAGTTCCTTTTGCATGCGCAGTACGCGCTCGGCGTTCTCGGGCGTGATCTTGCCCGACTCGAGCAGCAGACCGCCAATACTGGAGTCGCCGGTACGTGGCACGGTGTTCATCGAAATGGGGAGCGCGGCTTGGTTCATCGTCATATCCATGTTTTAACGTAAGCGCAGGCGGCGCGGCAGAATGCCGTTCAACACACCTTTTTTGCGCGGCGACTTGCGGGCATTCCAGTCGATGGCGCCGAAGACGGGAATCTGCAGTGTTTCTTGCAAGTCGGCTTCCGAACGCACGCGGCGATACAGCATCTCGATCACGATGGCCAGGCCTACGCCCAGCAAGGTGCCGAGGAAAATCGACAGCAAGGTATTGAGCAGTACGCGCGGACCGGCCGGATCGATCGGCGGCACGGCAGGATTGAGTACGGAAATATCCGATTGCTCCGCCTGGCCTTCTATGCGCGTTTGCGACAGCCGCTGCGACGTCACGTCAAAGGCGCGCTGCGCGCTCTCGACATCCTTCATCAGCACGCCCATCTCATCGCGTGTACGGTTCAGCTCCAGCACCTTGGCTTTTTGCGCCTGCAGGGCGGCGCGCACTGCCGCTTCGCGCTGTTGCAGGATCTGCGCATTGTTGCCCACGCTGCTAGAAGTATTGGCCAGCTGTTCGCGCAGGTCGGCGCGCAGCTTGTCGACTTCCGCCTTGGCGCTCTCGTATTGCGGGTGGTTGCGGCCCAGGCGCTGGGCGATTTCCGCCAGCTTGCCTTCGGCGTTACCCAGGCCGATTTTCAAGTTCTGGATCAGCGGATTGGACGACACGTCGGGCGAGGCCATGCCATTGCTGCCCTGCGCCATGCGCTGGCGCGACGACGCTTCCATCGTCTGCCCCTGGGCCATGACCAATTGCGCCGACAAGTCATTCAGCCGGTTCGATTCGACATCGAGGCGGTTGTCGACGCTGACGATGCCATTGTCCTGCTGGTATTTGGAGAGCTTGCTCTGCGCCACTTCCAGGTTATCGCGCAGCAACTTGGTCTGTTCGCTGAAATACGTCGAGACGCGGCGCATCGGATCGACCTTCAGCTGGATGCTGGTCTTCTGGTACTCGTCCGCGAAGGCATTTGCCACGGCGGCGACGAACTGCGGGTCGCTGCCCTTGAAGCTGATGTCGACCACGCTGCTTTCGCGCGATGGCACGATTTCCACTTTTTTCAGCAGCAGGTCGGCCAGCCAGTCGCGCACAGTACCGCCCTTGCCTTCTGTCGCCTCATTGAATTGCGCGATCACGGCAGGGCTTTCCGCCAGTTTCAAATGGTCGACGACGCGCAAGGCAACGTTCTTGCTGCTGATGATATCGATTTGCGTCGCCATGAAACCGGGCAACAACTGGCCCGGCATGGCCAAGCCTGTCAGCGGATCGACACCTTTGTAGTTCAAGAGCAACGAACTTGTCGCCTTGTATGTTTTAGGCAAGAGCAAACTGACCGACAGCGTGCCGAGAACAGTGACCAACAGCGTGATCAAGATCAACTTCTTGTGTGCACGCAGGATCAGTAGGAGCTGTGACAAATTCATGGGGAAACCTCAACACAGAATGAAAAACATCCGGCTTGCGCCGGAAAGATACGGACACTGGTTTAGAACAGGCTTTCCTGCACGTACACCATATCGTCAACTTGCAGCAGGTCATCATGCTTGGCGTTGATGATTTCCAGCTTGCCAGCCTCATCACGGCGCTTGATGCGAATGCCGCGCTCGGTGCCACGCTGCGTCAAGCCACCGCCGACGGACAATGCCTGCAGCACCGTCATCGAACGCTCGAGGCGGAAGGCGCCCGGACGCTGGACTTCGCCGTAGATATAGAAGCGCGGCGCGCGCTCGACAAAGATCACGTCGTTGCCGGCCACGTCCAGGTCGCGGTTCAGGTCGGCAGAGCGCACCATGTCGACGATATCGACGATTTCGCGCGTCGTCTTGCCGTTGCGCTTGCGGATCAGGGTGACAGCATCGCCGCCGTCCTGGCTGACGCCGCCGGCCATGGCCAGCATGTCCATCAGGCTGCGCTTGCCTTCAATCGGATAACGCCCGGGACGGTTGACCTGGCCCAGCACCGACACTTGCTGGCTTTGCAGCTGCGTCACGATGATGTTGACCTGCGCCTTGCGCAGGAAGCCGCCGCTTTCCAGCAAGCCGCCCAGTTTTTTTTCCGCTGCCGACACGGACAAACCGCCCAGGGCAACATTACCGACCAGGGGAAAAGTGATTTCGCCCGCCTCGCTGACGCGCGTTTCGAGCGCCAGGTCGGGATTGCCGTAGACGGAAATTTTCAATACGTCGCCGGCGCCCAGCTGCACGTCGGCGGCGCCGGCAAAACCGGCACTCAGGGCCAACAGGGTGGCCATGCACCACATCAGAAGTCGTTTCATGATTCGCTTATTCCATTGATAGAGTTACTTACCTAAAATGCTGCGACTTATTTCAAGCCAGCAACGCCACGATCATTTGCCTCCGAGGAACTTTGCGCCGGTGCGGCCTGGGACGCCGCCGGAGCAGGTGCCGGCACCGATGCCGGCGCCGGCGCCGCGGCACTGGCCGCTGCCGCTGCGGCCGCCGGAGCGCCGTCCTTGCCCAGGTACTCGATCTTGGCGGCGGCACGCAAACGTTTCAATTCAGCATCGGCCGCATCCTTGTTTTTCTTGTTGAACAAAAATTGTTCAATTTGCGGGGCGGCTTGTGCCAGGGTCACGGGATTGTCGCGGATATCGGCGAGGGAAATGAGCAGTGTGCGATCGCCCTCGCGGATGATGAACAGCTGGCCCTTCGGCATGGACAGCAATTTCGCGCTCAACTCCGGTGCCAGATCGGCGCTGGTGCGCGACAACTGGGTACGGGCAAACTTGACCTTGTGCGTCTCGAGCCAGGCCGCCACCTCCTCGAGCGTCTTGGCGCTATCCATGGCCGCCTTTAACTGATCGTTCATGTCGGCGCTGGCGATCACGAGTTCGCGCATGTCGAATTGCTTGCGCTCGCTGAAGAATTGCGGGTTCTTCTGGAAGTACTCTTCCACTTCCTGCTTGGTGGGACGGGCGACCGTGCCGATGCGCTTTTGTATGTAGGCTTGCGCGACGATCAGCGCCTTGGCGCGTTCGATCGCTTGCACCACTTTGGGATCGCGGTCCGTCTTGTCCTTGGCCGCCTCGTTCTGCAGCAACTGGCGGTCGATCAGCGATTCCAGCAACTGCTTGCTGGCCGCTTCCTGCTGCGGCGCCTGGACATTGGCGCGCTGCATCTCTTCATTGAGCTGCAGGACGGTGATTTCTTCTCCATTCACACTCGCCAGCGCCTGGCCGGGCTTTTTTTCTTTATTGCCACAAGCGGACAACCCTGCGACGGCCAGCACGACCAGACCTGCGCACAGCAGACGGGAATGCGTAGCAGATTTGCTCGAAGACACACGGGCGATTTGCGGTTGGTTCAAAATGACTCCTTCAGTTCAGGTAAGGAAATCCGCTGACAGTTTGTGAACGCGATGATAACTCACTTAACAACAAAACATTGTCAAAAAAAGCAGATTTCGAATGAAATTATGGGCTTGCGACCACATGATTGTCAATATTATAAATATGATACACAATGTACTAGCTTGCTAGGAAACTATTTGCTTAAAAAACTATTAAAAGATCTTAAAAACAACTGTTTCATCAGAAACACAAACATTGACATCGATAGATCTCGGGAATTGGTTTTTATATGGAAATATTTCCCACACAGCAATGCGCACTGCTGTCACGCCGGTCAAGCATGGGAGACGGAGCAATACGGGAGAGCGGCGGGGATGAGGCCGTACCTCGTGGAGCACCTGTTGTTGCACAGCAGCCTGACGCCATGCTGGCCTAGCGAGGCGCCAGCGAGCATGGCGCGCATGCCGCAAGCCACAAGCTGACCCGCCGCCAGGCAGGCGGATCATGTCACCGTGCAAATCATGTCGCCGTGCTTGCCTCATAGGGTCGTCTGGCTCGTCGAATCACTGTTCGGCCGGCTCCAGGAACCGGCTATTGGACACCTTGCATGATTGCGCCATTTTAACGCGTATTAAATCTCTGCAAAAAATATTCAAGTCCGGTGTGGCGGCCAGCCATCGGTCCGTACTCAATGCGCGTTGTCGCGCTTCAGCACCACCTTGACGGTGCGCAAAATGATCCACAAGTCGAGCCACAGCGACCAGTTGCGCAGGTAGTCGAGGTCGAAATGGATGCGCGCTTCCATCTTGTCGAGCGTTTCCGTCTCGCCGCGCAAACCATTCACCTGCGCCCAGCCGGTAATGCCCGGCTTGACCTTGTGGCGCAGCATATAGCCCTTGATCAGCTTGCGGTATTGCTCGTTGTGCGCCACCGCGTGCGGACGCGGCCCGACAATGCTCATGCGTCCTTGCAGTACGTTAATAAACTGCGGCAGCTCATCGAGCGAACTGCGGCGCAAAAAGCCGCCCACGCGCGTCACGCGCTGGTCGTTCTTGGTTGCCTGCACCACCTTGTCGCCATCCTCGCTGACCGTCATCGAGCGGAATTTATAGACGATGATTTCTTCCCCATACAGGCCGTAACGGCGCTGGCGAAAGATCACCGGCCCCTTCGACGTCGACTTGACGGCGATGGCGATGACCAGCATGACGGGCAGCAGCATGATCTGGATCAGCAGGCCCAGCACGATGTCGCTGCCGCGCTTGACCATGCTGTTAAAGCCCGTGAACGGCGATTCGCGGATGGCGATCACCGGCATGCCGCCCACGTTGTCGAAGCGCGCCTGCATCAGGTCGAAAATATAAATATCGGGCAAAAAGTACACGGAAGCCGTCGTATCCTGCAATTCATCGAGCATCTTGCGAATGCGCGGCTGGGCCGAAATGGGCTGGCTGATGAATATCATCTTGATATTGTGTTGGCGCACATAGGCAGCGATATCGGCCATTTTGCCCAGCATGGGTTCGCGCATCGTCTCCGGCCAGCGGTCATCGGTACGGTCATCAAAAAAGCCCCGCACGCTCATGAACAGATTCGGATTGCGCGCCACAGTGGCGGCAAACTTCAGACTGGCGTCATTGGCGCCGATGATGACGACCGAGCGCACTTCACTATCACGGCCAGGATCGGCCACCATGCGCCGTGCGGCAAGATGACTGAGCAGCAGTATGAATGGCGTCAGCATGAACCAGGCCAGCACCAGTTCGCGGTCGAAATGAAACGCCAGCCCCGTCGCCGAACCTAGGAATACCAGGATCAGGGCCGTGATACCCCAACTGACGAAGATATCGCGGGCATAGGCCAGCATGCGGCCGCTGCGCCAGGTGCGGTAGGGGTCGACATACTGGAACACGGATGATGAAATAAAGAACGCAAGGATCATCAATACCAGCGAGTAGCCAGTAAATGGGGAGCCTGACAAGGCGGACAGCAGATACAGCGTACCCATGATAATCAATGGGTCGAGTATGCGCTGGAAGAACGAAATCAGGGGTATATCATTAACCGTCATAATACTCTTCAGAACTGGGCACTGGCGCTAAAGGAAACGCCTTTGGCGCGATAGCTGCCTGTATTGATAATCGGGGCGCCTTTGCGGGTATCGCGGAAGGCGTTCAAGCCCAGCTGGATATTCGGCCGCGGGGCATAAGTCAGCCCCAGCGACTCGGTACGCGTCGTATCGCTGACATCGACAGGGAAAACCAGTCCGCTGGCGGCCGAAAAGTCGCGCTTCTCGCGGCGGACCTGGGCATCCATGCGCACCTTGGACGTGATATCCCAGGCGGCAGCCACACTGGCGCCATTATTCAGGCTGCTCGAAATCAGCGCATTTTCCACCACGCCATACTCATGCCACAGGGAACCGGTGAAACGCACCTTGCCCAGCGGCGCCCAGTTCACCACGATGCGGCCATTGGCGCCGCTCGAATCGCGCCCCGAATAAAAGGAATGGCTACGGCGCACCCAGCCACCCAACAGTTGCACTTGGGTAATCGCACTATAGTTCCAATAAATATTCGCCTTGATCTCATCCTGGGTATAGCCATCATCGACGCCGAACTGGCCGCCATTGACGCGATTGGGATAGCTGCCATTGATATGCCGCAACTGCACACCGACGCGACTATTGCTTACAGGCAAATAATCGAGCCCCAGTTCCGTTGCTTTTTCTTCACGGTTGGATACACGCTGCGACAGCAAATCATACGAGTAGCGCTCACGGCTGTAAGCGCCACGCACGCGCCAGCTCGGATGGAAGCGCCAGCCGCCGTCCACGTACTCGCGCTGGCGCGTACGCAAATTGCGTTCGGTGCTCTGGAAATCGCTGAACGGCGTCAGGGTTTGCGAATACAGGGCGCCCGCATGGCCATCGAGATGATTGCCGAGATGCCATTCGAGATCGGCCAGGAAATCCTTGCCGCTGTAGTTGAATTGGTCAAAATGCTGGAATGACACACGTGACCACTTGGCCTGTCCCGTCAGCACCTGGCGCCCGATAGGCCGGTTGACGARAAAACCCGCCTGTATCTGACGCGAGGTATCGGAACGGGGACCGTTATAGCCGGGAACATTGTCGTCGAGGCGCAACAGATTGTCGTCATAAGAATACGATGTCGCCAGGAACGGGAAAATGGTATCGCTCAAGGCGGCCATTGCAGACGAGCTGGTCATGCCTCCGACCACGAGCACGCAAGCGGCACGCAGGACGGACATGAGCGGCACGCCAGGCGGCTGACATGGGCGGCTGCGGGGGCTTTTTGGCGGGGAATTCAACATGGGCATTGTCTTTGAAAGAGCAAACAGTTAGTTGGCAATATTACCAGTAAGTCCAGTGTCCACCGGAAACAATCCAGAGGCCCAGCACGCCATTCGTCACGCCATGGGCGAGGATGGGCGACCACAGCGACTGGCTGCGCATGTACAGCAAGCTGTAAGCGGCACCGGCAACGATACCGGCCAGCCACAAATTGTGTTCGAAGCCAAACAGTACCACGGTGATAACAAAGGCCTTCGCACTCGCCAGGCGCGGGTTAAATCGCAGAAAGTCAGGGGCGTCGATCCAGCGCAACAGGAAGGAGCGCCAGAACAGCTCTTCCATCACAGGCACCACCAGCGCCGCGCCCGCGATGCGCAGCACCACCAGCGTCCACTCGATGCGGCCGTCATTGCGGGGATCGAAGCCGTCGGCGCTGCCGATGCTCATCCAGCCCGCATTCAAATTAATCCACAGCAAAAAAACAACAAGTCCGACGGAGACGGCGATGGCAGTAGCGCGCGCGCCGAATGGCACCCGGGCCAGCTCCATATAGCTGCGACGCCAATACAGCAGCATGCCCAGCACGACGCCGATCTTGACGGCGTACAGCCAGCGCAAATCGTGCGCGGCAAAACCCGCCCGGCCCAGCATGTCGGCGATGAAGATGAAGGAGAGGTAGGCGAGGAATGGTGCTACCCGGGGCAAGGCGGCGCGGTCAAACATGCTGATGCGCACCGGAGGTGAAGCCACGCGCCGGACGCGGTGGTCCGAAGCGCGTGTTTTCGATAACAAACATGCATCCTCCGATGTAAAAAATATAATTATATAATTATATCAAGCGGAACCGTTGCCGTGGCAAGTAATCCTAACTTAAATTACAACAGAGAATGCAAGAAACTAATCAGGCATTGCTGCGCGCCTCGATCTGCTCCCATTTTTCCAGCGCTTCCAGCAGCTCACCTTCGATCGCGGCCACGCGCGCGTTCAGGCGCTTGCCTTCGGCTGGCGTTTTCTTGTAGAAGTCCGGATGCGACAGTTCGGCGGCCAGCACCGATTGCTCGTCTTCCAGCTTGGCGATCAGTTTCGGCAACTCTTCCAGTTCGCGCTGCTCCTTGTAGCTGAGCTTTTTCTGCTTGGCAACAGGTACGGCAGCTTCGACCTTGACGGCCGGCTTGCTGGCGGGCGCCGTGGCGATCGGCAAGGTGCGCACGCGCTCCCAGTCCGTGTAGCCGCCGACGAATTCGCGCCACTTGCCGGCGCCTTCGGCGACGATCACCTGTGTGACGACGTTGTCGAGGAAGGTACGGTCATGGCTGACGAGGAAAACGGTGCCGGTGTATTCTTCCAGCAACTCTTCCAGCAATTCCAGGGTATCGATATCCAAGTCATTGGTCGGCTCATCGAGCACCAGCACGTTGGCCGGCTTGGCGAACAGGCGCGCCAGCAGCAAACGGTTGCGCTCGCCACCGGACAGCGACTTGACGGGCGAACGCGCACGTTCCGGCGCAAACAGGAAGTCATTCAGGTAAGTCATCACGTGGCGGCGCTGGCCATTGATCTCGACCCAGTCGCTGCCTGGCGCGATGGTTTCCATCAGATTCGCCTCTTCGTTCAGCTGCGTGCGCATCTGGTCGAAATACGCGACCTGCAGCTTGGTGCCCAGGCGGATGGTGCCCGTGTCCGACTGCTCTTCGCCCAGAATCATTTTCAGCAAGGTGGTCTTGCCGGCGCCGTTGGCGCCGATCAGGCCAACCTTGTCGCCGCGCAAGATGGTGGCGCTGAAATCCTTGACGATGACCTTGTCGCCGTAGATCTTCGAGACGTTTTCCAGGTCCGCCACGATCTTGCCCGAGCGTTCGCCGGCCGACACGTCCAGTTTCACTTGGCCCTGCTGTTCGCGGCGCGCATTGCGCGTCAGGCGCAGCGCTTCCAGGCGACGCACGCGGCCTTCGTCGCGCACGCGGCGGGCCTTGACGCCCTTGCGTATCCACACTTCTTCCTGCGCCAGGAACTTGTCGAACTTGGCGTTTTCCACTTCCTCGATTTCCAGCTGCTCCGCCTTGCGCACCTGGTAGGCTGTGAAGTTGCCCGGATATGACAGCAGGCGGCCGCGATCCAGTTCGATGATGCGCGTGGCAACATTGTCGAGGAAGGAGCGGTCATGGGTGATGAACAGCACGCTGCCCTTGAAGTCGCGCAGCAAGCCTTCCAGCCACAGGATGGAACTGAAGTCCAGATGGTTGGTCGGCTCATCGAGCAGCAGCACGTCGGGCGCCGACACCAGCGCGCGCGCCAGCGCCACGCGCTTCTGCATGCCGCCCGACAGGGTCTTCATGGCCATGTCGCCCGTCAGGTTCAGGCGATCGAGTACGGTTTCCACCTTGTTCGGCAAGCTCCATGCATCGGCCGCGTCCAGTTTGACCTGGATGTCGTGCATGCGTTCCATCAGTTCGTCGTCATTACCCTGGCCAAACTGGCCCGTCAGCGCATCGTATTCCTTCAACCAGGCCTGCGACTCGCCCATGCCGGACGCGACGGCGTCGAACACGGACATGTCCGGATCGAATTGCGGTTCCTGCTCCACGTACGCGATCTTGATGCCTTGCTGCATGACCAGCAAGCCATCGTCGAGCTTGAACTTGCCCGAAATGACTTTCAATAAGGAGGATTTACCTGTGCCGTTGCGGCCGATCAAGCCGACCCGTTCCGAGGTTTCCAGTGAAAATTCCGCGTGATCGAGCAGCGCGACGTGACCGAACGCAAGTTGCGCCGATGAAAGAGAAATGACAGCCATAATGAGTAAAGGTGTACGGGCGCCGCCTCGCGCGCACCGCGTGGTGCGCCAAACAGCTGCCGATTGGATGAATGAAGCACGCATTGTACCGACAACTCGGCACCACCAGTACATTGCAGCCAGCATGAACTCAGGCCACCGGCGCGCGTTGCGTGGAATGTGGTGTCGCCAGCAGGAATCGAACCTGCATTTAAGTCTTAGGAGGACCTTGTACTATCCATTGTACGATGGCGACACGCGCAGCGGCATTATACAGGGTGGCGCGCGCCATGGACATAGCGAGCGCTGCTGCGCGACGGGAAATCCGGCTGGCGTAGCGCGCGACTCCCGGCTATGGCTGCCGGGCCGGCAACAGAAATGGCATGACATGCTGCGCCGCCAGACCATGCGCCACCTTGTTCCAGTGGCCATCCATCGGCAGGAAATCGAGCCGCTCGGCACGCTGGCCCCAATGCTCCTCGAACACGGGCTGCATGTCGACCACGACGTGGCCATGCTGCCTCGCCTGCGCCATGAAAACCTGGCGGTCGTCGCCGTGCCACGACGGTCTCCCCTTCTTCGGCTCATACAAGGTGTTGCGTTCCCCATCGACGACAAAGACCATTTTCCTGTCAGCGGCGCCAGGAACCGCCTTGATCTGTGCGAAATAGTAGGCCAGCATCTGGTCGCGCGCCGCCGGCCCGGCATCGTCGGCCACTGGCGCGGGAGCTTCGCGTCGCAGCGACGAGATCCAGTCCGGCAGCTTCAGGTTGTAATAGGTGTAGCGCACAAGGGCAGAATGCGCGAGCCAGCGCTTGAGCTTTGATTCGGCATAGTCGACATGGACCATCCGCACGCCATCGCGGCCGGCCACGAACTGGTTGTGGCTGCGCGGTGCGGGCAACAGCAGGTTGTTCAGATTGCCCGAATCGATCAGCACGACGACGTTGCGTGGATGCAGGCGCGGCGCATAATGGCGCAGCAATTCAAGCGTATCGGCCAGGCCGTTTCCCGAACTGGCGGCCGACACCACGGCCCCGCCCAGCATGCGGTCCAGCTCTCCCTGCAGGGTGTCGGGGTAGTCGAGCATCAGGCTTTCGACAAAGCTGTCGCCCAGCACCAGCACGGCGGGATCCGGCTTGAACTCGGCGGAATTGGCAAAACCCTGCCCGTTGGTGACACCGCGGCGCGCGTTCGACAATGCCCAGCCATGCGAATACACATACTCCTGCCGGGGCAAGTAACGGCTGAGCGGCATGCTGGCACTGCTTTGCTCGAGCCGCAAGCCGGACGACACCGGCAGGCACTGCAACACGGCCTCGAGCACCAGCGCCATCAGCAGCACACCGATTCCTATCGTAATGGATGAACGCATGATGATTTAAAAGTTAAAGTACAGAAATTCGGATACGCCACGGGTCTCGCTGATCGACAGCAAGAACAGGCACAACAACAGCAAGGCACCCAGCAACAAGTTGCCGCGCCTGCCTTCCAGGCGTTTTTCCTGCTCCAGGCGCAAGCCGCGGCCCAGCAAGTCATAGGCATTCGGCAAAAAGAACGCAATGGCGGCGCAGGCGCCCAGCCACCACAGGCAACTGCCAAGCTCCATGATGCGGTTCATGCCCAGCACGGTCTCGGACATGGCCGGTGTCTGGGTGCCGCCCCACATCGCATGCAGCACGTCCAGCGCCACGCCCACGGAAGTGGCGCGGAAGAAGACCCAGGCCACGACCACGGCCAGGAAGGTGGCGCACGCGCCACCGAAGCGCAGTACCAGGTTGCTGCGCCCGCCCAGCACGTGCCGCAAAGCATGGTTGATGATCAGGTAAATGCCGTGCAACATGCCCCACAGCAAGAATGTCCAGTTGGCACCGTGCCACAGTCCGCCCAGCAGCATCGTTAGCAACAGATTGCGGTAACGCAAAAAAGCGCTCTTGCGATTGCCACCCAGCGGAATGTACAGGTAGTCGCGCAGGAAATTGGACAGGGTAATATGCCAGCGGCGCCAGAAATCGATGATGGACGCGGCCTTGTACGGCGAGTTGAAATTGATGGGCAAGACGATGCCGAACATATATGACAAGCCATAGGCCATGTCGGAATACGCCGAGAAATCGAAATACAGCTGGAAGGTATAGGCCAGCGCGCCGGCCCAGGCTTCGAGCATGCTCAGGTGCTGATGGTGCAAGTCGAAGACGGGCCCCACGAAGCGGGCCACGCCATCGGCCAGGACGACCTTCTTGAACAGGCCGATGGTAAAGAAACTCAGGCCCACCACCAGCCGCCCGCGATGCGGAACATGCCGGGCCGGTTCCGAGAACTGCGGCATCATCTCCTTGTGATGCAGGATGGGGCCGGCAATCAGGTGGGGGAAGTATGTAACGAACAAGCCGTAGCTTTCAGGTTGATAGTCCTTGACCTTGCCGGCATGGCAATCGACCAGATAGGCGATTTGCGTGAAGGTGAAGAAGGAAATACCGATGGGCAAAGGAATCCCGATAGGCTCGATGGGCGTCCCCGTGAGCGCGGCGATGTTGCTCAAAAGGAAGTCAAAATACTTGAAAAAGACGAGCAGGGACAGATTGAACACAAGACCGCCAATCAGCCAAAGCTTTGCCTGGCGCAACCTGCCCTGTCCATGATGCAGCGAGATACTGCGCCCGACGGCAAAGTTGGTGCAGATCGACAAGGCCAGCAGGGGCAGGAATGTTATATCCCAGTAGCAATAGAACGCAACCGAGGCCAGCAATAGAAAAATGATCGACAGGCGCAGCGAATAGCGTGACAGGACAAAGTAGCCAAGCAGTGCCAGCGGCAGGAAAACGAGGAAAAATGAAAAGGTATTAAATAGCACTACAAGATTCCAAGCGTGGGGGTTGTTCATACGACAGCATCAATTCCTGGCGACTGCCGATGAGCTGATGGCCATCAATCATTTTTCCGGCAACGCGGGGCGGCAAGATGGCCTCCATGCCGTATGCGACAGGCGACATGGCGCGCCGCTCCTGCGGCACGCGCAAGCGTACACGATATCAGCGCAACTGCCGCATTCAGCTGTGTGCGTGCAAGCTTGTCCGCTGCTGGCGCAAATGCATGCCAGCCAGCAAGATCAACCCCGCCAGCAGCACGCCAAAGGTGGCGGGTTCCGGCACAGCACTGATAGTAAACACCTGGATCGCGCCATACGTGATGTTGGGGCCTGTAAAACTCGAACCATCGACCAGGCTGATCCCGCTCGCCGGGTGTCCACGGTAATTGTAGGTGTAAAGGGAAGAATAGCCGCCATGCGTCAAGTCCTGCGGCACATACAGATCATGGCCGAGACCAAAGGTGGGGCCATAATTTTCCTGATTGTAGGTCTGATCCTTGCCGATGCCATCGCCGCTGAAATACTGCTTCAATTGCGGCAGCATGAATCCCGCTGTCAGATTGAACAGGAAACCCGTGCGCTGGCTGTCATCCATGGTCACATGCATGCCATCGGTCGAGCTCCAGCTTTGCGGGTTATAGCCACCGACAAGCCAGGTTTGCCCCGAGGTATTGGTCGCTTCCATGATGGAAAAGGTCCGCCCCTTGCCATCGGAGGCCTTGTGAAAATCGAGCGAGGTGTCGCCCGCCGCCTTGCTGTAGATATTCGTCAGCGCCAGGCGGCCTTCGCCAAGCCAGCTTTCCAGTTGCGTTTGATAGCCGGGAGAGAGTAGCGACGTGCCGGTTCCGGCCTGCGCGCCCAGGCCAACACTCATACCGGCCAAGGCCAGCACCACACTTCTTACCGCCTTAAAATTATTGTGCATCATCTGCCTCGACTGTCAGTATTTGAAGCCGGTGTATTTTCCGGTTGCCAAATATAACATAGCAGATATTGTTTTTATATTTCTTATTTTAGCGCAAAAAAATATAATTTTGACAAAAATAATTCATTCAGGCAACACCGCCGTCACTTCGATCTCGACCTTCGCTCTGTCCTCGATGAGCCCCGCCACCTGCACCGCCGTCATGGCTGGAAAATGCTTGCCGATAATTTCCCTGTAGGCAACGCCAATGTGTGGATATGCCGCCACATATTCCTTCTTGTCCAGTACATACCAGTTCATGCGCACGATGTGCTCGGGCAAGGCGCCCGCCTCGGCCAGCACGGCAACGATATTTTGCAAGGCCTGGCGCACCTGTCCCACAAAGTCATCCGTATGAAACTGGCCCTGCGCATCCCAGCCTATCATGCCGCTGACGTACACCGTGCGGCCGCTGGCGGCGATACCGTTCGCATAGCCGCGCGGCCTGGCCCATCCCGCTGGTTGTAACACTTGCATATGGTTTTCCTCGTCGTCCATGCGGTTCATGCGATTCATGCGTCCGCCGCCTCGCGCAGCAGTTCGCGCGCGATAATCAATTGCTGCACTTCGCTGGCGCCCTCGTAGATGCGCAAGGCGCGGATTTCGCGGTACAGGCGCTCGACCGGATGGCCGCTGACCACCCCCATGCCGCCGAACAGCTGCACGGCCGCGTCGATCACCTGCTGCGCCGTCTCGGTGGCCGTCAGCTTGGCCATCGCCGCTTCCTTCGTGACCTTGCGGCCCTGGTCGCGCTGCCACGCGGCGCGGTAGGTGAGCAAGGCGGCAGCATCGATGCCGGTGGCCATCTGCGCCAATTTCGCCTGCGTCAACTGGAAGTCCGCCAGGGTCTGGCCGAACATCTGGCGCGCCGTCGCATGACGCAGCGCTTCGTCGAAGGCGCGCCGCGCAAAGCCCAGGGCGGCGGCGGCCACCGAGGTGCGGAACACGTCGAGTGTCGCCATCGCCACCTTGAAGCCCTGTCCCGCCTCGCCCAGGCGCTGCGACACGGGCACGCGGCAATTGGCAAAGCGCAGGCGCGCCAGCGGATGCGGCGCGATGACGGCGATGCGCTCGGCGATTTCCAGCCCGGGATTGTCGGCGTCGACGATGAAGGCGCTGATGCCGCGCGCGCCGGGCGCCTCGCCCGTACGCGCGAACACCACGTAAAAGTCGGCGATGCCGCCGTTCGAGATCCACGTCTTTTCGCCGTCGAGCACATAGTCGTCGCCGTCGCGGCGCGCCGCGCACGCCATGGCCGCCACGTCGGAGCCGGCCTGCGGCTCGGACATGGCAAAGGCGGCGATGCGCTTGCCGCTGGCCACGTCCGGCAAATAGCGCGCCTTGTTCCCGGCGCTGCCGAACAGGCCGATGGCGCCGGAGCCGAGTCCCTGCATGGCAAAGGCGAAATCGGCCAGGCCATCGTGGCGCGCCAGCGTTTCGCGCATCAGACAAATGGCGCGCGTGTCGATCTTGCCATCGCTGCCCGTGGCGTAGGTCAGCCAGCCGCCCTGCCCCAGTTGCGCCACCCGCGCGCGGCAAGCCGCATCGACATCGCTGCCATGCTCGTCGCCAAGATGCTGCGCCGCCCAGGCATCGAGTGCGCGTTCCAGTTCCGCATGGCGCGCCTCGAAAAACGGCCACTCCAGGTAAGTCTTGTCATTCATCTCAATCGCCCTCGAACTGCGGTTTTTCTTTCGCCACAAAGGCGTGATAGGCCCGATGAAAATCGTTGGTGGCCATGCAGATGGCCTGCGCCTGCGCCTCCGCCTCGATGGCCTCGTCGACGCCCATGTTCCACTCTTGCTGCAGCATTTTTTTCGTCATGCCGTGCGCGAACGTGGGGCCGCTGGCCAGGCCGGCGGCGAACAGCCGCGCCGCCTCGGCCAATTCTTCCGGCTCGACCAGGCGGTTGAACCAGCCCCAGCGCTCGGCCTCGGCGCCGGCCAGGGAGCGCCCCGTGTACAGCAGCTCGGCGGCGCGGCCCTGGCCGATCACGCGCGGCAGCAAGGCGCAGGCGCCCATGTCGCAGCCGGCCAGGCCCACGCGGGTAAACAAAAAGGCCGTCTTGCTGCGCGCCGTGCCGATGCGGATATCGGAAGCGAGCGCCAGCATGGCGCCGGCGCCTGCGCAAATGCCGTCGATGGCGGCGATGATGGGCTGCGGACAGGCGCGCATGGCTTTCACCACGTCGCCCGTCATGCGGGTAAACGCCAGCAAGCCGGGCATGTCGAGCTGCGTCAGCGGACCGATGATGTCGTGCACATCGCCGCCCGAGCAGAAATTGCCGCCGCTGCCCGTGATCACCACGGCCTTGACGTCGTCCGCATGCGCCAGCGCGCGGAACAGCTCGCGCAATTCCGCATACGAATCGAAGGTGAGCGGATTTTTGCGCTCGGGCCGGTGCAGGGTCAAGGTGGCGACGCCTGCGTCGACGGCAAACAGAAAATGCCGCGCGGCGTAGCCGGCCAGGCTGGCACGGTTGCCTGGCAGGTCTTGCGGCTGGCCGGATAGATGACGCATGGTGCTTCCTTTATTTATCGATGGTGTCACGATCGTGTTCATTCAAGTGCTGTTTCATCTGCGACAGCAGTTCGATCAAACGGGTTTTATCATCGGGCGTCACGCCGTGCAGCAGTTCGGCGATCCAGCCTTCGTGCACGCGCGCCATTTCGTCGAACGCGCGCCGGCCGGCCGGCGTCAGCTTGACGCTGTATGACCGGCGGTCTTTCGGGTCGACCACGCGCGCCACGAGTTTTTCCTGCTCCAGCTGGTCGGTGATGCCCGTGATATTGCCGCCCGTGACCATCATGCGCCTGGACAGCTCGCCCATGCGCAAACCATCGGGAAAGCGCTCGAGCTGCGCCATCAAGTCGAAACGGGGCAAGGTGATGCCGAAGGTGGCGCGCAAGCGCGTGCGCACTTCGTTTTCAATCTTCACCGTGCACGAGAGCATGCGCAGCCACAATTTCAGCGACTGGTGGTGGTCTTGCGTCAGCCGGCTGGCCAGGTCCAGCACGGGTTCGTCGTGCAAATTTTCGGGTTCTTTATCCATAATCTTCATTCAGTTACATGACTTCGCCGCCGGCGACGGCGATCGACTGTCCATTCATGGCGGACGACGCGGGCAGGCATAGCCAGGCCACCGCATCGGCCACTTCGCGCGGCTGCACCAGCCGCTGCTGGGGATTGCTGGCCGCCAATTCCGCGCGCGCCGCTTCTTCGCCGCGCCCTGTCTTGCGCACGATGTTCTGCACGGCTTGCGCCACCATGTCCGTTTCCGTGTAGCCGGGGCAGACGGCGTTGACAGTGACGCCGCGCGGCGCCACTTCCAGCGCCAGCGCGCGCGTCAGGCCGATCACGCCATGCTTGGCGGCGACATAGGCGCTGACGTAACGATAGCCTTTCAGGCCCGCCGTCGACGCCACGTTGACGATGCGCCCCCAGCCCGCTTCCAGCATGGCCGGCATGGCGGCATGGCAGCAGTGGAACACGCCAGTCAGGTTCACGGCCAGCATCTGCTGCCAGATGGCGGCATCGGTCTTGCCGAAAGGCGCCGCATGCGCCTGGCCCGCGTTATTGATCAATATATCGATGCGGCCGAAGTGCGCGGCGGCCTGTGCGAAGCCGGCCTGCACGGACGCTTCCACGCTCACGTCGAGCACGCAGATGGCCACCCTGCCCGCATGGCCCGCCTCTTCCAGCTGCATGCGCGCGCGCGCCAGCCGCGCGCCATCGCGTCCGGCCAGCGTGACCCTGGCGCCCGCGTCCAGCAAGGCACCCGCGCAAGCCAGGCCGATGCCGCCGCCGGCCCCCGTCACCAGCGCATGTTTTCCTGATAATGCGTCCATCAATGCTTGCTTGCTCATGTCATCCCTCCAGCAGCCGCGCGGCCACCTGTTGCGGCGTGAGGCCCGTGTTGGCGGCGGCCAGCTGGCGCTCGCGCTGCAGATTGCGTTCCAGCTGCTGCTGGCCCGGCCGGTACTGTTTCGGCCAGGCTGCACCGGCGCCGCTGTAGCCGATGCGCGCCATTTCCGTCAGCGTCCAGGCCGGATTGGCCAAATGCGGCCGGCCGACCGCGCACAGGTCGGCGCGCCCCGCGGCGATGATGCTGTTGGCGTGGTCCGCTTCGAAAATCGAGCCGACGGCCATGCTGGCAATGCCCGCCTCGTTGCGCACGCGGTCGGCGAACGGCGCCTGGAACATGCGCCCGTAGACCGGCTGTTCGCGCTTGCTAACCTGGCCCGAGGAACAGTCGATCAGGTCGGCGCCCGCCTGCTTGAACAGGCGCGCGATGACGACGGCATCGTCGGGCGTGATGCCGCCTTCGACCCAGTCGTGGGCCGAGATGCGCACGCTCATCGGTTTATCCTGCGGCCACGCCGCGCGCATGGCGCGAAACACGCGCAGCGGATAGCGGCAGCGGTTTTCCAGGCTGCCGCCATATTCGTCCGTGCGGCGGTTGGTCAGCGGCGAAATAAAACTCGACAGCAGATAGCCGTGCGCGCAATGCAGTTCCAGCCAGTCGAAACCGGCGACGGCGGCGGCCAGGGTGGCGCGCACGAAGTCCTGTTCGATGCGCGCCAGGTCGCTTTCCGTGGCCGCCCGCGCCACCTGCGACACGCCGGCCAGATACTGCTGTTCCGAGGCCGAGATCAGCGGCCAGTTGCCCTCCCCGAGCGGCTGGTCGATGCCGTCCCACATGGGCCGCGTCGAGCCTTTCGCGCCCGCGTGGCCCAGCTGCAGGGCGATCTTGGCGTCGCTGTTGCCATGCACGAAATCGACGATGCGCCGCCAGGCCTGCGTGTGCGCTTCGCTGTACATGCCGGGACAGGCGGGCGTGATGCGCGCATCGGCCGACACGCACGTCATCTCGGCAAACACGAGGCCCGCGCCGCCCATGGCGCGCGCACCCAGATGCATCAGATGGTAGTCGCCCGCCACGCCATCGACGGCGCTGTACTGCGCCATGGGCGAGACGGCGATGCGGTTTTTCAGCAGTACGCCGCGCAGGCGGAAGGGAGTCAGCATGGGCGGCACGGGCTGTTCCGGCATGGCCACATCGGCCTGTTCTCCGGCGCGCCGCGCCAGCCACGATTCATAGCCGGCCACATAGGCGGGATCGCGCAGGCGCAGGTTTTCATGCGAGATGCGCTGGCTGCGTGTGAGCATCGAGTAGGCGAACTGCGGCGCCTCCATGGCGCTGTAGCGCTCGACGTTTTCAAACCACTCCATGGAATTGCGCGCCGCGCTCTGGATTTTCAGCACCTCGATGGCGCGCAGCTGCTGGTAGGCGGCCAGCGCGGCATCCGTACCAGCATCGGCGTCGGCATGCTGGCCGAAGCAGCGCGCCAACTCGATCGCGTCTTCCAGCGCCAGCTTGGTGCCCGAGCCGATCGAATAATGCGCCGTGTGGGCCGCGTCGCCCATCAGCACGACGGGCACGCCGTCCTGGCGGTGCACCCATTGCCGGCAGACGATGCGCGGGAAGGTGATCCACTGCGCCGAGCCGCGCAGGTGGGGCGAGTTGCTCAGCAAACCGTGGCCATCGAGTTCCTCGGCGAACAGCGCTTCGCAAAAGGCGATGCCCTCATCCTGGCTCATGGCGTCGAGGCCCGCCGCGCGCCACACGTGTTCGGGCGTCTCGACGATGAAGGTGGAAGTGTCGCCATCGTATTGATAGATATGCGCCTGGAACCAGCCAAACTCAGTCTGGCGGAAGGCGAACGTAAACGCCTCGAATTTCTTGCGCGTGCCCAGCCAGACGAAGCGGCAATGGCGCTGGTCGACCTCGGGCTGGTAGCTGGCCGCATAGCGCGTGCGGATGCGGCTGTTCAAGCCGTCGCTGGCGATCACCAGGTCGGCGCCGTACTGCTTCGCGATGGCCTGGTCGTCCTGCACTTGCGTCTCGAAGACCAGCTGCACGCCGAGTTCCTCGCAGCGCGCCTGCAGGATATTGAGCAGGCGCTTGCGGCCGATGCCGCAAAAGCCATGGCCGCCGGAGCGCACGGTCTGGCCCTTGAAGTGGATCTCGATATCGTCCCAGTGATTGAACGCCTGCAGGATGGCGCGCGCCGTCGGCTCGTCCGCATTGGCAAGGTTGCCCAGGGTCTGGTCAGAGAACACCACGCCCCAGCCAAACGTGTCGTACGGGCGGTTGCGCTCGATGACCGTGATGCGGTGCTCCGGATTCTGCTTTTTCATGAGCAGGCTGAAATACAGGCCGGCGGGGCCGCCGCCGATGCAGACGATATTCATGGGGTGTCCGTGCGAAGTTTGAAGCGCTGCAGCTTGCCCGTTTCCGTGCGCGGCAGCGCAGGCAGGAAACGGATGGCGCGCGGGTATTTATACGGGGCGATCTGCTGGCGCACGAAGTCCTGCAGTTCGGCCGCCAGCGCGTCGCCGGCCTGGCAGCCGTCCTTGAGCACCACGTGCGCCTCGACGATCTGGCCGCGCTCGGCATCGGCGCGCCCGACGACGCCGCATTCGGCCACGGCCGGATGGCGCAGCAGCGCCTCCTCCACTTCCGGGCCGGCGATGTTGTAGCCGGCCGAGACGATCATGTCGTCGCTGCGCGAACGGTAATAGAAATAGCCGTCGGCATCCATCTCGAAGGTGTCGCCCGTCAGGTTCCAGCCGTTCTGCACGTACTCGCGCTGGCGCGGGTCGGACAGGTAGCGGCAGCCCGTAGGGCCTTTCACGGCCAGGCGGCCCGTCACGCCGGGCGGCTGCGGCACGCCCGCATCGTCGACGATGCATGCCTGGTAGCCGGGGATGGCCTTGCCAATGGCGCCGCGGCGGATACCCTCGCCCGTGGCGGAAATGAAGATGTGCAGCATCTCGGTGGCGCCGATGCCATCCGTCATGGCCAGTCCCGTCGCCTCCTGCCAGGCGTCGCGCGTGGCCAGCGGCAGCGCCTCGCCGGCCGACACGGACAAGCGCAGGCTGCGCAGGTCGTGGCCGGCCGCCAGGGGCGCCATCTGACGGTAAAAGGTGGGCGCCGTGAAGCAGATCGTGGCTTGATAGGCGCCGATGGCGCGCAGCAGGGTCTCGGGCGTGAGTTTTTCCAGCAGCACGGTGGCCGCGCCAAAGCGCAGGGGAAACAGCAGCAAGCCACCGAGGCCGAAGGTAAACGCCAGCGGCGGCGTGCCGATGAAGATGTCATCGGGGCGCACCCGCAGCATGGAGCGGGGAAAGCAGTCGCAGATGGCCAGCAGGTCGCGGTGCATGTGCATGGTGCCCTTGGGGACGCCCGTCGTGCCCGAGGTAAAGCTGATCAGGCAGACGTCATCGGCCGCCGTATCGCATGCGGAAAAGGGGGCGGCGTGGGCCGCCATGCGCCGCTCCAGCTCGGACCCCTCGGCGCCGAAGCACAGCATGGGCGGCAAACCGGGCAAGCCGTCGAGCTCCCCCCGCAAGCCCTGCGCGCACAGCACGGCATTGACTTGCGCCTTGGCCAGGATGGCGGACAGTTCGCGCGCGCGCAGCAGCGGCATGGTAGGCACGGCGATGCAGCCGGCCTTCAGCACGGCCAGCAGGCAGGCGGCCATCATGGGCGTATTCGCGCCGCGCAGCAGCACGCGGTTGCCGGGGATCAGGCCCAGGTCGGCGCGCAATACATGGGCGATGCGGTCGACCTGCCGCGCCAGCTGCGCGTAAGTCCAGCGCTGTCCGTCGGCCAGGATGGCGGTGCGCTCGCCGCCGCCGTCGGCCACGGCCGCATCGAGCAGCGCGGCGACGCAATTGAGGCGCGGCGGATACTGCAGCTCAGGCAAGTCGAGGCACAGCTGCGGCCAGAGTGCGCGCGGCGGCAGGTGCGCGCGCGCAAAGTCGTCCTGGGGAGATGCGGTGGTAGGCGAAGGGTCGCTGCTCATGCTCATCCTGGCTGGTGACGGGCGCGTGCACAAGGCCCGGAAGCAGATACTTTAAACCTAAAGTATTTTTCCAGCAAGCAGAAAACAGAAAACTCAGTCAGCGTCATCCTGTTGGCGCAGCAAACGTGCCTGCTGCGCCGCGCTGCGCGCCAGCGCGGCCAGCACGGCCTGTATCTGCTCGCCATCGAGCACCGCCGACTGCAGCAGCGCGCTCATGCCGGCTTGCGCGCCGTGCAAGCCCAGGGTGCGGCAACCGAGGTACAGCCGTTCGAGCTGCTGGCGCGCCTGGGCCGGTTCGCCGCGCGCCAGCAAGGCGTCGACCTGTTCGCTGGCGGCGACTATCTGCCCCTGGAAGCCCGTCAAGTAGGCCAGCAGGCGTTCGTCGTCGATGCCCAGCCGCTGCAAGGTGTCGCGCGGCGCCTCGGCCGGCAAGGCGGAGACGTCGAAACAGGCGTCGATATGCCGGCGCACCTGCTCCGGCTGGAAGGGCTTGACGATGTAGCCGGCGGCGCCCGCCTGCACGGCGTCGCGCACCGTGTCCTGGTCATTCGCCGACGAGACGAGCACCAGCGGCATGGCGTCGAGCGCGCTGTCGGAGCGGATTTTCTGCAGCAGCTCCATGCCGGACAGGCGCGGCATGCGCAAGTCGCAAAAGCACAGCGCGGGGCGCAAGCCGCCTTCGAGCTGCTCCCACGCCGCCGCGCCATCTTCGGCTTCCACGATATCGTGCACGCCGCAGCTGTCGATCAGATGCATCAATACCATGCGCGACACGACATCGTCGTCAACCACCAGTACTTTCATTGCTTTCTCCATTGCCGGCGGCGTCAGGGTGCCTGGCCGTATTCTACCCAGTTTCGCCGCGCGCTCCACGGCTGGAATTGCCTATTTTACATTTCCTTGCCCGAAACGGCTATTTGCGCCAACAGTGCGCGCAATTGCGGCAAATGCAGGGCCACTTGCGTCCAGCGCCCGCCGTCCGCCGCCTCTTCCATTTCCGTGCACAGCATGTGCAGCTGCGTTTCATCGAGATAGGCGGCGCTACCCTTCAATCCGTGCAGCAGGCGCCCGGCGTTGTCCTGGTCCTGCGCCGCCAGGGCATTGTCGAGTTCGCGCAGGCGCCCCTCCAGGTCGGCGACAAAGGCGACGCGGATGCGCCGCTGCAGTTCGCCGCCGCGGCCGGATTGGGCGGGCGCCGCCGCGGGGATGGCCGGCGCGACGCCGAACAGGGCGTCGAGTTCCGCCTGCCCCCGCGCGCTAGCGCGCGGCGCGTTCGACGGCATGCGCGGCAACATGAAACCGCGCTGCAGCTGGCGCTCGATGGCGCGCGCCAGCAAGCCATGCAACGCCGCTTCGTCCACCGGCTTGCTGAGGAAATCATCCATGCCGACGCCCAGATAGCGGCTGCGGTCCTCTTCGCTGGCATTTGCCGTCAGGGCCACGATCATCAGTTCCTGGTCGCGCACGGGCTGGTCCGGCCAGCCGCCCACGCGGATCAGACGCGTCGCCGTGGCGCCGTCCATCTCCGGCATGCGCCCGTCCATCAGGATCAGGTCATAGCGCGTATGCACGCAGGCCGCCACCGCCAGCATGCCATTGGCGACCACGTCGACCCGGTGTCCCAGTTCCTCGAGCATGACGCGGATGATGATCTGGTTGGTAGGAAAATCTTCCGCGCACAGCACGCGCAACTGGTGGCTGTGCGGCGCCAGCGCCACCTGCGGCACCAGCGGCGGCGCCACGCCATCGGCCAGCGGCAAGGTGAAGGCAAACGTGCTGCCCTGCCCCGGCGTGCTGGCCACCTCGATCTCGCCTTCCATCAGTTCGACCAGCTGGCGGCAGATCGCCAGACCCAGCCCCGTGCCGCCATAGCGCCGCGTGGTGCTGGCATCGGCCTGCTCGAACTTCTGGAACAGGCGCGCCATCGCGTCCGCATCGATGCCGATGCCGCTGTCGCTGACGCTAAAGCGAATCAGGTTGACACGGCGTCCGCCGCTGCCGCTGGCCACGCCGGCCCGCTCGACACACACGCTGACGCCGCCGCGCTGGGTGAACTTGAAGGCATTGCCGACCAGGTTGACCAGCACCTGGCGCAAGCGGGTCGGGTCACCCACCACGAAGGGGGGCAGGTCGGGCGCGAAATCGATGGAGAAGCCGATGCTGCGCGCGGCCGCCTGCTCCTCGAACAGGGTCACGACCGTTTCGATGGCCGCGCCGAGCGCGAAGTCGATGTTCTCGATACTCAGCTTGCCCGCCTCGATCTTGGAAAAATCGAGCAAGTCATTGATGATCACCAGCAGCGACTGGGCATTGGCCTGGCCGCGCAGGATCTGCTCGCGCGTGGCGTCGTGCAGCTGCTCGTCGCGCAAGGCAAAGCCCAGCATGCCGATCACGCCGGCCAGCGGCGTGCGCATCTCGTGGCTCATATTGGCCAAAAATTCCGACTTCTGGCGCGTCGCATCCTCGGCCTTGCGCTTGGCCTGGCGCAGGCTTTCCTCGTTTTTCGTCAGGCTGCTGTTGACTTGCGCCAGCTTTTCCGACTGGGCCAGCACCTCGATTTCCTTGCTCTGCAACTCGGCCGTGCGTTCGCCGACCAGTTTTTCCAGCTCGTTCTGCTGGCGCCGCAGCGCGCGCACGCGCTGCCGGTACGCGCCATACACGGCGCCCAGCAGCAGCACCGCCATCAGCGTGCGGAACCACCAGGTCTTCCAGAACGGCGGCAAAATCGTGATGGCCAGCGTGGCGCCGCTCTCGTTCCACACGCCGTCCTTGTTGGCCGCCTTGACGCGAAACACGTAATTGCCCGCATCGAGGTTGGTGTAGGTGGCAAAGCGCCGCCCCGCATCCGTCATGACCCAGTCCTGGTCGAAGCCTTCGAGGCGGTAGGCGAACATATTGCGCTGGGGCGCGGCGAAATGCAGGGCCGCGAATTCCAGCGAAAAGACGCTTTCGCGGCTGGTCAGCACCAGCTCGCGCGTATGGTCGATGGCCTTCTTGAGCACATGCGCGAACTCGCCGCGGCCGATGGCCACCGGCTTGTTGAAGATCTGCAGTTCCGTGACGGCCACCAGCGGCGGCACGCGGTTGTCGTGGATATCCTGCGGCATGAACGCCGTCATGCCGTTGAAGCCGCCGAAATACATGGTACCGTCCGACGCGCGCAGGGCCGCACCGTCGAAGTAAGAGCCTTCCACCGTGCCATCGGCGCTGTCGTAGTTGCGAAACAGGCCGCTGCGCATGTCGAGCCGCGTGATGCCGCTGTTCGTGCTCAGCCACAGCTGTTCGTTGTCGTCGCCGAGGATGCTGGCGACGGCATCGTCGGCCATGCCATCCTTGCGCAGAAAGCGCCGGAAGCGGATCCCGCCCCTGGCGTCGGCATCCATGCGGTTCAAGCCATTGGCCGTGCCCACCCACAGCACGCCGCGCTTGTCTTCGTGCAGGAAATGCACTTCGTCGTGGCTCAGGCTTTGCGGGTCTTGCGGATCGTGGCGGAAATGCCGGAAGCGGCCGCTGGCGCGGTCCAGCAGGTCCAGGCCGTGGAAGGAGCCGATCCACAGCCGCCCCTTGCTGTCTTCCAGCACCGGCCGCACCATGTTGTCGGACAGGCTGTTCGGGTCGGCCGGATCGTGGCGGTAGGTGGTAAACCGCTTGGTAACGGGGTCGAAGCGGTGCACGCCGCCCCGCGTCGAGACCCACAGCATGCCGCTGCGGTCGCTCACGATATTGCGGATGGTATCGCTGTTCGGGTCGCCGGCGGCAAAGCGCATGGTAAAGAAGCGCCCCAGGGCCGGATCGAAGCGGTGCAAGCCCGTCGAACCGCCCACCCACAGCGTGCCGTCCGGCGCCTTGTACAGCGTGGTGACCTGTTCGTCGCGCGACATGCCGGGCGAACTGCGCAGGTCGAACAGGCGCGAGCTGCCGTCGCGCGTGTCGTACAGTTTCAGGCCGCCCTTGGTGGCCAGCCACAGCTTGCCATTGCCCGCGTCGGCCACGGCGCGCACTTTCTTGTCCGCCAGCGCGCCCACGTCGCCGGGCGCGCGCGCCATGCGCGAAAAGCCGCCGCTGCCCAGGTCGACCCGGCTCACGCCGTTGTACCAGGAGCCGACCCAGAAAGTGCCGGCGCGGTCGCGGTACAAGGATGACAGCTGGTTGTCGGCGACGCTGAACTTGTCGCCCGTCTGGTGCCGGTACTGCAGGAAGGTGTCGCTGTCGGGCAGCCAGCGGAACAAGCCGTCGGCATTGCTGCCCAGCCAGACGGTGGCGTCGACATCCTGGTACAGGCTGGCCACGCGGATGGCCGAAAAGCCATGCTTCTCGCCAAAGCGCACGCGTGCCTGCGGCGCCTGGCCGGCGGCGCCCAGGCGCCAGCGCTCGGCGCCGGCCATGGTGCCGATCCACAGGTTCTGCTGGCGGTCGACCAGCAGCGACTGGATCACGTTGTACTTCGAGCCGGGCGTCGCGTCGACGGCGAAATGCTCGAAGCGCTCGCTGCCCGGTGCCAGCATGTCCAGGCCCGTTACCGTGCCGATCCACAGGCGCTGTTGCGCATCGAGCGCCAGCGCCTTGATTTCATTGTCGCCCAGGCTGTGCGGGTTGCCTGCTTCATGGTGCCAGGTGCGGAAGGCGCCGGTGGCGGGATCGAAATGCTGCAAGCCGTCCGAAGTGGCGATCCAGAAGCCGCGCGCGCCATCGTCGAGAATGGCGTGGATATGCCGGTTGCCGTTGCCGCGCTTGCTCTTTTCGGCCGGGACGTAATGGATGAAGGTCTGGCTGGCGGCGTCGAAGCGGTCCAGGCCATTGTCCGTGCCCACCCACAACTGGCCCTGGCTATCGACATGCAGCTCGCCGACCCAGTTGTCGGTCAGGCTGGTCTTGTCGCCCTCGATATTCTTGTAGACGACCATGCGGTAGCCATCATAGCGGCTCAGGCCGGACTGGCTGCCGAACCACATATAGCCTTGCCGGTCCTGGGCGATGGCCAGCACCGATTCCTGCGCCAGGCCCTGGTCGACGCTGAGCTGGTCGAAACGCAGGGTGGGCGCAGGCGCCGCCACGGCCCATCCGCCCGCCAGCAAAATTAACAGTAAGGCAACATCGCAAACACGTCGAAATACCCGCACAATCGTCCTGTCAAAAAAAACGCGAAAACTCCGGCAGCTGTTCCGGGGGCCGTCTCAAGAACCAAAAAACGCCAGTACATCGTCCTTGCGGGCCTGCGTATCGCGCTGTCCAAGACGGATCAGCTCGTTAGTATACGTCGATTCGAACAATAAATACGATGCCAGCGCCGCGCCGCGCGCTTCGGCCGCGCCGATGCCCGACAACATGGTGCGGATGGGACGCGGCAAACTGCCGATATGCCGGCTGGCGATGGCGTCGAGCCGCTCGGACGGCGCGATCACCAGCAGCTCCACCGGCCGCAAGGCCGTCTTGCCCAGCAGCTCGGGCGGCAGCATCGACAGGGTCAGGTTGATGCGGTTCAGGCGCTCGATGTCGACGGCCAGACCATCGAGGAAGATCGACGACAGCGCGTGGCCGGCGATCTGCGCCAGGCTCGGGTAGCGCGCCGCTTCGGACGCGGCGGGCGCCGGTTCCGTCATGCGTCCCGCCCCCACCACCAGCACCTTGTTCGCGCCCAGGTGGATCGCCGGCGAGATCGGCGCCAGCTGGCGCATGGAGCCGTCACCGCAGTATTCGCGCTGGCCGCCCACGTACAAGGGCACGGCGGGGAAGATGAAGGGGATGGCGGCCGAGGCGAGCAAGTGTTCCACGCCGATCTGGTCGGGCAAGGCCAGGCGCTGCGTGCGCACCCAGGGCGCGATATCCCCGGCCGTCTGGTAAAACGTCATGTGGCGGCTGCCCGAATACGACGACGCCGTCACGGCCAGCGCATGCAGCAGGCCGTCGGCCAGCGCGGCATCGAGGCGCGGCAGGTCGAGCATGCGGTGCAGCAGGCTGACCAGCGGAGTATTGTCGAGCAGGGAATTGGGCGGCGACGCATGCCACTGGCGCAGCAGCCAGCCGAACGACAGCAAGGACAGCCAGCGCGCGCCCGAGCGGATCACGCCCAGCGAATCGGCCCGATACACTTGCTCGACCTCGATGTGCTGCCACACGTCGAGCAGCTTTTGCACGCCTTCGCCGAAGTTGTCGGCACGGCAGGCCAGCGCCGTGGCGTTGATGGCGCCGGCCGAGGTGCCGCAGATGATGTCGAACGGGTTGCGCGCCGGCGCCCAGCCCGCTTCCCACAGAATCGCCGAAATCGCCTGCAGCACGCCCACCTGGTAGGCGGCACGGGCGCCTCCTCCCGTGAGTATCAAGCCTGTTTTATTTTGCATTCCCATGCCGGCAGATTAGCAGGGTCTGGATGCTTTGTGGAAAAGATTAGTCCCCCCGAACCATGCCTTCGCGCCGCGGATCGGCCCCGCCAAACCAGAAATCCTTGCCATGCGCATTCAGGCGCATGATGCCCTGCAGGCCGGAATTCTGTTCGATCACGCGCACCTCGTGGCCCATGGCCCGCAGCGCCTCGACCTGGGCGGACGGCGCGCGGCCCTTTTCCAGTTCCGTCGGACCGTTGCGGCTGCCGAAGTTCGGCAGGCTGATCGCCTGCTGCACGTTCAAGCCCCAGTCCATGGTGCCGACCAGCACCTTGGCGACATAATTGATGATGGACGAGCCGCCGGGCGAACCCGTGGCCAGCACCAGCTTGTGCGTGCCCTTCTCGAACACGAGGGTGGGCGACATGGCGCTGCGCGGGCGCTTGCCCGCTTCGACCCGGTTGGCGATCGGGCCGTCCGCATCGCGCGAATCGAACGAGAAATCCGTCAGCTGGTTATTGAGCAAAAAACCGTCGACCATCTGGCGCGAACCGAACGCGTCTTCCACGCTGGTGGTCATCGACAGGCCGCCGCCGAAGGCGTCCACGGCCACCAGGTGCGAGGTCGACGGGCGCTGCAAGGCGTTGTCCATGCCCCACGCCACCTGCATGCCGGGCGGCGTGCCGGGCAAGGCTTTACCCATGGATTTGTCGCCGATCAGCGAGGCGCGCTGCGCCAGGTAGGTTTTGTCGAGCATCGAGGCGATGCCCTTGCCCGGCAGCGGCACGAAATCCGTGTCGGCCACGTAGCGGTTGCGGTCCGCGTAGGCCAGGCGCCCCGCTTCCGAGAACAGATGAATCGCCTGCGCATCGGGCACGCCGTCGATGGGCCGGTACGGGGCGATATCCTTGACTTCCAGGATGCCCAGCATCTGCGCGATGGCGATGCCGCCCGACGATGGCGGCGGCATGCCGCACACGGTCCAGGCCTTGTAATCGCTGCAGACGGGCTCGCGCACCTTGGCCTTGTAGCCGGCGATGTCCTGCGCCGTCAGCTTGCCCGGATTGGTCGGGTGCGACGCCACCTTGGCGGCGATATCGCGCGCGATGCGGCCATTATAAAAAGCGTCGGCGCCGCCGCGGGCGATCTCGCGCAAGGTGCGCGCCAGCTGCGGATTTTTCAGCACGTGACCGACGGGCCAGGCCTTGCCCTCGCCGTCATAGAAATAGGCGGCGGCGACGGGGTCGCGCTTCAGGGCCTGGTCCCAGTTCAGCAAGCCGTTGAGGCGCTGGCTGACGGGAAAGCCGCCGTGCGCCAGCTTGATGGCGGGGCCGAACAGGGTCGCCCACGGCAGCTTTCCATGCTCCTTGTGCGCCAGCTCCAGCATGCGCAGCACGCCCGGCGCGCCCACGGAACGCCCGCCCACCACGCCCGTGGCGCGCGAAACGGGGCTGCCGTCCGCATTCTGGAACAGGTGTTCATCGGCGCCAGCAGGCGCCGTTTCGCGCCCGTCGAAGGCCTGCACGCCCTTGGCCGTCGAATACAGCAAGAAGGCGCCGCCGCCGATGCCCGACGATTGCGGCTCGACCAGGGTCAGCACCAGCTGCGTGGCGATGGCCGCGTCGATGGCGCTGCCGCCCTGTTTCAGCATCTGGTAGCCGGCATCGGCGGCCAGCGGATTGGCGGCGGCGACCATGAATTTCTGCGCCGCCCAGCCACTTTTTTCCGCATACGCGGTGGCGATTTCCGGCGCCTTCTGCGGCACTTCGGCAAATACGGGACTGGCGGCCAACGCCCCCAGCAAGGTCAGGCTCAGCGCCAGCGGCTTCAATGCGATCATGGATTCTCCGATAAAAAAAGGGCGCACAGCCAGGCAAGGCCGTACGCCCCATACGGGGGTATCCTACATCAAATGCCCATTAGGGGACTGCCTTCGTAAGAGTGCCTGGCGATGTCCAGGGCTAGGCGCGAGGCCGAAGACAGTACGAATAGTACAAAGCATGGCAAGCCCGGGCCATGCAGCAACGCCCTGGGCATTGTCCAGGTGCTCTTACTTTGGCTGCATGCGGATGGCGCCGTCCAGGCGTATCGTTTCGCCATTGAGCATGACGTTTTCCACGATGGCTTTCACCAGTTGCGCGTATTCGCCGGGCTTGCCCAGGCGCGATGGGAACGGCACCATCTTGCCCAGCGCATCCTGCACTTCGGCCGGCATGCCGAGCAGCATGGGCGTTTCGAAAATGCCGGGCGCCACCGTCATCACGCGGATGCCGTTGCGCGACAGGTCGCGCGCCATCGGCAGGGTCAGGCCCACCACGGCCGCCTTCGACGAGGCGTAGGCCGCCTGGCCGATCTGGCCATCGTAGGCCGCCACGGACGCCGTGTTGATGATGATGCCACGCTCGCCTTCCGCCGTCGCGTCCTGTTTCGCCATGGCGTCGGCCGCCAGGCGGCACATATTGAACGTGCCGACCAGGTTGATGTTGACGACTTTCTGGAACAGGGCCAGCGGGTGCGGGCCATCCTTGCCCACGGTTTTCACGGCCGGCGCCACGCCGGCGCAGTTGACCAGGCCGCGCAAGGTACCGAGCTTGGTGGCCGCAGCCACCACGGCCAGGCCGTCCTCTTCCGACGTCACGTCGCACTGCACGAACACGCCGTTCAGTTCAGCGGCCAGCGCCTGGCCCGCCTCCGTCTGCACGTCGGCCAGCACGACCTTGCCGCCGGCCGCCGTCAGCATGCGCGCCGTGGCCGCGCCCAGTCCCGATGCGCCGCCCGTGATGATGAATACATTGTCCTGAATCTGCATAAAATCTCCTGAGTGATAAGAGCCGTGTTCCCGGCGCCTGATGGTTGCATGGTGCCATAGTTACGTTTACGTAAACGTAATGTCGGCGACAATTGTAGCCACTTTTGTGCGTACCGAGCGAAAACTTGCAGCGCCAGCGTATGGCCGGCTTAAAAACACTGGATAAAAGCGCCGTTGCGGTGGCAAATGCGCCCGTTCGCATCGAGCGTGGCGTTGCCCGCGCCGTTGTAGCGCGCGCCGGCCGCATCGCGGCATCCGCCCGTGTCGCAGGCACCGATGGGCTGCGGCGCACGCGGCATGGGCGCGGCCGGGCTGGGCGGCAGGGGTGCCATGGGCACGACCGGTGGCACAGGCTGGGCCGGCATGCGGCCGATCACCTGCGCCACGGAACGGCGCGGCTGCACGGGCGGCGCCGGACGGCATGGTTCCACGGCCAGCTTGTTGCTGTCGCGCGGGTCGAGGCGGCACACGGGCAGTTCATCGGACGCAGCAGGTTCCTGCGCCCAGGCATGGCCGCCAGCGAGCACCAGGGCGCAGGCCAGCGCCAGTAGCGTTTTTATCATCGTCTTCATGCCGCCTCCCAGGCATCGATCTCATAACTTTCATTATTGGCACACGCCGTGCCAGATGCCAGCGCAGGTAACACTCTCACGCTTGCAATGGCCATGCCCACGCTGTAACGGTGTTTTATTTCCTTTCAGCACTTTCCTTCTTGCCAGGATGGCATTACAATAAGAACGATTCTTATTCTCATTCGTAGAATGGGAGCGCAGTTTATTGCATTTTCAATCATTCATACCCGAGCCACCCGGAAGGCAGCCAGGAAAAAACACCATCCGGAAAGTTCACCATGACCCAGCGCAGTCCCGCCTTCATTCATCCTGTTACGCTCGCCCGCCCCATCCATTGCGCCACTCTGCTCCTGCCCTGCCTGCTGTCCTTGGCCGTCAGCAGCGCCTGGGCCGAAGGCAATGTGGCCGCCGATCCCACCATGAACACGGTGGTCGTCACGGCATCGGGCACGTCCATCGATATCAAGGATGCACCAGCCAGCATCAGCGTCATCACGCGCGAAGAAATTGAGCGCCAGCCCGTGTATGACTTGAATACCTTGCTGCGCCGCATCCCCGGCGTGACGGGCGGCACCAGCCCCGTGGGCGAAGAGTCGAAGATCAAGCTGCGCGGCTTGCCCGACAAATACACCTTGATCCTCGTCGACGGCAAGCGCGTGGGCAGCTCGGCCGATACGGCTTACCGCCCGGACCTGGGCCGCCAGGACTTGAACTGGATCTCGCCCGACATGATCGAGCGCATCGAAGTGGTGCGCGGCCCCATGTCCTCGCTGTACGGCTCGGACGCCATGGGCGGCGTGATCAACATCATCACGCGCAAGGTGCCGGGCAAATGGAACGGTTCGGCCACGGCCAACTACACGCAGCCGCAGGACAGCGGCCGCGGCACGGCGCACCAGCTGGGCGTGAACCTGGCTGGTCCCCTGTCGGACACGGTGGGCATGCGCCTGGGCGTGGGCCAGACGCGCCAGAATGCCGATGAAAAAGCCATCGGCAAATCGGGCGGCATCGGCGGCGAACGCAACCAGACTGTCTCGGGCCAGCTGAACTGGGCGCTGGACAAGAAGCAGAACCTGTCGCTGGACGCCAGCTACGGCAGGCAGGAAGCCACCGATTCGACCACGCTCGACGCGGACGGCTACCCGCTGTTCGGCGCCTGGGGCGCGAGCAAGCTGATACGCAAGAGCGCCAGCATCGGCTATGAAGGCCGCTGGGACTTCGGCAAGGCCATGGTCAACCTGTACCACAACGATTTCGACAACGAGGTCGCCGGCACGATCGCGAAATCCAAGGACAGCACGCTCGATGCCAGCCTGGAAAAACGCGTCGGCTGGGGCGGCATCGAGCAGATGCTGGTGATGGGCGGCCAGTGGAAGCACCAGGAACTGACGAACACGGACACCATCGGCACCGTGCCCACCGACTACCTGGGCAACCCCGTGAGCGGCGCCACCCTGTCCGGCACCACCTCGGCCCTGTTTGCGGAAGATCAATTGTTCCTGCGCGAAAACCTGACGGCCACGGCCGGCCTGCGTCTCGATCACCACAGCAAGTTCGGCAACCATTACAGCCCGCGCCTGTACCTCGTGTACCACCCGGCCCCCGCCTGGACCATCAAGGGCGGCGTGTCGCAAGGCTTCCGCGCCCCGAGCCTGAAGGAAAACTCGCCGGCGGCGGCCACGCAGTCGGGCGGACGCGGTTGCGGCAGCCTCAAACCGCTGGGCTATATCACGGGCGGCTGCTACATGGCCGGCAATGCGGACTTGAAGCCGGAAACGAGCACGGCCGGCGAGATCGGCGTGGCGTGGGAACAGAATGGCTGGGACGTGGGCCTGACGTACTTCCACACGGATTTCAAGAACAAGATCGACTACGCGCCGCTGGGTTTTTACCAGAAGCAGTGGTGGACCAAAATGACGAATATCCAGAAAGCGCGCACCAGCGGCCTGGAAGCGACGGCCACCATCCCGCTGACGAAAAACCTGAACTGGCGTAACAACGTGACCTACATGGCGGAAGCGAAAAACCTGACCACGGGCGCCAACCTGCTGTCGACGCCGAAGCTGTCGTGGTATTCGGCGCTGGGCTGGCAAGTCAACGACCAGCTGTTCGGCGAAGTGTCAGCCCAGTACACGGGCAAGGAACTCGACGCGGGCAAGCTGGCCGACAAGGCCTACACCATCGTCGACACGGTCGTATCGTACAAGGTCACGCCCCAGTGGACCGTGCGCGGCGGCGTGCAAAACCTGTTCAAGAAGGGCCCGATGGCCGATGGCCTGGTCGACTACTACGTGCCGGGACGGCGCATGTTCGTCGGCCTGACCTCACGGTTCTAATAACGGGGCGGCGGCGTATCGGGCGGCGGCGTGGCCGCATTGGCCGGCACGCTGCTCAGCATCTGTCCGGCGACGGGCACCTTGTGGCCGCTCGCATACATGCATTGCTGGTAGGCATTATCGTAGCGGCGCTGCATGCCGTACGCGGAAGTGTCGGCCGCGCCCGTGCCAGCCAGCGCGCCGAACAGCAAACCCGTGCCCGCGCCCACGCCGGCGCCATGGCCGCCATCGATGGTGGCGCCGGCCGCCGCCCCCAGCACCGTGCCCAGCGCCGCGCTGCGCACGCCACTGTCGATGCCGGCCTGCTGCGCCGAGCTGCCGCCCAGCTGGCCTTTCGCATAGCCGCGGCACTGCAGATCGTCGCTGCGGAACTGTTCGAAACTCTTGCCCGTGCCAGGCAAGACCATGGCCGACGGCTCTTCCGGCATCACCGTGCAGGCGGCCAGCAGCAGCGGCGCCAGCAGGCCGGCACGCCCCATTAACGCTCTCGTATTCATGTTGACCTCCCCGTCAGCGCACGCTGGCAGGCAGCACGGCACGCCATGCCGTACTGCAATTTTTCACGTAGGGATAATAGCCCTGCGGGCGCGCGCAGTAGTACCACATCTGCGCCGTCGGCTCGCCGCCCTGCTCGATGTACACGGGTGCCGGCTGCACGATCACTGTGCGCCCATACGGATAGCCATACCACGGGTCGCCATACCAGCCAGGCCTATACCCATACCACCAGGGCGAGCCCACCCAGACGCCCACGTGCGAATGACCATGGAAGTGGCCGTGATGGCCGTGGAAACCGCCGTGCCGGCCCGGCTCCGCCTGGGCCAACCCGGCAACACCGGCCAATATCAGCAGCGCCAGCAGCGCGCCGCCCTTTCTGTTGATGCTGTCCATGACATCCTCCTGCCTTCCCTGTCAGACTGTAACGCTCACTGCTTCACCCATTATTGGCAAGGAGCCGGCACAAGCAAAGCTGCCGTAACAATTGCTCACTTTTGATACGCCGAGGATATGGAAGGCAGGAAAGTTTCAGCAGCGCAAAACGCAAACAGCCCCGCGGCGCGCGCCACGGGGCTGCAGGGGTTCGGGCAGCTTATTGCGCCGGCAAGCTTTGCACGGGTGTCGCTGGCGCCAGGATGGGCGGCACGGGCGCGTGGACAGGTGCCGGCGCCTTGACGGCCAGCCAGCCCGTGGCCGGCAGCAGCGGCACCAGCAGCAGGGCCACGATATTGATGATCTTGATCAAGGGATTCACGGCCGGTCCCGCCGTGTCCTTGTACGGGTCGCCCACCGTGTCGCCCGTGACGGCCGCCTTGTGCGCGTCGGAACCCTTGCCGCCGAAGTGGCCATCCTCGATGTATTTCTTCGCATTGTCCCAGGCGCCGCCGCCCGTGGTCATGGAAATGGCCACGAACAGGCCCGTGACGATGGTGCCCATCAGCAGGCCGCCGAGCGCCGCCGGCCCCAGCAGCATGCCCACGACGATGGGCACCACCACCGGCAGCAGCGATGGCACGATCATTTCGCGGATGGCCGACGCCGTCAGCATGTCGACGGCCTTGTCGTATTCGGGCCGCGCCGTGCCTTCCATGATGCCCTTGATGTCGCGGAACTGCCGGCGCACCTCGACCACCACGGCGCCGGCCGCGCGGCCCACGGCTTCCATCGCCATGGCGCCGAACAGGTACGGTATCAGGCCGCCGATGAACAGGCCGACGATGACCATCGGATTCGACAAGTCAAAAGTGATGTGCTGGCCCACGGATTCGAGCGCATGCGTATAGTCGGCAAACAGCACCAGCGCGGCCAGGCCGGCCGAGCCGATGGCGTAGCCCTTGGTGACGGCCTTGGTGGTGTTGCCGACGGCGTCGAGCGGATCGGTGATGGCGCGCACGGAGTCGGGCAAGCCCGACATTTCCGCGATGCCGCCCGCGTTATCGGTGATGGGGCCATACGCGTCGAGGGCGACGATGATGCCCGCCATCGACAGCATCGAGGTGGCCGCAATGGCGATGCCGTACAGGCCGGCCAATTGATACGAGACGAGGATGGCGATGCAGACGGCCAGCACCGGATACGCGCTGGACTTCATCGACACGCCCAGGCCGGCGATGATATTCGTGCCGTGGCCCGTCGTCGACGCTTCGGCGATGTGGCGCACGGGCTTGAAGTCCGTGCCCGTGTAGTACTCGGTGATGTACACCATCAGGCCCGTGAGCACGATGCCGACGACGGTGGCGCCCAGCATCTTGTAGCGCATGGCGTCGTCGGGCCACAGCAGCCACGTCACCACGGCAAAGCCGACCAGCGACAGGCCGGCGGCCCACCACAGTCCCGTGTACAGGGCGGACATGATTTTCTTGCCCGGAGCCGTTTTGACCATCGAGCAGCCGACGATGGAGGCGAGGATGGACACGGCGCCCAGCAGCAGCGGATAGATGATGGCATTGCTGCTCGCTTCGGCCATCAGCAGCGCGCCCAGCAGCATGGTGGCGATCAGGGTCACGACATAGGTTTCGAACAAGTCGGCCGCCATGCCGGCGCAGTCGCCCACGTTGTCGCCCACGTTGTCCGCGATCACGGCCGGGTTGCGCGGGTCGTCCTCGGGAATGCCCGCTTCCACCTTGCCGACCAGGTCCGCGCCCACGTCGGCGCCCTTGGTGAAGATGCCGCCGCCGAGGCGCGCGAAGATGGAAATGAGCGAAGCGCCGAAGGCCAGGCCGATCAGGGGCTTGATCAGGTCATGCTGCGTCAGGCCAGGTGCGCCCGTCGTCACCAGCAGCCAGTAGAACAGGGTCACGCCCAGCAAGCCCAGACCGACCACCAGCATGCCGGTGATCGCGCCGCCCTTGAAGGCCACGTTCAACGCCTGGTTGATGCCCAGGGTGGCCGCCTGCGCCGTGCGCACATTGGCCCGCACCGACACATTCATGCCGATGAAGCCGCAGGCGCCCGACAGCACGGCGCCGATCAGAAAGCCCAGCGCCGTATGCAGGCCGAGCAAGACATAGATGGCGATCAGCAGCACCACGCCCACAAACGCGATAGTGCGGTACTGGCGCGCCAGATAAGCGGCCGCGCCCTGCTGGATGGCCAGCGCGATTTCCTGCATGCGCGCGTTGCCCGGATCCTGGCGCAGGATCCAGCTACGCGACACCAAACCATAGATGACTGCGACCACGCCGCAGGCTACCGCAAACCACAAACTGGCTGCCATATCGTCCCCTTCTGTTTTTATCCGACGTCATTGCCAACAGCTGCAGACCGCACCGGGTAGGCACGCGCAGCCAGGAAAACACGACCTGCAAAAAACTTCAACTACGAAAACGTAAGGCATACAGCCATGCTTGCAGTCTGCCTGAAAAGCGGGCACAAAAAAAGCGGACACTGAGGTCCGCTTTTCAAAAACTGCTTATTCCGCCAGAGCGGCAAAGGCGCTGTCGCGGATTTGCTCGACCGGACCGACGCCGGCGATGCGGCGGTATTTCGGCGCGCCCGGCAGGCCGGACTTGGCCCAATCGTTGTAGTAACCGAGCAAGACCTTGGTCTGGTTGTGGTACACGTCCAGACGTTTCTTGACGGTTTCCGCCTTGTCGTCGTCGCGCTGGATCAGCGGTTCGCCCGTGATGTCATCGATGCCGTCGACCTTGGGCGGATTGAATTTGACGTGGTAGACGCGGCCCGAACCCGGGTGGCTGCGGCGGCCGTCCATGCGCTCGATGATCGATGCGTCGGGCACGTCGATTTCCAGCACGTAGTCGACATGGATGCCGGCGTCCTTCATGGCGTCCGCTTGCGCGATGGTGCGCGGGAAGCCGTCGAACAGGTAGCCATTGGCGCAATCGGCTTCCTGCAGGCGGTTCTTGACCAGGCCGATCATGATGTCGTCCGACACGAGGCCGCCCGCATCCATGACTTTTTTCGCTGCCAGGCCCAGTTCCGTGCCTTCCTTGATCGCCGCGCGCAGCATGTCGCCCGTGGAGATTTGTGGAATGTTGTATTTTTCTTTGATGAAGTTAGCTTGGGTGCCCTTGCCGGCACCGGGTGCTCCTAAAAGTATCAGACGCATTGAAAAGTTCCTAAAAAACAGATTTTGGATGGTGGTATGTGTAATTATTTTTAGATGATGTTGCTATGGCTATCTTTCCCTACGAAACTTACCACAAAAAATCCCCGGAACGCCAGTTTGCTGTCGAATTGCTATGCCCTGATTGATCAAAGCCAGCAATTAGCGAAGCAGACGTTTCAAAATGTGGTTTTTGCTGCAGGCATACAAACTATATTTGCATGCCTGCCGTTTTGCGGGTAGCGCTTACAGGTTGCGGTAGTGCGCCTGGACGCGTTGTAAATCTTCCGGCGTGTCCACGCCGGCGGCCGGGGCCGAGTCCGTGACATGCACGGCGATGGCGTAACCGTGCCACAACACGCGCAGCTGCTCCAGCGCCTCGATCGCTTCCAGCGGCGACGCGGACAATTGCGGATATTCTTGCAGGAAGGCATTGCTGTACGCATACAGGCCGATATGGCGCAGAGGAACGTAGCCTTGCGGCAGGTTTTCACGGGACTGGGCGAAGCCGTCGCGGTGCCAGGGGATGGTGGCGCGCGAAAAATACAAGGCGCGGTTTGCCTTGTCCAGCACGACCTTGACGACATTCGGATTGAAGGCCTCAAGCACGTCATGCAGCGGATGGGCGCACGTGGCCATGGGGACGGCCGAGCTGATCTGCGCCGCGCAGGCGGCCAGCAGGGCCGGATCGATCAGCGGTTCGTCGCCCTGCAGGTTGACGACGACGGCGTCCGGCGGCAACGCCAAGGTGCGCGCCACCTCGGCGATGCGGTCCGTGCCCGACGGATGGTCGCTGCGCGTCATGCACACTTCCACGCCATGCGCGGCGCAGGCGTCGCGGATGGATTCATGGTCGGTGGCGACGATGACGCGCGCGGCGCCAGCGAGCGCCGCCTGCTCGGCCACGCGCACCACCATGGGCTTGCCGCCCAGGTCAGCCAGCGGCTTGTTCGGCAGGCGCGTCGACGCCAGGCGGGCCGGGATGATGACGATAAACGCCATCGTTATTCCACTGCGTCTTGCAGGGTGCGCGCTTCGTCCGCCCACATGATGGGGATGCCATCGCGGATAGGATAGGCGAGGCGGTCGGCGCGGCAAATCAGTTCCTGCGCCTTCTTATCGTGTTCAAGCGGGCCCTTGCAAACAGGGCAGACCAGGATATCAAGCAGTCGAGCGTCCACGACATTTCTCCACAATTTGTTGGGCCAGCGCGCTATCGATGCGCGCACTGACGGGGACGACCCACAGTCTCGGGTCATCTTTGAGATATTCAATTTGCGCACATTTTACTGCATCCTTCTCGGTGATCAAGATCACATCCGTGTCGAGTGCCGCAAATGGCTGGTCGAGAAAGTCGTGATGGTCGGGCAAGGGCAGTTCCGCGAAGTCCAGTCCGGCCCCGCGCAGCATGGCAAAGAAGCGCCCGGGGTTGCCGATGCCAGCCGCCGCCACGATGCGCCGGCCACTGGCCGCCAGGGTTGCAAGCGTCATGCGTTCGCTGCGGTCTGTCAGGCGTTCGGCCAGGCCGCCATCGAGCCGCATCTGTACCACCAGGCCGCCCTTGGGCGCGACCTTGTCCACCAGCGCCGGCGCCAGCGCGGACGCATTGATCACCGTCACGTCGCGCCGGCGACGCGGCGATTCGCGCAGCGGGCCAGCCGGCAGCAGCCAGCCATTGCCCGCGCCGCGGCCGTCGAACAGCACGATTTCCACGTCGCGCCGCAAGGCGTAATGCTGCAAGCCGTCGTCCGTCACCAGCACGTCGACGTCCGGGTGCGCGGCCAGCAGCGCCCTGCCCGCTTGCGCACGGTCGCGTCCCACCATCACGGGACAGCCGCCGCGCTGGAAGATCAGCAGCGGCTCGTCGCCCACCTGCTGCGGCGTGGAGGTGGCGGTGACGGCGCGCGGCGAACGGTCGGCGCTGCCATGGCCGCGCGAAATCACGCCCGGGCGCATGCCCGCGTCGCGCAAGGCTTGCACCAGCCAGATCGTCAGCGGCGTCTTGCCGGTGCCGCCGATAAAGATATTGCCGACGACGACGACGGGCACGGGCAGGCGCGCCGATGTCAGGATGTTTGCCCGGTACAAACCGCGCCGCACGGCGCTCAGGGCGCCGAACAACAGGGAGACAGGCCACAGCGCGCACGCCAGCGGCCCGCGCGTCAGCCAGGCGCGGGTCAATCTGGTTTCAAGCTTGGCGGGGGAGGATGTGGGCATGGGGGAAGACATAAAAATGGTGTAGGTCGGATGAGCCGCGCCGCCAGGCGCAGCGTAATCCGACATGCTCGGCTGCGGCTTGTGTCGGCTTACGCCGTTCCGGCCAAGCCGACCTACGGGTCTGCTGATTACTTGCCGCCCGCCTGCGCCGCAAACGTCAGCTTTTCATAGCCGGCCAGGCGCGCCGCTTCCATGACGTGGATGACCATCTGATGCATGGCGAACTGGTCGGCATTGACCACCACCACAGGCGTCTGCGCGGGCGGCTTGCCGCCGTTGGCCGCCTTGGCCGCGTTCTGCAGGGCGTCGGCCAGGCCGGCCACGTCGCGGAACGATATGGGTTCGCGGTTGACCGTGTAATTGCCCTTGGCATCGACGGTGACGTCGATCTGCTGCGGCTTCTCCTTGGCCTGCTCGGCGTCGGCCGTCGGCAAGGTGATCTGCAACTCCGTAAACTTGCTGTAGGTGGTGCTGACCATCAGGAAGATCAGGATCACCAGCAGCACGTCGATGAAGGGGATCAGGTTGATTTCGGGGTCTTCACGCCCCTTGCCTTTGCGGAAGTTCATTTGCGGCCACTGTGGACGATGTCGACGAACTTGACCGCTTGCTGCTCCATGTCAATGACGAAGCTGTCGACGAGGGCGCGGAAGTGGCGATAGAAGACCAGGGTCGGCATGGCGATGGCCAGGCCGAAGCCCGTGTTATACAGCGCCACCGAAATACCGTGGGCCAGCTGGGCGGGATTCGAGCCGCTGGCGTTTTGCGAGCCGAAGATTTCGATCATGCCCACCACCGTGCCGAACAGCCCCATCAGCGGCGCCAGGGTGGCGATGGTGCCCAGGGTCGTCAGGAACCGCTCCAGCGTGTGGGCCACGCCGCTGCCGGCCTCTTCGATCGATTCCTTCATCACCTCGCGCGGCGCGTCGACATTGCGCAAGGCGGCGGCCAGCACCACGCCCAGCGGCGAATTGTCTTCCAGCTTGGCCACCGTATCCGGCGTGATCTTGCCGCTGCGATATACCTGCACCACTTCATCGAACAGCTTGCGGGGCAGTATCTTGGCGCGTCGCAAATACAGCAGGCGCTCGATGATCAGCGCCAGGGCGACGATGGAAGCGATTAACAACAGCCAGATGGGCCAGCCAGCGGCTTGAAATATAGCGAGCAAAAGAAACTCCTGATAAAGGGAAGGCGATGGACCGCCCGGACAGCCTGTATTGTACCGAGCGCCGAAGACCGATGGTACGTGCGCGCAGGAATGGCGCAATGTAGCGCGTTGCCGCCCCGGCGGCAAGTGGCGCCTGCATGTGCCCTTATCCACACCACGCGGCGGGCCGGTGCTCCAGCGCACAGTTTTGCACATTTTATGTGGATAAGATTGTGAGCAAGCATGAAGTCCATCATACAAGCCATTGATTTATATGAAGATTATCATGCTGCGCAAAATACAGGCATAGCAGCTTATCGACAGTAGTCAATGTCAATAAGTTAATACTTGCGGAGTTCTGCACATTTACTGTGGACAAGATTGTGCGCAAAGCCGTGAAATTGAATTAAGCCATTGATTTTAAAGGAAATTAATTCAATGAGTAAAAAAGTGGCAACCGGTGCGCAATCGGCGGCAGATGGAGCGTCAAAGTTCTGCACACAATCTGTGGACAAGATTGTGCGCAAGCGCACAGATAAGCGCTAAGTACATTGATTTATATCGTTTTTATTGCCCTGCATAAAAATGTAGCAAGGGCTGGAAAGCACGGTTTTCAGCATCACATTTCACTGCAAAAAGGCAGTTTTCCACGGCGAACGCAGTTTCACACATAAAGTGTGGATAAGATTGTGAGCAAGCCGATTGACTCCATGCAAGAGCATTGATTTTAAAGGAGTTTTTTTTGATGCTGAAAAATAAGGCAGCGCAAGCGCCTGATCGCGCCGTGGAAAACGCCCGGAAAAGACGAAACGGTTTATGCGGTTTTGCACATATTCTGTGGATAAGATTGTGAGCAAGGCGCACGGTCGAACGCTAGACCCTTGATCTATATGGCTATTTTTATGCTGCGTAAAATTCAGGCAAGCCATGCCATGGGCATTCCAGTGGATAAATCCGCTGCTGTGCGCGAGTTCTGCACATTTTTTGTGGATAAGATTGTGCGCAAGACCATGCATGGCATACTAAGCGCTTGATTCCTATGCACTTTATTTCCATGCGCAAAAATGTAGCAAGGCACTTTTATCGCTCAATCAGGGCCTGCCCGGCCATGTTTGTCCAAGGCAAAAAGTTCCGCACACTTTCTGTGGATAACTTTGTGCGTAAGTGGCAGGGGCTGCACTGATGTGCTTGATATTAAAGGATTTTTTCCCTGTGCATGCAAATCAGGCACACGGGAATTCATCATAAAATCAATTACTTAGAAATAGAACTTGTTGTTTTGCACGATATATGACATAAGCATGACCTCGCCGATAATATGTGGACAGTTCCTTTCCCGCTCCCCGCTTTATGATGACAGACACCCCGACTGACAGCGGCTTTGCCGCCCCGCCCGTGCTGACCGTCAGCGCCCTGAACCAGGCCGTCGCGCGCCTGCTCGAGCGCTCGTTCCCCCTGACCTGGATCGCCGGCGAGATTTCCAACTTCACGCGCGCCGCCTCCGGCCACTGGTATTTCACCCTGAAGGATGACGGCGCCCAAGTGCGCGCCGTGATGTTCCGCGGCCGCGCCCAGTACGCGGGTTTCACGCCGCGCGAAGGCGACAAGGTGGAAGTACGCGCCCTCGTCACCCTGTACGGCGCGCGCGGCGATTACCAGATCAACGTGGAAGCCATCCGCCGTGCCGGCGTGGGCGCCCTGTACGAAGCGTTCCAGCGTCTGAAGGAAAAGCTGGCCGCGCAAGGCCTGTTCGACCAGGAACGCAAACGCGCCATCCCCATGTTCGCGCGCAGCATCGGCATCGTCACCAGCCCGCAGGCGGCCGCCCTGCGCGACGTCCTGATCGCGCTCAAGCGCCGCGCGCCGCATGTCAACATCATTCTGTATCCGACGCCCGTGCAGGGCCAGCAGGCGCCGGAAAAGATCGCACAAGCGATCCGCACGGCATCTAGCAGGGCCGAGTGCGACGTGCTGCTGGTATGCCGTGGCGGCGGCAGCATCGAGGATTTATGGTCGTTCAACGATGAAGCCGTGGCGCATGCGATCGCCGACTGTTCCATGCCCGTGATCAGCGGCGTGGGCCACGAGACGGATTTCACCATCGCCGACTTCGCGGCCGACCTGCGCGCGGCCACGCCGACGGCGGCGGCCGAACTGGCGGCCACGCCGCGCGCCGACTGGATGGCCTCGCTGCGCGCCGACGCGACGGACTTGCGCCGCNATGGTCGTACAACGATGAAGCCGTGGCGCATGCGATCGCCGACTGTTCCATGCCCGTGATCAGCGGCGTGGGCCACGAGACGGATTTCACCATCGCCGACTTCGCGGCCGACCTGCGCGCGGCCACGCCGACGGCGGCGGCCGAACTGGCGGCCACGCCGCGCGCCGACTGGATGGCCTCGCTGCGCGCCGACGCGACGGACTTGCGCCGCGCCATGCGCCGCCGCCTCGACGACGCGGCGCAAACGCTGGACCGCCACAGCCGCCGCCTGCTCAACCCGAAGGCGCAGCTGCGGCAGCAGCGCCTGCAGCTGCTGGCCCTGTCCACGGCCATGACGCATGCGGCGCGCGCGCCCGTCAACCAGGCGCAGTACGCGCTGGAACGCCTGCGCTCGCGCTGGGCCAGCCTGCGGCCCGACGTGTCGGTAGCACGCACGCGCCTGATGGAGGCGCAACGCCGCAACGGCGCGGCCATGGCGCAGCAGCTGGGCCAGCGGCGCCACCGCCTCGACGGCCTGGCGGCGCAGCTGGAACTGCTGAACCCACAGCGCACCCTGGAGCGCGGCTATGCCATCCTGCGCGATGAAAAAGGTGCCATCGTGCGCTCGCCGGCGCAGCTGCGGGCGCGCCAGAACCTCAACGTGCGCCTGGCCGAAGGCAGCGCGCAGATCGGCATCGCCAGCGTGCAAGCAACTCTGGAATAAGCGCTGGAATAAAAAAGGCCGGGGAAGCTCCCCGGCCCAACACCTTCCCCTACTGAGTGGACTGCTACTGCAACTGCTCTTTCACACTACCCCATCAAAACTTCATCGACACGCGCGCGCCGAACGTGCGCGGCGCGTTGTAGAAGGCGCCGTAGATCTGCTGCGTCGGCTGGCACGGCATGCCCACGTCCGTGCAGATTTCATTGACGTCCAGCTTGACCGCCTTGTCGGTGGCGTTCTGCACGAACGCTTCCACCGTGTACGCCTTGTTCGCCGGCTGGAAGCGCAGGCTCAGGTCCAGGGTCGTGTAGGCTTCCTGGCGCTTGACGCCCGCATGGCCAGGCACATCGCCGTTGAACGCACCCGCGCCCACATACGACATGGTTTCATAATGCACCGAGGCGCGCGGCGTGAGCTGGCCGCCGCCGACCGCGAAATCATGCTCGTACTGGACGGTCGTGGAAAACTTCGGCGCGTGCTTCATGGTGCTGCCGCCCACGTTCACCAATGGCGCCGTCGAGCCGCACACTTGCCCATTCGCGCGCGCCGCGTCGACGTCGCACGACATGAAGTCGTCATACACGGCCTTGAGCCAGGTGGCGTTGCCCGTCAGGCGGTCGACCTTGGTTGGCCGCCACACCCATTCCGCTTCCAGTCCCTTGACGGTGGCGCCGGCCGCATTGAAGTTGGCCAGCACGCTGTTGACCACCTGCGATTCGAGCTTGTCCTTGTACTTCATCAAAAACGCGTCGAGGTTCAGGGTCAGTTCGCGGTTCAGCAAGTCCGACTTGAAGCCGATTTCATAACTGGTCAGTTTTTCCGGCTTGGTGGTGGCGCCGCCGTCGCCGATGGCGGGCGAATGGAAGCCCGTCGTCACGGAACCGAACAGCAAAATATCGGGACGCAGCTTGTACTCGATGCGGCCCAGCCAGGTGGCCTGGCCGTATTTCAGGTCGGCCGTGTTGTCGCCCGGCGTATTGCCGCAGGTGGCCGCCGTGATGGCGCCGCCGGGGCCGATATTGTGCGTGTTGGCCAGGCCCGTGCCCGGCGTGACGAGCTGCGCCATCTGGTCGGGCGTGAGCACGGTGGTGCCCAGCGGCGTGTTGGCCGGCCAGTTCGGGCAAGCCCAGTTCTTGCCGCCGACGTCGAATTTATGGTCTTTCGTGTAGCGGGCGCCGGCCGTCAGCTTGACCTGGTCCGTCAACTGCTGGCTGACCTGGCCGAACACGGCTTTCGATTTGAGCTGGCGGTCGCCCTGGATGAAGGACATGGACGAGGCATACTGGCCGACGGTGGGCTGCACGAAGATCACGGCGCCGTTGGCGATATCCTGCTGCACGGCGGCCTGCGAAATCTGGCTGCGGTCGATATCGAAGCGCACCTTGTTCTTTTCATTGAAGAGGAACAGGCCGGCCACCCACTGGAATGGCGCGTCGTCGTCCGAGCGCGCCTGCAGCTCGTGCGAATAGCTGTCGAACTGTGCCCAGTCGGTGCGGTTTTCCGACTTGAAGCCGGGGAACAGGCCCGCATCGGCGTCATTGCTGTTCTGGCGCTTGTAGCGGCTCCAGCTGCCCAGGTAAGTGAAATCGAGCGCGTCCGTCGGCTTGTAATTGAGCTTGCCCTTGTAGGTCAAGATCGACTGGTCCAGGGTGCCCGGCGTGTCGATCAGGGCCGAGCGCAGCTTCTCGCCGGGCTTGGGTTCGGCCGCCAGGTAGACGTTGCCCGCGCCCTGGTCGAGGAAGTAGTCGGCAATAAAAGTGCCGCGCAGCTGCGGTGTGAATTTCCACAGCAGCGAGGCGCGCACGCCCATCTGGTCGCCGGCGCCATACTTGGCCGTGCCCGGCATGACATTCGAGCCGCGGCGGAAATCGACCGTGCCGTCATGGCTATCCTTGATGGCGGCGATGCGCAGCGCCACGTCGTCGGACAACGGAATGTTGAGCATGCCCTGCGTCTGCAGGTGGCGGTAGTCGCCCACGGTGATGCCGGCCGAACCCATGAACTTGGCCGTGCTCGGCGCGGCCGAGACGAGGTTGACGGCGCCGGCCGTCGAATTGCGGCCGTTCAGGGTGCCCTGCGGTCCGCGCGCCACCTCGACGTGGCTCAAGTCGTACATCAGCGCCGTGGCGCCCTGGGGACGCGGCGAATACACGCCATCGACATAGAAGGCGACGGCCGGGTCGCCCAGTTCCGTGTGGTTGGCCGAGCCGACGCCGCGCATGTAGACGTGCACGCCGCCCGAGTCGCCATGCTGCTCGACGACGAGGCTGGGCACCATGGTGGCCAGCGACGCCAGATCCTTGACCTGATTGTTTTGCAGGGTGTCCTGGTTGAAGGCGGTGACGGCCAGCGGCGTCTCCTGCACGAAGGTATTGCGGCGCGTGGCCGTGACGACGATGCGGTCCATCTGTTCGGCTGCCGGTTTTGCCGCGTCCGTGGCTGCAGCCTCCTGGGCCATGGCGGCGCCGCTGCCCAGCAAGATGAACTGGGCGAAGGTCGCATGCGCCAGGCTGAGGGCGATGGTAGTGCGTTTGAGCTGTTGCATTGTTGTTGTCTCCTGTACCGCTGGTTGATTGATGATCACATAGCTCTTTGGCTATTGCTGCACATTTTTTGGGTGTCAATCTGAAGTCATGTCGCCTCCGTGCGGGGTCAATGGGTGGCCACGGCGCGCCCGGCCGTGTCGAACAGAAAGGCGTGGCCTTCTTCCGGTGCGAAGCCGATGGCGCTGCCCTGCGCCAGCGCGTGGCGCGCCTCGCCATGCAGCTTGATGGCCACCGCATGCGGGCCGCCGTCGATGCGTCCATCGAGCGTCGCGTGGATGATCTGCGCGTCGCCCAGTTGTTCGATCAAGGTGACGATGGCGCCATAGCCTTCATCGCGCGGCACCAGGCGCAGGTGTTCGGGGCGTATGCCGACCAGCATGCCGGCCGCGCCACCGAGCTGGCTGGCCAGCGCGGGAACGGCGGCACACGGCAGAAAGTTCATGCGCAGCGCGCCGATGAAGCCGGCCACGAACTGGCTGGCCGGATGGCGGTACAGGTCCAAAGGCGCCCCCACCTGCTCCAGGTGGCCGCCGTGGAAGACGGCGACCCTGTCGCCCAGGGTCATGGCCTCGACCTGATCGTGGGTGACGTAGATCATCGTCGTGCCCAGCTCCTGGTGCAGCTTGGCCAGCTCAATGCGCGTCTGCACGCGCAAGGACGCATCGAGGTTGGACAGCGGCTCGTCGAACAAAAACACCTTGGGCTGGCGCACGATGGAGCGGCCAATGGCCACGCGCTGGCGTTCGCCGCCCGACAAGGCCTTGGGTTTACGGTCGAGCAGGTGCGTGATCTGCAAAATCTCGGCCACCTTGCCGACGGCGGCGCGTACCTCGGCTTCCGGCTGGCCCGCCAGTTTCAAGGCAAAGCCCATGTTGTCGCGCGCCGTCATGTGCGGATACAGGGCGTAGCTCTGGAAGACCATGGCGATGCCCCGCTCGGCCGGCGCCACGTCGTTGGCCAGCAAGTCGCCGATGCGCAGCTGGCCCGCGCTGATGTCCTCCAGTCCCGCGATCATGCGCAGCAGGGTCGACTTGCCGCAGCCGGACGGTCCGACGAAGACCATGAATTCGCCGTCATGGATGTCGAGGTCCAGGCCCTTGACGATTTCCGGGCCGTCGCCGTAGGTCTTGCGGATGCCGCGCAGCGAAATGGCGGCCATGTCAGTGCGCCTCCGCCAGGGCTGCAGCGTGGGACGCGCGCAGCGCGGCGATGAAATCGCGGTACCACAGGGCGCTGTCCTTGAAGCTGCGCTGCTGCGTGGCGTAGTCGACGTACAGCATGCCGAAGCGCTTGGCGTAGCCGGAATTCCACTCGAAGTTGTCCATCAGGCTCCAGTAGAAATAACCGCGCACGTCGATGCCCTGCGCGATCACGGCGCGCAGGGCGTCCAGGTGCAGCCGCACGTACTCGATGCGCGGCGCATCGTGAATCTTGCCGCCGACGGGCTTGTCGGCCACGGCCATGCCATTTTCCGTGATGTAGATGGGCGGCAGCCGGTATTCGCGGTGCAAGCCCACGAGCAGCTCCGTCAAGCCTTGCGGATAGGTTTCCCAGCCCATGTCGTTGACGCCGAGCTTGCATTCGGGCTTGCGAGGCGGCGTCTCGGCGCTCATGAAAGCGCGCGTGTAGTAGTTCACGCCGAGGAAATCGATGGGCTGCTTGATATCTGTGAAATCGTTTTCAAAGATGGACAAAGCTTGAGCGTCGGCGTGTTTCAGAGCCAGCGCCGGGTAGCGGCCCTTGAAGATGGCGTCCATATACCACTGCACCGAGCGCGCATATTCGAGTTCGGCCAGTTCGCGGTCTTGCGCGCTGTCGGTGGCCGGCGTGGCCGTCCATTGATTGAGCACGATGCCCAGCTTCGCTGGCGCGTTCACCGTGCGCATCGCCTGCATGGCCAGCCCGTGCGACAGCAGCAGGTGGTGCGATACCTGCACGGCGGCGGCGGGGTCGGCCATGCCTGGGGCGAACTGGCCCGTGCCGTGGCCCAGCACGGCCGTGCACCACGGTTCGTTGTGCGTGGCGATACTGGCGACCTTGTGGCCGAAGCGGCGTGCCACCTCGGCCGCGTAGGCGGCGAAGTGATAGCAGGTGGCGCGGTTGAGCCAGCCGCCCTCGTCCTGCAAGGCTTGCGGCAAGTCCCAGTGGTACAGGGTCAGGTGCGCATCGAGTCCCTTGGCGGCCAGGGCGTCGAGCAGGCGCGCATAAAAGTCAAAGCCCGCCTCGTTCCAGGCGCCGGAACCCGTGGGCTGCACCCTCGACCAGGACATGGAAAAGCGGTAGGCGTTCACGCCCAGGCTGGCGATCAGCTCCACGTCATCAAGGTAGCGGTGGTAGTGGTCGCAAGCCACGTCGCCATTGCTGCCATCGATGATCTTGCCGTCCGTGTGGCTGAAGGTATCCCAGATGGACGGGCCGCGGCCGCCGATGGCGGCGGCGCCCTCGATCTGGTAGGCGCTGGTGGCCACGCCCCAAGTGAAGGTGGCGGGAAAGCTGGTGTCGGTATCGTCGTTATGCATGGTGGTCATGTCAGTGTGAGGGGTTGAGATAAATGTGTGGATCAGCCTTTGACGGCGCCTTGGGTCAGGCCCTCGATCAGGCGCTTGGAGGCGACAAAAAACATCAGCAAGAGCGGCAGCACGGCGATCGCGGCGCCCGTCATCAGGGCGCCCCACTCCGTGTTGTTCGGCGCCTGCATGCTGCGCAGGGCCAGCGGGATCGTGTAGTTCTCGACCGAGCGCATGACGACCAGCGGCGTGATGAAATTGTTCCAGGAATTGATGAAGGTGATCAGGCCCAGGGTGCCCATCGCGGGGCCGATCAGCGGCAGCACGACGCGCCAGTAGATGGCGAATTCGCCGCAGCCGTCGATGCGCGCCGCCTCGATCAGATCCTTCGGGATGGCCGTGCCGATGTACTGGCGCATGAGGAAAATCCCCAGCGCGCCGGCCGCTCCCGGCACGTACAGGGCGCGCGGCTGGTCCAGCCAGCCGAAGAAATCCATCAGCATGAAGGTCGGGATCATGTTCATGAAGGACGGAATGATCATCGAGGCCATCACCAGCGTGAACAGGGGCCGCTTGAAGCGGAACTCGTACATGGCGAAGGCATAACCGCCCAGCGAACAGAAGAACAAGGTCAGGATGGTCGTCATCAGGGCCACGTACAGGCTGATGCCGATATTGCGCCAGAACGGCAGGCGCTCCTGCAGCAGTTCCAGGTTGTGCAGCAGGGCCGTGCCGAACCAGCGCGGCGGCGGCAGGCTGTAGATCTCGGCGCTCGTATGGGTGGCGAAGACGAACATGAAGTAGAACGGCGCGACCATGATCGCAGCGCCGATGGCCACCATGGCGTAGGCCGTCCAGCGGGTGCTGGCCGCGCTGGCGCGGCGGTTTGTCAATGCGCTCATTTGGCCTCCTTGCGTTCATGCCGTTCATTGCGGCTGAAGATGCGGTTATTGACCCAGGTGGTGCTGGCGATGATGAGGAACAGCAGCCAGGAAATGGCCGACGCCGTGCCGAAGTCGCCCGAGGAAAACGCCGTCTTGTAGACAAAGATGGCCGTCGTCATCACGGACTGGCTCACGCCGCTCGATTCGGCCACCAGCACGAACGGTTCCTCGAACAGCTGCAGATTGCCCATGATGGTCAAGGTGACGGCCAGGTAGATCATGGGGCGCAGCTGCGGCAGGGTGATGTACCAGAATTGCTGGCGTTTCGAGGCCCCGTCGATGGTGGCCGCCTCGTACAGATCCTTGGGGATCACCTGCAGCGCGGACAAATACAGCACCAGGTTCCAGCCCAGGTAGCGCCAGAAAATCACGAAGGCGACGGCCGGCTTGATGAACAGCGAGCTGCCCAGCCAGTCGATCGATTCGGCGGGGAACAGGCCACCGATTAACGGCAGGCTGGCGCACCAGCCGAGCAGCACATTGATCTGCCCATAGTCGCGCGAGAACAGGGTGTTGAAGACCATGGCGATGGCCACGCTGGAGGTGATGAACGGTAAAAAGTAAATGCCGATCACCAGGTTGCGCGAGCGCTTGAAGCTGTTGTGGATGAACGCTGCCAGCGGAATGGCCACCAGGTGCTGCGGCACGCCCGAGGCCAGCGCCAGCCACACGGTATTGCCCAGCGAGCGCAAAAACCACGGGTCGCTCAAGGCGTATTTGTAGTTGTCCAGGCCCACCCACTGCATCGCTTCCACGCCGCTGGCCGCTTCCCACTGGTTGAACGACAAGTAGATGGAAAACAGCAGCGGGAACAGGCTGAAGACGGCGAACAAAATGAAGAAGGGGCTGATGAACAGATACGGCGCCCACTGTTTCATGTTGTAGCGTTTTTTGGCCGGCCGCGCCGGGATGGACCCGGTTTCGGCGCATGGCATGGTCGTATTCATGCTGCTTCCTAGCGCCGCGCGCGGTGAGTGATCAGGGCCTTGGCGTCGGCCAGCGCCGTTTTGATATCCTTGTTTTGCGCCAGCACGCTTTCCAGTTCCATGTTGACGATATCGCGCGCCACGGCGTCGAACTTGTCGACGCGGATGACGGGAATCTTCGCCGCCGTGTCGCGCGCCAGCAAGCGCGTCTTCTGGCCGCCGAAGTACGCTTGCGGCTCGTCCATCATGGGGTCCGCATACGCCGCCTTCAATGCGGGGAAGGCGCCGATCTCTTTGAGCGAATGCAGCTGGATATCCTTGTTGACGGTCATGAACTTGATGAATTCCCACGCCTGGGTTTTATTCGCGGCCTTTTTCGGGATGCCGTAGAACGAGCCGCCGTACGATGCCAGCGCGCCGGCCGGCAAGTTGGCCGCGCGCCACTGGCCGGACGACGCCGGCGCCAGCCACTTGGCCAGGTGGCCGCTGAGCCAGGAACCCATCATCTGGCTGGCCACCTTGTCGCGTTTGAATCCTTCAGCCCACTCGCCCGTCCAGGCCACGGTGCGCGCATCAATGCCGGCCACGCGCGCCGCCTTGGCCAGCTCGAAGGCCTTGACGAAACGGGGCGAGTCGACCAGCACCTGGCCCTTGTCGCCAAAATAGATGCCTTCGCCATCTTTTAAGTTTGCGCGGATAACGATGTCGGCCAGGTCGCTGGCGCCGGCCAGCAGATAGGTGCCGGTGGCGGCCTTGAGCTTCTTGCCGGCGGCGATATACGATTCCCACGAAGCCGTCAGATCGCTTTCCTTGATGCCCGCCTTGTCCATCAAGTCCTTGCGGTAGAACAAGGTGCCCGGCCCCAGGTCGGCCGGCATGGCGCCCAGGGTGCCGCGCGAACTGGTCGCCTGCACGAAGGTGAACGGCACGAACTGGGCGCGGTACTGCCCTGCGCCGTATGGTGCCTGCAACAGGTCTTCCATGCCCTTCGATTCGGCGAAGCTGCCCACGTAGCGGAAATCGATGGCCATCACGTCGGGCAGGCGCGCGCCGGCCGCCAGCGCCGTCGTCATCGAGTTGTGGTGGTCGTCGATCTGCAGGCTGACCAGCTTGACCTTTACTTGCGGATACAGCTTTTCCCACAGGGGCAAGGCCGTCTTGACGGCGCGGTCCAGGTCGGGAAACGAGGCGACGGTGATGGTGGCGGGGGCCAGCGGTGGCAGTGGTGCCGCGGGCGGGGCGGCGGCGGCCACGCCTGCGGCCAGGGTCAACGCGGCCAGCGGGGCGGCGCGAAGGATGCTTGACTTCATTATTTCATCTCCGTTTATTGAGCGTCTTCTATCTTGAAAACGTTTTCACAACATGTGTCCATTTAACACCGCAAAGAAAATCAAGTCAACCGAAAAAGTTGTCATTTTTATTGAGGGTGGTATCGCAAGCGGTATGCCGTGGGGTGCGTTCGCCTATGAGAAAGGCGGAAATATGGACCGTTGGACGCGCTGTTGTTTTTTGTGAAAACGTTTTCAAGCATAGGTCGGATTAGCGCGCCAGCGCGTAATCCGACGTGCACGGCCAACAATATGTCGGGTTACGCCCGCAGGGCTAACCCGACCTACGGGGCCGTGGCCATTTATGGTAATCTTTCGATGAAAAGGTTTTCAGAGCACTGACGACCAGCCATCTTGACACCCAGGAACCGCCTTGAACGATAGCGCCCACGCTGCCCCCCCTTCCACCCTGCTCGACGTGGCCCGCCAGGCCGGCGTGTCGCCCAGCACCGTCTCGCGCATCCTCAATGGCACGGCCAGAGTGTCCGACGACAAGCGCGACGCCGTGCTGGCGGCCATCGCGCACATGAAATTCGCGCCGAACCAGATGGCGCAGGGCTTGAAAAAAGGCCGCTCGATGACCATCGGCATCGTGGTGCAGGATATTTCCAGCCCCTTCTTCGATGAAAGCCTGCGCGGCGTCGACGATGGGCTGAAGGACACGGGCTACGCGTCCGTCATCGTCAGCGGGCACTGGAATGCGCAGGAAGAAGCGGACCGTATCCGCCTGCTGCTGGCGAGAAAAGTTGACGGTATCATCCTGCTGTCGGGGCGCATCTCGGACGAGAGCGTGCTCGACTTTTCGCAGCAGCGGCCCATCGTCTCGACGGGCCGTGCGCTGGCGACCAAGAGCGCCATCGGCTTCAAGCTCGACAACGAATACGGCGCCTACCTGGCCGTGCGCCACTTGATCGAACTGGGCCACCGGCGCATCGCGTTTGTGGCCGGCCCCGCCAACAACACGGATGCGGCCGAACGTCTGACGGGCTACCAGCGCGCGCTGCGCGAAGCGGACATTCCCATCGACCCGAAGCTGATGGCGGAAGGCGATTTCCACGAGGCAAGCGGGATGCTGGCCATGAACCATTTGTTCGATACGCAGCAGCAGTTCAGCGCCGTCTTCGCCGCCAACGACCTGTCCGCCTATGGCGTGCGCCTGTGTTTGTACCGCAAGGGCATCCGCGTGCCCGACGATATCTCGCTCGTCGGCTTCGATGACTTGCCCGGCTCCTCCTACACGACGCCGCCGCTGACGACCATCCACCAGCCCTTGTACGACATCGGCCGCATCGCCACGGAAGCGCTGCTGGGACTGATCAATGGCGAAGCCGTGCAGGCGGCCATCCCGCCTTTGGCGCTGATCGTGCGCGAAACCACGCGGCGCATCAGATAGCGTCCGCAGCGGAGAGCATGGCGCCCGATTCAGGCTAAACGAGAATCACTACGCCACCAGCATCCGCGACGCGTGCCGGAATCTGCAGCAATGGCGCATCCGCTTTACAATAGTGGCTCGTTCAGCAAGAATGCCTGCTTCAAGCAAGCTTGGCTCAACCGTCCGGCCGCAGGCCGGTAGACTCCGAATACTCACCACAAAGGGACATCACATGGAACATACTCTGCCACCACTGCCATATGAAATGGACGCTCTGGCGCCGCATATTTCGAAAGAAACCCTGGAATACCACTATGCCAAGCATCACCAGGCGTATGTCACCAACTTGAACAACCTGATCAAGGGTACCGAGTTCGAGAACCTGTCGCTGGAAGACATCATCAAGAAATCGTCGGGCGGCATCTTCAACAATGCGGCGCAAGTATGGAACCACACCTTCTACTGGAACGGCATGAAGCCGGCCGGCGGCGGCGCGCCTACGGGTGCCGTGGCTGATGCGATCAACGCCAAATGGTCGTCGTTCGACAAGTTCAAGGAAGAATTCACCAAGTCGTGCGTGGGCAACTTCGGTTCGGGCTGGACCTGGCTGGTGCAAAAAGCCGACGGTTCCGTCGACATCGTCAACACCTCGAACGCCGGCTGCCCGCTGACCACCGGCGACAAGCCGCTGCTGACCTGCGACGTCTGGGAACACGCTTACTACATCGACTACCGCAACCTGCGCGCCAAGTACGTGGAAACGTTCTGGGGCCTGGTCAACTGGGACTTCGTTGCCAAGAACTTCGCCTAAGCGCGGAACCTTGTCAACGTAGGGCGAAAAGAAGCCTGCGCCACCCCGCGCAGGCTTTTTTTTGCCTGCTGAAAGGCACGGCGCTGCGCTACAATCACTGCCCCGCCACCGCTATCTCCCTCTGCCACGATGTCCGCTCGCCTGCTGCGCCGCCTGTTGATGTTGCCCCTGCTGGCGTGCCACCTGCACGCGTGCGCAGCCGCCCCGTCTCCCCTGCTGTCCGACTACACCCACAATGCCTGGGGCGCCTTGCAAGGCGCGCCCGTCGACGTGCTCAAATTCGCCCAGGGCAAGGATGGCTGGCTGTGGATCGCCACGGCCACCGGCTTGTACCGCTACGATGGCGTGCGCTTCGAGCGCGTCGACAGCGTCTACGGCCACCGCCTGCCGTCGAGCAATGTGCTGGGCCTGGCCACGCCGCCGGACGGCGCCGTGTGGGTCGGCTACCGCCTCGGCGGCGTCAGCGTCTTTCGCCCCGATGGCGTGCGCACGTACCGCGAGGCGGACGGCTTGCCGCCGGGCGCCGTGTTCCATATCGAGGTAGCGCCAGACGGCGCCATCTGGGTCGGCACGCGCGATGGCGCGGCGCGCCTGGCGCCGGGCGCGGACCGCTTCGTCGCGCAGGCCGCCAACGTGGGCCTGCCCGACAAACGCGTCTACCAGATCCTGTTCGGGCGCGATGGCACGCAGTGGATGGGCACCATGCTTGGCGCCTATTTCCGCAGGCCGGGCGAGACGCGCTTTTCCCATGCCTGGCCGCGCACCATCCTCACCAGCATGGATGAAGCGCCCGATGGCGCCATCTGGGCCGTCGACGCGCAAAGCAATTACTATCGCGTGCGCACCAGCGCGCCGCGCGGCGATGCGCCCATCCTGCCCGACGCCAGGGGCAACAGCATCCGCTTCGACCGCGCCGGCACCATGTGGCTGATGCAGCCCGATGGCATCGAACGCAAATTCGACCCTTCCGGCCCCAGCCTGCCGGCCCAGCGACTGACCCTGCAGAACGGCATCAGCGGCCCGCTGCCGCAAACCTCGTTCCAGGACCGCGAGGGCAATCTATGGTTCGGCACCTCGACTGGCCTGGACCGGCTGCGGCCGAACCGCCTGAAAACCTTGTCCGTCGCCGTGCCCTTCGACCATCCCGGCATGCTGGCGGGACCCGACGGCGACGTGTGGATCGGCGACTACGTGAGCGACGTGCGCAGCTTCACGGCCGATGGCGTCAAGAAGGTGGAATTGAAAGGCGCGCTGGCGGCCAGCCACTGGGCGCCCGACGGCACGCTATGGCTGGGCAACGAGCAGGAGCTGCACCATCGCGCGCGCGACGGCACGATGACGCGCGTGCTGGCGCCCGTGCTGGGACTCGATCCGCAAGCGCTGCAGCAGGACCGCTCGGGCGCCCTGTGGGCCTCGTTTTCCGGCGGCGGCCTGTTTCGCCTGAGCGAAGGAAAATGGAGCGCCAACGGCGGCCTGTCCGGCCTGCCGACGGTGCTGACCACGGCCATGGCGATGGATGGCGCCGGCACCGTCTGGCTGGGGCATGCCGACAATACGGTAAGCCTGGTGGCCGATGGCCAGCGCGCGGGCGCCGTCAGGCGGCTCGGCGCGGCCGAGGGCTTGCAAGTGGGCACCGTGCTGCAGCTGTACCGCGATGGCGAGGCGATGTGGGCCGGCGGCGAAAACGGCGTGGCCCTGTACCGCGCCGGACGCTTCCACACCTTGCGCGGCGCGCGCGGCGACACCTTCCGTGGCGTGTCGGGCATCGTGCGCCTGCCGGACGGCGACCTGTGGCTGCATGGCGCCGACGGCATCGCCCATATCGGCGCGGCCAGCCTGGCCGCGTGGATGCAGGACGGCAGCGCCGTCGCCGCGGAACGCTTCGACGCGCTCGACGGCTTGCAGGGCCATGCTTCGCAGCTGCGCCCGGTGCCGTCGCTGATCCATGCGCCCGATGGCAAGCTGTGGTTTTCCACCTCGGCCACCATCGCCATGCTCGACCCGCTGCATATCCGCCGCAACGCCCTGCCGCCCCCCGTCCACATCCACAGCCTGCTGGCCGATGGCAAGGCCTACCCGACGCGGCCCGGCCAGCCTTTGTCCCTGCCGCAAGGCAGCAAGAGCCTGCAGATCGGCTTCACGGCGCTGAGCCTGTCGATGCCGGAACGCGTGCGCCTGCGCTACCGGCTGGCGGGCGTGGACGCCGGCTGGCAAGAGGCCGTGGGGCGCCGCGAAGCGTACTACACCAACCTGGCGCCCGGCAGCTACCGCTTCGAGGTCATGGCGGCCAACGAAGACGGCGTGTGGAACACGCAGGGAGCCAAGCTCGACATCGCCATCGCGCCCGCCTTCGTGCAGACGCCGTGGTTCGTCGTGCTGCTGGTGCTGGGCGCCGCGCTGCTGCTGTACGGCGGCTATGTGCTGCGCATCCGCCACCTGACGCGCAATATGCAGGAACGGCTGCAGGAACGCTTGCAGGAGCGCCTGGCCGAACGCTCGCGCATCGCCCGCTCGCTGCACGACACCCTGCTGCAAAGCGTGCAGGGCCTGATCCTGTCGTTCCATGCGCATGCGGACATGCTGCCCAAGGGCACGCGCGAACGGGCGCGCCTCGACGGCACCCTGAACCTGGCCGACCAGTTGCTGATCGAAGGCCGCGACCAGATCATGGACTTGCGCGCCTCGGCCGAACCGGACGAACTGCGGCTGGCGCTGCAGCAATTCGGCAAGGGCCTGGCCGAGCACCGCGCGCACGCCTTCAGCGTACACGTCAGCGGCACCTGCCGGCGCCTGCAGCCGCGCGTGCATGACGAAGTCTATGCCATCGCGCGCGAAGCGCTGTTCAACGCCTCGCGCTATGCCGAGGCGGCAAACATCGTGCTGGAACTCGACTATGCGGAGCAGGCATTCACCCTGCGCGTGCGCGACGACGGCTGCGGCCTCGATGACGCCGTGGCGCAGGCGGGCCAGCGGCCCGGCCACTGGGGGCTGGTCGGCATGCGCGAACGCGCCGCCGGCATCGGGGCCAGCCTGCGCATCGACAGCCGGCCCGGCGCCGGCACGCAGGTCGACGTGAGCGTGCCGGGCTGCCTGGCCTACTGACGGCGCTGGCGGCGCTGACCGAACACGCCTGCAAGCGTCTGCGGCCTGGAGAGAAAATGTTATACGATGCGCAAGAGCGCTGTCTTGCTCAACGATCCCGTTCCCACCACGTTCTGAAAGCCCGCCATGAAAAAATGCATCCTTGCCCTGCTCGTGCTTGCCTCCGGTTCCGCCTTCGCCAACTCGGCCTGCGACACGCCGCGCAACGACTTCGACGGCCTGTATTGCCTCAACAAGGTATACCAGGAAGCGGACAAGGAACTCAACGCCAACTACAAGACACTCGCCGCCAAGCTCGATGCCGGCGGCAAGCAAAAGCTGAAATCGGGCCAGCTGGCGTGGATCGCCAACCGCAACGACGCCTGCTCGAAACGCGAATCGTCGGGCTTCTATGTGAATCTCGATTGCGCCACCAAGACCACCATCGAACGCGCGCAATTCCTGCAGGACCGCGTGCGCGAATGCGTGAGCGCCGGCTGCCAGAACAGCAAACTGTGATGTAAGTCTGCGCCAGCGCAAACGGAAGCGGGCGGCAAGCGCCCATACTGGCCGCTCCGATGTTTCCCCGTTTGTGCCATGAACAAACTCATCGACATTTCCCTGTCCCGCTGGGACGCCGGCGGCAGCGCCGCGCAGCAGGCGGCGGCGCTGCAGGCACTCGAAGACGGGCAAGTCGTGCTGCTGCCCCGCCTGGGATTTTCCCTGCAACCGGAAGAGCATGCGCTGCTGAACGGCGTTGTGGGGAGTGCCAGCAGCGCCAAGAACATCAGCTGGGAACCGGCGCGCGGCGTGCGCGGCCACGGCGATGCCTGCGACGCGGCCGTGCTGGCCGCGCTGATGCAACGGTATGCGCAGCACACGCAGCGCTTGCTGGCCGGCTTGCTGCCCGGCTATGTTCCCCATCTGCAGCAAGGCAAGGGCAGCTTTCGCCCCGTAGAAATCGCCGGCCGGGTGACGTCCTGGCGCAAGGACGATACGCGCCTGCACGTCGACAGTTTCCCCTCCTCGCCCACGCAGGGCCGGCGCATCCTGCGCGTCTTCACCAACATCGATCCGCGCGGCGCGCCCCGCGTGTGGAAACTGGGCGCGCCGTTCGAACAGGTGGCGCAGCATTTTTTACCCCTTGCAAAGCGTCCGCAACCCGTGCTGGCGGCGCTGCTGCAATGGCTGCGCATCACCAAGTCGCAGCGCACGGCCTACGATCACTACATGCTGGAGCTGCACGACGCCATGAAGGCCGATCTCGATTACCAGGCGCAGGTGGAGCAATACACCCACGCATTCGCGCCGGGCCAGACGTGGATCGTCTTCAGCGACGCCGTATCGCACGCGGCCCTGCGGGGACAGCATGCGCTGGAACAAACCTGGCTGCTGCCCGTGCGCGCCATGGCAGCGCCGCACAAGTCGCCGCTGGCCATCCTCGAGCGCCAGTTGCAACGGCCGCTGGCCTAGCCTGATTTGATCTGGCCAGGTCTGGCCAGACCTCACGCCCCGATAAAAGCGGACTCAGGCCGGCAAGCGGACCGCCTTGAAGCGCCGCCAGGCCTTGTGCATGCGGCCATCGCTGCCGTCCGCCTGCGCGCGCGCCGCCAGATAGCCGCGCACGAAGGCCGCGTGCAGCCGTAGCCCGTCCTGTACGGACTGGTCAGCCTGGCCGGCCTTGTCGGCCTGAACCTCGGGCAATTGCTGCAACAGCCGGTCGGCCACCTGCACATCGTTGAGCCAGCCCAGTTCATCCTGCAAGGCCGACAAGCGTCCCACATACGGTTTCACGGCCCGGCCCGCAAACAGCGAGGCAAAAAATTCCGTCGCATAGCGCGTCTTCTTGGCCGCGATGCGCACCTGGTGGCGCTGCTGCGGCGTGGCATGCAGCAGGCGCTTGCCGCGCTTCATCAGGCGGCGCTGGTCCTTGCGCAAGGTGGCGCGGGCAAACGGCGAGACGCGCGCATCGAGGCGCCGCAATTGGCGCGCGGAACAGCCGTCGCGCCAGGCGCGCGCCTGCAGCCAGCGCTGCAAGCCCAGCATGCAAGCCGTGTAGCGCGCCGAGGTGACGGCCTGGGCGGCTTGTTGGTGCTTGAGCCGCGCCTGCGCGTGCGCCGCCTGTGCCAGCGCCGCCGCATCGGCCTGCGCTTCGCCGTCGAGCTGTGCCAGGGTATTGCCAGCGAGTACATCCCAGTCGCGCGCCTCGCCCAGCGCGCCGCCCAGCCAGTCGAGTTCGGCCTTCAAGGCGTCCGGCAAGGCCAGCAGGGACTTGAACATGCCCAGCGCCGAGCGCAAGCGGCGCAGCCCCACGCGCATCTGGTGCACGCTTTCCACATCCTCGCCCGCCGCCACGCCATCCTGGTTGCCGCTGACCTGTTCCAGGCAATTGCCGGCGATGGCCACAAACACCTGCTCCACCGACATGGCCGCGTCCAGCGCCAGCGCTTGCGCCTTGACGGCTTGCAAGGGGTGCGATGCCGCCAGCCGGTAACCGCGTTCCGCCTTGCTCATGTGGCCCAGCTGCAGCGGCACATCCTGCAGCAGCGCCAGCGCCACGTCGAACAGGCTGGCCGCTTGCCCTTGCTTCAATTCCAGTTCGACCTCGCTGACGGGCACGCTGCGCGCGGCCCCGTCCGTGCCGCTTTCAATGACACCCTGGTCCAGCACGCATTCGATCTGGTCGCCCTGCGGCGTGCGCAGCTGCCAGACGGTGCGCTCGATGCGCGTGGTAAACACGGGTTGCAAGGCGTCGCGGACGGCGTCCCGGCGCAGCAGCGCGCGGACGGGCTGCTTGCGGCCGATGGCCGAGTCGAGCGCGGCCAGATCCGGCTGCGGCCCCGGCACGTCGCCTTCCCATTCGTGTCGGCTGTGCAAGCCGCCGTTGACGGTGCCGCCCGCCTTCAGCGTCTGCACCCAGTGCCCGTCCACCTGGCGCACGCGCAAGCCTGCATGGTGGCGGCACAGCTGCAAATCGGGCGTATCGACATAGATATCGTGCATCTGCAGCACCTGCACCTCTGCTTGCGCAGTCTGCGCCAAGAGCGGGTGGGCGCGCAGGCGGGGCGCGTCTTGCGGCGCCAGCAGCAATTTCAATTCGATTTCCATGTCCGCTCCTTGCGCGATTCCTGAACGCCCATTGTAAGGCGCGTCGCGCCGCGCGCAAGGCGCACGCACGCACACCTTGATTTTGCGCCAAAATAGGCGATTCATTTACAAGGAGTCGCCATGACCTACCACGCCGCCGAGAACCGCTACGACAGCATGCCATACCGCACGTGCGGGCGCAGCGGGCTGAAATTGCCGCTGCTGTCCTTGGGACTGTGGCACAACTTTGGCGACAGCAACAATCTGGCTTCGCAGCGCGACATGCTGCGCACGGCCTTCGACCTGGGCATCACGCATTTCGACCTGGCCAATAACTACGGCCCGCCGTATGGCAGCGCGGAAAGCAATTTCGGCAAGCTGCTGCGCGACGATTTTTTACCGTACCGCGATGAGCTGATCATTTCCACCAAGGCAGGCTGGGACATGTGGCCGGGCCCGTACGGCCAGGGCGGCGGTTCGCGCAAATACGTGCTGGCCAGCCTGGACCAGAGCTTGCAGCGCCTGGGCCTCGACTATGTCGACATCTTTTACTCGCACCGCTACGACGCCGATACGCCACTGGAAGAAACCATGGGCGCGCTGGCGACCGCCGTGCAGCAGGGCAAGGCGCTGTACGTGGGCCTGTCCTCGTATTCGCCGCAAAAGACGGCCGAGGCGGCCGCCCTGCTGAAAGAGTGGAAAGTGCCGTGTCTGATCCACCAGCCTGCCTACAATATGCTCAACCGCTGGATCGAGGAAGACGGCTTGCTCGATACCTTGCAGGATGAAGGCATCGGCTGCATCACGTTCACGGCGCTGGCGCAGGGGCTGCTGAGCGACAAATACCTCGACGGCGTGCCGCAGGATGCGCGCGTCAACCGCCCCGGCGGCGGCTCGCTGCTGCAACAGCACCTGAGCGCGGAAAACCTGGCCCGCGTGCGCGCGCTGAACCAGATCGCCGCGCAGCGGGGCCAGACCCTGGCGCAGATGGCGCTGGCCTGGGTGCTGCGCGATCCGCGCGTCACCTCGACCCTGATCGGCGCGAGCAGCAGCGCGCAAATCCGCGAAAACGTGGCCGCGCTGCAGCAGTTGTCGTTCACGGCCGACGAGCTGGCCGCCATCGACGTGCAGGCGCGCGAAGGCCATATCAATCTGTGGGAAGGCCCGTCGCGCGCCGTATAAGGCGTTCACGGCGGCGACATCGGCGGTGGCAGCAGCGCGCATAGTTCCTGCGCCACCTGCCGGCGCCGTTCCGGCGTGGCGAAGACGCCCACGTCCACCTGCGCGCCGCCATGGCCGATATCCTTGATGCGTATCAACTGGCGCGGCCAGCACGGCACGTCGACGCGCGTGCGCCATGGCGAAAAGTGGTGGCGTTGGCAGTGACCGGCGCTGACCTGTTCGATGATCAGTTCGCCATCGCGCAGGGCGATGTGTTCATAGTCGCGCGCGTGGCGCAGGTAATGCAGCAGGGCGATGCTCACCAGGCCCAGTTCGGCGAAGGAAAAGACGGGAATGTACCAGAGGCCGCGCAGCGCAAAGACGGCGGCAATGAGCAGGGAAAACAGGCATAGCAAGCCATAGGCGCGCAGCAACTGGCGCGCCGTCAAGGCACTGTGGCGCGCCAGCAGCCATTGCGGCTGCTCGCGCGAGTGATCGCGTGGCATGGCGCCTCCCGCACTATCGCTCCATCACCGCGGCGGCCTGCGCCGCCAGGTTCCGCCAGATCGTTCAGCCAGCGTGCGCCCGGGTCAGGCGCCCATCCTCACCAGCGCGTGGCCCACGTGCTGCCACCAGTGATCGCGCGACCTGACCTGTTTCAGGCAAGACGTGTCGATTTCCGTCGGAAACACGCGATCCTGGCACGCCTTCGTTTCCAGGGCATAGCGCTGGTTTTCCGCCGCCGCCAGGGCAACGATCAGCCAGAACGCCAGCGCCAGCAAGACCACCAGCGCACTCCAGGCCAAGTGATTGGTGTTACTTTTTTCGCCAAAAAACTCGCGCGGCCGCGTCTCGCGGTACATCGACATCAAGCCTTTTTCTTTCTCTTCCGACATCTGCGTTTGCATCCTCTGACATCCTATCCTGTGCCGGCCGGCTGGCCATGGCGGCAAGCACGCCGCCTTGCCAGCATTTTACGCTGATGGCGCCAGAGCGGCGGCAATTTGCGGCCGGCCACCGGCATCAGGGGCGCGGCGCTGGCGCCTGGGGAGCGCCGGGCTCGCCATCGCCCTCCTCCGCGGGCCGCACGGGCGCCAGGCTTTCCACATGATCAACGTCGATATCGCCGCCGTCCGGCGCCGTATTGCGCGGCTCCACGCCGGCCCGTTCGCCCGTGCCGGCCGCATCGCTGTCGTTCTCTAACGCTTCCACATCCTGGCCGGGCACGCCCTGCATGTCGCTGCCGCTGTCGGAACTGTCACTGGGACCGAGCGCGCCCTTGCCATGGCCGCTGCCCAGGACGCGGTCGGGCGTGACGGGCAAATTGTCCGGATCGAGTGTGCTGCTGCTCATGGCTGACTCCCGTTAACAAAAAAACCAGCTTACTCTCCTGGCCCGTCCAGTGGCGCACGCCTGCACGACCTTTTCCAAGGGGCAAATGCGGCGGCGCACAACTATTTTCAGAATTTACTTCACAAATGTAATATTCATTGCTATAGTTAATCCAAGTAAGCATCTTCTCATCCAGAAACTGCTTCATCGGCGGTACGGCGCCCACCAGCGCCATGCCGCCGAACCGACCGGTACGTGGCGATCCGGCCCATCCACCCAGCCATCATGCACATTTTGGAGTCTTATCATGCAAGCCAAATCACTCATCGCAGCATTGTTTGCCATTACCACCGCCACTTCGGCGTTTGCCCAGAACGCCGCGCCTGCCGCCGCCAGCCAGCAGCTCACGCGCGCTGACGTCACGGCCGAATACATCCGTGCCCGCAACGCCGGCGAAATCGCCACCAGCGAAGCCGACTATCCGAAAACGCCGGCCACCGCCGCCAGCAAGGTGACGCGCGAACAAGTCATGGCCGAGTTCTACGCCGCCCGCAAGGCTGGCCTGATCCCGCAAACGGAAGCGGACTTTGATGTCGCGCAGACGGCCAAGCACGTCGTGAAATAAGAAACCAGTCAGCCGGTTTCAGCAAGTCAGTACGTCTGTAATACACCTCAGTTGCGGCGCAGCACCCCGGGCCACTCCCGGCGCTCACCGCGGCGAGCTGTGATTGTTCCCTGTACCACCCCAACACCATCGTTTTCCGGAGTCTTGCATGTCCCTGCACCGCCGTCTGCTTGCCGCCAGCCTGATCCTTGCTTTGAGCGCCTGCGCCGACATGGGCCATATCGCGCCGCAATCGGCCATGCTCGACGCCAACAAGCTGCAGGCGAGCCAGGCCATGGATGCCGCCGCCAGCGCCGCCATCCAATGGCCGCGCACGCAATGGTGGCAAGACTTGCACGACCCCCAATTGAACCGTTTGATGGACCAGGCGCTGGCCGACAGCCCCACCCTGCGCGGCGCCCAGGCGCGCGTGCGCCAGGCCGAGGCGCTGGCCGGCGCGGCGGAAGACAAGACCCGCCCGCAGGCGGACGCGAACGTCTCCATCAACCGCGAACTGTATTCGCAGCACGGCAGCACGCCGGCGCCGCTGGCAGGCAACTACGCGTGGCGCAACCAGGCCACCGTCACGGCCTCGTACGACCTCGACCTGTGGGGCCGCAACCGCGCCGCCCTGTCCGCCGCCCTGGGCGACGTGCAGATGGCGTCGGCCGAATCGCAGATGGCGCGCCTGGCCCTGGAAACGGCGCTGGTGCGCACCTACATCCAGCTGTCATACGAATTCCAGCTGCAGGACGTGATCGAACGCAGCCTGGCGCAGCGCGCCCGCATCCTCGACATCACGCGCCAGCGCAAGGCGGCCGGCATCGGCACGGACATCGACGTGGCGCAGATCGAAACCACCTTGCCGGCGGGCCGCCGCCAGCTGGAGCAGTCGGCCGAGTCGCTGGCCCTGCTGCGCAACCAGCTGGCCGCGCTGGCGGGCAAGGGCCCGGCGGCCGGCGCGGCGCTCACGCGCCCCGTGCTGCGCCTGGACCAGCCGCTGGCCATTCCCGCCGCCCTGCCGGCCGACCTGATCGGCCGCCGCCCCGACATCGCCGCCCAGCGCTGGCGAGTCGAAGCGGCAGCGCAGCGCATCGACGCGGCCAAGGCCGAGTTCTACCCGAACGTCAACCTGGTGGCGTTCGCCGGTTTCCAGGCCTTCGGTTTCAGCCACTTTCTCGACGCCAACTCGCAAGTGCGCGGCGCCTCTCCCGCGCTGAGCCTGCCCATCTTCGCCGGCGCCCGCCTGCGCGCCCAGCTGGGCAGCCAGACGGCCGCGTACGACGGCGCCGTCGAGCAATACAACGCCACCGTCATCAACGCCATGTCGGACGTGGCCAACGCCGTCACCCGCGCCCAGTCGCTGGCAAAGCAGCACCAGTTGACGGTGCAGGCGCTGGCCACGGCGCAGCGCGCGCGCGACCTGGCGGAAAAAGCCTACAAGGCGGGCATGAGCGACGCCATCAACATGCTCAACACGCAAGTGGCGCTGCTGGCGGAAGAACAGCAGCAGGCGCAAAATGGGGCGCGCGAGCTCGATCTGTACGTTTCCTTGATGAATGCATTAGGAGGCGGCATCTAAGCTTGCAATCCTGGCATTGCCCTAGCCCAACAAGATACAATCGGAACTTTATTCACACATGAAGGAATATGACATGACCGCTTTTGACGCCACCTCCAAGCGGCTGCAAAACATCCGCACGCGCATGCCAGGCTTCCCCATGGAACTGATGCGCCTGCTGCGCATGACGTACCACATCCAAAAAGGCATGAAGGACTTGACCAATGCCGCGCTGAAAAAGCACGACCTGGTCGATGCCAGCTATATGGTGCTGGCCGTGCTGTACGGCACGGACGACGAAACCTCGAACGCCTGCACCCTGGGCATGGCCTGCCATGAAAAGCCGGCCAACCTGACGCGCGTATGCAACGACCTGGAAACGCGTGGCCTGATCCACCGCGGCACGCGCCCCGGCGACCGCCGCTCCGTGATGATTTCGCTGACCGACAAGGGCCGCGCGCTGATCGAAACGGCGCTGCCCGACGTGTACCAGGAAACCTCGGCCCTGTACGAAGGGTTCACGCAAGAAGAGCTGCAAGTGCTCGACAAGCTGTACATGCGCCAGCTGCGCAACCTGAACAATCTCAACAACCAGAACTGATAGCCTATCGATGACGCCAGCCACAGCAACTACATTCAAGCACAGCCCTCTGACCCGGGCGGCCCACTGGCTGGCGCTGGCGCTGCAGGACTGGCGCGCGACGGAAGGCGAACGCTGGATCTACGTCGGCAAGACCCTCATCGCCGCGTTCTGCGCCCTGTGGCTGGCCTACCGCCTGGGCCTCGATTCGCCCAGCACCGCGATGACCACCACCATCATCCTGGCCCTGCCCAGCAGCGGCATGGTGCTGGAAAAAAGCTTTTACCGCCTGTGCGGCACCCTGCTCGGCTGCACGGCCGCGCTGACCCTGATCGGCCTGTTCCCGCAGCAGCCCGTGCTGCTGTTCGCCGGCCTGGCCCTGTGGGTGGGCCTGTGCACGAGCGGCTCGGCCCTGCACCGCAACGCGCAATCGTATGTGTACGTGCTGGCCGGCTACACGGCCTGCATGATCGTGCTGCCCGCCATCGAGCAGCCGATGCAGGTGTTCTCGCTGGCCGTCACGCGCGTGGCTGAAGTGAGCCTGGGCATCATCTGCTCGGCCGCCGTCTCCAGCGTGCTGCTGCCGCGCCACCAGGGCACGCAGGTGATGCGCACGGTGCAGGCGCGCTACGGCAAATTCCTCGCCTTCTGCCATGACGTGCTGCAGCAAAAGCTCACGCCGGCGCAGGTGGAACTGACGCATCTGCAGTTTGCCGCCGACGTGGCGGCGCTGGAACTGGGCCGCTCGGCCGCCCTGTTCGAAGTGACCAGCAAAGTGAGCCACGTGCGCGCGCAGAACCGCAAGCTGCACGCCTTCAACGCCACCTTCATGACGGCGCTAACCMCCTTCTATACCTTCCACCGCCTGTTCGACCGCCTGCAGCGCGATGGCGAAACCCAGGTCATGCAGGCGTGCGCGCCCCTGTACGCCATCGTCGCCGAGGCGCTGCAGGCGACGCCTTCGCAAGACTCGCTCGACACCATGCAGCGGCACTTGCAGACGGCGCTGGCGCAGGCGCGCGCGGACATCGACGGCGCGGCCATCGCGCATGCGCAGCGCATCGATTTCGATACCGTCTGCGAGCTGCTCGAGCGCTTCGCGCGCGACATGAGCCGTTTTCATGAAGTGTATTTCAGCCTCGTGCACGACACGCCGCTCGACGTGAGCACGCCGCAGGCCTATGCGCCGAAGACGCCGCCCGCGCTGGTGCTCGCCAGCGGCGCGCGCGCCGGCATCAGCCTGGCCCTGCTGGCGCTGGGCGCCTACTTCCTCGCCTGGCCCTACGCCAGCACGGCGATGCTGATGGCGGCCGTGTTCTGCGCGCTGGCCTCGTCCTCGCCGCGCCCCATCATAATGATCCGGCAGGTGCTGACGGGCTTTCTGATCGCCATGCCCCTGTCGCTCGTCTGCGTGTACTTCGTGCTGGTGCACGGCGACGGCTTCCCCATGCTGGTGCTCAGTTTTGCGCCCTTCCTCGCCGTCGGCCTGTACCTGATGACGAATCCCGCCAAGCTGGGCGTGGGCCTGGGCGTGTCCACCTTCATCACGCAGATGGCGCCGACGAATCTGATGCATGTCGACGGCGCGGCCTTTTTGAACACGGGCATGGCGCTGATCGTGGGACTGATGCTGGCCGCCCTCGTGTTTGCCGTGCTGCTGCCCGAGCACACGATGGGCCACAAGGACCACATCGGCCCGGCCCTGTGGCGCGAAGCGCTGCGTGCATGCACGGCGCCGGCGCGAAGAGTCAAGCACCGTTTCGACAACCGCGTGCGCGACCTGCTCAGCCAGCTCAATGCGGCGGCCGGACCGGCACCGGGCGAGGCCACGCGCGCCGTCGTGCGCCAGGCCCTGACCTTGCTGGAAATCGGCCATTCCGTGATCGAATTGCGCGAACTGATCGCGACCGCCCGCCCGGGCGCCACGCGCCATGCGCTGCAGCAGTGCGTGGACGCCATCGCCGGCTGGCTGCGCACGCGCGGCGATGTGCAACTGCAGGCGGCGCTGGCCGCCACCCTGCAGGCGGGCGCCGTGGTGCGCGCGGCACAAAMGCAAGCCGATGCGACAGCCGAACGCGGCGCGCGCCTGCACACGGCGCTGGCCGACCTGCATTCGATCTACACCTCATTACTCGACCACATGGCGCCTGGCGCCGGAGACCACCATGCCGCGTGAATTCGCCCTGTTCGGAATTCTGATTCCTACCCTGCTGCCCCTGTTCATCCTCAGCATAGTCCTGCAAACCCTGCTCGACCGCGTGCTGGGCTGGCTCGGCGTATACCGCATGGTGTGGCACCCGTCGCTGGCGCGGCTGTGCATCTTCATCGCCATCTTCGGCGCGCTGGCTTTATCGCTGTACAAATAGCGCTGCAAATAAAAAAAACTGTTCAACCCGATCAAGGAAAGGCTGCCGACATGGTAAGCAAACTGACCCGCTATGCAATCACCCTGCTGCTCTTGGCAGCAGCCCTGTGGATAGGCAAGACCGTATGGGACCGCTACATGGAGTCGCCATGGACGCGCGACGGCCGCATCAAGGCCGACATCGTCAACATCAGCGCCGACGTGGCCGGCACCGTCACGGACGTGCTGGTGCGCGACAACCAGGTGGTGCAAAAGGGCGACATCCTGTTCGTCGTCGACAAGGAACGCTATGCGAGCGCGCTGGCCCAGGCCGACGCCGTGCTGGCCGCGCAAAAAACGGAAATGGGCCGCCGCGGCAAGGAAGCGCAGCGCCGCGCCAATCTGGATGCCAGCATCATCTCGACGGAAAGCCGCGAAAGCGCGGCCTTCGCCGCCACCTCGGCCACCTCGCAAGTGCAGGCCGCCGTGGCCGCCCGCGCGCTGGCGCAATTGAACCTCGAACGCACCACCGTGCGCGCGCCCGTCAGCGGCTACGTGACGAACCTGAACGTGCACAAGGGCGATTTCGCCGCCGTCGGCGCGGCCAAGCTGGCCGTCATCGACAGCGCCTCGTACTACGTCGTTGGCTATTTCGAAGAGACCAAGCTGGGCATGCTGGCGCAGGACGACAAGGCGGAAATGAACCTGATGAGCGGCGGCACCCTGCACGGCCACATCGAGAGCATCGCGCGCGGCATCACCGACCGCGACGCCGCCACGGGCCGCGAACTGCTGGCCGACGTCAACCCCACCTTCAACTGGGTGCGCCTGGCGCAGCGCGTGCCCGTGCGCATCCACATCGATGAGCAAGACAAGAATCAGGTCCTGGTGGCCGGCACCACCTGCACCGTGGTGATCACGCCCCATTCTGCGCCTGCGCCGAAACCGGTGGCCGCGCACCCGGCATGATCATGGTCCGCGGCGGCGCCGGGCGCCTGGCGGAAATCGCCCTGTTCCTCGACGCCTCGGCGCTGGGCAGCTTTTCCGCCGCCGGCCGCAAGCACGGCCTGTCGCCGGCCGCCGCCAGCGCCGCCATCGCGCGCCTGGAAACGGCGCTGGGCGCCACCCTGTTCGAGCGCACCACGCGTCAGCTGCGCCTGACGGCAGAAGGTTTGCACTACCGCCAGTACAGCGAGCAGGCGCTGGACTTGCTTGCGCAGGCCGAAGATGGCTTGCACGGGGGCGGCGCCGGCGTGCGCGGCGTGGTGCGGATTTCGGCGCCGTCCGACATCGGCCGCCAGCTGCTGCTGCCCATGCTCGACCGCTTCGCCGCGCTGCACCCGCGGCTGCGCCATGCGCTGACCCTGACGGACATGACGGCCAACCTGGTGCAGGACGATATCGACCTGGCCATCCGCTACGGCGAGCTGCCCGACAGCGACATGGTGGCGCGCCTGCTGCACCCGGGCCGGCGCGTCGTGTGCGTGGCGCCCGCGCTGGCCGCCAAAGTGGGCGTGCCGGCCGCGCCGCGCGACCTGGCCTCGCTGCCCACGCTCGTGCTCACGGCAGGCGACGGCGCACCGCAAGAATGGCGCTACCGCGAAAACGGCAAGCGCCACAGCCTGCGCCTGCCGGGGGACTGGCACAGCAACGACGGCGAAATCATCCGCCGCTGGGCCGTGGCCGGCCATGGCTATGCCTACAAATCCCTGCTCGACATCGGCGACGACCTGCGCGCGGGGCTCTTGCAGACCGTGCTCGACGATTATTTTGCCGACAGCGTTCCCCTGAACCTGCTGTACCGGCGCAGCCGCTTCCAGCCGCCACGCGTCGCCCTGCTGGCCGACTTCCTCGTGCGGCAGTTCGCCGCGCTGCAAGCCTGACGGCCGCCCTTACTGTGGCAGCACGCCCAGCTGGCGCAGCAGGGTCAGGTTATCTTCCAGGTGCCAGTTATCGCTGATGCGCCCCTGCGCATTCACCCGGTACAGATCGAACGCATGGAAATCGATGGCTTGTCCCTGTCCCTGCAAGGGGCCCTGCGGCGTGGGGAAGACGCCCGTGAAGCGGCCCGTGAAATGCAGGCGCAAGGTCACCCTGTCGCCGGCCACCAGCATCTCCTCGATGGCCACCTTCAAATCCGGCACGGCCGCGTGAAACACCTGCGACGCCTGCAACGGGCCGGCCAGTCCCTGCGGCCGGCCGGCGGGCAAGGTGCGGTCCATAAAATCGTCGGCCAGCGCCAGGCGCGCCAGGGCCGGGTCGCCGCTTTCCCAGAACGCTGCATAGCGGCGCGCGGCCAGCGCCACCGTGGCGTCGGCTTTCGCACCGGACAAATGGGCCGGCATGGGCAGATTGATGGCGCAATGGGCTGGCGCGGCGGCCAGCAGGGACAGGGCCAGGATGGCCGGAGCAAGAACAGGGGCAGAAGCGGACATGGTGGTTCCAGGTGAGTTGATCGGCGTGCATATGGCACACCGCCATTCTGGACTCGCTTGCCCGACTTGATAATTGGCCCCGCGTTTGAAGCAATTGCTTGCCAGCGTTGAAAATCAGCGCCCGCCGGCCACGTCGAGGAGGCTGCCCGTCACATACGTCGCGCCCGGCCCCAGCAGGTACAGGATGGCGTCGGCGATTTCCTCCGGCTGGCCGCCGCGCTGCATGGGCACGTTGGATGCCAGGCGCGCCACCCGTCCCGGTTCGCCGCCCGAAGCGTGGATATCCGTGTAGATGATGCCGGGCCGCACGCCATTGACGCGGATGCCCTCGGCCGCCACTTCCTTCGCCAGGCCGATGGTGAGCGTGTCAACGGCACCTTTCGAGGCCGCGTAATCGATGTATTCGCCCGGAGAGCCGAGGCGCGCGGCCGCCGACGAGACATTCACGATGCGTCCGCCCCGCCCGCCGCGCGCCGTCGACATGCGCCGCACGGCCTGCTGGCAGCAGAGGAAATAACTGATCACATTGGTGCGCAGCACGCGTTCGAGGCGCTGCACGGAAATATCGGTCAGCCGGCATTTCTGCTCCAGCACACCCACATTGTTGACCAGCGCCGTGAGCGTGCCCAGGCGCGCATCGACTTCGCCAAACAGGCGTTCCACGTCCGCTTCCTCGCCGGCGTCGGCCTGCACGGCGATCGCCTCGCCGCCGCCCGCCACGATGCGCGCGCACAGCGCTTCTGCCGCCTGCGCATCGCGCACATAGTTGACGCAGACGGCATAGCCCTGGCGCGCCGCCAGCAGCGCCGTCGCCGCGCCGATGCCGCGGCTGCTGCCCGTAATCAGGATCACTTCCTTCATCGTACCTCCTTGGTGGTTGTGGTCTCATGATACCCGCAAGCTGCAGACGTAAAAAAGCCCGCACAAAGCGGGCAGTTTGCCGATCCATCCCTCATCGTCACGACGCCGGAGAAAATCGTAGCGAGCGGCAGTGATTTGTGGCCGAGAAGCGCAACCGTACTTTGTACGGGGGCGCCGAGCCGGTGAGCATCGCCGGCCGCAAAGCGCGACGCGCAGTAGATTTTATCCTGCGTTCTATGATCTGAAATGCGTCATGGCGTAGGTCAGGTGCTGCCACCAGTGCTCGCGCGTGTGCACGGAGGCCAGGCATTTCGCATCGACCTCGTTCTTGAACGCGGGGTCCACGCAAGCCTTGCTGGCCAGCGCATTGCGCTGGTTTTCCACGTTGACGATGGCGATCGACAACCACGCCACGAGGGCGACGGCCAGCACGCACAGGGTCCAGGGCAGCTGTTTCATGGTGTTCTCCGGTATTACTTCTTCGCCGGCGCCGGGGCGCGCTCTTTCAGCACGCGCGCCACCAGTTCATCCATCACGCGCAGGGTCGCCGCCTGAGTCTGCGGCTCGGATTGGCCCGGACGCGACAGCTGCGATGGCGAGGTGACAAAGCGGCCGTCGATGACGATGGTCGGCGCGCTGTCGATCTTGCTGGCGGCGATCAATTGTTCATTGCGTTTCAGCTTGGTCTGCACGCCGAAGGAGTTGAACATGTCCAGGTATTTGGCCTTGTCGATGCCGTTCTTCACCAGCAGATCGAGGATGGCGTCATCGCGGTTCAGGCGGTTGCGTTCGACGTGGATGGCGCGGAAGATCTTGTCGTGGAACTGGTCCAGCTGGCCCATCGCCTCCAGGGTGGCATAGGCGTGCGCCTGCGGATCCTTCGGGCCGGAGAAGGCCAGGTGGATGCGGCGGAAGGCGATCTTGTCGCCCTGCTTCTTGACCCAGTCGTGCATCAGCGGATCGAGCGCGTAGCAATGCGGGCACGAATACATGAAGTACTCGACCACTTCCACCTTCTTGCCCGTGTCCGTACGCACTGGCGTCGTGAGCGTGGTAAAGCCGGTATCGGCCGCCATGGCGCCGCCGGTGGCCGCCACCAGGGTGACGGCGGCAAGCAGGGGACGCAAGAAACGCAGAAAACGCATAATAATCCTTCATCATAAGTGGTCGTGAACGGGGCGAGATTACCACTTTTTGCGCCGGGCTTCATCGCCCGGCCGGAAAAAAAGCGCTTTTATCCGCTCCGTTTGCGCCCGCTTAAGCCGCATTTAAGCCCCGCCGCGTGCCTGCCTCAGAAATGGTAGCGCGCCGACACGCGCAACTGGCGCGCATCGTTGAGGTAAATGCTGGAGCGGCAGCCCGGCGCATCGCCATAATGGCGGCGGTTGGCCAGGTTGCTGCCGGCCAGTTCCAGTTCCCAGGCGGCCAGCTTGCGCGCATAGCGCCCGTCCACGGTGGCGAAAGCGGGTACCTGCGCCAGGCAGCTGCCGGCGAAATCGGGGCCGTAGCGCAGCGCGCGCAGCCACTGCACGCCCACGTCGGCACTGGCGCCGCCCTGCCCCGTCCAGCTCAGGCGCAGGCTGGCCAGGGTTTTCGGCACGAGGGCGATGTCCGGGCCGTCATAGACGTAATCGTCATAGCGCGCATGCACTTGCCGCAGCTGAGCGTCGAGGCGCCAGTCGCGCGCCAGCGCCATGCCGGCCTCGATGGCGATGCCTGCGCGGCGCGAGGGATCGAGGTTGCCCGCAAAGCCCAGCTGGCCCAGGTTCTGGTCGAAGACGATCTGGTTGCTCAGGCGCTCGCTGAACAGGCGCACGGAAGCGCTGCGCGCCGCGTCGCCGAAGGTGGCGCCCACTTCCATTTCGCGCCGCAGCTGTCCCGCCAGGGGACGGTAGCCGGCGCGGGTATAGCCATCGTCATCGATGCGGTAGCTGCGCGCGGCCCTGGCGTACACGCCCAGTTGCGGGCGCAGCTGCAGGCTGCCCTGCAAGTCCCAGGCATTCTGGTTTTCCCAGTCGCAGCCGCTGGCGGGCATGTCGGCCGGGTCGAGCTGAAACTGTTCATGCCGCAGCCCCAGCAACAGGCGCGGCGCATACGAGCCGCCGAAGGCCAGCTCTTCGCGCAGCAGCAGCGCGCGCGAGTACTGGCGGCGCTGCGCATCGCCCGCGCGGCCCGAGCGCCGCTGCCACTGCATCAGGTCCAGGCCCACTTCCGTGTCCGTGCCGACGCCGGCCACCTTGCCGTAATGCCGCAGGCGCGGCGCCAGCTGACGGCGGCGGCTGCTGTACGTCGACTCGATGCTGCCGTCCTCGCCCGCATAGTGGGCCGTGGCGCGCTTTTCCCGCTGCGACAGCTCCACGCCCAGCTCGAAACTGCCCACATAGCGCTGCACGAAGGCGCTGGCGCGCCGCACCTCGTAGCGGTACAGGTCTTCCGGGCGGGCCGTCAGCAAGGCCAGGAACGGTGCTTCTGGCGCGGGATAGCGGGTGTCCTGGTTCAGCTGGTCGGCGCTGAAGCCGAAGCGGCCCTGGCGCAGCTTCCATTCCGCGCCGCCATTGAAGCCGCGCTGGTGAAACACGCTGCCATCGCGGTAATTGCCATTGCGCAGGCCGTCGATGGCCACATCGAGCGACATGCCGCCCTGGTCGCGCGACAGGGCGCCGCGCATGCTGTGCTGGCCGCCCTGCGCCAGTTCGGCGGACAGATCGCCGTGCGTGACGCCGGCCGCGCCACCGTCCGCGCCATCCTGCGCGCGCGCCGGCATGGCCAGGGCGCACAACAGCAAGGTGCGCGCGGCGATGTTCAGGGCGGAAGGGGCAGGCATCATGGCGGATAGCTGGGGACGCTACCGGGGCGCGAACGCACGGTAGTAGGAGGATGGCAAAAGCGAATCATTATACGCACGGCGCGCGGCGCCGCAACAGCGAGCTGGGCTGCCAGCATAATCCATTGCTTATTTGTAATTTTTACAGGTATATTAATGAGCACCCGGCGATCCTGGGCGCAGCCGACTGCATTTGAAAATCAACAAGTCACTGTGGGAGTCACGCATGGAAAGTCGTAGCACACCGCGCCGCCGCATTGTCCCCCTCGCGGGCAAGCTCAAAGCCCTTGCCATCGCCGCCCTGCTGCTGGCCGGCCTGGCCCTGCAGGCCGAGCTGTTCGCCCAGCCGGACCACGGCAAGCCGGCCAGCGCGGCCGTGCCGTTGGCGCCGTCCGCCGACGGCATCGCCCTCGCTTCGCCGCACGCGGCCGCCGTCACGACGCCCAGCGCCAGCAACGCCTGGGGCGGCGTGCGCACGGACGCGCAAGCGACCCTGTCGGACCGCGTGGTCGACTACCGGATTGAAGCGACGCTCGATCCCGTCAAGCACACCATCGACGGCCAGCAGCAGCTGCGCTGGCGTAACCGCAGCGCGCAAGCCGTCAGCAGCGTGTACCTGCACCTGTACCTGAATGCGTTCGAAGGCGAGCATTCGACCTTCTTCACCGAGAAGCGCAAGTTCGATACGGGCTTTCGCTCGGGCGTCGGCACGCGCGACGGCGAGTGGGGCTACATCGAGTTGCGCAGCGTGACGCAGAACGGGGCCAGGGCGCCCTGGCATTTCGTCCAGCCCGACAACGGCCCGGCCACCGACCGCACCGTCGTGCGCGTCGACTTGCCGCAGCCCGTCGCGCCGGGCGCCGAGACGACGCTCGACATCCGCTTCTTCGACCAGCTGCCGCGCGTCATCGCGCGCACCGGCTATTTCGGCAGCTTCCACCTGGTGGGCCAGTGGTTCCCGAAGATCGCCGTGCTGGAACTGCCCGGCGAACGGGACGCCACGGCGCCGCGCTGGAACGCGCATGAATTCCACCTCAATTCGGAGTTTTATGCCGATTTCGGCCACTACGACGTGAAGCTGACCGTGCCCAAGGAATACACGGTGGGCGCCACGGGCGAACTGCAGGGCGCGCCGCAGGAAAAGGACGGCATGCTCACGCACCACTATGTGCAGGGCGACGTCCATGATTTCGCCTGGACGGCCGACAAGCGCAGCGCGCAGCCCTTGATCGGCAACTGGAACGGCGCCGGCAGCCCGCCCGTGGAAATCAAGGTGCTGTACCCGCCCGAGTACGCGTCCAACGCGGCGCCCGCGCTGCAGGCGGCCAAGGACTCGCTCACGTATTTCTCGCGCACCCTGGGCCCGTATCCGTACAAGACCCTGACGGTGGTGATACCCCCGTTCAATGCGGCCGAAGCGGGCGGCATGGAATACCCGACCTTCATCACGGCCTCGAGCTATGCCAGCCTGCAGCCGAAGACCATCGCCGGATTCGGCCTCGACTTCGTCACCATCCATGAATTCGGCCATGGCTATTTCTACGGCATCCTGGCCTCGAACGAATTCGAGGAACCGATCCTCGACGAAGGCTTGAACGAGTACTGGGACCAGCGCATGCTGCGCGCGCGCGGCCAGGACATCCACGCCACCACGCCCCTGCTCAAGCGCCTGGGCTTCGCTCCCGCCTTCAAGGTCTTCGAGGCCGAGCGCATGGCCGCGCCGCGCCAGGATGCGGCCGATCCGCTGGGCCAGAACGCGTGGGACCGCCTGCAGGGCGTGGGGCCCGTCTACAGCCGCACGGCCGTCACCCTGCGCGACCTGGAAGCGCACATCGGCAGCGAGGCCATGGAACGGGGCTTCAAGGCCTACTACGAACAGTGGAAATTCCGCCACCCCAGCGTGGCCGACCTGCGCGAAGCGCTGGCCGAAGCGACGGGCCAGCGGCGCATCGTGGAACAGGTCTTCGCGCAGCAAGTCCATGCCAGCGCGAACATCGACGACCGCATCGGCAGCTTCACCAGCGAAGAGCAGACGCCGCTGGCCGGCCTGGCGCTGGTGAACGGCAAGCGCGTGGAACGCACGGCCGAGGCGCTGGAAAAAGAAGAGGACAAGGTGCGCGCGGCATGGGACAAGGCGCACCCGGACGCCAAGCCCGGCACGGGACCGTATCCCTATCTGACCAGCGTGGTGCTGCGCCGCCGCGGCGCGCCCGTGCCGCAAGTGCTGCTGGTGAAGTTCGCCGACGGCAGCTCCGAACGCGTGGTCTGGGACAACGAGCAGCTGTGGCAGCGCTATACCTGGAGCAAGCCCGTGAAGGCCGTCTCGGCCGAACTCGATCCCGACCGCGTGCACTACCTCGACGTCAACAAGCTCGACGACAGCCGCACCCTGAAGGCCGACACGTCCGCCGCGCGGCGCTGGAGCCTCGACCTTGCCGCCGCCTTCCAATACCTCCTTTCCCTGATTGCCATCGTATGAGCGCCACTTCCACGCCACGGGCCAGCGGCCTGACATTGACCACGCGCGCCAGCCGCGCCGCCCTGCAATGGCGCTTGCTGCTGCTGTGGGCCGGCCTGCTGCTGATCCCGACCATCGTTGCCGTCATACCCGTCTGGCGCACCCTGGGCGCCAGCCTCGATCACGCCGTGCATGCGGCGGCGCTGGCGCAGCGGCTCGACCTGATGACGGTGGCCGACCTGGCCGCCAATGCCATCCGCAATGGCGCCGCCATCAGCCAGGCCGCCATCGCCGGCGTCGTCCTGGCCCTGCTGCTGTCGCCGCTGCTGAGCGGCCTGGTGGTAACGGCCGCGCGCGCGCCCGCGCCACTGGGCTTCGCAGCCCTGCTGACGGGCGCCTTCAGCGAATACGGCCGCATGCTGCGCATGCTGTTGTGGAGCATCGTGCCGCTGGGCGTGGCGCTGGCGATCGGCGCCGGCGCGCTGAAACTGGCCGACAGGCACGCGGCGACAGCCATCCTGGAAGCCGACGCCGACCTGGCCCGTCACCTGGCCCTGCTGCTCACGGGCGTGCTGTTCCTGCTGGCCTGCGCCACGCTCGACGCGGGACGCGCGGCGCTGGCCGTCGACCGGCGCCGCACCTCGGCCGTCAAGGCCTGGTGGCGAGGGCTCGGCATGCTGCGCCGGCGTCCGCTGGTCTGCCTGGCCATCTACTTCGGCATCACCGTGCTGGGACTGGCCCTGTATGCGCTGCTGGGCGTGGCCCGGCTGAACCTGGCCGGCCCGGGTCCGCTGGCCCTCGCGGCCGGCTTGTTGGCGACGCAGCTGGCGGCGCTGGCGCTGGCGTGGATGCGCAGCGCGCGCCTGTTCGCCCTGATCGGCGTCAAGCGTTCAATCTCCTAGTCAGGCCCCCAGGCGCCCTTCATCGGCCAGGAAGTCGATGAAGGTGCGCACTTTCGAGGACAGGTAGCGGCGGCTCGTGTAGATGGCGTACACCTTGCCGCCCGCCAGCTGGTAGCCGTCGAAGAGGCGCGCCAGCCGCCCCGCCGCCAGGTCCGCATCCGTTTGCCACGATGGCAGCAGCGCGATGCCCATGCCGTCGAGCACGGCCGCGTGCAGCAGGCTTTCGTTATTACATTGCAGCACGGGCGTAAACTTCACCGTCTCGCGTCCCTGCGGCCCGTCGAAGGCCAGCTCATTGCCGTTTGCCAGCAAGGAATAGCTGATCATGGCATGTTGCGCCAGGTCTTGCGGCAACTGCGGCCGTCCCGCGCGCGCCAGGTAGGCGGGCGAGGCCACCAGGTGAAAGGCGATGCTGCCGATGGGCCGCGCGATCAGGGCCGGCGACGGCGCCTGGCTCACGCGCAGGGCCAGGTCGAACCCCTCTTCCACCAGGTTGACCACCCTGCCGCTCAAATCGATGTCGAACGTCACTTCCGGGAAGCGCTCGCGGTAGGCGGCCAGGGTGCGCGTGAAGATGGCGTTGGCGAACCAGACGGGGGCGCTCAGGCGCAGCATGCCGCGCGGCACCACCGTCGTGCGGCCGACCGTCGCTTCCACTTCGTCGAGGTTGTCGAGCATGTCGCGGCACTGTTCAAAATACACCTTGCCGATTTCCGTCAGGCTCAGGTGGCGGCTGCTGCGGTTCAGCAGGCGCGCGCCCAGGTGGCGTTCCAGGTGCATCACGTGCTTGCTGACCATGGCCGGCGACAGGCCCAGGCGCTCGCTGGCACGCACGAAGCTGTCCAGTTCCACCACGGCGCGAAACACGCGCATGCTGCGCAAGGTATCCATGACGGTCCAATCATCAACAAAATGGAAATGATATATCAATAATTGCGATCTTGATCAACTGACCGCGCATGACTATCATCGATGGCATCAGTCATTCCACTACGGAGCCGCCATGCAAGAGCACACCTTCCCCACCTATTTCCTGTCGCACGGCGGCGGCCCGTGGCCGTTCATGAAAGACCAGTTCGGCGGCCGCTACGATGTTCTCGAAGCATCGTTGCAGGATATCCCGCGCCAGATCGGCGCGCGCCCGCAAGCCGTGCTGGTCGTCACGGCGCACTGGGAAGGGCCGCAATTTCTCGTCTCGGCCAGCCCCAGGCCGGGCATGATCTACGATTATTCGGGTTTTCCGCCGCACACCTATCAAATCCAGTACCCGGCGCCGGGCGCGCCGGAGCTGGCGGCGCAGGTCAAACAATTGCTCGATGCGGCCGGCCATCCGGCGCGCCTGGACCATGAGCGCGGTTTCGACCACGGCACTTTCAGCGCCCTGTTCCCCATCTATCCGCAGGCGGACGTGCCGCTGGTGCAGCTGTCGCTGAAACACGGCTACGACCCGCTGACGCACGTCGAGGTGGGCCGCGCGCTGGCAGGCCTGCGCCGCCAGGGCGTGCTGATCGTCGGCAGCGGCCTGTCCTACCATAACCTGCGCCAGTTCGGCCAGGCGGGCGCCGTCGCCTCGCACCAGTTCGACGCCTGGCTGCGCCAGACGATGTCCTTGCCGCCGGCGCAGCGGCTGCAACAGTTGCTGGCCTGGGACCAGGCCCCGGGCGCGCGCCAGGCCCATCCGCAGGAAGACCACCTGCTGCCTCTGATGGTGGCGCTCGGCGCGGCCGAGCAGGAAGCGGCGCAAGTCGTGTATCACGAGGAGGATTTCTTTGGGGCGCTGGCGGTAAGCAGTTTCAAATTCGGATAATCGGCCAGCGCAGAAAAAAAGCGCCGCGACAGTGATGTCGCGGCGCTTTTTGCATGGAGGGGATATGAATCAGGTGCCGCGCTTGCCCCGCGCCGCATTTTTCGCCTTTTCAGCGGCGATTTCCGCCGCCTTCGCCGCTTTTTCCGCCATTTCGGCCGCATGCTGGGCCAGCAGGGCCGCGCGCGTGTCCGGCGTTTCCAGCGAAATGCGCCCGAGGATGCCGCTGCGGTAGTCGAGCAGCAGGGTGTGCGACGCTTTCTCGAAATCGTAGTCGCCGCCCTTGATGCGGAAGCCGCGCTTGGCGGCGATGCCCTCGACCACGCCGATGGCGTCGACTTCGCCGACCTTGGTGCCGTAGCGGGCCGCCAGCAAGTCGGGGTAGCGCTTGAGCAATTCCTCGGCCAGGAACACGGCCACTTCCTCTTCGATCAGCGCATTCGAGCCGATGGCGTGGCTGGCCGCCAGCATCAGGCCGTCGCTGGGGATGGCGATCTTCGGCCACAGCATGCCGGGCGTGTCGACGAGGATGGTGTTCTTGTCCAGATACAGCTTTTGCTGCATTTTCGTCACAGCCGGCTCGTCGCCCACCTTGGCCACGCGTTTTTTGAGCAGCGCGTTCATCAGGGTCGACTTGCCCACGTTGGGAATGCCCATGATCATGATGCGCAGCGGCTTCGTCGCCACGCCGCGGTGCGGCGCCAGCGATTTCGCCAGTTCCGGAATGCGCGCCACGTCGCCCGGCTTCTTGGTCGTCATCGCATACGCGGTCACGCCTTCCTGGGCATTGAAATAGGCCACCCAGGCGGCGGTGGCGGCAGGGTCGGCCAGGTCGGTCTTGTTGAGGATTTTCAGGCAAGGGCGCTGGCGGAACAGGCGCAGCTCGTCCACCATGGGATTGCAGCTGGCTGCCGGCAGGCGCGCGTCCACCACTTCAATCACCAGATCGGTGTTTTCCATGGTTTCGGCCGCTTTCTTGCGGGCCGCGTTCATGTGTCCTGGGTACCATTGTATCGCCATGCTCTTGCTTTCAAAATCGTTCGGTCAATCCGCTATTTTACGTGGTTGCCGCCGCGACGTCCCATTTTCCGCCGCCAGCGCCAGCCGTGCGACGCGAACGAGACAATTGGTGATAATTTGGCAGTTACACGAATGATAAGATCCGCAGTCCGTCCAGCCTGGCCGGTTCCCCATTGCAAGTTCAACCTGGCACGCATTCCATGCATCTTCCCCGTTTTTTCCTCCTCGTCCCCCTTTGCGCCTGTCTGCTGCCCGCCATGGCCCAGGAACAAGCGTCGGCGCCAGGCGACGCAGCGAACCAGGAAATACAACAGATTGTCGACGTGCAAGGCACGCGCGATCCCGACCTGCGCCCCTACCGCACCATGCTCAAGGGACTCGATGCGTATGCCGACCACCAGCGCCTCGCGCCTGGCGCGCCGCTGCGCTTCATGCTGATCCCCGCCACGCCGAAGGCCAGGCTCGAAGGCGTGACCCTGCACCTGTCGGCCGACAATCTGTCTATCCCCGTGCCACTGGCAGCGGACGGCGGTTTCACCTTGACGCGCGACAAGACCGCCTACGACGCAAATGCCGACCTGGTCAGCAACAAGAAGCGCGACACCGTGCGCTGGCGCGCCGACATTCACACGCCAGGCCTGCCCCAGAACGTGCGCCGCCTGGGCGACTTGCGCCTGGAATGCGAAATCCGCTGGGCCGTCGAGCAGGATGACCTGCCGTTTGTGCGGCGTAACCTGTTCCGTCTGGCGGGCGGGCCGTGCCACTCGTCGCTGATCCACGTACCGTTTCCCGTATTCCGCAAGCTGCTTGCCGTGCAGGCGCGCTCGGGCGAGCGCACGCTGGATATCCGCATCACGGAAGACCGCCAGCGCTACGTGCCGCCGCTGCATGACGTGAGCTGGGACGACAATACCCTGCTGACCCTCACGTATGCAGATGATGGCAACATGGCGGAAGCCGCCCCGGCACCACCCAAGAAGGCGGCGCTGCGCCAGTGATACGCGCGCGGGAACCGGGTCAAATATTTCTACATGGACTTTTATATTTACTGAAAGAAACAAAAAAGTATGCTCTAATATCGCCTCTTAAATGAAAAGCAATGTTTTCCGGACTGGCTGGCAGCAGGCGCAGGGAGACAGGCGATGGGATAGCTCGATATGATGATGGAACACACTGGCATGGCGCCCAAGCGCGTGCCGCGCAATGACTGGAAGAAGGAATGCCGGCGGCTGCAGGGGCAAGTGGTGCAGCTCGAGGAGCGCTTGAAACGTCAGAGCGCCGACAGTTATGGCTTGCAAATGCTGTACGACCAACTGGTCAATGAAATCAAGCACCACCGCGACATGTTGCAGCTTGACAGCTTCGATGCGGATAAATCATCGCTCGTCTACACGCAAGCATGGCGCCGCTTCATGGCCGGCGACGCGCTCGACTATCAGACCCATCGCCACACGCATTCCAGCAGCCGTCCCACCTTGCTGTAATTCGCTGCGCCCTTACAGCTCCGCCAGCGCCTTCACGTGCGCCGCCACGCTGCGGCCCAAGGACGACAGGTTGTAGCCCCCTTCGAGACAGCTGACGATGCGGCCCTTGCCATACTGATGGGCCACGGCCATCATCTGCTGCGTCATCCATGTGTAGTCGGCCTCCACCAGGCCCATGCCGCCCACGTCGTCTTCGCGGTGCGCATCGAAACCGGCGGAAATGAAAATCATCTGCGGCTGTTGCCGGTGCAGCGCCGGCAGCCAGTGGTCGAGCACCAGCTGGCGCACGGCATCGCCCTTCGAGCGGGCCGGCACGGGCACGTTGACGCGCGTGTCGGTATAGGATTCCACATCGCTGTACGGATAGAACGGGTGCTGGAAAAAACTCACCATCAGGATGCGCGGGTCGTGCGCCACGGACTCGGCCGTGCCATTGCCATGGTGCACGTCGAAGTCGACGATGGCGACGCGCTCGAGGCCACGCACGTCGAGCGCATGCTTGGCGGCGATGGCGACATTATTGAACAGGCAGAAACCCATCGGTTCGCTGGGCCGCGCGTGGTGGCCGGGCGGGCGGATCGCGCAGAAGGCGTTGCTGATCTCGCCATCGATGACGGCATCCGTGGCTGCCACGGCCGAGCCGGCCGCAGCCAGCGCCGCCTCATAGCTGTGCGCATTGAGCAGGGTGTCGCCGTCGAGCGGATAGTAGTCGCCCTCCTGCGGCACATTGTCGCGCACCAGGCCGATGGCCGTGGCACTGTGGTTGCGCTCGATATCGGACAATTGCGCGCGCACGCCGTCGCGGTGCTCGACCAGGTCGCTGATGTGCGCGAGGATCAATTGATCGTTGATGGCCTGCAAGCGGGCCGGTGATTCTGGGTGCCAGTCGCCCATTTCATGGCGCTGGCAATCGGGATGGGTATAAATGGCTGTGCTCATGCGCTGTACTGGTTACCTCTGTCTCTGTCCATTCTCCGGGAACACTGCATGGCATTCCTGTTCGCCCTGCGCGTTCTCGCATAAAATCACTGGCCGGTCTGTGCCGCTACCGCACTAATCTACCACGTGCACGGCACGGGCGGGCGGCACGACTTGACCTGGCCAAAGCGATTGTAAATTAAATAATCCGACTTACTGTGATAGAAATAGCATGTTTTCGAAAATACACCAGGCCGCACAGCAGATCGGCGAAGTTCTCGTCGGCAAACACTTGCAGATCCGCCAGGCGCTCGCCTGCGTGCTGGCCGGCGGCCACCTGCTGATCGAAGACGTGCCCGGCGTGGGCAAGACCACCTTGGCCCACGCGCTGGCCATCTCGCTGGGCCTGCAATGGAAGCGCCAGCAATTCACCAGCGACCTGCTGCCCGCCGACGTGGCCGGCATGAGCGTGTATGACCGGGGCAGCGGCAGCTTCATCTTTCATCCCGGCCCCCTGTTCACGCAAGTGCTGCTGGCCGACGAGATCAACCGCGCCACGCCGAAGACCCAATCGGGCCTGCTCGAAGCGATGGAGGAACGGCAAGTGACGCTCGATGGCGTCACGCATGCGCTGCCGCAGCCGTTTTTCGTCATCGCCACGCAAAACTGCGCGCACCAGCTGGGCACCTTTCCCCTGCCCGAATCGCAGCTCGACCGTTTTCTCATGTGCGTCACCCTGGGCTACCCCGATGCGGCCGCCGAACGGGCGTTGCTGCTGGGCGCCGACCGCCGCGCCATGCTGCAGACATTGCCTGCCGTGATGAACGCGGAAGAATTGCTGCAGGCGCAAGCGGGCCTGCGCGCCATCCATGCTTCGGCCGCCGTCGCCGACTACGTGCTGGCCCTCGTGCATGCCACGCGCGCGCCGGGCGTGTTTGCCGATGGCCTCAGTCCGCGCGCCGCGCTGGCCCTGCTGCAGGCGGCGCGCGCCTGGGCCGCGCTGGCGGGACGCGACCACGTCACGCCCGACGATGTGCAAGCCGTACTCGTGCCCGTCTGCGCCCACCGCCTGCATGCGGCGCAAGGCTCGCTGGATAGCCGCGCGCTGCTGCAGCACATGCTGTTGAGCATTCCCGTCTGACCGGCATGCGCTGGCGCAATATCTCTTGGCTGCCGGCGCGCCCCTGGCTGGGTGCGCAGCGCGTGCACATCCGCCCTTCGCGCGCGGGCCTCGCGTTTGCCGCACTGCTGCTGGCGCTGTGGATCGCCGCCGTCAATTACCGCCTGGGCCTCGGTTATGCGCTCACGTATTTCGCCGCCGCCTGCGCCATCGCCGACATGCTGTTTGCCAGCCGTAACCTGGCGGGTCTGGCCTTGGCCGCCACGCCGGGCAGCGCCGTGTTCGCGGGCAGCCACGCCTTGTTCACCTTGCGCCTGATCAACCGCAGCGCGCGCCTGCGCCATGCGATCCACCTGGCCGTGAGCGATTCACCGGCTGCGCCCAGCCTGGCCGACATCGCCGCCCACGGGGAAACGGCCGTCAGCATCGTCGTCACGGCGCGGCAACGCGGCTGGCTCGATGCGCCCTCCGTGCGCCTGTCCGGCAGTTTTCCGCTGGGCCTGTTTGTGGCATGGTGCCACTGGCAGCCCGACGCGCGCGTGCTTGTGTATCCGCAGCCCGAGCACAACGCGCCGCCGCTGCCCTTGCCTGCCGGCACTGTGCGGCAGGCAAAGCAGGCACGGCAGCCAGACTCGCCCGACGGCGCCCTGGAACTGGCCGGCGTGCGCGCCTACCAGCCCGGCGACCCTTTGCACCGCCTGGCCTGGCGCCAGATCGCCCGCCACGACGGCGAGCACGTATTCAGCAAGCAATTCCAGCCTGCCGCCAGCGCGCCCTCAGGCGCAGCCCGTGGCAACATCGTGTTCGAGCACGCCGCGCTGCACGCGCTGGCGCCGGAAGCGCGTTTGTCGCGCCTGGCCGCCTGGGTGCTGCAGGCGGAACGCACGGGTCTGCCATATGGCTTGCGCCTGGGCGCGCTGACGCTAACGCCGGCCTTGGGCGCCAGCCACCGCGACGCCTGTTTGCGCGCGCTGGCCCTGCACGATTCGCCACACGATTTGCCGCCAGCGCAGGCACTGCCATGAAGGCCTGGCTGAGCAACTTGCCGCGCGACAAGGCCGACATTGTGCTGTTGCTGCTGGCGGCCGCCATGGTGCTGGCGCCGCACGCGCTGCACCTGCCCCCGTGGCTGTCGGCGGCAAGCGCCGCCCTGCTGCTGTGGCGCGCCGTGATCACCGTGCGGGGCCGGCGCCAGCCGTCGCTCGCCGTGCTTGCGCCGCTGGCCCTGCTCGGCATCGCCGGCGTCTACGCCAGCTATGGCAGCGTGCTGGGACGCGATCCCGGCGTGGCCATGCTGGCCCTGCTGCTGGCCTTGAAATCGCTGGAAATGCATGGCCGGCGCGACATCTTCGTCTTCGTCTTCCTCAGTTTTTTCCTTCTGCTGGCGAACTTTTTCCATACGCAAGGCATCCTCAGCGCGGCCTGGATGCTGGCCACCGTTATCGTCCTGCTGGCCGCCCTGCTGTCGGCCCAGTACGGCGCCGTGCAACCCAGCCTGGCGCAACGGTTAAAGTTGCTGGGGCGCATGCTGGCGCTGGCCGTCCCCCTGTCGGCCGTGATGTTTCTTGCCGTGCCACGCCTCGACGGCCCCCTGTGGGGCGCTGGGCCAGAAGACGCGCAGGCGCGCACGGGCTTGTCCGACAGCATGCAGCCGGGCGCCATCGCCTCGCTGGCCCTGTCTAGCGAACCCGTCTTCACTGCCCGTTTCAGCACGCCGACCCCGCCGCAAGACCAGCTGTATTGGCGCGGCGTGGTGCTGGGCGACTTCGACGGCGCCACCTGGACGCGCCGGGGTGCTGGCCGCGCGCCTGCCAGCGACAGCCGCATCGACATCGCGCTCGAAGGCCAGCCCAGCCAATACGAAGTGACCTTGCAGGCGAGCGGCCAGCGGCGCATCTTCGCGCTTGACGTGCCGCGCAGCATCGAACGCCTGCCCGGCAATCCGTATGTCGTGTCGTCGGCGCTGGAAGTACTGACCGTACAGCCCATTACTTCGACCGTGCGTTACCGCGTCAGTTCACAGCCACGCTACCGGCTGCAGGCCGGCTTGTCGGCCGTGCAGCAACAGCCATGGCTGGCCTTGCCCGCTGGCAGCAATCCGCGCAGCGTGGCCTGGGCCCGCGCCCTGCGCGGCCATGGCACGCACGCGCTGGCGCCCGCCGACGCCGTCGCCGCCGTGCTCGATCACTTCCGCCGCGCGCCCTTTCGCTACACCCTGCAGCCGCCGCTGCTGGGCAAGCATGGCGTTGACGACTTCCTGTTTCGCACGCAGGCGGGTTTTTGCGAACATTACGCGGGCAGCTTTGTCGTGCTGATGCGCGCCATGGGTATCCCCGCGCGCGTCGTCACCGGTTACCAGGGCGGCTTGCGCAACGGCACCGACAACAGTGTAAGCGTGCGCCAGTCCGACGCCCACGCGTGGAGCGAAGTGTGGCTGGCGGGCCGGGGCTGGGTGCGCATCGATCCCACCGGCGCCGTCGCGCCCCTGCGCACGGAGCGCAACCTCGACGCCGCCCTGCCGCCGCCCGCGTCGCCACTGACGGCGTGGCGGGCCCTGGCCGGCCTCGACGGCGGCGCGCAAGGGGCGCTTGCCGCCTGGCGCCCGCAATGGCGGCAGGCCGAGCACGCGTGGGGCAGCTGGGGACTCGACACCACGCCGCAGCGCCAGCGCGCCNGACTCGGGCCTGCCGCCGACCGAGTCGCCACTGACGGCGTGGCGGGCCCTGGCCGGCCTCGACGGCGGCGCGCAAGGGGCGCTTGCCGCCTGGCGCCAGCAATGGCGGCAGGCCGAGCACGCGTGGAGCAGCTGGGTACTCGACACCACGCCGCAGCGCCAGCGCGCCATGCTCGATCACGTGAAAAACTTGCCAGCGAAGACGCTGGCAGTCGCTTGCGCCATGCTGGCCCTGCTGTCCGCCGTGGCCGGTGGACTGGTCTGGTGGCGGCAGGCGCGGCAGGGCGATCCGCTCGACGCCCTGTACGCACAATTTTGCCGCCAGCAGGCGCGGCGCGGCTACAGCCGTGCGCCGCATGAAGGTCCGCACGGTTATGCTGCACGGTTGGCCGCAGGCAAGGCCACACAAGAGGCGCACGCCGCCATCGCACAGTTTCTGGCAATCTATGCCGCGATGAAGTATGGTAATGCCCACCCAGACGAACAACTCCGCGCGCGGCGCAGCTTGCGCCGCCTGTTAACCCAATGCCGATGAGACGCTCCTTGTTACCGATCAAAACCTCCGCCCTGTCCCTGCTCCTTTCCCTTCCCCTGTGCCTGGCGACCGCGCATGCTGGCGAAAACAGCCATATTTCCGCTGCCGACCGCGCCCGCGCCGTGCGCGCGGCCAAGGCCCCGCCCGCCAAGGCGGCAGCCAAGAAAGCGCCGGCAAAATTCGACTTCGAAGGCGAGTTTGTCGACTATGCCAACTGGAAAGAAGTACGCGCCTTCCTCGACGACATGTCCGCCAAACACGGCTTTGACCGCGCCGCGCTCGATACCCTGATCGGCAAGGTGCGCTATGTGGACACGACGGTGCAGCTGATGAAGCCGGCCCCGCCGGGCAAGCCAAAGAACTGGCAAGCGTACAGCGCCCGCTTCATCGAACCGGTGCGCATCAATGCGGGCGTGAAATTCTGGGAAGAGAATGCGGAAGCGCTGGCGCGCGCCGAGCGCGAATATGGCGTGCCGGCCGAAATCATCGTCGGCATCATCGGCGTGGAAACCGTGTACGGACGCAATACGGGACGTTTCCGCGTGCTCGACGCGCTGACGACCCTGGCGTTTTCCTATCCGGAAAGTCCGACCCGCGCCGCGCGCATGGAATTTTTCAAGGGAGAACTGGAAAACGCGCTGTTGTACGCGCGCAAGGATGGCATCGATCCCTTGACCCTGCTCGGCTCGTATGCGGGCGCTATCGGCCTGCCTCAATTCATGCCCAGCAGCATCATGAAATATGCGGTCGACTTCGATGGCGATGGCCATATCGACCTGCGCAATTCCACGGCCGACGCCATCGGCAGCGTCGCGCATTTCCTCGTCGAACATGGCTGGCGCCGCGACGACCCGGCCATCAACACGTATCCCGTCACCGTGTCGGCCAGCCGCACGTGGGAAAAGTTCGTCGGCCAGGGCTTGCAAGCCAAATACCGGCTGGGGGAATTGCAGGAAGCCGGCGTGAGTGCCGCCCCGTCCACGCCCCAGAACATGTTGTTTGGCTTGATCGATTTACAAAATGGTTCAGAAGCAACTGAGTATCACTTGGCAACCAATAACTTCTTTGCTATAACTCAGTACAACAGAAGTTATTTTTATGCCATGTCAGTGATTGACCTGGGCAAGGCCATCAGTCAAGTGCGCGCACGCTAACCGAAAGTCAGTGTAAAGTTATAATATTACTTGTAAGAAAGCGTAAGCGATGTTGAAGCGACCGGCAAACAGGTCTATGGTGGGGCCGATAACATGTGCCAGCCTCGCTCGCCAGCCTTTGTGCGGCACGGGATGCAGTAGTGGTTTTATACTTAACTTTTGTCAAAGTACAATTTTTGTTCTATCATAGAGCATAATAAAGAATAAATAGGTGTTGCAGCTAGACAACACCGGTTCTGTACAAAGCAAGATTAGCGGGCTTTCCCGCCTGAAATTGAATCCTGTTGTACAATTGTGTATATATCATGAAAAACTGTATCCCGGATCGTACCGTGTGTGAATTCGTTCCTTTTAGTAAAGAATGAACATGAACGCAGCAAGAGCGAGCTCCGAGTGTTTTTTACTTTGCAGTGCAACTACAGAAGGAACAATAACATCATGACAAACCAAGTCGGCATTGATATGAACAGCGATTCGGACTCCGACGATCTGCTTCAGTACAACCCAAACAGACTGCTCGATACCCTGATCGAAAACCTGCGCCTGAAAAACGACGCAGCCTTGTCCCGCGCGCTGGAAGTGGCGCCACCGGTCATCAGTAAAATTCGCCACCACCGCCTGCCGGTCGGCGCATCGCTGCTGATCCGCATGCACGAAGTCAGCGACCTGAGCATCCGCGACCTGCGTTACCTGATGGGTGACCGTCGTAACAAATTCCGCATCAGCGACAAGCAATTCAAGCCAAAAGAAGGCGAAACGCCACAAGGCTGATCCTGCCAGTTCGCAGGTTTTCCCTCCCCGCCATGGGGAGGGGGTATTTCCAGCAATTCTCAGGCCGTTCTGGCCGACATTAAACTATCAAGCAGGAAACACGCCGGTAGACAGGTAGCGGTCGCCACGGTCGCAGACGACGAACACGATGGTCGCGTTTTCCACCGTTTGCGAGATGCGCAGCGCGATTTCGCAGGCGCCGGCTGCCGAGATGCCGCAAAACAAGCCCTCTTCCGCCGCCAGGCTGCGCGCCATGCGCTCGGCCACGCCCTGGCTCACGTATTCCACCTGGTCCACGCGCGATTTGTCGTAGATTTTCGGCAGATACGCTTCCGGCCACTTGCGGATGCCGGGTATCTGCGAACCTTCCTCTGGCTGGGCGCCGATGATCTGGATGGCGGGATTTTGCTCCTTCAAATAGCGCGACACGCCCATGATGGTGCCCGTCGTGCCCATGGCGCTGACGAAGTGCGTCACGCGGCCATTCGTATCGCGCCAGATTTCCGGCCCCGTGCTTTCATAGTGGGCGCGCGAATTGTCTTCGTTGGCGAACTGGTCGAGGATGACGCCGCGGCCATCCTTCTGCATCTGCTCGGCCAGGTCGCGCGCATATTCCATGCCGCCCGTCTTCGGCGTCAATAAAATGTCGGCGCCGTAGGCGGCCATGCTCTGGCGGCGCTCCACGCTCAGATTGTCGGGCATCAGGAGCAGCATCTTGTAGCCGCGCAAGGCGGCGGCCATGGCCAGCGCGATGCCCGTGTTGCCGCTGGTCGCTTCGATCAGGGTATCGCCCGGCTTGATGACGCCGCGCTCTTCAGCGCGCTTGAGCATGGACATGGCCGCGCGGTCCTTCACGGAGCCCGCCGGATTGTTGCCTTCCAGCTTGCCCAGGATGACGTTGTTGCGCGCAAGCGCATCGGCACCCGGCAAGCGCGTCAGTTGCACCAGCGGGGTATTGCCTATCGTATCTTCAAGTGTCTTGTAAGCCATCGTGTCTGTTTGAGTAGATTCAACAAAGACCCATTCTAATATGAGAAGCCCGACGGCGTATCACCCGTTGGCGGCTGGTTCCCGGCCCGCGCGCGCGGCGGGCCGCGCCGCCACCGGCCGCATGGCGCCTGCCGC
>NZ_NEHB01000069.1 GCF_002127655.1 Janthinobacterium sp. GW456P
TGGTGGGTTGCCCCATTCGGAAATCTGCGGATCAAAGTGTGTTTGCTCACTCCCCGCAGCTTATCGCAAGCTACTACGTCCTTCATCGCCTGTAATCGCCAAGGCATCCACCATGTGCACTTATTCGCTTGTCCCTATAACGTTAGCCTCTCATCATTTTCATAATGAAAGAGCGCTACAGGGATAAGAAAGTACAACGTTGTTGCTTGTTTGTTGATACATACAATCATTACCCATCGATCTGCGTTTTACCGCAAACCGATCAATAAATAATCTTTACTTCTTCCAGATTGTTAAAGAACGAAACAGCTTTGATCGCTAAAAGATCAAATCTAAACCGGGTCTGTTTGACTGGCTTACATTTGCACTTTCGGTAAAACTTTGGTGGAGGATGACGGGATCGAACCGACGACCCCCTGCTTGCAAAGCAGGTGCTCTCCCAGCTGAGCTAATCCCCCAGGATATTTCTACGACTCGGGTCTTACTGGTAGGGCTGGTTGGACTCGAACCAACGACCCCCGCGTTATCAACACGGTGCTCTAACCAGCTGAGCTACAGCCCCAACGCGGTGCTACTGACGACTACTGTTTCTTCTTCAGCTAACAGTCGATAAGTGTGAACATTTGATGCGTGAACCAGTTACCCGGTTCGTGCAAACTCTAGAAAGGAGGTGATCCAGCCGCACCTTCCGATACGGCTACCTTGTTACGACTTCACCCCAGTCACGAATCCTACCGTGGTAAGCGCCCTCCTTGCGGTTAAGCTACCTACTTCTGGTAAAACCCGCTCCCA
>NZ_NEHB01000070.1 GCF_002127655.1 Janthinobacterium sp. GW456P
CCCACCCCTTCCCATCCCGAACAGGACCGTGAAACAACTTTGCGCCGATGATAGTGCTGCAACCAGTGTGAAAGTAGGTTATCGTCAGGCTTGTTATTCGCAGTAGAGAAAAACCCGATCAGCAATGGTCGGGTTTTTTTTCGTCTGGAGATTTATTTTCCAGAGATTGATTAGTAATTTAGCCCTCAACCGGCATTAACTTCTGTATCGATGCTCTTGGAGTGGCCAAGTCGGCGCCGAGCTGGTGCGGCTGCCTGCGCATCGTCAGCGGGCACCAGGGCGTTCCGGCTGGTATTGCCTGGTCAATTTAATGGTGAGATGGCATTGAATAATGCTATTTCGTACTTTCTTAGAATAACCCTTGCTACCCGCGTATAGCTTTGCTATAGTTCGCCTCCCCAATGAGGCGCAGCAGTTTGCGAAACAAGGGGATCGCTGGAAACGGTGAGGGTAGTAAAAAGAAGGTTGACGGATTTAGCGAAATGCTTCATACTCTTTCTTCTTCGCAGCTGACAAACACAACGCTTTGTCGATAGCGCGAGTGCAGTAAATAAGCAGTACCGAATACCGTTCTTTAACAATTAACAGTCGATAAGTGTGGGCATTTGATGCAAGTGCAGCGTCAATCTTCGGATTGGCGTCTAACTTAAAATATCAAATGTTCACGAAGAAATAAATGAAATAGGACGCTACGCAAGTAGTGGCCTGTCAGTTGTTTTTGAAGTGAGCGACCCGCTAGCAATAGCGGTGCCGGTAAAACGGCAAAGTAACAGAGATTAAACTGAAGAGTT
>NZ_NEHB01000071.1 GCF_002127655.1 Janthinobacterium sp. GW456P
TGGTGGGTTGCCCCATTCGGAAATCTGCGGATCAAAGTGTGTTTGCTCACTCCCCGCAGCTTATCGCAAGCTACTACGTCCTTCATCGCCTGTAATCGCCAAGGCATCCACCATGTGCACTTATTCGCTTGTCCCTATAACGTTAGCCTCTGAAGACCGAAGTCCTCAAAGAGCGCTACAGGGATAAGAAAGTACAACGTTGTTGCTTGTTTGTTGATACATACAATCATTACCCATCGATCCACCTTTTACGGCAAACCGATCAATAAATAATCTTTACTTCTTCCAGATTGTTAAAGAACGAAACAGCTTTGATCGCTAAAAGATCAAACCTAAATTCAATCACTTACTGTGATTAACTTACGTTTGGACTTTCAAAGTACTTGGTGGAGGATGACGGGATCGAACCGACGACCCCCTGCTTGCAAAGCAGGTGCTCTCCCAGCTGAGCTAATCCCCCGGGAATTTTTACTGGTAGGGCTGGTTGGACTCGAACCAACGACCCCCGCGTTATCAACACGGTGCTCTAACCAGCTGAGCTACAGCCCCAACGCGGTGCTACTACGACTACTGTTTCTTCTTAATTAAACAGCCGATAAGTGTGAACATTTGATGCGTGAACCAGTTACCCGGTTCGTGCAAACTCTAGAAAGGAGGTGATCCAGCCGCACCTTCCGATACGGCTACCTTGTTACGACTTCACCCCAGTCACGAATCCTACCGT
>NZ_NEHB01000072.1 GCF_002127655.1 Janthinobacterium sp. GW456P
TGACCGTCTTGCCATTTCCGGCGTTCTTGTCGACAAAACTGCCGCTGGCGCCCGAGACCGTCAGGTTGTCGCCGCCCACCATCCCCGTGAACGATGCCCCAGCCATGTTCAGGCTGGCGGCCACGCCGCCGTCATACACTTTATTTCCRGCAACGATACCGGTCACGCCGCTGATGGTGGCCTTGCTGATATCGGCGCTGCTGCTGGCCGTGGTGCCGGTCAAATTGTAGTTGCCGGCATCCGTGCCGCCCAGCACGATGCCGCTGATGCTGACCGTCTTGCCTGTGCCTGCATTCTTGTCGGCAAAACTGCCGCTGGCRCCCGACACGCTCAGGCTGTCGCCACCGATCATGCCCGCAAACGTGGCGCCCGCCGTGTTCAGGCTGGCCGTGGCAGTGCCGTCATACACTTTATTTCCGGCCACAATGCCGCTCACGCCGCTGATGGTGGCCTTGCTGATATTGGCCGTGCTGCTGGCCGTGGCGTTGGTAAAATCATAATTTCCAGCGTCCGTGCCGCCTAGTATCATGCCGCTGATATTGACCGTCTTGCCATTTCCGGCGTTCTTGTCGATAAAACTGCCGCTGGCGCCCGAGACCGTCAGGTTGTCGCCGCCCACCATCCCCGTGAACGATGCCCCAGCCATGTTCAGGCTGGCGGCCACGCCGCCGTCATACACTTTATTTCC
>NZ_NEHB01000073.1 GCF_002127655.1 Janthinobacterium sp. GW456P
CGGCCGCGCTGCGCGAGCCGCCCGGCGCGCAGGCGCTGGCGGCGGGCCTGGCTGCCCTGCAAGGCTGCGAGGCGGCCTGCGTGCTGCCGTCGACCCTGCACCTGTTCTGGGACCTGTTCGGCATGCTGGCTGCCGAGCGGCTGGTGAGCCTCGTCGATGGCGGCAGCTACGCCATCGCGCGCTGGGGCGCCGAGCGGGCGCAGGCGCTGGGTTTGCCGCTGCGCTTGTTTCCCAGCGGCGATATGGCGGCGCTGCGGCGCCTGGCGGCGGCCTGGGGCAGGCAGGGGCGGCGCCCGTTGATCCTGGCCGACGGCTATGTGCCGGGCAGCGACCAGGTCTTGCCGCTGGCCGCTTATGCGGCCCTGGCGCGCCAGGGCGGCGGCTATCTGCTGCTGGACGACACACAGGTGCTGGGCGTGGCGGGCGCGCAAGGCGGCGGCTCGGCGCGGCTGCACGGCTTGCAGGGCGCTTACGACGCGGCGGGCGGCCATGTGATCGTCGGCGCCTCGCTGGCCAAGGGCTTTGGCGTGCCGCTGGCCGTGCTGGCGGGCAGCGGCGGCTTGTTGCATCGCTTTGCGGCGCACAGCCAGACGCGCGTGCATGCCAGTCCGCCGTCGGCCGCCGTGCTTGCCGCGGCGCAGCGGGCCATGGCGCTCAATGCGC
>NZ_NEHB01000074.1 GCF_002127655.1 Janthinobacterium sp. GW456P
GGCCGCGTGCCGTGGGCGCCGGCCCTGGTGGGCTGGGTCGGCGGCAACCACTGGCAGCAGCACGGCCAGCGGCCGGGACCCGGCGTGGGCTGGTTTCCCCTGTCGCCGCACGAGCGCTATGTGCCCGGCTACCGCGCCAGCGCGGACTATGAGCGCCGCATCAACCGCGTGGCCGAAGGGCGCCGCCCGATCATGGGTGAGCGGGGTGAGCGCGAGCGGCGCGAAGGCATGACGATGCTGCCGGGCGAGCGTTTTGGCGGCACGCGCACGGTCGACGTGCCGCGCCGCAACCGCACCACCATGCCGCCGCCCGTCATGCAAAGCTTGCCGTTGAGCACGGCGCCTGCGCCGGCCGGCAACTGGCAGCGTCCCGTTGAGGCGCCGCGCGGCGAGCGGGAGCCCCGGCGCGACTGGGTCAACCGCCCTGGCCGCCTGCAGACGGACGATGGCCAGACGCACCTGGCGCCGCATCCCATGCAGCCGAACCGCCCGCCCGTGCCGGCCCAGCCGCAGCAGCCGCCC
>NZ_NEHB01000075.1 GCF_002127655.1 Janthinobacterium sp. GW456P
GGCGCCGCCAGGAGCAATCGGGCCGCCGCCCGCCCCCGGGCCACGCCGCCGCAAAGCGAATCGCGCGCCGGCCGCACCGAGATGGCGCCGCAAATGAGCCTGGCCGAAGGCAAGTCGACCCTGATGCGCCTGCCGTTCGCCGCCAGCCGCATGTCCGTCGGCGACCCGCGCATCGCCGACGTCATCCTGCTCAATCCCAACGAGGTGTACCTGCTGGGCCGCTCCGTCGGCACCACCAACCTGATCCTGTGGAACAAGAGCAATGACGCCACCATCATCGACCTGGCCGTCGGCATCGACAGCAGCAGCCTGCAGGCACGCATGGCCGAACTGCTGCCGAACGAAAAGATCCACGTCACGGTGGCGGGCGACACCCTGATCCTGTCGGGCATGGTCAGCGATGTCGTCAAGGCCGACCAGGCCCTGTCGCTGGCCAACGCCTATGTACAGCGCAGCACCCGCAGCGGCGG
>NZ_NEHB01000076.1 GCF_002127655.1 Janthinobacterium sp. GW456P
ATACAGCACTTGGTCTCGAAAAGACCAAACCTAAATTCAATCACCGATGTGATCAACTTACGTTTGAACTTTTGGTGGAGGATGACGGGATCGAACCGACGACCCCCTGCTTGCAAAGCAGGTGCTCTCCCAGCTGAGCTAATCCCCCTGAGATTTACTACAGAAACTGGTAGGGCTGGTTGGACTCGAACCAACGACCCCCGCGTTATCAACACGGTGCTCTAACCAGCTGAGCTACAGCCCCAAATGCTGTTCTTCTTTATTAACAGTCGATAAGTGTGAACATTTGATGCGTGAACCAKTTACCTGATTCGTGCAAACTCTAGAAAGGAGGTGATCCAGCCGCACCTTCCGATACGGCTACCTTGTTACGACTTCACCCCAGTCACGAATCCTACCGTGGTAAGCGCCCTCCTTGCGGTTAAGCTACCTACTTCTGGTAAAACCCGCTCCCATGG
>NZ_NEHB01000077.1 GCF_002127655.1 Janthinobacterium sp. GW456P
TCGTCGATGGAAGAGCTGACTTCCACCGTGAAACAGAATGCGGACAATGCGCGCCAGGCGAACCAGCTGGCGGCGTCGGCGGCGCAAGTGGCCGTCAAGGGCGGCGAAGTCGTGGCGCAAGTGGTGGGCACGATGGAATCGATCAACGCCTCGTCGAACAAGATCGTCGACATCATTTCCGTGATCGACGGCATCGCCTTCCAGACGAATATCCTGGCCCTGAACGCGGCCGTGGAAGCGGCCAGGGCCGGCGAACAGGGCCGCGGCTTTGCCGTCGTGGCGTCCGAAGTGCGCAACCTGGCCCAGCG
>NZ_NEHB01000078.1 GCF_002127655.1 Janthinobacterium sp. GW456P
ACATAGCCGATCTCGGCGCCCTCTTTCAACGCCGTTTCCAGCGGGGTCTCGCCGCCCAGGCTGGGCAAATCGTCGTTCATCCACGAGATCGGGTTGATGCCGATGCGTACATTCCAGGTAGTCATTTCAATTCCTTTGTTTCAGGCGATCATTTTCATAACGGGCACGCGCAGCTTGCACGCCGGGCTGAGTCGACACTTCGGGCACGGCCACTTCCCACCAGCAACCGCCCTCTTGCGTCGTGCGCGTGTCGTCCGTGTCGATGCAGATCAAATAGGTGCGCGCAGCGGCGCGGGCGCGCAGCAT
>NZ_NEHB01000008.1 GCF_002127655.1 Janthinobacterium sp. GW456P
AAACCCTCGATTTCGTCACGGGCAAAGGGGCGCTCACGACAGCGCAGCTGCATCATCGGTTATTACCGATGATCGACAACGATATCCTGCTGGTCACCGATGGCCATGCCGCCTATCGGGCTTTTGCGCGGGAAGCGTGCATCAGCCACCAGGCCGTCAACTTGCGCGCCGGCATCCGCGTGCAGGGAGCTGTGCACGTGCAAAACGTCAACGCCTATCACAGCCGCCTGCGGCAATGGCTACGTCCGTTTCACGGCGTGGCCACGCGCTATCTGCCGAACTACCTGGGCTGGCGTTGGATACTCGACGCGGGGCGCATCCGTTCCCCGGCAACCTTGTTGAAAGCCGCGCTGGGAGCATTCCCACATCTGACGGTGACATAGCCAATAAAAAGGGGCCGCAAGGCCCCTTGTTTTGTTACGGCGCAAAACCGCTTCATGCAGCCCGCTTAATGCAGCTTGACCTGCGGCGAGCTGCGCTTGATCAGGAAACGGCCCATGGCCATGACGGCCGTGCGCACGCTGCCCAGCACGGCGTTGTGGTGCATCAAATGCAGGCTGACATACATCATGCGCGCGACAAAGCCTTCGACGAACCAGCTCAGGCCCTTCAGGGAACCCATCAGGGTGCCGACCGAGGTGGTGCGGCCAAACGAGACGAGCGAACCGTAGTCCAGGTATTCGTACGGCTTGGTTTGCGGCGGCTTGCCCTTCGCTTGCAGCAGGAACGTTTTCAGCAGGTAATCGGCTTGCTGGTGGGCAGCCTGGGCGCGCGGCGGCACCAGCTTGCCGTCGGGCCCCGTACAGGCGGCGCAGTCGCCCAGCGCGAAAATATTCGCATGGCCCTGCACATTGAGCATGCCCGTCACTTCCAGCTGGCCGGCGCGGTTGGTGGGCAGGCCCAACGTGGCGAGGAATTCCGGCGCGCGGATGCCGGCGGCCCACACGCAGATGTCGGCCGCATAACTGGTGCCGCTGGCAACCGTCACCTTGTCGGCTTCGATCGTGGTGACGCGCGTATTGGTCACCACCGTGATGCCATGCTGGTGCAGCAGTTTCGAGGCGGCGATGGAGACGCGCTCGGGCAGCGGCGCCAAGATGCGCGGCGCCCCTTCGAGCAGGGTGATGCGCACATCCTTGATGGCGTTGAGATTCTGGAAACCATACGCGGCATACACGCCGCTCGCTTCGCGCAATTCGGCCGCCAGTTCCACGCCCGTGGCGCCGCCGCCGATGATGACGATGTCAACGCCGGGATGGCCCGCGTCGCCCTGGCGCTGTTCGGCCATGGCCAGCAGTTTCAGCAGGGTCAAACGGAAACGTTCGGCGTCTTCCGTGGCATTCAGGGAAATCGTGTTTTCCTGGGCGCCGGGTACGCCGAAGTAATTCGAGGTGCTGCCCACGGCCAGCACCAGCTGGTCGTAGCTGACCTGGCGCTGCGGCAAGAGCTGCTCATCCTTGTCCGTGGCGATGGCACCCACGGTGAGGCTGCTCGACGCTGCGTCGAGCCCGATCAAAGGACCATAGACATAGGTAAAACCATTGTCATGCGCCAGCATCTGGTACGACAGGCCCTCTTGATGAATGTCCAGGGTGCCGGCCGCCACTTCATGCAGTGATGGCTTCCAGATATGGTACAGGCGGCTGTCGACCAGGGTGACCTGGCCTGGGCCGAGCTTGCGGCTGAGTTTGCAAGCCAGCTCCAGGCCGCCTGCACCTCCCCCTACGATTACGATTTTACTGTGCAAAGATCCTCCTGCTTGCGTGTTTAATCCCGGTGCCCGTTGCCGTTGCCGTTGCCATTGCCGCGACCATTGCCATGGCCTTTGCCTGGATGGTCATCATGTTTGTCGCGCTTGTCATAGTGCTTGTCATGTCTGTCGTCATGACGGTCGCGGTCGCGGTAATCGGGACGGCCATGGTCGCCATGCTGCTGGCGGTAGCGGGGCACATATTGGTTGTTATACCAACCATCTTGGACGAAATATACCTCTTGGTTACAGGCATTATACTTGCGGCAGTGCTTGGACCAGTGTTTGGCATGGCCGGGCGGTACGCGCAGGTAGATCGGGGCGGCCGAATAATATTGCGGGCGCTGCACGATGACGGGCTGGGCGTAGATCAATTGCGGCGCGGGATAGTCGCCTATGTCGATGCGGCCGTAAAAGCCTGGCTGGCCGACGGTGACGGAAACCTGGGCAACGGCGGCGGTACCTGCCGACAGCAGGACGGCGGCGAGAATGAGGGTTTTCATGAGGACACTCCTTTTATCAGTTATGCCGCAATTGTAGACCTTGCGCAAGCAACCGTTTGTTCGCAAGGACACATAAGGAATCCCGTCGCAATCTCACCACAGTGTGCCCAGCGGCACCACCAAGCCGCTGAACAGCGACCAGTCCGGCGACGCCGCCGTCAAGCCGCGCGCCATGCCGATATCGATGGCCAACCGCGGCGTGGGGCTGTAGGTGGCGGCCAGCAGCAGCTGCGCCGTGGCTGGCGCGCCGCGCAAACGCGTGCCCGACACTTCCGCCGTGGCGCCCCAGCGGTCGCTGACGGGCGTGGAAAAGGAGGCCGCCCAGCCCGTTTGCACCCTGCCCGTGCCAGGGTCGGAAGCCCCCAGGCGCGTGGCGTTCAGGTTGGCATCCATGTGCACGGCGCCCAGATCGCGGCTGAAAATACCGTTCAACGAGACATCGCTCTTGCCGCTGCCGATGCTGTCCTTGGCAGTGGGCAACTTCCAGCCCAGTTCCAGGCCCAGCGCCGTGGCACTGTCGAGCAAAAAGGCGCGTTTGAGCACGACCGTCGTGTCGCCCACGCCCGTCTCGCGCCGGCCCGTGCCGTCGCGCGCGCGCACGAAACCCTCGCCTTCGAGCAGCACGCCCCATTCGGGCGTGAACGCCAGCTTGAACGTGTACGGCAAGCTGGCGCGGCGCGTGTCGTCCATTTTCGACAGCAGACCGCCCGCCTCGAATTCCAGCTGGCCCGGCACGGGCAGCTGGGCGGGACTGGCCACCGATGGACGATAAGGCAGGACGGGCTCGCCCTCCTGCGCCTGCGCCAGGGGCGCCAACGACAGCAGCAACAGGGAAAAACTCAAGGAGGACAGGAAAGAAGATGGCATGGGGGACCCTGAAGTGGCAAACGCGCAATAGCGACAGCCTACCACCGCCGCGCCGATTGCGCCCGAGCCGGCCGCTGTCAGGCCAGGCGCCGCACTTCCTGTCTGGCGGCCGGCACTGGCCGGCGCAGCGGCGTGACATTGCTGGCCGCCGCCACGGCGATGCCTTCGGCCTGCGCATGCAGGCGGAACACGCCCACCAGCTCGGTCAGGGTCTGCGCCTGGTCCTGCAGTGATTCAGCGGCGGCCGCCGCCTCTTCCACCAGGGCCGCATTCTGCTGCGTCACCTGGTCCATCTGCAGCACGGCCTGGTTGACTTGCTCGATGCCGGCGCTTTGCTCGGCGCTGGCGGCCGTGATTTCCTGCATGATGTCAGCCACCTGGCGCACGCTGGTCACCACTTCATCCATCGTCTTGCCTGCGTCATGCACGAGTCTGGAACCGATTTCCACCTGCTCAACGGAGTCGCCGATCAAGGTCTTGATTTCCTTGGCGGCACTGGCAGAGCGTTGCGCCAGGTTGCGCACTTCCGCCGCGACGACGGCGAAACCGCGCCCCTCCTCGCCCGCCCTGGCCGCTTCCACGGCCGCGTTCAAGGCCAGGATATTCGTCTGGAAAGCGATGCTGTCGATGACACTGATGATGTCGACGATCTTGCGCGAAGACGCATTGATCGATTCCATCGTCTGCACCACCTGCCCCACCACGGCGCCCCCCTTGCCGGCCACGTCGGACGCGGCGCCGGCCAGCGCATTGGCCTGGCGCGCATTGTCCGCGTTCTGCCGCACGGCCGAGGTCAGCTGCTCCATCGATGATGCCGTTTCTTCCAGCGAACTGGCCTGCTCTTCCGTGCGCGACGACAAGTCGAGGTTGCCCTGGGCGATTTCGCTCGAAGCTGTGTTGATGGTGTCCGTACCCGAGCGCACCTGGCTGACGATGCCCACCAGCTTGTCGCGCATGGCTTTCATGGCGAACAGCAGGCTGGCATTGTCATGGCTGGCCGTGCGGATATCGATGGTGAGATTGCCCTCGGCGATGGCGCCGGCGATCCTGACGGCATACGCCGGTTCGCCGCCGAGCTGGCGCGTCAGTCCGCGCGTGATCAGCGCCCCCAGCGCCAGGCCGGCCGCCATGCTGCCCAGCACCAGCGCGATCATGAAGCTGCGGCTGGCCTGGTACACGCCCGAGGCCTGCTCGGAAGCCGCCTTGGCGCGCTCTTCCTTCTGCAGCGAGAGTTTATCCAGCATACCGTCGAGTTCATCGGCATGCTGGCGCGTCTTGTTGAGCAGTACGACCAGTTGCGCGCTGCGCTGGGCCAGCGGCTCGGCCGCCGCCAGCGCCAGGGCCTGCTGCATGGTGGCAATGTACTCCGCTTCGACAGCGGCGAAGCGGGCAAACAATTCCTTGGCGGCTGGCGTGACGAACAGCGGCTGGGCCTTGGCCAGATAGCTTTTATTTAACTCCAGGAATTTGCCGATGTCAGCCTGGCGCGTGGCGCGCTCCTCGGCGGTAGTGGCCAGCAAGAAATTGCTGCGCGCGCGGCCCACCTTGATCAAGGCGATATTCGCCTCCTTGATGTACGACAGCCCCAGCAATTCATGGTTGTACATCTGCCCCGCCATGGTATCGATCTTGCCCATGTTGAAGATGCCGATGCCGGCCACGATGGCCCCCATCAGCGCGACGCAAAAGAAGGCAGCGAGCAGGCGCGTCCCCACTTTCATTTTACTCAACATGTTTCCCCCCAGACAAGACGGTAGCCAATAATTTAAGCGTATGCCTTGAATATAAGGAAAAAACAGTCACTAAAATGCTCGGATTGTCACTAACCAACAATTCCTTGATACAAAGCAACATGTCCCGGGACTTGCCATGCTAGCAAATCCCGGGAGAGCGTCAATGGCCGCTGTGTCCGCCTGGCTTGCGCACCGTCATTTCCACGCCGCTTTTTGCCGCCGGCTTGCCCGCGCCCTGGCCCCGCACGGGTTCCGGCAAGGCGCCCGTCCATTCATAGGCCACGCTGCCGGCCGGGTGCTGGTACCAGCCCGGGTCGCTGTAATCGCCCGGTTTCTGATCCTTGCGCACCTTGACCGTGGTAAACATGCCACCCATGCCAACGGCGCCGAACGGGCCGTCGCCCGCCATCATCGGCAAGGTATTGTCGGGGATCGGCATCTGCATCTCGCCCATGTCGGCCATGCCCCGTTCGCCCATCACCATGTAGCCGGGCACGAGCTGGTTGATTTTCGCCGCCACGCCCTGGTGGTCGACGCCGATCATGGTGGGCACGTCGTGTCCCATGGCATTCATCGTGTGGTGCGATTTGTGGCAGTGGAAAGCCCAGTCGCCGAGGTCCGTGGCGGTAAACTCCACGGCGCGCATCTGCCCCACGGCGATATCGGTCGTCACCTCGGGCCAGCGCGATTCGGGACGCGTCCAGCCGCCATCCGTGCCCGTCACCTCGAATTCATGGCCGTGCATGTGGATCGGGTGGTTCGTCATGGTCAGATTGCCCACGCGCACGCGCACCTTGTCGCCCTGGCGCACGACCATGGGGGCTATGCCGGGGAAGACGCGGCTGTTGAACGTGAACAGATTAAAATCCGTCATGGTCATGATCTTCGGCGTATAGCTGCCAGGATCGATGTCGTAATTGCTGAGCAGGAAGACGAAATCGCGGTCCACCTTCATGACATTCGGGTCTTTCGGGTGCGTCACCCAGAAACCCATCATGCCCATGGCCATCTGCGTCATTTCATCGGCATGCGGGTGGTACATGAAGGTACCGGGCCGCCTGGCAACAAATTCATAGACGAAGGTCTTGCCGGGAGGAATACCCGGCTGGGTCAGGCCCGTGACGCCATCCATGCCGTTGGGCAAGCGCTGGCCATGCCAGTGCACGCTCGTGTGTTCCGGCAATTTATTAGTGACGAAGATGCGCACGCGGTCGCCCTCCACCACTTCGATGGTAGGCCCTGGTGACTGGCCGTTATAGCCCCACAGGTTCGCTTGCATGCCGGGCGCCAGTTCGCGCACGACGGGTTCGGCCACCAGATGAAATTCCTTGACGTTGTTGTTCATGCGCCAGGGCAAGGACCAGCCATTCAGGGTGACGACGGGGTTGTACGGCCGTCCGTTCGGCGGCGGTGGCGGCGCTTTCGTGTCGGCGCCAGCCATGCTGACGGCTTCCGGCAGGGACGCCGCACCGACGCGGCTCACCGCTGCCGCACTCAGGGCGACGGCGCCCGCGTTCATGAAAAAATTTCTACGTGTAATCATCATTATTCCTTGTTGGCTGGGCCGCTGCCATTGATGGCGCCTTGCAGTTCGGTTTGCGCGATCCAGAAATCGCGCTGGGTTTCGATGGCGCTGTTCACGCTGGCGACTTGCTCGCGCGCATCGGCCAGCAGTTCGAACACGCTGGCCAGCATGCCGTTGTAACGCAGCAATACTTCATGCGAGATCGTCTTGCGCAGCGGCACGACTTCATCGCGGTAGTGACGCGCCAGGTCGTAGGCCGTGCGGTAGCTCGAATACGCTTCGCGCACTTCCGAGCGGGCCTTGACAGCCGTGCCCGCCGTGCGCTGCAGCGACTGTTCGTACAGCGCTTGCGCCCTGGCGTTGCGCGCCGTGCCCCAGTCGAACAGCGGCAGTTCCAGCGATACCTCGTAGCCGTTTTCGCGCGGCGCCTCGCTCGTGCTCTTGTTGGTATAAGCCACGTCGAGCACATTGATGACACCCGTGACCTTGGACAGGCCCAGTGCGCTGGCCGTGGCATGGGCGTCAAGTTTGCTCATCTGCACGTCGAGGCGCTGCTCCATCGCCTGCGCCTCGATATCGCCCGCCTCGGCCGCATGGGCCGGCAAGTCAGGCAGGCGCGACGGCAAGGTAAACGCCGTCTGCTTGCCCCACAGGCCCAGCAGGCGCGTCAGGTGTTCGCGCGTCACCAATGCCTGGTGGCGGGCGCGGGCCAGGTCGCCGGCGGCGTCCGCATAAAACACTTGCTGGCGCGCCTGGTCGAGGCGGCTCCAGTTGCCCGCCTGCCGCAGGCGCGTGGCCAGTTCCGCGCCCGCCTCGGCCGACAGCAACGCCCGCTGCATGAACGCTTCCGTCTGCACGGCGGCCACGGCATTGAAGTAGGCGCGGCGCGTATCAAGCGCCAGCTGCACGGCGCTGCTGGCGGCCTGCAGCTTGGCTTGCTCGAAACGGCCCCGCTCGATGTTCACGCGCATGGGCATGGTCAGCAGGCCGGCCAGGTCGAAGCTGACGCCACGGTCGATTTCATTGCCGTGGCTGCCATGCGAGCGGCCGAACGACAGGCCCGGGTTGCGCAAGCGCCCCGCTTGCACCAGGTCCGCCTCGGACGCGCCCAGTTCGGCCAGCGCCGCTTTCATGCCGTGGTTGTTCATCAGGGCGATACGCACGGCGCTGTCGGCGTCCAGGGGCTGGGCCAGCAAAGAGGCCAGCTTTTCCTCGCCGCCCTTCTCCGTCAATGCCGCGGGGGCGCCCGTGCGGGCGTCGGCCAGCGCGGACACGGCCTGCATGCCGCCATCGGGGCTGAAGCTGGTGCAGCCGCTGAGCAGCAAAACGGCCGCCAGGGCCAGCGGCGTGAGGCAAGTTGATTTTGTAAAAGGTGCCATCTCAGTGTCCCTCATGCTGGTGTTGCGGGGCGGGCTGGGCGGCAGGCTTGGGACCGGGCTTCTCCATCGGCATTTTGTGGCCTTCCATCTTGTGGCCGTCCATCTTCATCATGCCCATGTGACCGCCTGCCTTGCCGACTTTCTCGTTGAGGGCGCGCCAGGCCTGGTCGGGCGTGGCGTCGTCCTCGGCGGCGGCACGGTAGCCGGCGAAGGCGGAGCGATAGGTGGGGGCCGGCACGGGCGCTTGCGCCTCTTGCGGGACGGATGGGGGCCGGGATTGCGCGGCGGCGGCCAGCGGCAGCGAGGCAAGCGCAACGCCGGCGGCCAGCACGAGGCTGAATAATTGCTTCATGGTATTCCTTGAATGACAGGGTATGGCGCGGCGGGCGCGCGACGGGAACGCTGGCGTGGCCGGTACGACGTGCAGGGACGTGCGACGGCGGCACCGCCAGGTTCAACGGGCGGTCAGGCGGAGCGCGTGCTTCTCGGGGGACGTTCAGGGCCGGAGGGGATATGCCCGGCGAACAGGGAATCGGGTGCCAGCGCCGGAGGCGGCGCGCGCAGGGTCAAGGCGTGCACGGCAGGCATGCCGGGCGGCGCCGTGGCGCCCACCGTGCAGGCGCCATGGTTGCCGCAATCGTGGCCAGGGTGGCCCGCGCCGCCGTCGTCCATGGCCATGTGCAGCGGCTGGTGCTGCATCTGCATGTCGGCCATGTCATGGCACTGGGGCGCCTGCGTTGCTGCAGCGGCGATAGTGACCATTGCCGCCCGCTCGTCCACGCAGCAGCTGCGCATGGCCGACGCAAAGCCCTGCAAGGGCAAGGTGACGGCCAGCAGCCAGAGCAGCGAGCGGGCAAGTGAGCGGAAAAAGGCGCGGTTCATGGCAGGACTATAAACCTTCCCACGCAAGGAAGGTCAAGTCCCTATTTTTCTCCCGCCGCCGTGCGTCAGCCAGATGACATAGGCGCCGTAGTAGCCCTGCCCTTCCAAGATGACCTGCCCATCGGCAAAATAGATTTTCTCCACTTGATTGACGGTAAAATACGCGCGGCCATCGGCCGCCTCCACGTCGCCCAAACAACGGGCGCGGGGCCGGCAGTAGCCGCTGGCGCGCCCGATGGCCCACATCAGGTCGCCGATCATGAAGTCGTAAATCATTTCGGCCAGCAGCGGCCGGTGGCCCGCCAGCATGGCCGTGATGTCGGGATAGCCGGCCTGCATAAGCTCGGGCAAGTCGCTTTCCTCGTACTGCAGGTCGTCTTCGCGGCAATCCTGCACGAAACTGTTGAACGGTTCGTCGAGCAGTCCCGCCAGCGCCGCTTCCGGCACGCTCAGGCGGAACGGGTGCAGCGGCAGCACGCTGTGCTGACCGTAATTGAGTTCGCGACAGTCGAGCAAGGCCAGCGGGTGGGGCTGATCACCGACCTCGCAGCGGATGCCAAGTTCTTGCTCAAACGTCATCAATATTCACCGTCGCCATACCCGTTCCCCGTTGTACACCATCAGGGCCCCATGGTAAGCGCTGGCGGGCAAACAGGACAGGCTCAGATGCAACAGAAAACAACGGATCAGATCATGCCGCGCGGCACGCCTGTCAGGCCGGTTCCGTGATGCCCACGCAATTGCGCCCGTTTTCCTTGGCCACGTACAGGGCCGCGTCGGCGGCCAGCAGCACGGCGTCCGTGCTGCGCTCGCCGTGCGACGACGAGACCACGCCCAGCGAGACCGTGATGGCGCCCGCGCCGGGAATCACGGCGGCGGCCACCTTGGCGCGCAGGCGCTCGGCCACTTGCATGGCCACGTCCAGGTCGGCATCGGGCAGCAGCATGATGAATTCGTCGCCGCCATTGCGGCACAGCACGTCGGCATCGCGCGAACAGGCGCGCATCAGCTGCGCCAGGCGCAGGATCACTTCATCGCCGATGGCATGGCCCCAGCGGTCATTGACTTGCTTGAAATGGTCGATATCGATGGCGATGACGGAAAACGGCCGCGCCTGCGCCTGCCAGACGTCGAGCGCCGCCGCCATGCCGCGCCGGTTCGCCAGGCCCGTCAGCGGGTCCGTCTCCACGTCGGTCTTTAACTTGCCTATCCTGTTCTGCAACAACGCCAGGCCCTTCAGCAAGGCTTTCTTGATCTGCGCCGCCTCCACATACCAGGCACGGATGGACGCGATGTGCTCGCTCGTACCGGGCACATCCATGCGCCGCGCCCCCTCGGCCAGTTGCATCAGGGGCCGCGAAATCAGGCTGGCCAGCCACCAGATGAATGGCAGGCTCAGCAAGGCGATCGGCAGGGAATGCCAGATTGTATTGGCCATCAGCTGGTTCAGCGGCGCCAGGGTCATGGCCGTGGGACGCTGTGCCACGATGCCCCAGCCCGTCGACGGCATGACGGCGTAGCCGGCCAGCATGTCCACGCCCAGGCTGTTATGCATGCGCCGGTTGCCGCCGCCCCGCTGCGTGATGATGGTGTCGATGACGTCATTGCTGCCGGCCACATGGCCCAGGCGCTCGGGGTCCGGGTGGTACAGCAGGCGCCGGTTCTGGTCGACCACGTACAGGTAAGAGCCGTCGCGGTAGTAATGCTGGCCCAGCATGGTGTACAGGATGTTTTTCTGTTTCAGGTAAATGCTGCCGCCCACATAACCGAGGTAGCGCCCATCCTTGCCGACGATGGGATGCGAAATGAAGACCACCAGGTTGCCGACCGAGGAAACATACGGCTGCGTCACCAGCGGGCGCCGTTCGCGCAGCGCCTGGATGGCGCCGGCCGAATCGAGCGTGCGGTTTTTCAGGGCCAGGGTTTCCGGCGACACGCCCAGCACCTTGCCCTGGGCATCGACGATGAGCACGGAATTGAAGCTGTTCGTTTGCAGCCGCAGGCGCTGCGCCTCGTCCGTCAGCCAGGCATCGTCGCCCATGCGCGATGGCAGGCTGCCGGCACTGTAGGCCAGCTGCTGGCGCGCCGACTGCAGGAAATCCTCGGCCGTGCTGGCCAGCTTGCTCGCGTAGGCGTGGTTCGCTTCCAGGGTGGTATCGATCAACAGCTGGCGCTGCACGCTGTAGCTGGCATAAAAGGTGTTGGCCAGGGACACCAGGGCGCTGGCAAAGGCCACGAGCACGATCAAACGGCGCAAGTTCATGCGCGGAACAGGTTTAGTCCACATGGAGTCGGCAGGAAATTGGAAAGTATTGCGCTACAGAAAGGGCGCATTATACCGAGACACCCGTGCCAATATTGAAATCCTGGCATCTATGGTCAAAGAATGTGAACAAGCGGCAACGCTGAGCGCCGCCGCCTTGACTTGCATCAAGCGTGAATCGCGTGCTTGCGGACCCAGCCCACGTAGCGCTGCATCCAGCCCTGGAAGAAACCGAGGCTGGCCGGACCGATGCCACCGTGCTCGTCAAACAGGCCGTCCTTGGCTTGGATAAACATTTCTGGCTGTCCCAGCAGCGGCACGTCCAGGTAAGCGAGCACATTGCGCAAATGCTGTTGCGCCAGGGCCGTACCGGTGGCGCCCACGGACACGCCCAGCACGGCGCCCGGCTTGCCGCCCCACACGCTCTGTCCATACGGACGCGAACCGTGGTCGAGGGCGTTTTTCAGCACGCCGGGGATAGAGCGGTTGTATTCGGGAGTGAGGAAGAGCAAGGCTTGCGAGGCGGAAATGTCGGATTTGAGGCGCAGCACCTGCTCGGCCTGCGCGCCATCGTCGTCTTGGTTGTACAGTGGCAAGTCGCCGATTTCAATGTGCTTGAAGGAAAACTCGGGCGGCGCCAGCTTGATGATGGCGTCGGCCAGCTTGCGGTTGAAGGAATCCTTGCGCAGGCTGCCGACGATGATTGCGACTTGATATTGGCTCATATAAATCCCCGATGATGGTTAAAAAAAAGCCCTGAGGTGCGATGCACGTCAGGGCTATCTTGCCACACAATCATCGGTTTCGCGCTGCTTAGCGTGCTCCGGCCAATCCCCGGTATTCGCGATAGTAGCGTCCGCCCAGGTTCGTCAATACCTCGTAGCCGATGGTATTGGCCATGGCCGCCACGGCGTCGACCGGGTGTTCGGCGCAGATCAGGTCGACCAGGCTGCCCGGCGCGACGCGTTCCTCGGCGATGGCGCTCACGTCCAGGGTGATGGAATCCATCGAGATGGCGCCGATCTGCGGCACTTTCACGCCATCGACGATGGCCAGGCCCTGATTGCTCATGCTGCGCAGCCAGCCATCGGCGTAGCCGACGGACACCGTGGCCACCTGGCGCGGCGCGCTGGCCGTGTAGCGGCGGCTGTAGCCCACGTGGTCGCCGGCGGCGATCGTGCGCGTCTGCAAGACCTTGCCTTGCAGACGCACCACGGAGCGCAGCGGATTCGGCTCGCCGCCCTGCGGCCCGATGCCGTACAGGGCCGCGCCGGGGCGCACCAGGTCGAAGTGGTAATCGGGCGACAGAAAGATGCCCGAGGAATTGGCCAGGCTGGCGCGGTAGTGCGGCAAACGGGCGCGGATGGCGATGAAACGGGCCAGCTGCTCGCCATTCATCGGGTTGGCGCGCTCGTCGGCGCAAGCCAGGTGGCTCATGACATAGCGCACATTGATGCCGTCGAGAAAGTGCGGATCCAGCAGCCAGGCGTCGATTTCCCGCGGCGACAAGCCCATGCGCGACATGCCCGTGTCCACCTGCACGATGGCGTCCAGGGCGGTGCCCAGCGCTGCTGCGTGCGCGCGCCAGCCCGCCACCTGGGGCTCGCTGTTGAGCACGGGCGTCAGGCCGTGGGCCGTGAACTCGCCTTCCGTGCCGACGGGCGGGCCGTGCAGCACGAAGATGGCCGCGTCCGGCGCCACGTGCGGGCGCAGGCTGATGCCCTCTTCCAGATGGGCCACGAAGAAATGGCGGCAGCCTTCTTCATACAGGGCCGCGCCCACCTGCGCGGCGCCGAGGCCGTACGCGTCGGACTTCACGACGGCCGAGCAGGCGGCCGGGTGCGCCTTGTCGCGCAGCAAGCGGTAGTTGGCGCGCACGGCATCGAGGTCCACCGTCAGGATGGCGCCGCTACGTTCTTTCGGAGGCATGCTGGCCCCCATCTCAAGCCACCGCGTGTTGCAGTTTGCCATTGCCCTGCGCGCCGCTGTAGCGGCTGACGGACAGGTCGTCGGCCAGAATCGCCGGCTTTTTCGACGACATCAGGTCGGCCAGCAATTGCGCCGAACCGCAGGACATGGTCCAGCCCAGCGTGCCGTGGCCCGTGTTGAGGAACAGGTTGCGCAGCGGCGTGCGGCCGACGATCGGCGTGCCGTCCGGCGTCATCGGGCGCAAGCCCGTCCAGAAGGTCGCCTCGCTCGTGTTGCCGCCGCCGGGGAACAGGTCGTTGACGACCATTTCCAGGGTTTCGCGGCGGCGCGGGTTCAGGTTCAGGTTGTAGCCGGCGATTTCCGCCATGCCGCCCACGCGGATGCGGTCGTCAAAACGCGTCACGGCGATCTTGTACGTTTCATCGAGGATGGTCGACACGGGCGCCTTGGCCGCGTTGACGATGGGCACGGTGATCGAATAGCCCTTCAGCGGATACACGGGAATGTCGAGCAGCGGCTTGATGAAGCCCGTCGAATAGGAGCCCAGCGCCACGACATAGGAATCGGCCTTGACGATTTCCGCGCCACATTGCACGCCGGCGATTTCATCGCCCTGCGTCAGCAATGCATCGATGGAGACGCCATAGCGGAACTTCACGCCCAGCGCCTCGGCCATTTCGGACAGGCGCGTGGTAAACAACTGGCAATCGCCCGTTTCATCGTTGGGCAGGCGCAAGCCGCCGAACAGTTTATCCTTGACCGCTTCGAGGGCCGGCTCGGCGCGCGACAGCTCGTTGCGCTGCAGCACTTCATACGGCACACCAGCGTCTTTCAACACTTCGATATCCTTGGCTGCGTCGTTGTACTGCTTTTCGGTGCGGAACAATTGCATCGTGCCTTGCTGGCGGCCTTCATACGTGATGCCGGCCTCGGCGCGCAGCACCTTGAAGCAGTCGCGGCTGTATTCGGCCAGGCGCACCATGCGCTCCTTGTTCACGGCGTAGGCTTCCGGTGTGCAATTACGCAACATCTGCCACATCCATTTGAGCTGGGCGGCGCTGCCGTCGAGCGAGATGGCCAGCGGCGCGTGGCGCTGCATCATCCACTTCACGGCTTTCAGGGGAATGCCGGGCGCGGCCCATGGCGAAGCGTAGCCGGGCGAGATTTGCCCCGCATTCGCGAAGCTGGTTTCCAGTGCCGGGCCCGGCTGGCGGTCGATGACGGTCACCTCATGTCCTGCCTTGGCCAGATAGTAAGCACTGGTGACGCCGATGACGCCGCTACCCAGAATCACGATACGCATAGTTTCCTCATTATATTTTTTTAGGCTGACGCCAGATTAACCGCTATCATATTGGGAAAGAGCCAGTATTTGTTCACGTATAAATCGAGATATTCAGCAATAAATCATGAGAATCCTTAAAGAATCGGCACGTGGCCTCGACAAGCTGGACCGCCACATCCTGCGCATCCTGCAGCAGGATGGCCGCATCTCGATGAAAGACCTGGGCGAACAGGTGGGCCTGTCGATCACGCCCTGCATCGAGCGGGTCAAGCGCATGGAGCGCGATGGCGTCATCACGGGCTACCACGCCAAGGTGAACCCGTCCGCGCTGGGCGCCAAGCTGCTCGTCTTTGTAGAGATTACGCTGAATCAAAAATCCGCGTCCGCCTTCGAGCAATTCCGCCGCGAAGTCTTGCAGATTCCCGAAGTGCAGGAATGCCACCTGGTGTCGGGCGACTTCGATTACCTGATCAAGGCGCGCATCCATGAAATGGCCGAGTACCGCAAGCTGCTGGGCGACATGCTGCTGCAGCTGCCCGGCGCCGCGCAGTCGAAAAGCTATGTGGTGATGGAAGAAATCAAGGAAACCCTGGCGCTGTCGACCGACGTATTGCAAAACCGCTAAAAGTACCGCCTGCCGGTACCGACGGCATCGCATCTTGCGCCTTTGTATAATCTTGTAGCACATTCGCGGCGAGACAAGCACACTCCTGCCATGACATCACGCCCGTCCCCTCTGAGATTGGAAGCAGTGATGCACACTGGGAGTCCATATGAACACATTGATAAAACTGGCAGCTTCCTGCCTCGCGGGCCTGGCCGTGGCCATGTGCACCGCCAGTGAATACAAGGTCAACCGCGCACCCGACAACGGCGCCATCTATCAGAACATCAAGGTGGGCAAGACCACCCGCCTCGACCTCGACGCGGCACTGGGCAACGCCACCGTCGTCAGCTTCGATCCCGGCTATGAAGTCTGGGTCTACAAGAACCAGCTGAAAACACCCGCCGTGACGCGGCTGATCCCCCTGCTGGGCGAAAAAGGCACACGCGAAGTGGCCGTCATGTTCGACCAGGCGGGCATCGTGCGCAAATTCCGCATACACGAGCCACGCAAGTAGGCCATGGGGACGCGCCAGCAGCGCTGTTCTGCGCTGGCGGCCACGCAATGCCCCGCCGCCCTCGCGCACCTGTCCATAGGCCGGCACTGGCGCAACGACGCGCCCATCGGCCACACCCCGTTCGCCTAGCGCGTGCCGGGCAGGGGCGATAGCGGACCGTCCAGCGCAAGCCGGATGCCGCCATTCAGGCCGTCAGTTCGCCGCTCTCGCCTGGCGGCCCGCCGCTGAAATCCCTGCAATGGCTGCGCACGCTGTCGGTGCCGAAGAGCAGACCGATCCCATCTGGCGCACCTTCAATGCGCTGACCGGCACGCCGCTGGCGCGCTTGCGCCATAAAGCGCTGCGACCATATTATTTAATATATTTGGCAAATTTATTTGCCACATTGCCAGCACATCTGTATCCATAAAGAAACATTTGTACGTTCATTCCCCTACTTTCTGTGAAAAAGAAGAAAAAATCGACATATCGGACGTAAAAATCTCAAATATCATTGACAAATTCATTAAATATTTGTTTAATTGGGCATATTTAATTTATTTGTTTTTTCCAGATACCGCAGCAACCGTGCCTCCGGCATCTAGCTACATCCCTCGCCTGCTTGACGGGCACGCGGCATGAACAGTCAGGAACAGTTGTGCCGGCGCGCGCCGGTCCGAGAACATGGAGAATGCAATGAACTACCCGATGATGGCCGCTGACATGGCGAAGCAAGGGATGGATGACATGGGCCTGCTAGCCGCACTGAGCAAGGTGCAAGGGCTGATGCAGTTCGACCTGCGCGGCTGCGTGAGCGACGCCAACCCTCTCGCGCTGGACGTGTTCGGCTACCAGCGCGACGAATTGCTTGGCCAGCCACATCAGCTGCTATGCACGGCCACGCGCGAGCGTCATCAGGATGAACGGCAATTCTGGAGCCTGCTGGCCGAAGGCCAGCCGCAGGCGGGCGAATTCCGCCGCGTGGACAAGCAAGGACGGGAAGTCTGGATACAGGCCCGCTATGTGCCGCTGTCGCGCGATGGCGGACAGCCCGACCATGTCATCGCGCTCATCGACGACATCACGGCCAATATGCAGTCGCGCCAGGATTTTTCCGGCAAGATCCAGGCCATCGAACGGGTACAGGCCGTGATCGAATTCGATTTGCAGGGCCGCGTGCTGCGCGCCAATGACAACTTTCTGCGTACCTTCGGCTATCAGGAACAAGAATTGCTCGGCCGCCACCACCGCATGTTTTGCACAGAGGAAGATGTGCAGGCGAGCAGCTACCGGCAATTATGGGAGGGACTGGAGCGCGGGCAATTCCAATCCGGCGAATTCCGCAGGCTGGACAAACTGGGCCGCGAAGTCTGGATACAGGCGTCCTACAACCCCATCCTGGATGTCGACGGCCGGCCGCTGAAGGTAATCAAGTTCGCCACCGACATCACGGCCGCCAAGCGCCTGCGCTCCGAAACGTCGGGCAAGATCGATGCCATCGCCCGTTCGCAGGCCGTGATCGAATTCGACATGCGCGGCAATATCCTGACGGCCAACAGCAATTTCCTGCGCGCCGTCGGCTACACGCTGGAAGAAGTGCAGGGCCAGCACCACAGCATGTTTTGCGACGATGTCCTGGTGCAGAGCGAAGGCTACCGCAACTTCTGGGCCGACCTGGGCGAAGGAAAGTTCAAGAGCGCACGTTTCCACCGCTTTGCCAAGCATGGCGCCGCCATCTGGCTGCAAGCCACGTACAATCCCATTCTCGACACCGATGGCCGCGCCTTCAAGGTCGTCAAATTCGCCATGGATATCACGCAGCAGGTCGAGCGCGAACAGACCGTCAGCAGCCGCGTCGCCGGCATCGGCGAGGCCATGCAACAGCTCGCCGGCGCCATCGACAGCATCGGCCATGGCGCCGCGCATGCGAGCACCATCGCACAGCAAACGGTACAGCATGCCCGGCAGGGGCACGTACTGCTCGGCCAATCGATCGACTCCATCCTGGAAATCCAGAAATCGTCGCAGGACGTGCAGGAAATCGTCAGCACCATCAGCGATATTGCGATCCAGACCAACCTGCTGGCCTTCAATGCGGCCGTCGAGGCCGCCCGCGCAGGCGAACATGGCCGCGGGTTCGCCATCGTCGCCGATGAAGTGCGCAAACTGGCCGAGAAATCCGGCGATGCCGCACGCAACATCGCGCGCCTGATCGACGCCACCATCAGCCGCGTCGATCAAAGCGGCACCCTGTCGGAACAAGTGCGCCTGTCCTTCGAACAGATCCGTGACTCCGTTCATAACACAACACAATCGATAGGCCAGATCGATCAGGCCACGGCTGCCCAGGTCGATTCCAGCAGGCATGTGGCGCAGCTGCTGACGGACCTGCAGGCAACCGCCGCCGCGGAGCACTGAGCATGTCTGCCCCTGCACCGGCGGCGCAGGACTACGTGCAGGTGCGCATAGGCACGCTGCAGGTAGGCATAGCCTCGTCCCATGTGCGCCAGGCGCTGCCGCTCCCCTCCGGCGTGCTGCCCATGCCGGGCGCAACAGGCGCCCTGGCAGGCGTCTTTTCACATCTGGACCAGCTGATACCCTTGATCGACTTGCGCCGTTGGCTCGACCTGCCGGCCGATGCCCCTTGTGCCTACGTGCTGCTGCTGGCAGCGGAAGGCCGCCTGGCCGGTCTGGCCGTCGACGCCGTCTCCAACGTACAAAAAATTGCCCCACAGCACATCGAACAAGTGTGCCACGACGAGGAGCCAGACCGCTTTTTCCGCTACGTCGCGCGTCCCGCCGGCGGCGCTGAACTGCTCAATTTGCTTGAGCCGCAGCGCCTGATGCTGCGGGCGCAAGCCTGGACGCGGACGGCGGGCGCACAGACGGGAATCGATGCGCGCCCCGCTCCAGAGCAGGACGGCGGCAGCGCATCGCTGGCGCTGGTCGAGCTGGCGGGACGCGTACTGGCATTGCCCGCGGCGCTGGTAGCCGAAGTCCTGCCGTGCCCGCCACTGGATACGGCGTTCGGCTGGAATGGACAACTGGCGGGGGTGGTGCGCTGGCGCGGGCGGCAAGTGTATGTGCTCAACGGTGCCGCTTTCAATGGCGCCTTGCCGGCACCGCCCGCGCCGCCACCCCTGCTGGCCGTGCTGGAACGGGACGGTCGGTGCCTGGGGCTACGCATCGACAAGACGCTGGACGTGCGCGATATCGATTGCAGCCGCATCCTGCACGGCGCAGACGGACCGTGCGCTCACGCGCTGGTGGCGGCCACGATCACGGCGCAGTCCGGCCCGCCGCACCTCGTGCTCGATGACGCAGCCCTGCTGGCGCTGTGCCCGCAAGCATCGCGCGAAACGAGTACGCAAACGCTTGCTTCGGCACAAGGCCTGCGCAGCAGCGACGCCTACATCGTCTGCGACGGGGGCGAGGAACTGGCCTTACCCATGGCCGCCATCGTCACCATCCTGGCCCCGCCCGACGACATGCAAGCCCCCTCGTGCGGCGATATCAGCGCCCCGCTTGGCAGTTGTACCTGGCAGGGACGCACACTGCCGCTGATCGCGCTGGGCCAGCAGGGTGCGCCCACGGCACGCATCGTCGTCATCGAGCACGCGGCAAGACATTTTGGATTACTGGTGCGTAATCTCGTCACCCTGGTTCCCGCCTATGCGGCGACAAAGCTGAGCTTCCGCCAGTTCGGCGGGCAGTCGCTGACGATGATTACGCTGGACTCGGCGGAAAGGCGCAGCAGCTACCGGCTACTGGACCTGGCAGAAGTGGCCGCCGCGGCTGGCCTGGCGTCCCGCGCTGCCGGCATGCCGCATGATCCTGCGCCCTGATGAGCACGATCCATCCCCTGCCCTTGCGCAAGCCCATTCCAGTGCCCGCCGACCGCAGCGGACCAGGCCGGCCTGGCGCCGCAAGCGCCACTGGCGGACACGGCGCGGCACGCTCTTGCATTACACTGGCGTTTTATGCTCTGGTGCCTCCATGCAACTACCCGCAAGCTTCGCCCACATCTCGCTAGAACAAGACTGGCAACACTCGACAGCATATCCGCCCCTCGGCTTTATCCCCTTCCACGAAGGCGCGCTGGGCAATGGCGATACCTTCGGCCTGTACTGGCCCATCGGCCGCGAAGCGTGCGAACCCATCGTCGTCGAGACGTGGCACGACGAATGGCGCATCCAGCCGCACTTTTCCAGCCTGGCGGCGTTCCTGCAAGCCTACACGGCAGCGGAAGACGAGTACGTCACCACGCCCTCGCTGGCCGACGACCCCGCCTCGCCGCGCGCCGCCTTCCTGGCCGCCAAGGAATTGATCGCGCAGCGCAACCCCGAAGCGGCCATCGCCCTGCTGGAAGCGGCGCTGGCCATCGTGCCCGAATATACGGATGCGCTGGTCTTGCTGCATGGCCAGTATGTGCGCGCGGGAAGAATCGACGATGCCGTCAAGCTGGCCATCCAGGCCATCATCTCTCCACCGTCGTTCGGCGGCCCGCCATTCAAGGCCTTGCAATGGTTGCGCACGCAGGCGGTGCCGGAGGGGGAACTGGACCCCATCTGGCGCGCCTGCGGGCAATTGTCATTCAACTTTGGCGGCAGCAAGGACAATGTGGATTACCCCGTGCTGCTGGCCGCCATCGACACCTATCTGGAACAAGGCAAGCATCTTTCCGCCTCGACCCTGATGCAGACATATGCCGAACTGATGAGCGCGGAAACCGTATCTTTTCAGGAACGCTACGAATTTGACCAGACTGCCTTCATCGCGCGGCAAATCGCCGTCAGCGCGAAGCTGCCCAACGGCAGCCGGGACCCGGCAATGCTATGGCTGCCCGATCTGGCCTGATTGCTGCCGGAACAGCTTGCGGTATGCCGACGGCGACGTCTGCAAGCTGGCCCGGAAATGCTGGCGCAGCGACAGGGCCGTGCCGAAGCCGGCCTCCTGCGCCACGACATCGATCGAGGCCGCGCTTTTTTCCAGCAAGCCTTGCGCATGCGCGAGGCGCTGGTTCAGCAGCCATTGCTTGAACGACGTGCCCGTGGCCTGGCGGAAGTGGCGCGTGAAATTGCGCCGGCTCATGGCGGCCCGCTCGGCCAGCGCGTCGATGCTGTGCGCCTGGCCCAGGCTGGCCGTCACGCAGGCGAGCACCTCGGCAAAGCGCCCTTCGCTGCCGGACACGGGCAGCGGGCGCTCGATGAACTGCGCCTGCCCGCCCTGGCGGTGCGGCGCCACCAGCAGCCGGCGCGCCACCCGGTTGGCCACCTCGGCACCCGCCAGCTGGCGCAGCAGGTGCAAGCAGCAATCGAGGCCGGCCGCCACGCCCGCCGACGTCAGCACGCCGCCATCGTCCACGTACAGCACCTCCCGCTCCACCCTGACCTTGGGATAGCGCTGCGCCAGCCGGTCCGCCATGCCCCAGTGCGTGGCGGCGCTCTTGCCATCCAACAAGCCCGCCTGCGCCAGCGGAAACGCACCCAGGCATAGCCCCACCATGCGCGCGCCGCGATCGCTGGCCGCCTGCAGCGCCGCGACCAGGGATGGCGCCGCATCGCGGCAATCGTCGTGCCAGGCCGGCATGATGACGATATCGGCGCCCTCCAGTCCTTCCAGGCCGAACTCGGGCGTGATGGCAAAGCCGGCCGCCGTGCGCAGGGGCGCGGGGTCGGCGGCGCAGACGCGCACGTGGAAAGGCGGCAGATCGGTCTCGTCCGTCTGGGCACCGAACACGAGGCAAGGCACGGACAGGTGAAACGGCGTCATGCCGTCGAAGGCGATCACGGCGATGGTCAAGGGGGCGGGAGCAGGATAGGCACGCATGGCCCGATTTTATCGCAGATAGGCCTTCGGGCCACTTTTTGTTTTCAACGCGCAGCTTGAAAATGGCTGCATCGGGGAAGTCCTTCCTCTTTCAACCATTCAGGAGTCACGCATGTCCAACACTACCGTACCGCGCCGCGCCCTGCTCGTCATCGACGTGCAAAATGAATACTTCACGGGCGACCTGCCCATCGAATATCCATCCGTCGACATTTCCCTGCCCAACATCGTCGCCGCCATGAACGGCGCCCGCGCCGCCGGCGTGCCCGTGATCGTCGTGCAGCACGATGCGCCGGAAGCTTCTCCCATCTTTGCAAAAGGCAGCGATGGCTGGCAGCTGCATCCGCAAGTAGCTGCGTTTGCCGCCGACCACCGCATCAACAAGGTCATGGGCAGCGCCTTTGCGGGCACGGACTTGCGCGCCTGGCTGGAGGGCCATGGCATCGATACCCTGAGCATCATCGGCTACATGACGCACAACTGCGACGCCGCCACCATCTACCACGCCGCGCACGACGGCTTGCAGGTCGAATTCCTGCAGGACGCCACCGGCACCCTGCCCTACGCGAATGCGGGCGGCACGGCCAGCGCCGAGGAAATCCACCGCGTGTTCAGCGCCGTGTTCCATTCGAATTTCGCCGCCGTCGCCAGCACGCAGGAATGGCTCGATGCCGTGCGCGAGGGCAAGCCGCTGGACAAGGACAATATCTATTTGTCGAATCAGCGCGCGCGCAAGGCGCAGGCGAACTGACGCAGGCGGGAATGGACGGGTATCATGCGTCCATTCCCTCTTTGATGATGAACGATGCGAAAAATAACTGTGCTGGGCTTGACGACTGCTGGTGTTTTCCTGCTGGCCACCGCCGCCCTGGTGCTGGCGGGACTCGACGACAAACTGGCGCCCGCCGACGTGATCGTCGTGCCAGGCAACACGATCCTGCCCGACGGCACGCCCAGCCCCCGCCTGCAGGCACGGCTCGACGCGGCGCTGACGCAATTCCAGGCACACAGGGCGCCGCGCATTCTCGTCAGCGGGGCGACGGGCAAGGAAGGTTTTGACGAGGCCGCAGCTATGGCGCGCTATTTGCAATCGCGCGGCGTGCCGGCCGGCGCCATCCTTGAGGATAATCAAGGCTGGACCACGGACGCCACGGCCCGTAACGCGGCCCTTCTCATGCGCGCACACGGCTGGCAGACAGCCATGGTCGCCACGCAGTATTTTCACGTGCCCCGCTTCCGGCTGGCGCTGGAGCGGGCCGGCATCGCCGTCAGCGGCCACGTGCACGCGCCGTATTTCGAGCTGCGCGACCTGTATTCCGTGCCGCGCGAAACCGTGGGCTATGCCGTGTATTTCATGCGCCATTGATCCCGGTTCTTACAACGTCTGACAAAACCGTAGCGAGCGGCAGTGATTTGTGGCTAAGAAGCGCAACCGTGCGTGGGCACGGTGAGCATCGCAGGCCGCAAAGCGCGACGCGCAGTAGGTTTGGCCAGATGTTCTTACTCGCTCCAGTCGCGCGAGCGCTCCACCGCGCGCTGCCACTTATGCAGGCGCGTCAGCCGTTCGTCGGCCGCCATCTTCGGTTCGAAACGGCGCCCGACCTGCCATTGGCCGGCGATTTCTTCCTGCGATGCCCAGAAACCCACGGCCAGGCCCGCCAGGTAGGCGGCGCCCAGGGCCGTCGTTTCCGTCACCACGGGGCGCACCACGGGCACATTCAAGATGTCGGCCTGGAACTGCATCAGCATGTCGTTGCGCGCCGCGCCGCCGTCCACGCGCAATTCCGATAGCGCGATGCCGGCGTCGTCCTGCATGGCCGACAGCACGTCGACGTTTTGATATGCCACGCCCTCCAGGGCCGCGCGCGCGATGTGCGCCTTGCCCGTGCCGCGCGTGATGCCGATCAGGGTGCCGCGCGCATACGGGTCCCAGTACGGCGCACCGAGGCCCGCGAACGCGGGCACGAAGACCAGGCCGCCCGAATCGGGCACGCTGCTGGCCAGCGCTTCCACTTCGGACGAGTCGCGGATGATGCCCAGCCCATCGCGCATCCACTGCACCGCCGCGCCCGCGATAAAGGCGCTGCCTTCGAGCAAATAATCGGTCTTGTCGCCGCCGGCGCCCAGGCTCCAGCCCACCGTCGTCAGCAGGCGGTTTTTCGATGGCAAGGGGCGCTTGCCCACGTTCATCAACATGAAGCAGCCCGTGCCGTAGGTATTCTTGGCCATGCCCGGCTGCAAACACGCCTGGCCGAACGTGGCCGCCTGCTGGTCGCCCGCGATGCCGGCGATCGGCACGGACACGCCCAGCAGGTCAAGGTGCGTGTGCGCGGCCACGCCGCTCGACGGCACGACATCGGGCAGCAGCGAGGCGGGAATGTCCAGCAGCGCCAGCAGATCCGTGTCCCATTGCAGGGTGTGGATATTGAACAGCATGGTGCGCGCCGCGTTGCTCGTGTCCGTCAAGTGGGCGCCGCTCATCTTGTAGATCAGCCAGCTGTCGACGGTGCCGAAGGCCAGCTCGCCCCGCTCGGCGCGCGCGCGGGCGCCGGGCACGTTGTCGAGCAGCCATTTGAGCTTGGTGGCGGAAAAATACGCATCCAGCACGAGACCCGTCTTTTGCTGGATCAGGTCCGCCTTGCCCTGCTCGACCAGCTGTTCGCAATAGGCGGCATTGCGGCGGTCTTGCCAGACGATGGCGTTGGCGACGGGCGCTCCCGTGGCGCGGTCCCACAGCACCGTCGTTTCGCGCTGGTTGGTCACGCCGATGGCGGCCACGTCGCTTGCCGCCACGCCGCTGTCGCGCAGCACCTGCTGCAGCACGCCCTCTTGCGAGGCCCAGATTTCGCCCGCGTCATGCTCGACCCAGCCCGGCTGGGGAAAAATCTGGCGAAATTCGCGCTGCGCGCTGGCATGCGGCCGGCCCGCATGGTCGAACAGGATGGCGCGCGAACTGGTGGTGCCCTGGTCTAAAGCAAGTATGTATTTGGTCATGGTCGCTACTACGGCTATACAGTAAAAAAAGGCACGGGCAAAGGCCCGTGCCCCGGGAAAAGCGGCGGCAGAAGTTTACACGACTACCTTACCTTGCCCTCTTTCCAAGCCTGCAATAATTTATCGTAGGCAATCGTTTCACCCTTCGGCTTTTCATTTGCCAGCTTTTTCCACGGAGCGTGCTGGTCCGACAGATACTGGTTCGGGTCGCCCTTGGGATTGAGCTTCGGCGCGCACGCCTTCATGCCGGCCCGCTGCAGGCGCGCCATGACCTGATCCATTTCTTCTGCCAGGTTATCCATGGCGGCTTGCGGCGTTTTTTCCGCCGTGATGGCCGTGGCCACGTTCTTCCACCACAGCTGCGCCAGCTTCGGATAGTCGGGCACGTTGTTGCCCGTCGGCGTCCACGCCACGCGGGCCGGGCTGCGGTAGAACTCGATCAAGCCGCCATACTCGTTCGCGTGCTTCGTAAAATAGTCGTGGCGGATGTCGGAATCGCGAATAAAAGTCAGGCCGACGATGGATTTCTTCAGCGAGACGGTTTTCGACGTGACGAATTGCGCGTACAGCCAGGCGGCGGCCTTGCGGTCGTCCGGCGTGGACTTGAACAGGAACCAGGAACCGACGTCCTGGTAGCCGTTCTGCATGCCCTCTTTCCAGTACGGGCCGTGCGGCGACGGCGCCATACGCCATTTCGGCGTGCCATCCTTGTTCACCACCGGCAAGCCCGGTTTCGTCATGCCGGCCGTAAACGCCGTGTACCAGAAGATTTGCTGGGCGATTTCGCCCTGCGCCGGTACGGGGCCCGATTCCGAGAAATTCATGCCGTTCGCCTGCGGCGGCGCGTATTTCTTCATCCAGTCGATATATTTCGTCAGCGCAAACACGGCCGCCGGCGAATTGGTGGCGCCGCCGCGCGACATCGAGGCGCCCACGGGCGTGCACTTGTCGGCCGCCACCTTGATGCCCCATTCATCGACGGGCATGCCGTTCGGGATGCCCTTGTCGGCCGCGCCAGCCATCGACAGCCACGCATCGGTAAAACGCCAGCCCAGGGATGGATCTTTCTTGCCGTAATCCATGTGGCCATAGACTTTCTTGCCATCCAGTTCCTTCACGTCATTCGTGAAGAAATCGGCGATGTCTTCATACGCGGACCAGTTTTGCGGCACGCCCAGCTCGTAGCCATACTTGGCCTTGAACTTGGCTTGCAAATCCTTGCGCGCGAACCAGTCGGCGCGGAACCAGTACAGGTTGGCGAACTGCTGGTCGGGCAGTTGGTACACCTTGCCGTCCGGCGCCGTGGTAAAGCTGATGCCGATGAAATCTTTCAGATCGAGACCGGGATTGGTAAACTCCTTGCCCTTGGCGGCCATGTAGTCGGACAGCGGTTCGACGGCGCCATAGCGGTAGTGGGTGCCGATCAGGTCGGAATCGGAAATCCAGCCGTCATAGATGCTCTTGCCCGACTGCATCGACGTTTGCAGCTTTTCCACCACGTCGCCTTCCTGGATGATGTCGTGGCGCACCTTGATGCCCGTGATTTCCTCGAAGGCCTTGGCCAGGGTCTTCGATTCGTAGACGTGGGTGTCGATGGTTTCCGAGACCACGGAAATTTCCTTGATGCCCTTGGCTTTCAGCTTGGCCGCCGCATCGATGAACCACTGCATTTCAGCAAGCTGTTGCTGCTTGCTCAGGCTGGATGGCTGGAATTCCTTGTCGATCCAGGTTTGCGCCTGCTTGGCGTCGGCCAGGGCCGCGTTCGACACGAGCATGGCCGCAGCCGCGAAGACCGTGAACTTCAATTTCATCGTGAATCTCCTTTTATAGTTTTTACCGGCCGCCTGCTGGCGGTACGGCATCCATCAACACCGGCAAGCCGGTCATCCCCAACGCATAACAATCAACAACAACACAAAACTGATGGCGGCGCCGATCGCCTGCTGCATTTCCGTAAAGCCCGCCCAGGCCAGGTTCACATAGGCGGCCGTGAGCAAGCCGATGAACAAACGGTCGCCGCGCGTCGTCGGCATCGGCAGGAAGCCCTTGCGTTCGATGCTGGGCGAGCGGATTTGCCACACCGTCATGCCGGCCAGCATCAGGCCGATGCAGATGAAGAACACGGCCACTTCCGGCGTCCACGCCATCCAGCCGAACAGGCTGGCTGTGCTATCTGTCGTATTTTCCATGTCACACCCTTCCCATCGCAAAACCCTTGGCAATGTAATGCCGTACGAACCAGATCACCAGCGCGCCGGGCACGATGGTCAGCACGCCGGCCGCCGCCAGCACGCCCCAGTCCATGCCGGCCGCCGAGACGGTGCGCGTCATGGTGGCGGCAATCGGCTTGGCATTGACGGAGGTCAGGGTGCGCGCCAACAGCAATTCCACCCAGCTGAACATGAAGCAGAAGAACGCCGTCACGCCCACGCCCGACTTGATCATCGGCAAGAAGATGCGGATGAAGAAGCGGGGGAAGCTGTAGCCGTCGATATATGCCGTCTCGTCGATTTCCTTGGGCACGCCGGACATGAAGCCTTCCAGGATCCACACGGCCAGCGGCACGTTGAAGACCATGTGCGCCAGCGCCACGGCCAGATGCGTATCCATCAGGCCCACCGTCGAATACAGCTGGAAGAAAGGCACGAGGAAGACGGCGGGCGGCGTCATGCGGTTGGTCAAGAGCCAGAAAAAAAGATGCTTGTCGCCGACAAAGTTATAGCGGGAAAAAGCATACGCGGCCGGCAAGGCGACCGTGACCGACATGACCATGTTCAGCGCCACGTAGATCATGGAATTGAGGTAGCCGCTATACCAGGAACGATCGGTAAAAATCGTGTGGTAGTTGGCAAACGTCAGCTGCTGCGGCCACAGGCTCAGCACGCCCACGATCTCCTCGTTGGTCTTGAGCGACATGTTGAGCATCCAGTAGATGGGCAGCAAGGAGCCCAGCAGAAAGATGATCAGGATGGTGCTGCTCATTTTCTTGTGCATCATTTCTGGTCTCCCGTGCCGACGCGCTGCATCCACGTGTACAGCACAAAGCAGAACAGCAGGATGATGAGGAAGTAAATCAATGAAAACGCCGAGGCCGGCCCCAGGTCGAACTGGCCCACGGCCTTTTGCGTCAGGTATTGCGACAAAAAGGTGGTGGCATTGCCCGGTCCGCCGCCCGTCAGCACGAAAGGTTCCGTGTAGATCATGAAACTGTCCATGAAGCGCAGCAGCACGGCGATCATCAGGACATTGCGCAGTTTCGGCAGCTGGATGTAGCGGAACACGGCCAGGCGCGAAGCGCCATCGATGCGTGCCGCCTGGTAATACGCGTCGGGAATGGCGCGCAAGCCCGCATAGCAAAGCAGCACGACCAGCGGCGTCCAGTGCCAGATATCCATCACCATCACCGTCAGCCAGGCGTCGAGCGAATTGCCGTTGTAATTGTAGTCAATACCCAGCTGGTTCAGGGTGTAGCCCATCAGGCCGATGTCGCCGCGGCCAAAGATTTGCCAGATGGTGCCCACCACGTTCCAGGGGATCAGCAAGGGCAGCGCGATCAGCACCAGCGCCAGCGACGCCTTCCAGCCATCGGCCGGCATGCACAGGGCGATCAATATGCCGAGCGGAATCTGGATCGCCAGCACGGAGCCGGAAAACAGCAGCTGGCGCAGCAAGGCGCTGTGCAGGTCGCCGTCGAGCATGACCATGCGGAACCATTCGGTGCCGACGAATACCTTTTGCGTGGGGCTCAGAATATCCTGCACGGAATAATTCACCACCGTCATCAAGGGCAGGATGGCGGAAAAGGCCACGCACAGCAGCACGGGCAAGATCAAGAGCCAGGCGCGGCGGTTGTTATCGGTTTTACCGTTATGTATCATCAGGCCACCCGTTTATCGTTGACATAGAAAAGGGTGCGTTGCGGAGGAAAATGCAACCGCACAGCATCACCGGCGACGGCATCGATGGCGCGCAGCTTGGCCGCCACCGTCGCGCCGCCCAGCTGGAATTCCGCCAGGTAATGCGTGCCCATATTGCGCACGGCCGTCACCGTGGCGTCCAGGCAATGGTCGCCCTGCGTCCCCGCCGGCAGGCATTCGACGAATTCCGGCCGCACGCCCACGGTGATTTTCCCTTGCGCGCCAGCCAGGGCCGCGCGTGCGGAAGCGGAGACGGCCAGCGCCTGCCCCGCCACGCGCACGCCGCCATCATCCAGGGTGCAGTCGAGCAAGTTCATGCCCGGGTTGCCGATGAAATAGCCGACAAACGTGTGTTCCGGTTCCTCGAACAGCGCTTGCGCGCTGCCCGTCTGCACCACTTCGCCCTGCGTCATGACGACCACCTGGTCGGCAAAGGTCAGCGCTTCCACCTGATCGTGCGTGACATAGATCAGGGATAATTTCAGTTCATGGTGGATTTCCTTCAACTTCCTGCGCAGCAACCATTTCAGATGCGGGTCGATCACCGTCAGCGGTTCATCGAACAGCACGGCCGCCACGTCGGGGCGCACGAGGCCCCGGCCCAGCGAAATCTTTTGCTTGGCATCCACGGACAAGCCGCTGGCGCGCAATTTCAGGTCGCCCGTCAATTCCAGCATCTGCGCCACCTGCTGCACGCGCTTTTTCACCTCGCTCTCTTTCCAGCCGCGATTACGCAGCGGAAACGCCAGGTTGTCGTGCACGGTCATGGTGTCGTAAATGACGGGAAACTGGAACACTTGCGCGATATTCCTCGCCTCGGTCGGCAGCTGCGTCACGTCCTTGCCGTCGAACAGCACCTTGCCATGCGACGGTTTCACGAGGCCGGAAATGATATTGAGCAAGGTCGTCTTGCCGCAGCCGGACGGCCCCAGCAAGGCGTAGGCGCCGCCGTCGTGCCACTCCATGCTCATGGGCCGCAGCGCATAGTCGGCCGGTGCTGTGGGATTCGGTTTGTAGGCATGGGCCAGATCGACCAGTTCGATGCGCGCCATGTCAGGCTCCCCCTGTCGAGGGTGCGAACAGCAGCGCGCCATCATCGCCAAAGATCAGCAAGGCGTGCGGCTGGCAATACACGGTGCAGGCGCTGCCGATCTCCAGGTTGTGCACGCCGCCCAGCTGTGCCACCAGGGCCAGCTCGCCGCGGCGCGCATGCACATAGGTTTCCGAGCCGCTGATTTCGGCCAGGTCCACCTGCGCCGCGATGGCCACGTCGCCCTCGGACTGGGGAGATAAATGCAGGCTGTGCGCGCGCACGCCGAGGATCACGTCGCGCCGCTCGCCGAGGCGGGCGCGCTGTGCGCCGCTCAGGTGTATCGACAGGCCATCCGCCGCCTGCGCCACGCCGGCAGCATCCACGCGGGCGGGAATCAGGTTGATCGGCGGATCGCTGAAGGTGCGCGCCACGGCTATGGAATTGGGGGCGTTGAAGACATCCAGGGTCGGCCCCTGCTGCAGCAGGCGTCCCTCGTGCAGCACGGCCACGTGGCCGCCCAGCTGCAGTGCTTCCAGCGGTTCCGTGGTGGCGTACACGACCGTCGTGCTGCCGCTGGAAAACAGTTCCGTCAATTCGCGGCGCAATTCCTCGCGCAGTTTGTAGTCGAGGTTGACCAGGGGCTCGTCGAGCAGCAGCAAGGACGCATCCTTGATCAGCGCGCGCCCCAGTGCCGTGCGCTGCTGCTGGCCGCCGGACAATTCTCCGGGCGTGCGCTGCAGATACGGCGTGATGTGCAGGCGCTCGGCCAGCGCCAGCACTTTCGTGCGGATCTGTTCCTCGGGCACCTTGCGCAAACGCAAGGGCGAAGCGATATTGTCGTAGACGGTGAAGGCCGGATAATTGATGAATTGCTGGTACACCATGGCCAGGTTGCGTTTGCTGACGGGCACGCCCGTCACGTCGACGCCGTCGGCCGTCACCGTGCCCGCGCTGGGCTTGTCCAGCCCCGCCATCACGCGCATCAGGGTCGTCTTGCCCGCACGCGTGGTGCCCAGCAAGACGTTGATGGCGCCCGGCACCAAGGCCAGCGACATCGGATATAAAAAGTCGTCAGCCCCCTGCTTCCTGCTGATCTTGTCCAGTACCAGTTGCACGCGCTTCTCCTCCAGTGATGGTTTCTTATTCTTCGCCGCACCCTCTGCGGGGCGCGGTCGCCAACGTGTGCTGCCTACGACGACAACGGGTGCTGCAACAGCCAGGCGTCGAGCGTGCCCGCCGTCTCGCGCGGCAGGTGCAGGCCCAGCTTGGAGCGCCGCCACAGGATGTCGGCCGCGCTGACGGCCCACTCATGGCGCCGCAGATAATCGACTTCCGCCGCGTACAGCCCGGCGGCGATTTCCTCGCCCATGGCCGCCACATCCGTCCGCCCGGCCAGCAGCATATGGATGCGCGTGCCGTAGGCGCGTGCATAGCGCGCCACCAGCGCCGCCGGCAGCCATGCGTATTCGCGCTGCAAGCCCTGCACGAACTGGCCAAACTCGCGCACGGACCGGTTCTGCGGCGTGCCGCCGAACACATCGCCGCCGGGCAGGCAGGCGCTGGCCGTCCAGGCCGGCCGCGCATTGCCCAGCAGGGGCGCCAGCAAATCCATCGCTTCCTCCGCCAGCTTGCGGAACGTGGTGATCTTGCCGCCGAAAATGCTCAGCAGCGGCGCGCCTTTCCGGTCCAGCTCGAAGCGGTAATCGCGCGTGACGGCCTTGGCGTCGGCCGCCGCGTCTTCCACCAGCGGGCGCACGCCCGCATACGTCCACACCACGTCGGCCGGATTGACGGGCTTGCTGAAATAGTAACTGGAAAGCTCGCACAAGTAACGAATTTCCTCGTCATCGATTTCCACCTTGCCGCTGTCGCCGTGGTAATCGAGATCGGTGGTGCCGATCAGGGTGAAATCTGTCTCATACGGAATCGCAAACACGATGCGCCCGTCCGGATGCTGGAAGATGTAGGCATGATCATGCTCGAACAATCGCTTGACGACGATATGGCTGCCCTTGATCAGGCGCAAATGCCGGCCCTGCCCGCCCGGCGCCGCCTGCTGCAGGAATTCGGCCGTCCACGGTCCGGCCGCGTTGACGACGCTGCGCGCGCGCACCAGCGTCTGCCGGCCGCTGGCGTGCTGCAGGGTGGCCAGCCAGGAAGCGTCCGCCCCCGCTCCATCTTGCCGCAGGGCCGTGCAGCGCGTCCGCGTCAGGATGGCCGCGCCCTTGTCCCCCGCGTCGATGGCGTTCAGCACCACCAGGCGCGCATCGTCGACCCAGCCGTCGGAATACACGAAGCCGCGCTTGAACTGGGGTTGCAACGGTGTGCCTGCCGCGTGACGGGTCAGAGCGATGCCGCTGGAAGCGGGCAGGATTTCGCGCTTCGCCAGCATGTCGTACAGAAACAGGCCGGCGCGTATCAGCCAGGCCGGGCGCTGGCCCTGGGCATGCGGCATGACGAAGCGCAGCGGCCACATGATGTGCGGCGCCGAGCGCAGCAGCACTTCGCGCTCGATCAGCGCCTTGCGCACGAGGCCGAATTCATAGTATTCGAGGTAGCGCAAGCCGCCGTGTATCAGCTTGGTGGAGGCCGACGAGGTGTGGGCGGCGAGGTCGTCCTTTTCGCACAGCACCACGGACAAGCCCCGCCCTGCCGCGTCGCGCGCGATGCCGGCGCCATTGATGCCGCCGCCCACCACGAGAACGTCGCATGCCAGCGTGTCTGTTGCCGCTGCTTCCACACCTTGCCGTGCTGCCGCCATCGGGACTCCGTGTCTGTCGGGGGAACGGCCGGCGAGGAAAGACTAGGCATCGCCGGCGACTGTCGTTAAGATCAATACAGCTGTAATTCGAATGCAATATGGATAAGATACGCCAGATTGCGAATCGATAGCAACATATTTTTATCACTATTTGTTCGTTTTTGTTCGTTTGTGATTTCTAAAGAGACAAGCCCATGATTTTGAATCCCCGCCAGCGCCGCCTGCTCGAAGTGGTGCGCCAGAAGGTCACCATGTCCGTCGAGGAGCTGGCGCAGCAGCTGGACGTGACGCCGCAAACCGTGCGCCGCGACGTCAAGCAGATGGAAGAAGCGCGCCTGCTGGCCCGCTACCACGGCGGGGTCGGCTTGCCCTCGTCCGTGGAAAACATCGATTACAGCCAGCGGCAAGTGTTCAACAGCGATGCCAAGCGGCGCATCGCCGCCGCCGTCGCCACACAAGTGCCGCACGGCTGTTCGCTGCTGATCAATATCGGCACGACCACCGAGGAAGTGGCGCGCGCGCTGGGCCGCCACACGGGCTTGCACGTGGTAACGAACAACCTGAACGTGGCCGCCATCCTGGCCGACAACGCGGCCTGCGAAGTCATCGTGGCCGGCGGCGTGGTGCGCGGGCGCGACCGCGGCATCGTCGGCGAGGCCACCATCGACTTCATCCGCCAGTTCAAGGTCGATATCGGCATCATCGGCATTTCCAGCATCGACGAAGACGGCAGCCTGCGCGACTTCGACGCGCGCGAAGTGAAAGTGGCGCAAGCGATCATCGAGCAGTCGCGCGAAGTATGGCTGGTGGCCGACCAGCATAAGTTCGGCCGCAAGGCGCTGGTGCGCCTGGCCGACCTGGCACAAGTCGACATCCTGTTTACGGACGCGCCGCCGCCGCCCCGCTTTGCGGAGGTATTGCGCGAAGCGGGCGTGAAGGTGGTGCTGGCCTGAGCGGGCCGCATTGCTGCAGGAAAGCCTCGTGCTGTCGCGCGGGCAATACGTCTTGTGTGGGCAAGCATACAGAATGATATGAAATATTTATCAATTCGGCAAAAATGCTGTTACCATTGATGCAACATGAGTTATTTTTTTAATCTTCCTCTCTCGCAATACGATTATTTGCTTGATATTGCTTTTTTTATGTATTCAGAGCAAGAAAAAAGGAAAAACTCTTTGCCGCTGAGTGATTTCCTGTGAAAACAGTGTTAGAAATACCTCAAGCATGACGATAGTTCCCCAACAAACCACTCGACAGCAAGCGTGAAGGCCCTAACCATGCCCGCAACGCCGCCCAGTGAAGGAAGAGAAATGAGCCATAATTTTGAATCGGCCGCCACGCAAGCCGCCCATCCCAACAGCGTTCCCGTCAGCGAACTGGAAGCCCATCTCGGTTACTGGCTGCGTTTCGTTTCCAACCATGTGTCCCACAGCTTCCAGAAGAAAGCCGAAGCCAATGGCGTGACGGTGTCCGAATGGGTGGTGCTGCGCGAAATGTTCCGCCTGGGCTGCACCTCGCCCACGGTGCTGGCGCAAGTGTCCGGCATGAGCAAGGGGGCCGTGTCGAAACTGATCGACCGCCTGGAAAGCAAGGGCATGGTCAGCAAATCCATCCTGCTGGCCGACCGCCGCCAGCATTCGATCGAACTGACCACGGAAGGCGAGGCGCTGGTGCCCGTGCTGGCCGAGATGGCCGATCAGAACGACGAGGAATTCTTCGGCAAGCTGCCGCGCCAGCTGCGCGACGACCTGCTCGAGGCGATGAAGGAAGTGGCGCGCACGCATCAGCTCAAGAGCGTCCCGCTGAACTAAACTGCTCCCGGCAAGGGAGACACGGTGGCGCGGACGCTTCGGCTATGATGCTGGCCTGACTGTTTACCAGGAATATGCATGGCCCTGCACATCGAAACTCCCTTGCTCAACTCGCGCGCCTTGAGCCTGCATAGCGAGCGCGCCATCTGGCTCAAGCTCGAAGCCTTGCAGCCGCCCGGCTCCTTCAAAATCCGGGGCATCGGCCTGGCCTGTGAAGAATACGCGCGGCGCGGCGCCAGCCGCTTCATTTCCTCTTCCGGCGGCAATGCCGGCATCGCCGTCGCCTATGCGGGACGCCAGCTCGGCATTCCCGTCATCGTCGTCGTGCCGGAAACGACCAGCGAACGGGCCAAGGCCCTGATCGCCCAGGAAGGCGCCGAAGTCATCGTGCACGGCGCCGCCTGGCAAGAAGCGAACGCGCTGGCGCAATCGATGCTCACGCCGCAAGACGCCTTTCTGCACCCCTTCGACGACCCGCTGCTGTGGCAGGGCCATGCCGGCATGATCGATGAAGTGGCCCGCGCCGGCCTGAAACCGGACGCGGTGGTGCTGTCGGTGGGCGGCGGCGGCCTGCTGGCCGGCGTGGCCGAAGGCTTGCAGCGCAACGGCTGGAATGACGTGGCCATCGTGGCCGTGGAAACGCAAGGCGCCGCCTCGCTGGCGGCGGCCGTGTCCGCGCGCGAACACGTGGCCCTGCCGGCCGTCAGCAGCATCGCCACCTCGCTGGCCGCGCGCCAAGTGTGCTCCCAGGCATACGCCATCAGCCAGACGCGCCTGCTGCACAGCGTGGTGGTGTCGGACCGCGCCGCCGTCGACGCCTGCCAGCGTTTTATCACCGACCAGCGCCTGGTGGTGGAGCCGGCCTGCGGCGCGGCGCTGGCGGCCGTCTACGGCAAGGCGCCGGCACTGGCGCCCTACCGCAACGTGCTCGTCATCGTCTGCGGCGGCGTGACGGCCACCACGCAGCAGCTCGACCACTGGAGCGCCACCCTGTAACAGCTACGACGCCGCCTCGCGCAGCGCCACGCCATCGCGGCCCTGCCCCTTGGCGGCGTACAGGGCCTGGTCGGCCAGATCGAGCAACTGCGCCGGCGTCAGCGCGCCTTCGCGAAAGATGGCCATGCCGACGCTGGTCGTCACCGGCAGCGGGCCGCCGGCCAGCGCAAACGGCTGGCGGATGGCCTCGACGATCTTGGCGCCGACCTGGCGCACTTCGGCCGCGCCGTTCACCCCTTCGAGAATGATCACGAATTCGTCGCCGGCCAGGCGCGCCACCAGGTCGCTGGCGCGCACGCTGCGCACCAGGCGCGCGGCGAACTCCTTGAGCACCTCGTCCCCCGCCTTGTGCCCCAGGCTGTCGTTGATGGCCTTGAAACGGTCGATGTCGAGATAGGCCAGCGCCATCGGCGCGCGCGCGGCCCGCGTGCGCTGCATGCTTTGCGCCAGCTGCTCGTCGAAACGGCGCCGGTTGGCGATGCCCGTCAGGGTGTCGGTGGCGGCGGCAAACTGCAGCGCCGTGTGCATCGCCTTGGTCTTGGTGATTTCGTGAATCAAGCCATACACGCCTTCCACCGCGCCGCTCTCGCCCACATCGGGCACGTAGCTGGTATGGAAGGCGCGCTGGCCAGCATCTCCGTCACCGCCAATGGTGAACTCATACTCAACCTCCTCGCCCGAGAAGGCGCGCAGCAGGTGCTGCTCGCGCAGCTGGTAGGCCTGCTCGCCCAGCACCTCGCGCATGGAATGCATCAGGCTCTCCTTGGCCGAGACGCCGAACCATTTTTCAAACGTCGCATTGATGAACTGGTAGCGGTGCTCGCGGTCGATGTAAACGATCACCACGGGAACGTGGTCCGTCAGCAGCTTCAAACGCCGCTCGCTGTCGCGCGTCTGCGCCACGGCGATTTCGCGCTCGGCCATCAGCGAGTAAAAATCGCGGCTCAAGTCGCCGATCTCGTCGCGCCGCTCGATCTGGAGCGCCTCGATGCCCAGGCGCTGGCGGCGGATTTCATGCACATGATGGCGCAGCCGCGCCAAAGGCAGCAGCAGGCGCAGCACCACGCGCCAGCCGGCCAGCCCCGCCAGCGCCGCCAGCAGCACGGCGGCCAGCAATATCTTGCTGCGGATGGCGTGCAGCGGCGCGAACGCGTCGCGCATGGGATACACGGACGCCAGTATCCAGCCCGTCGACGCGATGCGGTGGTAGGCAAACAGGGCATCGACGCCCTGCGTGGTGGTACCCGACAGCCAGCCCTCGAAACCCTGCAAGGCGCGCCGCGTGGGCACGCTGATGGGGCCATGCGCCTCGATATGCTGCATGATGCGCGACTTGTCGGGATGCTCGACGATGACGCCTTCGCCGGTCATGATGTACAGGTAGCCGCCCGTGCCCGGCTTGAGCGCGCCCAGGCGGCCCAGGAAATCGGGCTGGCGCAGGTTGACGCTGGCCGCCAGCACATAACGCACGGCGCCCTGCGCGTCGAACACGGGCTGCGTCACCACGACGATGGGCATGCCGGAAATGCTGCCGTTGAGGGGTGCGGAAATCACCGAGCGCCGGGTCGCCAGCGTCTGTTCAAAGTAAGGGCGGCCCTTCACGTTCAGCCCCGCCTGCGGCTTGAAGGGACTCACGCTGGCCAGCACGGCGCCGTCGATACCGACCACGCCGGCCGAATAAAATTCCTTGCGCAGCACCGTTTGCGCAGCCAGGTAACGCTGCAGGCTGGCGCCGTCGTGCGCGGCGCCGGCCGGCAGGCTGTCGGCGATGGCGCGCAGCACCTTGCGCTTCGCGTCGAGTTCCTCATCGATGAAGACGGCGGCGCTGGACAGCGAGACGTACTGCTGCCGGCCCGTCACGTCGCGCATGCCGCGCTCGGCCACGGACAGGGTGGCCAGCGCCAGCGAGGCCACGGCAGCGAGCACGAGCAGGAAGACGACCACGCTCATGCGCGCCTTGAGGCTGGCCGGCAGGCGCCGGCGCAATCGTTTGCGCCAGGTCGTCACGGCCGCTGCCGCAGGTACCGGCAAATGCGCTCGACCGACTCGTCCAGCGCCAGCGCCTGGGTATCGAGCGTCAGGGCGGCGGCCAGCGGCGCTTCATACGGCGCGGAAATGCCTGTGAATTGCGCCAGCTGCCCTGCCCGCGCCTTTTCATACAGGCCCTTGGGATCGCGCGCCTCGCACACGGCGAGCGGCGTGCTGACGTGGACTTCAATGAAATGCGCCGCGCCGATGATGGCGGCGGCCATGGCCCGGTCCGCGCGGTAGGGAGAAATGAAGGCGGCGATGACGGTCAAGCCCGCTTCGTTCATCAGGCGCGCCACTTCAGCGACGCGGCGGATGTTTTCATGCCGGTCTTGGGGCGTAAAACCCAGGTCGCGGTTCAAGCCATGGCGCAACTGGTCGCCATCGAGCACCGCCACGGGGCGGCCCTGGGCCTTGAGCTGGCGCGCCAGCGCATCGGCGACGGTGGTCTTGCCGGCGCCGCTCAAGCCCGTCAGCCAGACCGTAGGATGTTGTGCTGCTGTCATCACACTGCCTCTCTCTTATAGAGCAGGCAATATAACAAAGCCGTGGCGGAAAGGACAGATTTTCAGGCCGCGCTGCGCGCCTCAAGCAGCAACTGTCGTATCTCGGGCACGCAGGAGCCGCAATTGCCGCCCGCCTTGAGGCAGGCCGTCACCTGCGCCGCCGTCGTCAGCTTCTGCTCCACGATGGCGGCGCAGATGGTGTTGCGCCCCACGCCAAAGCACGAGCACACCATGGGACCGGCATCCGCGCCCTGGCCGATGGGCTGACCCAGCAGCACGCCGGCGCGATCAAGCGCCTCCATTTGCGCATGCGCAAACAGGCTGGCCAGCCAGCTGCGCGACGGCAGGTCGGGACGGGGCGAGACATACACGCATTGCACGATGCGCCCCTCGTCCAGGTGCACGGCGCGGTACACGCCGGCGCTGGCATCCGCGTAATCGAGCCAGTCGGCGTTGTCGTCCGTGACGCCGAGCAGCGCGCGCGCCCAGGCGCCGAGATCCTCGATGCGCTGGCGGCCCGCCAGTTCGTAGCGCAGGAATTGCTCGCCCTGCACGCGCGTCCAGTGCGCCACGCCGTCCAGGTGGAGCGGCGTGCGGCTCAGGACAAACGCATGCCAGTGCACGCGGAATTGTTCGATGCGCACAGGCGTGTGCTTGAATTCCGGCTCGCCCGAGACGGGGTCGACGACCGGATTGACGACGGCGCCCACGCGCGCGTCGGAGGCATTCGCGTCGCTCCAGTGGATGGGCACGAAGACCTGGCCGCGCGCGATGCCGCCGCCATGCACGACGCGCGCCACCATCGCGCCCCAGGCGCTGGAAATGCGCGCCAGCTCGCCCTCGCGCACGCTGTACAGCAGCGCGTCCTGCGGGTGGATGTCGATGAACGCTTCGGCGACGTGGCCCGACAGTTTCGCCGCCTTGCCCGTGCGCGTCATCGTGTGCCACTGGTCGCGCACCCGGCCCGTGTTCAGGATCAGCGGATAGTCTTCGTCGGGCATGTTGCGCGGCGCGCGCGGCGCCGTCGGCACGAAGCGCGCGCGCCCGTCCGCATGGGCGAAACGGCCGTCGCCGAACAAACGCGCCTGGCCCTGCGGCCACTGCTGCGGCACCAGGGCGTCGTACTGCGCCGCGTCCAGGTTGTCCAGGCCCGTCAGATTGAACAGCCGCGCCGTTTCCGCCCCGTTGCGGAAGATCGACAGCCGCGCGTGTTCGGCAAAAATGGCCTGCGGCGCCGCGAAATCGAAGCCGGCATAACCCATGCGCCGCGCCACATCGCACAGCACGTCCCAGTCGGCGCGCGCCTCGCCCGGTGCCGGCAAAAAAGCGCGCTGGCGCGAGATGCGCCGCTCCGAGTTCGTCACCGTACCGTCCTTCTCGCCCCAGCCCAGGGCCGGCAGCAGCACGTCGGCATGGACATTCGTATCCGATTGCGCGCTGATGTCCGACACCACCACCAGCTCGCATCTGGCCAGCGCTCGGCGCACCTGGTCGGCGTCCGGCATGCTGACCAGAGGATTGGTGGCGATGATCCACACGGCTTTGACTTTACCCGCCTCGATCGCCTGGAACAGGTCCACCGCCTTCAAGCCCGGTTTGGCGGCGATGCGGGGAGAGTCCCAGAAGGTTTGCACGGTGTCGCGGTGCAGCGGATTGTCCAGCTCCAGGTGCGCCGCCAGCATATTGGCCAGGCCGCCCACTTCGCGCCCGCCCATGGCGTTCGGCTGGCCCGTCAACGAAAACGGCCCCATGCCGGGCTGGCCGATGCGCCCCGTCGCCAGATGGCAGTTGATGATGCTGTTGACCTTGTCCGTGCCGGAGGACGACTGGTTCACGCCCTGCGAAAAGGCCGTGACGACCTGGCGCGTGGCGGCAAACGCCTGGTAAAACGCCAGCAAGGCTTGCGGATCGACCTTGCAGATCTTCGCCACCTGCAAGGGGTCGCCGCAGTCCGCGTGCGCGGCCGCCAGCGCCGCGTCGAGGCCGCGGCTGTGATGCGTGACAAAGGCGTCGTCGATCACGCCCTCCTTCGCCAGATAGCACAGCAAGCCGTTGAACAGCCACACGTCGGTACCCGGTTTCACGGGCAAATGCAGGTCGGCCAGCTCGCAGGTGGCCGTGCGGCGCGGGTCGATCACCACCAGCTTCATCTGCGGCCGTGTTTCGCGGAGGCGGGCGATGCGCTGGAACAGGATGGGGTGGCACCAGGCCGTGTTCGAGCCCACCAGCACGACCATGTCGGCCAGCTCCAGGTCTTCATAACAGCCGGGCACGATGTCTTCGCCGAACGCGCGCTTGTGGCCGGCGACGGCCGAAGACATGCACAGGCGCGAATTGGTGTCGATGTTCGCGCTGCCCACGTAGCCCTTCATGAATTTGTTGGCGATGTAATAGTCTTCCGTCAGCAGCTGGCCCGAGACGTACAGGGCGACGGCGTCGGGCCCGTGCTCGGCTATGATGGCGCGCAGGCCGCCGGCCACCTGGTCCAGCGCGGTATCCCAGGAAGCGCGCCGCAGCGCGCCATCGGTGCGCACCTGCGGGTAGAGCAGGCGCTGGTCAAGGTCCAAGGTGTCGCCCAGGGCCGAACCTTTCACGCACAGGCGGCCCAGGTTGGCCGGGTGCGTTGCATCGCCGGCGATGCGGATGGCGCCGTCGGGCAGGCGTGTCGCTTCCACGCCGCAGCCGACGCCGCAGTAGGGGCAAGTGGTTTTCACTGACGTGCAGCTGGTCATGGGCGTATCCTGTTGGTCGCTGTCAGGCGGCCTGGGCGCACAGCGCCTGGCCAAACAATAAATGGGTACGCAGCTGGCTGATGTCGCGGCGCTGCTGGATCAGGTCGAAATACCAGGGGCCGTCCTGCACGTCGCCATACAGCACGGCGCCGGCCAGGCGGCTGCCCTGCACCACCAGGCGCTTGTAGACGCCACGCCTCGGATCGCGCAGCACCAGGTCTTCGCTGCCCTCGCCGCCGAGGATGTCGCCGGCCGAATACAGGTCGATGCCCGTCACTTTCAATTTCGTCGCGCTGGCTTGCTGCACGTAGCGGCGGTGTCCGGCGCCGGCCAGATGCGCGCCGCACACGCGCGCCTGCTCCCAGATGGGCGCGACCAGGCCGAAGGTGGCGCGCCGGTGCTGCACGCATTCGCCCACCGCGTACACGCGCGGGTCGTAGCTTTGCAGGCAGTCGTCGACGACGATGGCCCGTTCGCAGTGCAGACCGGCCGCTTGCGCCAGCGCGATGTTCGGGCGCACGCCGGCCGTCATCACCACCAGGTCGGCGGGGATCGAGCTACCATCGGCAAAGCGAACGCCCTGCACGCGGCCGGTGCCGAGGATTTCCGCCGTTTGCGCCTGCATCAAAAACCGCAGGCCGCGCGCTTCCAGCGCCGATTTCAGCAGCATCGATGCGGGCGCGTCCAGCTGCTGGTTCATCAGCGCGCCGCTCATGTGCACCACCGTCACATCCATGCCCTGGCGCTGCAGGCCGTTGGCCGCTTCCAGCCCCAGCAAGCCGCCGCCGATGACGACCGCGTGGCGGTGCTGGCGCGCCGCCCGCAGCATGGTGTCGACATCGTCGATATCGCGAAAACCGATCACGCCGGGCAGCTCATGGCCCGGCACGGGCACGATGAAGGGCGTGGAACCCGTGGCCAGCAGCAGGCGGTCATAACGCACCTCGATGCCCGACAGCGCCTGCACGGTGCGCGTCTGGCGGTCGATGCGCACGACGGGGTCGCCCGCGTGCAGGGTGATGCCGTTGTGCGCATACCAGTCGCGCGTATGCAGCATGATGTCGTCCACCGTCTTTTCGCCGGCCAGCACAGGAGACAGCAGGATGCGGTTGTAATTGCCGTGCGGCTCGGCGCCGAACACGGTGATGTCGTACAGGTCCGGCGCGAGTTTCAGCAATTCCTCGACCGTGCGCATGCCGGCCATGCCGTTGCCAACGACAACCAGCGAGAGACGCCGGGCCCGGTTCATATGGCCACCCAGACCTGGCCGTCGGCCACGCGCGCAGGCCACGTGTCCACCGAGTGTTCGGGCGCTTCGATGCATTCGCCGCTGGCCAGGTCGAAATGCTGCTTGTAGATGGGCGAGGCGACGACGACGCGCTCGCCGATGCTGCCGACCAGCCCGCGCGACAGCACGGAAGCGCCCGCGTTCGGGTCGACATTGTCGATGGCGTACACGCGCGGCGCGGCATCGCCGACGCGGAACACGGCCACGTGGCGGCCGCCCAGCAGCGCGCACACGCCCGTGTCCGGCACGATATCCGTCAAGGGGCAGATCGCCACCCAGTTATCGGCGAGGGCGCTGTTCAATTCATTCATCGCATTCATGGCTCACGCCTCCACGGCAAGGATGGGGATCACGGTGCTGCGGCGTTCCAGCTCGGTGGCGGGCCGGATCTGGCCCCGCTCTTCGACGAACACCACGTTTTCATCGTTCTTTTCGCTGTTGACGAAATGGCGGAAGCGCTGGCGCACGGCGGGATCGGTGACGGCCGTTTTCCACTCGCAGGCATAGGTGTCGACCACGTGCTGCATGTCCGCTTCCAGTTCCGCCGCCAGGCCCAGGCTGTCGTCGATGATGACGCGCTTGAGATAATCGAGGCCCCCTTCCAGGTTGTCGCGCCACACGCTGGTGCGCTGGAGGCGGTCGGCCGTGCGCACGTAAAACATCAAAAAGCGGTCGACATAGCGCACCAGCGTGGCTTCATCAAGATCGGAGGCGATCAGTTCCGCATGGCGCGGCTTCATGCCGCCATTGCCGCACACGTACAGATTCCAGCCCTTTTCCGTGGCGATCAGGCCGATGTCCTTGCCCTGCGCCTCGGCGCATTCGCGCGTGCAGCCGGAGACGCCGAACTTGATCTTGTGCGGCGTGCGCAAGCCCTTGTAGCGGTTTTCCAGCTGGATCGCAAAGCCCACGCTGTCGGCCACGCCGTAGCGGCACCAGGTGGAACCGACGCACGATTTCACCGTGCGCAAGGATTTTCCGTAGGCGTGGCCCGACTCGAAGCCGGCCGCGATCAGTTCTTCCCAGATGGCCGGCAACTGGTCCACGCGCGCGCCGAACAGGTCGACCCGCTGGCCGCCCGTGATTTTGGTATATAAACCGTATTTTTTCGCCACCATGCCCACGGCGATCAAGCCGTCGGCCGTCACTTCGCCACCGGGCATGCGCGGCACCACCGAGTACGTGCCATCCTTCTGGATATTGCCAAGGAAGTAGTCGTTGCTGTCCTGCAGGCTGGCGTGCACGGGCGACAGCACGAAATCGTTCCAGCAAGACGCCAGGATATTCGCCGCCACGGGCTTGCACACGTCGCAGCCGAGGCCCTGGCCATGCGCGGACAGCAGTGCGCCGAAGCTGCGGATTTTGCCGACGCGCACCAGGTGGTGCAGTTCCTGGCGCGAGTAGGCAAAGTGTTCGCACACATGATTATTCACGGCCAGGCCCTGCTTCTGCATTTCCGCCTTCATGATCTGCGTCACCAGCGGCACGCAGCCGCCGCACGCCGTCCCCGCGCACGTAGCACTTTTCAGGGCGCCGATGCTGGTGGCGCCACCGGCAACGGCCGCGCACAGCGCGCCTTTCGAGACGTCGTTGCACGAGCAGATTTGCGCTGACTCGGGCAAGGCGTCGACGCCCAGTCCCGCCTTGTGCTGGCCATCGGCCTGCGGCAGGATCAGGAATTCGGGCGATGCCGGCAGCTCGATTTTATTCAGCATCATCTGCAAGAGCGTGCCGTATTCGCTGGCGTCGCCCACCATCACGCCGCCCAGCAGGTATTTGCCGCAATCGGACACGACGATCTTCTTGTAGATCTGCTTGCGTTCATCCATGAACTGGTAGGAGCGGCTGCCCGGCGCATGGCCGTGCGGGTCGCCCAGGCTGGCCACGTCCACGCCCATCAGTTTGAGCTTGGTGCTCATGTCGGCGCCCTTGAACGCGGCTTCGCCCTCCTCCTGCAGCAGGTGGCGCGCCGCGATGCGCGCCATTTCATAGCCGGGCGCCACCAGGCCGAAGACCAGGCCGCCCCACAGCGCGCATTCGCCGATCGCGTAGATGTCCGGGTCGGAGGTGACGCAGCGGTCGTCGATGGCGATGCCGCCGCGCGGCCCCACCTCCAGGCCGCAGGCGCGCGCCAGTTCGTCGCGCGGGCGGATGCCGGCCGAGAAGACGATCATGTCCGCTTCCAGGTGGCTGCCGTCGGCGAACTGCATGCGGTGCGTGGCAGATTCGCCGTCAACGATGGCCAGCGTATTTTTTTGCGTGTGCACGGTCACGCCCAGTTCCTCGATCTTGCGGCGCAGCACGCGCGCGCCGCCTTCATCGACCTGCACGGCCATCAGGCGCGGCGCGAATTCCACCACGTGGGTATCAAGTTTCAGGTCGCGCAAGGCTTTCGCGCATTCGAGGCCCAGCAATCCCCCGCCGATCACCACGCCCGTTTTGGATTGACTGCCCCAGGCCAGCATGGCTTCCAGGTCTTCGATGGTGCGGTAGACGAAGCAGCCATCCCTCTCCTTGCCCGGCAGCGGCGGCACGAAGGGCGTCGAGCCGGTGGCAAACACGAGTTTGTCGTACATCAAGACTTCGCCCGTGCTGGCGGTGACGGTTTTCGCCGCGCGGTCGATGGCCACGGCGCGCGCATTGAGCTTCAACACGACGTTGCCCTTGTCGAAGAAGCCGGGCGCCACCAGCGACAGGTCCTCGGCCGATTTGCCGCTGAAAAATTCGGACAGGTGCACCCTGTCGTAGGCGGGGCGCGGCTCTTCGCACAAGACCGTCACGGACAAGTGCGGCGCGTTGTCCAGGGCCAGGCGTTCGAGGAATTTGTGTCCGACCATGCCATGGCCCAGGACGACGATCTTCAGGGGGTGATTCATCTTGCTCTCCTCAGGCCGCGGCCATGTTCGGTTCGGCCGCTACACGGGTAAAGCGCACGGCGATGGCGCACAGGGCCGAGACCACCACCAGCGCGCTCAGGATGATCAGGGTCTGGCGGATGTCGCCCGTGCCCTTCATCAGGAAGCCGGCCGCCACGGCGCCCACGTTGCCGCCAGCGCCGATGATGCCGGCCACGCCGCCGAGGGCGCGGCTGTCGATGAAGGGCACCAGCGCGTAGGTGGCGCCGCAGGCCATGTGGGTGAACAGGCCAAAGACCAGCATGGCGATGACGGCATAGGTGACGCTGTCGACCTTGGCAAACCACAGCAAGCCCACGCCTTCGCCGATCATCAGCATGAACAGCAGGGTCACGCGGCTATTCAGGTTGCCGCGCAGCGCCAGCTTGTCGGACAGCCAGCCGCCCAAGGCACGGGCGAACAGGGCCAGCAAGCCGAAGCTGCCGGCGGCCAGGCCGGCCGATTTCAAGGACAGGCCGAAATGGTCGACGTAGTAGACGGCGGCGATGTTGTGGATGAAAATTTCGATGCCGAAGCAGGCGCCGTAGGTGACGAACAGCAGCCACACGCGGTAGTTGGAACTGGCCGCCTTGAAGCTGGCCCAGCCGCCGCTTTTGCCGCCGCCCTTGCCCCCTTCGATGGCGCTGCCGGCGGCGCGCAAGTCCGAGTAGTTCCCTTCCGGACAATCCTGCGTATAACGCCAGTACAGGGCCGCCATCACCAGCATCAAGACGCCCGGCACCAGCAGCGCCACGCGCCAGCCCAGCGATTCGGACACGCCCAGCATCAGCACGGCGCCGAGCAGCAAGGGCATCAGCGCCTGCGCCGCGCCGCCGCCCGCATTGCCCCAGCCGGCAGCGGCCGCATTGGCCGTGCCGACGACACGCGGGGCGAACATCACGGAGGTGTGATATTGCGTGATGACAAAGCTGGCACCGACGGCGCCGATGCCCAGGCGGAAGAACAGGAAACTTTCATAGCTTTGCGAGGCGGCCACGCCCAGCACGGGGATGGCGCCCAGCAGCAGCAAGCCCGTGTAGGTCTTGCGCGGGCCGTAGCGGTCGCACAAGGGTCCGACGATCAGGCGCACGAGGATGGTGATGGCAACGGCCGCGATATTGATGTTCGCCACTTGCGCCAGGGACAGGCCAAACTCGCCCTTGATGACCGGCATCAGCGGCGCGCAGGCGAACCAGGCGAAGAAACACACGAAAAATGCCATCCACGTCAGGTGGAATGCCCGCATGGGCGGCGTGGCGAGGGAGAAGAGCGCGATGCGCGTTGCTTTTTGGCTGGCCATGATAGGTTCCCGAAATATCCCGTTGATAAAACAAAACGGCGCCCGCACCCGCCGATGAAAAAATCAGCCAGAGCGGACGCCGTTGTCCAGGTGGTCCGTCGTTGGACCGTTGTTAAGTTTATTCAAGGGATCGCCGTTGATCCGTACCGTCTGTTTAGCAAGCGCCGTGCCAGGCCCGTTCCAGGAGCAGCCTGCGTATTTGTACGGACTTTGCGCCAGGTCATGGCACCTGGCGGTGCAGGCACGCCTCTTCTTGGTGCGTTGGGAACTCGAAAGTGCAATGTTTGTCTAATTGACATTGAGTTCATGAAGCGGAGGCCGGCATGTTCGGGCAACTGCGGCAATGGCAGCCACGGCGCGGCTTGGCGCGCGCGCTGGCATGCGTCTGCGTGGGTGCGCTCTTGATCGCCTGGAGTAACACTGCCGCAGCGCAAGATGAGTCTCCCGAACCCAAGGAGCACAGCGAGCTGGACGCCACTGTCTTCGCTCCCTTCCACGCGGCGCGCGGCGAGCGGCTCACGCAGGCGCGCACATTTGTCGTGTGGCTCAGCTACCCGGACGAAGGCCGCCCGCATGCCGTGCGCTGGACCTTGACCTTGTCCGGTCCCGGCCCGCAAGGCGCCGTGCTGCGGCGCTGGTCGGGCCTGGAACAGGTGGGCGCCGGCGGCAAGAGCGTCAACTTGCCCTGGGATGGCCGCGCCGACGCCGATGCGCGCGAACGGCGCATGCTGGCGCCGGACGGCTTATACCAGCTGCGCCTGCTGGCCGCGGCCGAGACCGGCACGCCGCGCGAGGCGCAGGTGGAACAGCAATGGCAAATCGCGGTGCAGCGGGGCGCCAGCACGGCGCCCAGGGTGCGCGCCTTCGAGGCCGGCCTGCGACAACTTCAAAGCCTGGAAGGCCAGTCCGGCTACCGCATCGTCTACGCCAACCTGCACAGCCAGACGCGCCACAGCGACGGCGGCGCGGCGCTTGACGCCTGCCATGGCGCGCAAGACCCGCAAACGGCGCCGTTCGGCCCCATCGATGCCTATAAGTATGCGCAGGAGCACGGCCTGGACGCCCTGCTGACATCCGAGCACAACCATATGTATGACGGTTCGGACGGAACAAACCCCGCAGCCACGCCTGCCGAAGCGAAGGCCTTGTACCAGACGGGGCTGGCCGAAGCGGCCGCCTATACAAACGCCCACCCCGGTTTCCTTGCCCTGTACGGCATGGAATGGGGCGTCATCAACAAGGGCGGCCACCTGAACATCTTCAATAGCGACCAATTGCTGGGCTGGGAAAGGAATGCCCGGGGCGAATTGCTGGCCGACCTGGAAACGCCGAAAAGCGACTACGCCGCCCTGTATGCGCTGATGCGCGAACGGGGCTGGATCGGCCAGTTCAACCACCCTGCCTATGCGGGCCAGTTTCTCGTCGATGGCCAGCCGCTCGGCTATACGCAGGATGGCGACGCGGCCATGGTGCTGTGCGAAGTGATGAATACGTCCGCGTTTTCCACCAACGACCAGGAAACGGAAACGCGGCGCAGCAATTACGAGGCGGCCTGCAACCGTGCCCTGGCGGCCGGCTACCATGTGGCCTTCAGCAGCAACCAGGACAACCACTGCGCCAACTGGGGCGCGGCCTACGGCAACCGCACGGCCGTGCTGGTGGCCAGCCCAGCCGCCGGCATGCCCCAGCCCCTGTCACGCGACAGCTTCCTCGAAGCGCTGCGCGCGCGCCGCGTGTTTGCCACCATGGACAAGCACGCGCAGCTGCTGTTCACGGCCAATGGCAAGCTGATGGGCGAACGTTTCGACAACCACGGGCCTTTGCAACTATCCACCAGTTTCAGCAACAGCGCGGGCCGGCAAGCTGCCGCCATCGCCATCTTCCACGGCGTGCCCGGCGGCAACGGCTCCGTCACCCCCATATCGGACCAGGCCGAGCTCATTGTCACGCCCGCGCCCGGCCCCCATGTCTATTACGCGCGCCTGACGCAGGACGACGGCAACATCGTCTGGTCGGCGCCCGTGTGGGTCAATCAGCTGCCGTGAACGCCGCACATCAGGGCACGGCAACGGCACGGACTGGCATACCAAGTGCCGCAGAATCTACGGCCCTGATCCTTTCCAGCAAACAATATTGGAAAAGTAACTATTTTTTCAGGTAGCCGTCCATAGACACTGGTTCCTCACAGCAATCCATGGCACCATGGCTGCGCCGTTTTGCCTGCAACGCGGCCTCCACCGGACCAACCAGGAACCTTACATGTCGTCATATCGCACTCTCGCCGGCAGCATGCTGCTCGGCCTGGCCGCAGCGGGCATCGCCCACGCGCAAGCCCCCGCCCCTGCCGCCGCCAACACCGATCCCCACCAGTGGCTGGAAGAAGTCCTCGGCGACAAGCCGTTGGCCTGGGTCAGGCAGCACAATGCCGTCACCACCAAAGAGCTGGAAGCCCGGCCCGGCTTCACGGCCCTGCAGGCGCGCCTGAAAACCATCCTCAACTCGAAGGAACGCATTCCCTACGTCAGCAAGGAAGGCGAGTATTACTACAATTTCTGGCGCGATGCCCAGCACGTGCGCGGCATCTGGCGCCGCACCACCCTGGCGCAGTACCAGCTGGCCGAACCCGCGTGGGAAACCGTGATCGACCTCGACCAGCTGGCCGCCGGCGAGAACGAAAACTGGGTCTGGGGCGGCGCCTCCTGCCTGTATCCGAAGGGCGAACGCTGCCTCATTTCCCTGTCGCGCGGCGGCGGCGACGCCAAGGTGGTGCGCGAATATGACGTGGCCAAGCGCGCGTTTGTCGACGGCGGCTTCACCCTGCCCGAAGCGAAGGGCAGCGCCAGCTGGATCGACCAGGATACCCTGTTCGTGTCCACCGATTTCGGCCCCGGCTCGATGACCAGCTCGGGCTATCCGCGCATCATCAAAGAGTGGCAGCGCGGCACGCCGCTGGCGCAGGCGCAAACCTTGTATGAAGCCAAGCCCGATGATCTGAGCGCGGGTGCCTACAAGGATTTCACGCCCGGCCACGAACACCAGTTCATCGAGCGGCAAATCGATTTTTACAGCGGCGAAACCTTCCTGCGCGAAGGTGCGGATCTGAAAAAAGTGCCGAAGCCGGACGACGCGACGGCCTTCACCGTGCGCGACCAATTGATCATCACCCTGCGCTCGGACTGGAAGGTCAACGGCAAGACCTACCTGCAAGGCTCGCTGCTGGCGATCGACTTCAAGTCTTTCATGCAAGGCAAGCAGGAACTGGAAGTGCTGTACGCGCCCACGGCCACCTCGTCGCTGGACAATGTCACGGCCACCAAATCGGCCATCCTCGTCACCACCCTGGACAAGGTCAAGAACCGCCTGACGGAACTGCGTCACGTGAACGGCAAGTGGCAGCGCCGCGCCGTCGACGCGCCGAAGCTGGGTACCCTGGCCGTCAGCGCGCTCGATCCCGTCGACTCGGAGCAGTACTTCCTGACGGTGACCGACTTCCTCAATCCGACCACCCTGTATCTGGCCACGGCGCAAAGCGACCAGCGCACGAAAATCAAGTCGCTGCCCGCCTACTACGATGCGACGCCGTACAAGGTGGAGCAGTTCGAATCGACGTCGAAGGACGGCACCAAGGTGCCCTACTTCGCCATCATGAGCAAGAAGACGAAGTTCGACGGCAGCAACCCCACGGTGCTGTATGGCTACGGCGGCTTTGAAGTGTCGCTGAAACCGAGCTACAGCGGCACCACCGGCGTGGCGTGGCTGGAAAAAGGCGGCGTGTATGTGCTGGCGAATATCCGCGGCGGCGGCGAATTCGGCCCCCGCTGGCACCAGGCGGCGCTGAAGGAAAACCGCCAGCGCGCGTATGACGATTTCATCTCGGTGGCGCAGGATTTGATCAAGCGCAAGGTCACCAGTCCGCGCCACCTGGGCATCATGGGCGGCAGCAATGGCGGCCTGCTGACGGGCGCCGTGCTGGTGCAGCGTCCCGATTTGTTCAACGCCGTCGTCAGCCAGGTGCCGCTGCTCGACATGCGCCGCTATAACAAGATGCTGGCGGGCGCTTCGTGGATGGGAGAATACGGCGACCCCGACATGCCGGAACAATGGGCCTACATCAGCAAATACTCGCCGTACCAGAACGTCTTCAAGGACAAGAAATATCCGCGCGTGCTGTTTACCACCTCGACGCGCGACGACCGGGTCCACCCCGGTCATGCGCGCAAGATGGTGGCGAAGATGGAAGAGCAAGGCCACGACGTGCTGTACTGGGAAAACACGGAAGGCGGCCACGCGGGCGCGGCCAACAACGACCAGCAGGCGCTGATGTGGGCGCTGACCTACACCTTCCTGCACGAGCAGCTGAAGTGAGTGGTGAGGCCGGATTACGGGTCCCGCCAATCCGACCTGGCGGGCTGTCGGTAGACGCAGGCCGGCGTAGGTCGGCGTAGGTCGGCGTAGGTCGGCGTAGGTCGGCTTAGCCCAACGGGCGTAAGCCGACAACATTGTTGGCCCGCCCGCGATGATGTTGGATTACGCGTCCCGCTAATCCAACCTACGGGGCGAAAGCGGCCGCCGCAGACCGGAGGTCGACGCGGGCCGCAAGCATGGCCTACTTCGCCTGCGCGCTGGGCCGTTCGGCGATGCGGTCGCGGTAGGCCTGCAGATTGGATAAACCTTCCGCGCCGGGACGGTATTTCATCAGGCCGCGCGCAAATTCCAGCGCGCAGAAGGCCGTGATGTCGGCAATCGTAAACCGCTCGCCGGCGATGTAGGGCTGGTGAGCCAGCACCTGGTCCAGCCATTGCGCCGTCTCGCGCAGCTTGCCCGCCTGCGCCGTGGCGAAATCGGGAAACTGCGGGTTTTCCAGCGCCACCAGGGCCGGATGGCCGTGGCGCACCCAGTTGGCGGCGGCGCTGAACAGATGCAGTTCCACGCGGCGGTCAGCCATTTCAATGAATGCGCGCTCCTCGAAGCCCTCGCCCATCAGGTTCGGCTGCGGCTGCAAGCCTTCCAGGTAGGTGCAGATGGCGCGCGTCTCGGTCAGCACGCGTCCGTCGTCCAGTTCCAGCACGGGCACGCGGCCCAGCGGGTTTTTCGCCAGAAAGGCGGGATCGCGGTGCTGGCCCGCCATCAGGTCGAGCGCCACTTCTTCGATGCCGCTGATGCCCTTCTCGGCGATGAACATGGTGACGCGGCGCGGATTGGGCGTGCGGGGGCTGATATAGAGTTTCATGTGCAGGTCTCGTCTCGTTATGGTGGTGGCCAATCAGGCGCGGCACCAGCCTGTGGCAATGCAGTCAGGCGCCCATCATACCAGCGCACCGGCATGGTGCGGCGCCCCTCGCGCGTTGACTTTGCCCCCGTTTCGCCTTAGATTGCTGTACGGGAACGCTGGCCGCCAGTTCCAGCGATGTCCCCCACACGTCATCAACGCCCGCAGCCTATCCGGCTGGCGGGCGTTTTATCCATGAACCAAGGGCATACCATGCATCGCACACCGACTCCGCGCTTCCGGCGCAGCCAACTGGCCGCCGCCGTCCTGGCACTGGCTTCCATCACCGCAGCCCATGCGGGCAACGCCGCTCCCGCCGCCAGGTACGTCTCGGCCAGCCATGCGCCCGGCACCACCACGCAGCTGCCGCGCGGCGTCACGCCTTTGCACTATATTGTGTCGATCACGCCGGACGCCGCCGCCTCTACCTTCAAAGGCGAGGTGGCCATCAAGGTGGCCGTCGACGCGCCGACCGCCAGCATCACCTTCAATGCCTTGAACCTGGCGTTTGCGGCCGCCGCCATCGAAGGCGCGGGCGGCAGCAAGCAGGTGACGCGCAAGATCGAGTTCGATGCGGACAAGCAGACGGCCACCGTGCATTTCGCCGAACCCGTGGCCAAGGGCGAGTACCTGCTGCGCATCGATTACAGCGGCAAGATCGGCACGCAGGCCACGGGCCTGTTCTCGCTCGACTACGACACGCCGCAAGGCCGCCAGCGGGCGCTGTACACGCAGTTCGAAAATTCGGACGCGCGCAGCATGCTGCCATCGTGGGATGAACCGGACTACAAGGCCACCTTCGATCTCAACGTGGTCGTGCCGAGCAACCAGATGGCAGTCGGCAACATGCCGATCGCCAGCAGCGAAGAGCTGGGCAATGGCATGAAGCACGTGTACTTCGCCACCACGCCGCGCATGTCGACCTACCTGCTGTTCTTCGGCCTGGGCGACTTCGAGCGGGCCACGGCCATGAGCGACGGCACGGAGATCGGCGTCATCACGAAGCGGGGCGCGCTGGCGCAAAGCCGCTTCGCGCTCGACGAGTCAAGCGCCCTGCTGCGCGAATACAACGATTATTTCGGCGTGCGCTACCCGCTGCCCAAGCTCGACAACATCGCCGCGCCGGGGCGCAGCCAGTTCTTCGGCGCCATGGAAAACTGGGGCGCCGTCTTCACTTTCGAATACGGCTTGCTGCTTGACCCGGCCATCTCGACCCAGGCCGACAAGGAAAACATCTACACCACCCTGTCGCATGAAATGGCGCACCAGTGGTTCGGCGACCTGGTCACCATGCGCTGGTGGGACGACCTGTGGCTCAACGAAGGTTTTGCGTCGTGGATGGAAAGCCGCACCACGGAGCGTCTGCACCCCGAGTGGAACACGGCCCTGTCCAGCGTGGGCGGGCGCGAGTCGGCCATGAGCCAGGACGCGCTGCGCACCACGCATCCGGTGGTGCAGCGCATCGCCACCGTGGAGCAGGCCAGCCAGGCCTTCGACGGCATCACCTATCAAAAGGGCGAGGCGGTGATCCGCATGCTCGAAGCGTATGTCGGCGCCGACACGTGGCGCACGGCCGTGCGCAACTACATGCGCAAGCATGCGTATGGCAATACGGTGTCCGACGACCTGTGGCGCGAAGTCGACGCGGCCGCCGGCAAGCCGGTCAGCGCCATCGCCCATGATTTCACCTTGCAGCCGGGCGTGCCGATGATCACGGTGGGCCAGGCCGTGTGCCGGAACGGCAATACGCGCGTGCGCCTGACGCAGACGGAATTTTCCAAGGACCAGCCGGATAAAAAACCGTTGTCGTGGAAAGTGCCCGTGATCGCCTCGACGGTCGGCAACGGCAAGCAGGCCACGGTGCTGGTCAGGAATGGCAAGGCGACCCTGAACGTGCCCGGCTGCGGCGCCCTGCTGGTGAACGCGGGCCAGAGCGGCTACTACCGCACCGTGTACGCGCCTGCCAACACGCGCGCGCTGGCGCGCAGCTTTGCGCGCCTGGCGCCGATCGACCAGCTGGGCTTGCTGGCGGACAGCCAGTCGCTGGGCCTGGCCGGCGCGCAAAACCTGGCCGATTTCCTGGAACTGGTGAAAGCGACGCCGCTGTCGGCCGATCCGCAGGTGCTGGGCAAGGTGGCCGCCTCCCTGGGCAGCCTGTACGAACAGTATGCGGGCGATAGCGCGGAAAGCAAAGCGCGCCAGCAGGCCTTCGGCCGCTTCGCCATGGCGCGCCTGGCGCCGATGATGGCGCAGACGGGCTGGGAAGCGCGCGCGGGCGAAGCCTCGAGCGTGGCGACCCTGCGCGGCCAGCTGATCGCCATTCTCGGCGACATGGGCGAACCGGGCGTGATCGCCGAGGCGCGCCGCCGCTACGCGGCCAGCGAGCAAGACCCGGCCGCCATGCCCGCGCCGCTGCGCCGCACCATCCTGGGCGTGGTGGCGCAGCATGCGGACGCCGCCACCTGGGAGCAGCTGCACGCAAAGGCACAGCAGGAAAAGACGCCGCTGGTGAAGAATCAGCTGTACGACCTGCTGGCCTCGAGCGACGATCCCGCCCTGGCGCGGCGCGCATTGGCGCTGGCGCTGACGGATGAACCGGGCGTGACCAACAGCCCGGCCATGATCTCGCGCGTGTCGCGCACGCATCCGGAACTGGCCTTCGACTTCGCGCTGGCGCACCTGGAGCAAGTCAATGCGCGCATCGACGCCAGCTCGCGCAGCCGCTACTTCCCGCGCCTGGCGGCCGGTTCGGCGCAGCCGGACATGATCGCCAAGCTGGAAGCATACGCGCAGGCGCACCTGCCGGCCGGCGCGCGCGGCGACGCCGACAGTTCCGTGGCCGGCATCAAGTACCGCATCAAGCTGCGCGCCGAACGGCTGCCGGCCGTCGATGCGTGGCTGGCGAAACAGGCGGGCTAAGTGGTTCCCCGGCGCCGCGGCGCCGGGAACTGATGAAAACGCAGGCAAAAAAAACCGGCTTCGCACAGTGCGGTAGCCGGTTGAAACGCTGTTTCAGAGCGCAGGGATAAACAAGAAAACACATGAAAAAGTGGAAATCGTGCCGGTCATTGAGGTGTCCGGCAACCTTGCGCCCGGGGTTTCCGTGCGCCATGTATCCACTATGCCAGCCCTTCCCTGAGCCAGGCTTAGGACTTCATTAAATCCCCGCCCGATTCCTGCATTTCCCCTGCCAAGTCCTGCGATCATTATGATAAAACAAGTTTTACATGTCTGGTGCCGATGGTTGAGCTCACCGGCTAAGCTGTTGAGTCATGCCTGCATCCTATCGCTCCCGGAGCGTAGTGATTTGCGCAATGCATGCTGTGTGCCAACGAAAGCATCATAGCAGCGTCATATGACCGCCTTATGACGTAGCTCTAACATTGCACGCGCGCCGCCGCGCCGATCGCGTACTATTCCCCCATCGCCCTTGCCCGTACCGTCCCGACTGCCCATGCCCAGCCATCACCGCCCCTGGCCCTCCGCCATCCGCATCACGTTTCTGCTGGCCTGCGCCGTGCTGGCCGCCTGCACGCCCTTGCCTCCGGCACCGGCCCCCGCGCCCGCGCCAGCCATCCCCGCAGCCATGCCCACGCCCGCATGGCAGCGGCCAGGCGTGCAAGTGCTGCACATCGCGCCCGACGAATCGCTGCTCACCATCACCGTGCGCCGCGGTGGCGCGCTGGCGCGGCTCGGGCATGACCACGTGGTGTCCAGCCATACCCTGCAGGGCGTGGTGGCGCCCGCGCTGGGACGCGCGCAGTTCCGCTTCCGGCTCGACGAGATGCGTGTGGATGAAGAAAGCCTGCGCCAGGCGGCCGGCTTGACGACGACGCCGTCGGCCGACGCCATCGCCGGCACGCGCCACAACATGCTGGTGCGCGTGCTCGAGGCGGAACGCTATCCGTGGGTCAGCATCGAGGCGCGCCGCACGGGCGACAAAGAGGTGTTTGATGCCGACATCACCCTGCATGGCGTGACGCGCACGGTGCGGCTGCCGGTGCGCGTCGAGCAAGCGGCCGATGGGCGCCGCCTGCAGGCCAGCGGCAACCTGCTGCTGAAACAAAGCGACTTCGGCATCGTGCCCTTCGCCATCCTGGGCGGCGCCATGGCCGTGCAGGATCAGATGGAACTGGCGTTCCGCATCACCGCCCGGCAGGACCTCAACGGGCCAGGATCAGGCGCAAGCCCAGGCCGATGAAGATGGTGCCGGCCACGCGGTCCAGCCACAGGCCGGCGCGCGGGCGGCGGTTCAGCCACAGGCCGACGGCGCCGGAAAAATAGCCGAGCAGGCCGAACAGCACGCACGCCTGCGCCGTGAAGACCAGGCCCAGCTGCGCCGTCTGCCAGCTGGCATTGCCCTGGCCCGCGACGATGAACTGCGGCAGGAACGACAGGAAAAACAGCACGACTTTCGGATTGATACTGTTGGCGAACAAGCCTTTGCCGAACAAACGCAGCAAGGATTCGTCGGGCAAGGCCGCCGCGCCATCGACTCTGGCGCCGCCACGGCTGCGCAGGGCGCCGATGCCCAGCCACACCAGATACAGCCCGCCGGCTACTTTCAGTACGGTGAACGCCGTCGGCGAAGCGGCCAGCAGGGCCGACACGCCGATGGTCGCCAGCACTGTGTGCGTGAGGCAGCCAAGGGCGCAGCCCAGGCCGAACGCCATGCCCTGGCGGCGCCCGCGCGACATGCCCACACCCAGCACCATCAGGTTGTCGGGGCCGGGACTGGCGGTGATCAAAACGGCGGCGGCCAGGAAGGCCAGGAACTGGTCGGGACTGAGCATGACTATCTCGCGGGCAAAAGCGGCATGATACCGGAGCGGGCGCTAGGCGGACAGGACAGGAAATTGCCCGTATGTCACCGAGAGTCGATTAAAATGGGCACTCCACAGCAAACGGCGTTGCCGCCGCTTCCCGCGCGACCATCACCCACTCCATCGATGCCAGCCCACTCGCTCCCTCCCTGCCACCGCGCTTCCAGCTCCCGCGTCAGCGCCTGGCTATGCGGCTGGCCGCTCGTGCTCAGCCTGCTGTTCGGCCTGCTGGGCCTGGCGGGCGCGGCGCAGGCGACGCCCTTACCTATGAGCAAACAAGGCATCGCTCACCTGGGCAAGGGCGGACAACTATTTCTTGCCGAAAATGAAGCCGCGCCGGCCGATGCCGCCGCCCTGCCCGCCTGGCTGGCGCGCCAGCGCCCGGCCGGGCAGGTCGACCTGTTCGGCGGCGCCTACTGGCTGCATGCGCAGGTGCGCAACGACAGCAACGAAGCGGCCTGGGTCATCGACCCGAACGACACCCTGATCGAACTGGTCGATCTGCACGTGTATGGCCCCGGGGCGCACACGGCGCCGCGTACCTTGCTGACGGGCTACCAGCGGCCGCATGACTATTTGCTGCACTATGGCACGAACGTGCAGCTGGCGCCGGGCGCCACGTATGACATACTGATCCGCTTTTCCAGCCCCTACTACGCGCGCGCCCCCCTGTTCGGCGTGAAGACGCAGCAGGAATACCGCAAGCTGGTGGGCAAGGAAAACTTCCTGATGGTGGCGTCCATCGGCGCCCTGCTGGCGCTGGGCCTGTTCAATTTCTTCATCTTTTCCATCACCCTGGACAAAGCCTCGGCGTATTACGCGCTGTACGTGCTGACGTACGGCCTGGCCTGGGCCATGACCTTCCACGTGTTTGCCGACCTGTTCGACTGGCACCAGCTGCAGCTCCATTACGTGCCGTTTTTCCTGCTGCCCGTCTTCAGCACCCTGTTCTACATGCATTTCCTGCGCCTGCGCGACTACTCTCTGCTGCTGTACCGTCTCAGCAAGGTCAACCTGGCGCTGCCCCTGCTGCTCCTGCCCAGCTGTTTCTTCGCCCTGTCGTATGCGCACACGCTGGCCACCATCGCCATCAGCATCTGGATGCTGCTGGCGCTGATCTGCGGCATCGTCGTCTGGCGCCGCGGCTACCAGCCGGCGCGCTTCTTCGTGCTGGCCTTCGTCGCGCTGATGCTGCCCGGCTTTCTGATCCTGCCGGCCAACCTGGGCCTGATGCCGGCCATGGTGGCCAACGCCCAGCTGGTCACCCTGCTGGGCGGCACGCTCGACGGCTTGCTGCTGGCCTTCGCACTGGCCGACCAGATCCGCCTGCTGCGCAACAACCTGGAACAGCGCGTGCAGGAACGCACCCTGGCGCTAACCCTCAGCAACGACGCCCTGCTGAAGGCCAAGGAGCACGCGGAGGTGGTCAGCCGCCACCGCATCGATTTTCTGTCGGCCATGAGCCACGACATCCGCACGCCGCTGGCCGGCGTGATCGGCATGCTGAAATTCGCCCTGCGCGACCAGTCTGTCAAGGGTCGCACGCAGGAATACCTGCGCATCGGTTTGCACAATGGCGTGTCGCTCCTGACCATCCTCAATGACATCCTCGACTTTTCGAAGATCGACGCGGGCAAGCTGCCCCTGGAAACCGTGGACTTCGACTTGCTGGCGCTGATCGGCGACGCGGCCGGCATCGTGCAGGGCCAGGCCGACGCCAAGAGCCTGCTGCTGCGCCGCGAACTGGCGCTGGACTTGCCGCGCTACGTGCGCGCCGACCCTACGCGCCTGCGGCAAATCCTCATCAACCTGCTGGGCAACGCGCTGAAATTCACGGCCAATGGCGAAGTGCTGCTGGAAGTGCGGCGCGCCCGCACGCCGCCGCGCCGCGATGGCCGCAGCGAGATCGAATTCATCATCAGCGACACGGGCCCCGGCATCGATGCGGACACCTTGCCGCGCCTGTTCCAGAAATTCGAGCAGGCCGACCATTCCACCACGCGCCGCTACGGCGGCACGGGCCTGGGTCTGGCCATTTGCAAGGAACTGGTCGAACTGATGCACGGCACGATTGGCGTGGAAAGCCGGGTCGGCATCGGTTCGCGCTTCCACTTCACCTTGCCGCTGGAAGACGGCAGCGCGCCAGCGGCAGACGCGCGCCGACCGGTGCGCCAGGCGCGCCACGCCTGCCGCCTGCGCATCCTGTGCGCCGAAGACGTACGCACCAACCAGATCATCATCGGCACCCTGCTCGAAAGCATGGGCCATGACGTGACCATCGTGGAAAACGGCGAGCAGGCGCTGCAAGCGCTGGGATCCGGCCCCTACGACTGCGTGCTGATGGATGGCCGCATGCCGGAAATGGATGGGGAACAGGCCGCGCGCCTGATCCGCGCCGGCGGCAATGCCCAGTTCCCCATTCCCGACGCGCGGATTCCCATCCTCGCGCTGACGGCCAACGCCAGCGAACATGACCGGCAACGCTACCTGGCCGCCGGCATGGACGACTTCCTCAGCAAGCCCGTCGACGAAGCGCTGCTGTTCGAGAAAATCGACGCCATCATCGACCTGCTGCTGGCGCGCGGCCACGCGCTGCCGCAGGCCATACAGGCCGACGACGACACCCTGGCGCGCCAGTTCGGCCTGGACGATGCCGACGACGCGCAGGCGCAAACGCCGGCGCCGCCCGATCCCATGACGGCGCCCGTGCACATCCTGCCGCTGGCAGGGTTGTCGCAGCAGCACTTGCAGCGCATCGCGCAAGCGTTTTTGACGGAAGCGCCGCGGCGCCTGGACCTGGCTTGCCACGCCGTGCGCGATGGCAATGCCAGCGCGGCGGCGGCCGCCTTCCACGCCTTGAAGGGCAGCGCCGGCTACCTGAGCCGCCCCACCCTGCACGGCCTATGCCACCAGATGGAAACCCTGGCCTCGAATGGCCAGCTCGATAACGTGGAACAGTTCCTGCCGCAGCTACGGGCGGCGCTGGACGTGGCGCGGCGGGACCTGGAAGATCAGCCCGCAGGCTGAGGCAGCCAGCCATGCGATTGCAGCCACGCCAGCAGCTGCTGCGGCCACGCGGCCGGCTCGCTGCCCGGCTTGCCCAGGCCCCAGCCATGGCCGCCGTGCCGGAACTGGTGCTGTTCCACGGGCACGCCCGCGCGTCGCAAGGCCGCCGCCATCAATGTACTGTTCTCGGGCGGTGAAATCGGATCGTCCAGCGCCTGCGCGATGAACATCGGCGGCGTGCGCGCATCGACGTGGAGCTCCACCGACAGCGCATCGCGCGCCGCCTGCGTGGGGTGATTGCCCAGCAGCTGCCTCTTCGCATGCGTCGTGTCGAACGGCGGCTGCATGGTCAGCACGGGGTACAGCAGCACGACGAAATCAGGCCGCGCGGAGACGCCATCGACCGCATCGACGCGCGCATACAGGGCGGCGTCCGGCTGGACGGCCGTCATGCCGGCCAGGTGCGCGCCGGCGGAAAAACCGAGCATGCCGATGCGCGCCGGGTCGATGCCCCACTCGGCCGCACGCGCGCGGATCACGCGCATGGCGCGCTGGCCGTCCTGGAACGGCGCGGCCACCCCGCCGCCTTCCTGCGGCAAGCGGTACACGAGTTCAAACGCCGTGACGCCCTGCGCTTGCAGCCAGGCGGCGACGGGGCCGCTCTCCTTGCCCGCCTCGATATGCGCATAGCCGCCGCCGCTGACCAGCACGATGGCCGTGCCGTTCGGCCGCGCCGGGCGGTGCACGAGCAGGTAAGGCTGCGCCACCTGCGTGATGGAACCCCTGGCGCTGTCGCGCTGCGGACCCTGTGCCGCGCCACCGGGCGGGGCGCCGGGCCATAGCAACACCGCGCCCGGCGGCGCGGCGCCCGCGTGCAGGTGGGCAAGGACAAAACACAACAGCATCAGGCGCCGCATGCCTAGAAATCCGTCTCGCCCTGGATCACGGCGGGATAGCCCGTCATGGCGCGCGAGGTCTGCATGCCGGCCATCACGGCCGCCTCCACGCAGCCCGCGTTCAAGCCCGTCCTGATCCAGTCGCCCGTCAGGAACAGGTTGCTGAAGCCCGACTGGTCGGTCGCCAGCCGGTACTGCGTGCTGCCCACCACCGACATCACGTAGCGCTCGGACGGATCGACGTTGGCGCGCCAGTACTGGCTGTCGAAGCGCGCCGGGCCACTGCCCTCCTTCGCGTCGACCAGCCATTGCCACGGGAACGCGCCCGGTGCGCCGGCCTCGGGCCACAGCGCGCCGATCTCGCGTTCCAGCTGGTGCAGCGCGCCCTGTTTCGCCCTGGCCGCGCAGCGGGCGGGAAAAGCCGTGTCGGTGACGGGCGGATAGCTGTCGACGGGGAAGGCGCTGCAAAAATACGAGACGTTCTTCGGTTCCAGCCCCGCCGGCCAATCCTCGCGCGCCAATAATTGATCCATCGGCGCCCACGTGTCGTACGGCTCCGTGAAGGCCGACAGCACCGGTTGCTGGCCCTTCGGCTGCGTGGTCCAGCCCATCTGGGACAAATCCTTGTTCAGCCACACCTGGTACGCCTGCGTGGCCACCGTTTTCACCTTGTCGGCCGCCAGTTGCAGGGCCGGGCTTTGCGCCAGCAGTTGCGGGCACAGGGCTTGCAGCGAGCCGATGGAAATGCCGAACACCACCTTGTCGAAATCGACGCCCTTCTTCAACACCGTGGCGGGCAGCGCGCGGCCGAACGCCTGCCGATACTGCTGCGGCCAGTCGCTCCAGTACGATTCCAGGTTGACTTCCTGCGCTTGCAGCAGCGCCGCCTGGGCCGGTTCGATCTGCGCATAATCGGGCGCGCTGGGCCAGCAAGCCATGCCTTTCACGTCCACCAGCGGCGCATAGTCGGCGGCCGGGTCCTTCAATTGCACCTGCTGCGTGATGCGGATGCTGTCGATGTCGCCCGCACCCGGCACCAGTTCTTCCACGCGCTGGAAGAACTTGAATTCCACGCCGCGCTTGCGCAGCACTTCGTACAGCGGCGTGAAGATGGTGTCGCCCATGCCGGCCTGCATCTTGAACATGATGCCGCCCTTGTAGGCCAGGCCGATGCGCGCCATCGAGCGCAGCAAGGTGCCCGCCTCGATGTTCGGCTTGGAAAAATCGCCGCCCTCGTAGGCGAACACCAGGTCGTAAAAGCCGCGCACGGGCGCCGAGTTGACGCTGAACTGCTCGTCGCCGCCATGCTTGCGCAGCCAGGCGCGGAAATCGATGTCGTTGATGACGTCAAAGCCGTTCTTGAAGACGCCATCCTCGAACATGCCCTTCATGACCGTGATGCCCAGGTCCAGGCAGGTGAACAGGCGGCGCAATTCATCGTCGCCATCGATCAGCGCACGGTAGCGCAGGCGCAGCCAGGCGCGGATGCCGTTCAGGGTACTGGCCAGCAGCTGGTGGCGGGCCCGGTCATGGCGCGTGGAGTCCGGCGCCAGGTCGGCCACCAGCGCGGCCAGGGCGCCGACGGACAAGCCCACGTCGAGCCCCAGTTCATCGGCCTGTCCCACCACTTCGTCGGCCAGGCGGCGCAGCCAGCCCGGCCACACGCCTTCGCCCTCACCTTGGGCGCTGGCGCCGGCAATGGCACGCTCAATGCGCGCGTCGGCGTCCGCCACTTGCCGGATCTGGCGTATCCACTGCTCGATCCAGCCCACCATGGCGATGGCCATCTGCCACAGGGTGACGTCTTCGCCGCCCTCGCCCGGCTCGCCCGGCAAGGTGGGAAAGACGATGGACCAGTTGCGCCATTGCCCCTTGACGTCTTCCGACAGGGCCACGTAATCGTGTTGTTTAAAAGCGTCGCGCCAGGTGGCCAGCGGCGCGCCGGGAGGGCGTTCCAGGCTGGCGTAGGCTTCCTTGATCATCCTGAAGGCGTTCGCATAAAAACCGAACCAGATGTGCAGGCCGTGTTCCTCGATGCGCTGGCCGAGCTGCGCATTGCGCCCGCTGGCGCCCTTGCCGCCCAGGCGCCAGCCCAGCTGGTAGACGGTGATGGCATGCCGGTTTTGCCAGCCCGGCTGGTTCGTCAAATAATACGCGGTGGTCATGGCCGCCACGCCGCCGCCCAGGATGGCGATCTTTTCCGGCGCGATGCGGGAATTGTCGACCAGTTCCTCGCCCGGCATGGCCGTGAAATCGAAATTCACATTGAAGGGCAAAATGGCCGCCTGCGGTCCCAGCTGCAAGCCCAGGGTCTGGTCCAGCGGGAAGCTGTCGAAGGCGTGCAGCGTGCATTCGTACTCATAGCCGAGCAGGCGCGCGCTGTGCAGGCGGTTGATCTCGGCCGGCGCGGCCACCAGGGCCTGGTACACGGCTTTCACGCCCGCGCTGTCGGGGAATTGCTTGAGGAATATCTGGTCGATGCGCGGGTTGCGCAGCAGCGACAGGATGTCGGCCCAGCCGGCCTGGTCCATGTCGAAGAAATCGGGGATGGAGAGAAAAATCTGGAATGCCTGCTCGATGAGCTCGAGGAAACTGTTGACGGGTTTGTGCTGTCCCGTCTGCACGGTGGCATTGACTTCCAGCAGCGGATGCAGGGCCAGCTTCGTTTCCGGCGAAAAATGCTGGAAACCCTTGGCGGCGACGGCGCAGCGCAGCGGCTCGCTGCCGGCGGCGGGAATCTCGTAGTCGCACAAGTATTTCGGATAGCCGAACAGTTCGCGGCCGTTGATCAGGGCCATCGCATCATCGACGAAGATATGGCACGGATACCAGTAGATATGCGCGAGCTTGCCGTGTTCATCCATCTGGCCGACCATGATCCAGGTGACGATGTCGACTTCCGTGATCCAGCCCTTGGCCTGGTCGACGGGGTTGGCGGAATCGGCATGATTGACGCGCGTAAACGTCAGCATCACATACGGCGACAGGGCTTTCAGGGTCATCCTGCTGCCCGCCACCTGGTTCAGGGTGGTGTTCACGGTGGCCTGCAGCTTGGCCAGGTCGCCCCTGACGAAATAGCCGTACATTTCCGACTGTTTCAATTGCAGCGGCGAGTGCATCATCACCGAACCGCCCTGATAGATATACGAAGGTCTTGCCGAAGGTATCGCCGTCATTGCCCTGCCCCTAAATGAAGTTTCAGACAAACAAGATTGCTATAGTGTATTTGAGAAAGAACAATGCATGATATGAAATAAATTAAAGGCTTTGCCAAGATGCATAGGCTCAGCTGCAAGCGGCTGGCGCACGGCAGCCGGGGCAAGCGCCTGCCATCGGGTGTACGATGAAGCCTCTTGAGCGTTCCGAGCACCCTGCCATGGCAATGATTACCACTGACTACGTTTCCACCTATTCAGGCAACCGTTTTTATCCCTTGCGCCCGCATATCGACAAGGTCGCCATCGAAGACATTGCCCACGGCCTCGCCTACCAGTGCCGCTTCAATGGACAGACGCAAGTGTTTTACTCGGTCGCCCAGCACAGCCTGATCGTCGCCGAACTGGTGCCGCCCCATTTGCGCCTGGCCGCCCTGCTGCACGACGCGGCCGAAGCCTACCTGGGCGACATGGTGAAACCCTTGAAAGTGCTGCTGCCGGAATTTGCCATGCTGGAAGACAAGGTCAGCGCCATCATCGCCGCCACGTATGGCCTGGATTTTTCCGATTACGCACCGATCAAGCGGGCCGACCTGATCGCACTGGCCACGGAAAAGCGCGACCTGATGCCGCACTCGGCCGAACGCTGGGCTTACCTTGACGGCATCGCCCCCTTGCCCGGTATAATCGACGCCATGGGCCCGGCCGAAGCCAAGCAGCGCTTCCTACACGCCTTTGCCCAGTTGGGCGGGCTTGGGCTGGCCGCATGAAATGCTGCCAGCTTGCCGCATGAACGGGCGCTAAGCCCCGGTTTTTGCACAGCTTTTTTAGATATCCACAGCAACTGTGGATAAAGTTGTTGATAAGCCCCTCTTGACAAGCCGCAACACCAGTATTGATGCGGGTTTCAACAATTTGCTGATTTCACAGGCATTTTTTTACCCCAATGAAATCAATGACTTGCAATCACGAATTTGTGCTCAAGCAAAGTTACTTCGCCGCCATGAAAATATATTTTTCTGTGCATAAGCAATTCAGGCGGCTGGCCGTCTTGCTTGAACAGCATTGTTTTGACAAACCCCGTAGACTGGCATAGTGTGGAGTAGCAAGCACGATCAACGGTGGATAAACGCATGAACATGGATAGCGACAACGCCGCCAAGGGAGCGGACGAACCGGACTGGCTGGTCGACGAACCGCTGGAACGGGCAGACGCGGCGGCAGAGCCTGCCACCGCGGCGCCATGGCGCGTGCTGATCGTCGATGACGATGTCGACGTGCACGTGGTGACCAAGTTCGCCCTCAGCCAGGCCAGCTTCCAGGGCCGCAGGCTGAGCTTTTTGCACGCCTACTCGGGCGCCGAGGCGCTCACCTTGCTGCGCGGCACTTCCGATATCGCCGTGGTGCTGCTCGATGTGATCATGGAAACCCAGGATGCCGGGCTGCAAGTGGCGCGCCAGATCCGCGAAGAGCTACACAACAGCGCCGTGCGCATCATCCTGCGCACGGGCCAGCCCGGCCAGGCGCTGGAACACCGCATCATCATCGATTACGACATCAACGATTTCTGGTGCAAGACCGACCTCACCACGCGCAAGCTGTTTACCACCGTGATCGCCTCGCTGCGCACCTATGCCACCTTGCGCGAAGCGGAGCAGCAAGTCGCCGAACTGGCTGCCGCCCTGGCCCAGTGCGGCGACACGCCAGCGGCGCCGGCCGGCGGCACGCCCTGAACACAGCCGCTACTTTCAGTCATAAAAACAAGAGCACTGGATAGGCATACAGGCTTGTGGCATGCCCCGTTTTGGCCCATCCCGCGCGCCGAAAGCAGGCGCTGGCCCATCCCTTTTTCCTAAGTGGCGGATTGTTAAGCGCTTTTTCAGATATCCACACGGACTGTGGATATCTTTGTGGATAAGGGCCTATTGACAGCCTTCAAAGCCACAGCCCGTGCGGCTTTCAATAAACTGCTCAATCAAACAGCAAAAATAAAATCCATTAAAATCAAACACTTAGAAAGTCACGCATAATCACAAGAAAATTATTTCGCCAATTTCGTTAGCCCATCATTTGTGCATAACTGAGCCGTAATGATCAATCCGACAACACCGGGCCGACGCTGCCGGCAACACAGTTGCCGCGAGGACACTCAGTGCACGGCCTGGCGGCGCTGCTCCGGATGCAGCAGCACGCGCTCGATCAGGTCGGGGGCGACATTGTACGACTTCAGGTATTCCAGCGCGCACAAGGTGCTGAAGGCTGCCTGCACGGCGATGCCCAGATTGACGATATCGGACATCTTCTGGTCGATGCGGGCATGCAGCACCACGGTTTTGGCGGGCATATGCAGCGTTTCTGTGGAATGAGGCATGATAAGCAACTCCTGCGAAGGGGACGGAGGGATGAGTGGGCGTAGCGGGGACGAGCCACGTCAGCGCGGACAGGGACAGCGGTCATGTTTCCGCTAAAAGTATTGCCGATAAACTCTCGATGTCAATGGCAGGGAAACATGAGCCACGGTTTTTTTCTTGCAGGCACAAGCAGAGTCGAAAGCGATGGACAAGCGCGATCGGCCACGGCGATAATCAGCCATGCCCTCGCCTTCCACGCCTCCGCCCGACCTGCCCCGCCCGCAACCGGCCTCCCTTGCCGACCTGTTCTTCTCGTTCACCTGGCTGGCCCTGCAAGGCTTTGGCGGCGTGCTGGCCGTGATCCAGCGCGAAATGGTGGAGCGCAAGCGCTGGCTGACGCAGGAGGAATTCCTGGAAGACTGGGCCGTGGCGCAGATCATGCCCGGGCCGAATGTCGTCAACCTATCGCTGATGGTGGGCGGGCGCTATTTCGGTTTGAAAGGCGCGCTGACGGCGCTGGCCGGCATGCTGACCGCCCCGCTCGTCATCGTGCTCGTGCTGGGTGTACTGTACACGCGCTTTGGCGACAATCCGCAGATGGCGGGCGCACTGCGCGGCATGGCGGCTGTCTCGGCCGGCATGATCGCCGCCACGGGCGTGAAGCTGGCGACTGCGCTGGCCAAGCATCCGCTGCCCCTGTGGCTGACCTTGTCCATCACCGTGCTGGGCGTGCTGATGGTGGCCGTGCTGCGCTGGCCGCTGCTGTACATCCTGCTGGGCCTGGGCGGCATCGGCTGCCTGCTCACCTATCGAAAGCTGTCCACATGAATCCGCCCCTGCAACTGGTGTTAAGCGCGGGCGACTGGCTGAACCTGTTCGGCCACTACCTGATGCTGTCGCTGATGTCGATCGGCGGCGCCATTTCCACCACCTCCGAAATGCACCGCTTCCTCGTCGAACAGCATGGCTGGCTGACGCAGGCGCAATTCAACGAGTCGATCGCGATCGCCCAAGCCGCCCCCGGCCCCAATGTGCTGTTCGTCGCCCTGATGGGCTGGAATGTGGGCATGAATGCGGGCAGCTACACGGCCGCCTATCTCGGCGTGTTCATCACGATGGTGGGCATCATGCTGCCCAGCACCACCCTGACCTATGTGGCGGCCCAGTGGGGCTACCGCAACCGCGACCTGCGCCCCGTGCGCGCCTTCAAGCAGGGCATGGCACCCATCGTCGTCGCCCTCCTGATTTCCACGGGCATGATCCTGGGCGGCGCCAACCATGACATCCGCACCGACTGGCCCCTGTGGAGCCTGTCCATCGTGGCCGGCCTGATCATCTGGCGCACGAAGATCCATTTATTGTGGCTGCTGGCGGCAGGCGCTGTACTGGGCTGGCTCCAGTTCGTTTAAAACGCCTATCAAAACCTGCTGCGCGTCGTCATTTGCGGCCTGCGATGCTCACTGTACCTTCGTACCGTTGCGCTTCTCGAGCCAACGGGGGCGCCGAGCCTTCCTTCCGTTCGTTACGGTGTTGCCAGGCCTTGCTCCTTATACTGCCAGATGCCGCTTCACGTCCTCGCCATCCATCTGTTCCGCCTTGCCGCTGGCCACCACGCTGCCGCGCGACAACACGATAAAGTCGTCGGCCAGTTCGCGGGCGAAATCGAAATACTGTTCGCACAGCACGATGGCCATGTCGCCCCGCTGTTTCAACAAGGAAATGACCCTGCCTATATCCTTGATGACGGAGGGCTGGATGCCCTCTGTCGGCTCGTCAAAGATGATCAGCTGCGGCTCGGCCAGCAGGGCGCGGGCGATGGCCAGTTGCTGTTGCTGCCCACCGGACAAATCGCCGCCGCGCCGCTGCAGCATCTCTTTTAATACTGGAAACAGTTCGTACACGTGGGGATCGATGCGCGTGGCCAGCCTGCCCCGCTTCACCGCCATGCCCATCAGCAAGTTTTCCTCGACCGTCAGGCGCGCAAAGATGTCGCGCCCCTGCGGCACGTAGGCGATGCCCAGCTTGGCGCGCGCATGCGGCGCCAGCCCGGTGATGTCGCGCCCATGGAATACCACCTTGCCCTGCGCCACAGGCAGCACGCCCATCAGGCATTTCAGCAAGGTCGTCTTGCCCACGCCGTTACGTCCCAGCAGGGCCAAACACTCGCCCTTGCGCGCCGACAGGTCGATGCCGCGCAAGGTGTGCGAGGAGCCATAGTATTGATTTAATTCTTGCACTTCGAGCATGGTTACCTTCCCAGATAGACTTCGATCACGCGCTCGTCGGCTTGCACTTCATCCATGCGCCCCTGCGCCAGCACGGCCCCTTCATGCAGCACGGTGACGATGCCTTGCTGGGCAATGTCCGTCACGAAACCCATGTCGTGCTCGACCACCATGATCGAATGCTTGCCGCGCAATTCATTGAGGAGCTCCGCCGTGCGCGCCGTTTCCGCGTCGGACATGCCGGCCACCGGTTCGTCCAATAAAATCAGCTGCGGTTCCTGCATCAAGAGCATGCCGATTTCCAGCCACTGCTTTTGCCCATGCGACAGCAGTCCGGCCGGCCGCGCTTCGTGGCCATTCAGGCGTATCAGGCGCAAGACCGATTCAATCCTGCCCGCCTGCTCGGAAGACAAGCGCGCAAACAGGGTGGGCGCCACGCGCTTGTCCATCTTCATCGCCAGTTCCAGGTTGTCGAATACCGTGTGCTGCTCGAACACGGTGGGGCGCTGGAACTTGCGGCCGATGCCCGCGTGGGCGATCTGCGCTTCCGTCATGCTGGCCAGATTCATGGTCTGGCCGAACCAGGCCGTACCGGACGTGGGACGCGTCTTGCCCGTGATGACATCCATCATCGTCGTCTTGCCCGCGCCGTTCGGGCCGATGATGCAGCGCAACTCGCCCACGGAAATGTCGAGGCTCAACTTGTTGATGGCCTTGAAGCCGTCGAACGACACGCTGATATCTTCCAGATACAAAATCGCGCCATGCGTCGTATCGACGCCCTCGCCTTTTACGCGCGAATACGTGGGGCCAGCCTCGGCGCTGGCCATGCCGGGCAACATGCGGATGCTCATGCGGCCTCCTCGGCCGAGACGGCCGTTTTCTTGCTTTTGAGCTTGTTCAACACACCGAGCATGCCCTGCTGCATGAACAGGGTGACGCCGATGAACAGCAAGCCCAGCGCGAACAGCCACAGTTCCGGCAAGGCGGCCGTGAACCAGCTTTTCAAGCCGTTCACGGTAAAGGCGCCCACAATCGGGCCGAGCAAGGTGCCGCGCCCGCCCACGGCCACCCACACGACCATCTCGATGGAGTTCGCCGGCGACATTTCGGACGGATTGATGATGCCCACTTGCGGCACGTACAGGGCGCCGGCGATGCCGCACAGCACGGCCGACAAGGTCCAGACGAACAGCTTGAACCACAGCGGGTTGTAGCCGAGAAACATCAGCCGCGCCTCGCTGTCGCGCACGCCCTGCAGCACCCGGCCCAGCTTCGAGCGGACGATGGCGCGCGCGCCGATCAAGGCCGCCAGCAGGAAGGCCAGGGTCAGCAGGAACAGCACGGCCCGGGTGGCGGGCGCCGTGATGTCATGACCCAATATCGTCTTGAAATCCGTGAAACCGTTGTTGCCGCCAAAGCCCGTGTCGTTGCGGAAAAACAGCAGCATGAAGGCATACGTCATCGCTTGCGTGATGATGGAAAAATACACGCCTTTGATGCGCGAGCGAAAGGCAAAATAACCGAAGACAAAGGCGAGCACGCCCGGCACCAGTACTACGAGGGCCATGCAGTACCAGAAGTGTTCCGTGAAGGCCCAGTACCACGGATAGGTTTTCCAGTCGAGAAAGACCATGAAATCAGGCAGGCTGCTGCGATACTGGCCCTGGTCGCCGATGGCGCGCATCAGATACATGCCGTGCGCATACGCGCCCAAGGCAAAAAACACGCCATGGCCGAGCGACAGGATACCCGTGTAGCCCCAGACGAGGTCCAGCGCCAGCGCGGCCAGCGCATAGCACATGAACTTGCCCACCAGCGCCACCGTGTAGGCGGACACGTGCAAGGCATGGCCTTCGGCAAACATCAGGTTAAAAATCGGCAACAGCGCCGCCAGCACGCTGCAGGCGGCAATCGCCAGCCAGACGGGCCGCGAAAACAGGCCCTGTTTGATCGGGTAGGAGATAGTCATTCGACGCTGCGTCCCTTCATGGCAAACAGGCCCTGCGGCCGGCGCTGGATGAAAATGATGATGAACACCAGGATGGCGATCTTCGCCAGCACGGCGCCCGCCACCGGTTCGAGGAATTTGTTCACTTCGCCCAGGCCCAACGCGGCGATCACGGTGCCGGCCAGCTGCCCCACGCCGCCCAGCACCACCACCATGAAGGAGTCGACGATATAGCTTTGGCCCAAGTCCGGCCCCACATTGCCCAGCTGCGACAAGGCCACGCCACCGAGTCCCGCGATACCGGAACCGAGGCCGAAGGTCAGCATGTCGACCTTGCCCGTGGCCACGCCCACGCAATCGGCCATGCGGCGGTTTTGCGTGACGGCCCGCACGAACAGGCCCAGCCGCGTCTTGTTGAGGATCAGCCACACGGCCACGACGACGACGATGGCGAAGACGATGATGGCCAGGCGGTTGTACGGCAACACGAGGCCGCCCAGCACGCTGATGCCGCCCGACATCCAGGCCGGATTGGCCACTTCCACGTTTTGCGCACCGAAGATCGTGCGCACCGTCTGCATGAGGATCAGGCTGATGCCCCAGGTGGCCAGCAGGGTTTCCAGCGGCCGCCCGTACAGCCAGCGGATCACCGTGCGTTCGAGCGCCACGCCGACCAAACTGGCAACAAAAAAGGCGGCCGGCAAGGCGGCCAGCAGATACGCATCCTGCAGGCCCGGCAGGTAGGCGCGGAAAAACAGCTGGCACAAATAGGTCGTGTACGCGCCTATCATCAGCAATTCGCCGTGCGCCATATTGATGATACCCATCAAGCCGAAGGTGATGGCCAGCCCCAGCGCGGCCAGCAGCAACACGCTGCCCAGCGAAACACCATAAAACACATTGCCGGCCAATTCCATGCGCGCCACTCTGCCCTTGATCTGGCGCAGGGTGTCGATGGCGGCCAGCTGCACGGCTTCGTCGGGTTCACCGCCCTTCTCCAGCATGGCTTGCAGCACCGGCAGCAAACGCGCATCGCTGCTGCCGGCCAGCGCCTGCACGGCTTGCTTGCGCGTGGCCGCATCGGGCGCATGCAGGTTGGCGCTGGCGATCAGCACCTGCAATATCTGCCGGATCTCGCCATCGTTTTCCCGCGCCAGCGCCGTGCGGATCAACGGAAGCTGCGCCGGGTCGACCGCCTTTTGCAAGGCTTGCGCGGCCGCCAGCCGGGCGCTGCGTTCCGGCGCCAGCAGCTGCAAGCCCGACAAGGCGCCTGCCACGGCCGCGCGCAAGCGGTTGTTGACCATCACGCCATCGATGCCTTCCGGCAGCGGCACGTTCTGGCCGATGGCAGGGTCAAGCGCCTGCTCGCCGTCGACGATGTACGCCTTGCCGTCGGGCGCGGCGTACAGGCTGTCGTTCTGCAAGGCGTGCAGCACCTTGGCGGCCTCGGGCGTGGCCAGGGCGGCGATCCGGGCCACGGCGGCGACCCTGGCGTCGGGATCGTCGCCGGCCAGCGGTTTGAGCAGGTCGGGAGGGATGGCGGCCTGCGCCATGGACGACAGGCACAGGCAGGCGAAGACCAGCAGCGATGTGAATAGCCTCATTGAGTTCCCGGGAAAGCGTTGATGGTCGGCGCCACCGGACGCGTGTCCGCTGGCGCTGGCGTGGCTTTTACAGCTTTTGCTTGCCCTCATTACCCTTGATATACGGGCTCCACGGCTGGGCGCGTATCGCTTCCTTGGTTTTCCACACGACATTGAATTGCCCATCGGCCTTGATCTCGCCGATCATCACGGGCTTGTGCAAGTGGTGGTTCGTGGCATCCATGGTCAGGGTGAAGCCCGATGGCGCCTTGACGCTCTGGCCCGCCATGGCGGCGATGACCTTGTCCGTGTCCGTCGATTTCGCCTTTTCCACGGCTTGCGCCCACATATGGATGCCGACATAGGTCGCTTCCATCGGATCGTTCGTCACCACCGAAGCCGCGTTCGGCAGCTTTTGCGCCACGGCGTACGCTTTCCACTGCTTGATGAAGGCCGCGTTCACGGGGTTCTTGACGGATTCGAAATAATTCCACGCCGCCAGATGACCAAGCAAGGGTTTGGTATCGATGCCGCGCAGCTCTTCCTCGCCCACGGAAAACGCGACGACGGGCACGTCCGTGGCTTTCAGGCCGGCATTGCCCAGCTCCTTGTAGAACGGCACGTTCGAATCGCCATTGATGGTGGAAATGACGGCCGTCTTGCCGCCGGTGGAAAACTTCTTGATGTTGGCGACGATGGTTTGATAGTCGGCATGGCCGAACGGCGTGTAGACCTCGCTGATATCGCTATCCTTGACGCCACGGCTTTTCAGGAAGGCGCGCAATATCTTGTTGGTGGTGCGCGGATAGACATAATCCGTGCCCAGCAACACGAAGCGCTTGGCGCCGCCGCCATCTGTGCTCATCAGGTATTCGACGGCGGGAATCGCCTGCTGGTTCGGCGCGGCGCCCGTATAAAACACATTCTTTTCCAATTCCTCGCCCTCGTATTGCACGGGGTAAAACAGCAGGCTGTTGAGTTCCTTGAACACGGGCAACACCGACTTGCGCGACACGGAGGTCCAGCAGCCGAACACCACGGCGACCTTATCCTGCGCCACCAGTTGCCGCGCTTTTTCCGCGAACAAAGGCCAGTTCGACGCCGGGTCGACGACGACGGCTTCCAGCTTCTTGCCCAGCACGCCACCCTTGGCATTGATTTCAGCAATCGTCATAAGCGCCACATCCTTGAGCGAGGTTTCGGAGATGGCCATGGTGCCCGACAGGGAGTGCAAGATGCCGACCTTGATCGTATCGGCGGCCAGGGCAGCCTGCATGCAGGTGGACGTGGCCAGGGCGAATGCGCCGGCGGCGGCCGCTTTCAGGATGATGCGTCGTGACATGGTGACTCCTGTGATGGGTTCGTGGGGATCGAGCTGGGCCTGCGATGTTGTTAAAGCAGAATGCATGCCAGGCACATTTCCCGGCAGTTGCGGGGAGTGGGAGACAACGATGGCAAGATCAGGCGCGCGACCCACCGTTTTGGTGCGGCAGCGCCACTTTCTGGGGAATACAGCGCCATGTCCTCGACAGAAAAAACGGCCGGACGATATTAATAATGCAATTAACCAAAAACCAATTGAGCTTTCTTGATAAGCACACTAAGATATGACACTCTTATGTCGCATTGCCTGGCGGCGTGAGTAAACATGAAATCAGCGTGGTACTTGCTTCTTTCCCCGTTACTTAACTCACTTAGGTAGTTCACTCATGAAAAATATGATCGCGGGCGTGTGCGCCCTGTTGATGTTGAGCGCATGCGCCGCACCTACGACGGCCCCGGCAGGTGGCACGAGCACGAGCCAACTCAAGGTCGACGACGAAGGCAGTACGGGCAGCAATATCAAGAAACGTCCGAAAAAAGCGGCTGAAGTCGTGTCTGTCAGCACGACGAACCGCAGCGCCTGATCAAGCTGCGACAAGCACGTGACGTCGTTCCAGGGCCTGCCACGCGCAGGCCCTGTTCATGTCTGGGGCGCGCCTAGCCCTTGATACCTCGCAAGCGGCGCCAGCCCTTGCGGCCCAGCGGGAACAGCAGCACGAAAGCGAGCAGCCACGGCAGGATGTAGGCCATGGCCGTGATGGCGTTGGCCACGCCTTCCGACAGGTTTTCCGTGAAATTGCCCAACGCGCGCTTGACGGGGCGCCAGAACGATTGCTTGCCTTCGGCGCTGATGGCCACGTTCAGCAAGTCCGTGTCGATGCGCTGCATCAATAGCGCATCGGCCGCCGTCGCCTGCTCCAGTTCCACCTGCACGGCGGCCAGCTCCTTGCTCACCTTGATCAGCGCATCGACGTTCGTGCCCGAGCGCTTTTCCAGGCCTTGCAGCTGCGCCTGATACTGCTTGAGCATGTCCAGGCGCTTCTTGCTGTCGAGTACGGGCCGGCCCAGGTCTTCCACCTTGGTGCCCTGGCTGGTGACGTCGCCTTCGGACGCGACCAGCGCAACGAGCTTCTTGATGCCGGCCGGCTTGGCGCGCATGCTGATGCGCGCGTGCACGTAACGGCCGCCGTCGATGCTGGAATCAAGCAGCAAACAGCCATTGTCCGTGTCGGCCTTGCAGGCGGCGAGCACTTTTTCATACAGGGGCCGCACTTGCGCCTCGTTCGTATCGACGCTGACATTATGTTCATAGGCAAGAAACTCGCTGCCTTTTTCCTTGCCGTCGAGACGCACGGCGCTCGCTTGCCCGCCGCTCTCGCCCTTGCCGCCGCAACCGGCCAGCAGCAACAGGCCGATCAGACCAAGATACACTTTTTTCATGATGTCTTTCTTCGAGTTATTTGGACTGCGGCAGCAGTTCGATATCGGGCAAGTGCGCGGCCACGTCCTGCACGGTCGCATGACCGGTCAGCGATGCGATCATCTGGGGCAAGGGCTCCGCCCAGATTTCCGGCAAGTCGCGTTCCTCGGGCGCCAGCACGGGAAAGGCCAGCTGCTCGCGCGGCGGCGTGAAGGCGGCCGCGACGCCGGGCTTGTTGCCGCGCGCATCGATACGGTACCAGCCATACTCCTGCAGATACACGGCGTTCAAGCCATGCAGGCAAAATGGCGGCCCCACTTCGCCGACGGCCAGGCGCTGGTAGCACAGGCCGGCAGGAATGCCATTGGCGCGCAGCAGCGCGGCCAGCAGATGGCTCTTCGCATAGCAATAGCCCGTACCATGCTGCAAGACGTCGGACGCGCGGCAAGTGACGGGATTGCGCTGGTAGTCCCAGCTGTGGGCGATATCGTCGCGCACAAAGGCAAAGCAGCGGGCCGCGATGGCGGCGTCGCCCACGGCATCGGCCGCCAGTTCGGCCGCCTTGGCGCGCACGGCAGGATGGTCGCTGTCGATATGAGTGCTGCTGGCTAGATAGAGGGAGAAATCGGTAGACATAACATAAAGGCAATGCGAAAAGATAATGCGCGATTTTAGTCGAAGCGGCGCAAGATTCACCGTTTCTTTGCGCAGGAACAAAGAAAATCCACGCGTCAGGCTGGCTGCGCGAGGGCCGGCGACTTTGGCGCCGGCCCGGTAGCTGGTATCATGCGGGCAAACGCTGCCGGCCCTGTTGGCCCGGCACATGCACTATCCTGCGAAGCGGACCCGCCACCGGGCGCGCCGCCGACGCCTCCCTACAGATCAGAGAAACGAGTTCCCTATGAGCACCTCATCGTCCCACCCATCGTTCTGGCGCCGTGTCCCGCTGGCTTTCGGCGCCTTCTTCAGCACCCTGTCGGACGCCGCCTATGCGGCCCGCGTGGAAAAGCTGTCCCTGCCCGAGGCCGCCCCTGTGGCGCCGGTGGCGCCCGCTCCGGCCCCCGTGTCGGCGCCGGCCGCCGCGCCCGTCATATTAAAAGAGGCAACGCCGGATGCGGCCCTGCAATTGCTGGCCCTGCTGCAACGCGAAGCGCGCCTGATCGATTTCACCCAGGAAAACCTGGGCAGCCATGCCGATGCCGACATCGGCGCGGCCGCCCGCGTCGTGCATGAAGGCTGCGCCAAGGTCATGCGCGAATACTTCACCATCGACGCCGTGCGCCAGGAAGCCGAGGGCAGCCGCATCGTGCTGCAGGAAGGTTTTGATTCCGCGCAAGTACGCCTGACGGGCAACGTCGTCGGTTCCGCGCCGTTCACGGGTACCCTGAGCCACCGCGGCTGGCGCGCCTCCAGCGTGCGCCTGCCGAAACTGAGCGGACAGCACGACGCCGCCATCCTGGCACCGGCCGAGGTGGAACTGTGAACGACGCAACGAACAACACCCCGCGCTACGCCATCGGCATCGACCTGGGCACCACCCACAGCGCCCTGTCATATGTGAACCTGGTCGAAAGCGACGGCGAAAAGTCCAGCCACGGCGTGCTGAAGGTGCCGCAGCTGTCGGCGCCGGGCACCGTCGAAGACCTTGCACTGCTGCCGTCCTTCGTTTACCTGCCGCACCTTGATGAAGTGGCGGCGGGCGACCTGGCCCTGCCCTGGGTCACCGAGGAAGCGGAAGCGCCGTTCGTCGTGGGCGAAATGGCCCGCAGCCGCGGCGCCACCACGCCGATCCGTCTGGTGTCGAGCGCGAAAAGCTGGCTGTGCCACCCGGGCGTGGACCGCCGCGCAGCGATCCTGCCGAACGACGCGCCGGCGGAAGTGCCGCGCATCTCGCCGATCACGGCCGCCACGCGCTACCTGACGCACTTGCGCCAGGCCTGGGACCACGCCCACCCGCAAGCGCCGTTCGCCGAGCAGGAAATCACGGTGACGATACCCGCCTCGTTCGACCCGGCCGCGCGCGAGCTGACGATGGAAGCGGCGCAGGCGGCCGGCTACACCGCATTGACCCTGCTCGAAGAGCCGCAGGCGGCCCTGTACAGCTGGATCCAGACCAGCGAAGGACGCTGGCGCAAGGAAGTCAAGCCCGGCGACATCATCCTGGTCGTCGACGTGGGCGGCGGCACCAGCGACTTTTCACTGATCGCCGTGCTCGAGCGCGACGGCGTGCTGGAACCGCACCGCGTGGCCGTCGGCGAACATATCCTGCTGGGCGGCGACAATATGGACCTGGCCCTGGCCCACCTGGTGGCGCGTAAACTCGCCGCCAACGGCACCCAGCTGGACGCCTGGCAAATGCGCGCGCTGACCTACGGCTGCCGCAGCGCCAAGGAAAGCCTGCTGGCCGACAGCGGCCTCGATGTGGCACCGATCGTCGTGCCCAGCCGCGGCTCGAAGCTGATCGGCGGCTCCATCCGCACGGAACTGACGCGCGCGGAAGTATCCACCTTCATTCTCGACGGCTTCTTCCCGCAGGTGGAGGCATCGAGCCGCCCTGCCGTGCGCACGCGCGCCGGACTGACGCAACTGGGCTTGCCCTACGCGCAGGACGCAGCCATCACGCGCCACCTGGCCGCCTTCCTGAGCCGCCAAGTGGCGGCGACCAGCGAACTGGAAGGCTTCGCGGGCCGCCAGGCGGAAGGCGCCAGCTTCCTGCATCCGACGGCCGTGCTGTTCAACGGCGGCGTCTTCAAGTCGGACTTGCTGGTGCAGCGCATCATGAGCACCGTCAACGACTGGCTGTACATGGAAGGCGCGGAACCGGCGCGCATGCTGGCCGGGGCCGACCTGGACCTGGCCGTGGCGCGCGGCGCCGCCTATTACAGCTACGTGCGGCGCGGCCATGGCGTGCGCATCCGCGGCGGCACGGCCAGCGCCTTTTATGTGGCCATCGAATCGGCCATGCCCGCCATCCCCGGCATGGAACCGCCGATCCAGGCCCTGTGCGTGGCGCCGTTCGGCATGGAAGAAGGCAGCGAGCTGGAACTGCCGGGCCAGCAATTCGGCCTCGTCGTGGGCGAACCCGTGCACTTCCGCTTCTTCGCCTCGTCCACGCGCCGCAACGACCAGATCGGCGATTTGCTCGACTTCTGGGGTCCCGATGAATTGCAGGAGCTGAGCGAAATCCAGGCGACCCTGTCCGCCGAAGGCCGCCAGGCCGGCGACGTGGTGCAAGTCAAACTGCACGCCCGAGTGACGGAAGCGGGCACCCTGGAGCTGCTGGCCGTGTCCCTTGACGGCGCCGAGCGCTGGAAGGTGGAATTCGACGTGCGCGGCACGCCGCAATAAGCGCCATGGGCAGCGCAGTGGGCAAGCCGGCCTTCCTGGTCGGCATCGACCTGGGCACCACCAATACGGTGGTGGCGTATGCGGATACCAGCGACGCGCAGGCGGGAATCAAGCTGTTCGCCATCGAGCAGCTGGTCGCGCCCGGCGAAGTGGGCGCACGCCCCCTGCTGCCGTCCTTGCGCTACCACCCCGCCGCCGGCGAACTGGCGGCCGGCGACTTGACGCTGCCGTGGCCGCAGCAGGAACTGGAGCTGGAGCATGCCGTGCTGGGCGCCCTGGCGCGCCAGCTCGGCGCGCAAGTGCCGGGCCGGCTTGTGTCCAGCGCGAAGAGCTGGCTGTCGCACGCGAACGTGGACCGCCAGGCGCCGATTTTGCCGTGGGGCGCCGATGCCGATGTGGCCAAGGTGTCGCCCGTGGCGGCCAGCGCCAGCTACCTCGCCTACGTGCGCGCCGCGTGGAATCACCGCTTCCCGCACGCTCCGCTCGAAGAGCAGGAACTGGTGCTGACCATCCCCGCCTCGTTCGACGAGGGTGCGCGCGCACTCACATTGGCAGCGGCGCGCCTGGCGGGCTTGCCCGCGCTGCGCCTGGTGGAAGAACCGCAGGCTGCCTTTTATGATTACCTGCACCGCCGGCGTGCCACCTTGCGCGAAGACCTGGCCGCTACACGCCGCATTCTGGTCTGCGACGTGGGCGGCGGCACCACCGATTTCAGCCTGATTGACGTGGCCTTCGACGACGATGGCGCACCGCAGCTCACGCGCAGCAGCGTGGGCAACCACCTGATCCTCGGCGGCGACAATATGGACCTGGCGCTGGCCCACCTGGTGGAAACGCGCATGGCGGCAGGCGTCGAAGGCGGCATGAAGCTGTCCGCCGCGCGCCTGTCGCAGCTGATGGAGCGCTGCCGCGCCGCCAAGGAACTGCTGCTGTCGAACGACGCGCCCGAGAGCACCACCGTCACCCTGCTGGGGGCGGGATCGCGTTTGATCGGTGGCAGCCGTTCGGCCGACGTCACGCGCGCGGAAGTGGCGGCCATGGTGGTCGACGGCTTCTTCCCGAAGGTGGAACTGGGCGACACGGCAAAAAAAGGCCGTGCCGGCATCGTCGAATTCGGCCTGCCGTATGCGCAGGACGCGGCCATCACGCGCCACCTGGCCAGCTTTTTGCACCAGCATCAGGGCGAGCTGCCCGACACCCTGCTGCTCAATGGCGGCGTGTTCCGCGCCGACGCGCTGGCGCGCCGCCTGGCCGAGACGCTGGCGCACTGGCGGGGCCAGCCCCTGACCATCCTGCACAACGATAACCCCGACGTGGCCGTGGCCCGTGGCGCCGTCGCCTACGCGCTGGCGCGGCGCGGCCAGGCGCCGCGCATCGGCGGCGGCTCGCCGCGCAGCTATTTCCTCGTGCTGGGCGAGGCGGGCAAGGACCAGCGCGCCGTCTGCATCCTGCCCCGTGGCAGCGCCAGCGGCGAAGAAATCCGCCTGACGCAGCGCCTGTTCGCGCTGCGCCTGGGTCGGCCCGTGCGCTTCCACCTGGCCACGTCCCTCTATGAGGCGGGCACGCCGCCCAAGCTGGGCGAGATCGTCGATCTGGACGCGGGCGAGTATCTGCGCCTGCCGCCGCTGGCCAGCGTGCTGCACGCCGGCGACGCAGGCAATGACAAGCGCGAGATCGCCGTACAGCTGGCTACCGTCATGACCGAGGTAGGGACTTTGGAAGTGCACTGCGTGGCCGAAGCCGATGCCAGCATGCGCTGGCTGCTGGAATTCCAGTTGCGCGGCGAAGAGGAAACGCCCGCCGAAACGGTCAGCGTCTCGCCCCGCGTAAAAGAAGCCATCGAGAAGATCGAGCGCATCTTCGGCGGCAAGGCGCAAAAGGTCGAGACCAAAGAAGTGCGCCAGCTGCGCCAGCATCTGGAACGGGGACTGGGCGGGCGCGAGAGCTGGGAGACGCCGCTGCTGCGCCAACTGTTCGACGCCCTCCTGCTGCGCGCGCGCGGCCGGCGCCGCTCCGCCGAACATGAGCGGGTGTGGCTGAACCTGACCGGCTACTGTTTGCGGCCCGGCTATGGCGACGCGCTCGACCCGTGGCGCATCGAGCAGCTGTGGGCCCTGTTCGATACAGGAGTGCAGCATCACAAGGACAACCAGGTGTGCGCCGAATGGTGGACCCTGTGGCGCCGGGTCGCCGGCGGCTTGAGTTCGGAGCAGCAGCTGCGCCTGCTCGACGACTTCGCCTTCAACCTGCAAGCCGATGCGGCCCAGCGCGGCAGCCGCCCCGTCACCCTGGTCAATGGCAGCGACGACGACATGCTGCGCCTGGGCGCATCGCTCGAGTGCATCCCCGGCGCCTACAAGGCCGAAGTGGGCGCCTGGCTGCTGAAACGGCTGGAGAAAGCCGGCAGGAAGGACGAAGCGGCCGACACGAACACCCTGTGGGCGCTGGCCAGGGTCGGCGCGCGCCAGCCCTTCCACGGCAGCGCGCACGAAGTGGTCGACAGCGCCAGCGTGGCCGACTGGCTGACCGTGCTGCTGGCGCTGGACTGGAAAAAGGTGGAACCGGCGGCGTTTGCCGCCGCCCACCTGGCGCGCATGACGGGCGACCGCTCGCGCGACATCGGCGACGACCTGCGCGCCACCATCCTCGCCCGCCTGAAAGCCGTGGGCGCCCCGCCCCTGTGGCAAACGATGGTCAGCGAAGTGACACAGCTCGATGAAACAGCTACCAAGCGCATACTGGGCGAGGCGCTGCCGCCGGGCTTGAAGCTGATCGGCTGAAACCACGGGTCACGTAGCTCGGATTAGCGTAGCGTAATCCGACAATGCCACTATCATCCAAAAATGGGGCAATAGCGCGGCAGTGCGCTTGCCGACAGAATGCCGCTTCCTTGAGCGGCAACGGCATGTCGGATTACGCCCGCCGGGCTAATCCGACCTTCCAGACGGCGCCTCTTCGCTGCGCGAGCCGCGATAGCGCGGCAGGCCATCATTGATCTTCATCCACTCCAGCTGCGTGCCCGTATAGATATGGCGGTGCGGCGGCAGCTGATCGGGATTGTCCAGGCTGCAGGTGGTCACGTCGACTTCATCGGGATAGGCACTGTCTTCAAAGGTCAGCTGCGTGCCGCAGCGGGGACAAAAGCTGCGCGTGCCATGGACGCTGGACGCATACGGCATGGCTTGCCCCTGCAGCCAGCGAAAGTTCGCCCGTGGCACGCTGAACCAGGCGACAAACGGCGCGCCCGACGCGCGGCGGCACATGGAACAGTGGCAGGCGCTTTGATGGAAACTGTCCGCGCCAGCGTCATAGCGGACCTCGCCGCATAAACATCCTCCCGTCAGCATGGCATCCTCCTGCAATATGAAAAAGGCGCCCAGTTTAGCGCCGCCGCGGCGCCACGGTTTGCGTCAGATCACGGCAACGATCAACAGCAGCAGCGCCAGCGGCGCCTGCACCAGCACGATGCCCGGATGCGTGCGGCGCAGCTGGGCCCACACGGACAGCCCCGGCACTTCCTCGTGCGGGTGGTGCGCTTCGTCGCGCAGCGACATCGCGTGCAGGAACATGCCGGCGATCAGGGGCCCGGGATTGACCCACCAGCCCTGCTCGAGCAAGCCGCGCGACAGGTAGATGGCCAGCGCGCCGATGGCAAGGGGCGAGGCCCACACCAGCGCCAGCATCAGGCGGATGCCATAGAATTCCGCCAGGGTGCCCATGCGGTGCAGACGGCTGAAATCGTGGTCTTCCATGCGCTTGTCGATGGCCAGTTCGGCGCGGCCATACAGGGTCCACAGGCCGCCGAACAGGCAGCCCAGCAGCACGCCGATGACGATGTCGGCCGCGAACACCGCATATTTATTGACGTCGGCCGTGCCGATGCCCAGCGACGTGTGGGCGGCCGCGTGCAGGTGCAGGCCCGCCTGCTCGCCTTCGGCCGTCGTATAACGGTCGCGCACGTCATACGTGCTGCCGATGTACACGACGTGCTTGCGGGGCGCCCCGGCGTCCACGCCGGCCAATCCATCGACCAGTTTGACACGCGTGCGCGTGGGGTTCAGGAAGGCCGGCGCCACGGCGGCCGGGTGAAACGGCGCGGTGACGGCGTTCTGTTCCGCCGCATCCTTCGCGTCGCCGTGGATGACGGGCTCGAAGGCCCAGCGCGCCAATTCCTTTTCGCTGCCCGTGCGCCGGGCCAGCCGGCACACGCGGCCGGCCAGCGTCAGCCCTTCCTTTTGCTCGGACAGGATGGCCGGCATCGGCTGTTTCTGCTCCTGTTCATCGGCGCCATGCGCCAGCTCGAAGGCCACGGCCGCCAGCACGGGACTTTTCAGCTCGATGCGCGTGACGGCGCCCATGCGTTCGCGGATCTGCGGGCTGGCAAAGTGGATGCCGGCCGCGCAGCGCGCGCGTATCCATGCCAGGTTCGCGTTGCGGTCCGATTGCTCGGGCAGGATCAGCACCAGTTTCTTGCCATGGGCGGCCAGCCGGTCGAGCAGGCTGTCGAGCGGCCGTTCGCCCGCCTTGTGCTGCTCATACACGGCCGGTGCCAGGTCCAGGTCGATGGCCAGCACCTTGCTGCCACGCGCGGCGGCGCTGGCGATCACTTGCTCCAGGCGCGTGCGTTCCAGCGGTTCGCGCTCGTCGAACACCTGTTCGAACGCGGGCTGGTCGATTTCGATGATGCCGGGCCGGTAGGCGGCGCCCGGGTCCTTGCCCCGCTTCAGCAGTTGCCCCTGTTCCGCGCTGGCGCGCAGCATGGCCGCGTCGAGCCATTCGAGCACGTGAAAACCTTCCAGCGCCAGCATCAGCGCGGCGATCAGGCTGGCGCCGATCACGTGGTGCAGCAGATGCGTGCCCGTCAGCTTGAAAGCCGAGCCCAGCTGGGCAACCGGCCACAGCAGGCGCCGCCACAGCGGGGGGCGCAGTTGTTCCGGCTGGCTGGTTTCCACGGCGGCTCCCCTTGCGTGCGATGCTTGAATTGCAACTCAAGCAACAAATAATAACAAAAGGATAGTGTATTGCAGTTGTGTCCGTTCGGCCGCACGGCTGGCCACGCAACTGCGCGGCAGCGCTTATTTCGGCTTGGCCAGCAGCAGCTTGCCCAGCGCTTCAAAGGCCGGCGTGGTGGTCGGATCGTTGGCCGCATTGGCCGCCGTCGGCGTCGAGGCGAAGCGCACGATCACCATTTCCGCCTTCGGGTCGACGTAGATGCGCTGGCCATACACGCCACGCGCCGTATAGGCGCCATGCTCGTTATGCGTGACCCACCACATGTCGCGGTAGCTCCAGCCCTTGAGCAACTCATAACCAGCCTTGGCGAACAGCTGCTTGTCGCCGCCACGGCGGATATCGTCGACCACCGCCTTGGGGATGATTTGCTGGCCGTTGTAGCGGCCATCGTTGCGCAGCATTTCGCCGAAACGGGCCAGGTCGCGCAAGCCCGTGCTCAAACCGCCACCGGCAAACGGCGTGCCGGTCGAATCGACGCTCATGTAGGCGTCCTGCTCGGCGCCCAGCTTTTGCCAGATACGCTGGGACAGGTAGTCGTTGACGTTCTGTCCCGTGACGCGGGCGATGATCCAGCCCAGCACGTCGGAGTTGACCGTGCGGTAACCGAACGCCTCGCCATGCCGGCCCTCGTGCCGCACCGTTTGCAGGTACTCGACATAGCTGCGCGGCCCCGTATAGTCCTTCGGCTTGGGCAGCGGGTTGCCGGCTGCCGCGTGCTGCCACACTTCCGCTTTCGGGTCGGCGTAATCTTCGCTGAATTTCAGGCCCGTGGTCATGTCGAGCACCTGGCGCACCGTGGCGTCGCCAAACGCGGATCTGGCCAGTTCCGGCACATACTCGGCCACTTTCTTGTCCGGATCGAGCTTGCCTTCGGCCACCAGCGCCGCACCGATGGTGCCCATGACGGACTTCGTCACCGACATGGCGCCATGCTGGCCGCTTTCCATCAATACGCCAAAGTAGCGTTCATAGACGATGCGGCCCCGGTGCAGCACCACGATGCCGTCCGTGTAGTTGGCGCCCAGCGACTGTTCCCAGGTCATCGTTTCCTTCGCCCCCAAAGGCGTGAAGCGCAGGCTGTCGATATCCTGGCGCAGCGCGCGTTTCAAGGGCACGGGGGCGTTCAAGCCGCGCGAGACGTCCACCGTCGGCATCAGCTGGCGGAAGTGCGACACGCTCCAGCGCAGCTGCGGGAAATTGAAATAGCTGCCATCGTCGAAGCGGATGATTTTATCGGCCGGCGGCGGCGCGCCCACCATCCATTGCAATGCGGCCGGATCGCTGGCGGTGGCCGACAGCGGCGGCGTCGCCTCGGCCGCGTGAGTGCCGGCGGACAGCGCCAGGCAGGCGGCGGCCAGGGCCAGGCGGCGGATTGGTGAAGGTATTTTCATGCAGTTCTCCCGTTGTGGCTGGCGCCGGCAACGGCGTTCGCTTCATGCGATGCATGCTAACAGAGAAACTTTTTATCTTGTTCTACGGCATCGTATCGTGCGGGCCAGTCGCTGAGACAAGCGTCTCACGCGCGCGCCATGCTGCAGCGCAGAATGCGCCATCCCGGCCTTCATGCTACAAACGGGAATGCCATAAAAAATACCGAGATACCGGAGAGCGCCATGCCCTACGTCCGCCAGACCAGCCATATCGAACGCGTGCGCGACCTGATCGCCGGTCGCGTCGTCAATCCAGGGGCCGATACGGCCAGGCTGGCGTCGTCGTACCGGCGCTCGCTGGACGACTACCGGCTCGACCCCGCCTCCACCACGGGGCCACGCATCCTGACGGGCGCGGAACTGCGCGCCATCCAGCAATCCGAGGAAAATTTTCTGCGCTCCACCGGCCAGTGCCTGCCGCGCCTGCACGCCATGGTGCGCGAAGCCGGCTACTGCGTCATCCTCGCCAACGCGCGCGGCGTGACGATCGACTACGCGGTCGACACGGAGCAGCGCAAGGATTTCAAGAAGGCGGGCCTGTACCCGGGCTCATGCTGGTCGGAGGAGGAGGAAGGCACGTGCGGCATCGCCTCCGTGCTGCTCGACCAGGAAGCCATCACCGTACACAAGACCGACCATTTTCGCGCCGCCTTCACGGGCCTGACCTGCAGCGCCGCACCGATTTTTTCGCCGCGCGGCGACTTGATCGGCGTGCTCGATGCGTCGGCCTTGAATTCGCCCGATGCGCGCGACAGCCAGCGCCTGGTGAAACAGCTGGTGCGCCAGGGCGCGACGCTGATCGAGGACGGCTTTTTTCTCACCTCCTACGGCCATTGCTGCATCCTGCTGGCGCACCGCAACCGCCACTTCGTGGAAGTGCAGCCGGAAATGCTGCTCGCCATCGACGAGCATGGCGCCATCGTCGCCGCCAACCGCTGCGCGCGCGACGTCATCGGGGGGCTGGACGCCCTTCCCCGCCCCGTCGCCGAAGTGCTGGAAGTACGCGCCGAACGGCTGTTCGATGCGCGTACGGGACACAATCTGCTGTCGCTGCGCCTGGCCGGCGGCAGCACCTGGCTGCACGCGCGCGTGCGCGCGCCGCTGCGCCAGACCAGCGCGCGGGCACGCGTCAAGAACGCCGCTCCCGTGACGCAGGACGCGCCAGCCTGCACGCCGCCGGAGCTGGCCGAGCGCACGCGCATCGTCAACGCCATGAACACCGCCAAGTGGCGCCCGCTGCAGGCGGCCGCCATGCTGGGCATCTCGCGTGCCACCCTGTACCGGCGCCTCAAGCAGCTGCATATCGTGCCGCCGCACCGCCAGTAAGGCATCCGGCAAGCTGAGATTTCCGTCTCAGATTCCGCCATGCTGCGCTGCGGGATGCGGCTGCAAAACGCCAGTGTTACAACATCGTCAGCGGCAACACAGCCGCATCCCATCATACAGTCAGCAGACTTGGAGGAGACACGATGCAAACCGAAATCAACCCGCACGACCTGGCCGTGGCCGGCATCCTGGAGCAGCTCGAAGGGCTGCTTCGCGCCAGCGACGGCACGGGCGCCGCGCAACTGTTCGAACAGGATGGCTACTGGCGCGACCTGGTGCTGTTTACCTGGAACCTGAAAACCCTGGAAGGCCGCGGGCAGATCGCCGCCATGCTGGCCGCCCAGCTGGGCGCCGTGCAGCCCGTCTCCATCCGCATCGCCGACGGCGAGCATGCGGTGGAAGCGGGCGGCGTGCTGCAAAGCTGGATCACGGTGGAAACGAACGCGGCGCGCGGCGTGGGTTTCATCCGCATCCGCGACGGCAAGATCTGGACCCTGCTCACCACCATGAGCGAGTTGAAGGGTTTCGAGGAAGCCAAGGGCGGCCGGCGGCCGATGGGCGCCGAACACGGCGCACGCGCCAACCGCAGCAGCTGGCTGGAAAACCGCGAACAGGAAGCCAAAGAACTCGGTTACGCGCGCCAGCCCTACTGCGTCATCATCGGCGGCGGCCAGGGCGGCATCGCACTGGGCGCGCGCCTGCGCCAATTGAACGTCCCCACCATCATCATCGAGAAAAACGCCCGTCCCGGCGACAGCTGGCGCAAGCGCTACAAATCGCTGTGCCTGCACGACCCCGTCTGGTACGACCACATGCCGTACATCCCTTTCCCGGACAACTGGCCCGTCTTCACGCCCAAGGACAAGGTCGGCGACTGGCTGGAAATGTACACCAAGGTGATGGAACTGAACTACTGGGGTTCGACGTCATGCGAATCGGCCAGCTTCGACGAAGCCAGCGGCGAGTGGACGGTGCGGGTGCTGCGCGACGGCCAGCCCGTCACCTTGAAACCGCAGCAGCTGGTGCTGGCCACGGGCATGTCGGGCAAGGCGAACATGCCGAAGTTCAAGGGCATGGACGTGTTCCAGGGCGAGCAGCAGCACTCGTCGCAGCATCCGGGGCCGGACGCGTATGCCGGCAAGAAGGTGGTGGTCATCGGCGCGAACAATTCCGCGCATGACATCTGCGCCGCCCTGTGGGAAGCGGGCGTGGACGTGACCATGGTGCAGCGCTCGTCGACGCACATCGTCAAGTCCGACTCCCTGATGGACCTGGCGCTGGGCGACCTGTATTCGGAACGGGCGCTGGCGGCCGGCATGACGACGGCCAAGGCCGACCTGACGTTTGCCTCGATCCCGTACAAGCTCCTGGCCGACTTCCAGAAGCCCGTCTTCCAGGCCATCCGCGAGCGCGACGCGGACTTTTATCAGCGCCTGCAAGAACGCGGCTTCATGCTCGATTTCGGCGACGACGATTCGGGCCTGTTCATGAAATACCTGCGCCGCGGCTCCGGCTACTACATCGACGTGGGCGCCTCGGAGCTGGTCGCCGACGGCAAGATCAAGCTGAAGAGCGGCGTCGGCGTGCAGGAACTGAAAGCCCATTCCATCGTGCTGTCCGACGGCACGGAGCTGCCCGCCGACCTGGTGGTGTACGCCACCGGCTACGGCTCCATGAACGGCTGGGCGGCCGACCTGATCTCCCCCGAGGTGGCCAACAAGGTGGGCAAGGTGTGGGGCCTCGGTTCGGCCACGACGAAGGACCCGGGCCCATGGGAGGGCGAGCAGCGCAATATGTGGAAACCCACGCAGCAGCAAGCGCTGTGGTTCCACGGCGGTAACCTGCACCAGTCGCGCCACTATTCCCAGTACCTGTCGCTGCAGCTGAAGGCGCGCATGGAGGGGTTGCCTACCCCCGTGTATGGGCAGCAGGAGGTGCATCACCTGGCGTGATCGTAGCAAGCAAGCCGTGTAGGTCGGATTAGCGCGGGAAGCGCGTAATCCGACACATTGCAGGCGGCTCATGTCGGATGACGCGCGGCTTTGCCGCGCTAATCCGACCTACTGCCACTCAAAAAAAATGGCGGCGGACCGAAGTCCGCCGCCATTTTTTATCACGCACCAAACAGTATTATTGTTTGATCGCTTCGATCGCAAACGTCAGGGTGACGTCATCGCTGACGGCCGGCGCATATTTGCCGGCGTTGAATTCCGAGCGCTTGATCTTGGCCGTGGCGTTGGCGCCGCACGCGTCTTTCTTCAGCATCGGATGCGGTGCGCAGGTGAACGAGGTGACGGTCAGGGTGACTGGCTTGGTCACGCCTTTCAGGGTCAGGTTGCCTTCCACGGACGCCAGCTTGTCGCCGTCGAAATTGAACTTGGTCGACTTGTACGTGGCGACCGGATATTTGGCCGTGTCGAGGAAGTCTTCGCCCTGGATGTGCGAGTTGAACAGGGTCGAACCTGTGTCGACGGACTTGGTGTCGATCAGCACTTCGACGGCGCCCGTCTTGGCGGCGCGGTCCAGCGTGACCTTGCCGGTGGTGTTATTGAAACGGCTTTGCTGCGTCGAGAAACCCATGTGGGTGTATTCGAAACGGGGGAAAGTGTGGCTGCCATCGATGACATAGACTTCCGGAGCGGCAAAGGCGGACAGCGAGAAGCCGGCGGCGGCGATAAAAGCGAGCAGTTTTTTCATTGTAAATTCCTGTTTGGAGTGGAGGATGTCAAAACCGCAACCGGCTGCAGGCGGGAAGCGCTGCGGCTGATTGTCTGGCTTCAGTTGCAACAGATTATGCATGGCATGAAGATCGATGTAAAACGGAAAATATACCTAGTTAGCATCGATAAAATCGATAATAGACTAGATCAGCTCCGCCACAGCGCCTTCTGCTGCCGATTATTGTCTGCATTGCAAAAAATATCCAGCGTTATCCGGCGCCTCGGACCATGCGACCAATGAGAATGATTCTTGTTATTGTTCCGCGGGATTGTTATCATCGCGGCCCCGGCAAGCCTGCAGCTTCGCCTTGATTCATCCATAATAGCGCAGCACATACGGCAGAAAAACATGACGGCCACCCGCCACGACACGCACACCTTGAACGCACAGCCTATCGTTTCCCCGCTCCGCAGCCAGGGCCTGACCGCCGGCGCCCCCGCCTGATGCGGGAGCCGCACGCCCAGGTTTCCCTGCGCGAAGCGCACGGCGCGCGCCTGCGCCGCTGGGCCTGGACCGCCGCTGGCGCCCTGATGGTGCTGCTGGGGATCATCGGCGCCATGCTGCCCGTCATGCCGACGACGATTTTCCTGATCCTCGCCCTGGCCTGCTTCAGCCGCGCCTCGCCGCGCCTCGAGCACTGGCTGCTGCACCACCCCCGCTTCGGCCCGCCGCTGCGCCAGTGGCGCGAACACCGCGCCGTGTCGCGGCGCGGCAAGGCCATGGCTTGCCTGGGCATGGCCATCGGCTTCGTCGCCATGTGCCTCGGCCATCCGCCGTGGTGGGTCATCGCCATGGTGGGCGCCATGGAGCTCGCCGTCCTCTTCTACCTGCTGCGGCGGCCAGAAGGTCCTGCGGCCGGCGGAGCAGAATCTGCCCGTCAAGAGGACAATCGCAGGCAGTAAGCGGCCCTGCCCGCGTCGAAAAAACGGCAACTGAGCCGAACCGCACACAAAATCACCGCGATGCCGGCACACGGCGCGTCGAACTTTTCACCAAGATGCGGCTACGCCACGCCCATCGGCGCGATTAAATTCGGCAAGAATGCCGCTTTCCCGCTTTTTTAACTTGAAAACCGTCGCATAGACATTATTTGCATATTCAAAGCAAGATTCTGTCGTAGGAGTAATAACACGATCGGAGGTATACTACGCAACCGACGTAACAGGCTGGGCGATTTGGCCCCTGCAAGCACGCCTGTGACGGTCCAATAAAAAAGGAAACACTGCATGACCACATCACACCGCACGCCGGTGATTCGCATCGATGGCGCGAACAAGACCTTCGCGCTGCCCAAGGGCGAACAATTCCACGCGGTCAAATCGGTCACGCTGGAAGTCTATCCCGGTGATATTTTCGGCCTGATCGGCAAGAGCGGCGCCGGCAAATCGACCTTGCTGCGCCTGATTAACCTGCTTGAGCGTCCCGACAGCGGCACCATTACCGTGGCCGGACGCGAACTGACGCGCCTGGGCAAGAGCGAACTGCGCGACGCGCGCCAGAATATCGGCATGATTTTCCAGCAATTCAACCTGCTGCAAAACGCCAGCGTCTTCGACAATGTCGCCTTCCCCCTGAAAATCCACGGCACGGCCAAGGGCGAGCAGATCGCCGCCCGCGTCGAGGAATGCCTGGCGCTCGTCGGCCTGTCCGACAAGCTGCACAGCTATCCGGCGCAATTGTCGGGCGGGCAGAAGCAGCGCGTGGCGATCGCCCGCGCCCTGGCCAGCCACCCCGACGTGCTGCTGTGCGACGAGCCGACGTCCGCGCTGGACGCGGAAACGACGCGCGCCCTGCTCGACACCCTGCGCGACATCAATGCGCGCCTCGGCGTGACCATCGTCATCGTCAGCCATGAGCTGTCGGTGCTGGGCGCCATCTGCAACCGCGTGGCCGTCGTGGAAAGCGGCGCCATCGCCGAACAATTCGACTTGAGCGACACGGCCACCCCGCGCAAGACGGCGCTGGGACGCGAGCTGGCGTATTACGGCACCGAGGCGTTTGAAGCCACCGCATGGAAGGATGCAACACATGTTTGAAGAATCGATCAATAACGTCATCAAGCTGCTGCCCGAAATCTGGGTGGCGCTGGGCCAGACCATGACCATGCTGGGCATCGGCCTGACGGCCGCCATCCTGATCGGCGGCCCGCTGGGCATCCTGCTGTTCCTCGTCTCGGAAGGCCAGTCGCTGGAAAATCGTCCGCTGTCGACCATTCTCGGCTGGCTGGTGAATACCGTGCGCAGCTTCCCCTTCATCATCCTGCTGGTCGCCCTGACGCCGTTTACGCGCATCATCGCGGGCACCTCGATCGGCCCGCTGGCGGCCAGCGTGCCGCTGTCGTTCGCCGCCATTCCCTACCTGGCGCGCCTGGTGGAACAGAACCTGCGCGAAGTGCCGCGCGGCGTGATCGAGGCGGCGCACGCCATGGGCGCGTCGGAAATGCAGATCATCTTCCGCGTGCTGCTGGTCGAAGCGCGTTCCGGCCTGGTGCTGGCGCTGACCGTGCTGTCGATCAGCTTCCTGTCGTATTCGGCCGTGGCCGGCGTGGTGGGCGGCGGCGGCATCGGCGACCTGGCCATCCGCTACGGCTACTACCGCTTCGAAACCGACATCATGGTCGCCACCGTGGCCATCCTGATCGTGCTGGTGCAAACCATCCAGTTCGCCGGCACGCGCGTCGCCAAACGCCTCGACAAACGTTAATTCATCTTCAGTTATTTCAGTTCAAGGAAAAGCATGAACCACATTCGCCGCACCCTGCTCCTGGCCGCCGCCAGCCTGGCCTTCGCCACCGCCGCCCACGCCAAGGACCCGAAAGAAATCATCATCGGCACCAGCTCCGGCCCGTATTCGGACCAGCTGAAGCTGGGCATCAAGCCCATCCTGGAAAAACAGGGTTACAAGGTCAAGATCGTCGAATTCAACGACTACGTGCAGCCGAACTACGCGCTGGCCGAAGGCTCGCTCGACGCCAACGTGTTCCAGCACATCGTGTATCTGACCAAGTTCGCCACCGATAACAAGCTGCCATTGAGCCCATTGATCACCGTGCCGACCATGCCGATCGGCCTGTACGGCGGCAAGCAAAAGACCCTGGCGGACGTGAAGCCCGGCGCCACCATCACCATGCCGAACGATCCAACCAACCAGGCGCGCGCGCTGGTGATGCTGGCCAAGATGGGCTGGATCAAGCTGAAACCGAACGTCGACCCGCTGCGCGCTTCCGAGCGCGACGTGCTGGAAAATACGAAGAAGCTCAAACTGGTGCCGCTGGAAGCGGCGCAGCTGCCACGCTCGCTGGCCGATGCCGACTACGCTTTCGTCAACGGCAATTTTGCGCTGGCCGCCGGCATGAAGCTGACCTCGGCCCTGTCTGTGGAAAAGATCTCGGACAGCTACATCAACCTGGTCGCCATCCGCACGGCCGACAAAGCCAAGCCCTGGGTCAAGGACCTGGAAGCGGCCTACCGCTCGCGCGCCTTCCTCGACGCGACAAACAAATACCTGGCCGGCTACGAAAAGACGGACTACCAGCTGGCGCTGGAAAAGACGCTGAAAAAGTAAAGCGGCGCATGCAATGCAAAAAGGACGGCTAAGCCGTCCTTTTTTATTGTCCGCGCCTTGCTGGCGCTGTCGTGCAATGCTTAGAAACGGTAACCCACACCAACGCCGATCAGGATAGGATCGACTTTGACTTCGCTGATCTTGGCGCCGCCGGCCAGCACGTCGCTGCGGATCTGTACTTTCTTGATGTCGAAGTTCAAGGACCAGTTTTTGTCCAGTTTGTAATCGACACCGGCTTGCAGCGAGTAGCCCCAGCTGTCATGCTCCAGGCGGCCTGCGCCGTTCAGCAATTTCACGTCCGAGATATTCGTGTAGTTGATGCCGGCACCCACGTATGGGCTGAACTGTTTTTCAGGCATGAAGTGGTATTGCAGCGACAGGGTCGGCGGCAAATGCTTGAAAGTACCGATCTTCGTGCCGGACAAGGTAACGTCATGCTTTTGCGGATACGTCAGGATCAGCTCGGCAGCGATGTTCGGCGTGAAGAAATACGAAATATCGATTTCAGGAATCGTCTTGCTGCTGACGTGAATAAGGTCGGATGCGCCGACGCCACCAACAGGAGCAGATTTGTTGGCCGGATCGATGTGCACGGCGCGGGCACGGACCAGCCATGGGCTTTCCTGTGCCATTGCGTTGCCGGCGAAGGCGCCGATGGCGGCCAGGACGATTGCTGCTGCAGTTGCGGACTTTTTCATTCTAGTTCCCTCTTTTTGTCGTTAAGTAACGCTGCGAAGTCTAAGAGTGCAGTGCAACAAAAACTTTGATCCACATCAAATAGTGCTAGATGGCATCACTTAAGGGATTTTTTCCTTTGCCCAGGTCAAGAAAATGCGGCAATGCAGCGTGAACGCTTGCATGCCCCCATTTCAGCGGCCAGCCAGCCGCACAATGCTGGACAAATTGCGCGCCGCGCAATGGTGACTTGCGCCGATCTCACTGGATTGCCGCCTGCCCTTGCAGCATACTATTTCCAGTGCACACATGAGAATCGTAATGATTATCATTTGCGATATAATGGCTTACCTCGCTCAGCGACTACAAAAAGGAATGGGAGACATGGATATATTGAGGGAACTGCGTGAATCGGGCTTGAAGGTGACCATCCCCCGCTTGCGGATTCTGCAGCTGTTCCAGGAAGGCACGATCAAGCACCTGAGTGCGGACGATGTCTACAAACTCTTGCTGGCCGAAAAGATCGACGTGGGCCTGGCCACCATCTACCGCGTGCTGATGCAGTTTGCCGAGGCCGGCATTCTGTTTCGCCGGCACTTCGAATCGGGCCACGCCGTCTTCGAACTGAATGAAGGCCAGCACCACGACCACCTGGTCTGCACGGGTTGCGGCAAGGTCGATGAATTCGTCGACGAAGGCATCGAACTGCGCCAGAACGAGATCGCCGCCGAACGGGGCTTCGTGCTGCACGAGCACGCGCTGTCGCTGTACGGCACCTGCGCCGAGTGCACGGCGAAGAAAGTGCCGCCGCGCAAAGCCTCCTGATGCAGCGCGGAAGGTAGCGCCTGGCAAGCCACCTGCGCTACACTGCGTGCGCCGCAGTTCAACAAGGGACAAGCATGTACATCGGAGAAATCGCCCGCCTGGCGGGCACCTCGCCCAAGGCTTTGCGCCACTATGAAGCGCTGGGCTTGCTGGGCGACGTGCGCCGTTCCGGCGCCTATCGCGTCTACACGCAGCAAGACCTGGCGCAGGTCAAACTGATACGCCAGGCGCAGGTCCTGGGCTTCCGCCTGGCCGAACTGCTGCCCGTCCTGGCCGGCGACGATACGGACTGGGCAGCCCTGTCGCGGCACATCGCCGCCAAGCGCGCCCAGGTACGGCAGGATATCGCCCGCCTGCGCCAGCTCGACGCGCAATTGGCCGACATCGACACGGAAATCCGCGACTGCCTGGCGCGCCAGCAACCGCAGGCAGCGTGACATACCCCGCTTGACTCTGCCCCCAGGGGCAGGCTTTAGCATGCAAGCTCTTCTTTAACGGACAGCCTGCATCATGACCCAGACGACACCCAAGCGCATTCTCATTCTCCTCGGCCACCCGTCCAGCGACAGCTTCTGCGCCGCCCTGGCCGACGCCTACGCCGCCACGGCCCGCAACGCAGGCCATACCGTGCGCGAACTGCGCCTGGGCCAGCTGGACTTCGACCAGAACCTGCATGAAGGCTACCGCCAGGTGCAGCCGCTGGAGCCAGACCTGCTGGCGGCCCAGGAAGCCATTCTCTGGGCCGAACACCTGGTATTCGCCTACCCGATCTGGTGGGGCGGCGCACCGGCCCTGCTGAAGGGCTTCGTCGACCGCGTCTTCCTGCCCGGCTTCGCCTTCAAATACCGTCCGGGCAAGGCTTTCCCGGCCCAGCTGCTGCTGGGCCGCACGGCGCAGCTCTTGGTGACGATGGATACGCCGCCGTGGTACTACCGCTGGGTCTACCACATGCCCGGCATCCACCAGCTGCGCAAGACGACCCTGGAATTTTGCGGCGTCAAGCCCGTCAAGGTGGCCAGTTTCGGTCCCATCCTCGATTCCACCGATGCCCAGCGCACACGCTGGCTGGAACAGGCGCAAGCGCTGGCCCAGCGTCTGTAAGCCCGAAAACGGATGGTCATCGGCTTGCCATGCAGCCATCTTGCATACGGTTTTGACAAGCTGGTAATCAAGCCGTCATATTCACCGACTACCATGATGATATTGCCTGTTTGTCAGTCGCCTTGCTCTGGCGGCAACAAGGTTCCGATCGTCATGTAAAGGTAGCCGCTGTGGAGTTCAACGCTTCTCGATTGCATCTTCCCCGTTATCGCACGTCCGTGGCGCTTGACCTGTGCATCGCCACGGAATCGGTGCAGGCCGACGCCAGCAATTTCGCCGTGCTGGAACTGTTCACGGAACGGCGCGACATGATGAGCCTGCCCGTCACGGAGCAGCAGAAGCCCATCGGCTTAATCAGCCGCAATATCTTCATGTCGCAGATGTCCAAGCCCTTTTATCACGAGGTGTACGGCAAGAAGAGCTGCATCGCCTTCATGGACAAGGAACCGCTGATCGTCGATGGCGCCATGAGCATCGAAGACCTCACCTTCCGCGCCGTGGAAGCGGGAGAGAAGGCGCTGGCCGACGGCTTCATCATCACCGAGGATGGCGCGCTGGCCGGCGTGGGCTTCGGCTTGCAGCTGATGAACGTGGTGGCCACCATGCAGGCGGAAAAGAACCGCCAGATCATGCACAGCATCGATTACGCCAGCGTGATCCAGCGCGCGCTGCTGCGCACCTCCGATGCGGAACTGCGCGCCACCCTGCCCGATGCCCACCTGGAATGGCAGCCGCGCGACGTGGTCGGCGGCGACTTCTACTTTTTCGAGCGCCACGCGGGCGGCTGGTTCGCCGCCATTGCCGACTGCACCGGCCACGGCGTGCCGGGCGCCTTCATGACCCTGATCGCCTCGTCGGCCCTGAGCCAGGCCTTGCGCGAACGGGGGCCGCGCGATCCGGCCGCCCTGATCGGCGCCGTCAGCCGCGCCATCAAGACCCTGCTGGGCCAGGACGGCGCCGGAAGCGGCGCGGCCACCGGCCACGCCGGCTCGAACGACGGCATGGACTGCGCCTTTTTGTGCTACGACACGGCCAGCGCCAGCCTGCGTTTCGCGGGGGCGAAACTGGCGCTGCACGTGGTGGCGCCGGGCGAAGACACCGTGCGCGCCATCGACGGCGCGCGCATGGGCGTCGGTTATGTCGACACGCCGGCCGGCTACTGCTGGCACAACGAGACGCCCGACATTCCCGCCGGCAGCCTGCTGTTTATCACCACCGACGGCTTGCTCGACCAGATCGGCGGCGCGCGCGACATCGCCTATGGCAAGCGGCGCATGCGCGAGCAGCTGCTGGCGCGGCGCGACGCGCCGGCCGGCGACGTGGCGGCGGCCCTGCTGCAGGACAGCGCCGCCTGGCAGGGAGCGCAACCGCGCCGCGACGACCTGACTTTTTTCTGTTTCCGCCTGTAGTTTGGGCGCCATCGAGCCACCTTATCAACAAGACACCGGGTCACCGGCTAGCCAGGAGCACGAGCGTGCTGTACGAAGAATTCAACGAGTTTTGGGACGTGGCGCGCAAGCGCAACATCATCTTTTTTTACGTGGGCTATTTCTCGCAGCACGTGGTGAGCGCCATTTCCGAAACCATCAAGGCACGCCTCGATACGGCCGGCGCGGCCGGGCCCACGCGGCGGCGCATCTTTTCCTCGTTCATCGAGATGTCGCAAAACATCATGCATTATTCGGCCGACAGCCTGACGCCCGACGCGCAGCTGGACCAGCAGATGCGGCGCGGCTCGTTTTGCATCGGCACGCGCGGCGACAGCTTTTTCCTGCTGTGCGCCAATCCCGTCTCGACCGACAACGTGGCGCAGATCCGCGCCCGCCTGGAGCCGCTGCACACCATGACGATGGAAGAAATCCGCCTCGCGTATAAAAAGGCGCTGCGCGAAGAAGCGCCGTCCGACAGCAAGGGCGCGGGCCTGGGTTTTCTCACCATGGCGCGCGACGCCAGCGAACCGCTGGAATTCGAATTCGTCCAGGATCCACAGGAACCTGGCCATACCATCTTCTGCATCAAAGCCATCATTTGAAAGAGCCGACTCAGGAAAGCATATGCAATTACCGTCACCACTGTTCATCGCCGCGACTCCGAGTTCGCCCGAAATCGACTTCCGTTTCGAGCAGCACACCCTGTCGATCAAGGGCGAGTCGTACCCGGAAAACGCGGCCGCCTTCTATGGCCCGCTGATCGCCGCCGTGCGCGCCTACCTGGAAAACTGCCGCGCAGCAGCCATCACCGTCAACGTCTCGCTGGCCTACTTCAACAGCTCCAGCACGAAGATGCTGTTTACCCTGTTCGACACCCTGAACCAGGCGGCCGTGGATGGCAACCAGGTGCGCCTGAACTGGTATCACGACGAGGATGACGACACCATCCTGGAATTCGGCCAGGAGCTGCAGCAGGACTTTACGGCGCTGGACTTCCGCGACCATCCCGTGCAGGGCAGCTAGGGCATGCGCGCCGCCCTCTCCGAGTCCGGTCTGGAGCCCGACCTGTTCACCGTGGAAGCGGCGGCGCTGGCCGCCGCGCGCCGCATGCACGCCGACGCCAGCGCGTCGGGCGCGGAACAGCGCCGCGTGCTCGGTGAGCTGATCGTTCACTACGAGCGCCTGATGCGCGAGACGCGCCGGCTGATCGGCCGCAGCGACCGCGCCGAGCGCGACATGCATATGCTGAACCGCCAATTGCAAACCCTGGCCGGCCAGCTCGAATACCGCGCCACGCACGACCCGCTGACGGGGGCCCTGAACCGCGGCGCCGTGATCGACCACGCTTCGCGCTGCCTGGCGCAGGGCGACATGGCGCTGATCGTGCTCGATATCGACCTGTTCAAGCAAGTCAACGACGACTTCGGCCACCCGGCCGGAGACGGCGTGATCCAGGCCGTGGTCGACTGCTTAAAAGGGTTGTTGGGACAGGAAACGGCCATCGGCCGGGTCGGCGGTGAAGAGTTTTCCGTGGTCTGGCCCACCTCCTCCCGCGACGAGGCGGCGCAGGTGGCGCAGCGCATCTGCGAGACGGTCGGCCGCCAGCGCCATGCGGCGCCCATCACGCGCGCCATCACCATCAGCGTGGGCCTGAGCTGGAACCGCGCCGGCACGCCGTTCGACACGGCCTACAGCCATGCCGACCAGGCCCTGTACCAGGCCAAGCGCGAAGGACGCAACTGCGTGCGCCAGTGGCTGGAGAGTTAAGTCGATGCGCTGAATCAGCGCAGCTGTTCACGCGCCATGCTGCCGTCGCGGCGCATGGCCGCTGCCGCGCGCTGCATGGCCGCCACCTGCGCCTCGGGCACCTTGAGGTTGCAGGCCAGGTAAGTCTGCACGCGATTAAAAGTCAGAAGGGGCACCACCTTGCCTTCCCATTCCTTGCCGACGAAAGGCTTGCTGCCCACGGCCAGGCCGACGGCCCACAGATCGATGCGCCCGAGCAGCAGCTTTTGCGGATTGATCCACTCCTGCGTGACAGGCGCCACGTTCATGCCGTGCTGGCGCAGATAGTCGTCGCGCGCGTCGCCCAGCACCGTGCCGATCACCAGGCCGCGCGCATCGGCCAGGGTGCGCAGCGCCAGATGCCGCTCGGCCAGGCCATACAGTATCCATTCCGCTTCGTTGAGGGGGCCGATCCAGCGAAATTGCGCTTCGCGCTCTTGCGTGCGGGTGGTGGAAAAAATGCAGGTGTCAGGCTCGCGCAGCGCCTGCGCATACGCGCGTTTCCACGGCAGCAGTTCCATCGTATAGCCGATGCCGGCACGCGCCATGATGTCGCGCACCTTCAGCGTTTCGCGTCCCACGACGACATTGCCTTCCATCATGCTCGACGGCGGCAAATGCTCGCCGACGATGCGCAGGCCCGCCGCCCCGGCCGCCGCCGGCAGCAACAGCGCCGCCAGCAGCCATGCCATGCTTGCTTGTTTCATGCTTGCCTTCTTCTACCACAGGGGATACGCAGCCCTGCACCTGCAGGATGGTACCATCGGCCCCCGCCGGCCATGGTTAAATGTTATCATTTAAACCATTGTTTTTCCGTAACGTGGCTCAGGGCCAACGCCGGGATCATCATGCGAGGGGAAGATGGCGAGAAAAACAAGTGGCGGAAAACAGTAGGAGTCGAACCTACGGGAGAACGTCTGACGCCCTCCACCGGGTTTGAAGCCCGGCCACATCACCGGATGAGTGTGCTTTCCGCGGTGCCTGAGCTAGCTGTTGGGGCTGCGGTGTAGGACCACAACGCCTGCGGGCGCAATAGATGCCCATTGCCAACACGGCGAGTATAACCGACGCGGTCGAAGAATTCCAAGACCTGGATCGCCCGCTTGCGGCCCAAGCCGCTGGCGTCGCGGAAAGTGGCCGCGCCCACAGCGCCGGAACCGGGCGCCAGACTTTCGTCCAGCTCCGCTTTTCCGGCCAGGGTGCGCACCAGTTGCGCCAGCTCGGCCAGCGCCGCCTGATGATAGAACAGGTCATGCACGACCTGGCTGATCTGGCCTGCCTTGGCAAGCTTGCGCAACAGCCGACGCGTCTCGTCCTCGGCCAGGCCGAAGCCGCGCGCCAGGTCGCGCGTCCAGGGAGGATCGGCACGCCCCTGCTCCAGCGCGGCCAGCAAGGGCTCGGCCATCGCCTGTTCCTGCGGCGTCAGTTCCACGCTGTGCGTCGGCAAGTGCAGGCTGGCGCCGCACGCCAGGATGCCGCCCTGCGCCAGCAAGCCTTCGACCAGGTGGCTCCACAAGGCGTCTTCCATCTCCGCGTCGACGATGCGTTTCAGGCGCCACAGTTCCGGCCCCGCCTCGTCGGGCGCGCGCGCATGGAAGATGGCCAGGGCGGCCAGCACCCGCTCTTGCAGCGCCAGCAACGCCGCCGGCGCCAGCAGCAGGGCGTCGTCGCCGCGCAGGGCGATGCGCCGCGTGTCGGGCGGCAGCGCCAGGGCATGCGCCGGCAGCAGCGACAGGCGCACCAGCAAGGATTCGCGCAGCCCCAGCGGGCTTTGCGCCAGCAGGGCCGCATAGTCGCCGTGCGCGACAAACCCGGCCAGCGCATCGAGCCAGGCCAGCCGTGCCGGGCTGCGCCGTTTGCGCGCGGGGCCGAACGGGTCGAGCACCATGCCGCCGCCCACCGTCTGCGTCGCTTGCGCATTGCGCACGACGAAGCGGTCGCCCGGCACGCCGTGCATGGGCGCCTCGAACACCAGTTGCACCCTGCCCGTCTGTCCCGGCGACAGGGTCTCGCCATCGAGCATGACGGCGCGCGCCAGCTGGTGCGCCGCCCCCAGGTGCACGTGCAGCGGCGACCAGGCTTTCAGCTGCACGCCGGCGTCGGGCAGCAGGGTCAGTTCCACGTCGATACGCTCGGAGCAGTGCGCCAGCTCGGGCGCGACGATCCAGTTGCCGCGCTCGATGCGCTCGCGGTCGATGCCGGCCAGGTTCAGCGCCAGGCGCTGGCCCGCCATGCCCGTCTCGGCCGCGCGGTTCTGCGCATGGATGCTGCGCACGCGCGCCGGCGCGCCGCCAGGCGCCAGCTGCAGCACGTCGCCCACCTGCGCGCGTCCCGCCAGCGCCGTGCCGGTGACGATGGTGCCCTGCCCCGGCAAGGTGAACACGCGGTCCACGCCCAGGCGGAACAGCCGGCGCTCGTCGCGTTGCGGCAGGCTGCGCGCCACCTGCGTCAGGTGCGCCAGCAAGGCGGCCACGCCGGCATCGCCGTCGCGATGGGCGGCGGTGGGGAAGACCGGGCTGCCCGCCAGCGGCGTGCCGGCCAGCAGCGCTTCGATGTCCGCTTCCACCTGGGCCACGCGGGCGCCGTCTGCGCGGTCGATCTTGGTCAATGCCACGGCGCCGCGCGTCACGCCCAGCAGCTGCAAGATGGCCAGGTGCTCGTGCGTCTGCGGCATGACGCCATCGTCGGCCGCCACCACCAGCAGGGCAAAGTCGATGCCCGTCACGCCGGACGCCATGGTGCGGATGAATTTTTCGTGGCCCGGCACGTCGATCACGCCCAGCACCGTGCCGTCCGCCAGCGGCAGATAGGCGTAACCGAGTTCAATCGAGATGCCGCGCGCCTGTTCTTCCTTCAGGCGGTCCGTGTGCACGCCCGTCAGCGCGCGCGTGAGGGTCGTCTTGCCATGGTCGATATGGCCTGCGGTGCCGACGATCATGCGGACAACTCGTCGAGCTGCGCGATGAAAGCCGTCTCGTGCGCCGCTTCCAGGCAGCGCAAATCGAGCCATAAGGTATCCTGGCCGATGCGGCCGATCACGGGGCACGGCAAGGCGCGCAAACGCTGTTCCAGCACGCCCAGCGGATTGCTCAGGCGCGAGCCGGGGGCGCTGCGGATGGCCAGGCCAAAGCTGGGCAGCTGGTCGACGGGCAAGGCGCCGCTGCCGATCTGGCTTGTCATGGATTCTGCCGTGACGGCGTACGATTTTCCCAGCACCTGCTGCAACTGCGGCAGCAATTGCTCGGCTTGTGCGCGCATGGCGGCCGCGGGACGCGTCAGCAGGCGCAAGGTGGTCAGGCGCTCGGCCAGCAAGTCCGGCGCGCGGTACAGCTGCAGCACGGGGGCCAGGGCCGCCAGGGTCAGCTTGCCGACCCGCAGCGCGCGTTTCAAGGGGTTGCGCTTGATCTTCGCGATCAGGTCGGCGCGCCCGACGATGACGCCGCATTGCGGGCCGCCCAGCAATTTGTCGCCGCTGAAGGTCACCAGGTCGGCGCCCGCCGCTATCGTCTCGCGCACCGTCGTTTCATGCGGCAAGCCATACTGGGCCAGGTCGACCAGGGTACCGCTGCCCAGGTCCACGGCCGTGGGAATCGCGTGTTGCGCCGCCAGCGGCACCAGTTCGCCGAGCTCCACGCTTTTCGTGAAACCGGTGATCGCGTAATTGCTGCAATGGACCTTCATCAGCAGGCTGGTGTGCTCGTTGATGCCATTGGCGTAATCGGCCAGGTGCGTGCGGTTGGTGCTGCCCACTTCGCGCAGCACGGCACCGGCACGCGTCATCACGTCGGGGATGCGGAAGGCGCCGCCGATTTCCACCAGTTCCCCGCGCGAGACGATGACCTCTTTATTCTGCGCCAGGGTATTGAGCATCAGCAGCACGGCGGCCGCATTGTTGTTGACGATGGTGGCCGCTTCGGCCCCCGTCAGTTCGCGCAGCAGTTCCTCGACCAGGTCGTCGCGGTCGCCGCGCTTGCCCGTTTCCAGGTCGAATTCCAGGTTCATCGGCCACTGCAGCGCTTCCACCACGGCGTGCACGGCGGCGTCGGGCAGCAAGGCGCGGCCCAGGTTCGTGTGCAGCACGGTGCCCGTCAGGTTGAACACGGCGCGCAGCCGCGAGCGCGCTTGCGCCTGCAGCCGTTCGCCCATGTGCGCGGCGATGGCGGCGATCGATGCGCCCTCTTCGCCGCATTGAGCAAGACCCGCGCCGGCCAGCATGGCGGTGCGCAGTTCGGCCAGCACGGCGCGCGCGCAGGCCAGGGTCTGCACGCGGCCGTAGTGCGCAATCAGATCAAGGCAAGCCGCGTCGGCGAGGATGCGGTCCACCGACGGCAGGCGCACGGTCTGCTCCGTCTTCATCAGGCTGCGTCCTGCGGTTCGCTTTTCCCCAGCCACAGCAGCGGATTGCCGCTGGCGCGCTGGTAGCCCGCTTCGCCCACCAGCAGGTCGAGCATCAGACTGGCCAGGTCGTCGGCCAGGGGCTCGACGTTGTAATCGTGTTCCTGGTTGAAGACTTTTCGATAAGTATGGCAATCGTCGCAGGTTTCCGCGCGCGCCACCTTTTTCGGATCATTCGCCTTGTTCGGCAGTTTGTCGTCCTTCGCCGTCACCGGGTCGAACGGCGCGGCGTCCGCCGCATCGAGCCCCTGGTAGGCGATCTTGCCATTCTGTTCGCAGGTCGAGCACTTCACGCGCACCATATGCCATTCGCTTTCGCAAATGCCGCAGTGCAGGTAGCGGTAGCCTTGCGAACCGCCGCCGATGCGGATCACGCTGGCGACGGGATGCGAACCGCAGACGGGACACAAGGCACCCGTTTCCAGGTCCGGCACGCGCGCGGCGCGCAGTTCGCTGGCCGACACCGACCATAAAATTTGCAGCGCGGCCGCGACGAACGGCGCGTGCATGGGATTGAGGTTGTCGCCGTTTTCATCGAGCACGGCATCGGCGCAGGCATCGAGCGCCGCCGCGTCGAGCGCGCGCAATTGCGCCAGCACCTGCGTCAGGCCGCCGGACAGGGCCGGCTGGCGTGCCGCCGTGGCGGCCAGTTCATCGAGCAGGCTGGCAAAGATGTCGCGCCAGACGGGCGGACGGGCGCCGCTGACGGGCAGCACCGGCATACGGTGGGCGATCGCGCGGCGCAGCGCATCGGGGTCGGCGGCAGGCACGGCGCCGGGCGCCAGTTTTCCCACCACGGCGGCCTGCGCATCGGCCAGCGCGGCCATCAGCACCAGGTAGCCCTGCATGCCCGCATCGACGGGGATGCCCTTGATATTGCCCTGCGCCAGTTCGCGCAAGCGCAAGGCGCGCGCCGTAAACAGGCTCGCTGGCTGCGGCAGCAGCAGGCGCGGAATCGCGTTATGGTCCAGGCCTTCGATTTCGCCTGGCTGAAGAATACGTTGTACCAATGGAGTTCCCATCAAAAAAAGCAAGGCAGCGCCAGCGGAGTTGGCTGTGCTGAAAAAGTATTTTAATCGATAAAGAGAAAGGGGCCGATCCTGTGGGACCGGCCCCGGCTCTTGCAGCAGGGTATCGCTTACGGCAGCTTAATCCTTGCTGTTGCGCATCACCGCCTCAAACCACTTCGGATGGTGCTTGCGCGCCCAGCCGTAGGTGACGGTGCCGCGCACCATGGCGCCGATCGAGCCCTTGACCCACAGGGCTGCGTAGATGTGCACGATGATGGCGCAGATGATGGCGAAGGCGCAACCGGCATGCAGCAAGGCGGCAAAGCGCACCACGTCGATCGGGAAATAGAACGCGAAGTACGCGCGCCAGATCACGATGCCCGACAACAGCAAGCCCACCATGCAGAACAGCAGCACGAAGAACAGGATCTTCTGGCCGGCATTGTATTTGCCGATCTTCGGCAGCTTGTCTTCGCGGTTGTGCAGCACGTCGCCCATCTGTTTCAGCCACTGCCTGTCGCCGTCCTCGAACTTGTTGTGGTGCCAGAAGCGCACCACGAGGATGGCGAACGAGACGAACATCACCAGGCCGGCAAACGGATGCAAAATGCGCGTCCATTGCCCGCCGCCGAACAGGTTCGCCAGCCACGCCATCGAGGGATGGAACATGGCCAGGCCGGACAGCGCCAGCATGACGAAGGTGATGGCCGTCACCCAGTGATTCGTGCGCTCGTTCGGGTCGTAGCGCTGGATCAGCGGGTTGCCATCCTTGTCGTACAGCTTGCCATCGTGAAGTTCACTATGCTTCATGGTGTTCCTCCCGCAGGCGCTTGGCCTCTTCCAGCGCTTCGCGCTCTTCGTCCCTGCTCACTTCGTTCGGACCGACACGCGTGTAATGGAAGAAGCCTGCCAGGGCCGTGGCGGCCATGCCGGCCACCGCCAGCGGCTTGGACCAGCCCTTCCAGAAGCCCACCATCGGACTGATGCGAGGGCGTTCCGGCAAGTTCGAATACAGCTTCGGCTTGTCGGCATGGTGCAGCACGTACATCACGTGCGTGCCGCCCACGCCCAGCGGATCGTACAGGCCCGCGTTCTCGAAACCGCGCGACTTCAGGTCGACGATGCGCTCTTCCGCATGCACCTTCATGTCTTCCTTGGTGCCGAACACGATGGCGCCCGTCGGGCAGGTTTTCACGCAGGCCGGTTCCTGGCCCACCGCCACGCGGTCCGAACACAAGGTGCACTTGTAGGCGCGGTCGTCCTTTTTCGAAATGCGGGGCACGTCGAAAGGACAGCCGGCCACGCAGTAGCCGCAGCCGATGCAGTTTTCCTGGTGGAAATCCACGATGCCGTTCGTGTATTGCACGATGGCGCCCGGCGCCGGACAGGCTTTCAAGCAGCCCGGGTCCTCGCAGTGCATGCAGCCATCCTTGCGGATCAGCCACTCGAGGTTGCCGTCGTTGTTTTCGTGTTCGGCAAAACGCATCACCGTCCACGATTGCGGCGTCAGGTCCGTCGGATTGTCATAGGTGCCATGGTTTTCGCCGACTTCGTCACGCAAGTCGTTCCATTCCATGCACGCCGTCTGGCAAGCCTTGCAGCCGATGCATTTCGACACATCGATCAGCTTGGCCACGGTACCCGTCACCGGGCTGCGCGCTTGCGTCGGCGTGACCGTGGTCGCCGACAGGCGCCGGATATCTAAGGATTGCAGTGCCATTATTGAGCTCCCATCATGCTTTTTCCACCTTCACGAGGAAGGACTTGAATTCCGGCGTTTGCGAATTCGCATCCCCCACGCCCGGCGTCAGGGTATTGATCAGATACCCCGGCTTGGCCACGCCCGTAAAGCCCCAGTGCAGCGGCAGGCCCACGGTATGCACCGGCTTGCCTTCGATCATCAACGCCTTGATGCGCTTGGTGACGACGGCCTTGGCGATGATGTGCCCGCGCTTGGAACTGACGCGCACTTCGCCGCCAGCCACGACGCCGATGCTCTTGGCCAGCTCTTCGCCGATTTCGACGAATTGCTGCGGCTGGATGATGGCATTCAGGCGCGCATGCTTGGTCCAGTAATGGAAATGCTCGGTCAGGCGGTAGCTGGTCGCCACATGCGGATATTCCTCATGCGTGCCGAACAGCTTGCGGTCATCGGCGAACACGCGCGCGCCCGGATTGCTGGTCGCTTGCGGGTTTTTCGGATGCATCGGGTTGTAGCCGAGCGGATTTTCGAACGGCTCGTAATGCTCGGGGAACGGCCCTTCGGCCATGGCCCCGCGCGCAAAGAAGCGCGCCACGCCCTCGCCCAGCATGATGAACGGACCCATGCCGTTTTCCGGCGGTTCGTCGGCCTTGAAGTCGGGAATATCGGCCCCGCTCCAGTTCGTGCCATTCCACTCGATCAACTTGCGGGTCGGGTCGAAGGCTTTGCCCTTCAAGTCGCACGAGGCGCGGTTGTACAGCACGCGGCGGTTCGCCGGCCACGCCCAGGCCCAGCCCAGGGTCTGGCCGATGCCGGTCGGGTCGCTATTGTCGCGCCGTCCCATCTGGTTGCCCGCCTGCGTCCAGCTGCCGGCGAAGATCCAGCAACCGCTGGTGGTGGTGCCGTCGTCGCGCAACTGCGCAAACGAGGCCAGCTGCTCGCCCTTCTTCACCAGCAGCTTGGTCGGATCTTTCGGATCGTACAAGTCGGCCAGCGCCTTGCCGTTGAATTCGCGGGCGATTTCTTCCGGCTGCGGGTTATGCGGCTGCGCATAATTCCACGTCAGGTTGACGATAGGATCTGGGAACTTGCCGCCCTCTTTCTTGTACATGCTACGCATGCGCAAGAACAGGCCCGACATGATCTCGAGGTCGCTGCGCGCCTGGCCCGGCGGTTCGGCCGCCTGCCAGTGCCACTGCAGCACGCGCGAGGAACTGACCAGCGAACCGCGCTCCTCGGCGAAGCAGCTGGTCGGCAAACGGAATACTTCCGTCATGATCTTGGTGGGATCGACTTCGTGGTATTGGCCGTGCGCCTTCCAGAATTCGCCCGTTTCCACGGCCAGCGGATCCATGATGACGAGGAACTTCAGCTTCGACAGCGCTTCCGTGACCTTCTGCTTGTTCGGCGCGGACGCCAGCACATTGAAGCCCTGGCAGATATAGCCCGTCATCTTGCCTTGGTGCATGTTCTCGATAGCTTGCATCAAGTCATACGGCTTGTCGAGTTTCGGCAGGTAGTCGTAGGCGTAGTTGTTCTCGGCCGTGGCGAAATCACCCCACCACGTCTTCATGAAGCTGACGTGGAATTTGCGGTAATTGCTCCAGTAGCTGAGCTGGTTCGGCCGCAGCGGCTTGGTGGCGCGCGCGGCGATATAGCCATCGAAGTCCTGCTCGGCCTCGTTCGGCAAGGTCATATAGCCTGGCAACAGGTTCGACATCAGGCCCAGGTCGGTCAGACCCTGGATGTTCGAGTGGCCGCGCAAGGCGTTCATGCCGCCGCCGGCGATACCCATATTGCCCAGCAGCAGCTGCACCATGGCGCCCGTGCGGATGGTCTGCGCGCCCGTCGAGTGGTGCGTCCAGCCCAGCGCGTACAGGATGGTACCGGCGCGTCCCGGCACGGCGGTCGAAGCCAATGCTTCCGCCACCTTGTGGAACTTGTCGGCCGACACGCCGCACGTGCGCTCGACCATCTCGGTCGTGTAGCGCGCGTAGTGCTTCTTCATCATCTGGTAGACGCAGCGCGGGTGTTCCAGGGTCGGGTCGACCTTGGCGTAGCCATCGTCGCCGATCTCGTAATCCCAGGTGGCCTTGTTGGTGTACTTGCCTTTTTCCTTGTCGAAACCCGAGAACAGGCCGTCCTCGAACGCATAGTCTTCGCGCACGATGAAAGGCATGTCCGTGTAGTTGCGCACGTACTCATGCTGGATCTTGTCGTTCGTCAGCAGATAATTGATGATCGCGCCGAGGAAGACGATGTCCGTGCCGGTCCGCGTGGCGCAGTAGTAATCTGCCACGGATGCGGTACGGGTAAAGCGCGGATCGACAACGATCAGCTTGGCCTTGTTATGCGCCTTTGCTTCCGTTACCCATTTGAATCCGCAAGGATGTGCTTCTGCTGCATTGCCGCCCATGACCAGGATCACGTCGGCATTCTTGATATCGACCCAATGATTCGTCATCGCGCCACGGCCAAACGTCGGGGCAAGACCTGCCACCGTCGGTCCGTGTCATACACGCGCCTGATTATCAAAGGTCAGCATCCCCATGCTGCGCACTGTCTTGTGGGTCAGATACCCGACCTCGTTGCTGCCGGCGGACGCGGCCAGCATGCCGGTGGAGAGCCAGCGGTTGACGGTCTTGCCGTCGGCATTCTTTTCGATCAGGTTGGCATCGCGGTCATCCTTCATCAGGCGCGCGATCTTGTCGAGCGCCACATCCCAGGAGATCGGTTGCCATTCCGTGCCGCCCGGTGCGCGGTATTCGGGCACTTTCAGGCGGTTCGGGCTGTGGATGAAGTCGACCAGGCTGGCGCCTTTCGGGCACAGCGTGCCGCGGTTGACCGGGTGATCGGCATCGCCTTCCACGTGGATGATGCTGGAGACGGCATTTTTCGCGCCATCGCCCAGTCCATACAGCAGGACGCCACATCCTACCGAACAGTAGGGACAGGTATTGCGCGTCTCGGTTGTGCGAGACAGCTTGTATTGCCGCACTTCCGCCATCGCCTGGCCCGGTGCGAAACCGAGCAGGGCGAGGCTGGAACCAGCAATGGTCGCGCCAGTAACCCGAAGGAATTGGCGCCTGGACATCTGAACCATATTCAGGCCTCTATGATGTGAGTAAATAAAAGTCATACGGCGTCGTGGTAGTGTCATATCGCCAAGATATAAGCACCATGCCTGTGCCGTATAAGCGTATTTTACCCCCCAAACTGCAACAAGGCTCAGTCCGCCGGAAAAAGTTTCACATAGTCAACATTATTTTATCGGTACTGAATAGTTCCTCTAAACAATGCCCGTCTGCCCGGCGCACTTGCATATCGCTGGCCCCCCATGAAAAAAACCCGCTCGCGAGCGGGTTTTGGGGGAGCGACAAAAAATTACAGACTGTAGCGCAAGGTCAGCGCCACGTTGCGCGGCGCGCCCGGCAAGCTCAGGTTCGGGCTGGAACCGTGGCCTGACACGATGTAGCGCGTGTCGCCGATATTGTTGACGTTCAGCTGCACTTCGTAGCGGCCCGTGCGGTAGACAGCCATGGCGTCGGCCGTCACGTAGCCCGACAGCACCACCGTGTTGCCCGGATTGGCGAAACGGCTGCCCACGGCATTCGCGCCGCCGCCCACCGTGAAGCCATGGCCCAGGTCCTTCGTCAGCCACAGGTTGGCCGTGTTACGCGCCGTCAGGGTGGCGCGCTTGCCCTTGATGGCCACCGAGCTGGCCGTCGTCGTGCCCGGCGCATTGACGCTCTTGTCGACCGCGATGGAATCGGTAATGGTGGCGTCCAGATACGCATAGCCGGCCATCATCTTCCAGCCGTCATGCAAGTCCGCGTTGAAGGTCAGCTCCAGGCCGTCCGTGCGCTGCGTGCCGACGGGCACGATGCGGTTCGTGATGGGGTCGCTGGTCTTGATATTGTCGCGTTCCAGGCGGAACAAGGACACGGTGGCGTTGGCGCGGCCGCCCCACAAGTCGTACTTGGCGCCCACTTCCGTGTTGCGCGTGGTTTCCGGCGCCAGGTCGGCATTATTGGCGGCCAGGGCGAAGTTTTCGCCGCTGGGCTGGAACGAGCGGCTCCACGACGCGTAGTACGATTGCACGGCGCTCGGTTGCCAGACGAGGCCGGCGCGGGGGCTGTAGGCCGAATCCGTGCGCGACAAATCCGCCGTCGTGACGCCCAGCGCATTGGCCAGGCGCGACTGCTGCTTGTAGCGGTCGTAGCGCAAGCCGGCCAGCGCCTTCCACTCGTCGCTGAAGCTGATGGCGTCCTGCACATAGGCGGCGGCCGTGTCATAGGTGCCGAAGGTATCGCTGCGCGCGCCCAGCTTGCTGCGGTTGACCTGCGGCAGGACGGGATTGAAGATCGACACATTGGTCGCCACCACGGTCGAGGCCCAGCTGGACGCATCCTTGTTTTGCTTGCCGAACTCGGCGCCGTACAGCACTTCGTGGCGCAGGCCGCCCGTGACCAGCTTTTGCGTCAGTTCCGTCTGGTTGAACCAGCCGCTCTCATCGCGGTTGAGCTTGGCGTGACCGAGGCTCATCGTGCCCTTGACTTCGTTGACGTTGCCGGAAATGTTAGTGTTGTTGCGGTCCAGGTGGTAGTCGTAATAACGGAAGGCATTGCGCAGCGACAAACTATCGCTGAACTTGTGCGTCAGGGTGGCGGCCGTGGAGACCACGCGCGACTGGCTGAAGTCCGCATCGCGGGCATTCGCGGCGCCATAATAGGTGCCCGCATCGACGGCGACGGGACGGCCGTGCCAGGACGGGATGCCGAAATCCGTCAGGCGGCGGTCTTCCAGGTAGTCGCCCTGCAGCAGCAGTTTCGTCGCGCCCGACAGGCGGATGGCGACCGATGGCGCCAGCGCCGTGCGGTTGATGAATTGCTGGTCGCGGTAGCTGTCCGACAATTCGCGCGCACCCGTGAAGCGCCAGTCCACCGTCTCGCCGACGCGGCCCACGTCGACTTCGCCGCGGCGCCCTGCCGTATTCGTCAAGCTCAGGGCCACGTCCGTGATATCGATGCCGGGCTTCTTGGTGATGCGGTTCACCAGGCCGCCCGAGGAACCGCGGCCGTACAGCACGGCGGCCGGTCCCTTGATCACTTCCAGGCGCTCGACGTTCGACAGGTCGCGGAAATACAGCGCGTCATCGCGGAAGCCGTCGACGAACTGGTCGCCGATGGCCGTGAAGCCGCGGATGAATACCTGGTCGCGCTGGCCGTCGCCCGTGGACAAGCCCACGCCGGGGATGTTCTTCATGATGTCCTGGATCGACATGGCGTTCTGGTCGCGGATGACGGCGGCCGGCACCACGTTGATCGTCTGCGGCACGTCGCGCAAGGCCATTTCCGTCTTGGTGCCGCTGGCGGAGGTGGCGGCGACATAGCCGTCTTTGTCCTTGGCCGCCGTCACGGTGACGGCAGGCAAACTTTCCTGTGCCCAGGCTGCCAATGGGGTGGCGCCCAAGGTCAGGGCGCCCAGTACGGCGATGGTGATCGGTTTGAATCCTGGCTTGCGACGTTGCTGCATACAATTCCCTGGTCGATGTTTTAATACGAATGATTATCATTAGTATTTTATCAGGCGAACATGCATAAAGTAAGCATTTCTGTAAGTGATAGTACTTATGGACTAGGTACTTGATGTAAAAACACAACAGGAAATCAATATCAAAAAATAATTAAAATTGCCGTAAAAAACTATTTCCCTGCGTCAATGCTATACTTGCGGCTTGCTGGGCAACGGTCAGCCTGACCGGCATGCCCCTTGCTTCACCTCCAACGCCACGCTCAGCGCGGCGCGCCGCACAGCCATCACGCGGCACCCGAAGACCCCGATCCCCTGCGCCTCGCGGCGCCTGTCCGCCCCTGCTGGCGGCGGCGATCATGACTATTAAACTGTTAGGAATTACATGAAAAACCTGAACATCGGCAGCCGCCTTGGCGTCGGCTTTGCTGTCGTATTGCTGTTGCTTGCCGCCTTGACCATCACCGCCCTCGTGCGCATGCAAACGGCCAGCGACCTGACTTACCGCCTGATCAATACCAGCATCAAGAACCAGCGCATGGTGGCCGAATGGTCGAAGATCATTGAACTCAACAGCGTGCGCGGCGTCGCCTCGTTCGAAATCACCGATCCTGTCGTGCGCGCCAAGATCGAGGACGACTTGAAAGTCGATGCGGAGCGTTCCAGCAAACTGCAGGACGACATCGTCGCGTCCTTGCTCAACCCTGCCGTGATCGAGCAATTCAAGGTCGTGCGCAAGGTGCGCACCGACTACGTGACGACGCGCGCGCGCGCCTTCAAGATGAAGGCCGACGGCGACATGGCAGGCGCCAAGGTCGTGTTCGACAAGGAAGTCGCGCCGATCACCGTGGCCTATCTGGCCGAAGTGAAGCGCTTCGCCAACATGCAGATCAAGGCGGCGGACGGCGTCGGCGCCAGCATCATCGAAGCCTACAGCGGCACGCGCATCTTCCTGATCACCATGGGCGTGCTGGCCGTGCTGATGGGTATCGGCTTTGCCTGGTGGATTACGCGTTCGATCACCGGCCCCATCCGCGACGCCGTGAAAGTGGCGGAAACCGTGGCAGCAGGCGACCTGAGCAGCACCATCACGGCGCAGGGCCGCGATGAAACGGGCCAGCTGATGCATGCCCTGAAAACCATGAACGACAGCCTGGTGGGCATCGTCGGCCAGGTGCGCAGCGGCACCGACACCATCGCCACGGCCTCCGCGGAAATCGCCGCCGGCAACCAGGACCTGTCCTCGCGCACGGAACAGCAAGCCAGTTCGCTGGAAGAAACGGCCTCGTCGATGGAAGAACTGACCTCGACCGTGAAACAGAATGCCGACAACGCGCGCCAGGCGAATAAACTGGCCGGCGACGCGGCCGGCATCGCCAGCCGCGGCGGCGCCGTGGTGGCCGAAGTGGTCGCCACCATGGGCGAGATCAATACCTCGTCGAAGAAAATCGTCGACATCATCTCCGTCATCGACGGCATCGCCTTCCAGACCAACATCCTGGCCTTGAACGCGGCCGTGGAAGCGGCACGCGCCGGCGAACAGGGACGCGGCTTCGCCGTCGTGGCAACCGAGGTGCGCAACCTGGCGCAGCGCTCGGCAGCGGCGGCGAAAGAGATCAAGGGCTTGATCGACGACTCCGTGCAAAAGGTCGACGTGGGCACGGACCTGGTCGACAAGGCGGGCAAAACGATGGAAGAAATCGTGCAAAGCATCGGCTTCGTCACGTCCATCATGAGCGAGATCAGCAACGCCAGCGAAGAACAGAGCGCCGGCATCGAGCAAGTCAACCAGGCCATTTCCGAAATGGACCAGGTGACCCAGCAAAATGCGGCCCTGGTGGAAGAAGCGTCGGCCGCAGCCGAAGCGATGCAGGAACAGGCGAGCGAACTGGCACAGGTGGTCAGCGTCTTCCGCCTCGATGCGAACGCGGCGGCCACCGACCGTTTCACCACCAAGGCGGCGCAGCGCAGCGCGCCGGCAACCCCAGCAGCGCCAGTCCGCAAGGCATCGGCCCCTGCCCTGCGCCTGCCCGCGACGCGCGCCAGCAGCAAGGCAACGGCACCTGCCGAAGGCGAGTGGGAAGAGTTTTAAATCTGCTGCGGCAAGCCGCGCGGCATCAAGCCGCGCTGGCTTGCGCTGTGGCGATCAGTGCCGCCAGTTCGCGCGGCACGGATTGCCCCAGAAATTCCAGCGCCAGCGCCTCCGGATCGATGGCGGCGTCCATCGGCAAGCCATGCTCGAAGCCGCCCACCATGGTGCGGCAGAAATGCGGCGATTCGGCCCGCGTTTCCACATACCAGCAACCCGCATGACCCTGCACGAAGTATTCGCCGATAAAGTAGCCAAGCATGGTTTTCACCCATTGCCAGCTCTCGTCGCGGATGGTGATGGTGCGCATGGCCGCATCGATGTACGGCAGGTACTCGGCCGCATTGGTTAGCACTTCGTGCGCGGGCTGGATGCCCAGGCGCTCGACAAAATTCACCAGCGACGTGCCCAGCGCGTCATAGTAGGCATCAAAAGCCGTCTGGCTTTGCTGCAATAATTGTTCTTGTTCGTACGACAGCATTCACACTCCACAGACATTCAACAATTCCGCCCATCCCGAGAAATCGGGCGGAGCAGACTTTCCCCTATTTTACGCCACGCTCACATCGACGCCCGCGCGCTGCAGCAAGGCCTGGTTACGGGCGGACAGATGCGTCACCTGCAGATGCTTGCCCGCCTTGTCGTAGCGCTCATACAAGGCTTCGATGGCGACGATGGCCGAATGGTCGGCCATGTGCAGGTGGCGGCAATCGAGGATGACGCGGGCAGGATCGGTCGCCGCCTGGAACAGTTCCAGGAAATGCGTGGTCGAAGCAAAAAACAAGGTGCCGTGCGGTAGGTACACGCGCACGCCCGAGCTGCCATCATCGATGTCGGCGCGCATCTCGCGCGCATGTTGCCAGGCAAAATTCAAGGCGGCAATCACGATGCCGCACAGCACGGCCATCGCCAGGTCCGTAAACACCGTGATCACCGTCACGGCGACGATCACCAGCGCATCCTGCGGCGGCACCTTGCCCAGCACGCGCAAGGAACCCCAGGCAAACGTCTGCTGCGCCACGACGAACATCACGCCGACCAGCGCGGCCAACGGGATGCGCTCGATCAGCGGCGACAGGAACAGGATGAACAATAAAATCATCACGCCGGCCGTCACGCCCGACAGGCGCGAGCGGCCGCCCGAGCTCAGGTTGATCATCGTCTGCCCGATCATGGCGCAGCCGCCCATGCCGCCAAACAGGCCCGAGACCACGTTCGAGGCGCCGAGCGCGATGCATTCGCGGTTCGGCTGGCCCCGCGTTTCCGTCATCTCATCGGTGAGATTAAAGGTGAGCAAGGTTTCCAGCAGCCCCACCATGGCCATCAGCGCCGCATATGGGAAGATGATGTGCAAGGTGGCCATGTCCAGCGGCACGGCGGGCCAATGCAGGACCGGCAAGCCGCCGGCGATATGCGCGAGGTCGCCCAGGGTGCGCGTGGGCAGATGCAGGAAATGGCTGAGTACGCCCACGCCCAGGATGGCCACCAGCGCCGGCGGCACAGCTTTTGTCAGGCGCGGCAACACGTAGACGATGACCATGGTGAGCAGCACCAGCGCGCCCATCACATACAAGGGCGTGCCCTGCAGCCAGGTTTCACCGTGTGGCGTGGCCAGACGAAAATGTTCGAGCTGGGACAGGGCGATGACGATGGCCAGGCCGTTTACAAAGCCCAGCATCACGGGATGCGGCACCATGCGGATCAGCTTACCCAGGCGCAAGAGGCCGAACAGCGCCATGATGATGCCGCTCAGCACCACGGTCGCCAGCAGGTATTGCACGCCATGCTGGGCCACCAGCGCCACGATGACGACGGCCATGGAACCGGCGGCGCCCGAAATCATCGCGGGGCGCCCGCCAAAGATGGCCGTCAGCGCACAGATGATGAAGGCGCCATACAGGCCCATCAGGGGATTCAACTGTGCCACCAGGGCAAAGGCGATGCATTCAGGCACCAGGGCAAACGAGGTGGTCAGGCCAGCCAGGATGTTTTTTTGTATGTTCGGGAACCACTCTTCCCGAAAACTTGCGTTGATCATTGATTCACATCCAGGGTCGGGACAGGGAAATGCGCGTCCAATGGACAGCCATCGAGCGCAACCATGCAGGCAGGCTTCGCGGGGGAGCCGCGACTAGCTTTAACGGAGAGGAAAATCGTCAGCGACTACATGGGGTTGGCGAAAAAGGAAAGATTCATCAGCGCACCATGGGGTGCGGCTGAACCTGCAGACATTATACAAGATGCGGCCGGGCCGGATGGGCGGGACTAGGCCACGCAGATGCGGGCAGGAAAATAATGTTTCCAGCAGATGTATTTATAAAATAAAAATAATTTAAATGGAATATTTTTAAATAAGACTGCTGTTTCAATTGGATAGTATCTATGCAATTTTCTCCATTATTCTACACAGCAGCGGTGGAGACTGTTTACCACATTAAAAAACGGGGCGCATCCGAAAAGCCAGACGAGTAGGAAAACCGAGGAGGAATCATGACCGACGCGCAATTATATGCCAGCAATATTACAATCAACATTCTCGTTGTAATAGACACCGATCTGATCATGGCTCAGCATCCGCGTCAGACCGCCCCTGATCAGAGCAAACCCGTGGGGCTGGCACACACCAGCCAGTACATGATTGCCACCGATCCGCGCGGCATCAATAGCGGACAAGGCTCTGCCGACCTGAGTTTCAGGGCCAACGTGGGCGACTATGTCTCCTTCACCGGCGCTTCCATCTATGACAACGCCGATTCGGCCGTCATTGTGTATGGCATCAATTACTGGAATGGCGACAAAGTCTTCAATACCTTTGTCTCCAATACCATTACCCGCAGAAATGCGGCCATGCCGAATTCGGATTCCTCGAATGGTTTGCCAGCAATACAGCAATCGCGCAATTTTTCTAATTTCACGGCGCAGGTATCTAAATCCGGCACGGAAAATTTCTATGTCTATATTGCCGTATATAGCCTGAATGACGATGGCCAGACGCAAAGCCTGTATGGTTATTTTTATTGGGATCCACAGATTACTGTCGGTTAGTCATTTCCCGGAAATCAAATAAACTTAAGCCGTGTATTTAATTGCAGCCGACGCCGTTCAGCCACACAGGCAAAAAAAAAGCCCACCGAAGTGGGCTTTTTTATCTGCGCATCAATCACTGCGCTGCATCTGGAGGCGAGGACGGGAATCGAACCCGTCTAAACGGCTTTGCAGGCCGCTGCATAACCTCTTTGCTACCTCGCCAGAGGAACTGCTTGGATGCGCCTTGCGGCCCACCTTGAAAACTGGAGCGGGAGAAGAGTCTCGAACTCTCGACCTCAACCTTGGCAAGGTTGCGCTCTACCAACTGAGCTACTCCCGCATTGGAGCTTGGTTACCGCCTCATCACGCCGCATGACTGCGTTGCGGCGGATAAAAAAAGGAAGCCAGCTTAGCTTCCCTTTAGAATTCTGGAGCGGGAGAAGAGTCTCGAACTCTCGACCTCAACCTTGGCAAGGTTGCGCTCTACCAACTGAGCTACTCCCGCATGGAGCTTCTATTTTCTGCTACTGCCATCTTGCTGTACTGCTTCAGCTTTCGCTGGAGCGGGAGAAGAGTCTCGAACTCTCGACCTCAACCTTGGCAAGGTTGCGCTCTACCAACTGAGCTACTCCCGCATACGAACCGCCATTTTACTGCTTTTTACTACCGTTTACCAGTGCTGCTTTACTGCTGATCCAGTATTCACTGGAGCGGGAGAAGAGTCTCGAACTCTCGACCTCAACCTTGGCAAGGTTGCGCTCTACCAACTGAGCTACTCCCGCAGTGGACAACATTGTATCAGAAGCTCTACTACATCGCCAGTACTACTTTTTACTGCATTCGCTGTTTTTACCTATGACACGATCCAGAAAACTGGAGCGGGAGAAGAGTCTCGAACTCTCGACCTCAACCTTGGCAAGGTTGCGCTCTACCAACTGAGCTACTCCCGCGTCATCAACAACAGGCCAGCATTATAGAGGGATTACAGGGGCTGTCAACGGGCAATATCTGGTCTTTTGCAAAATATTCCGCATAAAGCAGCCGCCTGCCTGTTCTTAGTGCAAATTGCCCGCTTTTTCCTTGATGAGCGGCCAGGCCAGGCGCAAGTAATAGAACATCGACCACACGGTCAGCACGCAGGCGATCCACAGCAGCTTCTCGCCCCACACATGGGTGTCGATCGCGCCGAAGATCACTTCGTGGTACAGCAACAAGGGAATCGCCGTCATTTGCGCAGCCGTCTTGATCTTGCCGATCGAGCTGACGGCCACCGATTTCGAGGCGCCGATCTGCGCCATCCATTCGCGCAAGGCGGAAATCGTGATTTCACGGCCGATGATGATGAAGGCCAGCACGGCATTGACACGGTCCAGCTGCACCAGCACCAGCAAAGCCCCAGCCACCATCAGTTTGTCGGCCACGGGGTCGAGGAAGGCGCCGAAGGCCGAGGTCTGGTTCCAGCGCCGCGCGAGGAAGCCATCGAACCAGTCGGTCACGGCCGCAACGATAAAGACCAGGGTGGCAACCAGGTTCTGGTCGCCATGCAGCAGCATCGACGGCGGCAGGTAAAACACGCCGACGACGAGCGGTATCAGGGCCACGCGCAGCCAAGTCAAAAGGATGGGAATATTAAAAGGCATAAGAGAGCAATCGGCCGACGGGTAAATTGAGCATGAAGAAAGCATGAAGAAAGCGCCACTAGTCTACATGGCCCCGGGGTATTAGCCTAGTCCGGTTGCGACAGCGCCGCAGCAGGCCATCATCCATCAATGTAGTTGCCTGTAGATTTCTTCCGCCAGTTGCGTGGAAATCCCCTCCACCGACATCAGATCCTCGACGCTGGCATCGACCACGCCGCGCAGGCCGCCAAAGCGCGACAACAGTTTCTGGCGGCGCTTGGCGCCGATGCCCTCGATTTCTTCCAGGCGCGAGGTCTGACGCGTCTTGGCCCGCTTGGCGCGCATGCCGGTAATCGCAAAGCGGTGCGCCTCGTCGCGGATCTGCGCGATCAGCATCAGGGCCGCCGATTCCTTGCCCAGTTCCTGCGCCGCGCGGCCATCGACGAACAGCAGGGTTTCCAGGCCCACCTTGCGCCCTTCCCCCTTGGCCACGCCGACAATCAAGCTGATATCGAGTCCCAGCTCGGCGAACACCTGGCGTGCCATTTCAATCTGGCCCTTGCCGCCGTCGATCAGCACCACGTCGGGCATCACGCCGTCGCCATTGGCGACCTTTTCATAGCGGCGCATCAGGACCTGGCGCATGGCCGCGTAATCGTCGCCGGGCGTGATGTCGTTGATGTTGTAACGCCGGTATTCGCCGTTCTGCATGGCGTGGTGGTGGAACACGACGCACGAGGCCTGCGTCGCCTCGCCCTGCGTGTGGCTGATATCGAAACACTCGACGCGCAGGCTGTCGAGATCTTCCGTTTCCAGGCGCAAGGCTTCCGCCAGCGCCCGCGTGCGCGACTGCTGCGAGCCCTGCTCGGACAGCAGCCGCGCCAGCGAAATCTCGGCGCCCTTCTGCGCCAGCTCCAGCCACTGGCGGCGCTGCCCCTGCGGCTGGAAGATCAGGTTGATGCGGTGGCCGCACTGCTCCATCAGGGCCACCATCAGGGCCGGCTGGTCGAATTCGATGTTCAGGATCAGGGTGCCGGGGATGAATTTCTCCGTGTAGTGCTGGGCCAGGAAGGCGGCCAGTACTTCCACCTCGATGGCTTCTTCGGCAATCGCCGCCGCATCGCTGAACTGGCTGGGGAAATACGCGCGGTCGCCCAGGTGGCGCCCGCCCCGTACCATCGCCAGGTTGACGCAGGCGCGCCCGCCCTGCACCAGCACGGCGATGATATCGACGTCGGCGTCGCCCGTCGTTTCCATGCTCTGCTGGTGCAGCACGCGCGACAGCGAGGCGATCTGGTTGCGCACCACCACGGCCTGCTCGAATTTCAGTTCGGCGGCAAACGCGTGCATCTTCTTTTCCAGGTCGGCCAGAACTTCGCTCTGGCGCCCGCGCAAGAAGCGCGCCGCGTTTTCCACGTCGTTCTTGTAGTCTTCCTTGCTGATCAAGTCCACGCAGGGCGCGCTGCAGCGGCCGATCTGGTGCAGCAGACAGGGCCGCGTGCGGTTCGCGTACACGCTGTCCTCGCAGGTGCGGATGAGAAAAACCTTTTGCAGGATCTGCATCGATTCCTTGACGGCCCAGGAACTGGGGAACGGCCCGAAATACTGGTTTTTCTTGTCCACCGCGCCCCGGTAATACACCATGCGCGGCGCATCGCCGTTGGTGATTTTCAGATACGGATACGACTTGTCGTCACGAAACAGGATGTTGTAGCGCGGCTGCAGCGCCTTGATCAGGTTGTTTTCCAGGATCAAGGCTTCCGCCTCGCTGTGCGTGACCGTCGTTTCCAGGCGCGCGATGCGCTCGACCATCATGGCGATGCGGGGGCTGGCCAGGTTTTTCTGGAAATAGCTGGACACGCGCTTTTTCAAGTCGCGCGCCTTGCCGACATACAACACCTTGTCGGCGGCATCGAAATAGCGGTACACGCCGGGCAGGTTCGGCAGCTTGGCGACGGTGGCCAGCACCTGCGCGCGCGGGTCGGTCGGCGTTTCCGCCAAGGTCGATGCTGGGATCGGTTCGGGGCTTGCTTCGGTCATTGCTGGCTCATTATTACACTGCTTGCTCCACGATCACGAACGCGACCGCATATTCTTCTTCATCGCTGATCGTCACTTGCGCGCTCAGGCGGTGCTGCTCCATGAAGTCCGCCAGCACGCCGCTGCAGACGATCATCGGCTTGCCGCTGGGGTGGTTCAGCATCTGCGCGGCGGGCCACGTCATCGGCATGCGCAAGCCCAGGCCGATGGCCTTGGAAAACGCCTCCTTGGCCGCGAAGCGCGTGGCGAGGAAACGCACGCCGCGCACGGCATTCTTGGCGCTGCGGGCGCGGAACTTTTCCAGCTCCTGCGGTCCCAGTATCTTTTTGGCGAAACGCTCGCCGTGGCGCGCCAGGGCCGCCTCGATGCGGGGAATCTTGCAGATATCGGTGCCGATGCCATAGATCATGCTGCGCTCCCTGGTCAGGCCCTGTGACCCAGGCGCGTGGCCACCATGATGGCCTTCATTTCGCGCACGGCGTTTTCCCAGCCGACAAACACGGCATGCGCGACGATGGCGTGGCCGATGTTAAGTTCGGCAATATCGGGAATCGCGGCGATGGCCTGCACATTGGTGTAATGCAAGCCATGGCCCGCGTTGACCTTCAAGCCGCGGCCCACGCCGAACAGCACGCCCGCCTGGATGCGTTCCAGTTCCCCCTGCTGTGCCGCGCCTTCCGTATCGGCATAGCGCCCCGTGTGCAGTTCGATCACGGGCGCACCCAGTTCGGCGGCGGCGGCGATCTGCTGTTCGTCCGCGTCGATGAACAGGCTCACGCGGATGCCCTCGCCTTGCAGCTGCTGCACCGCCGCCTGTACTTCCTTGAAGTAGCGCACCACGTCCAGGCCCCCTTCGGTGGTCACTTCCGTGCGTTTTTCCGGCACCAGGCAGACGTCGGCGGGACGGATGCGGCAGGCGAAGTCGATCATTTCCTGCGTCACGGCCGCTTCCAGGTTCATGCGCGTGAGCAGTTGCGGCGCGATGGCGATCACGTCCGCATCCTTGATGTGGCGGCGGTCTTCGCGCAGGTGCAGGGTGATGGCGTCGGCGCCCGCCTGTTCGGCCAGCAGGGCCGCGCGGATCGGGTCCGGATACGCGGTGCCGCGCGCGTTGCGCAAGGTGGCCACGTGGTCGATATTGACGCCCAGGTCGATGACGGGGCCGGAAGGCTGCAAAAAGCTCATAGTGATGGTATCCGTAAAGTGCCGTAGCGCAAGCGCTATAGCTGCATTAAATCGATCAGTATCTGGCGCGTGTTCAAGGTGGCGCCCCCCAGTTGATGCGCCAGCAAAAAGCGCATCAGCAGCTTGCTTTGCGCCTGCGTGGCCACGTCACCATAATCTTCGCGCTCCATGTCGAGCAGGGTCTTGCCCGTGATCTTGGGCCAGGCATCGGCGGCGCGCGCCGGACGCGGCCCCCGCTCCGGGTCGACCACGTACACCTGTCCCGCATCGACGGCCTGGCGCGTGCCCGTGCAGCGCGTCAGGTCGGCCGCCACGCCCGTTTCCTTGAGCAGGGCGCGCTCGAACTTGCGCAGCACGATGGGCGGCGGCTCATTGTGCGCCAGTTGATTCAAGGTGGCAACGTAGTGGTCGAACAGGACGGGATGCGGATCGTCGCGCGCCAGCAATTTCACCAGCAATTCGTTCAAATAAAAGCCGCACAGCAAGGCGGTCTTTTCAAGCGGCAACATGCCGCCCACCCATTCCGCGCCCGTCAGGATGCGCAGCTCGGATTTGCCCGTCCAGCCCGCCTGCAGGGGCTGGAAGGTCTGCAGCACGCCGCGCAACTGCGAATGGGGCCGCTTGGCCCCCTTGGCGACGAGCGCGATGCGGCCGTATTCGCGTGTAAACACGTCGACGATAAGGCTGGTCTCTTTATGCGGATAGCTGTGCAGCACGAAGGCTGGCTGGCCCGCGACGCGGCCGTCGCGCGCGGGCGGACGGCTGCGCCGTGGAGGCGGTGCGGAAGGTGCGGCCGGCGGCGCGGTGGCCGCCGGCGCGGGGACAACGGGTGAAGCTGGCGCAGGATCGTGCAGCGCTGGCGTGGTGGTGCTCATGCGTGTGGTGTCGCCCCCGGGTTGTGGATTACTCGTAGCCGTAGGCGCGCAAGCCCGCCTCGTTGTCGGCCCAGCCCGACTTGACCTTGACCCAGATTTCCAGGTACACGGGGCCGCCGAACAGCTTTTCCATATCCAGGCGGGCCTGGGTGGAGACTTCCTTCAGGCGCGCGCCTTTGTTGCCAATGATCATGGACTTGTGCGTATCGCGCTCGACCAGGATGGCGGCGAACACGCGGCGCAAATCACCCTCCTGCTCGAATTTCTCGATCAGCACGGTGCTCGTGTACGGCAATTCATCGCCGACGAAGCGGAACAGCTTTTCGCGCACGATTTCCGAGGCGAGGAATTTCTCGCTGCGGTCGGTGATGTCGTCCGGGCCAAAGATCGGTTGGTTTTCCGGCAAGAAACGCTTGATCTCGTTCTGCAAGCCTTCCAGCTGGAAATGCAGCTTGGCGGACACAGGCACGATGGCGGCGAAGTCGCGCATGGCGGCGACCTTTTGCGCGAACGGCAGCAACACGGCCTTGTCCTTCACGCGGTCGGATTTATTGATGACGAGGATGCACGGCACTTCCTTCGGCAGCAGGTCCATCACTTGCTGGTCGGCCGGGCCGAACGTGCCCGCCTCGATCACGTACAGAATCACGTCCGAGGAAATCAGCGTGTTCGTGACGGTCTTGTTGAGCGTCTTGTTCAGCGCATTCGAGTGGCGTGTCTGGAAGCCAGGCGTGTCGACGTAGATGAACTGCGCGTCCGGCAAGGTCTGGATGCCCGTGATGCGGTGACGCGTGGTTTGCGCCTTGCGCGAAGTGATGCTGACCTTCGCGCCGATCAGCACGTTCATCAGGGTCGATTTGCCCACGTTGGGGCGGCCCACGATGGCGATATAGCCGCAGCGGAAGTTGTCGGGCATTTTGGTGGCTGTCATGCTAGTGTCGATTCTGTTTAGTGTGAGCGGCGATCGCCGGGGCAGCCGGGGCTTGCGCGTCGTCGCTCTGGATGGTGGCAATGCCGGCCAGCTTGAGCTGGGCGGCGCGCGGTTTGGGCTTGCGGCTGGCGGCTGGCGACTTCAACAGCGCCTGCTCGGCCACGTCCAGCGCCAGTTTGGCGGCGGCTTGCTCACCGGCGCGGCGGCTTCCGCCACGGCCGTAAACCTGGATGTTCAATTTCGGCACCAGGCATTCGATCTCGAATTCCTGGCTGTGGGCGGCGCCGTGGGTAGCCACCACGTTGTACTGTGGCAGCGAAATTTTCTTGCTTTGCAAAAACTCCTGCAGCAGGGTCTTGGCATCCTTGCCCAGCGTTTGCGGATCGACCGAGTCGAGTATCGGGATGTAGAAAGCGCGGATCACCGTGCTGGCGGCGTCAAAACCCGTGTCGAGGAAGATGGCGCCCAGCAAAGCTTCCAAGGTGTCGGCGAGGATCGATGGACGGCGGAAACCGCCCGATTTGAGCTCGCCTTCGCCCAGGCGCAAAAATTGCGACAATTCCAGCTTTTGCGCAATCTCATACAGCGACTGCTGCTTGACCAGGTTGGCGCGCAGGCGTGACAGGTCGCCCTCGTCGATGGTCTTGAAACGTTCGTACAGGATGGACGCGACCACGCAGTTGAGGATGGAGTCGCCGAGGAATTCCAGCCGCTCGTTATGCAAACTGCTGTGGCTACGGTGCGTCAAGGCTTGCTGCAACAGGCCAGCATCCTGGAACGTATAGCCTAAACGGGTTTGCAATAGCTGAAGATTCATTGTTGTTTCTGTGTCATCTGAGTAATTCGGCTGGCCGCCGCGCGGGGAGTCGGCGCGGCAGCCATGGTTGGTCCATTACAGACCAGGCCGGCTTAGTGTATGCCGCCCACGCGTTTCGGATTGCTGAAGTTCATCCACACCAGGAAAGCCTTGCCGACGATATTCTCGTTCGGCACGAAACCCCAGTAGCGGCTGTCCGCGCTATTGTCGCGGTTATCGCCCATCATGAAATAGTTGCCTGCTGGCACCACGCAAGTGAAGCCGTCTTCGTTATAGTTGCACGCCTCCTTGTGCGGGAAATCCTTCACTTCGCGCAAGTTCAACGTGGGAGCGGGCTCGTCGTTGAGGATGCGGTGGCTCACGCCCGTCAGGTTTTCTTCCAGCTGCTTGTGGTAGACCGTGCTTTCGTCATCGAGGTAGTCGTCCAGCGGGGTGTACGCCACTTCCTTGCCGTTGACCGTCAAGCGCTTGTTTTCATAGGTGATTTTATCACCGGGCACCCCGATCACGCGCTTGATATAGTCTTGCGACATATCTTTCGGATACTTGAACACCATCACGTCGCCGCGCTGCGGATCATTGACTTCAATGATGCGCTTGTTGACGATCGGCAAACGAATACCATAGGTGAACTTGTTTACCAGGATCAAATCACCGACCAGCAAGGTCGGCACCATGGAGCTCGACGGGATCTTGAACGGCTCGTACAGGAACGAACGCAGGCAGAACACGAGGGCGATGACGGGAAAGAAGCTGCCCGAATACTCGACCCAGGTCGGCTGGCGCAACAGATCTGCCTCGATGGCGGCGCGGCGGCTGCTACTGCTACCATCGGACTTGATGCCTTCAGCCAACGACTTCGCTTGACGCTCATCGAACTCGGCCAGGGCACGGTCGGCCGCCTTGCGGCGCTGCTTGGACAGATAAAACACATCCAGGCACCAGACCAGGCCCGTCAACACCATCAGCACGAACAGGATTAAAGCGAAATTTCCTAAGATCACTTGCAGGTTCATTTATCGTCCACTTGTAAAATTGCCAGGAATGCTTCTTGCGGGATCTCCACGGAACCCACTTGCTTCATGCGCTTCTTGCCCGCCTTTTGTTTTTCCAGCAATTTCTTCTTGCGGCTGATGTCGCCGCCATAGCACTTCGCCAGCACGTTCTTGCGCAAGGCTTTGACGTTCTCGCGCGAAATGATGTTGGCGCCGATGGTCGCCTGGATGGCCACGTCGAACATCTGGCGCGGGATCAGTTCGCGCATCTTGGCAGCCACCTGGCGGCCGCGGTACTGGCTGTTCGAACGGTGGACGATGATGGCCAGCGCATCGACTTTTTCGCTGTTGATCAGCATGTCGACCTTGACCACGTCGGCCGCGCGGTATTCCTTGAACTCGTAATCCATCGAGGCATAGCCGCGCGACGTCGATTTCAGGCGGTCGAAGAAGTCCAGCACGATCTCGGCCATCGGCATTTCATACACGAGCTTGACCTGGCGGCCGTGGTAGCTCATGTCCAGCTGGATGCCGCGCTTGGCGATGCACAGCGTGATCACGGAGCCCACGTATTCTTGCGGCATGTACAGGKTGACGGTGACGATAGGCTCGCGCACTTCCTCGATCCGCGACGGATCGGGCATCTTCGACGGATTGTCGACGTTGATCAGGGTGCCGTCGCGCTGGATCACCTCGTACACCACGGTCGGCGCCGTCGTGATCAGGTCCATGTCGAATTCGCGCTCCAGGCGCTCCTGCACGATTTCCATGTGCAGCAGGCCCAGGAAGCCGCAGCGGAAGCCGAAGCCCAGCGCCTGCGACACTTCCGGCTCGTACATCAGGGCGGCGTCGTTCAGCTTCAGCTTTTCCAGCGAGTCGCGCAGCGCATCGTACTGGTTCGCTTCCACCGGGAACAGGCCGGCGAACACCTGAGGCTGCACTTCCTTGAAGCCGGGCAATGGCTCGGCGGCAGGACGGCTGGCCAGGGTGACGGTGTCGCCCACTTTCGCCGCCTTGAGTTCCTTGATGCCGGCGATGATGAAGCCCACCTGGCCGGCCGACAATTGCGGCAAGGATTGCGAACGGGGTGAGAATACGCCGATGTCTTCCACCAGCTGCACCGAGTCGGTGGCCATCAGGCGGATCTTGTCTTTCGGCTTCAGGGTGCCGTTGATCACGCGCACCAGCATCACCACGCCCACGTAGGAGTCGTACCAGGAATCGACGATCAGCGCCTGCAACGGCGCGTCCGGGTCGCCCTTCGGCGGCGGCACCTTGGCGATCAGCGATTCGAGCACGTCCTGCACGCCCAGGCCCGTCTTGGCCGAGCAATGCACGGCGTCGCCCGCGTCGATGCCGATCACGTCTTCGATCTCGGCAATGGCGGTCGGAGGATCGGCGTTCGGCAAGTCGATCTTGTTCAGCACGGGCACCACTTCCACGCCCAGGTCCAGCGCCGTGTAGCAGTTGGCCACGGTTTGCGCTTCCACGCCTTGCGATGCGTCGACCACCAGCAGCGCGCCTTCGCACGCCGACAGCGAGCGCGACACTTCATAGCTGAAGTCGACGTGGCCCGGCGTATCGATCAGGTTCAGGTTGTAGATCTGGCCATCGCGCGCCTTGTAGTGCAGGGCCGCCGTTTGCGCCTTGATGGTAATGCCGCGCTCGCGCTCCAGATCCATCGAATCGAGCACCTGCGCCTCCATCTCGCGGTCGGACAAGCCGCCGCACAATTGAATGATGCGGTCAGCCAGGGTCGATTTACCGTGGTCAATATGGGCGATGATGGAGAAATTGCGTATGTTGTTCATTAACTAATATAAGTGCGAAGTTGACGACACTGCTTTAACAGAATCATGGGGATCATGTCCGGGCCAAACCGGGCCAAAACCGGGCACCCCACTCATGATGAAAAAAGCGCTCCGAGCAGGACATCTGCATGCCCAGGCGAGCGCTTTTGAAGCGACAGAAGCTGCTGCCTCGGACAGTAGCTTTTTCGACCTCCCCATTTTACCGGATTTCAGAGTAGAAAGCCCGTCTTATGAGGCCGGCACCGGGGCAAGCCGACATTTTCGGCTGTTTTCAGCACCAGAATGGTGCAATGCAGTGTCAATATTGACAGTTAAGCTACATCAGGCTGCGCCGCACGGCCGCCTCGTCGAGGAAATAATGGCACAGCTCGGGCTGCGCCAGGTCGCCGAACAGCACCGGCACCAGCTCGTCGAAACGCGCCAGCAGCGTGGCATCGGGCGAGGCGTCGATGTCGATCACGTCCACCGTGAACGGTTTGCCGGGCGGCTGCAGCAGCAGCAAGGCATCGAGCATGTCCTGGCAAAGATGGCAATAACTGCGGGAATAGAGGGTGAAATGCATGGAAAGGAGAAAAATGCATCCCGGCCACAGCCGGGACGCAGGTGAATCAGAATCTTACTTCGCCGACGGGCGCAGCGAAACGAATTGCGCTACGTCGCCACGGCGCACCAGCACGGCCGATGTCTTTTTCGGATCAAGCTTGGCCACCAGGGCATTGAACTGCTTGGCATCTTTCACGGCAACATTATTCAGTTGCAAGATGACGTCGCCAGGCTGCAGGCCGGCCAGGGCCGCCACGCCATCGGCATCCTCGACCAGCACGCCGGCATCGATCTTCAATTCCTGTTTCTTCGCGGCCGGCACGTCGCTGACCTTCAGCCCCAGTGCATTGACGGCTTGCGCTTCCGGCTCCTTGACACCCTTCTTCGCCGTTTTCTCGCCTTCCAGCTCGACGACAGTGACGGGAATGTCCTGCTGTGCGCCCTTGCGCCAGACGGTGAGCGTGGACTTGCCGTTGACGGGAGCGCCGCCCACCAGACGCGGCAGGTCAGACGAACGCTCGATCGGCGCGCCGTTGAATTTCAGGATGATGTCGCCCGGCTTGATGCCCGCCTTGTCGGCCGGACCGCCCGGCTCCACCATCGACACTTGCGCGCCCTTGGCATTCGGCAAGCCCAGCGATGCCGCCACGTCCTTGCTCACTTCGCCGATCTGCACACCGATGCGGCCGCGCACGACCTTGCCCGTCTTTTTCAGCTGCTCGCCCACGCGCATGGCTTCATCGATGGGCACGGCAAACGAAATGCCGTTATAGGCGCCGGACAGGGTGGCGATCTGCGAATTGATGCCGATCACTTCGCCGCGCATATTGATCAGGGGACCGCCCGAGTTGCCGGGATTGACGGCCACGTCGCTCTGAATCAGCGGCAGGTAGTCGCCCGTGTCGCGCGACTTGGCGGAAATAATGCCGGCCGTCACCGTGTTTTCCAGGTTGAACGGCGAGCCGATGGCGATGACCCACTCGCCCACGCGGATCTTGTTCGAGTCGCCGATGGTCAGGCGCGGCAGGTTGCCGCCCTCGATTTTCAGCAGGGCCACGTCGGTGCGCGCATCGGCGCCGATCACCTTGGCCTTGAATTCGCGCTTGTCCGTCAGCGTCACGTAGACCTCGTCGGCGCCATCGACCACGTGGGCATTGCTCAGCACGTAGCCATCGGCCGAGATGATGAAGCCGGAGCCGACGCCGCGCTGCACTTCCTGTTCCTGCGGCGCGGCGCGGCGGCCGCCACGCGGCGCCTGCTGGCGCGGCGTCGGCATGGCGCCGCCGAAGAAGCGGCGCAGGAATTCCTGCATTTCCTGCTCGTCCTGACTGCCGGCGCCGGCGCCGCCCATTCTCAGGCGTTCGGTGGTGCGGATATTCACCACGGCCGGGCCCACGGCGTCGACCAGGTCCGAGAAATCAGGCAGTTTCACTGCCGGCACGGCGGCCTGCGCCTGTGGCGCCAGGCCCAGCATGGTGGGAGCCAGAAACACGCCAGCGGTACCGAACAATAAGGCGGAAAGCGTCTTTACTGAAAACGACTTGCTGGCAGCACACATGTTTTTTTTCATGGAAAGGATCTCTTCGAATATATAAACGGATCAACACGCGGATCAGGCGATTGCCTGCGTGCACGATTGGCCATCATGACGGCACCCCTGTGGCAAACCCATCCGGTAGCGCGCATGGCAGCAACAATATATCGCAAAAGCAAGATATTGCCTGCACACAGTGTCAATCGTAGCGAAGGCCAGTGTCAAGGGGGCGACAGGAACGTTAAGCCTGGCATAAGATGGCAAACGTCCTAGCGCTGCGCCAGCGGCCCCGCCTCCAGCGGCTCGGCTGCGCCCGGCGGCACGATGGGGGCGGACAGGGGCAGCAACGGTTCCGCATGCGCAGGCGCCGCCTCGGCGGCCAAGCGGCTGGCCAGGCGTGCATCGAACTGGGCGCTCAGTGCATGGCCGCACTGCTCCGAGCGCAGCACGTCACCGATATGGCGATAGGCATTCCAGGCTTGCCTCCCCTCATCCGTGTCGAGGGCGGCAAAAGCCAGTTCGAGTTCGCTCGCCGCCAGCTCGCCATCGGCCAGGGCGGAAATAGTCTCGTGCAATCGTGTGTGCGTATCCATGATGGGTCCTGCCATTTCAAGAGGATCGGTGCGAAAACCGGACGCAGCCATGCCAACCTCATACTCTTCAGATTACCAGCGCTTGTCAATCGGCATGTCCAGCAACGGTTTCAATTTTTCCGCAATCACTTCGCGCGCGCGAAAAATCCGGCTGCGCACGGTGCCGATGGGGCACGCCATGATCTCCGATATTTCTTCATAGCTCAGGCCCTCGATCTCGCGCAGCACGATGGCCGTGCGCAATTCGATGGGCAGCACATCCATGGCCGCATTGACGGTGGCCGCAATCTGTTTGCTGGCCAGCACCGATTCGGGTGTATTGTTGTCACGCAATTTATTGCCATCATCGAAGGACTCGGCCTGCTCGGCGTCGGCATCGCTGGACGTGGCGGCACGGCGACCTTGCGTGACGAGATAATTCTTGGCCGTATTGATGCCGATGCGGTACAGCCAGGTATAAAAGGCGGCGTCGCCGCGAAAATGGCGCAGCGCCCGGTATGCCTTGATAAAGGTTTCCTGCACCACATCTTCGGCCTCCGCCGGGTCATGCACCAGGCGCGACACGAGGCGCATCAAGCGGCGCTGGTATTTCGATACCAGCACATCGAATGCCCGTTTGTCGCCAGCCTGCACCCGCTCGACCAGTAACTGATCATACTCGCGCTCTGTCCTCACGCCCCATGTCCCTGTAGTCATGCAGCGTGGGCGTCTGTATGGATATAGAGTTGGCCCGCTGCAAGAAGTTCAGTGTTCGCCCCACTTTTATTCACCCCCGCTCCGCGCCGCAATGGCCCTACACGCCACGGCCAGCGGGCGGAAGGCGGCGCAGCCATCGCCGCGCTGCACCAGCAACTGCGTGCGCCGCCCGGCGGCATCGGCCAGGCACAGCACCAGCAGCGACGGCCACAGAGTCGAGCCCGGCAAAAGGCGCAGTCCTGACGGCTGCGACAGCCCCGGACCGGGCGGCTCCGCCACCCCGCCGGCATCCGCCCCTGGCGCTCCGCCATGCTCCAGATATACCGCCAGCCGCAACTGGCCGACCGGCGAAATATCAAGCGTCTGCGGCTTTCTGCGCCTGCGCAGCAAAGCGAGCAACAACACGCCGCCAGCCGTGCTCAGCAACGCACCGGACCAGCCCAGCGCATAGCCGCCCACCAGTTGGTCAGGCACCGCCGCAGCGCGCCATGCGCCGCTCAGGGGCCAGGCGGCCAGCAAGGCGCACAGTCCCAGCGCTGCTTGCAACAGACGCAAACAGACAGGCGTGCGAATGACAGCCGCTACCGCGATTGACATACTTCATGGGAAAAAAAAGGCGCGCCGGCGACATGCCGGGCAAATTCAGGCGCCAACGAACGTTGGCGCCGAATCAGCGCTCACTACGATTTGACCGTAGCGAGCGCTTGAAAGTTCCTGCTTATTTCGCTTTACCGAAAATCAGTGTGCCATTCGTGCCGCCGAAGCCGAACGAATTCTTCACCGCATAATCGATCTTCATATCCCGCGCCGTGTTGGCACAGAAATCGAGATCGCAAGCCGGATCCTGGTTGAAGATGTTGATGGTCGGTGGCGACACCTGATGATGCAATGCCAGGACCGTAAACACCGCTTCCAGACCGCCCGCGCCGCCCAGCAAATGGCCCGTCATCGACTTGGTCGAGTTGACAACCAAATTCTTGGCGTGCTCGCCGAAGGTGCGTTTGATGCCCATCACTTCCGCCACGTCGCCTTGCGGGGTCGACGTGCCGTGCGCGTTCAGGTACTGAATCTGATCCGCGTTCAAGCCGGCGTTGTTGAGGGCCGCGATCACCGATTTGCTGCCACCGCTGCCATCTTCCAGCGGTGAGGTCATGTGATAAGCATCTGCGCTCATCCCGAAACCATGCACTTCGGCATAGATCTTGGCACCACGGGCCACCGCGTGCTCGTAGTCTTCCAGCACCATGACGCCCGCGCCCTCGCCCAGCACGAAGCCGTCGCGGTCGGTATCCCACGGACGCGATGCCGTTGCCGGATCGTCGTTGCGGGTCGACAAGGCGCGTGCCGAGGCGAAACCGCCCAGGCCCAGCGGCGACACGGTCGATTCAGCGCCACCGGCGATCATGACGTCGGCATCGCCGTACTCGATCATGCGCGCTGCGGCACCGATGCTGTGCAAACCGGTGGTACACGCCGTGACGATCGCCAGGTTCGGGCCTTTCAGACCATATTTGATCGAAAGGTTGCCAGAGATCATGTTAATGATCGAGGCAGGCACGAAAAATGGCGAGATACGGCGCGGACCGCGCTTTTCGTACTCGGACTTGGTTTCCTCGATCAGCGGCAAGCCGCCGATACCGGAACCGATGATCACGCCGATGCGCTCGGCGTTTTCTTCGGTCACTTCCAGGCCGGAGTCCTGCATCGCCTGGATGCCGGCAGCCATGCCGTAATGGATAAAGGTATCCATGTGGCGGGCTTCCTTACCGGAGATGTAATCTTCGATATTGAAGCCTTTGACTTCACCGGCAAAATGCGTGGTGAATGGCTGTGCATCGAACTTGGTAATCGTGGCAATGCCGGATTTACCTTCGACGATTGCGCCCCACGCCTCGGCAATAGTATTGCCGACAGGTGAAACGCAGCCCAGGCCGGTGACAACAACACGACGGTTTTTAGAACGGCTCAAGCGATTCTCCTGAAGTCGGTCAGACAGGCTTAGGCCTTGACGTGTGCGGTGGCGTAGTCGATCGCCTGTTGCACGGTGGTGATTTTTTCAGCTTGTTCGTCAGGGATTTCCATTTCGAATTCGTCTTCCAGGGCCATGACCAGTTCCACGGTGTCCAGGGAATCGGCGCCGAGATCGTCGACGAAGGAGGATTCGATTTTGATGTCTGCTTCTGCAACGCCCAGTTGCTCAGCGACGATTTTCTTAACGCGTTGTTCGATATCCGACATGTTATGGCTCCAAAGTGTGTGTTACGGAAAGTGCGCGCATTTTATCAGGTTTGCGCGTCCGAATACTAATTTCGGTGTCTGCTGCTAATTCAACCGAAGCTGCTGCTAAAAGATGCGATTATAGACAAAAACGGCCGTTGAATCTTGCCACAAACGCCCGCCCCGTCTACCGTTCACATCAATTCATGTACATTCCGCCGTTCACGTGCAGGGTCGTGCCCGTGATATACGCCGCTTGCGGCGAGGCCAAAAAGGCCACCGCCGCCGCCACGTCTTCCGGCTTGCCCAGGCGGGACAGGGGAATTTGCGTCAACAGGGCCGCGTGCTGCTCTTCGCTCAGGGCCTTGGTCATGTCGGTATCGATGAAGCCAGGGGCGATGCAGTTCACGGTAATGTTGCGGCTGCCGATTTCACGCGCCAGGGCGCGGCTCATGCCTTCCACGCCGGCCTTGGCCGCCGCGTAATTCATTTGCCCCGGATTGCCCGACGAAGCCACCACCGACGTGATGTTGATGATACGCCCAGTTTTGGCTTTCATCATGCCACGCAGTACGGCGCGCGACAGGCGGCCGACGGCCGACAGGTTCGTCGAAATCACGCTGTCCCACTCCTCATCCTTCATGCGCATGGCCAGCTGATCTTGCGTGATGCCCGCGTTGTTGACGAGGATCGACAGGCTGCCGTAGGTTTTCTGTACTTCATCGACCACGGCCGCACAGCGCGCCGCATCGGTCACGTTCAGGACCAGGCCCTTGCCCGTCACGCCTTCGGCGGCCAGGTAATCGGTGATCGCTTGCGCACCGCTTTCCGAGGTGGCGGTGCCAACCACGATGGCGCCCTGTTTGCCCAGTTCGGTGGCGATGGCGCGGCCAATGCCGCGCGAGGCGCCCGTGACCAGCACGACTTGATTTGCTAAATTCATGAGTATCCTTAAAAGCAAGCGCGGCAGGCAGGCTGCCGCGATCTGATGTTTATTTGAGCTGCGTCAAAATGCGTTCCAGCGAGGTCTGGTCGACGATGGCGTCGCCCACCAGCACGGGATCGATGCGCTTTGCCAGGCCCATCAGGACCTTGCCCGGACCGCACTCGATCACTTGTGTGATGCCGTCGGCCGCTACCTTTTGCATCGTTTCCACCCAGCGCACGGGGCTGGCTGCCTGGCGCACCAGCGCATCCTTGATGCCGGCGACATCGTTGACGACGGCCACGTCGACGTTGTTGATCAGGGCGATCTGCGGCGCGGCGAACGTCAGGCCGGCCATGTACTCGCGCAAGCGGTCCGATGCGGGTTTGAGCAGCGACGAGTGGAATGGCGCGGAGACGGGCAGCTTCATGGCGCGCTTGGCGCCCTTGGCCTTGGCCAGTTCGCAGGCACGCTCAACGGCCGCCGTGTGACCGGCGATGACCACTTGCGCAGGCGCATTGAAATTGACGGGCTCGACCACCAGGGCCGGGTTTTCCGCCGCCGCTTCCACACAGGCGGCGCGCACGTCGTCATCCGACAGGCCCAGCACGACAGCCATCGTGCCCTGCCCTACCGGTACGGCTTCCTGCATGGCTTGCGCGCGGAAACGCACGAGCGGCACGGCATCCTTGAACGCAATGACGCCGGCGGCGACCAGCGCCGAATATTCACCGAGACTGTGACCGGCCACAACCGTCGGCACGGGGCCGCCGGCCGCCAGCCAGGCGCGGTAGAAGGCCACGGCCGCCGTCAGCATCACCGGCTGCGTATTGGTGGTCAGGTCCAGCTCTTCCTTCGGACCTTCGGCGATCAGCTTGCCCAGGTCGCATTGCAGGGCGTCCGACGCTTCGGCGACGGTCTGCGCCACCACGGGATTGCCGGCGAAACCGTCGAGCATCGCAATCGCTTGCGAGCCTTGGCCGGGAAAAACAAATGCAAATTGTGTCATGTTGACTCCGTTTTTTTAATAGTGTTGCGGGATTACATGCGCGCCAGCACGGCGCCCCAGGTAAAGCCGCCGCCCACGCCTTCCATCATGACGTTGTCGCCCTTCTTGACGCGGCCGTCGCGCACGGCGATGTCGAGCGCCAGCGGGATCGAAGCGGCCGAGGTGTTGCCATGCTGGTCGACGGTGACGACCATCTTGTCCAGCGGCAAGCCCAGTTTCTTGGCCGTGCTGTTCATGATGCGGATGTTCGCCTGATGCGGGATCAGCCAGTCGATCTGGTCCGACGTCATATTGGCGTGCTCGAGGGCTTCGTGCGCGACCTTTTCCAGCACGGACACGGCCAGCTTGAATACGGCCGGACCATCCATGTACAGGAAGGCGCTGCCGTCCAGCGCGCCACCGGCCAGGCTGCCCGGCACGCTGAGGATGTCCGAGTGGCGGCCGTCCGCATGCAGCTTGGTGGCCAGGATGCCGGGGTCTTTCGAGGCCGTCATGACGATGGCGCCGGCGCCGTCGCCGAACAGCACGCAAGTGCCGCGGTCGTCGAAATTGAGGATGCGCGAAAACACTTCGGCGCCGATCACCAGCACGTTTTTATGCATGCCCGACTGGATGAAGCTGTCGGCCGTGGCCACCGCATACACGAAGCCGCTGCACACGGCTTGCACGTCGACGGCGGCGCAGTTATTCGTGATGCCCAGCTTGTTTTGCACGATGCAGGCGGTGCTGGGGAAGCTGCCGAAGAAATCGGGGGTCGAGCTGGCGACGATGATCAGGTCCAGGTCGTTGCCGTTCAGGCCCGCCATGTCCAGGGCCTTTTTGGCCGCTTCCACGCCCAGATCAGAGGAATTTTGCGTTGGCGCCGCGTAGTGACGCGCCGAGATGCCGCTGCGCGAGACGATCCATTCATCCGACGTCTCGATGCCCTTGGCGGCGAGCTGTTCGGTCAAATCCTGGTTGGTGACGCGCTTCTCCGGCAGGTAGCTGCCGGTACCGATAATTTTGCTGTAAGTTTTGCTAAAAACAGTCATGCAAATACCCGTCCACTAAATGGTAGAGCTTGTTGATGTAGGTTCATCCGGAACTGGCGTGCGCGGCATCAGCTCGGCGATCAGGCTGGCCAAGTGTGCTTGCACGTCATTTTTTGCCGCATCAAAGGCGCGGCGCAAGGCCCATTCGAAGGAATAGGCATCGGCGCTGCCATGGCTCTTGAAGACGAGGCCACGCAAGCCCAGCAGGCTGGCGCCGTTGTAACGCGATGGATTCAAACGGTTGCCGATGGCTTTCAGGGCCCCGCGGGCGATCAGCGCGCCCAGCATGGTAATCGGATTGCGCTTGAATTCGGAAGTGAGCACGTCTTTCATGAAGCGCGCCAGGCCTTCGATGGCCTTCAGGGTCACGTTGCCGACAAAACCGTCGCAGACGACGATATCGGTCGTGCCCTTGAAGATATCGTTGCCTTCCACGTTGCCGTGGAAGTTCAGCGCGCCACGCTCGTGGTCGGCCTGCAGCAGCTTCGAGGTGAGTTTCACCACTTCATTGCCCTTGATATCTTCCGTGCCCACGTTCAGCAAGCCGATCGTGGGGCGGGCGATGCCTTCCATGGCGGACACGAGCACGGAACCCATGATGGCGAACTGGTGCAAGTGATGCGGTTCGCAATCGACGTTGGCGCCCAGGTCCAGCATGTAGGTCGGGCCGTTCTTTTGATTCGGCAAGATGCTGCAGATGGCCGGGCGGTCGACGCCGGACATGGTTTTCAAGACATAGCGCGACACGGCCATCAGGGCTGCCGTATTACCGGCGGAGACGGAGGCTTGCGCCACGCCGTTCTTGACCTGTTCGATGGCCACGCGCATGGAGGAATCCTTCTTGCGGCGCAAGGCCACTTCCAGGGGATCGTCCATGGTAACTTGTTCGGAGGCATGCAATACCGACAGGCGCGGATGCGTGTCGGCTTTATGTTTTTTCAGTTCGGCACGAATCACGTCTTCCAATCCAACAAGGATCAGTTCGGCTTCAGGCTCATGTTTTACGAAGGAAATTGCTGCAGGGATAGTGACTGAGGGACCGTGATCTCCGCCCATGCAGTCGATAGAAATTTTGATTGTCATTTGTGTTGATTCAATACCGCTGCGGGCGTGCGGCAAGATGTGAATCGGACTGGAGCATATGCAGGGCGCAGCATGTCATGCACCGCCTGAGCAAGCTTGATTCAAAATGACGGGTGCGCAAGATGAATTGCAGCCGATAAAAAAGAAGAAGCGGCGCCACGCCGAATAACCACGCAACACCGCTTTCATCTTACCCAACAAAAACGTCGATTACTCGTCGTTTTTGGTCTTCAACACTTTACGGCCACGATAGAAGCCGTTAGGGCTGATATGGTGACGCATGTGTGTTTCGCCGGTAACTGGCTCGACGCTCAATTGCGGCGCGACCAGGAAGTCGTGCGAACGGTGCATGCCGCGCTTGGAAGGGGTTTTCTTGTTCTGTTGAACTGCCATGATGACTCCTAATACATAAGTTCTAAAATTTTAGCACAATCGATTGGCAAATACATGCGAATCGAGTATCCCAGCGGCAAAGACTACCCGAAAATAGCCCGGACCGACATCGTTTATTACAACTACATTTCACTACACTTGCCATACTCGATTACTACACGCGTTTGACACGTTCTTTACATGAAGCATAAAAAACCTACTGCGCGTCCCGCTATCGCCTCGGCGTTGCTCAGCGTACATTCGTACGCTTGCGCTACTCAAGACGATATCGGGCCGCTCGCTACGGTTTTTTAAAGCTTCCTTTCTTGCCCTACTTTATTCTGGCTTCAAGTCTTTCAGTGCCGCGAACGGCGACTTCTTTTCAGACTTGAGAGCATCGAGCTGCGCCGTATCGGGGCAGACGTCGTGTTTGGGTACCTGCGGCAGGGCCAGCAAGGCTTCATCTTCGATCAGGGCCGCGGCATCCATGCTGCGGCTGCCGACGATCACGTCGATCGTTTCATCGTTGATGATTTCTTCGATCTCGTCCGCGTGCTCGTCATCCTTGCCCAGCATCAGAACAGTCGAAGAATCGATTACGTAAGCATACGGAGTCAGGCAGCGCTGGCAAACCAGCTGAACGGTGCCGTTGACCGACAAGGTCAGTTGCGGGTAGCCCAGCTTGCTGGTGCCGCCGACGATCTTCCAGGCGATCTCGCCGGAACTATCTGCACAATCCTTGGTCAACCGGGTCATTTCAGCGACAGGAGTTACACCCTCGCGGCTCCCGCTGATACGACAAAAATCAAAGGCGTCGATCACAAAAGCATTCATTGGTAGAAAATTTCCCCGGAAAACCTGCGATAATAACAGGGTTTTTAGCACGGAGTCAAAGGCTAAGCATCTTTTTTGACGCAATCACTGCCATCAACATGACATATTCATCAACACCGTCATGCCGCATGGAGCCTCAGTTATGGGCTCTGCGCCCTGGGATTTGCGTGAAATCCCGCTGACATCGACCTGCGCGGCCATGCCGGCCGCCATCCATTACCGAATGATACCAACTTCCGTCCCATTGCGCTTGATTCTTGCATCGAGTTCGACCTACCGCAAGGAATTGCTGCAACGCCTGCGCCTGCCTTTCGAGGTGGCCGTGCCCGATCTCGACGAAAGCCCCCTGCATGGCGAAAGCCCCAGCGCCACGGCCCTGCGCCTGGCCCAGGCCAAGGCACAGGCCGTGCTCGACCGCTATCCTGGCAGCCTCGTCATCGGCTCCGACCAGGTCGCCACCCTGGACGGCGCGCAGATCGGCAAGCCCGGCAGCCACGCCAATGCATTGCTGCAACTGCAAACCATGCGCGGGCGCCAGACCGTGTTCCACACGGCACTCTGCCTGCTCGATGGGCGCCACACTCCGGCCGTGGCGCAGGTGGAAGATATTCAGACCCTCGTCACCGTGCGCGACTTGCCCGACGCGGAACTGGACGCCTACCTGCGCATCGAGCAGCCGTACGACTGCGCCGGCAGCGCCAAGAACGAAGGCCTGGGCATCGCCCTGCTCGAACGTATCGACAGCACCGACCCGACCGCCCTCACCGGCCTACCGCTGATCGCCCTCACCGGCATGCTGCGCAAGGCGGGCGTGACGTTTTTCACCATTTAAATTACCGACAAGAAGAATATGACCGGCACCCTGTACCTGATCCCCAACCACCTCGGCCTGTCCGACGGCAGCATCGACCCGCTGGCCCGCATCATTCCCGAGCAGGTGCGGCAGATCACCTCGCAACTCGATTATTTCGTCGCGGAAAACGCCAAGACGGCGCGCGCCTTCCTGAAATTGATCGGCAACCAGCATCCGCTGGCCAAGCCGCTACAGGAAATCACGATTTCCGAACTTAACGTCAATACCCCGGCGCAAGCGCTGGCCGGCTTGCTGGCACCGCTGCTGGCGGGACGGGATGCGGGCCTCGTGTCGGAGGCGGGCGTTCCCGCCGTGGCCGACCCCGGCGCCGACCTGGTGCGCCTGGCGCATCAGCACGGCATTAAAGTGCGCCCGCTCGTGGGCCCGTCATCGATCCTGCTGGCCGTGATGGCCAGCGGCTTGAACGGCCAGAGCTTCGCCTTCAACGGCTACCTGCCGACCGATGCGGCCCTGCGCGCCAAGCGCATCAAGGAACTGGAAAGCCGTTCGCGCAATGAAAAGCAAACTCAGCTCTTCATCGAAACGCCATACCGCAACGCCGCCATGCTCGAAGCCCTCGTGGCGCAATGCGCGCCATCGACCCTGATCTGCGTCGCCACCGACCTGAGCCTGGACTCGGAAAACGTGCAGACGTGGAATGGCGGACAGTGGAAGAAACAACTGGCCGCCGGCAAGGCGCCGGACCTCCACAAGAAACCGACCGTGTTCTTGCTATTGGGACAGTAATCTCCCGCGCATAAAAAACGCCACGATCAAATGATCGTGGCGTTTTTTATTGCGACGCTACCAAGCCGAGTATGACTACACCCTTCTGGTGCCCGTATTTTTCTGCCCGCCCTTGCCCGTTTCCAATACAAACTTCGCGCCGTCGTCGCGGCCCAGTACCTTGACCAGATACGGCATGACTTCGCGCAGCATCGGCTCCAGCGTGTATGGCGGGTTCAAAATGAACATGCCGCTGCTGTGCAAGCCGAAGCCGTCCGGCGACGGCGTGTTGACGGTCAGGGTCACGTGCAGCCAGTCCGCGCTGGGCAATTGCTTGAGCTTGTCGGCGAACTGGCGCGATTCCATGCGCTGCAGCACCGGGTACCAGACGGCGTACATGCCGGACGGGAAGCGCACGAGCGCGTCGGCCAGGGTGTCCTTGACCTTGCGGTAATCCATCTTGTCTTCGTATGGAGGGTCGATCAGCACCAGCGCGCGGCGCGATGGCGGCGGCAGCAGGGCTTTCAGGCTCTGGAAGCCGTCGGCCTTGGTGATGAGCACGCGTTTGCCGCGCACGGTAGGACGCTCGCCCTGGGCCAGCGCATGCGCCTCGACCTTGCGGAAGTTATCAGCCAGAATCTTGGCATCGGCAGGATGCAGCTCAAAAAGGCGCAGACGGTCTTGCTCGCGGCTGACCTTGTCGGCGCAGTACGGCGAACCCGGGTAGTAGCGCATCTTGCCGCTCGGATTCATTTCCTTGATCAGCTTCATGTACTCGGCCAGCGAGGCCGGCCAGTCCGTACGGTCCCACAGGGGCGCGATGCCCGTTTCGTACTCGGCATTTTTCGAGGCATAACCGCCGTCGAGCGCATACACGCCCGCGCCGGAGTGGGTATCGATATAACTATAGGCGGTATCTTTTTGATTCAGATATTGCAATAACTGAATCTGCACATAATGTTTCAACACATCGGCGTGATTACCCGCGTGAAAGGCGTGGCGGTAACTCAACATAAGCTGGCTAATTCCATAATAAAAATAAACAAAGGCGGGAGCGCTGACACCGGGCAGGGCATGAAAACAGACTGGAGGGGGTCAGGCTGCGGGGCCAGGAAACAGCATGGACCAGCGTAATCAGCGCGCAATTATCAGCATTATCCACCAGAAAGGTGTATTGCATCAAAAAACACCCATAAACAAGCTCATGCATTCTCGGGACCGCGGGGGCCGGGCGCGGTAGAATACGCGCATCGGGCGCCCGGCGCCCATCCGCCTACTGATCAGATACGACCATGCACAGCCTGACCCTCACGACCGATAACCGCGCCGACGTCGCGGCAGCCCTGGCCGGCCCGCGCTGGACGGTGGCCTGCCTGTGCGCGCTGTGGTGCGGCACTTGCGGCAGCTACCGCGCCACGTTCGAGGAACTGGCCGCGCGCCACCCGGATACCGTCTTCGTCTGGATCGACATCGAAGACCAGGCCGACGTGGTGGGCGACCTCGACATCGACAACTTTCCCACCCTGCTGATCCAGCGCGAGGACAACGTGGCCTTCTTCGGCACCGTGCTGCCCGACGGCGGCCTGGCGCACCGCATGGTGCAGGCGCAGCAGGCGCTCAGCGCGGCCGAACTGGCGGCGCTGGCCGGCAGCACGCAGGAACGGCGCGACTGGCAGCGCGACTGCAATCTGCGCCACCTGCTGGCCGCCACCCTGGCCTAGAACACCCGACAAAACCTGCCGCGCGTCGCCATTTGCGGCCTGCGATGCTCACTGACTCGGCGTCCCCGTGCATCCGCACAGCTCCGCTTCTCAGCCACAACTCACTGCCGCTCGCTACGGTTTTGTTAGGTGTTCTTAATAAACTTTACCCCAGGCGCAGCGGCAGGCTGCGCAGCCGTTTCCCCGTCAAGATGAAGATGGCGTTGGCCACGGCCGGCGCGATTGGCGGCGTGCCCGGTTCGCCCACGCCTTCCGGATGTTCGGCGCTGGCGATGATGATGGTTTCCACCTCCGGCGTTTGCCCCATGCGCAGCACGGGATAGTCGTGAAAGTTGCCTTGCTCGACCTTCCCTTCCTGGAACGTGATCTCGCCGCCCAGCGCCGCCGACAGGCCGAACAGCACGGCCGACTCCATCTGCTGGGCGATGATGTTCGGATTGACGGCGATACCGCAATCGATGGCGCACACGACGCGCCGCACGCGGATCTCGCCGTTTTCCACGGACACCTGCGCCACTTGCGCGACGATGCTGCCGAACGACTGGTGCAGGGCCACGCCGTGCGCATGGCCGGGCGGAGCACTGCCCGCCCTGGCGACGGCCGCATCGAGCACGGCCAGGTGGCGCGGATGCTTCGTCAACATGGCGCGGCGGAAGGCGATGCCGTCCTCCCCCGCCGCATGCGCCAGTTCGTCGATGAAGCTTTCCTTGAAGAATGCATTATGCGAATGCCCGACGGAGCGCCAGTAGCCGACCGGCACGGCACTGTCGGCGATCACGTGAGCGATGCGCTGGTTGGCGATTTCATACGGCATGTCGAATTCGCCTTCCGCCGTGGTCTTGTCCGGCCCCGCACCGGGCAAGCCGAAATTGCGCTGCAGGTACTGGTGCGTGATGGGGCCGCTGACGGAGCGATTGTCCCAGGAAGCGATACGGCCCCGCTCGTCGAGACGGGCCACAAAGCGGGCCAGCGCGGCGGGACGGTACATATCGTGCCTGGTGTCCTGTTCGCGCGTCCACACCAGCTGCACGGGCGCGCCATCGCACTGCAGCGCGATGGCCACGGCCTGCGCCACCATGTCCACTTCCAGACGGCGGCCGAAACCGCCACCGAGCAGCAGCACTTCGATGCTGACATCCTGCGCGTCGACCCCGGCCACTTTCGCCGCCACGTCGACGGCGATGCCGGGCGCCTGCGTCGACACCCACAGCATCACCTTGCCATTTTTCACCTGTGCAGTGCAGTTGACGGGTTCCATGGCGGCGTGCGCGAGGAACGGCGCGCGGTACTCGGCGCTGACCCGCCGCATGTCCTGCACGGCCTTGCCCTCCACCTCGCCGCTGGCGTGGTAGGCATAACCGGCTTCGCTATCCAACAGGCGGGCAAACTGCGCATACACGCCGGCGCTGGACAAGTTCGCCTGCGGACCAGCCTTCCACTGCGTCGGCAAGGCGGCCGCAGCCTGTTTGGCGCGCCACCAGGTGTCGGCCACCACGGCCGCGCAAGACACGCTGCGCTGGGCCAGCTGCGGCGTCAGGTCCAGCACTTTCTTTACGCCGGGCATGGCCAGGATGGGCGCCGCATCGAACGCGGACAGGGTATCGCCCAGGCGCGGCGGCAGATGCAGGGCCGCGTACAGCATGCCGGGCGGACGCGCATCGATGCCGAAACGCGCGCTGCCGTTGACTTTGGACGGTGTGTCGCGGCGCGGCGCTGGCTGGCCGATCAGTTTGAAATCCTTGGGCAGTTTCAGCACGGGCGTGCCCGGATCGATGGCGGCGGCGCGCTGCGCCAGGCTGGCGTAGCTGGCACGGCGGCCGTCCGGGTGGATCACGGCGCCATTTTCCGTGCGACATTGCGCGGCCGGCACCTGCCACTGCGCGGCGGCGGCTTGCAGCAGCATGGCGCGCGCGGATGCCCCCGCCTCGCGCATCGGGCCCCAGCCATCCTTCACGCTCGACGAGCCGCCCGTGACGATCACGCCCAGTTCGCGCGCCGCCTTGGCCACCGTCCACTGGGCCAGCGCTTTGACGCGGCCCTGGTCATCGGGATGGAAAGGCAGGCTATCTTTGAGCATGGCGACATTGCCGAAGATTTTATCGTTCGGCGCCTGGATCAGCTTGACGCTGGCCAGCGGCACGTCGAGTTCCTCGGCCACCAGCATCGGCAAGGCCGTGTGTACGCCCTGCCCCATCTCGCTGCGCGGCATGGCCAGGGTCACCATGCCATCCGTGCCTATGGCCAGCCAGCCGTTCAAGGCCACGGCGCCATCGTGGAGCGGCAGCGGCGAACTGCCATGCAGGCGCTGGCGCGGCGGCAGCACGCCCCATCCCAGTACCAGGGCGCCCACGCCGGCCACGCCGAGGCCAAGGCCGCCGAGCAGGAAACGACGGCGCGACGGGGAGGATTGTGCGGCCATGGACTGTCCTTTATAGTAATGAGTGATCGATCCAGCGCTCCAGCATATCCTGTGCCAGCACCGGACGGCTATAAAAATAACCTTGCGCCAACTTGCAGCCATGACGCAGCAGGAAGGCGGCCTGCTCTTCCGTCTCCACGCCTTCGGCGATCACCGACAATTGCATGCTCTTGCCCAGCTGGATGATGGCAATCGCAATCGCTTCGTCATTGACGTCCGTCGAGATATCCTTGATGAAGGAGCGGTCGATCTTCAAGGTCTGCACGGGCAGCTGTTTCAGATACGCGAGCGAGGAATAGCCGGTGCCGAAATCGTCGATGGCCAGACCCACGCCGATGGCGTGCAAGTCATTGATGAAGCCGAGGGCGTCGCCCGTGTTCATGATGACGGACTCCGTCACTTCCAGCTGCAGCCGCTGCGGCTCGAGACCCGTTTCCTGCAAGATGGCGGCCACCATGCCGGCGATGCTGCCGCGTTCGAACTGCTTGACGGACAGGTTGACGGCCATCTTCGGCACGTGCAAGCCTTGCGCCTGCCAGCGCATCATCTGGCGGCACGCTTCGTCAAGCACCCATTTTCCCAACTGGTTGATGAAACCGCTGTCTTCAGCCAGCGGGATGAACCGCGCGGGCGGCACCAGGCCCAGTTCCGGGTGGTTCCAGCGCACCAGCGCCTCGACGCCGACCAGGCGGCCCGTGTCGATTTCCACCTGCGGCTGGTAATTGAGGAACATCTCGTTCTTTTCGATTGAACGGCGCAAGAAGGTTTCCAGGCGCAGGCGCTCGACGCCCTCGCCCGTCATCGACGGCGCATAGAAGCGGTAGCCGTTGCGCCCGCGCGCCTTGGCCTGGTACATGGCCACGTCGGCGTTGCGGATCAGCATGTTCAAGTCCAGCGCATCGTCCGGATACAGGCTGATGCCCACGCTGCAGGTGACGAACAGCTCGTGGCCGGCCACCGTGAACGGCTGGTCGAACATGGTCATCAGCTTTTCCGCCACCTGCGTCGCGCCATACTCGCCGTCGATACCTTCGAGCAGCACGATGAACTCGTCGCCGCCCAGGCGCGCCAGGGTATCGCCTTCGCGCAGACGGGCCGCCAGCTGGCCGGCCACCTTCTGCAGCAATTCGTCGCCCACGTGGTGGCCCAGGGTGTCGTTGACGTTCTTGAAGCGGTCCAGGTCGATGAACAGCACGGCCAGCTGCTCCTGGTCGCGCGCGGCGCGCAGCAGCGCGTGCTGCAGGCGGTCGTGGAACAGCAGCCGGTTCGGCAGCGCCGTCAGCGGATCGTGGTGGGCCATGTGGTCGAGCTTTTCCTGCGACTCCTTGACCAGCGTGATATCGCTGAACACGCCCACGTAATGCGTGGTGCCGGCGCGCGCGTCGCGCACGGCGCTGATGGTCAGCCACTCCAGATACAGCTCGCCGTTCTTGCGCTGGTGCCATATCTCGCCGCGCCAGAAACCGCTGGCCTTCAATTCGTCCCACATGGCCTGGTAGAACGCAGAGTCGTGGCGCGCCGAGCGTGTCAGCGAGGAATGCTGGCCCACCGCCTCGGCTTCGGTATAGCCGGTGATCTGCGTGAAGGCGGGATTGACGGTGACGATGATGCCGTCCGCATCGACCACCATCACGCCGTCGGCGATATGTTCAAGCACGGTGGCCGACAAACGCAGCTTTTCCTCGGCTTCCTTGCGCGCCGTGATATCGGCATACACCCAGATGCTGCCCTCGTTGGGGCGCAGGGGATCGAGCGCGCAACCGCTGACCAGCGCCCAGAACAGGCTGCCGTCGCGGCGCTTGTACTGGCGCTCCTCGCTGAAATCGCCGCCCGCGGCCATTGCCGGATACTGGCGTTCGCCCGCCTCCTCGAAGTCATATGAGGTCATGAACACGATGGCGGTGGAATTGCCCGTCATCTCGGCATGGCCGTAGCCAAACAGTTCCTCGCAGCGGCGGTTGACGGAAATGATGCGGCGGTGGCGCACGAACATCACGCCGAACATCACGTTGTCGAGGATCGCGCTCTGCTCCGTGAGCAGCGCCTCGATGCGCATCTCGTGGTGCTTGCGCTGGCTGATGTCGGCAATGATGCCGTCGATCCAGATGACGCCCTGCTCGCCCGCCTGCGGCTGGCCATTCTCGGCCACCCAGCGCTCGATGCCGAAAGCGTCGATGATGCGGTATTCGAGCGCATACGGCCGTTTGTCGGCCACCGCCTGGCGTACGGCGCGGCGGTGCTCGCGCCGGTCTTCCGGACAGATCAGGTCGGCCCAGGCATGCGTGGTGCCGCGCATGAACTGGTGCGCGGAATAGCCGGCGATCTCTTCGATGGCGTCGCTGACGAAATCGATGGGCCCATCGGGCCGGTAGCGAAAAACGGCGCCCGGCACCTGCGTGACGATGGTGCGGAAACGCTCTTCGCGCTGGCCCACATCCTCGAACAGCTGGCCGATGGCCGCGCGCATTTGCTCGAGCTGGGCCGTCAGGCGACCCAGTTCATCATTGCTGTGCGACGTCAGCGGCGTGTCGAAATCGCCGTGCGACAGGCGGTCGGAAAAGCGCGTCAGGCGGCGCAGGGGTTTGAGCAGGCGGCGGTTCAGGAACAGCACGATCAGCGCCATCGACACGGCCAGCTGCGCGCCCAGCACGAAAATATAGGAGATCTGCTTTTCGCGCAACTCCTGCTGGCTGCGCGCGTCGTCCATCTCGACGACGATATGGCCGATGCGTTCGCCGCGCACGAGGATATCGCGTTCGGCGCGGTACAGATTGCCCACGGGCCGCTGCGGCGCCTGCAGACGGATGAATTCCGTGTCGCCCTGCCCCAGCACCTGCACCAGCAGCACGGCGCGGTCGCGCATCACCGACTCGACCAGCGAATGGGCCGATTCCGCATTCATGTTCCACAGCGACTCCTGCATGCCCAGCGCCAGGATGTCGGCATTGCGCTGCAAGGCCTCGTTCAGGCTGGTGCGCGCCGACTGGCGTTCGTGCACGCCGACCAGCACATAGCTGCCGAAGATGGCGGGCACGACCAGGCCGCCGAACACCACCAGCAGCAGGGCGCCATAGATCGACGAGCCGTACAGCACGCGCAGGCTGGCGCGCAGGCGCTGGTAAGGTGAATTAAACATGCGGCAACAGGGCAACAGGGATCAGGCGGCCGATCATCGAGCTTTATGGGGGAAACTGGGTGGACGGGGCGGGAAGAAACTTTTTCAGGAGCAATTATGCATGGAAAAAGTAGAAAAAGTCACCAATAAACACGCGCCAGCGGCGACGTCATGCCATATAGACAGGGCTGAAAAACCACACGCGCGATGCCCCGTCTGGCCTGCGCCAGCAAAAAAGCGCGCGGCTTGCTATCATCGCGCCACTTTACCTAGAGGAACCACCATGACCTTCTCCATCTACTCCGCTTCGATCCCCGTCTTCAAACAGATCCTGGGCAGCCTGGCCGCCATCCTGGACAAGGCGGAAACGCACGCGCAAGACAAGAAAATCGACCCGAACGCCCTGCTGCAATTCCGCTTGTTCCCGGACATGCTGCCGTTCGTGCGCCAGATCCAGATCGCCACCGACTTCGCCAAGGGCTGCGGCGCGCGCCTGGCCGGCGTGGCCGTGCCGCCGTATGAAGACAGCGAACAGAGCTTTGCGGAACTGAAAGCGCGCATCGTGAAAACCATCGCCTTCCTGGAAAGCCTGCCGCAAGCGGACATCGACGGCAGCGAAACGCGCGCCATCACCACCGGCAGCGGCGAAAAGACCAAGCACTTCACGGGCCAGACCTATCTGTTCCACTACGCGCTGCCGCACTTCTTCTTCCACGCGACGACGGCGTACGACATCCTGCGCCACAATGGCATCGAAGTCGGCAAAAAAGACTTTATCGGCAGTTTCTGAGACGCATAAGCAAATCTGCTGCGCGGCGCGCTTTGCGGCCTGCGATGCTCGCCGTACTTGAGTACGGCTGCGCTTCTTAGCCACAAATCATCGCCGCTCGCTACGATTTGCTGAAGCGTCGACACACTGGAGTGATATCGCCTGATATTGCTCTAGTGCATAGCTATTTACGTATTCCGGCGCGGATACCCTTGAGAAAGAATCCGCACCCACACCACTTCCTTCTCTTCATCCGTCATCGATACCCAGTGGGCCACTTCCACCACGCTGCGGCCGCAGCCGCGGCAGATTTCGTCGAACGTCGTCGAACATACGGCCACGCAGGGCGTGTCTGGACGCGGCGGCAATTCCTTGTCAGCCATCAGGAAACCTTCGGCACGCCGAGCTTTTCCCAGCCTTCGACACCCAGCGCTTCCAAGGTGGCAATATTCTTGTCGAAAATTTCGGACGCTTCCGGGAAGGCCTCGACGGCGCGCTCGATGCTGTCTTCGCGCAGCAGGTGCAGGGTCGGATACGGCGAACGGTTGGTGTAGTTGCTGATGTCGTCCTCGAACGTCTCGGCAAACTGGTAATTCGGGTGGAAACTGGCCACTTGCAGTTCGCCCGCCAGGTGCATGTCTTCCACGGCCGCGTCGGCCACGTCGAGAAACTCGTTATAGTCGAGGAAATCGTTGAGGGTGTACGGGTGGATCAGCAAGGTCGTGTCGATCTGCTCCGGGTCCGTGTCGGCCAGGGTTTGCAGTTCGTCCATCAGCATCGCCAGCAGATCTTCGGGATTGCTCGATTCGCACACCACATAACGGATCTGCTTCTTGACGTGCACGGCCTTGGCGAACGGGCACAGATTCAGGCCGATCACGGCCTTTTCCAGCCAGGCAACGGTATTGGCGATGATGACGGCGTTGTCGTCGTCGTGGCGCGGCGGGGTGTTCATATACTTAACTCTCTATCAATAAGGCGGCCGGCAGCCGAATGGCCGGCCAAAGCCAAATTGTACGCACTCTTTGCGCAGTCTCATACCGGAGGGCGGCCAAGCTTGCGCCAGCCTCCTCGCCATGTATGCTATAACAGCGGCCAAATCGCACATCTGGCAAATTAAATTTGCAATAATTGCATTATTATCGACTAGAAACATCGCTATTGACGCCTATGTGCTGTCATCATGCTGACATAATTCTTGACTCCGGCATGTGGATATACGTACACTCGCAGCTTGATCATGGGTCTGTCCGATATTTCTCCGACGACAACAATGGAACACTATGCACGAAAACTCCTTTAAATCTACCGTCTTGGCGGCGTTGGCCCTGGCGCTTGCGCCCGCCCTCAGCCAGGCGTACGAAGCCGGTGTTGAGAGCGATAACGCGCCAGTCGCCGCCGCCGCACCAGCCCTGATCCCGATGACCGCCCAGGTCACGGCGAAACTCCCCACCCTCGACAACCGCCTGCAAAAGACCGACCGTCTGCTGAAAAACCTCAGCGACAATTCCGATCCGCTGCGCGAAGCCGACGTCTGGGGCCGTATCCGCAGCGGCTATGCGATTCCCGACATCAACAACCAGCTGGTGGCCAACCACGTCAACTGGTACGCCACCCGCCCCGACTACATCGCCCGCACCACGGCGCGCGCCTCGCGCTACATCTTCCACGTGGTGCAGGAACTGGAAAAACGCGGCATGCCGACGGAACTGGCCTTGCTGCCGTTCATCGAGTCCGCCTTCAACCCGCAGGCATTTTCCAGCGCCAATGCGGCCGGCATGTGGCAATTCGTGCCCGCCACGGGGCGCGATTTCAACCTCAAGCAGAACATGTTCAAGGACGAGCGCCGCGGCGTGCTGGCCTCGACCGATGCGGCCCTGACATACCTGCAGCGCCTGTATGACATGTTTGGCGACTGGCAACTGGCCCTGGCTGCCTACAACTGGGGCGAAGGTTCGGTACAGCGCGCCATCAAGAAAAACCAGGCGCTGGGCAAGCCGACCGACTTCGAAAGCCTGGCCGACCTGATGCCGGCCGAAACGCGCAACTACGTGCCGAAACTGCAAGCGGTAAAAAACATTATCGCCAATCCGGCCCAGTTCGGCCTGACCCTGCCCGTGGTCGACAACCAGCCGTATTTCACGGCCATCGACAAGACCAGCGACATCGACATCACCGTCGCCGCCCAGCTGGCCGAACTGTCGATGGATGAATTCAAGGCCTTGAATCCGCAGTTTAACCGCCCCGTCATCATCGGCGGCGAAAAGACCAAGATTCTGTTGCCGCAGGAAAACGCCGCCAAGTTCACCACCAACCTGGCGCAATGGGGCCATGCCTTGTCGAGCTGGACCACGCACAAGATCACCAATGCGCGCGAACGCATCGAAACGCTGGCGTCGAAATTCGGCACCACGGCCGACGTGCTGCGCCAGGCCAACAACATTCCCCAGCGCACCAGCCTGCGCGCCGGCTCCACCATCCTCGTGCCGAAAACCTCGGCCACGATGAACAACGACATCACCCAGGAAATCGCCGACAGCGCCACCATGCTGCTGGAAGCGGACCGTCCTGAACGGGCTGCCAAAGCATTGCGCCGCGCCGCCAAGGGTGGCAAGGTACAGGCAGCGCCAATTTCCCTGGTGAAACCACGCATCCAGCGCGGCGGCGGCAACAACCGCGCCAAGGCCCGTCACTGACCGCCTGATCCGTATCGATACACGCCACCGGCCGCCACAGCATTGCTGTCGCGGCCGGTTGCACATCCGCCCCACCTATCCAGACAGGAGTCGTCATGGCTTTCTTGCAAGGCAAAAAAATCCTCATCACGGGCTTGCTGTCGAACCGCTCCATCGCCTACGGCATCGCCAAGGCTTGCCACCGCGAAGGCGCGACCCTCGCCTTCACGTATGTGGGCGAGCGCTTCAAGGAGCGCATCACGGAGTTTGCCGCGGAATTCGGCAGCGAACTGGTGTTCGACTGCGACGTGTCCAGCGATGAACAGATCGCCGCCGTCTTCAGCGGCCTGGCCCGGCACTGGGAACAATTGGACGGCCTGGTGCACGCCATCGGTTTCGCGCCGCGCGAGGCGATCGCGGGCGACTTCCTCGACGGCCTGTCGCGCGACAGCTTCCGCATCGCGCACGACATTTCCGCCTACAGTTTTCCCGCCATGACCAAGGCCGCCCTGCCCCTGCTGCATCCGGGCGCGTCGGTCCTGACCCTGACTTACCTGGGCGCCGTGCGCGCCGTGCCCTACTACAACACCATGGGCCTGGCCAAGGCGTCGCTGGAAGCATCCGTGCGCTACCTGGCCGAGTCGCTGGGCCCGCGCGGCATCCGCGCCAACGGCATCTCCGCCGGCCCCATCAAGACCCTGGCCGCCTCCGGCATCAAGGATTTCAGTAAACTCCTGGGCTTCGTGGCCGAGCATGCCCCGCTGCGCCGCAACGTCACCATCGAAGAGGTAGGCAACACGGCCGCCTTTTTGCTGTCCGACCTGGCGTCTGGCATCACGGGCGAGATTACCTACGTCGACGGCGGTTTTTCGCAAGTGATGGCGGTCAATCCGGAAGGAGAGTAATGCGATGGCGGCCGATACTGGACGCCTGCCACTGGGCCGCCAAAAATAAAGACAGGCATAGGCGGCATCGCATGGCGCAGGCGATAGCCGTCGTGGATCACATCCTTGCTCGCAAGTGGCGCCAGCCCCGCCACGAGCACGACCTTGGTGCGCCAGCATTGCCAGCATGCCCAGCGCTTGCCGCCAACACCCACGCATAAACGACGGCATAAACTACGTATTCCTACTGATTTCATGTAGGAAACATGTTCAAAACGTGCTAGGACTTTTTGTTTCTTCCCATTTAGCCCGTGCAAAACGGCGGCAAATACGGTATAGTGTCGTTGTGCGCTGCAATATGTTCCCTTGAAGCGATGGCAACACCGCAGTCATGCACTACAAACTTAGCAGCTTCGCAAGCCTTAGCGCATCCACAGGATGCCGCTTATAAAGCCCTCCCGCCTTGTGTGTCGCACCTGACACCGTCCCGGCGCAAAGCTTTTGTGCCGAAATTTCTTTTTAGTTGAGTCATTTCGTTTTGGTTGGCGTTGCTATTTTGCGTTCTGCTTTTTGCAAGAACGCTGATTTTTACGAAAGAAAAGAATGACATTTGAATCCTTAGGCCTGCATCCGTCCATCCTCGCCGCTCTGACCGAATCGGGCTACACCGCGCCAACCGCGGTACAGTCGCAAGCGATTCCAGCCGCGATCGAAGGCCGTGACCTGCTGGTCTCGTCGCAGACCGGTTCGGGCAAGACCGCAGCTTTCATGCTGCCGTCGCTGCACAAACTGGCCAGCGCCGAACAAAGCGCCGCCGGCAAGACGCCGAACCAGGAAATGCAAGCATCGCGCGCCCGCGGCGAGCGTCCACGTTTCAAGGCTGCCCAGCCAAAAATGCTGGTACTGACGCCAACGCGCGAACTGGCCCTGCAAGTGACCACCAACACCGACAAATACAGCACCGGCATCCGCCGCATCAAGGCTGTGTCGATTCTGGGCGGCATGCCTTACCCTAAACAGATGCAATTGCTGGCCAAGAATCCCGAGATTCTGGTCGCCACGCCTGGCCGTCTGATCGACCACATGGATTCGGGCAAGATCGACTTCTCGCAACTGGAAATCCTGGTGCTGGACGAAGCCGACCGCATGCTGGACATGGGTTTCATCGACGACATCGAAAAAATCGTGGAAGCGACGCCGGAAGGCCGTCAAACCATGCTGTTCTCGGCAACCCTGGACGGCGTCGTCGGCAACATGGCCCGCCGCATCACGAAAAACCCGCTGGTCATCCAGGTGGCAAGCTCGAGCAACAAGCATGAAAACATCACCCAGCGCGTGCACTTCGTCGACGATCTGTCGCACAAGAATCGCCTGCTGGACCACCTGCTGCGCGACGAATCGCTGGACCAGGCTGTTGTGTTCACCGCCACCAAGCGTGACGCCGACACCATCGCCGACCGCCTGAACATCGCCGGCTTCTCGGCTGCCGCCTTGCACGGCGACATGCATCAGGGCGCGCGCAACCGCACCCTGGACGGCATGCGCCGCGGCCAGGTCAAGGTGCTGGTCGCCACCGACGTTGCCGCCCGCGGCATCGACGTGCCGACGATCACCCACGTGTTCAACTACGATCTGCCGAAGTTCCCGGAAGACTACGTCCACCGCATCGGTCGTACCGGCCGTGCTGGCCGCAATGGCCTGGCCATCTCGCTGGTGAACCACGCTGAAGGCATGAACGTCAAGCGCATCGAACGCTTCACCAAGCAATTGATCCCGGTCAATGTCATCGAAGGTTTCGAGCCGAAGAAAACGGCATCGGCACCACGTTCGAGCGCCCGTCCAGGCGGCTGGAAACCAGGCGACAACCGTGGCGGCGCAAAGCCGGGCCAACGCACGTTCAGCAAGCCGGGCGCACCCCGCAAGGACGGCGCACCGAGCACCGGCGGCGGCTACAAGGGTTCCAACCCGCGCAGCACCGACGGCGCACGCCGCAGCTACGGCGACCGTTAATCACGATGAGCCGCTGCAAATTGCAGCGCGAGAAAAAGCCACCGGAGTGATCTGGTGGCTTTTTTTTGCCCGTCGATTTGGCAGCACCACACCGGCTGACTGCCGCCTCGGGAGAAATTTCCTATCATAAAAAATAAAGATACTTTCAGATAAAAAACATGAAACGCATCGAATAATCACATACGTTACTCAAGATCAAACTTCACGGAAATTTTCAGAATATAGTCACATCAGCGAATGCAGATAACGCTAGATTCAATAATGCAGCCGAGACTGGAAATTTCCACCATGAATTCCAATCCTGTACCGGAAAACAACACCACCGATCCGAAGGATAAATCCTCGATCGAGTCGAGAATACATGCAATGGATCTTCGGATGAATCACCTCGAGAATCCTGAACATCGAAGATTTGAAATAATTCAAAAAAGAACAAGCTTCTTGGCTTTACTCATTGGCATACTTTTAAGTGCAATTTCTCTGTTTGATATTTTCTGGAGCCAGCCACGCAATGAACTTTTCAGGGATATGGAAGAATTCAACAAATCTGTGAATGCCGTGGCAAACCTGCGCCAGAACATGATCCAGATTCAATACCAGTCAAACAATCCCCAAATGCTGATGGCGATGAACTCGATGGTTTCTCCGCAGGTGCTGGCAAACATACAATACGCAACAGCATTGCTGCCGCGCCTCGGGGACCATGCGGGAATTCCCCAACTATTGGTATTGATCTCGGAAGCGCTGAATATTTATGACTGGAAAAGTGCCACCACCCTGGTTGAACGGGCCGTTGCCATCAAGGATGCAGTTCCCTCGATGCAATCGGAAGCGAGACGATACAAGGCGCGACTGATGTTTTCGACCGGAAAAATACAGGAAGGACGGGCCGCTTTTCAGGATTCCCTGAATGTACTACGCAGCGAATCTGCATTCGGCATCAATGGCGCCAGAGCCTATATTATCGCAGATTGGGCGATTTCCGAATTCGCCATGGGAGACTGCAATTCCGGGAACGAACGGATCGGACAATTCATTCAGCTCTTGCAGGATCCTGAAATTCTCCCGCTCTCCCGTTCCGGATTGATTTCGACCCTAAAAAGCCAGCTTGAGCAGATCCAGTCAAGAAAAAAGAGATGCTCCTTCCCCAAAGAACTGGAAGAGGCAAGTTAGCAGCTGATTTCAAAACACTGCGCCAAAACTATCCGTGCCATACAATTCAAGCATCGCTACTGAAAATGAAAACTTTAACAGTATCCCGGTTGCTCCTTGTTTTGGTCGCCATCCTCGGCCCGCCAGCCGCTGCACAAGTCATCCTTCAACCCATGGGGATCGCTCCCATCATTGCCGGACAAACCCTGACATGCGGCGGCGCGGTTTCCTATGTCGCCGCCATCCCGGATATTGCAATGGCACGGCCAGGCGTATTACTATTTCGCCCCGATTTTTTCTACCTTCCGCCTTTTATACAATGGTTTGTCTATACACATGAATGTGCACATCAATACGTAGGCAGTAACGAAAGGGCCGCCGATTGTTGGGCAATACAGCTGGGAAGAGATCAGGGATTTTTTCCGCTGCAAGCCATTCATCAAATATGCGCCTTCACATTCCCCAACCCGGGCGACTGGACGCATTTACCAGGCCCCGCACGTTGCGCAGAAATGCAAATGTGCTACGCACATGGCCAATAACCAACTGTGGCCATCGATGTCGCTACACAACTACTTCTTCGACACCTTTTGGCGCGACAGCTTGCGCAGCTTGGCTTGCTCGAAGCGCGCATGCTGCTCCGGCGTCTCGAGCACCAGCGGCGGCACGGCCACGGGCTTGCGGTTGGCGTCCACGGCCACCATCGTGAAATAGCAGCTGTTGGCGTGGCGCACCAGGCGCTGCTGGATGTTTTCCGTCACCACGCGGATACCGACTTCCATCGAGGTCGTACCCGTGTAATTGATCGAGGCGAGGAAGGTCACCAGCTCGCCTACGTGGATAGGCTGCAGGAACATCACCTGGTCCACCGACAGGGTCACCACATAGCTGCCCGAATAGCGGCTGGCGCAGGCGTAGGCGACGCTGTCGAGGTATTTCAGGATGGTGCCGCCATGCACGTTGCCGGAAAAGTTGGCCATATCAGGCGTCATCAAGACCGTCATCGTCAGTTCGTGGGCCGACCAGTTCATCGCGCTGTCCAAAGTGTTCTCCAAAGGGGGAATAATAAAAGTGAGGGGGATGTAAAAACCGGCCCCAGGGGCCGGTGCAGACCTTACAGGCCCAGGGTGTCGATATCGGCCAGCGACTCGCGGCCCTTGTCGGAAATGTCGTGGCCCTCGCCTTCGGCGCGCGCCACGATATGGGCTTTCTTGCCCAGGAAATAGGCAACGTCCGTATCGAGTTTGGTCAGCGGATCGGCGGCGACGGCGCGCAAACCCATGATGCAGCGGCGCAGGAACAGCAGTTGTTGTGCTTTCTCGGTGATGGACAGACGGCCGTCGCGTGCATAGCTGAGCAGCTTCAGGCCGGACAGCCGCTTGGCATTGCGGGCCACGCAAGCACTGGGGCGCTCGGTCTTGATGCCGCGTGCAACTTGCTCCAGCGCGTCATATTCATCGGTTGTTAATTTCTCGTTCTTCATTACTTTTCCATAAAAGGCCAGGTGTTCGGCCCCCATGGTACGCGCCCCGCTGCGCATCGGCAACAGGCAACGTGCATCTACCGCCGCCCGCCATACGGCCATGCGGCGGAAACACGCGTGTGATGTCCGTTATTTGTAGCTGCGCAGCAGCAGCCATGCGAGGCCGCAACCAGCAACGGCACCCGCCAGAGCCAGCGCCACGAGGTGTTTGCTGCTAATCACGGGCCGCCGGCCCAGGTAAATTTTGTTATGCAAGGAATTGCCCACGATGGTCTCCTGTACAAGAATTTTTATGATGTCTCATTATAAGAACAGAATCGTGACGGCCGCATGACACTCGACAGCTGGAGCTTGATTTGTATCCACCCGGCAACATTTGTGGACATTTTTGTTGTTTAAATGGCGTACCACCGGCGAGGCCCGCGCCTTGCATTTCTGACTGGAAATAAACACGGCGCGCGCCTGCTCTCCGCATGCCTTGGCGTGGCGCCATGGCACGAAAACCGCTCAATGCATTTTCACGGGCGGCGGCGGCGGCGTTGGCTCCTCGACCGGCACGGGGTCGATGTGGGGCGGCGGTTCCGGCGGCGGCGTGAGGGGATCGCCTTCGGGCGGTGGCGGCATATCGGGTTCGGGCGTGCTGTGTGCACGCAGCGGGGCAAAACGGAATTGTGGCTGCATGGTGGCCTCCTTTGCTCCACTCTAGCCGATGCGGCCAAATCCTGGCGCCCGCCAGTGGCGCGCTGCAGGGGAACTAAACGGCGTGGCGCCACTCCAACCTTGCAGGCATCCCCTACAGCACGAGTGCAAGCGACCCTATGGCGCGCAAGAAAATCCTCTTTATGGCCGAGGCAGTGACCCTGGCCCATGTTGGCCGCCCACTGAGCCTGGCCCAGGGTCTGGACGAGGAAGAGTACGAAGTGCACTTTGCCTGCGCCGATGGCTATGATTTTTGTTTCAAGCAAGCCTCCTTCCGGCGCTGGCGCATTGACAGCATTTCGTCGATGCAATTCCTGCAGGCGCTGGCCCACGGCAAGCCCGTCTACACGGAAAGCACCCTGCACGCGTACGTGGAAGACGACTTGCGCCTGCTTAATGCCGTCCAGCCCGATCTCGTGGTCGGCGACTTCCGCCTGTCGCTGTCCGTCAGCGCGCGCCTGCAGCACATTCCCTACATTACCGTCAGCAACGCCTACTGGAGTCCCTACGTGCGCCAGCATTACACGGTGCCCAGCCTGCCCCTGACGGGCGTGCTGCCCATCTGGCTGGCCGATCCCCTGTTCCGCCTGATCCGCCCGCTGGCCTTCGCCTCGCATGCCGTCCCCCTGAACCGCGTGCGCCGCCGCCATGGCCTGCCATCGCTGGGCAGCGACCTGCGGCGCATCTATACGGATGCCGACCGCACCTTGTACGCCGATATTGCCCAGCTGTTCCCGCCGCACGGCATGCCGTCCACGCACGACTACCTGGGGCCCGTCATCTGGGCGCCGCCGCTCGACTTGCCGGACTGGTGGCAGCGCCCGGAATTGAGCAGCGGACGACCGATCATCTATGTCACCCTGGGCAGCTCGGGCCAAGGGCAATTGCTGCCGCGCGTGCTGCGCGCGCTGGCGCCCCTGCCCGTCACCGTGCTGGCGGCCACAGCCGGCACCATCCGCGTCGATGCCGTGCCGCCGAATGCCTATGTCGCGCCCTTTTTACCGGGCGACGCGGCCGCCCGCCGCGCCAGCCTGGTGATCTGCAACGGCGGCAGTCCCACCAGCCAGCAGGCGCTGACGGCAGGCGTGCCCGTCATCGGCATCGCCGGCAACCTCGATCAATTCCTCAATATGCACGGCATCGCGGGCGCCGGCGCAGGATTGCTGCTGCGCGCCGACCGCTTTCAGGAAACCACACTGCGCCATGCCGCCACGCGCATGCTCGACGATGGCCGGGCCAGGCTGGCGGCGCGTCAACTGGCCACGGCGATGCACGAGTATGTGCCAGGGCAACGCTTGCTGTCCCATCTGCACGCCCTGCTGGGCTCGTCGCCCCGTGGTAGCCAGCCGTGACGGGCGGCGTCGGTTTTTCTTACAACGCGTCCGGCAACACCTGCACCACGTCAACAAAAGCACGCCAAGCCATTGATTTCAAAAGAACCTCAGGCGTTGGCATGGAAGTCGCTAGGTACTGGCCATGAGCACCTGCCGACAGGACTCAGGCAAGACTTCCAGACTTACTCAACCACGAGGTGATTGACATGAAACTTTCTAAACTGAAACTGCTCCCGGCGGTAGCGACACTGGCCATGTTGTGCGCGGCCGGTGGCGCACAAGCGGGCGCCTACGGCTATTCCTACAACAATATCTTCGGCCTGGTGATCGCCGTGCCGACGGGCCAGATCACGGTGGCCAACAGCACCACCATCTCGCGCAGCACGGCCACCCTGAACGGCGTAAGCGTCATCAATGGCGGCGCCGGCTCGCTCGACGCGCCGCGCGCCAACGTCGGTGCCGTGACCAAGGGCGAGAACGACTTCACGCAGCAAGGTCCCTCGGGCAACTTTTCGCGCGGCGATGCGCAGATCGTCAGCACGCAGTTCCCCTCGTTCCCGCCCGGCTCCACCTCCACCCAGGCCGTCAACGTGGCCGAAGCGCACCTGGATGGTCCCGCCGGCACGGCCGACGCTTCCGGGCGCAACGGCTCGACCACCGGCTTTTCCGTCGATTTCGTCGTCGGCTCGCCCACGGCGACGCTGAGCTTTGACTTCCTGGCGTCGCCCTTCATGCAGGTCTTCCTGCAAAGCACGGTCGGCCAGCTGTCCACGGCCACGGCCAACCTGGTCGTCACCTTCACCATCACGGACGCGGCCGGCCTGACGGTGTTCAACTGGACGCCCGATGGCGTGGTCGGCTCGGGCATCTTCGGCGGCACGGAAAATACCGACGGCGCCAACCTGAACACCAGCCTGGCGACCAATTTCCTGACGCGCGGCAACCTGTTCACCTACGACCCCTCCGGCTGCGGCACGCCCTCGGGCACCGGCGTGGGTACTGGCTGCGGCAGCAACTTCAGCTCCGTCAGCAATGCTTTGACGGCCGGCAACTACACCTTGACCCTGAATGCGGTGGAAAGCGTGGACCTGGTGAAACAGGCGGCGACACCCGAACCGGGCACCCTGGCCTTGCTGGGCCTGGGTCTGGCTGGCCTGGGCTATGCCCGCCGCCGCAAAGTTGCCGCCTGAACCAGGCGACAGGGGGGATTCACAGGCGAGGGAGTTTCCTCGCCTTTTTTATTATGTGGCAAGCCTGTCGGTTTTCCTTACAACGGGACCGATCAGGAGACGAGGATTTTCATGACTACATTTTCTTGCACCCGGTTGCCGATGACCGTGCTGGCCTTGCTGTTGCTCGCCGGCAGCGGCACTGCCAGCGCCGCCGCCTACGGCTATTCGTACACCAGCGTTTTTGGCCTGGTCATCAGCAATCCCACCGGCTCCACTACCTTGATCAGCAATATCGACCTGTCGCGCACCACCGCCACGCTCAACGGCAGCAGCGTCATCCACGGCGGCAGCAACCAGATCGACGCACCGCAAGCGACACGCGGCGCCGTCACCAAGGGGGAAAATGATTTCAGCCAGCAAGGCATGGGCAATGCCACATATGCGCGCGGCGAGGCGCAAATCATCTCCTCGCAAATCCCGCCTTTCCCGCCGGGCTCGACCAGCACGCATACCGTGAATGCGTCGGAAACCTTTCTGACGGGCGGCGGCAGCGCCGACGCCTCGGGACGCAACGGTTCCACCACGGCCATGACCGTCAATTTCGTCGTCGGCCAACCGGGCGCGACCCTGGCCTTCGACTTCCAGGCCCTGCCTTTCATGCAGTTGTACCTCGATGCCCTGGCCGGCACGGGCTCGGCGGCCACCACGAATATGGCGATGACGTTTACCATCATCGATGAACATGGCCAGATCGTCTTCAACTGGGCACCCGACGGCAACCTGGGCTCCGGCATCCTGGGCGGCACCGAACTGGCCGACGCCGCCAGCCTCAACACAGGATACGCACAAACGCCGCTGACCAGCGGCAGCGTGTTCACCTACGATCCCGGCGGCTGCGGCGCGCCCGCGGGCACGGGTACCGGCACGACGTGCGGCGGGCAGTATGGCGCCGTCACGGACAACCTGGTGGCGGGCAGCTATACCCTGGTATTGAACATGCTGAACAGTTCCGAACTGGCGTATGTGCCGACGGACACGCCGATACCGCTACCGGGCACCTTGCCGCTGCTGGCAGCGGGCCTGGCAGCGCTGGCTCTGGCACCACGGCGGCGCCGCTGACGCGCAGGGAGCCACGTCTCACGGCCCAGCCGTGGGCGCCACCAGCAAGTCTTGCAGCGGACGGCGCAGCGAGCGCGCACTGGCCGCCGGCCCTGCGCCGATGCGCCCGAGGAACACGGCCCGCTCGACCGCCGCCGCCCCCAGCACGGCCTGGCATTGCACGGCCAGTTGCTGCGCCATTTCCTGCATGCCATCGGTGCGTGAAAAGGTGCGCCGCTCGCGCACGTAGCGGGCAAAGATCAGCGGCGTCAGTTCCGGCTGCAATTGCAGTCCCAGCTGCGTGGCCGTCAGCCAGAAGCGCTGCATGGCGCGGCCGGCCGCCACGTAATCGTCGATATGGCGCGGCGGCGCGTCGGCCAGCAGCACGAAATGCGCGGCGCAATACAGGCCGGGCAGCAAGTCCATCTGCAGCCGCGGGGCAATGGTGCCGCCCAGCCAGGTATTGAAAAAATCCACGCGGCGCCAGCTCTGCATGACCCAGCGCATCAGCCGCGCCGTCATGGCATCGACGCCGAGCGCCTGCTCCGGGATGCGGTCGGCACTGAAGCGCGCGCCCCATTCGATCACGTCGCGGTGCACCTTGTGCGCTTCGGGCATGGTCAGGCGCAGCTTCGCATTGTCGAACATCAGGCGCGCGCAGGCCAGGCGCGCGCGCCCGCCTTCGAACCACTGCACGCCGTAGCCGGGCGGCAGGCTGGCCGCCAGCGCCGCCTTTTCGCTGGCGCGCAGGCTGCGCGTGCTGAGCCGGCGCCGCTGCACGCTGCGCTGCGGCAGAAAGGCCGCCAGCGGATCTGGCAGCATGCCGGGACTGTCGACCAGCCGTACGTCGAAGGTGGGCAAGGTCTCGGGCATGGTCGTGCGCCGGCGCGCTTCCATGCGCAAGCCGTGACCGCTGGCCGCCAGTGCCATGCTTTCAAGCAAGGCGCCCAGCGACAGCTGGCTGGGATGGCCGTCGAGGTCGTACACGCAGTGGCTGCGCGTATCGAAGCCATGCACGACCACGTGCCGCTGGTCCACGACTTCAAAGCGCCACGGCTGCGTGTTGTCGCCGCTGGGCGCCCAGCGCGCCTGCTCGAGGATGTTTTCCAGCACAGAATCGATGTGCGCGATCTGCGGTACTTGCGCCATTTATGCCCCCTGCGCGGCGCGGCGCCGCTTGATGATGGCCATCGCCAGCCGTTGCAGCGGATGACGGTTGCCGCCGGGACGCCAGGTATGCACGAGCTTGTTGCGGTAGGCGTCGAAATGCACGCCGTGCGGCGCCGCCATCACCTTGCCGCGTTTTAATAAAATTTTCAAGGCTTCCGTGGCGGCCGCACCCGCGCACAACTGGCAACCCATGATGGTCGACGGCCCGCGCCGCTCCTTCAGGTTGATGGCGGACGGATCGACAAGGTAAGGCCCGTGCAAGCCGGACGGCGCCAGCCCGACGAGGAAGCGCAGGGCCTTCTCTTCTTCGGGCAAGTCGCCCCAGCCAAAATACTCTTCGAACGTCATGCCGCCCGGCATGAAGCTGAGCACGGCCGTGCCCATGCCCAGCGGCGCGGCCGTGATGGCGGGAATGCCCAGGCGGGCGCAAGTGGCGAAGGTGGCCTGGCGCGCGGGAAAGGCGAAGAAATCGAGGCCATCCACGTACAGGTCGACACCGGCAAAGAACTCGGCCAGGTTGCTGTCGTGTATGCCGTCGGGAAATTGTTTAATCTCAAGTTCGGGATTGATGTCCATCGCCATCTGCGCCAGCACGGCCACCTTGGGCTGGCCCAGGGTTGACATCATGGCGCCGGCCTGGCGGTTGAAGTTGGCGATATCGAAGGTATCGAAATCGGCGATGTGAAAAGCGCCGATGCCCAGCCGCGCCAGGGTCAGCAAGTGTACGCCGCCCACGCCCCCCATGCCCGCGATGGCCACGCGCTTGCCGCGCAAGCTGTTTTGCTCCGCCTGCGTGACCCAGCCCAGGTTGCGGGCAAATGCCGCGTGATAGGAAAAACCCTCTGTCATGCTCACCTCTTCTGTGCATCCATTGCGGACGAAAAAGTTTGGACAGGTGAGCCGGGGATAAGTTCCCCCATGACAGAAAAAAAGCGGCTAGCGCGCCAGGCGCCGCTGCGCCGCGGCCGGCGCCACGGCGCCCACCTTGAACACGCTGACGATCTGCGCCAGCCCGGCCGCCTGCTCGTTCATCGCTTGCGCCGCCGCCGACGCCTGCTCGACGAGGGCCGAGTTTTGCTGCGTCATGTTATCCATCTCGACGATGGCCTGGTTGATCTGCTCGATGCCGGCGCTCTGCTCGGCGCTGGCGGAGGAAATCTCGGCCACGATATCGGTCACGTGCTGCACGCTGGAGACGACTTTTTCCATCGTCTCGCCGGCCAGCGCCACCAGTTTTTCACCGGCGCCCACTTGTTCGGCGGAACTGTCGATCAATTGCTTGATCTCCTTGGCGGCCGCGGCCGAACGCTGGGCCAGGTTGCGCACCTCGCTGGCGACGACGGCGAAACCACGGCCCTGCTCGCCCGCGCGCGCCGCTTCCACGGCCGCGTTCAGGGCCAGGATATTCGTCTGGAAGGCGATGCCGTCGATGACGGCGATGATGTCGCCGATCTTCTTCGACGAGGCATTGATGGCGCCCATGGTGTCGACCACCTGGCCCACCACGCCGCCCGCCTGGCTCGCCACTTGCGAGGCGGAAATGGCGAGCTGGTTGGCCTGGCGCGCATTGTCCGCATTCTGGCGCACGGTCGAGGTCATTTCTTCCATGGTCGATGCCGTTTCTTCCAAGGAACCCGCCTGCTGCTCCGTGCGCGCCGACAGGTCGTGGTTGCCGGAAGCGATCTCGCCCGATGCCGTGGAAATCGATTCCGCATCGCTGCGCACCTGACTCACCAGGTGCGCCAGGTTGTCGCGCATGGCCTTGATGGCCATCAACAGACTGGACGTATCGCCGGGACGCGTGTCGATCTGCGTGGTCAGGTCGCCCTGCGCGATTTGCGCCACGATGGCCGCGGCATAGTCGGGTTCGCCGCCGAGCTGGCCCAGGATGCGGCGCAGCATCAGGGCCGCCAAGGCGCCCACCACCAGCATCAGCGCGCCGCCGATGGCCAGCAGCACGCCCGCCTGGGCCCAGAACTTGTGGTTGATGTCATCGATATACGTGCCCGTGCCGATCAGCCAGTCCCACGGCGCAAACTTCACCACGGCATACATCTTCGCCACCGGGTCGGGCACGCCGGGACGCGTGCCGTCCGCCTGCACCAAGCCAATGCGGCTGTTGGCCAGCGCGGCGCGGTAGCGGTCGCCCGACTGCTTCATGTTCTTTTGCGGCGTGCCGATGCGCGACGCATTCGGGTGTACGTACAGCAAGTCCGTGCTGAAATCGCGCACAAAGTAATACATTTCGTCCTTGACGAAGCTGCCGATGGCCAGCTTGGCCTGCTGCTGGGCCTGCTCCCGCGTGAGCTTGCCCAACTGTTCCAGCGCGTACGCCTTTTCCACGGATGCGTTGGCCAATTCGACCAGCACCGTCAATTGCTCGACCCTTTCCGCCATCATGGTCTGGCGCAACGAATACAGGGAGAATGAAGCGATGAGGACGATGCCCAGCAAGGTGCTGAAACACAAAAGGAGAATGCGCGAACGGAGAGTCATGGGAGCCTGGGTAAAGAATGAAATGTGGAATTATAAACAATTTCTGCATGGAAATATTTTCAGAAAAGCAAAGCGGGCGGCGCTACCAGGCTGATGCCCGGCAGGCACCGCCCGCATATGTCTTGCTGAAGTCTTGCTGAAAGGTCAGGCCAAGGCTTCCTTGGCCGCCTCTTCCGGCGTCAAGCCGTCGTAGAACTGGTCGGTAAACCATTCGACCTGCTCTTCGATGTGATCCTGCGCCTGCGCCACCGTGGCGCCGCCGGCCACGAGGAAGCCTTCGACCTCGATACACCAGTTGATCAACTCCAGGGTTTCCGGATCGAGCTCTTCTTTCTTAGCCATCGTATTTCCTTGCTTGTTAAATTGCGATATCACATCAATAAGCGGCAGTTTAACAGCTTCGCCACGCTGCCGCCCATGCAGATCAAACACGAGGATTACTTGGCTGCAACATTTTTACGTTCCGGATACAGCACTACCTGCACATAATTGTGCAGGTCCAGGTAGCGTTGCGCCGCCAGTTTGACCGCTTGCGGCGTGATGGCCCGCACGCGCTGCTCGTAGCGCAGGATGTGCGCGGGGTCGCGTCCCTGCGTTACCGAACCCATCAGCTGGTTCATCCAGTAGTTGTTTTCGCGCAGGGATTTCTGCTGGCGCGTGATCCAGTTCAGCTTGACCTTTTCCAGATCGGCCACGGACGGCCCGTCCGCCTTCATCTTGTTGATTTCGGCAAAGGCGGCGGCGATCACCTTGTCCACGTTTTCCGGTCCCGTCGGCAAGTTCAAGGCCACGGAATAATGGCCGTACGGATGCTGGCCCATCGAGGTTTCGAAGCCGCCGCCATAGATCATGCTCATCTTTTCGCGCAGCACTTCGATGACTTTCAGGTTCAGCACCTCGCCCAGCGCCTGCAGGGTCAGCTTTTGCTCGTCCGAATACGCGACGTCGCCATTGAAGGTGATGGAAATCGTACTCTTGGGCTCGCTGCCCATGTAGACATCCTTCTTGACGACGCCGGTCACCGGGCGCATACCCACGTCGCGGTAGGCGTGCGCCACCTCGCCCACGGGCAAGGTGCCCAGGTAACTGGCGATCAGCGGCTTGATCTTGTCGAGTTCGAAGCTGCCCGCAAAGATGAAGGTCATGTCGCGCGCGCTGGAAAAGCGCTGGCGGAAGATGTCCAGCGAACGGTCCAGGGCCACCTTGTCGAAATCGGCCGCGCGCGGCACGCCATCGACACGCGGGTTGTCGCCATACATGGCGTGCTGGATGGCATCGTAAAACACGGCTTCCGGCTGCGCCATGCTGTTTTTCGCCAAGTCTTGCTGCTTGCCGATGAAGGACTGGTACAGGCCCGCATCCTTACGCACGTCATGGAAATACAGATATACCAGTTGCAGCATGGCTTCCACGTCGGCGCTGCTGGCCGAGCCGCCAAAGCCTTCGCTCAGTTCGCCCAGCGAAGCGCCCACATTGACCGTTTTGCCGGCCAATACTTTTTGCAAGTCCAGCGGCGCCAAATCCTTCAGACCCATGCTGCCGACCACGGCGCTGGCGTAGCGGGCGTTGTAGATGTCGGCGTCGCCAAACAGCGACTGGCCGCCGAAGCGGGTCGAGCCCATCAATACCTGGTCATTCTTGAAGTCTGTCGGTTTGAGCAGCACGCGCACGCCATTGCCCAGAATCAGTTCCGTCACGCCGACGGCGCTGTTCAACTTTTCCGAGACGATGCTGCCGCCGGCCGGCGGACCGTCCATCAGCTTGCTGGCAAGCGCTTTTTCCGTGCGCGGCTCGACCTTCTGCTGCTCGGCCTTCGCCACGGCGTCGAGCAATTGCTGCTGCGTCGGCACGCTGGACGTCGCATCGCCCGCTTTCGGTTCGGCGCCCATGAAAACCACCAGCTTCTTTTGCTGGTCGGGAATCACCTTGGCCACCGTCTCGTTAATTTCCTGCAAGGTTACCTGCGGCAAGAGTTCCTGCGCGTACAGCAATTCATTGGCGATGCCGGGAATGGCTTCCTGCTCCAGGAAGTTGCGCGAATACTCGGCCACGAAGCCGGCCGAATCGGATTTGTCGCGTTCGCTGTACGCGCGCTCGTAATTGCGCAGCATGTCCTTGCGCGCGCGGTCCAGCTCATCCTGGCTGAAACCGAAGCGGCGCGCCCGCTCGTCTTCCTGCACCAGCGCGTCGATGGCCGGCTGCACGCCGCCCTTGCCCAGCAAGGCATAGGCACTGAACGATTCATAACCGCGCACCAGTTTGCCCACGCTGCTGCCGCCCTGGATGAACGGAGGATTGGCCTGCTGCGTCAATTCCTGCATGCGCGCGCTGAGCATTTGCCCGTACAGGTTTTCGATCATCTGACGGCGGTAGTCGGCAATCGTGACGGGTTCCTGCGCGGCGCGGATCGGGTAGCGGATGAAAACGCTGTCATCGGGCGCTTCCTTGTCGGTGATCACCAGCGCTTCCGTCTGCGAGCGCTGCGGCACTTCCGCATACAGGCGCGGACGCGGTTTCGCGGGGTTTTTCAGCTTGCCGAAATGCTGCTGGATCAGCTTTTCAGCCTGTTTCGGCTCCACGTCGCCGACCACCATCACGGCCATCAGGTCGGGCCGGTACCAATCCTTGTAGAAGCGCTTGATGGCTTCCGGCTTGAAGGTTTTCAGCACGGATTCCTTGCCGATCGGCATGCGCTGCGCATAGCGCGAACCGTTCAGCAGCTTCGGATACAGCACCTTGTTCATGCGGTCGCTGGCGCCCTTGCCCAGGCGCGCCTCTTCCAGCACGATGCCGCGCTCGCTGTTGATGTCGGCCGGATTGAATTTCAAGCCATGCGCCCAGTCTTCCAGCACGAGAAAACCCTTATCCAGGTTTTCCTTCTTGTTCGTCGGAATCGGCAGCACGTAGACGGTTTCATCGAAACTCGTGTAGGCGTTCAGGTCGGCGCCGAACTTCACGCCGATCGATTGCAAATAGGAAATGAGCTCATTGCGCTTGAAATGCGTGGAGCCATTGAAGGCCATGTGTTCCGTGAAATGCGCCAGGCCTTGCTGGTCGTCGTCTTCGAGGATGGAACCGGCTTTCACCACCAGGCGCAATTCCACTTTTTGCGCGGGACGGGCATTTTTCTTGATGTAATAGGTCAAGCCGTTCGGCAATTTTCCGACGGTAACTTCTGGTGCCAGCGGCAGGGGATCGCTCAAACGGATTTCCGCCTGGGCCATGCAGGCGCACGCCAGCAAGACGGCGCCCGAGATCAGGCGTAATTTACTCAGCTTCATGTATTCTCAACGGTAAGATTCAGTAAGCATACCTTACACTGAAATCGCGTTTCCGCCATTAAAAACAGCTTAGGAAAAACCGCTTTTCCCAGGCAACTTTACCGAATACCGAGCTCAGCAATGCTCTGCCGCCTTTTTGCATCTGTGCTAAAGTATTGCCGCCGGTCATGTGGACCGGCATAACGACGTCTTCGGGGCGGGGTGCGATTCCCCACCGGCGGTAAGACCGGCAACGGTCAAGCCCGCGAGCGCTTGTCAGGTTTTGTCTGATGAGGTCAGCAGATCCGGTGTGAATCCGGGGCCGACGGTATAGTCCGGATGAAAGAAGATGTGCAGTAGTGTGATGTCCCATCGCCACGGCGATGCGGCCAGTTGCGTCTATTCGCTTGCCCTGCAGCGTTTTTCGCCTATGCGAGGAGCGTTCCACCATGTTAGTCAACAGCTATACCCTGCTTTCCAATGACCTGGAAGGTCGCATTCAATCCGCCCTGGCCGCCATGCGCGCCGGCATTCCCGTCATCCTGCTCGACGATTTCGACCGTGAAAACGAAGCCGACCTGATCCTGTCTGCCGAGAAACTCACCAACGAAACCATGGCCCTGCTGATCCGCGAATGCAGCGGCATCGTCTGCCTGTGCCTGCCGACCGATGTCGTCAGCAAGCTGGAATTGCCGCCCATGTCGTCCGACAACGGCAGCCGCTACGGCACGCCGTTTACCGTCTCCATCGAAGCGCGCGACGGCGTCACGACGGGCGTGTCGGCCGCCGACCGTGTCACCACCATCCGCGCCGCCATCGCGCCGAACGCCAAGCCCGCCGACCTGGTGCGCCCCGGCCACGTCTTCCCCCTGCGCGCCGCGCCCGGCGGCGTGCTCGAGCGCCGTGGCCACACGGAAGGCTCCGTCGACCTGTCGCGCATGGCGGGCCTGAACCCGGCCGCCGTGCTGTGCGAGCTGATGAACCCGGACGGCACCATGATGCGCGGCGACGATATCGAGCGCTTCGCCGAGCTGCACGGCATGCCGATCCTCACCATCGAAGAACTGGTGGAGTGGCGCAGCACGCGCGGGCAATAAAGCGTCAGGCAGCGGCCACGGCCTTCGGCACATGCACGTGCCGGTAGACGAGGCCCGCCGCCAGGCCGTACGCGGCGGCAATCGTCGCGTAGGCCAGCGGCAAGCGCAGCGACCAGTCGGGCAGCATGTGCAGGATGCTGCCGATCAGCGCCACGCCCACCAGCGCGCCGATCTGGCGGTTCGCATTCAGGGCGGCCGCCGCGCTGTTCGCATGCTGCTTGCCCGCCACCCGCATCACGGTGGCCGTCATGGCGGGAATGGCGATGCCGATGGCCACGTTCATCACGGCCGTGCCCAGCGCCAGCAGCGCGAACGGGGTGCCCGGGCGCAAACCCATCAGCAGCAAGGCCATGACGGCGCCCACCAGCAAGCCCGCCAGCATAGGCCGGCGCGTGCCATGGCGCGCCGCAATACTTCCCGCCAAGAAGTTCCCCACGGTATAGGCTGCCATCATGGGCAGCAGGCGCAAGCCTGACTGCAGGGCATCGGCGCCGCCCGACTGCTGCAGGAACAGGCTCAATAAAAACAGCTGGCCGAACACGCAGAAATTGATCAAAAAACCCACGCCATTGGCCGCGCCGAAACTACTGCTGTGAAACAGTGCGCGCGGCAACAGCGGATGGCTGCCGCTGCGCTCGCGCCGCAGCAATTGCCAGGACGACAGCAAGGTCAATGCACCCGCCGCCAGCACGCCGGGCGACAGCCAGCCCAGCACTGGCCCTTCGATCAGCACGAAACTCAGGCCCGCCAGCGCCGCCACGCCCAGCGCATGGCTGAACAGCGACAAATCGCGCGGCTGGCGCGCCGGCGCCACCAAGAGCAGCTGCGCCATGACGATGGCCAGCAGGCCCAGCGGCACATTCACCCAGAACACGCTGCGCCAGCCGAACTGGTGCACGAGGATGCCGCCGATCAATGGGCCGGACGCACCGGCCACGCCCACCAGTGCCGACCAGGCGCCCAGCATGCGCGTGCGTTCGCGCTCGTCGTCAAAGCTGTGCGTCAGCAGGCTGAGCGAACTGGGCATGAACAGGGCCGCGCCCGCGCCCTGCAGCAGGCGCGCGGCCGTCAGGAAATGCCCATCGGGCGCGGCGCCGCACAACACCGAGCCGAGGATGAAGACGCCGAGGCCGCCCTGGTACACGGCTTTCGGCCCGTAGCGGTCGGCCAGCGCGCCGCCGGCCAGCAGCAGCGCGGCGAACGTCAAGGTGTAGCCATCGACCACCCAGACCAGGCCCGTCAGCGGGATACGCAAGTCCAGCGCGATATCGGACAGCGCCACGTTGACGGCCGTGACGTCGAGCATGGCCATGACGAAGCCGAAGGCCAGGGTCAGGAGGATCAGGCCGCTGGCGCGGCGCGGTGTGGGGACAGGCATGATATTTCCTTGCAGAGACAGCGGGGCCGCCATTATGCGAGCGTTGCACGATGCAGTAAACAGGCATAAACTCGGCACCTTGATGCAAAAATGCATCACCATATGAAACAGGAGAAGCAGCTTGGATTGGGATAACGCACGCATCTTTCTGGCCATCGGCCGGGCCGGCACCCTGCGCGGCGCGGCCGCCCTGCTGTGCATCGACCAGGCCACTTGCGGGCGCCGCCTGGCGGCGCTGGAAAGCTCGCTGGGCGCGACCCTGTTCCTGCGCACGCCATCGGGCTACGTGCCCACACCCGCGGGCGAGCTGGCGCTCACGGCCGCCGAAGCGATGGAACGGGCGGCCGACAAGCTGCAGCGCGACATGCAGGGCGTCGACACCCGTTTAAGCGGCCTGGTGCGCGTGGCCACCACGGACACCATGGCCAGCCATTTCGTCATCCGCGCCATGCAGCGGCTGCACGCGGCCCACCCGGACATCCGCATCGTGCTCAACGTGGCGCCCGCGCTGGCCAGCCTGACCCGGCGGGAAGCGGACCTGGCCGTGCGCGGCGTGCGCCCCACCGACCCGGACTTGATTTCGCGCCACCTGGTCAAGCGCAGCCTCGGCCTGTATGCCTCAAAAAACTACCTGGCAGAACGTGGCGAGCCCGTGCGCGGCACGGCGCTGGCCGGCCACGACATCGTCATCTACCACCAATCCGTGACGCCGCGCCACGGGGAGAAAATCGCCGGCGAGCCCGTCGCCAACGCCCGGGTCGCCATGGAAGTCAATTCGGCGGCGATGCTGCAGGAAGCCACGCGCGCGGGCCTGGGCGTGGCCGAACTGGCCACCCACCTGGGCGACATCGATCCGCAGCTCGTGCGCATCTGGCCCGAGCGGGCGGAAAGCTACGACGTGTGGCTGGTCATGCATGCCGACCTGAACCGTTCTGCCCGCGTGCGCGCGGCGGCCGACGCAATTATCGACAGCGTGGCCAGCCCGGCAGTCTAGCCGCAAGTATCATTCCCAAAAGAATCATTCCCAAAAGAAACTATATTTCTTGCGAATCTGATAAAATTCGCCCCCCGCCGCCACCCGCCGCGGGATCCCTCAACCCCATGGAGAATTTTTATGCTTATCTGGCAAGGCTTGGGCATACTCGCCCCCCTTATCTGTCTGATCGTCGTCGTGGCCGCACAAGCGCTGTTTGGCGCCACCCTGGGCGAGGCCTACACGAAGAGCCACGCCTGGCCCCTGGCGCTGGCCTTTCTGCTGGCAGCGGCCGCCAGCTGGTATGCGGGTGTACGCCTGAACAGCGCGCCCGGACGCGAACTGATCGACCCGGCCACGCAGGAACGCGTGATCCTGCGCAAGCGCCACACCCTGTTCTGGATTCCGATGCAATACATCGCCGTGCTGATGGTCGTGATGGCCGGCTTCGCCCTGTTCGAATAGGCGCGCACGCCTGACGTGCCCGGCGGGCGGGCAGATGTTAAGATGCCATGATGACCCCCTCCGTCTCCCTCATCATCAGCCTGCGCCGCCTGCACCGGGCCACCATGGCCTGGCTGGTCAGCTGGTGGCGCATGCTGCATTTCGCCATCCTCGTGTTTTCGCTGGCCCTGTCGCCGTCGAGCTATAACCGCGACAACCGCCCCATCCTCGCGCACCGGCTGGTGACGAACACGGCGCCCAATCTCGTCTGGTTCAGCGTGGCCTGCGCGCTGGTCAGCCTGGTGCTGATCCGCATCGTCGTCGTCAGCGCGCAAAGCTACGGCCTGTCGCGCTATGCGCTGGAAATGGTGGTGCGCGTGCTGGTGCTGGAACTGATACCGCTGACGGCCGCCCTGTTCGTCGCGCTGCGCCTGACCTTGCCCGACGGCATTGCATTTGCGCAAATGCGCTCGTCCGGCATGCTCGACACCATGCAGCGCCAGGGCGTCGACCTGCTGCGCCGCGAATACTTTCCACGCGTCATGTCCGGCATCTTCGCCGTGTGGATGCTGGCCATCGTCAGCTGCGTCACTTCGCTGATCCTCGCCTACCTCACCATCTATGGTTTCACGCCATGGGCGCTGCAAGGCTACACGCGCGTGGTGGGGCAAATCTTCAATCCGGCCGTGGCCCTGATCCTGATGCTCAAGGTGATCTTCTTCAGCTTTGCCGTGGCCCTGATTCCGCTGGCCTCCTCGTACTACCCGGAAGAGCCGCACGGCCGGCGCAACCGTCTGTGGGCCGCGCACGGCCTGTCCGAAATGCTGCGCCTGTTTTCCGTCATCCTGCTGGTCGAAGTGGCTTCGCTGATGGGCAATTACTACTGATGCCCCGCCCGCCACCGCCAGCGATCCCCGAACCATCCATACGAGAGCCAGAAGCCATGAGCCAGCCCCCCAATCCCGACCAGGTCGACGTCACGGCGCCCGCCGGTCTCACGCAAGATCCCGTGCTGCCCGCGCCGCCGCCCGTGCGCCACGCCGAACTGAAGGCGGCCATCCTGCTCATCTTCATGTTCGCGCTGGTGGTCGGCTCCGTCGTCTACCTGATGTATGCGCGCGGCGCCTTCGAAGCCACGCAGACGCTGGTGCTGACGGCCGACGATTCCGACGGCGTGGGCGTGGGCGCCGACCTGACCTTTTCCGGCTTTCCCATCGGCCGCGTGCAGCGCATCGAGCTGGCGCCGGACGGCCGCGCGCGCGTCATCGTCGACGTGCCGCGCAAGGACGCGCACTGGCTGCGCAGCAGCTCCATCTTCACCCTGGAACGCGGCATCGTGGGCGGCGCCAAGCTGCGCGCCTACAGCGGCATCCTGACGGACCCGCCGCTGCCCGACGAGGCCACGCGCGACTTGCTGGTGGGCGACATGGCGGCGGAAATCCCCCGCCTGCTGGCCGCCGCCAAGGATTTGCTGAACAATGTGGCGACCCTGACGGGCAGCGATTCCGCGCTCGACGGCACCTTGCGCAATGTGCAGGCCGTGACGGGCAAGCTGAGCGGCCCTGGCGGCGCCATGGGCTTGCTGACGGGCGACGACAAGCAGTCGCGTTTGCTCGTCGAGCGGGCCAACGCCCTGCTCGTCACGGCCGACCAGCTGGCGCGCCGCACGGATGGCCTGGTGGCCAATGCCGACACGCGCGTCTTTGGCGACAAGGGCGTCATGACGGATGCGCAAGCGACCATCGCGCAGCTGAACGCGCTGCTGGCCGACACCCGCGCCAGCCTGAAAAAAGTCGACGCCGTGCTGGTCGAGGCGCAAGCCGTGGGCGCCAACGCCAGGGCGGCCACGGCCGACCTGGGTCCGTTGCGCGCGGACGTGGAAAGCAATCTGCGCAAGGTCGAACAGCTGGTCAATGAAATCAACCGCAAATGGCCGTTCAAGCGCAATCCGGAGATCAAACTGCCATGACCATATCCCGCCCCGCCATCGCTACCCTGTCGTCCCTTCTGCTGTCGACCTTGCTCGCCGCCTGCTCCAGCGGCCCGCCCGTGCCCGACTGGAAGATGAATGCGCAAAGCGCCGTCGAGCGCTTCCAGGCCGCCTACCTGAGCGGCAACGCCCTGGTCGAGCAGACGGAATTCCGCCGCGCCCGCAGCCAGGTGGCGGGCACGGGCAAGCTCGAACTGGTGGCGCGCATCGAACTGCTGCGCTGCGCCGCGCGCGTGGCCAGCCTGGCCTTCGAAGATTGCGCGGGCTTCGATGCGCTGCAAGCGGACGCGAACGACGCCGACCGCGCGTATGCGGCTTACCTGGCCGGCAAGGCGCAAGGGGCCGACGTCGCCCTGCTGCCGGAAGCGCAGCGGGCGGCCGCCGGCGCCGCATCCGACACGGCCGCCGCCAGCGCCGTGGCGGCCATCAATGACCCGCTGTCGCGGCTGGTGGCGGCCGGCGTGCT
>NZ_NEHB01000009.1 GCF_002127655.1 Janthinobacterium sp. GW456P
TGTGCCCACGGCCTGCGCCGCCTGCGCGCGCGACGCTTCCAGTGCGGCGCCCGTGCCGGCGCTGTCATCGGCCAGGCGCGCCACGTCGTCGATCAGGGGCCGCGCCGGCTGCAGCAATTCCCACTGCGCCAGCGCCGCGCGGCGCGCTTCGGCGGCGACACGTTCGGCATCGGCGTTATCTTGCGCCTCTTGCGCGGCCGTCGCCTGGGTTTGCAGCTTGTGCGTTTCCTGGTGCCAGCGCTGCTGCAGTTCCAGCACGGCCTTGCGCAGGTCGACGGCGTGCAGGGCGCTCTCGGCCGCGCCGCACAGCGCCTCGGCATCGCTGCGCTCTTCCTGCGACAAGGGCCGCTGGTCGGCCAGTTTTTCGCCCAGGCGTTCGAGGACCTGCTTTTCCTTTTTCGCCCGCTCGAAGGCGCGCATGGAAATATCGGTATAGATGCTGCTGCCCGTCAGGGTTTCCAGCAGCTCGCCCCGTTCATTGTCTTCCGTCTTGAGGAAGGTGGAAAACTCGTTTTGCGCCAGCAGCACGGCGCGCGTAAACTGGTCGAACGACAGGCCGATGCGTTTTTCGATCTCTTCCTTGACTTCCGTCTTGGTGCCGCCGATGGGTTGCAGCGCGGGCAGCTGGTGCAAGCTCATGGCGGTCGCCTGCAGCGCCCCTTCGGCCTTGGTGCGCGAGCGGCGCACGCTCCAGCGCGCGCGGTAGTGACCGCCATCGTTGCCGACGAAGTCGACTTGCGCGTAGCCGTCCGGCGTGCCGCGGCGCAGCAAGGTGCGCGTATCCTGGGCGTTGACGGTTTCCTTGCCCACGTCGGGCAGGGCGCTGCCCCGGCCCAGCACCTTCAGCAGGCGCGGCGTGGCGTCGTACAGGGCCAGGCACAGGGCGTCGAGCAGGGTGCTCTTGCCGGCGCCCGTGGGCCCGCTGATGGCGAACAGGCCGGAAGAGGCCAGCGGTTCCTGCTGGAAGTCGACTTCAAATTCGCCGGCCAGCGAGGCCAGGTTCTTGCCGCTGATTTTCAGTATTTTCATGGTTCTTCAGGTGCGCTCACGCGCCGGGCAGCAGCAGTTCGGCCAGGGCCGAGAGCAGTTCGGGCGGCGCCTCCCTGCCGTATTTTTGCTGGTGCAAAAGGCGGAAGACATCGTCCGGCTGCAGTTGCGCCAATTGGTCGAGCGTCAGGTTCTCGGGGGCGCTGCCGCGCGCGGCGCTCGACGTTTCGATCTTCGCCAGGCGCACGGGCTTGCCGTCGAGCGCCGTTTCGATGCGCGTGCGCAGGCCAGGTTCCGGCGCATCGAGGCGCACGCGCACTTCCAGGAACGGTTGCGCCTCGGCCGGTACGTCCGGCACGTCGAGGGCGGCCAGCTGCGCCAGCACCTCGGCTATGGGCGCCGGCGTGGCGGGCACGCGCAACAGGGGCACGGCGCGCGGCACGTCGATGGCGCGGACCTCGCGCAATTGCTCGCCGTCGATATCGAGGCACAGCACCTGGTGGCGATAGTTCACTTCGGCAAACGACAGCGGTATCGGGCTGCCGCAGTAGCGGATGTGCTGCTGGCCGCCCACCGCTTGCGCCTTGTGCAAATGGCCCAGCGCCGCATACGCGACGGCGGCATCGAATATCCCCGAGGGCAGCATTTCCGTGCCGCCGATGACGATGCGGCGTTCGGAATCATTCGACATTTCGCCGCCCACCATGTGGCAATGGCCCATGGCAACGATGGCTTGTCCGGGCTGGCGGCGCGCCAGCGCCAGGTCCGTCAATTGGCGGTACAGCAGGGCGATGCCGCCCAGGTAGGCGTCCTGCGTATCGCCGGCCGGCAGTTTCGGCACGTCGCCGGGGCGCAGGAAGGGCACGGCCAGGCACCAGGCCTGTACTTGCCCGTCGCTGCCGGTGAGCGGCAGCAGCAGGCGTTCCAGGTCGATATCGCCTGCCTCGTCGCGCAGCAGATGGCCGATCACGTGCGTGCCGTGCGCGGCCAGCAGGGGGCCGGGTGCTTCCAGGCGGCCCGCCGAATCGTGGTTGCCGGCGACGACGATCAGCTGCAGCGCGGGCAGGCGCGCGCGCGCCTGCTGCAGGAAGACATACAGCTGCTTTTGCGAGGCGGCGGACGGGTTGGCATTGTCGAACACGTCGCCGGCGACGAGCAGCACGTCGGCCTGTTCAGCCACGAGCGTGTCGAGCAGCCAGTCGAGGAAGCGCTGGTGTTCGTAGCCCCGCTCGTAATTGTGCAGGGTCTGGCCCAGATGCCAGTCGGAAGTGTGCAGCAGGCGCATGGTGGGGCAAGGATAGCGAAGACAGGCGCCAATATAGCAGGAATGACGGTATGCGCCAGTGGCTATATCAAGCCGTCAACGCGCCGGCGCGATAGGTATTCCGGCCATCCTGCTTGGCCTGGTACAGCAGCACGTCGGCCCGCTGCAGCAGCACGGCAGGGGGGATGTCTTCGTCGCGGTAGAAGGCCAGGCCGATGCTGGCGGAAATGCGCACGGTGATGCCGTCGAGTTCGAACGGCTGCCGCATGGCGGCGACGATCTTTTCCGCCAGCACGGCCGCGTCGTCGGGCCGGGTGATCTGTTCCATGATGATGGTGAATTCGTCGCCGCCCAGGCGGGCGATGATGTCGGTGGCGCGCATGGTGTGCGTCAGGCGCTGCGCAAAGGCGCGCAGCAGGGCGTCGCCGGTGCCGTGGCCGTGCGTGTCGTTGACGGGCTTGAAGCGGTCGATATCCATGTACATGACGGCCATCAGGTGCTGCTGCCGGCGGCTCGCGTGCATGGCGTCGCTGAGTTTTTGCTGGAAGCCGGCGCGGTTCGACAAGCCCGTCAGCGCATCGACCTGGGCCAGTTTCAGCAGCCGCTGTTTTTCGCGCTTTTGCACGGTGATATCCTGGCGCATCACGTGAAAACCCACCACCTGCAGCTTGTCTTCGCCGATCTGCGGGATGTAGATCACTTCCATGCAGCGCTCGATGCCTTCTTTTTCATCTTCCTCTTCAAAACTCAAGGTTTCGCCGGCCAGCACTCTGTCGATATACGGCGCCACCGTGGCGTAGCGCGCCTCGCCCACCGTGTCGCGCACGCTCTTGCCCAGCGCCTGCCGGCCTGTCAGGCCGAATTCGCGTTCATAGGCGATGTTCAGGAAGCGGTAGACCTGGTCGGCGTCGATGTAGGCGATCATGGCCGGCAAGGTGTCGGCGATGGTGCGCAGGCGCGCTTCGCTTTCCAGCAGCGCCACTTCCGATTCGCGCAAGGTGGTGATGTCGTCCAGGGAGCCCACATAGCCTTCGATCCGTCCGTCGATGAGGATGGGGGCAATTTTGACGGAAACCCAGACCAGCCTGCCGTCGCGCTGCAGGCAGCGCAAGGTGGACTGGAACGGGGCATGGCTGCGCGTGAGCTGTTCCAGCGCCCCGTGCATCAGCGGATAATCGTCCGGGTGCAGGGCGCTGGTCCAGCCGGCGCCCAGGGCGGCCGCGCGCGGCAGGCCCGTGATGGCTTCGAAGGTGCGGTTGACGTAGGTGCAGCGGCGCTGGCGGTCCAGACGCACCAGGCCGAGCGGCGAGGCGTCGTTGACGGCGGCCAGCTCGGCCTGTTTCTGGCGCAGTTCCAGTTCCTGCTGGCGGCGCTGCGAGATATCCTCGGCGATGCACAGGATATGTTCGATCTGCTGGCGCTCGTCGAACACGGGCACGGAGACGGCGCGCAGGTAGCGCAGGCTGCCGTCGCGCAGGCGCAACGGCTTTTCCGTATGGTCGATGACGCCGCGCTCGGCCAGGATGGCGCGGTCGTCCTCGGCGTCGTGCAGGCCGAAATCGGGCGGAAAGGCCTGGCAATCGGTCTTGCCGATGACATCGGCGGCCAGGTGGCCCGTGATGTCCTCGGCGGCCTTGTTCCACACTTCCATCTGGCCGAAATTTTCCGGCCGCGCGCTTTTCACGTACACCAGCACCGGCAAATGGTCGATCAGCGACTGCAGGAAGCTGCGGTTGTCCTGCAGCGCCAGTTCGTCGTGCTTGCGCGCGCTGATGTCGCGCGAGGTGACGGCCACGCCGTCGGCGATCGGCACCACCTGGTGGCGCAGCCAGCGCGTGCCGCCCGAGGCCAGCGGCAGTTCGAATTCGTCTTCCAGCGGCTGGCCCGTTTCCATCACCAGCACGAAGCGCTTGAAGAAACGCTCGCCGCGCAGCAGCGGCATCCGCGGCAGCACGCGCTGGCCCAGCAGTTCGGAGCGTGGCTTGCCCAGCATGTCGGCGGCCCGTTCGTTGATGTCGGCAAAGGTGAAGTCTTCCACCGGCTTGCCCGGGGCGGGCCGCCAGGCTTTCAGCAGCAGCACGGCGTCGAGGCTGCCCTGGTGCGCGGCGCGCAGCAGCGCTTGCGTTTCCGTGGCCTGGCGGATGCTGCGGCGCAGGCGCGCGCTCTGGCGCATCAGCAGGGCAGTAAAGCCGGCAATGAGCACGCTGGCGGCGAACAGCGCGCCCAGATATGCGAGGCGGCGCTGTTCGAAGCGGGCCAGGGCCGTGGCGCGGCTTACGCCCACCACGGCCAGCAGCGGGTAGCGGGACAGTTCGTGGTAGCTGTAGATGCGCGCCATCGCATCGACGGGCGGCTCGATCAGCAATTCCTCGGACGCGTGCTCGGGCGGCCCCGGCATGCGGAAGTCGATGCGGTCGCTGAGTATCAATTGCTCGCCGATGCGCCCCACCGTCAGGCCGCTGTCGCGCGCCACCAGCATCAGCGCGCCATGCTCGTCGAGGTTCAGGCGGTCGTAGTCGTCGACAAAATACGTAGGGTCGACGTGGATGACGATGGCCCCCGCAAAGCGGCCCTGGCCATCGTTCAGACGGCGCGCCAGGCGGATGGTCCAGTGCTTGCTGCCCGCGTCGAGCACGGGCGTGTCGACCAGGGCCGTGTCGGACGCATTGGCTGCCAGCGCCTTGAAAAATGCCTGGCTGGCCAGGTTTTCCGGCAGATACGCGTTGGCGCTGTCGATCACGTCGCCCTGCGCGTCGACGAGGGCGATCGGCAGTGCCAGCTTCGATGGCAGCACGCTGTCGAGCAAGCCCTGGCGGCGCGTGAATTCATTGAGGCGCAGGCTGCCGCCGGATTCCTCGTATTTGAGCTTGAACAATTGCGTGGCGTGATCCGTCTGGCGCAAGGTGAAACTGGTATGGTCGGCCAGGGTACGGGCCAGCGACTGGCTGACGGCCACGGCGTCGCGCACGGCGCTGGCCCGCTCCTGGCCCACCTGGTAAAAGACGGCCGCCCACAGCGCCAGCAGCAGGACGAGCGCGAACAGGGGCACCAGGCTGAGACGGTACAGGCGGCGGGCAAGGCGTTGCAGGGGTCTTGTTATCGCTATCACGGGCGCTTGCAGGCTAGGGTCATGAAAAAGGGAAGGGCGGCGAGGCGCGCATCATAGCCGAAATATGCCGACCTGCGCATTGCCTGCTGCCCTAAGTAACCCCAATAAATTATTGTGATTTCTGACTTTCATAACCGGCGCTCTGCGGCGTTGCTCACTGCTAGCAGTGCTCGCACTGCGTCGCAGCGAGCGCCTTGCATAGCATCCGGTTCTGTTCGTCATAAACTCACACTAATTTCCCGAGGATTACTTAGCGTCTGTTCATCGTCTGTCGCTGGGCTTATTTTGCGTTAAATCAAGTACCTGTGGCGCCGCGCACGCTAAAAAAAGCACGCCGGGGGCGGCACGGGCTGGCGGCGTGGCAGAAAAAGTACAATTGCGCCCCCATCCTCATTAAAATGGATGCTTCTTCCTCCCATATCGAAAGTTGTCATGCAGAGTAAAAAGCCCGACGCGGCAAGGCTGGACAAGATCGTGGCCGAAGCGCGCCGCGCCGCCGACCAGCGCGAGAGCGGCTACCGCGAGCGCTCGCTGAAGATGTATCCGTGGGTCTGCGGCCGCTGCATGCGCGAATTTACGCGCGCCAACGTGCAGCAGCTGACGGTGCACCACCGCGACCATAACCACGACAACAATCCGCCCGATGGCAGCAACTGGGAATTGCTGTGCCTGTATTGCCACGACAATGAGCACTCGCGCTACCTGGAAGCGGACCGTGGCGCCGGCCTGCTGTCGGCCGAGGTGGCGCCCGCCACGCACAATCCGTTTGCCGCGCTGGCGGGCCTGATCAAGAAAAAGGACTGAGCGGGCCGCGCCGCTTCCCCATGCGCATCCTGCTGACCGAAGACGACCCGCAGCTGGGCCGCGCCACGCAGATCGGCCTGGAACAGGGCGGCTATGCCGTCGACTGGGTCACCAGCGCCGAGCACGCGCACACGGCCGTGCGCCTGCACGACTATGGCTGCATCCTGCTCGACCTGGGCTTGCCGGGGCAGGATGGCATGCAGGCGCTGGGCGTGCTGCGCGACAATGGCTACGGCGGCGCCGTGCTGGTCGTCACGGCGCGCGACCAGGTGGGCGAGCGCATCGCCGGCCTCGACGCGGGCGCCGACGATTTCATCGTCAAACCGTTCGACCTCGACGAGCTGGCCGCGCGCATCCGCAGCGCCTGCCGGCGCGCCGCGGGCCGCCTGCGCGAGCACCTCGTGCATGGCGACCTGGTGCTCGATATCGCGCACCGGCAGGTGACGCAAGGGGGATTGCCCGTGGCCTTGACGGTGAAGGAATTTTGTATCCTGCAGCTGCTGCTGGAACACGGCGGCCGCGTGCTGAGCCGGGAACAGCTGGAGAAAAACCTGTACAGCTGGGGCGGGGAAGTGGAAAGTAATGCCGTGCAAGTGCATATCCACCACCTGCGCAAGAAGCTGGGGCGGGACTTGATACGCACCGTGCATGCGGTCGGGTATTGCATCGACAAGCCCAAAGCGGCTTGACGAAGGCGGCCGGGAAGCCGCCTCCCTGATCAGAAATCGACGGTGGCCGACAGCCACAGGCGGCGGCCGTCCAGGCTGTTGACGTAGCGGTTGGCGTAGGTCAAGGCCGGGCCTGATCCCGTGCGGTAAGGCTGGTAGTCGATGAAGTCCTTGTTGAGCAGGTTGTACACGGCCGCGTTCAGCGTCACGCGCCGGTTCAGCTGGTAGCTGCTGCCCAGGTGCAGCATGGTGTAGCCCTGGTAGTCGCCCAGCGCGGCCTTGGCGGCACGCGTGGCGGCCGAGGTGCCCGGATCGCGGAAGCGCTCGCTGCGGTACTCGGCGCGCAGCCAGCCGTTCCATTCGCGCGAGATATCCCAGCTCAAACGCGCGTTGACGGCGTGCTTGGGCGTGTCGCTCAGCGGCTTGCCCGCATTGCTGCCACTCTTCTGTTCGCTTTCCGTGTACGTGTAGTTGGCGCTGGCCGACAAGGTCTTGCCCAGCGGGAAGCGCGTATTCAGCTCGACACCGCGTGTGACGGCCTCATCCACGTTGACCGACTGGCCGAACGCATCGACGTTGGGCCAGTTGCCGAAGCTGACGCAGCCGGGACGGTTGGGCGAAGGACGGTAGCTGCAATTGACGAGGCCCGTGCCCGTGGTGATCTTGTCCTTGAATGCATTGTTGAACACGGTGCCGCTGGCCGTCCAGCCGGCCAGGTTGTCGAAGTAGGCGCCGATTTCCGTCGTCGTGCTCGTTTCCGGCTTCAGGTCCGGGCTGCCGACGAGCGGGATCGTGCCCTGGCCGCCGAAACCGTTGATGCCGGGCGACAGTTGCTCCACGCGTGGCGTCTTGTAACCCTTGCTGACGCCGCCCTTGACGGTCCAGCCCGGCGTCGCGTTCCACACGGCATAGGCGCGGGGGCTGGTCTGGCCGCCGAAGATGCTGTGATCGTCATGGCGGGCGCCGACAGTCAGCGCGACGTTGTCCAGCACCTGCCATTCGTCTTCCAGGAACAGGGCTTTTTGCGTGAACTCGAATGCCTTTGGCGCCACGCCGTCCGTCATGTCCGCTTTCCACCATTGCGCGCCGACGGTGGCCATGTGTTTGCCCAATGGCATGACCAGCTTGGTGTCGAAGACCTGGCTTTCCACTTCCAGGGTGCGCGCGCTGCCGGCCACGGCGCCCGGCGTGCCCGGCGGAATCGTGCGGCCCAGGGTTTGCGTCTTGTTCACCATGTAGCTGCTGTCGAGCGTGCCGAAACCGAAGCGGCCCGTGTGCGACAGGGTCCACTGGTCGCGCTGGTATTTCTGCTCGGGGCCGTAGCCGCCTTGCACGCTCTTGGTGCCCAGCTGGCCGTTCGAATTGTCGTAGGTCTGGCGGCCCGCGTCCGCGTCGAGAGTGACGGTATGAAAACGGTTCGGCGTGAAGGCCAGGCGCGCGCCGAAGTTGTCGATGTCCGCGCGCACGGGATTGGCGCCCATGTTTGGTGTGACTTCCGCACCGGCCGCGCCGTTGTAGCGGATGTCGGCCGCGTCGCGGCGTTGCTTGCTGCCGCGCAGCGACAGGCCCAGCAGATCGGTGGCGATGGGGCCGCTCAGGTAGAAGCGGCCGCTTTTCACGTCGCCGAAGTCCGATTCCTGCTGCACCGTGTAGTCGGCCGAGATAGAACCCATCCACTGCTTGCCCACCTTGCGCGTGATGATGTTGATCACGCCGCCCATGGCGTCGGAACCGTACAGGGTCGACATGGGGCCGCGGATGATCTCGATGCGCTCGATGGCGGCCAGCGGCGGTATGAAGCTCGTCTGCGTGCCGCCGAAGCCGTTCGGCGTGACATTGCCGGCCGCATTCTGGCGCCGGCCGTCGATCAGCACCAAAGTGTAGTCGCTGGGCATGCCGCGGATGCTGATGTTCATGCCGCCCGTCTTGTCGCCCGCCGCGCCCACGTCGATGCCTTCCACGCTTTCCAGCGCCTGCGTCAGGTTGCCGAAACGCTCCTTCGACAGTTCCTCACGCGTCAGCACGGTGATCGAGGCGGGTGCCTGTTTGATATCCTGCTCGAAGCCGGAAGCGGAAACGACCACTTCCGGCATGCTGGCCGGCGCCGCGACTTGCGCTTGCGCCGGCAGGCAGGACAGCGCGGCGAGCGCCAGGGCCAGGGTGGTGGGACGCGGCAGGCGCGCGCGGCGGGTGCTGTGGGACATGCAAACTCCTGAAGGGTTGATCAGTTATTGGTCTATGTTGTTGAGATAATGGGAATCATGGAGGCAATAAGAATCATTTACAATTACACCCATGGCTACCCAAAAAATATGTCGCTCCGGATCTTGCGCAGAAGTTCTTAAGAGATTCTTAACTGCTGGCGGCGGCATGCAAACCTGGTCCTTGCGGCGCACCCTGCTGGCCGTGCTGCTGGGCCTGACCCTGGCCCTGTGGGTGGGCAGCGCCGCCATCGTGTACGTGGAAGCGCGCCGCGAAAGCCAGGAATTGTTCGACCAGTCGCTGACCGAGACGGGCCATCTGCTGCTGTCGCTGGTGGCAAAGGAGGCGCGCGAACACGGCTTGACGGAGCCCGTCGACCTGCCCCTGCGCGGCCAGCCGAATCCCCACCAGTATTTGCTGTTCAAGGTGCGCGACGCGCAGCAGCGCGTGCTGTACCGCAATGACGCGGCAACCGATATCGCCCTGTCGCGCAGCGCGCCGGACGGCCTGTCGTGGACCACGATCGCGGGCCAGCGCTGGCGTCTGTTTTCGCTGTGGGATCCGCAGCGCACCTTGCAGTTGCTGGTGGCCGAGCCGACCAGTCACCGCGACGACATCAGCCGCGGCTTCTTTTACCGCATCGCGCTGTTCGGCCTGCTGCTGGTGGTGCTGGCCACCGTCGCCATCTGGTGGAGCATCCACCGCGTGTTTCGCGTGCTGCAGGCGTCGGCCGAAGAAGTGTCGGCGCGCACGCCCGATGAACTGGCCGACGTCAGGCTCGCTGGCGCGCCCACCGAGCTGCATCCGCTGCTGCTGGCAATTAACCGTTTGTTCGGCAGGGTGCGGCATAGCCGCGACAATGAACAGCGTTTCACGGCCGATGCGGCGCATGAGCTGCGCACGCCGCTGGCCGCCATCAAGACGAATCTGCAAGTGCTGCAGCGGGCCCGCAGCGCGGACGAGCGCGCGGAATTCATCGCCGCCCTGGGCGCCAGCGTGGAGCGCGCCACGCGCCTCGTCAACCAGTTGCTGGCGCTGGCCCGGCTCGATCCGCAGGTCCAGGAAACGGCGCTGGCGCCGGGCGACCTGGCGCACCTGCTGGAGGAACACGGTATGCAATGGCGGGAATGGAGCGACCAGTATCAGCTCTCGCTGGCCGTGAACGTGGCGCCGGCGCCGTGCGCGTTCGATGCGGACAGCCTGCAGATGCTGCTGCGTAACCTGGTCGACAATGCGCTGCGCCACACGCCGGCGCCGGGCGCCGTCGAGATCAGCTGCGGCGTGGAAGGCGGGCGCAGCTATGTGCGCGTGGCCGATACGGGACCGGGCATCGCGGAAGACATGCATGAGCGCGCGTTCGAACGTTTTGTGCGTCTGGGCGGCGCGCAGCTGCCCGGCAGCGGGCTGGGCCTGTCCATCGTGCGCCGCATCGCCGAGCGGCATGGCGCGGCCATCGTCCTGGGCGCCGGCTTGCAGGGCAGGGGGCTGGCGGTGACGCTTGTGTTTCCCGCCGCATAGCGTGGCTGCCGGTTGCGCGATCCGATAGCGATAAAACGCACAAGGCGCATCCGGAATGCGGTATCTTTCTGTTATGCACAGACCAGACAAGCACCCGCCGCCCGACCTCCCCCCGCTCTCGCTGGCCGCCGCGCGCGCCCTGCACCTGGCCGCCCAGGGTTTGCTGCAGGCGCGGCGCAAGAAAGCCGTGAAGGCCGACGTGCTCGATGTCATCCGCCAGATGGGCGTGCTGCAGATCGACACCATCCACGTCGTGGCGCGCAGCCCCTACCTGGTGCTCTGGAGCCGGCTGGGCGACTATCCGCAGCCGTGGCTGGAACAGTTGCTGGCCGAGGGCGCGCTGTTCGAGTACTGGGCGCATGAAGCCTGCTTCGTGCCCATCGAAGACTATGGCTTGTACCGCCACCGCATGCTCGACCCTGCCGCCATGGGCTGGAAGTATTCGGTCAAATGGATGGCCGAACAGGGCGAAGCCGTCGCGTCGGTGCTCGACCACATCCGCGCCAACGGCGCCGCGCGCTCGGCGGACTTCGAGCGCACGGATGGCCAGGCGGGCGGCTGGTGGAGCTGGAAGCCGGAAAAGCGCTCGCTCGAAGTGCTGTTTACATCTGGCGTGCTGATGATCGCCAAGCGCCATCAGTTCCAGCGCTATTACGACCTGGCCGAACGGGTGCTGCCTGGCTGGCACGACGGCTTGCTGCCGCCCGAGGATCAGGTGCGCCGCCGTTTGCTGCTGGCCAGCGTGAAGGCGCTGGGCCTGGCGCGGACCGGCTGGATCAGCGACTATTTCCGCACCAAACAGTCACGCGCCAGCCTGGCGCACGATCTGCAGGCGCTGGTCGACGAGGGCGCGCTGCTGCGCTGCACGGTGGACGGCTGGAGCGATCCCGTTTACGTGCATGCGGACCACGGTGAGCTGGCGCGCGCGGCCGCCGCCGGCAAGCTGGCGCCCACCCTGACGACGATTCTATCCCCGTTCGACCCCGTCGTCTGGGACCGGCGCCGCGCGCTGGAACTGTTCGGCTTTGATTACCGGCTCGAATGCTACACGCCCGCTGAAAAACGCCGCTATGGCTACTTCACGTTACCGATTTTGCGCCGCGGCGCGCTGGTGGGGCGGCTGGACGCCAAGGCGCACCGCGCGCAGGGGCGCTTCGAGATCAAATCGCTGGCGCTGGAAGACGGCGTGCGCCTCAGCCCCCGCCTGGTGCAGGACGTGGCCGGCGCCGTGCGGCGCCTGGCGCTCTGGCATGCCTGCCCGGATATCGATATTGCGCAGGCGCGGCCCGTGCTGTTCGGCCAGCAGCTGGCCGAGGCCCTGCACGACGGCGGCGCCGCCGCAAGGCAGGCCGCATGATGCTGCCGCCGGCGCCGCCATCCCTGCTCGCCGCCGATGGCCAGCCATGCTTCGGCCGCTACACGGGCCAGCTGGACGCCTTCGACTGGGCCGCGCTGGCGCCGCCGCATGCGCGCGGCGCCCTCTGGCGCCTGTTCCACCACAAGCGCTGGCATTACGTGGCCCTGTCGACCCCGGCCGTCTTTTGCGGCGTGGCCATCGTCGACCTGGGCTGGACCAGCACGGCCTTCGCCTATGCCTTCGACCGCCACAAGGGCAAGATCGTGGCGAGCTTTTCGCAGGATGGCCTTCCCGGCCTGTGCGCCACGGTGGCGCCGCATGCTGCCGCCTCCAGCCGTTTCCGCTTCCTCTCGCAAGTGATCTCCATCGAGGCGCAGCCGCAGCAGCGTTACCGATTGCGGCTCGAGTGCGGCCATTTCGGCATCGATGCGGAATTCGGCCCGCCCGTGGCGCCCACCTTGCTGGCCGTGGGACCCGTGGGCGAGGGCGGCAGCGCGCATGCGACGCAAAAATCGGGCGGCCTGCCCTTGTGGGGCAGCGTGCGCTGCGGCGCCGTCGGCTACAGCCTGGACGACGGCGTGGCCAGCGTCGATTATTCGAACGGCTTGCTGGCGCGCGAGACGGAATGGCGCTGGGCCTCGGCGCACAGCCTGGACCTCGGTTTCAACCTGCAGGCCGGCTATTTCGGCGCGCATGAAAACGCGCTGTGGCTCGATGGCCAGCTGCATGCGCTGGGCCGCGCGCATTTCGATTTCAATCCCGACAACCCGCTGGCGCCGTGGCACGTATGGACGGACGACGATCTGCTCGACCTGCATTTCAAACCCGAGGGTGCGCGGCGCGAGGACAAGAACCTATGGCTCGCCGCCAGCCGCTACATCCAGCCCATCGGCACGTTCAGCGGCTGGGTGCGTACCAGCGCGGAGTCTCCCAAGCGCATCGTGGCGCAGCTGGCGGGGGTGACGGAAAGCCACCGCTCGCGCTGGTGAGCATGCTTTTTCGCGAAACACATCGCAAGGTCAAATTTATTTGCCTGCGCATCCTTTACACTGGCGCACAGTCGCTCCGGCAAACCATGAGGCCAGAACATGAGTATCCGTAATCTCGACAAGCTGTTCAAGCCGGCCTCGGTGGCCCTGATCGGCGCCACGGCGCGCGAACGCAAGCTGGGCGCCATCGCCCTGTACAACCTGCTGGGCGGCGGCTACCAGGGAGATATCTGGCCCGTCAATCCCAAGTACGACGAGCTGATGGGCCTGAAATGCTACCGCAAGCTGGCGCACCTGCCGAAGGCGCCGGACCTGGCCATCATCTGCACGCCGCCCGCCACCATCACGGCGCTGATCCGCGAACTGGGCGCGCTGGGCACGCGCGCGGCCATCGTCATGACGTCGGGCCTCGACCCCGTGCGCGAGCAGTCGCTGCGCCTGGCCATGCTGAAGGCGGCCAAACCGCATTTGCTGCGCATCCTCGGTCCCAACAGCATGGGGCTGCTGGTGCCCAAACTGGGTTTGAACGCCAGCTTCGCCCATGTGGGGGCGACGGCCGGCAAGATCGCTTTCGTGTCGCAATCGGGCGCGCTGGTGTCGGGCGTGCTCGACTGGGCCAACGCGCACGGCGTGGGCTTTTCCAAGTTCATTTCGCTGGGCGCCAGCTACGACATCGATTTCGGCGACCTGCTCGACTACCTGGCCGGCGACATCGACACGGCCGCCATCCTGCTGTACATGGAAGATATCCAGGCGGCGCGCAAATTCATGTCGGCGGCGCGGGCCGCCGCGCGCAGCAAACCCGTGATCGTGCTGAAGGCGGGGCGCGAGGCGGAAGGCGCGGCCATGGCGGCCTGGCATACGGGCGCGCTGGCCGGCTCCGACGCCGTCTACGACGCGGCCATCCGCCGCGCCGGCATGCTGCGCGTGTATTCGGCCGAGGAACTGTTCGATGCCGTGGAAACGCTCACGCACATCCGCTCGCAGCGCGGCGAGCGCCTGGCGATTTTGTGCAACGGCGGCGGCCTGGGCGTGATGGCCACCGACGCGCTGGTGAGCAGCGGCGGCAAGCTGGCCGAGCTGTCGCCCGATACCGTGATCGCGCTGGAAAAGGCGCTGCCACGCGGCTGGTCGCACGACAACCCCGTCGGCTTGCCAGGCGACGCGGCCGTGCAGCGCTATGCCGACGCCATCGTGCCCCTGCTCGACGAGCCGCAGGCGGACGCCTTGCTGCTGCTGCACGCGCCCACGGCCATGGTCTCGTCGATCGACATCGCCGAAGCCGTCACGCCGCTGATCAAGGCCACCTCGCGCACCGTGCTGTCGTGCCTCCTGGGCGGCACCACCGTGGCGCCCGCGCGCCAGGTTTTTAATCGCGCCGGCATTCCCACCTACGACACGCCGGAAAAGGCCGTGCATGGCTTCATGCAGATCGTGCAGTACCGGCGCAACCAGGAAACCCTGATGCAGGTGCCGGCGCAGCTGCCCATGTCGGCCACGCCGCGCCGCGCCAGGGTGCGCGAAATCGTCGCCGCCGCGCTGGCGGCAGGCCAGACGGTGCTCGGCGAATGCCGCTCGAAAGAGATTTTGGCCGCCTACGGCATACCCGTCGCCACCACGCGCATGGCGGCCGACGTGGAAGAGGCGCTGGCCGTGGCGGCGGACATCGGCTATCCCGTCGCGCTGAAGATCCATTCGCCCGACATCGCGCACAAATCCGATGTCGGCGGCGTGGCGCTCGACCTCGATACGCCCGACATCCTGCGCACGGCCGCCGCCGCCATGCTCAAGCGCGTGCGCCGCATGCGGCCCGACGCGCTGATCGACGGTTTTACGGTGCAGCAGATGGCGCGCCGGCCGCAATCGCATGAATTGATCGTCGGCGTCACGACGGACGCCGCCTTCGGCCCCGTGATATTGGTGGGGCAGGGCGGCATCGCCGTCGAAGTGACGGCCGACCACGCCATCGGCCTGCCGCCGCTGAACATGGTGCTGGCGCGCGACATGCTGGCGCGCACGCGCGTGTCGAAATTGCTGGCCGGCTACCGCAACCAGCCGCCGGCCGACATCGACGCCATCTGCTACACGCTGATCCAGGTGGCCGAGCTGGTGGCCGACATCGGCGAGCTGGCCGAACTCGACATCAACCCGCTGGTGGCCGACGCGGACGGCGTGATCGCCCTCGACGCGCGCATTCGCCTGCAGCCGGGCCAGCAGCGCGACCGCCTGGCCATCCGCCCGTATCCGCAGGAGCTGGAAGAGCAGGTGACGTGGATGGACCAGTCCATCCTGCTGCGCCCCATCCGCCCCGAGGACGCGCCGCAGCACATGGATTTGTTCCACGCGCTGGACCCGGACGATGTGCGCCTGCGCTTTTTTACCTCCATGCGCGAGCTGCCCGTGTCGCAGCTGGCGCGCCTGACGCAGATCGATTACGACCGCGCCATGGCCTTCATCGCCACGCACACGGGGCCGGACGGCAAGCCGGAAACCCTGGGCGTGGTGCGCGCCGTGGCCGACCCGGACAACATCCACGCCGATTTCGCCATCGCCGTGCGTTCGGCCCTGAAGGGCAAGGGCCTGGGCCACATCCTGTTCGAAAAGCTGGTCGATTACTTCCGCAGCCGCGGCACGGAAGCGCTGGTGGGCGAGGCGATGGCGCGCAACAAGGGCATGCAGCGGCTGGTGAAAAGCTTTGGCGGCGAAGTCACACCATCGGAAGAGCCCGGTGTCGTCGACCTGCATATCGGCTTGCGCGCGCCGTAAAAGAAAGCGCGGCTGGCCCGCTGCGGGTTTGTGCAGGATCAAACCCATCGCTGTCGGTAGTCTTTACACTTTCACTTCCAGGATCAGACATCCAGCGCGTTTTCGGGAGTGAGTGCATGCTTACGGCAACATATATATTGGTTTCCCTGTCAGTGGAACAGGCCAGCATCCGCATGAGCCTACTGGCCTTTCAGAAGTACATGCATGTGCAGCTGCGTCACCAGAGCAGACTCAGCCTGGCGCAACTGCAGTATGCGGGCGACTGGCTGAGCCGCTTGTACCAGGGCGGCTACTGGCGCAAGGTGGAGATGTACCTGATCCCCGCCATCCGCCAGGCCGCGCCGCATGCCGATGGCTTGCTCAATGAAATCAATGGCTTGAACCACGTGGCGCTGGAAAGCATCAACGCGGTGCAGCAGCGCGCGGGCGCCGCCATCGACCATTCCGAATTGCAGGCCGGGCAGCTGTGCGCGGCCATCGACGCCTTTTGCGCAGCCTTGCTGCAGCGCCTGGAAAAAGAAGAGCGCGAACTGTTCGCGCTGGCGCGCAAGGTCATCGTGGGCGAAGCGTGGTTTGCCATCGCCTACCAGTTCCTCGCCCACGATGCGCGCGCGCAGGAAGCGCGCCGCGGCAAGGCGCAAGTGCTGCCCTTTGTTTTGCCGGCGCCTTTGCCGACATCCTTGCCGGCGCCGGGCGCGCCTGCCACCGACGGGGAAAGCGTCGAGGCCGGCGGCGCGTCGGCGCAGCTTGCACCGTCACCGCCGCTGCGCGCGCAGGCTTGAACGGTTAGCGAGCGCACACCCCGGCAGGCCCGCCTGTGCCGGGGTGGTTTTATCGCCGGGTACATGGCGCCGTCATAGGGAAAAGATTCATTTTATTCATTTGATAACTTGTTCAGCCCTGTCCGATGCAATACCCCGGGCTTTGTTATGATGGTGGTTTTGATCCACGCGAAACCCGTCATGTTCGAATTTCTCTTCAAGCGTTCTGCCAGCAAGACTGCCGTCCCCGATCCTGTCGTGGCAGAACAGGCCGCCGCCTCGGCGCAGAGCGCATCGCGCCGCGCCGAACAGGTTGCGCGTGCCCATGCCGTGGCGGGCGACGAAGCCGCCGCCTGTGAATTCATCCTGTCCAGCGAATTTGCCGATGCCCGCCTGATCGCGGCCGAACACGTCCATAGCTTGCCCCTGCTGGAAAAAGTCCACCATGCCATGCGCAATACGGACCGCCGCGTTGCCAAGCTGATGCAGGGCCGCATCGACCTGATCCGCCATCAGGCGGCCGAGACGCAACGCGCCCAGGCCAGCATCGATACGGCCCAGCGCCTGTTGAACGATGATAAGCTGAGCCCGAACCAGGTAGCCGAGCTGGACCGTCAATGGCAAGTCATCAAGGCCACGCCCGAGCTGGAGAGCGCCTTTGCCACCGCGCGCGCCGCGCTGGCCGCCCGCCTGGAAGCGCAAGTGTTGCTGCAGCGCGCCGTGATCGATGCCGTCGCCGCGGCGCGTGCCTTGGCTGCCAGTGGCCAGTCCGCCGGCGAGCTGGCCCAGGCGCTGGCCCGCCTGGACGCGGAACATGCGCAGCATGCGCAATCGCCCGAGCGCGCCTCCTTGCCGAAACACCTGGAAACCGATTTCACGCAGGCGCGCGAGCAGGCGCAGTCCGCCTTGCAGGCGCTGCAGCAGCACCAGGCCGTGTTCGACGCGCGCCAGCTTGCCCTGGCCGAATGGCAGGCGCAGGACGCCGCCACCTTGGACGTCGATGTGCTGAAACGTAGCTGGCAAGCCTTGCCGCGCCTGCCGGAATCGCCATTGTCCGACAGCCTGCAGCAGCAATTTGCGGCCCTGCTGGCCAGCGCGCCAGCGCCGGTCGTCACTGCCGCAGCCGTGGACGCGCCAGCGCATGCGGAACCGGCGCCGCGCAAGCCGCGCCAGGAACACGCGCCCGTGTCGAAGGAAGCGACGGAGCAGTTCTTCAAGGTGCTCGACGCCATGGAAGCGGCCTTGCAGGAAGGCTTGCTGCACGTGGCGTCCGAGCATGACAAGACCTTGCGCGATAGCAAGCACGGCCGTTTGACGCCTGCGCAAGCGGATCGCCTGGCCCATGTGCGCGGCGAGTTCAAGCGCCTGGCCGACTGGGCGCGCTGGGGCGGCAACGTGTCGCGCGAGGAACTGGTCAAGGCGGGCGAGGAATTGCCGGCGCAGCAATTACCGATGGCCGAGCTGGCCAAGAAAGTGGGTAGCCTGCGCGAGCGCTGGAAGTCGCTCGACACCTTGTCCGGCCCCGCACCGAAATCGCTGTGGGAGCGTTTCGACGCGGCCTGCAGCGTGGCGTATGCGCCGGCGGCCCAGCATTTCAAGCAATTGGCCGAAGAGCGCCACGGCAATGCGGCCAAGGCTCAGGAACTGATCGCGGAAACGGCTGCCCTGGCGGCAGAAGAGAGTACCGACTGGAAACATGTTGCTTCCGCCTCGCAGCGCCTGCGCCAGGCCTGGACGCGCCTGGGCACCATCGACCGCAAGGAAAAGAAACGCCTGGACGCCGAGTTTGGCGCCGCGCTCGATGCCCTGTCGAAGCCGCTGGACACGCAGCGCCAGATCGAGACGGCCCGCCGCGAACAATTGATTGTCGAAGTGGGCTTGCTCAAACCATCGGAACGCAACACGGTCGACATGCTCAAAGCCTTGCAGGATAAATGGCAGGAGCTGGCGAAAGCCTTGCCGCTGGAACGCCGCGCGGAACAGGCGCTGTGGCAGCGTTTCCGTGCCGCCTGCGACGATATCTTTGCCCGGCGCAAGGAAACGGCCCACGCGGCCGACCACGAGCGCCGCGAACACCTGCATGCGCGCGAAGCGCTGTGCGCGGCGCTGGAAACGGCCGTCGTGCCCGAGGGTGACGACAAGGCCCGCACGGCCTTCATCAATCACTTGCTGCGCGATACGCGCGCCGCCTGGAACGCCACGGGCCCCGTGCCGCGCGCCAGCGAAGCGAAGATCGAGCAGCGCTACCAGGCGGCGGTTGCCGGCGTGCAAGCGCAGGCGGACGCCATCGCCGAGCGCGCCGGCGCGGCCCAGGCCAATGCCTTGCGCGACAAGCTGCGCCTGGTGCAATCGCTGGAAGCGGCATTGGCCGATGGCAGTGCCGGCGCCGACGCGCAAGCGTGGAGCGAGCGCTGGAGCGCCTTGCCGCCGCTCGACACCCAGTACGAACGCAGCCTGCAGCAGCGCTTTGCCGCCGCCCAGGCCGCGCTGGGCGAGGGCAGCGCCGCCTACGCGCAGCAGTTGCAGGCCAACCAGCAGCGCCTGCTCGCTGAAGTCCTGCGTCTGGAAATCGTCGCCGGCGTCGACAGCGGCGCCGAGTTTGCCCGCGACCGCTTGAAGATGCAGGTGGAAGTGCTGCAATCGTCGCTCAAATCGGGCCAGAAGCCGCTCACGCAAGTGTCGCAGCTGATGCAGCTGTGCGCGATCGCCGCCGCCACCGATGCGCGCACGGCCAGCCGCATCGAAACCCTGCTGCGCCGCATCGGAGGCAATGCGAAATGAGTACCTCCGTCCGCATCCAGCAAGCCGATTTTGACTTGACTCAAGAAATTGCACAATTGCGTGCAGGCAACCCCAAGGTGGGCGCCGTCGTCGGCTTCGTCGGCACGGTGCGCGACATGAACGAAGGGCTGGACGTGGCCGCGATGGAGCTCGAGCATTATCCGGGCATGACGGAAAAGTCCATCGAAGCCATCATCGAGCAGGCGCGGGAGCGTTGGCCCCTGTCCGGCGCGCTGGTGATCCACCGCGTGGGGCCCTTGCTGCCGCAGGAGCAGATCGTGCTGGTGGCCGTATCGTCCGCCCACCGGGGCGAAGCGTTTGCCGCCTGCGAATTCATCATCGACTACCTGAAGACGGAAGCGCCGTTCTGGAAGAAGGAAGACACGCCGGAAGGGGCGCGCTGGGTCGATGCGCGCGACAGCGACGCGACGGCCCTGGACAAATGGACGACAAACGCAAGCCCCATTTGAAGCGAACGCGCCCCGCACCGTAGCATTTGCCAAAATGCATCAGTTTTCTGCTTTGTGTATGCTTGAAAAGTACTGCCTCACCCCAATTTGGTTAACAACTAATTAACCGGGAGCGCTTTTCATGCGACAAGATAAACTGACCACCAAGTTACAGGAAGCCCTGGCCGATGCGCAAAGCTTGGCCGTGGGCAACGACAACCCCTATATCGAACCAGTCCACCTGCTGACGGCCCTGTTGAACCAGGACGACGGCGGCGCCCGCTCGCTCTTGCAGCGGGCCGGCGTCAACGTGGGCGGCCTGTCCAAGGCCCTGGGCGCGTCGATCGAACGCTTGCCGAAGGTCTCGGGCACAGGCGGCGACGTGCAGGTGAGCCGCGAATTCGTGGCCTTGCTGAACCTGGCCGACAAGGAATCGCAAAAGGCGGGCGACCAGTTCGTGTCCAGCGAAATGGTCTTGCTGGCCATGACGGACGACAAGTCCGACTGCGGCAAGCTGGCGCGCGAAAACGGCCTGACCCGCAAGGCCCTGGAAGCGGCCATCGACGCCGTGCGCGGCGGCAACAAGGTCGACTCGCAAGAAGCCGAAGGCCAGCGCGAAGCCCTGAAAAAATACACGCTGGACCTGACGGAACGGGCGCGCAAGGGCAAGCTCGACCCTGTCATCGGCCGCGACGATGAAATCCGCCGCACCATCCAGATCCTGCAGCGCCGCAGCAAAAACAACCCTGTGCTGATCGGCGAGCCGGGCGTGGGCAAGACGGCCATCGTCGAAGGCCTGGCGCAGCGCATCGTCAATGGCGAGGTGCCCGAATCGCTGAAAGGCAAGCGCGTGCTGGCGCTGGACATGGCCGCCCTGGTTGCCGGTGCCAAGTTCCGCGGCGAGTTCGAAGAGCGCCTGAAATCCGTGCTCAAGGAACTGGCCATGGATGAAGGGCAAACCATCGTCTTCATCGACGAGATGCACACGATGGTGGGCGCGGGCAAGGCCGACGGCGCGATGGATGCCGGCAATATGCTCAAACCGGCGCTGGCGCGCGGCGAGCTGCACTGCGTGGGCGCCACCACGCTCGACGAGTACCGCAAGTACATCGAGAAGGACGCCGCGCTGGAACGCCGTTTCCAGAAGGTACTTGTCGACGAGCCGACCGTGGAGGCGACGATCGCCATCCTGCGCGGCTTGCAGGATAAATACGCGCTGCACCACAAGGTGGAAATCACGGACGCGGCCATCATCGCTGCCGCCGAGCTGTCGCACCGCTACATCACGGACCGCTTCCTGCCCGACAAGGCGATCGACCTGATCGATGAAGCGGCGGCGAAGATCAAGATCGAGATCGATTCCAAGCCGGAAGTGATGGACAAGCTGGAACGCCGGCTGATCCAGCTCAAAATCGAGAAGGAAGCCGTCAAGAAGGAAAAAGACGAAGCATCGTTGCGCCGCCTGGGCCTGATCGACGAGGAAATCGTCAAGCTGCAGCGCGAATACAATGACTTCGAGGAAATCCTGAAGGCGGAAAAGGCCGTGGTGCAGGGCAGCACGCACATCAAGGAAGAGATCGAGCAAGTCAAGCTGCAGATGGAGCAGGCCACGCGCGAAAGCAACTGGCAGAAAGTGTCGGAGCTGCAGTACGGCAAGCTGCCGCAGCTGGAAGCCCAGCTCAAGCAGGCCGACAGCGGCATGCCGAAACTCGACCCCGACCAGCCGAAATTGCTGCGCACGGAAGTGGGCGCCGAGGAAATCGCCGAAGTGGTGTCGCGCGCGACGGGCATACCCGTGTCGCGCATGATGCAGGGCGAGCGCGACAAGCTGCTGCACATCGAAGAGAAGCTGCATGAGCGCGTCGTGGGCCAGGATGAAGCGATCACGGCCGTGGCCGACGCCATCCGCCGTTCGCGCGCCGGCTTGAGCGATCCGAACCGTCCCTATGGTTCTTTCATGTTCCTGGGACCGACGGGCGTGGGCAAGACCGAGCTGAGCAAGGCGCTGGCCACCTTCCTGTTCGATACGGAAGAATCGATGATCCGCATCGACATGAGCGAGTTCATGGAGAAGCATTCCGTGGCCCGCCTGATCGGCGCGCCGCCCGGCTACGTGGGCTACGACGAGGGCGGCTACCTGACGGAAGCCGTGCGCCGCAAGCCGTACAGCGTGATCCTGCTCGACGAAGTGGAAAAGGCGCATGCCGACGTCTTCAACGTGCTGCTGCAAGTGCTCGACGACGGACGCATGACGGACGGCCAGGGCCGCACGGTGGACTTCAAGAATACCGTCATCATCATGACCTCGAACCTCGGTTCGCACAAGATCCAGGCCATGGAAAGCGATGACCCCGGTGTCGTGAAGCTGGCCGTGATGGCCGAGGTGCGCGCGCACTTCCGTCCCGAGTTCGTCAATCGCATCGACGAAATCGTCGTGTTCCACGGCCTCGACGAGAAAAACATCGGCGCGATCGCGAAGATCCAGCTGAAGATCCTCGAAGAACGCCTGGAGCGCATGGACATGCGCCTGAGCCTGACGGACGCTGCTTTGCAGCAAATCGCCGAGGCGGGCTACGACCCGGTGTATGGCGCCCGTCCTTTGAAACGGGCGATCCAGCAGCAGATCGAAAATCCGCTGTCGAAGCTGATCCTCGAAGGCCGCTTCGGCCCGAAAGACGAGATCCGCATCGACGCCCAGAACGGCAACCTCGTGTTTACCGGGGCGCAAGTGGGGCTGGACAAGGTGTAATGCTGTCTGGTCAGTCCCTGCGGGATTGGAAGCTATTTCATTGGGGGTAGCTTCCCCCGTCGGGTCTGACCCCAGTTTTACGGCATTTGCATTGAGGAAGATTTGCGACGATTTGCGACGTCTAACAAAACCGTAGCGAGCGGCAGTGATTTGTGGCAGAGAAGCGCAACCGTACTCTAGTACGGTGAGCATCGCAGGCCGCAAAGCGCGACGCGCAGTAGGTTTTGTTAGACGTCCTCAGGCAGGGCGGTATCAGGCTAGACCTGATGCCGCCCTTCTTGCTATCATCGTCACTATTTTCTGATGACTTCTGGAGGCAGCACGATGGCAAACACATGGCAAGCAGGACGGCGCATTGGACTGGGACTGACCTTGGCGGCGGCCGTACTGGCCCTGCCTGTCCAGGCCCAGGAAGAGAAGGTGCTGAACATCTACAACTGGTCGGACTATATCGGCGACGACACGATCAAGAATTTTGAGAAGGAAACGGGCATCAAGGTACGCTACGATGTTTTCGATAATAACGAAATCCTCAATGCGAAACTGGTGGCGGGCAAGTCCGGCTATGACATCGTCGTGCCGACGGCCCAATGGGCGCGCCTGCAGATCGATGCGGGCCTGCTGCGCAAGCTCGACAAGAGCAAGCTGACGAACCTGGGCAACCTCGATCCGAACCTGCAGGCGAAGCTGTCGAAGATCGACCCGAACAACGATTACCTGGTCGACTGGCTGTGGGGCTACACGACGGTGGGCATCAACGTCAACAAGGTCAAGGCCGCGCTGGGCGGCATGCCCATGCCCGACAACGCCTGGGATTTGATCTTCGACCCGAAATACGCGGCCAAGCTGAAATCGTGCGGCGTGTCCTTCCTCGACTCGCCGTCGGAAGTGCTGCCGGCCGCCCTGCAATACCTGGGCAAGCCCGCCTATTCGAAAACCGCCGGCGACTACCAGGAAGCGGGCAAGGTGCTGCAGGCGATCCGTCCCTACGTAACCCTGTTCAGTTCGTCAGGCTATATCAATGACATGGCCAACGGCTCCGTCTGCGTCGCGCTGGGCTGGTCGGGCGACATCAACATCGCGCGCCAGCGCGCCATCGACGCGAAGAATGGCAATGTGATCCAGGTGCTGGTACCGAAGACGGCCGCCCTGATGTTCGACACCATGGCCATTCCCGCCGACGCGCCGCATCCGAACAATGCGCACCTGTTCATCAACTACATCTTGCGCCCGCAAGTGCATGCCAGCCTGAGCAACAAGGTGTTCTACGCGAATCCGAATCCGGCCAGCATCAAATATGTGCGCAAGGACATCGGCGAGAACAAGGCCATCTTCCTGCCGGACGCCGACAAGCAGCGCATGGCCGCGCCGGAAGCGACCACGGCCGATATCCGTCGCTTGATGACGCGCATCTATACGAAGTTCAAGACGGGAGTGTAATACGGGAGTGTAAGACGGAAGCGTAAAAACAAGGATGGCGCGAGGGACGGGCCTGGTTGGCCGTCGCTGGCGCCATGCGATAGTGCCGAGGTGAACGCTACTCGTGATAGCGGTCCATCAGCTTATGGTGGCTGCCGCGCATTTCTTCGACCAGTTCAAAGGCGACAAAGCCGATGATGGCGGCGAAGATGGCGATGAAGAGAAAAACGAGGAAGGTGATTAACATGGTCTTTCAGCCGCCGTTGGACGGCCGTCCGCTGGGTTGCTCAATGTGCCGGAGCAGCGCGCCAGCACGTAGTTGATGCAATTAAACTCTAGCAGATCGGCAGCGCTTTACAAGGCTGCTGAGTTGTGAACTCCGCCAGTATTTGTCCCAGCGCATTTTTTGCGCATTTTCCTTATTTCACCGCCAGGTCATGCGCCATCACGGCTTTCAAATAGACACTGACGGGGTCGCCTGGCTCGCGCTGCGGGAACCTGGCCATGCTGCGCTGGCCCTGCGCATTTCCTTGTTTTATTTCACCACCAGGTCGTGCGCCATCACGGCTTTCAAATAGACGCTGACGGGGTCGCCTGGCTCGCGCTGCGAGAACCACCACGCGCTGGCCTTGCGCATTTCCCATTCCTGCTCTTCGCCCGTCAGCAGCAGGGCGGCCGCCTGGCCCAGAGTGGGCTGGTGGCCGACGATGAGCACGGTTTCCTTGCCGCCGGGCCAGTTGGCCGCCTTCAGGATGTCTTCCGCTTCGGCGCCGGGCGCCAGTTCCGGCATCAGCTTGAACTTGCGCCCCAGCGCCTCCGCCGTTTGCAGGGTGCGCAGGGCGGGGCTGACGAGGATGCGGCAATTTTCCGGTAGTTGCGAGGCCAGCCATTCCCCCATGCGGCGCGCCTGTTTCTGGCCTTTGACGGTCAGGGCGCGTTCGAGGTCGGGGAGGCCCGGCTCGGCTTCTGCGTGTCGCCACAAGATGAGATCCATGCTGTACTCCTGTGTGTAGAGTTGCCTATTCGCCGACCTCCGCGCCCGGCGTGCCCAGTGTGTGCATCAGGTATTGCTGGGCGCTGAACGGCATCTGCTTGCCGCGCGGCTTGCGGCGCGCATAATGGCCCGTCGGCTCCAGCTCCCATGCATTGGTATTATCCTTCAAATATGGGTTCAAGCCCTCGGCGATCACGCGCCGTTTCAGCGCCCGGTCCAGCACGGGGAAGGCCACTTCCACCCTGCGGAACAGATTACGGCTCATCCAGTCGGCGCTGGCCAGGTAGACATCGTGCGCCAGGTCGTTGCGGAAGTAGTAAATGCGGCTGTGTTCGAGGAAACGGCCGATCACCGAGCGCACCTTGATGTTTTCCGACAAGCCCGGCACGCCCGGCTTCAGGGTGCAGGCGCCGCGCACGATCAAGTCGATCTTCACGCCATCGGTCGAGGCCGCATACAGGGCGCGGATCACGGATTCATCGACGAGCGCGTTGACTTTCACGATGATGCGCCCGCGCCGGCCTGAACGGGCGATCTTCGCCTCGTTGCGGATGGCCTTGATGATTTCGCTTTGCAGGCCGAACGGCGCCAGCCACAAATGGTTCAGGTTGTGCGGCTTGGTCAGGCTGGTCAGGTGGATGAACACCTCATTGACTTCCACGGCCAGGTCCTGGTTCGCCGTCAGCAAACCGAAGTCTGTATACAGCTTGGTGGTCGTCGGGTGGTAGTTGCCGGTGCCCAAGTGGGCGTAGAAGCGCAGCGCGCCTTCTTCGCGGCGGATGACGAGCGCCACCTTGGCATGGGTTTTCAGACCCACGACGCCGTACACGACTTGCGCGCCCGCCTGTTCCAGCTTGTCGGCCCAGTTGATATTGGCTTCTTCGTCGAAACGCGCCATCAATTCCACGATGACGGTCACTTCCTTGCCCATCTTCGCCGCCGTGATCAGCGACTCCATCAAATCCGAGTTCATGCCCGTGCGGTAGATCGTCTGCTTGATGGCGACGACGGACGGGTCGTAGGCGGCGCTGCGGATGAAGTCGATCACCGTCTGGAACGATTGATACGGGTGGTGCAGCAGGATGTCGTGCTTGGTCAGCGCGGCAAAGATGTCGTTGCCGATGGCCTTGTGCGCGAGGCCCGGGAAGAACGGCGGGAAGCGCAGCTCCGGCTGCTTGACGTGGTCGATCATTTCCGACAGGCGCACCAGGTTCACGGGGCCGTTGACGCGGTAGAGGCGGCTTTGATCGAGGTTGAACTGGTCGAGCAGGAATTGCGACAATTCTGGCGGGCAATTGCGCGCCACTTCCAGGCGCACCGAGGTGCCGAACTGGCGCCCCACGAGTTCGCCTTTCAGGGCCTGGCGCAAATTCTTGACTTCGTCCTCGTCGACCCACAGGTCGCTGTCGCGCGTGACGCGGAACTGCGAATAGGCAATGACTTCGCGCCCGGCGAACAAATCCGAGATATGCGCATGGATGACGGAAGATAACAGGCAGAAGGACACGCCATCGCCGGAAATGTCGTCCGGCAGCTTGATGACGCGCGGCAAGACGCGGGGCGCCTTGACGATGGCGATCGCCGTGCCGCGCCCGAACGCATCCTTGCCGCTCAGCGAAACGATGAAATTGAGACTTTTATTGACGACCTGCGGGAACGGGTGGGCCGGGTCCAGGCCGATAGGCGTCAGCAGCGGGCGCACTTCGCGGTCGAAATACTGCTTGACCCAGGCGCGCTGCGCATCGTTGCGGTCGTTGTCGCGCAGCAGGTGCACGCCCGCTTCGCGCAGGGCCGGCAAGACTTCGCTATTTAATATGTCGTACTGGCGTTCCACCAGCGCATGGCATTCCTTGCCGATGCGCTCCAGGTTGGCCGCCAAGGCAGGGTGGCCGGCCAGCGAACCGCCGATGCTGCCGGCCGCCAGCAGGCTGGCCACGCGCACCTCGAAGAACTCATCCATGTTGCTGCTGACGATGCACAGGTAGCGCAGGCGCTCGAGTAGCGGAATGTTCGGGTCCTCCGCCTGGGCCATCACGCGCCGGTTGAAAGTCAGTTGCGACAGTTCGCGGTCAAGCAGGATGCCCGATTTGGTCACTTCCGTGTGCAGTTCAGGTTTCATATTCTTTTGTCTTTGCAGATAGTTAATTCTAGCCGTATTTCATCATGTATGACGCGTTGTGAGTGTAATCATGAAATATGACGTAAGCGTGACATAAGCTGTCATAAAGCGTCGCCCGTCCTGTCATTTTTCTCGCCAAAAAGAGCAATTCCCGGGGCGTAGCCAATTATTTCAGGATTTTTTACCCATGTCATAAAGCTGTCATATTCGCTTGCTAGACTGCGCAGCATTCAACCGGGACTTTGAGCCCTAACAACCCTGAGGACTTGATATGCAAATGAAGCAAATGTTCAAATTTATCGTCGTGGGTGCTTCGGCAGCGATGGCATTTTCTTCCGCTTCCGTCATGGCGGCAGATATGACAGGTGCTGGTGCAACCTTCCCGTACCCGATCTACGCCAAATGGGCCGAGACGTACAAAGCCAACACGGGCAACGGCCTGAACTACCAGTCCGTCGGTTCCGGCGCTGGCATCAAGCAAATCAAGGCCAAGACTGTTGAATTCGGCGCCTCCGACATGCCTTTGAAGGCGGAAGAGCTGGAAGAAGCGGGCCTGATGCAGTTCCCGGCCATCATGGGCGGCGTGGTCACCATCGTCAACCTCGACGGCGTGACCCCAGGCCAGCTGAAAATGACGGGCAAGGTCGTTGCCGACATCTACCTGGGCAAGATCACCAAGTGGAGCGCGCCTGAGATCGCCGCACTGAACAGCGGCGTCAAGCTGCCGGACACGGAAATCACCGTGGTGCACCGTGCCGACGGTTCGGGCACTTCGTTCCTGTTCACCGACTTCCTGTCGAAAACCAACCCGGAATTCAAATCGAAGATCGGCGCTGGCTCGGCTGTGAAATGGGCTGTCGGCGTGGGCGGCAAGGGTAACGAAGGCGTGGCAGCCAACGTGCAGCGCATCAAGGGTTCGATCGGCTACGTCGAGTGGGCTTACGCCAAGAAAAACAAAATGTCGCACACCCAGCTGCAAAACAAGGACGGCAACTTCCTGCAGCCTGACGACGAAAACTTCAAGGCAGCCGCCGCTTCGGCACCCTGGACGCAAACCCCAGGCTTCGGCGTGGTACTGACCGACCAGGCTGGCAAGAACAGCTGGCCGATCACGGGCGTGTCGTTCATCCTGATGCACAAAGTCCAGGCTGACGCAGCCAAGGCAAAAGAAGTCCTGAAATTCTTCGACTGGGCCTACAAGAACGGCGGCCCTGCTGCCGTCGAACTGGACTACGTGCCAATGCCGGCATCGGTCGTGAAACTGGTGCAGGAATCGTGGAAAGCCAACCTGAAAGACGCATCGGGCAAAGCCATCTATTAATTTGATAGCTTGACCATGTAAATACCCATCCTTGTCCCCGCCAGCAGCACGGCGGGGCAGGGAGTTAGCCAGGACCGCCCGCAAGCCCTTGCAGACGCTCCTGGCTAAAAAATGAAAGTAAGTAAAAGAATAAAAGCAACGACGCCTGACAAAACCGTAGCGAGCGGAAGGGAGTTGCGGTCGAGAAGCGCAACTGTACGAAGGTACAGTGAGCATCGCAGGCCGTAAATCCCGACGCGCAGTAGGTTTTGACAGGCGTATTAAAACAGCACGACCGGCAGTACCACCCACATCTGGCACAATATGAGCGCACAATCTACCTCCTCCACGATCCCCATGCCAGGCGGCAACATGACCGATTCCATCAGTCACGCGCAGATGCTTTCCACCATGCGCAAGCAGCGCTTCCAGGATTTCCTGTTCCACAAGGTGACGATGCTGTTCGCCCTGTCGGTGCTGATCGTCCTGGTCGGCATCATCATTTCGCTGATCATGGAATCGATACCGGCCTTCAAGACCTTCGGCCTGCATTTCATCGTGTCCGCGGAATGGGACCCCGTCAATGACCAGTACGGCGCCCTGATCCCCATCATCGGCACCCTGGTGACGTCCGTCATCGCCTTGCTGATCGCCTTTCCCGTCAGCTTCGGCATCGCCTTGTTCCTCACGGAAATTTGCCCGGCCTGGCTGCGCCGCCCGCTGGGCACGGCTGTCGAGCTGCTGGCCGGCGTGCCATCGATCATCTACGGCATCTGGGGCCTGTTCGTGTTTGCGCCCCTGTTCGCCGACCACGTCCAGCCCCTGCTGAAAGCCACCCTGGGCAACGTACCTGTCATCGGCCAGCTGTTCAGCGGCCCCATGATGGGCATCGGCCTGCTGACGGCCGGCCTGGTGCTGGCCATCATGATCATCCCCTTCATCGCTTCCGTGATGCGCGACGTGTTTGAAATCGTCCCTGCCGTGCTGAAGGAATCCGCCTACGGCCTGGGCTGCACGCGCTGGGAAGTGGTGCGCAAGATCGTCTTGCCATACACCAAGACCGGCGTCGTTGGCGGCGTCATGCTGGGCCTGGGCCGCGCGCTGGGCGAGACCATGGCCGTGACCTTCGTCATCGGCAACGCGAATAAACTGTCGTGGTCGCTGTTTGCCGCCGGTAACAGCATCACCTCGCTGCTGGCGAACGAATTCGGCGAAGCGCAATCGTCGCTGCACGTATCGTCGCTGTTCTCGCTGGCCCTGATCCTGTTTGTCATCACCTTTATCGTCTTATCCGCCGCCAAGCTGATGCTGGCTGGCATGTCCCGCAAGGAAGGCACGAAATGAGCCAGCTCAGCCAAGTTAGCACCCACGAAGCGCCGGCCAAGCCGGCCATGAATCCCGTCTACCGCAAGCGCCTGCTGATGCACCGCGTCGGCATCGCCCTGTCGGTGGCCGCCATGGCCCTGGGTTTGGCCGTGCTCGTATGGATTTTGTTCACCCTGGTGATCAAGGGTTTCGGCGCCCTGTCCGTCGACCTGTTCACGCAAACGACGCCGGCGCCTGGCAGCGAAGGCGGCGGCTTGATCAATGCCATCGTCGGCAGCGCCCTGATGGTGGGCCTGGCCACCGTCGTCAGCACCCCGATCGGCATCCTGGCCGGCATCTACCTGGCCGAATACGGCGAAGAAAACAAGCTGGCGCAAGTGACGCGTTTCGTCACCGACATCATGCTGTCGGCGCCATCGATCGTCATCGGCCTGTTCGTGTATGCGCTGTACGTGGCCCACGTAAAACACTTCTCCGGTTACGCCGGTGCCATCGCCCTGTCGCTGATCGCCGTGCCGGTGGTGGTGCGCACGACGGACAATATGCTGCGCCTGGTACCGAACAGCCTGCTGGAAGCCGCGTTTGCCCTGGGCGCGCCGCGCTGGAAGGTCGCCACCCTGGTGCGCTTGCGCGCCGTGAAGGCGGGCGTCATCACCGGCGTGCTGCTGGCCTTGGCCCGCATCGCCGGCGAAACGGCGCCGCTGCTGTTCACGGCCCTGAATAACCAGTTCCAAAGCTTTAACATGAACGCGCCGATGGCCAACTTGCCGTCCGTCATCGCTTCGTTTGCGATGAGCCCGTACGACAACTGGCGCTCGCTGGCCTGGGGCGGCGCACTGCTGATCACCTTCAGCGTGCTGGCCCTGAATATCCTGTCGCGCACCGTGTTCAGCCAAAAAGTCCCACATTAAACAGATACCGAGCGAAGCGAACCCATATGAATACGCAAATGAATCCAGCCCAAGACCTGGCACCAAAGAAAAAAACCATCGAGATTTCGGGCCTGAACTTTTTTTACGGCAAAACGCAAAGCTTGCATAACGTCAACCTGGACATCCACGAGAAGAAGGTCACGGCCTTCATCGGCCCGTCCGGTTGCGGCAAGTCGACCCTGCTGCGCACCCTGAACCGCATGTACGACCTGTATCCGGGCCAGCGCGCGGAAGGCTCCATCCTGTACCGCGGCCGCAACGTGCTCGACGCCGACCAGGACGTCAACATGCTGCGCGCCAAGGTCGGCATGGTGTTCCAGAAGCCGACGCCGTTCCCCATGTCCGTCTACGACAACATCGCCTTCGGCGTGCGCCTGTATGAAGACCTGTCGAAGGGCGAGATGGACGAGCGCGTCGAGTGGGCCCTGAAAAAGGCGGCGCTGTGGGGCGAAGTCAAGGACAAGCTGACCAAGAGCGGCCTGTCGCTGTCGGGCGGCCAGCAGCAGCGCCTGTGCATCGCGCGCGGCGTGGCCGTGAAACCGGACGTCTTGCTGCTCGATGAGCCGACCTCGGCGCTGGACCCGATCTCGACCTCGAAAGTGGAAGAGCTGATCAGCGAACTGAAACAGGATTACACGATCGCCATCGTGACGCACAATATGCAGCAGGCGGCGCGCTGCTCCGACTACACGGCCTATATGTACCTGGGCGAGCTGGTGGAATTCGGCGAAACGGACCAGATCTTCATGAATCCGGCCCGCAAGGAAACGCAGGATTACATCACGGGCCGCTTCGGCTGATCCGCGCAGCGCTATACACAAGACAACTGAATACGGAGAGACAGCATGATAGGCGAACATTCATCCAAGCAATACGACAACGAACTCGAAGCGATCCGCTCGAAGGTGCTCCTGATGGGCGGCATCGTTGAAACCCAGTTCCTCGACGCGATGACGTGCTTTCGTATCGGCAATGCGGAACGCGCCGACCGCGTGATGCGCGAAGACGACGTCGTCAACCAGCTGGAAGTGTCGCTGGACGACGCCTGCAGCCATTTGATCGTGCGCCGCCAGCCGGCCGCCAACGACTTGCGCACCATCATGGCCACCATCAAGGTGATTACCGACCTCGAGCGAGTAGGCGACGAGGCGACCAAGATCGCCCGCGTGGCGAAGAATCTGCACAAGCGCGGCAACGCCGTCGTCAACCACTACGAAATGGTGCGCGGCATCGCCAACACGGCCACCGACATGCTGCACGATGCGCTGGACGCGTTCGCGCGCAACGATGGCAAGCAAGCCTTACAATTAATTGCACAAGACGCCATCATCGACCATGAGTTTCGGTCTATCATGCGCAACCTGATTACCTTTATGATGGAAGACCCGCGCACGATTTCGGCGGCGCTCGATACCCTGTGGGTGGCCAAGGCCATCGAACGGATCGGCGACCATGCGAAAAACATCGCCGAATACGTGATTTACGTGGTTGAAGGCAAGGACATCCGCCACACCAAGGTGGCTGCTCCCGCCATTTCCGAGGAGCTCCCTGAGTAAGCTTTATGGCATCTGATAAAACCACGGTATTGATTGTTGAAGATGAGCCGGCCATCGTTGAACTGGTGACCTATTCGCTGCGCGAATCCGGCTGGAATTGCTGCTCCGTACAAAACGTCGCCGATGCCTGGGAATTCATCCAGCACCGCACGCCGCATCTGATCCTGCTGGACTGGATGTTGCCGGACCAGACGGGCTTGCGCCTGCTGTCGCGCATCCGCGCCGACCGCAATTTTGCCGCCATCCCCGTCATCATGCTCACCGCCAAGAGCATGGAAGAAGACAAGCTGGCCGGCCTGAACAGCGGGGCCGACGATTACGTCACCAAGCCGTTCTCGCCGCGCGAGCTGCTGGCGCGCGCCAAGGCGCTCTTGCGACGCAAGAGTCCGGAACACGCGCAGGCGCCCATGCGCGCCGGCAACGTGGCCCTGGACCCCGTCAGCTGCACCGTCATGATGGATGAACAGAAGATCGATATCGGCCACGCCGAATACAAGCTGCTGAAATTCCTGCTGGCCCACCCGGAGCGCGTGTTTTCGCGCAGCCAGCTGCTCGACAAGGTGTGGGGCGACCATGTGGTGATCGAGGAACGCACGGTCGATGTCCACGTATTGCGCTTGCGCAAAGCCTTGAAGGAGGCGGAAAGCCTGATCAAGACGGTGCGCAGCGTCGGCTACATGTTGTCTGAAAAGTAAAGCCTCACTCTATGAATCCGAAATTGCTGTTCTGGGTACCGGCCGCCTTGCGCATGGTGCTGGCGCTGCTGGGCGTGGCCGTCGTCTGGTATCTGTTTGGCGCCACGTATGCGCTGGGCATCGCTTTCGTGCTGATGGCCATGATGGTGTTCGTGCAGCTGTCGTATCTGTTTCAGCTGAGTAACTGGCTGGACAATCCGCAAAGCGCCAAGCTGCCCGACGGCTGGGGCGCCTGGACCAGCATCTTCGCGCGCCTGTACCGCATGCGCCGCGACGACGAGAAAAACCAGGCCGAGCTGACGGAATGGCTGGCGCGTTTCCGCCAGGCCATGCATCTGTTGCCCGACGGCGTAGTCATCATGGACGACGTGCTGTTCCTCGAATGGTGCAATCCTGCCGCCGAGAAACACCTGGGCCTCACGCACGAGCGCGACAAGGGCATGCGCGTGACGAATTTGATCCGCAGTCCCGAGTTCATGGATTACATCATCCTGGGCCGCTACGACCAGCCGCTGACGATCACCTTCCGCAACCGCAAGCTGATCGTGCAGATCATCCCGTTCGAGAACCGCCGCCAGATCCTCGTCACGCACGACGTGACGGAGACGGAACGCATCGAAATGATGCGCCGCGATTTCATCGCCAACGCCTCGCACGAACTGCGCACGCCGCTCACCGTCATCGTCGGCTTCCTGGAAATCGCTTCCGCCGAGCTGGACCTGGATGCCGCCACGCGCGCCGCCCACCTCAAGCTGATGACGGAGCAGGGCCACCGCATGCAGCATCTGATCGAGGACATGCTGACCCTGTCGCGCCTGGAATCGGTCGATTATCCGCTGCGCCCCGAGCCCGTGGACATCAAAAAGCTCATGCAGCAAGTCTTGCGCGACGCCAAGGGCTTGTCGGCCGGCAAGCATGAAGTGACCATGGAATGCAACGGCCCCGACGTGCTGGGCAGCTACGATGAACTGTACAGCGCTTTCGGCAATCTGGCGTCGAACGCCGTGCGCTACACGCCGGCGGGCGGCACCATCACTCTGCGCTGGCAGGATGGCCCGGCCGGACCGCAATTCATCGCGCAAGACACGGGCATCGGCATCAGCCAGGAACATATTTCGCGCCTGACGGAACGTTTCTACCGGGTCGACAAGAGCCGCTCGCGCGAAACGCAGGGCACGGGCCTGGGCCTGGCCATCGTCAAGCACGTGCTGCTGCGCCATGGGGGCACCTTGGCCATCCAGTCCGTGGCCGACAAGGGCAGCAGCTTCATCGTCAGCATGCCCAAATCCGTCGTCACGCCGCTGCAGGGCGAGTTGCTGGTCAAGTAGGTCGGGGAGGGGAACATCCCCTCCCTGTTTCCCGTGCGACTAGTGCGAAGTTGGCATAAGTCGTTACAATCTGGCTATGACTTTAATCAACGCCTCTTTTCGCCACGCCGGCGCGCAGCAACTGACCCAGTCGCTGCTGGCCGCGCGCCAGGACACCCTTTCCCTGTTCGACTGTTACGTCACTGCCGGCCTGGACGTGGTGGCGGGCTTGCCCCGTCATCCGCGCCTCAATCCGCCCTTATGGCAACTCGCGCAGATCGCCTGGTTTGCCGAGTGGTTCATCCTGCGCGAAGCGGCGTCCAGCCACCCGGCCGACGCCATCTATAACTCCCTGCTGACGCGCGGCGACGACTTGTTCGACGCCAACATGGTGCAGCAGCGCGCGCGCTGGACGCTGGAACTGCCCAGCCCCGGCGCCGTGAAAACGTATTGCCACGAAGTGCTCGACAGGGTGCTCGATAAACTGTCGCGCGAAGCCAATGTCGACAGCGCCCTGGCGCCGTACCGGCTGGCCCTGGCGCATGAAGACTTGTGTGGCGAAGAAATGCTGGCCGGCTTGCAATGGCTGGGCCTGGAAGCGCCGGCATCCCTCGCGGCCAGCCCGGCCTTGCCGCCCGGGGCGGGCGAGATCGCTTTTGCTGGCGGCACCATCGTAATGGGCTCGCCGCGCGGTGCCGGTTTTGCCTTCGACAATGAATCGCCGCCCCACAGCTGCTACGTGGCGCCGTTTTCCATCGATGCCTGCGCCGTATCCAACGCCCAGTTTGCCGATTTTGTCGCCGATGGCGGCTACCAGAACCGCCAGTTCTGGAGCGCGGCCGGCAGCACCTGGCTGATGCGGCAGGAGCGCTCGTCGCCCCTGTACTGGCTGCGCGAAGCGACGCAGTGGCGCACCATGCGTTTCGGCCAGCGCACGACCTTGCCGCCGAACGAAGCCGTGCGCCACATCAATCTGTATGAAGCGCAAGCGTACTGCGCCTGGGCCGGGCGCCGCCTGGCGACCGAGGCGGAATGGGAGTATGCTGCGCTGTCCGGCCATCCGCGCTTTCACTGGGGCCAGGTGTGGGAGTGGACGGCGACGCCGTTCGAGCCGTATCCGGGCTTTGCGGTGGATGCCTGGCGCGAATATTCGGCGCCATATTTCATGCAGCACCAGGTGCTGCGCGGCGCCTCCTTCGCCACGCCGCCGCGCCTGCATTCGGCCCGCATGCGCGCCTTCCACGCGCCCGAACGGGGCGACATCTTTGCCGGCCTGCGCACCTGCGCCTGGTAGCGCGCCGAGAACCGACATCATTTCAGGATACCCTTGAGTACAGATAACGCCCCGCAGTTCATTCCTAAACGCATCACGCCCACGCCGGAGCAGGTCGCCATCCAGACGGCGCAAAAGAAAGTGGTCTTGATCGACGCCAATGCCGGCGCGGCCAAGACGACGACCCTGGCCCTGCGCCTGGCCGAAGCCTTGCACCGGGGCCGCGCGCCCGAACGCATGCTGGCCCTCGTTTTCACGGAAGCGGCGCGCGTGGCCCTGCGCCAGCGCCTGCTGGAAGTGGGCGTGCCGCTGGGCGTCGTCAAGCGCCTGACCATCGACACCTTCGACGCCTTTGCCGGCAAAGTACTGTTGCAACTGGAAAACATGCAAGTGGCAATCATGCGCAGCGATGAAGAGCTGCGTCCCGTGGCCTGGGAAGCGCTGGAAGTGGTCTCCGAGAAATACGCTCACCGCTATCCGCTGGAAATCAACACGACGAATGGCGCCATCGCCGAATTCCTGAAACTGCAATTGCGCACCAAGGCGCGCCTGGATTTCCAAAATCCTGACTTCGAGAGCAATTCCCTCGACGACAACTTGGAGCTGCTGGGCATGTCGCGCACGCATTATCTGTGGCTGCGCGAATACGAAGGCTTGCGCGGCGCCGATACGGGCGATATCCAGTTCCGCGCCCCGTTCGATGCCACCTACGACCTGGTGCGCATGCTCGATGGCGACGAACCGCTGCGCCAGCAATTGCCCGCCTTCCAGATCATCGTGGCCGATGAATTGCACGACCTGAACGAAGCATCGTTCCGCCTGCTGACCATGCTGATACGTCGCGGCAACGCGTTTTTCTGCGGCGCCGGCGACAAGGATCAAGTCATCTACACCTGGTCGGGCGCCGACCACCGCTTCCTGCGCCAGCGTTTCGAACAGGAATTTCCCGCCTTGCAGCGCCTGCCGCTGACGGCGTCCTACCGCTACGGCCCGCAGCTGGCACAGGCCGTGGGTGTGCTGAAGAACAAGCCCAGCGTGTCGGCCCTGTCGCGCGCCACCCATATCGAGGTGCTCAAGTATGACCATGCGCAACCGCAGGCGTGCAGCGCCCAGCTGATCGCCGCGCTCGAACACGCGCATGCGGGCACGACGGCCATCTTGCTGCGCGACCGCGACCAGGCGATCCGCGTGGAAACGGCCTTGTTCCAGAGCGGCATCGCGTATGGTCTGGTGGACATGAACAGTTATCTGCTGAGTCTGGAAGTGCTGATGCTGCGCGGCATGGTCGCCATCGCCCGCAAGGATTTACATGCGATCAAGAGCGGCCCGCGCCGCGGCGAGATCCTCGAAGCCCTGGTGGCGTTCGCGGAAATCCCGTTTACACGCGCCGAATTGCAGCAGGCCAAGGCCGACGTGGCCAATTACCCGGACTTGCTGGAAGGCTTTTTGACCAACCAGCTGGCCAAGTCGCAGAACCAGGACAAGGCGGCGCTGACCCTGGCCGCCGTCGACTACCTGCGCGCGCTGCCCCCCGACGCCCTGGCCGGCGACGCGCTGCAGCACATCTTTGGCCTGATGCAGCTGGAACAGACGGCGCGCCGCATCTATGTCGATCCGGCCCAGGCGCGGGTCGTGGCCCGTTCCCTGCACGGTTTTATCGCCGTGTGCCGCGAAGCGGGCGTGGCGCTGGGCGGCTTTGCCGGCTGGCTGGGAGAAATGGAAGAGGCCGTGACGGTCTCGAGCGGCAAGGCCAAGCTGGTCATCGCCTGCATTGACCAGATCAAGGGCCTCGAATACCACCACGTGATCTTGCCCTACCTGGCTGTCGACGAATTCCCGCGCAGCAAGACTGACCCGCTGGAAGAGGAAAACCGCTTCTATGTCGCCGCCACGCGCGCGCGCGACAGGCTCAGCTTGCTCACGCCGCAAGACCCCGCCTGGCGGAGCCGCTACCTCGCCGCCCTGCAACTCAAGATTGTTGCTTCCAAGGCATAAATCTTTTGCCGCGCGGCTGCTTTCTGCGAAAGATGAAAGCGCGCATAATTTGTTGCTGTGATTGATTGCAATCTGAACCAACAAAGGAGTAATGATGCGAGTATTCTTGACAGGCGCGGCAGGATTTATCGGCAGTTCCATCGCGGCGGGCCTCGTGCGCGCCGGCCATCAGGTCACGGGCCTCGTGCGCCAGCCCGAGCAGGTGGCCGAGCTGGCCGCCATCGGCGTACAAGGCATCGTCGGTACGCTCAATGATCGCGAATTGCTCGTCGAGCAAGCGAAGGCGGTGGATGCCGTCATCAATGCGGCCAGCAGCGACCACCGGGGCGCCGTGGAAGCCATCATCGAAGCGCTGGCCGGCACGAACAAAGTGTTTTTGCACACGAGCGGCTCGTCCATCGTGGGCGACGCGTCGGGCGGCGAGGGCACGCGGCAGATCTATTATGAAGACCAGCTGCCGGCGCCCACGGCCGACAAGGCGGCCCGCGTCGCCATCGACGAGCTGGTGCTGGCCAGCGCCGACAAGGGCGTACGTGCGAGCGTGCTGTGCAACACCCTGATCTACGGCCACGGCGCCTTGCCGCGCGACAGCGTGCAGCTGCCCCGCCTGCTGAAACAGGCGCGCAGGAGCGGCATCGTGCGGCACGTGGGGCCGGGCCGCAATATCTGGTCGAACGTGCACGTCGACGATGTGGTCAGCCTGTATCTGCTGGCGCTGGAAAAGTCGCCCGCCGGCACGTTTTACTTTGTCGAGTCGGGCGAGGCGGCCTTTCGCGACATGACGGCCGCCGTCGCCAAGGCACTGGACATGGGCCCCGCGCAGGACTGGCCGCTGCCGGAAGCGATTGCCGAATGGGGCTACGAGATGGCGTCGTACGGCCTCGGTTCCAACAGCCGCGTGCGCGGCGAGCGGTCGCGCAAGCTGCTGGGCTGGCAGCCGCAGGGGCCGTCCGTGCTGGAATGGATCGGGAACGACATGCTCCAGCCGCCGCACACCATCTCCGGTTGATGCAGCTCAGCAAATCCGCATCTGTGTGCGCTAGCGAACGGTGCTTTTGGCCGATCGGGAGTATGATGCCTTTGCTTGGTTGAGACGCACTGCCGTGAAGTTGGCGGCATGTTCGATCTTCCAGCAGGTCAGCCGGTCGCCTCAAGGATCGGCACCAGATTCTTGCTGCCGGCGCACTTGCATCAGGCGGCTATGCACTGCAACTCCAGGTCGCGGTGTGAACTGCGAACCCCTTCAAGGCCGGCCTTAGCCGGTCTTTTTTTTGCCCGTCGTTCCCTCCGTTGCGCCATTCACCGCCACCTGTCCGCCATTCGCCGAAGCGCTGTTCTCGCGCGGCCGAAATCCGCGTATCTTTACGATCAATTAACTTCAAGGGGTGAGCGTGAAACCTGAACCAGCCTATTACCGCCGTACCCAGCTGCTGTGGGGCGTGCTGCTGATCGCCATCGGCGCCGTCATCCTGCTGGACCGGCTCGACGTGATCCATCTCCATGATTACTATGCACTATGGCATTATTGGCCGCTGATACTGGTCGTCTTCGGCCTCAACAAGCTCGTCGCGCCCGTCTCCGCCAGGCAGGTATTGAGCGGCTTGTGGCTGATCTTCTTCGCCGCCTGGTGGTATGTGTCGTACGAAGAACTGTGGAACTTGAACTTTTACAATAGCTGGCCAGCCTTGCTGATCGCCTGGGGCGTGGGCCTCGTGCTGGAACCGCTGTTGAACAAACATTTTATTGCCTACCGGGAGTCCGAGCATGAAAAATAGACCGCCGCTGCACTCGCCATCGCAGATCGTGCTGGGCGTCATCGTCATCGGCCTGGGGCTGCTGTTCCTGCTCGATAATCTCGGCTTCATCAATGTGCGCTACACCTTCCGTTTCTGGCCCACCATCCTCATCATTTTCGGCTTGCTGAAAATATCGCAAAGCCATAACCGCTCCGGCTACATTCTCGGCGGCGTGATGGTCTTGCTGGGCCTGAGCTGGACCCTGAAAGCCATGGGCTTGTTCTATATCAACTGGAGCATGCTGTGGCCGCTGCTCATCATCGCCGCCGGCGTGGCCGTCGTGTCGAAATCCTTGCCCGGCGCACAGCAGCGGCAGCGCCGCCGGCACTTTGCCGCGCCGCCCGATGGCAGCGCTGCGCCCGACGCATTCGGCCAGCCCAGGAATGGCGCCGTATCGCTCGACAAGGAACCGGTGGCGGCCGCGCCCGGCGCCGGCGGCCAGGCGGACGACGACAGCATCATCGAAGTGACGGCCATCCTGGGCGGCTACGTGCGGCGCGTGTCGTCGCAGCGCTTCAGGGGCGGCGATATCAACGTCATCATGGCCGGCTGCGAAATCGACTTGCGCCAGGCGTCGATCGACGGCGAAGCCGTGCTCAACGTGTTCGCCTTGTGCGGCGGCGTCACCATCAAGATTCCGCCCGACTGGAGCGTGGTGCTGCAGGGCACGCCCATCCTCGGCGGCTTCGAGGAAAAGACCATCGTGCCGCCGAACCAGAACAAGCGCCTGTACGTGACGGGCTACGCCATCATGGGCGGCCTGGAAATCCGCAACTAGGCGCGCATGTCCGTAGCCTTGTCGAAGCGGCGCGGCGCCGTGGTGCTGTTCCTGGTCTGCATCGCACTGGGCCTGGCCCTGGCCTTTGTCCTGGCCAGGGTGGCCCACGCGCCATGGCTCAACGCGGCCCTGCTGGTCGTGCCCGCCACGCTCGTGTATGCGATCGGTTCTGGCTTTTCCGCGTTTTACCTGTGCCGCGCCTATCCCTTGCACGCGGGCCATCCGCTCGCCATTGCCGGCGTAATGGGCGTGGCGGCGCTGTTCGCGGGCTTGCTGTGGGCGACCCTGCTGCAATTTCTGAACAGCGTCAGCCTGTTGCTGGAGCAGCACTGGCTGGGCGTGGACTTGACGCAATCGCTGCTGGCCCTGTTCTTCGGCCTGGGCGTGCTGCTGTATTGCCTGGCCGCTGCCGTGCATTATCTGCTGCTCGAATTCGTGCGCGCCAGCATGGCCGAGCAACGGGGCCTGGAAGCGCAGCTGACGGCGCAGGAAGCGCAACTGCGCATGCTGCGCACGCAGATCGATCCGCATTTCCTGTTCAACAGCCTGAACTCCATCAGTGCCCTGACGTCTATCGATGCGGCGGGCGCGCGCCAGATGACGGTGCAACTGGCCAGTTTCTTTCGCCAGAGCCTGAGCCTGGAAGCGCACAAGCACATTACCGTGGAGCAGGAACTGGTGCTGATCCGCCACTTTCTCGCCATCGAGCAAGTTCGTTTCGGCGCGCGCCTGCACGTGGCGGAAAGCATCGACGCCGCCGCGCTGGCGTGTTTGCTGCCGCCCATGCTGATACAGCCGCTGGTGGAAAATGCCGTCAAGCACGGTATCTGCGGCTTGACGGAGGGCGGCCTGATCGCCATCGAAGTCCGGCGCGCGGGCAGCCTGTTGCAGATCGCCGTGCGCAACCCCGTCGATGCGGATCAGGGACCGGCGCGCGGCAACGGCGTGGGCCTGGAGAATGTGCGCCAGCGCCTGGCCGGCGCGTATGGCCACGAGGCCAGCGTGCATTGGGAGCGGCGCGGCGGCCAGTTCGAAGTGATGATTTCCATGCCGGCGCAGACCGGCGACACGGAGGAAACATGATGCAGGCAAGAATGCGGGTGGCCATCGTCGACGATGAGTTACTGGCGCGCAGCGTGTTGCGCGAATACCTGGCGCGCCACAACGATATCGACATCGTGGCCGAGTGCGCCAACGGCTTCGACGCCGTCAAGGCCATCGCGGAATTGGCGCCGGAACTGGTGTTCCTCGACATCCAGATGCCGCGCCTCGATGGTTTTGAAGTGGCCGAGCTGATCGGCGCAAAGACTAAGCTGATCTTTGTCACGGCCTACGACCAGTACGCCTTGAAGGCGTTCGAGTGCCATGCCCTCGATTACCTGCTGAAACCGTTCAGCGAACAGCGCTTCGACCAGGCGCTGGCCCATGCGCGCGCCAGCCGCGGTACGCCGGACACTGTGCTCACGCTGGCGCGCGAGGCGGCCACGCGCGCCGCGCCCCTGGACCGCGTGCTGATCCGCGACGGCGCCAAGGTGCACGTCATCGCCAGCGCGCGCATCGACTACATCGAGGCGCAGGACGATTACATCAGCATCCGTTCCGAGGGCAAGTCCTACCTGAAAAGCCAGCGACTGTCGGAGCTGGAGACCCAGCTCGATCCCGCCAAATTCCTGCGCGTGCACAGGTCGTATCTGCTCAATATCGACGGCATCCGCCGCATCGAGGCGGCCACGAAAGACAGCCATGTGGCCATCCTGCGCGACGACACGCGCATACCCGTGAGCAAGGCGGGCTACCAGAAGCTGAAGTTACTGGTTGGCTAGCTGCACATCCCACCAGGCAGGCAAGAGTTGCCGGATTTCCGGGCGGGAAAAACGGTCGTCGATCAGGTAGACGACGCCCTTGTCGGACGTGGTGCGGATGACCCTGCCGGCCGCCTGCACCACCTTCTGCATGCCCGGATACAGATACGTGTAGTCGTAGCCGGCGCCGAAGATATCGCCCATGCGCTGGCGGATCTGCTCGTTGACGGGATTGATCTGCGGCAAGCCGAGGGTGGCGATGAAGGCGCCGATCAGGCGCGCGCCGGGCAGGTCGATGCCTTCGCCGAAGGCGCCGCCCAGCACGGCAAAGCCGATGCCGCGCGTGTCCAGGCCGAAACGGCCCAGGAATTGCGCGCGGGCACCGTCATCCATGCGGCGCGGCTGCTGCCAGATGGGCACATCCGGGTAATGCTGGGCGAACAGAGTGGCCGTCTTTTCCATGTAATCGAAGCTGCTGAAGAAGGCCAGGTAGTTGCCCGGCGTTTGCGCGTATTGCTTCGCCATCAATTGCGCGATGGGCAGCAAGGAGGCGGCGCGGTGCTGGTAGCGCGTGGAAATGCCGTCGGCCACGCGCACGGACAGTTGTTCCGCCTGGAATGGCGATTCCACGTCGACCCAGGCCGTGTCGGCCGGCATGCCCAAGGTGTCGCTGTAGTAATTCCACGGACTCAGGGTGGCGGAAAACAGGGCCGTGCTGTGGCTGGCCGCGAAGCGTTCTTTCAAGAACGGTGCCGGGACGATGTTGCGGATGCAGACGGTGGAACCCGTCTCCGTTTTGCTGACGTCGAACAGCGAATGCGCGCCGAAACTCTCCGCCAGGCGGTTGATCAGCAGCACGTCGAAATAAAAGCGCTGCAAGTTTTCATCGAGCGCGGCAGCGTGTTCGGCCAGGTAGTCGCCGATGGCCGTGGCCACGCCTTGCAGCGCGCCAAAGAATTTGTCGGGCAAGGCCGCATGCACGTGGTAGTCGCCATCGTGCTCCTTGAGTAGGGCCGTCCACTGGCGCGAGAGGCGGTCCAGCGGCTTTTTCAAGCCCTCGGGCGCAAACTTGCGCAGCATTTTGAGGTCGATCTGCGCCAGTTCGGCCGAATACATGCTGCGCGCGCGCGACACCATATTGTGCGCCTCGTCGACCAGCACGTTGACTTTCCAGTCGTGGGCCAGGGTCATGCCGTACAGCATGGCGCTGAGGTCGAAATAATAATTGTAGTCGCCGATGACGACGTCGCTCCAGCGCGCCAGCTCCATGCCCAGGTAATACGGGCAAATACCCTGCTGCAAGGCGATGGCGCGCACGGCTTCCTTGTCCAATATCAAACCGCTGGCCAGCGCCACCTCGCGCGCCAGCGGCAGGCGGTCGTAAAAACCCTTGGCCAGCGGACACGATTCACCGTGGCACGCTTTGTCCGGATGCTCGCAGGCGCTGGTCTTGGCGCTCAGTTCCAGCACGCGCAAGGGCAGCAGCGGCGCGTTCTCCTTGAGGATGGCGCAGGCGTCGAGCGCCATCTGGCGGCCCGGCACCTTGGCAGCCAGGAAAAACAGTTTGTCGAGGCCATGCGCGGCCGTCGCTTTCAACATGGGGAACAGGCTGCCCACGGTCTTGCCGATACCGGTCGGCGCCTGCGCCAGCAAACCGCAGCCGCGGCTGCTGGCCTTGTACATGGCCTCTGCCAATTGCCGCTGCCCCGGGCGGAAGTTCGCGTGGGGAAAGGCCATGGCCGTGAGCTGCGCGTCGCGGCTGGCGCGGTGCGCCAGCTCCTGCTCGGCCCAGTCGAGGAACAGCGCGCAATGCTGTTCGAAGAACAGACGCAGCGCCTCGGCCGTGCATTCCTCGTGCATGAGCGTTTCCTTCTGGCTGGCGATGTCGAAATACACGAGCGCCACGCGCAGCATGGGCAGGTTCAGTTGCTGGCACAGCAAGTGGCCGTAGATGCGCGCCTGCGCCCAGTGCAGCTGGCGGTGGTTGGCGGGCATGGCGTCCAGTTCGCCCCGATAGGTCTTGATTTCTTCCAGCTGCCGCCGCGCCGGGTCGTAGCCATCGGCGCGGCCTCGCACGTGCAGGGGGCCGAAGTCGCCGCACAGGCTGATTTCGCGCTGGTAATCGTCGTCGCGCCGGCCCGTGACGGTGGCGTGGCCGGCCATGCCTTCCTGCGCCGTGGGCGAGGGCGTGAACCGCAAGTCCAGGTCGCCTGTCTTGGCCGTGAATTCGCACAGGGCGCGCACGGCGATCGTGTACTTCATGCCCCCTCCCATTGCAGGTAGCACACGCTGACGGGCATGGCGTGTTCGGCGCAATAGGCGATCCAGCGCAGCTGGTTGTCTTGCAGGCGGTCGCCCGGGCCCTTGACTTCGATCATGCGGTAGCGCCGTTCCGCCGGCCAGAACTGGATTAAATCGGGAAAGCCGCTGCGGTTGCTTTTGATGTCGAGCAAGATGCGCTCGAATGCTTTCTTCAGGTGCGCGGCCGGGATGCAGGCCAGCGCCAGGTCCAGCAAGCCGCCGTCGAGCACGTCCCAGCTGACGAAGGGCGAGACGATGCCGCGCTTGGCGGCCAAGGTGGCGCGGATGGCGGCGTGGTAGCTGCCGTCGTCCAGTTGCGCCAGGCAAGCGGCGAAGTCCGGGTTGCGGCGCTGGTAAAAATCGGCGCTGTGCAAGTCGGCCGGGCCACGGTGGAACGGGTGGAAGAAGGCGCCCGGCATCGGCTTGAAGATGGCGGGCCAGCACAGCAGGCCGAACAGCGAGTTGATCAGGGTGTTTTCCACGTAATACACGGGCGCCTCATCGCGCATCAGGTGTTGCTGCACCACCCCTTCCACGTAGCATGCCTGTTCAGGATAGGGCAGGTGCAGATCGATGCGCTCCACGCTGGCTGCCGCGCTGGCCGCCTGCTTTGCATGGCCCAGCTTGCGCCGCAGACGCGGCGCCATGCGCAGCAGCAATTGTTGTTCCGCCTCGCTTTCCGGCGCCGCGAGGGCGATCATCAGGCGTTCATAGGCCGCTTGCGGCTGTTCATCTTTTTCCAGCACGCGGATGGCGCGGCCGCGCGCGCCCGGATAGCGGCAATCGGCGTAGGCGCGGTAGGCGGCCGGCCAGTCCTGGCTTTTTTCCAGGTGCTGGGCGATCTGGAAACGCAGCTTGTCGCGCCGACTGGCCAGCCAGGTATTGTCCTCGGACAAAGACAGCGCGGCCAGTTGCTGCAGCACCTCGGTTGCCGGCGCGCTGTCGTTGTAGCGTTCGCGGCACTGCTGCAACACTTCATAATGTTCGATATCCTGGCGCGTGCGAAAGCCGCGCGAAGCGGGCGAGAATTCGACTTTTTCGTATTGGTACACGCCCAGGTCGGATAGCACGAATTCCGACCAGTCCTGGTGATAGTTGCCAAAGTAGATCAGGCGCAGGCGGTCGCACAGCGCTTGCAAGCCGATGCGGTACAGCACGTCGGTACAGGCCGGGTGCCACGCGGAGAATGGTTTATTTTCCGCATGCAGTTCGCGCAAGGCGTCCAGTTGCTCGGCCTTGCGCGCCGCCTTCAGGGACGGGGCGAGATCGAAAGCCTGGGCGATTTCTACTTTCAGCAGCAAGTCGAACAACTCGTCGAGCGCAATGACGGGATCGGCTTCCACCCAGCCCGTGGCCAGCAAGGGCAGGGCGGCCGCGCGCGTGTCGCCGATTTCCGGGTAATTGAGTTTGCTGGCGCGAAACAGGCAGCCCTTGCGCATGACGAGGCGCACGAACAGGGCGCGCGACGGCTGCGGCAGTGCGCCGAATGCGGTGATGAAGCGCGATTCTTCAGGGCTCAGCAGATCGGCGTAACGCGCGCTGATCCAGTGCAGCACGTCCTGGAAATTATCCAGATAGTACAGGGGATTTTCCAGGACTCTCAACATGGGGATGGCAATAGGGCAAGTTGCAAGGCGATCTGTTTTACTGTGTTTATATACAGTTTAAACCTTCAGCCGCCGCTTGCCCAGCGATTTTATGTTCAGCCAGCCGTGCTGCAGGCAAACCAGCTGTCGAACTTTTCGTAGGGAATGAATTCCTCGCGCAGGCGGGCCAGCTCGCTATCGGTCAGCAAGCCCCGGTGCGCTTCCTTGCGTCCCTTCGGCAATGTCACCTCGTAATCGAGGATATCCCTGGCCAGCAAGGTCTGCAGCAGTTCGGCTTGCCGCGCCGTCAGGTAGCGCGCATGCGTGCCCAGGGTTTTGGTTAGTTGTTCCCTGAATTCCTCGTCGCTGACCTCGTTGTACGTATCCTGCTCCGCCATGCCGTTTAACAACATGTGGAACAGGAAGTCGTGCAAGTTTTTCGCCAGATATTGCGCTTCATGCTGGTCGTGCCACAGCAGCACGACGGGCATCTCGCCGTCTTGCTGGCCGGAGGCGAAAAAACAGTAGTGGTCGCCCGCGCCCGTTTGCGCGAAGGGGATGAACTGCAAGGCGGGGTCGATCTGCCGGTAGTCGTCGGCGTCCAGCAGCGTATCGACGGCATCGGCAACGGCCTCGATATTGAGCAATTCGAAGTCGTCCGCGTGCAGCAGCAGGGTAGGGCGCTCCGTCAAGGTGGGATAGACCAGCTTGTACCAGTCGGGCCCATATTCACCCACGGCCAGCATGCCGTCGTGCTCGAGCTGGCGATACAGCGCGGGATAGATAAAGCCGTGTTTGCTTTCAATTTCTGACAGTGTCATGTTTGTCCTGTTCGACGTGGGTCATGGCGGCATGATAGCCGAGGCGTTGTCTTGCACGCCTCACGGCAGCAGTGGCGCAGATATTTAATAAACTCTATCGTTTACTTATATGGCATGGCCACGTAGTCTTGCCAGACACTACCCATCGATTCCGCATGAAAAACATCATCCTGATTTCCGCCGCCTGTTTGCTGGCGCTGCTGTCGACCATCGGCGCCTCCTTGCCATACCCTATCTTGCCGCCGCTGTTCGCGGCCGAGGCGCCGAATGCCTTCAACAATTTCCTCGGCTTGCCGTCCAAATTGCTGTTCGGCCTGGCGCTGACGATCAACCCGCTGGGTTTGCTGATCGGTTCGGCCCTGCTGGGGCCGCTGTCCGACCGCTACGGCCGCCGCCCTTTGCTGATGCGCACGGCCGTGGGCGCCGCCATCGGCCATGCCATCACGGCCTGGGCGCTGGTGATCCAGTCCTATCCGCTGTTCATCGTCGCCCGTTTCATCACGGGTTTGCTGGAAGGTAACGGCGCCGTGGCGCGCGCCATGCTGGCCGACCAGTTGACGGGAGCGCTGCGCTTGCGCGCCATGTCCTGGCTGAATGGCGCGTTCTACCTGGGCTGGCTGGTGGGGCCGATTTTGGCGGGCGCGACCCTGCATTGGGGCGTGACGGTGCCGTTCTGGATCGCCGCCGCGGCCCTGATGCTCGTCGCCGTGCTGGTGGCCGTGGGCTTGCCGCGCGAAACCCCCTCGCTATTGACGACGTCGTGGTGGCAAGTGGCGCGCGACCGCCATTCGCTCAATTTGCTGCGCCATGGGGAGCTGCGCACCCTGTTCATCGTGCAACTGGCGTTCACCTGCGGCGTGGCCAGTTTTTATGAGTTTTATCCGCTGTGGCTGGTCGAGACGGCCAATTACCATGCGCAGGAGATTGCCTGGGTGAATGTGGGCCTGTGCGGCACGATGACGGTCACGTCCTTGCTGGCGGGCGGCCCCAGCCGCCATGCGCCGCTGCTGCGGGCCTGCTGGTATGCCTGCGGCGTGGCGCTGGCTGTCGGGATATTGGCGCTGGGTAATATCTGGGTGGGCATCGCCGCCATCGTGCTGTTCGGCATTCCGAATGCGCTGTACAACACGGTGATACAGGGTTGGTGCGCCGAGCGCTTCAGCGCGCACGGACAGGGCGCCGTGATGGGCTTGCTGGCCACCACCTTTTGCATCGCCAACATCGTCGTCGCCCTCAGCGGTTCAGTGCTGACCCTGATCGACACCCGCCTGATCCTTGTCGCCGGCGCCTTGTCCGCCGCCTGGGCCGCATGGCGCATGGCGGTCTGGCGCCGCCAGTTGGCCGGAACCGTCGAGGCGAAGGCTTGCCAGGATTGCTGCAGCTAGGCGCTGGCCATTTTTCGGCGGGTAGGAGGCTTATATCTGCTGGAGGGGAGGTGGTGCGTGTGCCGGCTCGTGCCGGTCAGATGAACCCTGAAAAAAGCCGGGGTCGTACCCTGCAGGGTACGACCCCGGTATCTGTCCTTGGGGTTCCTTACTTCTTCGCCGCCTTCGGCTTTGCCGCTGGCGCCGCCTTTTCAGCCGCAGCCTGGGGGCCGGCCGTCGCTTTTTCCGTGGCCTGCGCCACTTGCGCGCTGGCCTTGGCGATCTGCTCTTCCACGGTCTTCACGGCTTGCTTGGTGGCCTTGGTCACTTGTTCGTAGCCGAGGAAGGCGTTGTCGATGGCGGCCTTGACGATGGCGACGGCGTTTTCCGAGCCTGGCGGCACGTTTTTCGTGACGTCGTAGATCAGGGCGCTCAGATTGCTTTTCGCTTCGGCCACATGGGCTTCGGCGGCCGTCGTGAATTCCGTGTGGATTTCCTTGATGATGTCGTCGAGTTGCTGTTTATACGCCTTCGCGCCGGCCACGCCCGGTTGCAGCTGGGCGGCGGCGGCGGCCATGGCGGCCTTCGGATCCTTGGCCTGGCTGATTTCCTTGCCGGCGGCAAGGCCATCCTCAATGCCGGACTTGGCGGTGGCCATGTTCAATGCCAGCACCTGTTCCACGCCTTGCACGGCCTTCGAGGTGAGGGTGTTGAAGGTCATCAGCTGGAATTCAAACAGGGCCTTGGTGGCCGTTGCGAATTGTTCGGGATTCGTAAACATGTGGTCTCCTCGGTTTGAATAGATACGTTCTTATCGTTCCATACTCTTTCGACGCCGCATTGCCATCGCTTGATCTCAAGCCGGTGCCCCGTGTGGTCATGGCCCCATTATTTAACAAGCGCCGGTTTTTCGCAACGGCTATCTTTGTACGGTCCCGAGGCCAGTTCCCAGCCAAATCCCAGGGTGGACTGGGCGCACGACAGGGTGCCGTCGATCTTGCTGCGCCATTGATACCAGGGCGCCGGTCCGGCCGAGGCGTACGCGCAAGCGGCCAGCAGGGCCGTGGCAATCAGGTATTTCATAGTTGCTCCGAAAGAATGGCTTGCGGGTATTGTAGCGCGCCTGCCGCTCAGGGCGCGGGCGATTGCGGCGCCGCGGCGGGCAGTTGCAGGGTGAAGGTGGTGCCGCTGGCGTCACCGGTGCTGCTGATGGCGTCGATATGGCCGCCCAGCACGCCCGTGACGATGTTGTGCGCCACGTGCAGGCCCAGGCCCGAGCCGCCGGAACCGAGCTTGGTCGTGAAGAAGGGGTCGTAGACGTGCACGAGATCGTCGGCGGCGATGCCCACGCCCGTGTCGGCGATGGACAGGGTGATCGTCTGCCCGTCGTCGCTGCCGTGCGCGGTGATGGCGATGTTGCCGCCGCTGCGGCCCTCGAAGGCATGGCGCAGACAGTTTTCCAGCAGGTTGCTCAGCACCTGGCCCAGCGGGCCGGGATAGCTGTCCATGGCCAGGCCCTCCGGCACGTCCTGCGTCAGGCTCAGGCCGGCGGCCTTGAGCTGCGTGCACAGGGGCAGCATCAGCTCGGCCACGAACTGGCGCAGCAGGAAGTGGCGGCGTTGCGAACTGGCGCGGTCGACGGCGATCTGCTTGAAGCTCGAAACGAGGTCGGCCGCGCGCTGCAGGTTGCGCAGCATGATGGCGTCGGCCTCGCTGGCCTGGGTCAGGTAGGCGCCCAGTTCGGAGCGGCGCAGGCCGTCGAGAAAGCTGGCCTGGATTTCGCGCGTGCGCTCGGCCATCGTGGTGGCCACCACCAGGCCGTTGCCGATCGGCGTATTGAGTTCATGCGCAATGCCGGCCACCAGCGCACCGAGCGCGGCCAGTTTGTCGCGCCGCACCAGTTCTTCCTGCGTGATGGACAGGTTTTCCAGCGCGGCGGCCAATTCGCGGTTCGTCTGCTCCGAGTGTTCCTTGGCCTGCGTCAGGGCCGCCGTGCGTTCGGCCACCAGCTCTTCCAGGTGGGCGCGGTGGCGCTGCAGCTCGCGTTCGTGGCGCATGCGGCCGATGGCGATGCCGGCCAGGTCGGTGGCCGTGTCGATCAGCTCCAGGTCGCGCGCATCGGGCTGGCGTACTTCGCGGTAGTACATGGCGAAGGAGCCGAGCACGGCGCCATCCTGGCCGAAAATGGGCTGCGACCAGCACGCGCGCAAGCCGAACGGCGCGGCCAGTTCGCGGTAGGGCGCCCACAGCGGATCGCGCATGATGTCGCTGACCACCACCGGTTCGCGCAGGAACATGGCGGTGCCGCAGGAACCCACCCCGGGGCCGATGGCCACGCCTTCTAGCAGGGCCATGTACTCGGTCGGCAGGCTGGGACCGGCCGCGCTGTGCATGTGGACGCCGTCGTCGTCGAGCAGCATGATGGAGCACAGCACGCCACGCGACTGGCCTTCGATCAAGAGCAGCAGCTGGTTCAGCGTGGGGATCAGGGGCGCGCCCTTGGCGACCATTTCCAGCAGGGCGCTCTGGCCCGAGCGCATCGCTTCGGCGAGATTGCGTTCAGTCAAGTCGATGATGCGCGCATGCACGAGCTGGCGGCCCGGCACGGACAGGCGCATCAGCCGGATTTCGCAGGCGATCGGGTGGCTGTCGCGGTGGCAGCAGCTGGCGCGGAAGACGACGATCTTGCCTTGCAGGGTATCGCGGATCTTTTCTTCCAGCAGTTGCGGCGAGGCGCGGCCATCGCTTTGATGCTGGGGGAACAGCGGTTCCATGCCGCCTTGCAGCAGCTCGGCCAGCGGCATGCCGAACAGTTCTTCGGCCAGGTGGTTGGCGTCGATCAGCAGGCGGTTGTCGATATCGAACAGCAGCACGGCGTCGGGCGAACCGGCCAGGATCGAGTGGTAATTGACTTCCAGCGTTTGCGGATGCAGGGGGCGCGGTGGCGTGGCGGCATGCGCTGCGGGCGCCTCGGCCTTGTGCAGCGCCAGTTCCATCAGGATCTTTTCCGCCACGTCGCGCGCATTGAAGGGCATCTTGATGTAGTCGGAAGCGCCGGCGCCCACGCTGCGGCCCTGTTCCTCGGCGCTGGGTGTGGCCGACATAAGCAGCAGGGGCACGCTGTGGCGTCCGCCAGCATTGCGCAGACGCATGCAGGTGGCGCCGATATTCGAACCCGCCAGGGCCGCGTCGAGCAGGATCAGGTCCGTGCCGCCGGCCGCCAGTTCCACGCCTTCGTCGATATCGCCCGCCAGCCCCGTGCCCAGGTTATGCCGGTCCAGCACATACAGCAGTTCGCGCACTTCATTCGGCGAATTGCTGACCAGCAGCACATTGGCCCGGTCGGTGATGGAAGAAATCAACTGATTCATGGTGTCGCGCCCTTACGCGGTTCATGGGCCTAGTATTACATCAAGGCAAGTAGGAGTAAACGATAATTCTTGATGATCAAAAGCAATCTGCTCAAGCTGCATTTTGCGCTGCCGGTGCCGCATCCAGGGCCGCGCGCGCCTGTTCGATGCGCGGGTAATTGTCTTCGATCCAGTCGACCAGCACGGCCAGGCGTTCGGCCGCCTCGCGTCCCAGCGGCGTGAGGCTGTATTCCACCTTGGGCGGGATCACCAGATACGCCTGGCGCAGCACGAAGCCGTCGCCCGCCAGCGCTTCCAGGGTTTGCGCCAGCATTTTTTCGCTGACGCCGCCCACTTCGCGGCGCAGTTCGCTGAAGCGCCGCGTGCCGCTCAGCAACAGTACCAGCACCAGCACGGCCCAGCGGCTGGTCAGGTGGCTGAGCACGGCGCGCGACGGGCAGGCAGCCGCTAGCAGATGCGCGCCCTGGTTCTGACGGGCGAGGGCGGCGCGCAGGCTGGCGCCGGGAGTGTCTGTGGGCATGATAGTTGGCCTTCAATGTGAGGGTAATTTATACTTACCAAAAGGTACGTACTTACAATAAGTAAGCAATAGTCCTATTATAGGGTTTTACCAGCCACCTTCCAAGGAGAAATCATGATCGTCATCACCGGCGCCACAGGCAATCTGGGCCAGCACGTCATCGCCAGCCTGCTCGCATCCGTTCCCGCAGCGAACATCATCGCCGCCGTGCGCAATCCGGCCAAGGCCGCCGACCTGGCAGCCAAGGGCGTGCAAGTGCGCCAGGCCGATTACAACGACGGCGCCAGCCTCGATGCGGCCTTCAAGGGCGCAACGAAAATTCTGCTGATTTCGTCAAGCGAAGTGGGCCAGCGCGCGCAGCAGCACCAGAACGTCATCGATGCGGCCAAGCGCGCCGGCGTTTCCCTGCTCGCTTATACCAGCGTCTTGCGTGCCGACACCACGCCGCTGGGCCTGGCCGCCGAGCATGTCGTCACGGAAGCGGCCATCCGCGCGTCCGGCCTGCCGTACACGTTCCTGCGCAACGGCTGGTACCTGGAAAACCATACGGAACACCTGGCGCCCGTGCTCGAGCATGGCGTCGTGCTGGGCGCGGCGCAAAACGGCCGTTTCTCGTCCGCCGCGCGCGCTGATTATGCCGCCGCCGCCGCTGCCGTGCTGGTCGCGGACCAGCCGCAAGCCATCTATGAACTCGCTGGCGACCACGGCTTTACCCTGGCCGAGTATGCGGCCGAAGTGGCGCGCCAGTCGGGCAAGGTGATCGTCTATAAAGACTTGCCGCAGGCGGACTTCAAGGCGGCGCTGGTGAGCGTGGGCGTGCCGGAAGGCTTTGCCGATTTGCTGGCCGATTCCGATGCGGGCGCGGCCAAGGGCGGCCTGGAGGACAACGGCAAGCAATTGAGCGCGCTGATTGGCCGTCCGACGACGCGCCTGCTTGACGCCGTGAAGGTGGCGCTGGCCAAATAAGGGGAGGGAGGGCGCCATGGCAACACATGGCGTTCTGCAATGAAAAAAGCCGCAAACTCGTGAAAGTTTGCGGCTTTTTTGCGAATTAGGTAATGGTGCCCACGAAGGGACTCGAACCCCTACACCCGAAGGCACATGGACCTGAACCATGCGCGTCTACCAATTCCGCCACGTGGGCACTGGAAGGGACTCGAACCCCTACACCCGAAGGCACATGGACCTGAACCATGCGCGTCTACCAATTCCGCCACGTGGGCATGATGCTGCTTTTGCTGCTTTCTTGCTGTCTGCTGCGTGTTCTGCAGCGACGGACAAAATAATAAGGGTTGGCGGCGATTCGGTCAATGAACATTTTGCTCTTTTCTTCAAGAAACCCCCTTTTCCGCTGAAAAAAGCCTTTCTCCTATGAGAAATGGCTGAAAACTGCCTGTTTTTTCAGCGTATTCAGCGTCGTTGCTGCAGTGCCAGCAGCATCAGTGCCAGACATAGCAGCGGGACGGTGCCCGGCGCCGGGATGGCGTTCGGGGCGATATCCCAGCCGATGGCATCGAGGGCGATCAAGTCGTTCCAGCGCAGGCGCAGCAATTCGCCGTATGCCACCGTCGGGTCCATGATGCCCAAATGCAAATTGTCGCGCCAGTGGCTGGCCTGGTCGCCATCGCCGTGATAGCTGCCGTTGGCAAACAGGGGCCCGCGCGTGGCACCGCGGTCGAGCGAGAAATACTTGTCGCGGTTGTCGGCCGTCCAGTCGATCACGCCGGCCGCGGCGCTTTCTGCCGAGTAGCGGAACAGGTCCAGTCCCGAGACGTAGGTAAATTCCGTGTCGTCATAGGGGCCGCCCAGCGGCGGCGAGTTGTAGTCGAGGATGTCGACGCCGCTGAGAAAGCCCAGTGCGTGGCCGATTTCATGCATGGCCACGCCGATGAAGTCGATGCTGCGGGCCTCGATGCCATTGCCGGGATCGAAATCGAAGTTGAAATCGCTGTTGAACTGGATAAAGCCATCGCAATTGCCGATGCAGCCGTCCAGCGATTGCGGCGGCGGTGCCAGGCCGACGGCCTTGGCTTCGGCATTGCTCAGGGATAAATACTGATTGTTGGCGTCGCCATTATTGTCGAGATAGGGCAGGGCGCTGCCGGGTCCGTTGGGATTGTTGGCCGTGCGGTTGATCAGCATGCCGAAGCTGTCTCCCGTTGGCAGGTAGGCCAGCGCCCGCTGGTCGACGGTGGATGTGGCGTCGGCGGCCAGGGTGCCGCGAAAGTCGCTGTAGCGGTAAAACGCTTCCGACGAGCCCGTTTGCCCCAGGATGTTGCCGCCCAGCGAATTGAAGCCCACCGTCAGCTCGATGGTGACATTGTCTTTCAGGACGCGCGACCAGCGCGTGGCGGCCGCCTGGAATCCCTGCTGCGCCTGCGGCGAAGTGCCGGGTACGTATTGCAGATTGAACAGGGGCGAGGCGATGGTGCTGGCGGGCAAGATCAGGGCAAGGACGGCGACGAGGCTTTTCATGACGGCGCTCCGGGAATGGCGATGCCATCCTGCAGGCAAGAAGCGTGCTCGGTTTTAAAATCAGGCACTTATATACCTGCAGGCAGAGGACTGTCAGAAATGCCGACAGTCCGGGCCGCACCATCCTTGCCCGGTGCTTAATCGGGCAGGGCGATGATTTGCGTGCCGATCTGCAATTGACGTCCGCTGGGCGCGGAGAGTACTGCCGTGGCGACGGCCTTGCAGCCAATATCGAGCACGACCAGGAATTCCGCCGTCAGCGCAGGCGAAGACTTGATAAAGGCCGCATGCTGCTGCATTTCCAGCGGCGGATTGGGAGCGCTGAAGCTGGTCAATTGCTCTTCATCGGCGCGCAGGGATTGCAGGCACAGCGTGGCCGTGCCGTTCTCGATGCTGGCGCGGCCATTCGGGTACAGGTGGAGCGCGTTAATGGCATGCATGTTCCACTCGAAGCTGCGCGCAGTTGCCGAGCTTAGCTGGTCGCGGACCACCACCACGTCGTGCCGGCGTGAGTACCATACCTGGCGTTTGGCCCTGCTCAAGTCGTTGCTATAGGCGGCGCCGGCATCGCCCTCCACGAAGTCCAGGTCCGGAGTGTGCGTGAAAGCCGTGATTTTGCCGTTCTTGTAGCGCATATCGTAGTGGCCCTCGATGAATTGGCCTTTGCCGCCGTCGAAGGTGATGGCATTGTGCGCGCGCGACTGGCGATACCAGCTCTTCGACAGTGGCGACGCGTAAGAGTCCTGGTAGCCCGCCTCAATCAGCAATGGTTTGCCGTCGCTGTTGATGACCAGGCTATTCTGGTCGCCATGGCTGTGGTTGAATGCGCCAAACGGGCTGGACTTGAAGTATACCGAGGTGCGCGCGGAATCGGCGATATCGCTGTGCATGGCGGCCCAGCCTATGCTGGGGAAGAGCATGGCGTTCGCTGGCGGCTCGGGGTCGACACTGTCAGCTGGCAGCGGATAGGATGCCTGCAGCAAGGTGATGGGGTTTTCCTGGGGGCCCGGCTGGCTGCTGTACCAGGCCGCCGCCGGCGTGGCTTGCCGCGCCACGTAAGCCTTGAGCAGCGCAGGGTCCGGTTTGCTTTCATGGACGTCGCCAAAGACGTGGCGCGGTGCGCCAGGCGGAATGAACTGCATGAAATAATTGGCAAAGCCGCGCGACCACGGCTTGTCGAACAGGTTCACGCCCGTCATTTCGGCCAGCGGCTGCCATAGTTGCAACTGGAGGTCGGTGGTGTACTGGCCGTAGGCCGAGCCATTGGCAAAGCCGCCTTCCGGTCCGCTCCACACATGGGTGATGTGAATGTATGAGCGTACGGCGAAGTCGAACCATGTTTGCGCCTGCGGCGTGGTGTCGAGCAGCAGGGTCGATGTCACTGCCAGGTAGCCCAGCGCCTCGACGCCATGCGAATCCATGGGCGACTGGTCCAGGCGTCCGCCAGCGACGGCAAGATCGGCGTAGATGGGCGTCAGGCGTTGCGCGGCGATCGCCAGCCAGTGCGCGCGGCGCGCAGCGTCGAGATCCAGCCACAGGAAGTCGGCGCCCTTGGCCAGCACCAGTGCGATCATGCGCGCTACCTGGTCCTGCCCCTGGTAGCTGGTGGGGCCGTTCGGGTTCAGGGCGGCAAGCTGGTCGCCGCGCACAATGGCTTCGTCCAGGTAGCGGCGCTCCTTGGTCAGGCGGAACAGTAGCGCCGCCGCCTCCATCTGTCGGATGACGCCGCCTGCCGCGTTGGCGATGCGTACGTACTGGCCGCTATCGTTGGGCGTGGTCCATAGACCGTCATGCACGGGAGCGATGGCTGTGGTATTGGTGTTGACCTCGTTGATCAGCCGGTTCAGATAGGGGCGGCGCTTGCTGTCCATGCCGGCACTCCAGGCGTTCGCCTGGGCAAAGCTGGCCGGCAGTTGGCGCGGGCGAGGGTGGGCCCGTACGGTTGCCGCCAGTTGGTTTGATTCGGGCACGACAAAGTCGCGTGTGCTGGCATCGATGACGAATGGGCGCCAGGCCGACCAGTCGCGCTGCGTGGACAGCGGGCTGACGCGCCACTGGTAGGTGCCTATTGGCAGGGTGGCCGACGGCAGCAGGAAGTTGCGGGAAACCGTGTGGCTGGTGGCGACGCCCCCGGCAGGCTGGATTTCGACGATGTACTGTGCGGGATAGCTTGCATGCCGCGGCCAAGCAAACGAAGGCGGGTTTTGCACCTGCAGCAGCACTTGTTCCGGCGCCGGCTTGACGATTTCCGGGCTGCTGGAGCGGGTGGTGACCCAGTCCGCCGCCTGGCTGCCGCAGGCGCCGAAGGCGAGGCAGAGCACAATCAGACGGACGGCGAAGGAAGACTTGTTGTTGAGAGGGGTGTACGGCATCGACTATCTCCAGAGTTGCTGTTGCCAGTTGCGCGAGGTGCGGCACGGGGAAGTGATACTGTACTATTAAATTGTCAATTAAGTTCATTTTTAATAACTTAATTGTGTTCCTGCCGAAAATGAAAAAAGCCGCAAACTCGTGAAAGTCTGCGGCTTTTTTGCGAATTTTGGTAATGGTGCCCACGAAGGGACTCGAACCCCTACACCCGAAGGCACATGGACCTGAACCATGCGCGTCTACCAATTCCGCCACGTGGGCACTGATGCTGCTTTGCTGCTTTCTTTGCGTGTTCTGCAGAGAAGGCAGGATCATAGAGGCTGCCAGCGTGGAGGTCAATGAAAAAATACGGAAAGCGGCAAATAAATGCGGGGCGGCCTCCGGCGGGGGGAGCTGCAATGAAAAAAGCCGCAAACTCGTGAAAGTTTGCGGCTTTTTTGCGAATTAGGTAATGGTGCCCACGAAGGGACTCGAACCCCTACACCCGAAGGCACATGGACCTGAACCATGCGCGTCTACCAATTCCGCCACGTGGGCACTGTTGCTTGCTACTTTTTACTGCTCGAGTACTTGTTGCAAAATAACTTTACAGCAATTCTGCTATTATAGCGACTTGAAGAGTTTTGCGCCAGATGAGCTTTCGCTCCATACTGCACATCAACCCTGTACCGCTTTCCTGCAAAACATTCCCGTGAAGGTTTGTCGCTGCAAGAGACCGAGATTATAGAGCAATATTTGCCGAAGTCAAATGCATTGCGCAGCTTTTCTCCTTTTTTTCATCGGCGGGGCACTTGTTCGGTTTCCGCTACGCTGTGCGTTAGGCAAACCAAGGCGTCCTCCGGTACACTACCGCACATCACCGTGTCAATATTGACGGTGATGTCATCGGTCTTTGTCTTCCGTTTGATCACTGTCAATAACAACTATAGAAATACTTTTGAGCCAAAATACCCACACCATCCCCAGCCGGGAGGACATTCTCGGCATATTCCGCAGCGTCAACGCGCCTCTCGACCCGCAGTCTCTCGGGAAAACGCTGCAAGTGCATGCCGATTCCATGGATGTCCTGGTCCGTCGCCTGAAGGCGATGGAGCGCGACGGCCAGCTCAAGTCTGACGCCAGCGGTGTTTTCAGCCTGGCCGACCAGAGCGCGCTTGTCGCCGGTCGCGTCATGAGCCACCGCGACGGCTTCGGTTTCGTCATTCCCGACGACGCCAGCGCCGACCTGTTCCTGCCTGAGAAAGAAATGCAGAAAGTACTGCATGGCGACAAGGTCATGGCCCGCATCGTCGGCACGGACCGCCGCGGCCGCCCGGAAGGCACGATCGTCGAAGTCACGCAGCGCGCCAATACCCACGTCATCGGCCGCCTGATCCAGGAAAACGGTACCTGGGTCGTGGCGCCGGAAGACCAGCGCATCGGCCAGGACATCCTGGTCACCGGTTCGGTGGGCAAGGCGAAGGCCGGCCAGATCGTCAGCGTCGAACTGACCGAGCAACCGATGCGCTTCAAGCAGCCGGTCGGCAAGATCGTCGAAGTACTGGGCGCCCTGGATGATCCCGGCATGGAAATCGAGATTGCCGTACGCAAATTCAACGTGCCGCACATCTTTTCCGCCGCCGCCCTCAAGCAAGCTGAAAAACTGCCATTCGAAGTGCGCGCCGCCGACCTGAAAGACCGGGTCGACCTGCGCGACGTGCCATTGGTGACCATCGACGGCGAAGACGCGCGCGATTTCGACGATGCCGTGTATTGCGAACCCGTCAAGGTCGGCCGCGCCAACTGCTTCCGCCTGATCGTGGCGATTGCCGACGTCAGCCATTACGTGAAGCCGAACGATGCGCTCGATATCGACGCGTTGGAGCGCAGCACGTCCGTCTACTTCCCGCGCCGCGTGATCCCGATGCTGCCGGAAAAACTGTCGAATGGCCTGTGCTCGCTCAATCCTGCCGTCGACCGCCTGACCCTCGTCTGCGACGCCGTCGTCAGCGACAAGGGCGAACTCAAGGCTTACCAGTTCTACCCGGCCGTGATCCACTCGGCCGCGCGCCTCACGTATGACGAAGTCGCTGCCGTGCTGGGCAACACCAAGGGACCCGAAGCGGCACGCCGCGCGGACATCCTGCGGCACCTGCAAAATCTGGAAGCCGTCTACCGCGCCTTGCTGAAAGCACGCACGGAGCGGGGCGCCATCGACTTCGAGACGACGGAAACGTATATCGTCTGCAATAGCGCCGGGAAGATCGAAAAGATCGTGCCCCGCACGCGCAACGAAGCGCACAAGATCATCGAAGAGTGCATGCTGGCGGCCAACGTCTGCGCGGCCGATCTGTTGCTGCGTAATAAGCATCCTGGCACCTACCGCATCCACGCCAGCCCGACCAAGGAAAAGCTCACGCAAGTGCGTACTTTCCTGAAACAGGTTGGCTTGAACCTGACGGGCGGCGACACGCCATCGGCATCCGATTACCAGACCCTGATGCAGCAGATCAAGCAGCGTCCCGATGCGGCCCTGCTGCAAACGATGCTGCTGCGCTCGATGCAGCAAGCCGTCTACAGCCCGGACAATATCGGCCACTTCGGCCTGGCCTACGAGGCGTATGCCCACTTCACCAGCCCGATCCGCCGCTATCCCGACCTGCTGACGCACCGCGCCATCAAGGCCATTTTGCAAGGCAAGAAATACGAGCCAAAACTGTCCGATAAAGTCGTTCTGAACACCAACGTGTCGAACGCCACGCGCAAGCAGCAGGCCAAGGACAAGGCCGACGGCAAGCCGAAGAAGACGGACCTGACCATCTGGGACGCGCTGGGCGTGCATTGCTCGGCCAACGAGCGCCGCGCCGACGAAGCGTCGCGCGACGTCGAGGCCTGGCTCAAGTGCTACTTCATGCAGGACAAATTGGGCGAAGAGTTCACCGGCACCATCACGGGCGTGACCACCTTCGGCGTGTTCGTGCAGCTCGACACCCTGTTTGTCGAAGGCCTGGTGCACGTCACCGAACTGGGCACCGATTACTTCCAGTACGACGATGCGCGCCATGAATTGCGCGGCGAACGCACGGGCAAGCGTTATCAATTGACCGACCGTTTGACGGTGCAAGTGGCGCGTGTCGACCTGGAAACGCGCAAGATCGACCTGCGCCTGGTCACCGATGCGGAACTGGCGGGCGACGAAGCGCCGGCCAAGCAGTCTGGCGGCAAGCGCAAGGGCGAAAAGAAATCCATGGTCAAGCCCGGTCCCGCGACCGAACAGCGCCATGAGATTAAAGCCAATGGCAACAACGGCGGCAAACCCGGCAATGGTTCCGGCGGCCGTTCCAACGGCGCCAAACCCGCTGCCAAGGAAGTCCCCAAGGCGGCAGCCCCCAAGGCCGCCGCGCCAAAGCGCAGCAAGAAACCAGCCGCGGCAGCCGCTGCGGCGGCACCACGAGCAGCAAAAACTGTATCAAAATCAAGCAAGAACAAGCGATAAAAGAAACGATAACAAATGAAGAATAAAATGATTTTCGGCTTCCACGCCGTCACTTCGCGTCTGCGTCATGAAGCGTCGTCCGTGGAAGAAATTTTCGTCGATGCCAGCCGCGTCGACGGCCGCATGAAGGACATGATCGCCGCCGCCAAGGCGGCCAACGTGCGCGTCATGCCCGTCGACTCCTCGCGCCTGGACAAGATCGTCGGCACGCGCCGCCATCAGGGCGTGATCGCGTTTGCCTCGCAACTGTCGCTGGCGCGCAATCTCGACGAGCTGCTGGACGCCATCGACGGCCCGCCGCTGCTGCTGATCCTCGACGGCATCACCGACCCGCACAACCTGGGCGCCTGCCTGCGCGTGGCCGACGGCGTCGGCGCACATGCCGTCATCGTGCCGAAGGACCGCGCCGTGGGCTTGAATGCCACGGCCGCCAAGGTCGCCAGCGGCGCCGCCGAAACCGTCCCGTACATCACCGTGACGAATCTGGCGCGCACCATGCGCGAACTGAAGGAACGCGGCATCTGGCTGATCGGCACGTCGGACGACGGCGAAAAAGGCTTGTACGAAGCCGATTTCACGGGCCCGACCGCCCTGGTCATGGGTTCCGAGGGCGAAGGCATGCGCCGTTTGACGCGCGACACCTGCGACATCCTCGTCAGCATCCCGATGTTCGGTTCCGTCGAGAGCCTGAACGTGTCGGTCGCTTCCGGCGTGTGCCTCTACGAAGCGCGCCGCCAGCGCATCGCTTTAGAAGCTTAAGAACGTCCTGCACGTTTTTTCCCGCTGCCAGAAAACCAGCCGCCGCCCTTGAGGCGGCGCTTGTTTATCTGCCTCTCCGGCAGCACGCCGCCGAATACGCTACCATTTGCGTTCCACCTTATCCATTTTCATTATGTTCCACCACCTGCGCGAAGACATCAACAGCATCATCGAACGTGACCCGGCCGCCCGCAACGGCTGGGAGGTGCTGACCTGTTATCCGGGCCTGCACGCCATCGTCATGCATGGCTGGGCGCACTGGTGCTGGACGCGGCGCATGAAGTGGGTGGGACGCTTCATTTCGTATATCGCCCGCATCATCACCGGCATCGAAATCCATCCGGGCGCCGTCATCGGCCGGCGCGTCTTCATCGACCATGGCTTCGGCGTGGTGATCGGCGAGACGGCCGTCGTCGGCGACGACTGCACCATCTACCAGGGCGTTACGTTGGGCGGCACCTCGCTGCACAGCGGCGCCAAGCGCCATCCGACCCTGGAGCGTGGCGTCATCGTCGGCGCCGGCGCGCAGGTGCTGGGCAGTTTTACCGTGGGCGAGTACGCCAAGGTGGGCTCGAACGCCGTGCTGCTCAAGCCCGTGCCATCCGGCGCCACGGCCGTCGGCAACCCCGCGCACATCGTGCAAAAGGATGTCAGCGCCTTGCGCGAAGGCAGCACGGCCCATTTGTTCGCCGCGTATGGCGTCACGCCCAATGGCGACGATCCGCTGTCGAAAGCCCTGCAGGGCCTGATCACGCACGCTGTGGCGCAGGAACAGCGCATCGAAACCATCCTCGCCACCCTGAAGGCGGCGGGCATCTGCTGCCAGGGCGTGCCCGAGTGTGATAAATTCGATTCCGAGCAAATGAACAAGCTGGTTGATTAAGGATACAGGCATGAACACTGATGTGACGGCAGGCGAAAAAAGTAATGACAATCCGAATCTGCTCGACCCGTTCGAGATCCGCGTGCTGGCCGTGCTGGCCGAAAAGGAGGCGCTGACGCCGGACAGCTACCCGCTGTCGCTCAACGCGCTGACGAACGGCTGCAATCAATTGTCGAGCCGCGATCCCGTCATGGCGCTGTCCGAAGAAACCGTCTACGACGTGCTGCAGCGCCTGATGCAGCGCAAGTTGGTCAATGGCATCACGCAGGCGGGCGCCAGGGTCGCCAAGTACGAACACCGCATGCGCATCAAGTGGTCGCTGGAACAGGATAAACTGGCCATTCTGACGATCCTGATGCTGCGCGGCCTGCAGACGGCAGGAGAACTGCGCAGCCGCAGCGGCCGCGTGCATGAATTCAAGTCCGTGGCGGAAGTGGAATCGGGCCTGCAATTTTTGATCGACAAATACCCGCCGCTGGTGGCGAAACTGGCCATCGCACCCGGCGCCAAGGAGCCGCGCTACGGCCATCTGCTGGGCGGCGAGGAAGCGCTGGCGCAGTTCGAGACGGCGGCCGGTTTCGCCGGCGCCGTCAGCGCGCCGCAGCAGGGCAGCCGTGTCGCCCAGCTGGAACAGGAAGTGCTGCAGTTGCGCAGCGACTTCGATGGCCTGGCGGCGCAGTTCGAGGCGTTCCGCAAGCAGTTCGAATAATTTCCGGGCACGCGCCTATCGTGCCTGCGGGTCGAAATACGCGGTCCAGGTCAGGCGGGAAGCGGCAAGGCCCTGCGCCTTGCCAAATTGCGCCATGGCCTTGCGCGGTTTTGCCAGTCCCGCCAGGGCCACCCCCAGGTTGTAATGGGTATGGCTGTCCGTCGAGCCCAGCTTGAGCGCCGTTTCCAGTACGTTGACGGCTTCCCTGTACTTGCCCTGGTCACACAGTACGGCGACCAGGCAAGTGATCAGGGCAGTGTCTTGCGGGGTTGCTTGCACGGCGTTGCGCAACACGGCTTCAGCTGCCGCCATGTGCGCATCCCACTGCCCGGCATCGCCTTCGGCCAGCGCGATATGCGCCTTGCTTGCGGCGATGGCGTTCATTGCCGGCTTAGCCAGGCCAGGCGGCGCAATTACTTCCGGTTTCATAATCGACGCCAGCCGTAACATCCCAGTCATCGGTGTCGTTCATTGTTCATTCCTGGTAAATAGTCCATCGATACTGAAAGAGTTCAGGCATGCCATGCCGGTGGCGCGATGCGTCCCGTCTGCCCATCTTGAGCTTATTTAGAATATCATCTTGCCGGAATGCCAAGCGCGCAGTTTCTCCAAGTAGCTATTTAGCATGCACCACCATAAACAATTCGAATAAGCGGTCTTCACGCATGACTTTTTCCTTCCTCTGCCGCTCCTGCGGCGAGACCCACACGGGCATGCCCAGCTTCGGCGCCGATGCGCCGTGGCTGTACCAACAGATAGCGCCCGCCGAGCGCGCAGCGCGCTGCCAGATGGACAGCGATGCCTGCGTCGTCGATGAGGCGTACTGCTTCGTGCGCGCCACCATCGACATTCCCGTGCATGGCACCGACGAGCCATTCAGCTGGGGCGTGTGGGTGTCGCTGAGCGGCGAGAGCTTCGATGCGTGGGATGCCTGTTTCAACGATAGCAAGCGCGCGCACATCGGCCCCTTCTTCGGCTGGCTCAGTACGCAGCTGCCCGGGTATCCCGATACCGTGAACCTGAAAACCCGCGTGCACCTGCGCGACGATGGCGTACGACCGGTGATCGAACTGGAACCGACCGGCCATCCGCTGGCCGTGGAACAGCGCGACGGCATCACGGCAGAGCGGGTGGCCGAGCTGTATGCGCGGCTGATGCATGGCAGCTGACCGCCCGCCAAGTGCCGCTGCCGAGCTCATCATGCCAAGCATGACGGCGGCCGTTGCGCCGCAAGAAAAGAAGGAGCGCAAGCGGGCCGCGTACGTGCAGGCGATCAACAAGGAAAAGCGCTGAGCTGCGGGCCAGTCTGCCTTGCAGTATGTAAAGTAGGTTCTTCCGATGGCCTGCAAGCCGCCCTCGGCAACGAATTGGATGCCATATGATGATGCGATCGGTATTGACCTTGCTGCTGGCGGCAGGGGTGTGTGACGTGCATGCGCAGGGCGACAGCGGCGCGGTGACGGCCCGCAAGGCGCGGGTTGAGAACGGCTTGCTGCAGCCCGTTGCCGTGCGCGGGGCGCCTGTCCATGCCATGCGGCTGACCGAGCGGATGCCGGCCCTGAACGTGCCGGGCGTGAGCATCGCCGTCATCAATGCCGGCGCGCTGGAATGGAGCGGCTCCTACGGCGTTGCGGACGCGCGGACGGGCCGCCCCGTCACCGCCGGCACGCTGTTTCAGGTAGCCTCGATCGGCAAGCCTGTGGCCGCCCTGGTGGCGGTGCGGCTCGCGGCCGAGGGAAAGATCGATCTTGATGAAGACGTCAACCGGCGGCTGCGCCAGTGGCAGGTGCCCGGCGCGCAGCCGGTCGTGACGGTCCGGGCGCTGCTCAGCCATACCGCAGGCATGCCAACATTCGGCCTGGCAGGCTACGGCAGCGATGCGCCGCAGCCGACGCTGCTGCAGGTATTGGCCGGCTCCCGCCCGGCGACGAATCCGCCCGTCACGGTAGACACCCCCGTGGGCGGCCGCTACGCGTATTCCAGCCTCGGCTATGTTGTGCTTGAGCAATATCTGAATGACGCGACTGGCCAGCCGTTCGGCGTCCTGGCCGGTGAAACGGTATTTGCTCCGCTCGGCATGCGCGATACGCTGTATGCGCAGTCGCTGCCGCCAGCGCTCGCCACGCGCGCCGCATCTGGCCATGCGGCGGACGGCAGCGTTGTAGCCGGAAACTGGCGCGCCTATCCGGAACTGGCCGCAGCGGGGCTATGGAGCACGGCCCATGACCTGGCGCTGTTTGCGCTCGCCGTCCAGCGTGCCGCATCGGGAGAGGATGGGCAGCTGATCACGCCGCAGCAGGCAAGGGCGATGCTGACGCCCGTGCGCGGCAGTTATGGCCTCGGCTTCGAGCTCGATCATGCGGCAGTTGAGCCGGCATTCCATCACAGCGGCTCGAATGCCGGCTACAAGGCGCTGCTGTTTGCGTATGCGCGTACGGGGCAGGGCGCGGTCATTCTCGCCAATGGGGATAACGGCTGGATGCTGATAGAAGAAATCGCGCGCAGCATTGCTGCCGAGTATGGATGGGAAGACTATCGCCAGAGGGAACGCGTTGCCGCCCAGCCGAATGCCGCGTTATTGGCCCGGTTTGCCGGTGATTTTGCCGTGTCCAACACGACGCTGCGCGTCAGCCACGAGAATGGCCGTCTGTATATCGCCGGGCCGCCGGTTGGTCCGGTGCCAGTGGAATTAATCCCGGCGGGGGACTACGATTACTTCATGCGTGAAAAGGATGTCACATTGCATTTCGATAACAGTGGCGACGGCCGGATCCAGACCCTCACCTTTGTCGATGGCCGGCCGCGCAAGGGTACGCGGCTTGCCGAGGCTGTGCCGCGCGTCGATTAGCGGACCAGGGCACAGGGCGACCGTGCGGCAGGCGCCGCGCAATTGCCGCATGCGCCATGTTGCTGCGGCCGCTCCCTGTCGGTCCGGCGCCGTTTCCGGTATCATTCGGCATGAATACTATTTCCTTCCAACCGTTTGTTATTGGTGTCGCTGGCGGAAGCGGCAGTGGCAAGTCCACCGTATCACAGCAGGTGCTGGCGTCGTTCGGCGCCGACATGGTCTCGGTCGTGATGCAGGACGATTACTACTGCGACCAGACCCATCTCTCCCCTGAAGTGCGGCGCCAGCAGAATTACGACCATCCGCAGGCGTTCGAATGGCCTTTGCTGGTGCAGCATATCCAGGCCTTGCGCAATGGCGAAGCGATCGAGATGCCCGAGTACGACTTCACGCTGCACAACCGCTCCAACAGGACCATTCCCGTCAAGCCGGCGCCGGTGATCGTCATCGAAGGCCTGTTTGCCCTGTATGACGAAGACTTGCGCAACATGATGTCGCTGAAGATCTTTGTCGACACCGCTTCCGACGTGCGCTTCATCCGCCGCATGCAACGCGATATCACCGAACGCGGCCGTTCCGTGGAAAGCGTCATCGAGCAGTATCTGGAAACGGTGCGCCCCATGCACAAGCAATTCATCGAACCGACCAAGCGCAATGCCGATGTGATCTTGCCGCACGGCGCCAACGGCCCCGCCGTCGACATGATCACGGCCAAGGTGGCCAGCGTGATCGGCCGGTTGACGCGGGCCTGATCCCCGCCGGTCCGCTGCGCGTATGCCGGGCCGGCATACGCGTGCAGGGCGCCGCCCAAATCCGCCCACGGAAGAGGGGGCTCAGCCTTCCTCGCGCCAGCGGCGCAGGCAGATGGCGGCGTAAATCAGCGCCGCGCCTGCCGCCGCACCCAGCCAGACGGCTGGCAAGGCCAGGCTGGACCAGGAATCGCTGAACACATCCGTGCGCATTGCGTGCGATCCGCCCTCTGCCAGCGCGTGCATGTGCGGCAGCAGGTCCGGCTCGAACAGATACCAGCTGCCGGGGAGGGTGCCCAGCAGGGCGCGCCCGATGACGTTCATCTGTATCCAGTCGACGCCGCTTTCCGTCTGCGTCAGCTTGCCGGCCCAGACGGTCAGGATGAGCAGCAGCAGCGGCACGCCGACGGCCCACAGGAAGACTTTCGACTTGGCCCAGCTCGATACCATCAGCAGCCAGCCGACCGTCGGCAAGGCCCACAGGCAATACACGGGCAGCAAGCCGAACACGCGCAGCGGTCCCAGATACAGGCCGGGCGTGGCGAGCAGTTCGGCAAACACGTGGATGCCATTGGCCGCCAGCACGCCGCTCAGGATCAGGATCAGGGCCAGCGAAGTCAGGCTGGCGGCGGCGGCCACGATCAGCGGCGCGACGAGCAAGGCGATGGCCGCTTTCGACAACACCGTCTGGGCATCCGAGATGGGCAGCGATTTCCAGAACAGTACGCTGCGGTCGCGGCGGTCTTCATGCAGGGCGCTCAGGCAATAGAAAAACACGAGAAAGCCCAGTGCCAGGAACAGCGGCGCGGCCGCGTACGTGTAGTTGTTGGCGACGGCGTCGATGATTTCCGTGCGGCGCGGGCCGAAGGTGCGGGTATTGAAGACCGTGCTCCAGGACACTTCTTCGCCATTGACGATCAGCGCCGTGCGCATCTTGGTCTTGGCGATGGTGGCTATCGTCATCAGGGCGCCCAGTACCGTCATGACGACGCCGATGAGGGCGGGCGTCCATACCAGCATGCCCTTGTGTTCCCACAATTCACGCCGGATCAGCCATTGCATCTTGTTTGCAGGGGAAATACTCATTGGTACGATCCTTTCATGGTCGCGACAAACAGGTCCGCCAGGCTGGGCGTGCGGACTTCGCCGAGGGCTGCCAGCTGGGTGCGGGCGACGCCGTCGAACAGCATCACCGACTTGCCGAACACGCTGCGTTCGCTGATCGGCTGCAGCGCGCGCGCCGGATTGACGTGCTGCGGGCCCACCATTACCTCGATGTAGCGCTCGCCCACCTCTTCCATGGTCGAGGCCAGTACGATCTTGCCGTCGCGAATGAACATCAGGTCGCTCAGGATGTGTTCCACTTCCTCGATCTGGTGCGTGGTGATGACGATGGTCTTGTTTTCATCGAAATAGTCTTGCAGCAGGTTCTGGTAGAACTGCTTGCGGTACAGAATGTCCAGCCCCAGGGTCGGCTCGTCGAGCACCAGCAGTTTGGCGTCGATGGCCATCACCAGCGCGAGGTGCAGCTGCACCACCATGCCTTTCGACATGGCCCTGACCTTCATCTTCGGCGCCAGCTTGGTGTGCGCCAGGTAGCGCTCGGCCTTGCTGCGGTCGAAACGTGGGTGCACGCCGGCGACGAAATCGATGGCGTCGGCCACGCGCAGCCAGCCCGGCAGGATGGCCACGTCGGCGATGAAGCATACGTCGTCCATCAGCGCGTCGCGCTGCACGCGCGGATCGCGCCCCAGTACCGACAGCTCGCCATCGAAGCCCGTCAGGCCCAGGATGGCTTTCAGGGTGGTGGTCTTGCCGGAGCCGTTCGGCCCGATCAAGCCGACGATGCGCCCCGGCGCGATATCGAAGCTGATGCCGTCGATGGCGACCTGTTTGCCATACTGCTTGCGCAAGCCGCGGGCGCTGATGACGCTGTCATTGTTCAATGCATTCATGCGCTCTCTCCGTGTGCGCCACTGTCGCGGCTCGCCTGCAGTAGTTGCTCGAGGTTAAGGTCCAGTTGCGTGATGCGTTCCAGCATCGCCGGCCATTCTTCGCGCATGAAGCGCTCGCGTTCACTGGCCAGCAATTTGTCGCGGGCGCCTTCCAAGACATACATACCGAGTCCTCTGCGTTTTTCCACCAGGGCATCGTCGACCAGTTCCTGGTAGGCGCGCGAAACCGTGATGGGATTCAATTGATAATCGGCCGCCACCTGGCGTACCGACGGCAGGGCGTCGCCGGACTGCAGCACGCCATCGAGCATCATGCCCACCACCCGGGCCTTGAGCTGGCGGTAGATTGGGCTATTGTCGTTCCATTCCGCGCTCATGGGATGCGCTCCCACAAGGGCGGGGCAGTGCGGCGCGTGAAAAATGCTGTAGGCATCGAAGCTCCGTGATGTAGTTAATCGGTGTTGTAGTGAACTATAACACTAAGTCTCAAAAAATCAACACGTATTTTCAGGTCAGCCGCGCCTGCAAGTCCAGCGCATTGAACAGGGCGGCGCCGGCCGCCGTGTTATCGAAGATGCACCAGCTGTGCGCCTGCGCCGATGCGCGCCATTCGGCGGCCAGCGCCGCCAGGTAATCGGCCGGATAGTCGGAGTAATATATTTTCGGGCTGCCGTGCAGGCGCAGATAGGCCGCGCTCGTGGTCGGCACATGGGGGCCGCGCTGGCCGGCGGGCGGATCGGCGCGCACGCGCGTGATGCGCTGTGCCATCAGCAGTTCGGTGGCATCCGCCGCGAACCAGCTGGGGTGGCGCGCTTCGCAAGCGAGCATGCCGTTGAAGTGCTGGCGCAGCGCATGAAAAAATGCGGCGGCCGCATCCGCTTCGAAACGCAGGCTGGGCGGCAGCTGCACCAGCACGCAGCCCAGTTTATTCCCCAGCTGCATCACCTCTCCCGCAAAGCGGTCCAGTTCGGCCGCACAGTCGCGCAAGCGCCGTTCGTGCGTGATGCTGCGTGGTAATTTCACGCTGAAGCGGAAATGCTCGGGTACGCTGGCGGCCCAGCGCGCGTAGGTTGACGGCTGGTGCGGACGGTAGAAGGAGCTGTTGATTTCCACGCAGTCCAGTACTTGGGCATAGCGCTGCAGGTGGCTGCCATCGAGGGGGAAGTGGCTGGCGGCGACGCTGGAGATGCTCCAGCCGGCGGTGCCGATGTGAACAGTGTGCATGGCGCCATTACAGCAAGGCCAGGCGGGCGCGGCTATCGGACAAACACCCGTGCGGCCGTCGGCGCAGGCCTAGTCGACGATCTCGCCGTTCAGGTCATGGCGCGTGATGTTGCCGCGCGCATCGATGGCGATCCAGCCGCCGCGCGGCGGTTCCACGTCGCATTCCCAGTCGGGCAGGACATAGCGCAAGGTGTTGTCGACCTGGTGCAGGGCGGGGCGGTGCGTATGGCCGTGGATCATGACGGTGCTCGCGTGTTCGGCAAATACTTGCGCGACAGCATCGGGCGTGACATCCATGATGTCCATGGATTTTTCGCCATTGTGCTCGCGGCTGCTTTGGCGCAAGCCGTCGATGATGGCCTTGCGCTGCGCCAGGGGCATGGACAGGAACTGTTTTTGCCAGGCCGGCTGGCGCACCATGGCGCGAAACTCCATGTAGCTGGCGTCTTTCGTGCATTCGGCGTCGCCATGCAGCAGGACGATGCGCCGGCCGGCAATCGTGGCCACGTGCGGTTCGCTGAGCAGGGTGGCGCCGGCGGCGGCGGCAAAGCCGGAGCCGACAAGAAAGTCGCGGTTGCCGGCGATCCAATAAACATGCACGCCGGCATCGCTGACGGCGCGGATGGCGGCCGTCATGCGCGCATTGAACGGGTCTTCCAGGTCATCGTCGCCGGCCCAGTATTCGAACAGGTCGCCTAATAGATACAGCGCTTGCGCATACTGCGCATGGTGTTCCAGGAAAGAAAGAAACGCCGCGCTGGTGCGCGGGTGCGAGCTCTGCAGATGCAGGTCGGAAATAAAGAGTGCGGCAGGCATTGTCATCGTTCAACGCTCCCGTCGGTTTGGGATTGCTTGCTTGCGGGACGCATGATTGCTGCCTGATTTGTCTGGTGTGTTGAATGCATTGTTGAAGGTGGCTCTGAAAACCGTAGCGAGCAAGCCCAATGCCGGGTCGAGTAGCGGAGCCGTACCTTGAGTACGGCGAGCAACGGAAACCCGGCAGTGGGCTGCGCAGTAGGTTTGCAGGGCTACCTTAGGCGGCTTCGACTTTTTCGATGATGACATCGGTCACTGGCACGTCGGCGAACATGCCGGCGCGCGAGGTTTTCACGGCGCGGATGGCGTCGACGACTTCCTTGCCGTCGGTAACTTTACCGAACACGGCGTAACCCCAGCCGTCCTGGCCTGGATAGTCGAGGAAGCTGTTGTTCTTGATGTTGATGAAGAACTGGGCCGATGCCGAATGCGGATCCGACGTGCGGGCCATGGCCAGGGTGTAGGTATCGTTTTTCAGGCCGTTCTTGGCTTCGTTTTCCACGGTGGTGTCGGCAGGTTTTTGTTTCATGCCTGGCTCGAAACCGCCGCCCTGGATCATGAAACCGTCGATGACGCGGTGGAAGATCGTGTTGTTATAGTGGCCGGCGTTCATGTAGGCCAGGAAGTTGGCAACCGTTTTCGGCGCTTTTTCGGCGTCCAGTTCAGCGGTGATCTTGCCCAGATTGGTGGTGATGATGACGGAGGTCATGATGATCCTTAATAAATTGGATGAATAATTGATTCAGTGGCGCCAGGCAGGCCGGCGGGGCAAAAACGCTATTTTACAGTTTTGCGGGCGCGGACTTGAGTAAAGTCGCCGATTCGATCACCACGGGGGTGACCGGCACGTTCTGGTGCGGCCCCTTGTCTGCCACGGGCACGGCCTTGATCTTGTCGACCACGTCCATGCCTTTGATGACTTTGCCGAACACCGTGTAGCCGAAACCGTCGCGGCCAGGGTAGTCGAGCGCGCCGTTATCGTTCACGTTGATAAAGAATTGCGCGGTGGCCGAATGCGGATCGCCCGTGCGCGCCATGGCGATGCTGTAGGTGACGTTTTGCAAGCCGTTCTGCGCTTCATTCTTGATCGGCGCCTTGGTGGCTTTCTGCTTCATGTTCTTGTCGAAGCCGCCGCCCTGTATCATGAAGCCGTCGATGACGCGGTGAAACACCGTGCCCTTGTAATAACCGCTTTTGACATACTGCAAGAAATTGGCCACGCTTTGCGGCGCTTTTTCCTGATTCAGTTCCAGCACGATTTCGCCCATGCTGGTTTTCAGGGCCACATGGGGCGTGGGGTCGAGGGCGGTCGCCGGAGCGGCCGCCACGACGGCGCTGCCCAGGGTCAGACCGGCAAACAGGGTGCAAAAACGGGCCAGGAAAGACAGGCGTTTCGATTTGATTTCTTGCATGAAGGCGTCCTTGATCGTTATTTTTCTCTAAACTTGCTTTAATTGTAAAGAACTGAAAATTCGGTTGAACATCGTAAAAACCTGATTCATATCGGGCCAGTATGGTTTTTATCAATGTTATACTTGACCGCTAACGTCCCAATTCTAACAAACAAGAACAACAATATAGCGGGTCGACAGTTTTCGGCGCACACGGCAGTTCAGTGGCGCGGCACCCCCGGTGTCCGCGCCTGTCTGTCGTTTTGCCAGGCTGGCGGCCGCTTCACTTGCAAAGTACGATGAGCAATCTAAAGATTTACAACACCCTGGCTCGCGAGAAGCAGGTATTCGTCCCGATGGAAGCGGGCAAGGTACGCATGTACGTCTGCGGCATGACCATCTACGATTATTGCCATATCGGCCATGCGCGCATGATGATGGCTTTCGACGTCATCTACCGCTGGCTGAAGGCGTCCGGTTTCGACGTCACCTATGTGCGCAACATTACGGACATCGACGACAAGATCATCCGCCGCGCCGTGGAAAACGGCGAGACGATTTCCCAGCTGACGACGCGTTTCACCCGCTACATGGATGAAGACACGGCCGCGCTGGGCATCCTGACGCCCGACCACACGCCGCGCGCCACCGAATACGTGCCGCAGATGCTGCGCCTGATCGAGCAGCTGGAAGCGAAGGACCTGGCCTATCAAGGCGCCGATGGCGACGTCAATTACGCCGTGCGCAACTTCCCCCACTACGGCAAGCTGTCGGGCAAGTCGCTCGACGACCTGCGCGCGGGCGAGCGCGTCGACGTGAACACGGGCAAGCGCGATCCGCTCGACTTCGTGCTGTGGAAGTCGTCGAAGGAGTCCGAGCCGGAAGAAGTCAAATGGGATTCGAAGTGGGGCAAGGGCCGTCCGGGCTGGCATATCGAGTGCTCGGCCATGTCCTGCGCCTTGCTTGGCGAACAATTCGACATCCATGGCGGCGGCGCGGACTTGCAATTCCCGCACCACGAAAACGAGATCGCCCAATCCGAAGGCGCGTTCGGCCATACCAGCGTTAACTATTGGATACATAACGGCTTCGTGCGCCTGGACAATGAAAAAATGTCCAAGTCGCTCGGCAATTTCTTCACCATCCGCGAAGTGCTGCAAAAGTTCGATGCCGAAGTGATCCGCTTCTTCATCCTGCGCGCGCACTACCGCAGCCCGCTGAACTATTCGGACGTGCACCTCGATGATGCGCGTTTGTCCTTGACGCGTTTGTACACGGCGCTGGCCGACGTGGCGGTGGAAGAGGGCGCCATCGACTGGAGCGAAGCCCATGCCGTGCGCGTGCGCGAAGCGATGGACGACGATTTCAATACGCCGCTGGCCGTGGCCGCCCTGTTCGACCTGGCGACGGAAGTCAACAAGAGCAAGTCGCCCACCCTGGCGCGTCAATTGAAGGGCCTGGCGGGCGTATTCGGCTTGCTCGAACGCACGCCGCAGCAATTCCTGCAAGCGACCGTCGGCGCTGGCGCCGATAGCCGGGACGAGGCGGCCGGCATTGAAGCGGCCATCGCGGCGCGCAGCGCGGCGAAAAAGGCGCGCGACTTTGCCCAGTCCGACAAGATCCGCGCCGACTTGCTGGCGGCGGGCATCATTCTTGAAGACAAGCCTGACGGCTCGACCAACTGGCGCCGCGCATGATGGCTACGTCCAGGGAAAACGGGGAAGCGCCAGTAGTCGCTGCGCAGGTGATCCAGGTGCCGCACTACTGGGAAGAGGCGAAGATCGAGCTGATGAAGCGCGACCGCATCATGAAAAAGCTCATCCCGCAATTTGGCGACCTGCACCTGGTCGGCCACAGCGACCCGTTTACCACCCTGGCCCGTTCGTTGGTGGGGCAGCAGATCACGCCCAAGGCGGCTGATGCTGCCTGGAAAAAGCTGCTGCTGGCCTGCCCGAAATGCACGCCTTCGCAAGTATTGAAGGCGGGCGCCGAGCAACTGTCCGCCTGCGGTTTGTCCAAACGCAAGACCGAATACATCCTCGACCTGGCCGACCATTTCAAGGCCAAGCGCGTGCACGCGAGCCAGTGGGACCAGATGGATGACGAAGCTGTCATCGCCGAACTGGTGCAGATCCGCGGCATCGGCCGCTGGACAGCCGAGATGTTCCTGATATTTAATCTGCTCCGGCCGAATGTCTTGCCGCTCGACGACCCTGGTTTGATCCAGGGCATCAGCGTCAATTATTTCTCCGGAGAACCCGTTTCCCGCAGCGATGCACGCGAAGTTTCCGCCAATTGGGAGCCGTGGCGCACCGTGGCGACGTGGTATTTGTGGCGCAGTCTCGACCCTGCAGCCGCTCCTGCCGCATCCGATACAGCCCCCGGCGCACCAGCCGGTACGGTAAAATAAACATAGATGACGCCGCGCGCCCTGGCGCCGTGGCCGGTAAAACCTGGAGGTACAATGACTAAAACGACTTTCCTCAATTTTGAACAGCCGATCGCGGAACTCGATTCCAAGATCGAAGAGTTGCGCTTCGTGCAAGACGATTCGGCCGTCGACATCTCGGAAGAGATCGACCGCCTGGCCAAGAAGAGCCAGCAGCTGACCAAGGATATCTACGCCAAGCTGACCCCTTGGCAAGTGGCGCAGATCGCGCGCCACCCGCAACGCCCCTACACCATGGATTACGTGAATGAAATCTTTACCGATTTCCACGAATTGCATGGCGACCGCAGCTACGCGGACGATCTGTCCGTCGTCGGCGGCCTGGCCCGCTTCAACGGCCAGCCGTGCATGGTCATCGGCCACCAGAAGGGCCGCGACACGAAAGAGCGCGCCATGCGCAATTTCGGCATGCCGAAACCGGAAGGCTACCGCAAGGCCATGCGCCTGATGAAAGTGGCTGAGAAGTTCAACCTGCCCATCTTCACGTTCGTCGACACGCCAGGCGCCTTCCCCGGCATCGACGCGGAAGAGCGCGGCCAGTCGGAAGCGATCGGCCACAACCTGTACGTGATGGCCGAGCTGAAAGTGCCGCTGATCGCCACCATCATCGGTGAAGGCGGTTCCGGCGGCGCGCTGGCGATTGCCGTGGGCGATGCCGTGCTGATGCTGCAATACTCGACTTATGCCGTGATCTCGCCGGAAGGCTGCGCCTCGATCCTGTGGAAGAGCGCCGAGCGCGCCTCCGACGCGGCCGAAGCGCTGGGCCTGACCGCCCACCGCCTGAAAGCCATGGGCCTGATCGACAAGATCATCAACGAACCGCTGGGCGGCGCCCACCGCGATCCGAAACAGATGGCGACCTTGCTCAAACGCGCACTGGCCGACACCCTGCGCCAGTTCCAGGGCATGAAAACCAAGGACTTGCTGGCCGCGCGCCATGAAAAACTGCTGAGCTACGGCAAGTTCAAGGAAACCACGCCGAGCGAGTAAGCCAGCGCCGGCGCAGGCCGGCAGCAAGAACACCGGGGACAGGCTGCCAAACGACATGATTCGTTTGGTCGCCTGTCCCTCTTTGCATTCCAGGAGTCTTATGAAAAAGCAACAAACCGCCACCGTCGCCGATATCTTCGCCCGCGCGCTGGCAACTTGCGCACCGCCAGCAGGCAGCGCCGTCGGCATCGCCCTCAGCGGCGGCCTCGATTCCGCCGCCCTGCTGCACCTCGCGCATGCCTGGGCGCAAGAGCAGGGCGTGGTCCTGCACGCATTTCACGTGCACCACGGTCTGAGCCCGAACGCCGATGCCTGGCTGGGCCACTGCGAGCAGGCGTGTGCCGGCTTGGGCGTCGCCTTCGAGGCACGCAAGGTCACCCTGGAAAAGAATGCGAAGACGGGTACGGAAGAGGCGGCCCGCAAGCGCCGTTATGCGGCCCTGGGCGAACTGTGCGCCGCGCACGGCGTGCGCCTGCTGCTCACCGCCCACCATCAGGACGACCAGGCGGAAACGGTGCTGCTGCAATTGCTGCGCGGCTCGGGCACGGCAGGGCTGTCCGGCATGGATGGCGCCAACAGCGCGCCCGAGCTGCTTGGCAATCCGGACCTGGTGATGGCGCGCCCCTTGCTTTCCGTGGCGCGCAAACAACTCGAAGCGTATGTGGCGCAACACGCGATCGCGCACATCCACGATGAATCGAACGACGATCCCCGTTTTGCGCGCAATGCCCTGCGGCACCAGGTGATGCCCGTGCTGGCGCAGGCCTTTCCCGGTTTCCAGGAGCGTTTCGCCCGCAGCGCCCAGCACGCGCAATCGGCGCAGCGCCTGCTGACGGAACTGGCGACGCAGGATTTGGCCATGTGTCTCGATGGCGATTGCATCGAGCTGGCGAAATTGCGCGCGCTGAGCGCGGACCGCTGCTACAACCTGCTGCGCCACTGGTTCGGCACGCGCGGCTTGCGCATGCCGTCGACGGCGTGGCTGGCGGAAATGCTGGCGCAATTGCTTGAAGCGCGGCCCGATGCGCAGCTGCTGGTCACGCATCCCGAATGCCACGTGCGGCGCCACCGCGACCGTTTATACCTAACGCCGAAACTCGATGATCTGGCCGGCATGCGCGATAAAAGCGACGCGGGCATTCCTGGCCTGGAAAAAGCCAGCCAGCAATTTACGTGGCGGGGCGAGGCCAGCCTGGCCTTTCCCGCGTATGGCGGCGTGCTGCACTTCGATGCGGTGGAAGAGGGCGGGCAAGGTATCGATATTGCCTGGTTGCAAGCACAGACCTTGACCATCGACTTCCGCCAGGGCGGCGAGCGCCTGAAGCTGGCCTTGAACCGTCCCACCAAGAGCTTGAAATACCACTACCAGGCATTCGACGTGCCCGCCTGGGAGCGCGAACGCCTGCCCCTTGTCTGTGCGGCGCAACAATTGCTGTATGCGGCTGGTATTGGCCTCGATTGCCATTGCCTGAGCCTGCTGGACCGTCCCCGCGTGAGCTTGCGCTGGCTCTCCTGCTGAGCGCAGGGGCGGCTCCCACGGCCACTCCCGGGGTGGCCGGCAAGTGGCTGTCCATGCGCCCCCGACTGCATGGATTGGTTATTTCCATATGCGCAATCGGTATGAGCTAATGCGCTTTTTAGCTTGTTATTTTGCATTGCGGCATGTAGAGTAAAGCCCTCCTTTTTTATTCTTCTTGAGCGGAAACTTCACTCTTATGGCTTTAATCGTCCACAAATATGGCGGTACGTCGATGGGCTCGACTGACCGTATCAAGAATGTCGCCAAGCGCGTTGCCAAGTGGCACGACGCTGGGCATCAAATCGTGGTGGTGCCATCCGCCATGTCGGGCGAAACCAACCGCCTGATTGGACTGGCCAAGGAAATCATGGATCAACCCGATCCCCGTGAACTTGACATGATCGCCTCGACAGGCGAACAAGTGTCCGTCGGCCTATTGTCGATGGCACTGCTGGCGATCGGCAAACAAGCCGTATCCTATGCTGGCTGGCAAGTCGCGATCAAGACCGATTCCGCCTTTACCAAGGCACGCATCCAGTCGATCGATGACGAAAAAGTCAAACGCGACCTCGATGCGGGCAAGATTGTCATCATTACCGGTTTCCAGGGCGTCGACGAACACGACAACATCGCGACCCTGGGCCGCGGCGGTTCCGACACCTCGGCCGTGGCGATCGCCGCCGCCATGAAGGCGTCCGAATGCCTGATCTTCACGGACGTCGACGGCGTCTACACGACCGACCCGCGCGTGGTTTCCGAGGCGCGCCGCCTGAAGACCATCACCTTTGAAGAAATGCTGGAACTGGCTTCGCTGGGTTCCAAAGTGCTGCAAACGCGTTCGGTGGAATTCGCCGGCAACTACCGCGTGCCCACGCGCGTGCTGTCGTCGCTGACCGACCCGATGTTGCCGCTGGAAATAGAAGCCAATTCAGGCACCCTGATTTCGTTTGAGGAAGATACAAACATGGAACAAGCAGTCATCTCCGGCATCGCCTTCAACCGCGATGAAGCCAAAATCACCGTGCTCGGCGTGCCCGACCGTCCAGGCGTGGCGTACCACATCCTGGGACCGGTGGCGGACGCGAACATCGAAGTCGACATGATCATACAGAATCAGTCGGTCGACGGTAAAACGGACTTCACCTTCACCGTCTCGCGCGGCGAATACACGCGTGCGCTGGCCGTGCTGGAAGCGAACCGCGAAGCGCTGGGCGCGGCCAGCATCACGGGCGACGCGAAAGTGTCGAAACTGTCCGTCGTCGGCGTGGGCATGCGCAGCCACGTGGGCGTCGCATCGCAGATGTTCCGCACCCTGTCGGAAGAGGGCATCAACATCATGATGATCTCCACTTCCGAGATCAAGATCTCCGTGCTGATCGATGAAAAGTACATGGAACTGGCCGTGCGCGCGCTGCATAAAGCGTTCGAGCTGGAAAAAGCTTAAATATCCAAAAATATTGCCCCACGCCCTTGACCAAAGGGGGGGCAATCGATATTATGACGTTCGTCGCTGCAGCGCAGTTAGCTACAGAGACATAGTTGAGTAATCAGCTAGGAGACGTGGCCGAGTGGCCGAAGGCACATCCCTGCTAAGGATGCATACGGCTTATACCTGTATCGTGGGTTCGAATCCCACCGTCTCCGCCAGAATCAAATAAAAAAGCCTCCCCTGCGGGAGGCTTTTTTATTTGTCTGGACGGAACGATGGGATTCGAAGACGGAGCGCCCTGAAGGGCGCGCAGGCTCACCGAATCGCCGTTCTGCCGCGCCCCGCGCGGCCCCGTTGGCCGCGCAGCGGCCAACGCCGTCCCCTCATCCCAGGCACTGGCTGCCAGCGCATGCGCCGCCTTATGCGAGCACATACGCCGGCCTGTGCTCAGCAAGAGATTCTTTTTTATCGCATTCGTCCCAATCCCCTTAAAAAGTTGCATAATCCGCAAATGCCGCGCAGAAATTTCATACTGGCCAGCGCGGCCTATGCCGGCGGCATTGGCGGCATGGTCCGGATAAACGAGGGGGTACGCACATGCAGCTGCTTCGCCAAGTCAAACTGTCGCGCCGGCTGGCCTTGTTGGTCGCCATCTTTTCGCTGGGCCTGATCGTGTATGGCGGCTGGTCGCTGCGCGTGCTGCACGAACTGAAGGTCAACGGGCCCGTGTACCAGCGCATCGTGCAGGGCAAGGACCTGGTGGCCGACGTGCTGCCGCCGCCGGAATACATCCTCGAATCGTATCTGGTCGCCTTCCAGTTGATGGCGTCAGAAGACAGAAGCGCGCAAGACAAGCTGGTCGAACGCCTGAAAACCTTGAAGGCCGAGTACGACACGCGCCATCAGTTCTGGCGTACCCAGGATCTCGATCACGATATCGCCGAAGCCTTGCTGACGCAGGCGCACGCCCCTGCCGTGGCATTCTACGAGACGGCATTCACGCGCTTCATCCCGGCGCTACAGGGGCAGGACAAGGCGGGCGTCGCCACTGCCATGGCGGCCATGGCCGCCAGCTACGACAGCCATCTGGCGGCCATCAACCGCGTGGTCGATATGACCAGCAAGCGCTCGGCCGCGTTCGAGACCGAATCGGCCGACAAGGCGCGCTCGGCAACCGTGCTGCTGGCGGGCTTGCTGCTGGCATCGCTGGGCGTCAGCATCGCCGGCGCCGTGCTGATCAGCCGGAGCATTACCGGCCCCTTGCAGGAGGCGTTGCTGGCAGCGCAGAGGGTGGCCGCCGGCGACCTGAGCAATCGTGTCGACAAGCGCTTTTCCGACGAGCCCGGTCAGTTGCTGCAGGCCCTGGAAGCGATGAATGGCAGCCTGTCGCGCACCGTGGGCCAGGTGCGCAGCAGCACGCAAAGCATCACGATTGCTTCGCGCGAAATCGCGGCCGGCAATTTCGATCTGTCGTCGCGCACGGAGGCGCAAGCCAGTTCGCTGGAAGAAACGGCTTCCGCGATGAAGGAGCTGACCAGCACGGTCAAGCAGAATGCCGACAATGCCAGGCAGGCCAATCAGCTGGTGGTGTCGGCGTCGGAATTTGCCGTGCAGGGCGGACAGGTGGTCGGGCGCGTGGTCGATACCATGGGCGCCATCAATGCCAGCTCGCGCAAGATCGCCGATATTGTCGACGTCATCGACGGCATCGCCTTCCAGACGAATATCCTGGCCCTGAATGCGGCTGTCGAGGCGGCCAGGGCCGGTGAACAGGGACGCGGTTTCGCCGTGGTGGCCAGCGAAGTGCGCGGCCTGGCGCAGCGCTCGGCTGGCGCGGCGAGGGAAATCAAGGCCATGATCGGCGATTCGGTCGAGCGCGTCGACGCGGGCAGCAAGCTGGTGGACGAGGCGGGCGCGACGATGGACAAGATCGTGAACTCGGTCAAGCAAGTGGTCGACCTGATGAGCGAGATCGCCGCCGCCAGCCAGGAACAGAGCCAGGGCATCGAACAGGTCAACCAGGCCATCACGCAGATGGATGAAGTGACGCAGCAGAATGCCGCCCTGGTCGAGGAAGCGGCGGCCGCCGCCGGCAGCCTGGAAGAGCAGGCGGCCAGCCTGGTGCGGGAGGTGGGGGTGTTCAAGCTCGATGCCGGCGGCGCTGCCAGCGCGCTTGCCGCCTCAGCGCATCCGGGGCGCTGACAGGCTGGCTGGCGGCCAGGACCGTTGCTGCGCTACGGCGCGCGGGCCGCCGCCGTGGCTTGCTTGTCGCACGTCGCCAGGCTGCCGGCGCATGCGGAAAACGTTTCCAGATAGGTGATGGTTTTCTCGTATTCGTCGATCAGGTAACGCAGCTGATATGCCGCCTCGACAGATTCCCCCGTGCCGTTGTCCCGCAGCCTGTACATATCTTTCAAGAAGCGTTTTCTTCGCACCAGTTCCGCAGTCAGGCGCGCCCTGCGCTCGGCGGCCGGTGGCAGGGGATACGGCTTGCCATTGATGGATTTGACGCCCTCAGGCGTCAGATCCAGGTCCTTGCCGGGGTGGCGAAATTCCACGCTCATGCTGCCATCCGCTTGCACCAGTATCAGCAGTTCGTCGGCGTCGCTGTTGGCTGGCAAGGTCATGGCCAGCACTTCAGGCCTGCCTTTGGGCAGCCAGCGATATTCGAGCTTGACCTGCAACGGCGCCGCGGCCTGCGCCGGCAGGTGGAAGCAGCAACTGGCGGCGCTGCTCATGTGCGGATTCAGGGGATCGGTATCGACAGCGTTGTCAGGATTGCTGGTGGAACTGATGCCCACCTGTACCATGCGCGGGCTGTAGTTCAAGGTACTGACCGATACCTTGCGCTCACCGGCGCCGGGCGTGTACGCGTGCCGGCCCCGCTCCCCGCGCTCGTCGTGGCCCGCCCGGAGCGGCCGGCGGTACAGCGGTTCAATGCCGAAGCTCGCGATATTGCTGATATAGCCGGTATCGGACGGCCCGACGCGCGAGTGGCTGTTGCCCGGCGTATGGTAGAGGTAGCCGATCTCGTCCAGGGATAGCGCGCTGACCATGCGGTCCTGCTGAAACAGTGGCGGCGACGCGTAGCTGTCGCCGTTGCCCATGACTTTGGCGTAGATGGGGCCCGTCCATGGTCCGTGGCCGCCAAAGCGCGCCAGTACCACGTACTCGCCCAGCAGCGATTCTACTTTCAGGACATCTTTGGTCTCGCCAGTGACGGGATCGATGATGGAGTAAATGCCCGGAAAGGGATTGGTGGCGGCACGCGACAGCGTGGGCAGGGCAAAGCAGAGTGCGGCAACCGCGGCGATGCCGGTGGCGATGGCAGTGCTGGTTTTCATGCTTCGTCCGGTCGTTGTTGCTGCGTGTTCTGCGTTGCCACAGCGGCGCCGGGGGCGATCCCGTTCATCCGGCAGAACGCCACCAGGTCGGCCGGATAGAAGGGCGCGCCGCGATAGCTGCTGTCGTCGATATCGAGCACGCAGGTGATGGCGGCCGCTTCCCAGGACCAGTAGCCCCAGAATGACGTGTCGCGCCGGTGGCTGTCGTAATAGGGCTCGCGGCGGCTGGCCTCATACCATTGCCGCAGATAGGCGTGCATCAGGGCGGGACGGGCATCTTTTTCTGCCGCGAATATCTTGAGTGTGTTGATGTAGGGTAGCTGGCGCGTGCACGTTGGCCAGGCGGCATCCCTGCCGGCAACGAAGCATGCCAGCAGCCGCTCCAGCAAGCCATCCTTTTCATGGTTATTGAAATCGATGACGGGCGCCAGCCGGGGCAGCAAGCTATCCCAGCCCAGTAAAATGCCGAGGCAGACCATGCGGTTGACCTGTTCGTAGCCGTCGCCGGGCAGGGCGAAGTGGGGAAATCCCTGTTCCGCCTCGCCGGCCTGAGCGTCAAATGCCATGTCATAGCGGGCAAACGCCAGCCAGTAACCGAGTATCGTGGGATACGCGGCGCGCAACTCGTCGAGCCGGTGGCCGGCGCTGTAGGCGAGGGCCAGCTGGTCGACGCCATCCCAGGCCCGCTGGCGCGTGGCCGTCATGAAATTTTCTGGTGGAATATGTTGCAGCACGTGCGCCGGCTGTTGCAAGCCGGCTGCCACCATATCGTAGCACTCGTCCTGGCTTTCCTTGCTGTCAAGGTAGATGGCATAGGATAGCCGCGCTTCCCTGCGCCGGGCGCAAAAATCCTGTTCGTTCAGCGTCTGCATCCATGCCCCTTGCTGATTATGGTTGCGGCCATGCAACTTCGCTGGTGTAGCGCGCTTCCTTGCGTAGCCGTCGCGCATAGTCGACCAGATCCCTGGGGTACACCAGATGCGCGGCCTGGCTATCGTCCAGGTCGAGCAGGAAAACCGTCGCCCCCGCTTCGAATGCCCAATAGCCATAGTAGCCGGCATAGCCTTCCTCGCTGATATTGAGATGCTCGTTGTACCAGCGCGGATGATGTCGCATGGCCGGATACCATTGTTTCAGGTATTTCTGGAGCAGGGCCAAGGTAGCTTCCTCATCCTCCTCATAGAACACTTGCAGCAGGGTGTCATAGGGCCTGGCGATGATGCAGGCGTCGAGTGCTTGTCCATCCTCCACATATCCGTCGATCAATTGCTCGAACAGGCCATCGCGGCCACGATGACTGCGCAGCACGTGGATGATGCGCAGTACCGAACGCTGATCGCGCAGCAGGATCGCAATGCTCAGCAGTTGCAAGGTGTCCTCATAGTCGGACAGGACGTAAAACTCTGGTGCTCCCTCATATTCGTAGGGCCCAAACTCTGGAAATTCAAGCACCGCTTCCTGCTGATAGAGTTGATCGACCGCATTCCATTCTTCAAACTTATCCACGATGCCCGCGATGCGCGGCGCCAGTGCCTCAATCGGCTCGCCCGCCGTATAGTCGAGCATCCAGATCCAGAATTCTTCTAAATACAAAAAATGATGGACGGAAGCATTTTCCTGCGCTGAGTCGGCGACCTTTTTGTTTTCCAGTCCTCCTGCAATCAGCGCCAATTGATTGTTGCGCGTTTTGACATACAGTTCTTCATCAAGAAATTGCTGACGCCGCCGTTCGGTGAATGGGCGATTGTTCATCTTGTCTGGCTGCCGCCGTGATCGATGCGTAAGGAAGATGCGCTTGCATGGAAAAATGCGGACATTGCCTGGAACTCCGTGTGGTGAGGGAAACGTATCGACCGTTGATGTCATGACTTGTTTGCAAGATTACACACTAGAAATAGTGATCGAACAAGCGCGATTCAATTGAATCGTGTGCCAGAAAGAACTATTCAAAATAGCTACTATGGGCGACAGGATGGCGTGCCGCAGATATTTTTCGGCCGTCATCATCTTTTTACGTGAACCGGAGCAAGCATGAGCAAGATGAAATACGCGGCCGCAGCGGCCTTATGTGCCAGCCTGTCGCCCGCCATGGCGGCGTCCACCCCGGCCGCGCCGCCTTTCCTCGATGTGCTCGTCTATCAGTACGCCAATTGCGTCAAACCTGCCTACCATCAGACCGACCTGCTGATACAGGACGGGGCGGGGCGCTACCAGATTGACGTCAAGGGCGAGGCCTACACGGTCGAATTGCAGGAACGCATGGGCTTTTCGCTGCAGGCGGGCACAGGCGGCCCCGTGGCGGCAGTCGTCAAGCTGGACCGGCCGCCACAGGGACAGTTCGCGGAGCAGGCGCGCTGGCGCGAACGCTGGCTGCGCGACGTGGCCGAGCGTAGCGGCGTGGCGCTGGACGAGCGGGCGTTTGCGGGCGGCGCGCGCCTGCTGGCCGTCAACAAGGCTGAGATCAAGGGAAACTATGTCGGGCAGTCCCTGCTGATCGATCCGGCACGGCAGTTGTTCATCGATATCGCGTGGCCGAACACGCTGGATATCTATCGCGGCCCCGATGCCCTGCGGCAGGTGCGGCAAGTGCAGGACGATGTCTGGAAACGCATGCTGTCCTGCCCGCCGGCCACGTGAAGACCGTCGCCTTCGCATATCCCTGCTGCGTGCACGTGCATACACAAATAATAATGATTCTCATTTATAATTCAGCGTTATGGGCGTGCAATGGGCTGGCGCCATGGCGCCACGGGTGGTGAAGGAGGGCATGATGGGTAGTGTGTATGGCAACGAAGACGTGATCGCGCATGAGCATCGCGTGCTGATGGGCGAATATGGTCGCGCGCAGGCGCGTTGCAGTGCGCAGTTGGCGGCGCAGGCGGCCCGCATCGCGCAGCTGGAGTCGGAATTGATGCGCGCGCGGGCGCAGGTCGTCATCCGCGATACGCAGCTGGCGCTGGCGCGCGACGCATTGGCCGAATTGTCGGCCAGTATGCCGGGCTTGCCGACGCGTGCACGGCTGGCCCGCAAGGTCGAGTGGCTCAGCGAGCGCGTGCAGGACCTGATGCGCGAGCTGCTGCGCCTGCAGTGGCTGCCGGCGCCATCCTTGCAGGCCGACGTGCGCGAAAAGGCCGTGCTGTATGTGGGCCACTATGCAAGTCTGGCGCCGGGCCAGGACGCGGGCGGCGCCAACGTGGCTCAGCTGGCCATCGAACAGGCCGGCGGGCGCTTCCTGCATCACGCGGGCGGCGACGATGGCGCCGACGATGCGGCGGCGCTGGAAGCGGGTCTGGTGGCGGCCGACCTGGTGATTTGCCAGACCGGCTGCGTCAGCCACGACGCTTACTGGCGCGTGCATGACCATTGCAAGCGCACGGGCAAGCAGTGCGTGCTGGTGGACCAGCCGCAAGCCATGCATTTCGTGCGCAAGGAAGCGCTGGCCGCTTCTTAACGCCGGTTTAATCTGCATGGGCCACAATGGCCGTCCCTCGACGTTCCTGAAAGCGCCCATGCTGTCTCTGCAAATCGGCCCCCTGGCCCTGCCCACGGGCCTGGTCCTGTTGTTCCTTTCCCTGTGCGTCGCCTACGGTGCGGCGTGGTGGCTGCGGAAGTATCGCCAATTGCCGGACGCCGGCCCCCTCGTTTCCGACATGCTGATCGCCGGCCTGCTGGCGGCGCGCCTGGCGTTCGTGCTGCGCTGGCATGAGCAGTATTTCAGCTCCCCCTTGGCCGCGCCCGGGTCCATCATCAATATCCGCGACGGCGGCTTCATGGCTTCGGCCGGCATCGCGGCCGCGCTGGCCATCGCCGCGTGGCGTTGCCGGCGTCCCGCCATGGCGGCCATGCGCCGTCCGCTGGCTGTCAGCGTGGCCTGCGGCGCGCTGGCCTGGGCCGTGTTGAGCGCAGGGATCTCGCTGGCGTATGACAAGCCGGCGGCCTTGCCGGCCGTGGCGCTGCAGACGCTGGACGGCACGTCCACCAGCCTGGCGGCGCTGGCCGGCGGCAAGCCCATGGTCGTCAACCTGTGGGCCAGCTGGTGCCCGCCATGCCGGCGCGAGATGCCCGTGCTGGCCGCCGCGCAGCAGGCGCGCGCCGATATCGTCTTCGTGTATGCGAACCAGCGTGAGGATGCGGCCGCCGCCAGCGCTTTCCTGGACAGGAGTGGCGCGACCCTGCGCAATGTGGTACTCGACAGCGGGGCGGCGCTGGGCAAGGCGGCTGGTTCCTCGGCCCTGCCCACCACCCTGTTTTATGACGCGCAGGGGCGCCTGGTCGATACGCACCTGGGCGAATTGTCCGATGCCTCGCTGGCCAGCAAGCTGCAGCAGATCGCGCGCGTTCCCTGAGGTGGATATGCCTTGTTGACGTAGCCCTGGCGGTTTCTGATAGTATACCCCCCTATAGTATTTATCGGAGTGAATCATGGGCCACACGGCGCACAACAAGACCAGGCTGCTCAATCGCGTCAAGCGCATCAAGGGGCAGGTGGAAGGCCTGGAGCGGGGCCTGGAAGAGGGCCGCGACTGCGGCGAAGTGCTGCAGCTGATCGCCGCCGTGCGCGGCGCCGTGAATGGCCTGATGGCCGAAGTGATCGAGGAACACTTGCGCGAGCACGTGGCCAGCCCCGATATCTCCGGCGAGGAGCGGGCCAGGGGCGCCGACGATATCGCCGGCATCCTGCGCACCTACCTCAAATAATCACCAGGGACCATCACATGAAACACCAACACACGGCGGAAGACCTCTCCGCCTGGCAGCACGAACACGTTTTTGACAGCAGCAATGGCAAGGCCGAACGCCGCGCGCGCATCGTCATGTGGATCACGCTGGCCACCATGCTGCTGGAAATCCTTGCCGGCTGGTGGTACAACTCCATGGCGCTGCTGGCCGATGGCTGGCATATGAGTTCGCACGCGCTGGCCATCGGCCTGGCCGCGTTTGCGTATGCGGCCGCGCGCCGTTATGCGCGCGACCCCCGCTTTGCCTTCGGCACGTGGAAGATCGAGGTGCTGGCCGGCTACACGAGCGCCATTTTGCTGCTGGGCGTGGCCGTGCTGATGGTGGCCGCTTCCGTCGAGCGCCTGTTTTCACCGCAGCCCATCCACTATCCGCAGGCGATGGCGGTGGCGGCCTTCGGCCTGGCTGTGAACCTCGTGTGCGCGCTGATCCTCGGCGGCCACCACGACCATCACCATGGCCACGATCATCACCATGGCCACGGCCATCACGATCACCATGGTCATGGCGAAGACCTGAACCTGAAGGCCGCCTACATTCACGTGCTGGCTGACGCCGCCACCTCCGTGCTGGCCATCGTCGCGCTGGCCGGCGCGTGGGCTTACGGCTGGCAGTGGCTCGATCCCCTGATGGGCATCTTGGGCGCCGTGCTGGTGGCCCTGTGGGCGAAAAAGCTGATGCAGGAAACGGGCAAGGTCTTGCTGGACCGCGAGATGGATCACCCCGTGGTGGACGAAATCCGCGAAGCGGTGGAAGTGGCCAGTGCCGGCGACACGCCGCGCATCGTCGACCTGCATGTGTGGCGAGTCGGCAAGCAGCTGTATTCGTGCGCCTTGTCCGTCGTCAGCCGCGATGCCGCATTGACGGCGGCCGAGCTGCGCGCGCGTATAGGCATCCACGAGGAAATCGTCCACAGCACCATCGAGATTATTCGCCGGCCTTGATAATGATGGGGAAAAAAGCCCGCTGATACGGGGCGTAGGCCGTATAATGTCGGCTTTTACAGCACGCGCTGTTCACCAGACAGAGAAGAAAATGAGCACATTACCACCATGCCCGCAATGCCAATCCGAATTCACGTACGAAGACGGCAGCCAGTTGATCTGCCCTGAGTGCGCGCATGAATGGTCGGCCACGGCTGCAGAAGCGGCGGAAGAGGGCGCCAAGGTGTACCGCGATTCGGCCGGCAATATCCTGCAGGACGGCGACACGGTCAGCGTCATCAAGGACTTGAAATTGAAGGGCGGCGGCGGTGTCGTCAAGATGGGCACCAAGGTCAAGAATATCCGCCTGGTCGATGCCGACCACGATATCGACTGCAAAATCGACGGCTTCGGTTCCATGAGCCTGAAGACGGAATTCGTGAAGAAAGTGTAAGACTCTCCTTGCCATTCGCGGCGCGCCTCGCATTCCTGCCGGCGCGCCGTTTTTTATTTCAAACCCCATGCAAATCGATTATCTGCGCCAGCGCCTGCGCGCCTTGGGCGCCAAGCCCCTGCACGAACAGCGCGTGCTGCGCGACTGGATACAGGGCCAGCCGCACGACCAGGGCCGGCGCCGCGCCGAAGACTTTTTGCCGCTGCCCGTGCGCGAGGCCTTGCCTGCACTCGACCTGGAATTGCAGGGCATGCTGAAACTGCTGAGCAGCCATCCGGGCGCCGACGGTTCCGCGCGCCTGCTGGTGGGGCTGCACGACGGTCAGACGGTGGAAAGCGTGCTGCTGCCGCGCGACGGCTTGTGCGTGTCGAGCCAGGTCGGTTGCGCCGTCGGCTGCCAGTTCTGCATGACGGGCCGCGACGGCTTGATACGCCAGGTGACGAGCGGCGAGATCGTCGCCCAGGTGGTACTGGCGCGCACCCTGCGACCTGTGAAAAAAGTCGTCTTCATGGGCATGGGCGAACCGGCGCATAACCTGAACAATGTGATGGAAGCGATCGAACTGCTGGGCACCGAGGGCAATATCGGCCACAAGAACCTCGTGTTTTCCACCGTGGGCGACCCGCGCGCCTTTGAGCGCCTGCCGCAGGGGCGGGTCAAGCCGGCGCTGGCCCTGTCGCTGCACACGACGAAGCCGGCGCTGCGCGAGCAGCTGCTGCCGCGCGCGCCCAGGCTCACCCCGCGCGAACTGGTGGACTTCGGCGAATCGTACGCGCGCCTGACCGGCTACCCGGTGCAGTATCAATGGACCCTGATGGAAGGCGTCAACGATGGCGATGACGAGATGGACGGCATCGTCGCGCTCCTGCAGGGCAAGTACGCGGTGCTCAACATGATCCCGTACAACACCATCGATGACTTGCCGTTCAGGCGTCCCAGCTGGGAAAAGGCGCGGACGATTGCCGCCGCCCTGCACGCGCGCGGCGTGCTGACCAAATTGCGCGATTCGGCCGGGCAGGACGTGGAGGGCGGCTGCGGGCAGTTGCGGGCGCGCGCGGCCAAGGGCAAGAAAGTAATCGAGATACACGCAGCGTAAAACCGGGGTCAGCGGCGTAGGTCGGATTAGCGGGAACCGCGTAATCCGACATTGCGAAGCCAACAATGGTGTCGGATTACGCTCCGCTAATCCGACCTACCCGGCTCACATGCCACCCAGCAAATCGTTTTCATTCAATATCGCAAACGCGATCTCGGGATGCGCGGCCAGGCAGCGGCGTACGGCGGCGGGAATGGCCGCGCGCGTCTTGCGGCACAGCCCGGGCCGCTCCAGCAGGCGGATCTGGAAGCCGCGCACGGTGCGCACTTCGCCGCTGCCCGGCGCAATCTGCAATTCCACGCCCAGGTTGCTCTTCAACAGCCGCTGCAGCTTTTGCAACTGCGCATAGGTGGCGATGCCCTCGATGTGCGCCAGCAGGCGTTTTTCTTCCGTCAGGTTCAGGCGCAGGATGGAAACGTCCGCCTGCGGATCGTCGAGCAGCCGCTCGCGTTCGCAGTCGCACAGCTGCGGCGGGCACTCCTTGCGGACTTCAAAATCGACGATGCGCATGCTGGTGTTCCAGTGACGTTCCAATGGCGAGTTCCCGATCAATCAAGTATCGTCCGCCGCCTGGCGCATGTCAATCAGCGCGGGCTGACGATCAGGCGCCAGAGAATGGGGCCCTGTTCGCTGCTGTGCTGATGGTGGTTCTGCGGCGGCATGACGTGGCCTTCCGTCGACACGATCTCGTGCGCGCAGCCGTCGCAGCGGTAGATGCCCGAATACGGCACGGCTTCGCCGGGCGAGGTCAGTTCATCGAAGCGCGGGTGCATGGAGCGGGCCACGTAGCTGGGGTTCTTGTAGTCGGCCATGGATTCCTCGGGCAGTGGTCAATGTCCCCATTCTGGCACACAATCGCGCGCGGCCTTGACCGCGTGGCTTGGCGCGCGCGCCACCCTGTGTTGTAATGTTGATCATCCCGACTGAACATGCAAGGCCATGAGAACCCGCATCAAGATCTGCTGTATCGCTTCCATCGACGAAGCGCAACTGGCGATTGCCGCCGGCGCCGACGCGCTGGGCCTGGTGGCCGCCATGCCGTCCGGTCCCGGCCCGATTCCCGACGCGCGCATCGCGCAGATCGCCGCCTGGACGCCGCCGCCCGTGGCGACCTTCCTGCTGACGTCAGAGACGACGGCGGCAGCCATCGCCGAACACGTGCGCGCCACGCAGCCGTCCACCGTGCAGATCGTCGGGCATGTCGACCCGGGCGAAGTGGCGCAGCTGGCGCGCCTGTTGCCGCACGTGCGGCGCGTGCAGGTGATCCACGTGGAAGGGCCCGAGGCGCTGAACCTGATCCCCGCCTACGCGCCCCACGTGCACGCCTTTTTGCTAGATTCGGGCCGCCCCGGCGCGGCGGTGCCGGAACTGGGCGGCACGGGCCGCACGCATGACTGGTCCGTCAGCGCCCGCTTCGTGCGCGCCAGTCCCCGTCCCGTCTTCCTGGCAGGGGGGCTGGACGACACCAACGTGGCTGACGCGCTGCGCCAGGTGCGCCCCTACGGCATCGACCTGTGCTCGCGCGTGCGCACGGACGGCCAGCTCGATGTCATGAAGCTGGCCTTGCTGATGGCGGCCGTGCGCGACGTCGATGCGGCGCTGTATGCGGAAGGCTAAGCGGCCGGCAGTGTGCCCATTTCGCGCACGAACGCTTCCGTAAACGCGGCCACCATGCCGCTGGCCGCGCGCGGCGAGATCAGGCCGACGACGGAATGCGATTCCTCGTCCGGCAGGGCGATAAAACGCACGCCGGGCGGCGCCACCAGGCGCATGCTGTCGGGGACGATGGCGATGCCCAGGTTCGCCTCGATCAGGTTCAGCTGCGAGGTCTTGCGCGACATGGCGCGCGCCGCCTTCGGGAAGAAACCCTGCGCCAGGCACAGGCCCGCCACCAGGTAGCTGAGACCGCCCCGGTCCTTGTGCGGGATCGAGACGAAGGCCTCGTCGCGCAGGGCGCCGATCGTCGTGCGCTCCAGCGCGGCCAGCGGAGACTGCGCCGACACGGCCACCACCAGCTTTTCCGCAAACAGTTCGCGCACGACGATGTTGGCGTGCTTGCGCAGGGTGGGCAGGCGCACCAGGCCCAGGTCGGCGCGGCCTTCCTCGATATCGGCGGCCTGGTTTTCCGACGAGCCTTTTGACACGTCGAGCGTAACGCCGGGGAACTGCGCCAGCAGGCGGTTCAGCACGGCGCCGATGGCGGGCGTGAGGGTGACGGAGCTCGAATGCAGCAGGCGGATGATGCCTTGCGCGCCTTGGCCCACGTGGCGCGTCTGGCGCACGGTTTCCTCGATGTCGTCGAGGATGCGCCTGGCGCGTTCATAAAACAGCTGTCCCGCGGGTGTGAGTTCGATATGGCGCGCGTCGCGCGTGAGCAGCAGCGCCTGCACCTCGCCTTCGAGCTCCTTGATTTGTCGGCTCAGGGCCGACTGCGCGATATATAACTTTTCCGCCGCGCGCGAGTAGCTGCCCGCATCGACGACTTCGACAAAGTACTTGAATTGTTTGAGAGAAATCAATCGTATGCCTTTTCGAGATCGGAGACTGCCTGATTTGATATTGGCCTTGGCCCCGGCGTTCGCGCTACAGTGCATTGGTCCGCTGTCATTGCGAAGGAAAGACCATGCTGGAATTGATCGGGGTGCTGGGATTGCTCGTCAGTATTATCGTAAAACTGATTTTCGTCCAGATCGGCGGCGCGGCCGAGGGCAAGGAGGATTAGTATGCGAGGGTTGCCACATACGGCGCCGGCAAGTGCACGGCTTGCAGCCGGCAAGCCGGCGCCACGCCGTCCCATTCGGCCAGCTGCCGGCCCGCGCACTTGAGCGCCGCCTCGCGCGCCGTCCACGCCTGCGCCAGGGCGCAAGGACGCTCTGGATCGGGCAAGGAGGCCAGCTGCTGCGCCACCCGCGGCCCCAGGTAATCGCGCGCCACCTGTTCCCAGTCGGGGATGTCCTGCACGCGCATCACGTCGATGCCGACGGGACCATGCAGGCCGATGGCGGCCAGCGACAGTCCCTCGTCATGGCTGAACGACAGGCCAACTGTGCGTCCAGCCAGCAGCAAACGGGGAGGGGTGCCCGGCGTCGACTCCACTGTAATCGCCTCGATGTTCAGCTCGAGCCACTGCGCCGCCGCCTCGCGCACGGCGGCGCGGATGCGCTGGCGCGCCACGGCGCGGGGCAGGACGGCAGCGATGCCGATCGCCAGCACGCCGTCTCTTGACAAGAGCACCGTAAACTCCATCAGCCGCAATCAGCTACGCAAAGGCGCGGCCGGGCAGCCCGCCCAGTTGCTGCCGGCGGGGATGTGCTCGCCCTTCATCACCAGGGTCAACGGTCCCAGGCGCGCGTTGTCGCCCACCTTGGCGCTGTACAGCACGGAGCTGCGCGGGCCCATGTAGACGCGCTGGCCGATCTCGACGTGGTCGATCTTCATCACGCGGTCTTCGAACAGATGCGTTTGCGGGCAGGTCAACGCATTGAGTTCGCTATAGTCGCCGATGTGCACGCAGTCGAATTCCGTGATGTCCGTCGTGTCCATGTAGACGCCGCGGCCGATCTTGCAGCCGAACAGGCGGAAGGCCAGCGGCAGCCAAGGCGTGCCGCGCAGGTAGCGCATGAAGTTGGGCACGGCGATGCCTTCGTACAGGTTGGTCACGCCTTCCGAAATCCACACGAACGGCGTCCACATGGGCGCCGCATGCTTGCGGTAGCGTCCCAGCAGCAGCCATTTGAACAGCACCACCACGAGGAAATTGCCGATGCCGTAGGCCAGGCCGGCGATGGCCAGGTCGCCCACCACTTCGCCCCAGCGCCCGGCGCCCGCGATCGGCATCACGTCCAGCACCAGCGTGTAGCCGACGGCGATCACCACCGCGTGCGGCGCGACGATGCGGAACGCTTCGATCAGGCTGCGGCCCAGGCGGCGCAGCACGGATGGCTTGAACGTCAGGTGTTCGGCAAAGCCGCTGACCTGTTCGCGCGCGGGCAAATGCATGGGCGGGGAACCGAGCCAGGTATCGCCGCTGTGCATCTGTTCATTGCGCGGCGCATGCGTGTGCACGCCGATCAGCACGTGCTCGGGCAGCACGGTGCCATCGGGGATGTAGCTGCCGTTGCCGACAAAGCTGCGATGCGAGACGACGGTGGGGCGCATGGTCATCCAGCCGCCGTCGATCTGCTCGTCGCCCAGCATGACGGCATCGGCGATGAAGGTGTCGTCGCCCAGGGTTAGCATGTCGGGCACGACGCCCAGGGCCGTGGAAATCTCGGCGCCCTTGCCGACCTTGGCGCCCAGCAGGCGGTACCAGTACGGCGCGTACACGGTGGCGTAGATGCCGTGCAGGACGTTCAGGCTCGATTCCTGGATATGGCTGACCAGCCACTTGGCGCAATAGATATTGCTGTGCACGGGCGAGCTGCCCGGCTTCAGGCGCGGCAGCGCACCCCAGCGGATGGCGGCCGACAGCAGGGCCGTGAGCACGATCAGCACGGCGCTGGCGGGAAAGGCCAGCAGGAAGTAGCGGGCCAGCTGGGTCGTCACGTCGCGCCCCTGCAACCACGGCATCATTTCACGCTCGTCGAACCAGTCGATCAGGACAAAAGTAGGGAAGACTGGCATGAAGAACAGCACGGCGATGAGGACCATGCCGAAGCAGAAGAACACGGTTTCGCCCGTCAGGCGCAGGCGCGAGACGGCGGGGCGCGGCGGATGGCTGGCCACGTCAAACGCTTTGACATCGCGCGCGGGCGAACCGGTCCAGACCCTGCCGGCCGGCACCGAGGCGCCGTCGGCCAGCGCCGACTGCCCTTCCAGGTGGCCAAACGCGCCCACTGCGGTATTGCCTTCCAAAATCGCGTAAGAGCTGATGCAGGCATCGTCGCCGATGCTGATCTGGCCCAGCAGCAAACGTCCCCGTTCCACCCTGGCATTTTCAAAGTTGACGGCATTGCCCACGCTGACGTTGTCGCCGATGGCCAGCAGGTCGGGCGCGCGCAGGGTCATCGAGCCGATGACCACTTCCTTGCCCACTTTCGCGCCCAGCGCACGCAGCCACCAGCTGTTCAGGGACGAGCCGCTGAGCAGATACGCGGGCGCCGATTCGACCAGTCGGTCGGCCAGCCACCAGCGGTAATACGTGACGCCCCACAGCGGATAGCTGCCCGGCTTCAAACGGCCTGCGATCAGCCACTTGCCGGCGATCGCAATGGCAAATTCGGCCAGGGTCGCGAGTAAAAACACGCCGATCGAGGCGGCGATGGCGCGCGGCACGGTGTCGCCCGCGTCGCCCGTGAAGAAGTGGTAGGTGAAGAACGGCGCCATCCACTGCGCCATGCGCAGGGTGACGAGGCCCGGCACGGCCGCCGCCTGGGCCGCGCCGCAGACCCAGCGCTTCCAGGTCGATGGCGGCGTCCAATCCGCTTCCGGCGTGGCCAGCGCGGGCGCCTCGTTCAGGACGGCGGCGATCTTGCCGATTTGCCGGTTCTGGTAAATGTCGCGTACCGTCATGTGGGCATAGGCCGGGTCGGCGCGCAGGCTTGACGCCAGGCGGGCGGCCAGGAAGGAATGGCCACCGAGATCGCTGAAAAAGTCCAGCTGGCGCAGGATGGGCTGGCCGGGAAACAGCTTCGCCAGCGCCGCGAACAGGGCCGCCTCGGCCGGCGTTTCCGGCACGTCCGATACACCCGCTTCGCCGGCCGGCGGGGCGGACAGCGGCATGGCCTTCAAGGCCTTCCTGTCGATCTTGCCCGAGGTCAGGCGCGGCATCAGCGGCAGCAATTCAAAGCGGCCCGGCACCATGTAGGGCGGCAAATGCAGGTTCAGGGCCGCGCGCAGGGTTTTTGCCGCCAGCGCGTCGGCGGGCGCCTCGTCGCTGCCGACGATGTAGGCCACCAGCTGGTCGATGCCGTCATCCTTGCGCAGCAGGACGGCCACCGTGCCCACGCCCGGCTGCTGCGCCAGCACGGCTTCGATCTCGCCCAGCTCCACGCGGAAGCCGCGTATCTTCACCTGGTCGTCGGCGCGGCCCAGGCACAGCACCTGGCCGTCGGCATCGATACGTGCCAGGTCGCCTGTGCGGTACAGGCGCGCATCATCGGGACCCGTGCTCCAGGGATTGGGCAGGAATTTTTCCAGCGTCAGGTCGGGGCGGCCCAGGTAGCCCTCGGCCAGGCCGGGGCCGATGATGCACAATTCTCCCGTTTCGCCGCGCGGCAGCAGGGCCAGGGGACGGTTTTCTCCCGCTTCGGCCACTTGCAGCACCAGCAGGCCGTAATTGGGCAGCGGCGTGCCGATGGTGACGGGCTCGCCGGGCCGCAGCCGCGCCAGGCTGCACGAGACGGTGGCTTCCGTGGGGCCGTAGGTATTGAACATGGCGCGGCCCGGGCGCGACCAGCGCTCGACCAGGGACTCGGGGCACATCTCGCCGCCCAGATTGATCAGGCGCAGGCTCGGCACTTCCTCGGCGAACAGGGCCAGCAGGGTCGGCACGGCGTGGAGCACGGTGACCTTGTTCTCGGCCAGCGCGCGCGGCAAGGCTTCCGGGTCGCCCGAGATTTCCTTCGGTCCCAGCCACAGGGTGGCCCCCACCAGGTAGGCGATCCAGATTTCCTCGAACGACATGTCGAAGGCGACGGAAAATCCCTGGTAGACGGTGTCGCTTTGCATCACTTCCAGCACGGCGTTTTCGCTGCGCAGGAAGTGGCAGATGCTGCGCTGATTGATCAGTATGCCCTTGGGCTTGCCCGTGGAGCCGGACGTGTAGATCACATAGGCCGGGTGTTCGGGCCTAACTTCGCCGCGCGCGGGCAGCACTTCGCCTGGCGCGGCGGGGGCCAGCAGGCTTTCGGCCATCCACACGGGGCGGCCAAGTCCGGCGTCCGCCAGGCGCGGCGCGAATTGCGCGCAGCTGACGACGCCCGCGCCATGGGCGTCATCGAGGCACACCTGCAGGCGCTCGACGGGCGTGTCTTCATCGACGGGCAGCCAGGCGGCGCCCGCCTTGGCAATCGCCGCCTGCATCAGCAGCAGATGCGCGCCGCGCGGCAGCCACAGGCCCACGATGTCGCCCGGCTTGACGCCGGCCGCCACCAGGCGCGAGGCCGCCAGGCCCGCCTGCGCATCGAGTTCGGCATAGGTGATGCGGCGCGCGCCATCGATCAGGGCGATTTGCTGCGGGCAGCGGCGGGCCGTCGCTTCCAGCAGGTCAGCCAGCACTTCCTCGCGCAGCAGATCCGGTCGCGGCGGGCCGTACAGGATGTCGGCGTGGGTGGAAGGGGTGCCTGGGCTGACTGCGGTGAAATCGTTCATGGATGACGCTTATCTGTAGTGCTGTAGGAGGAATCTAAGGGGCGGCGCGTGGTGCGCGGCACAGTTGATACATTACAGCACGCAAGACATTTCAGCGTTGCAGAACGGGGAATTTTGCGGAGCTTTCCGAAATTATGTGCTTGCAGGATCAATTGCCATGATTACGGAATGTAAAACGGGGAAACATGGCGTCAATTTGCCGCAGAATATGCGCCGATGGATAGCCGTGCAGGGGGCGGCCGGACAGCGCCGCGTCCAGGCAGCCTTCGGCGCGGAACTGCTGCAGCACGTAGTTGTCGACGCCCTTGGTGGCCAGGGTGGCGGCCAGGGCCAGCAACTGTTCGTCCGGCAGCAGGTCCGGGTGGGTGGTGGTGCGGCATTCGTAGGCGACGCCGCTGGCGAGGATGGCGTCCAGGCAGGCGCGCGCCGGGTCGCCGCTGCCGGCCACGCGGGTCACATGTCGATAGTCGGCAAACGGCGCCTTGATGTCGAAGCCGACCCAGTCGACGAGAGGCAGCACTTCCTGCAGGCGCTGCGGATAGATGCAGGCCGTGTGCAGGCCGATGCCGAAACCCAGCGCCTTCACATCGAGCATGGCGCGCGCCAGCGCCGGGTCCATGCACGCCTCGCCGCCACTGAAGACGACGGCGTCGACCAGGCCCACGCGGCGCCGCAGCCAGCTCAAGACGTCCTGCCACGGCATGGCGCCTTCGGGCGTGCGCGCCTGCAGGTGCGGATTGTGGCAATAGCCGCAACGCCAGGGGCAGCCCTGCACGAACACCACGGCCGCCAGCTTGCCTGGGTAGTCGGTGGCGGAAAAGGGCGTCAGGCCGCCCACTTTCAACTCAGCCATGGCAGGCTGGCTGGCCAAGCCGGGCGCCCGCTTCCGTAAAATACTGGCGTTCGTGGAATTCGCCCTGCTTGCCGATGTTGAACGAGGCGACGGGGCGGTGGTAGCCCATCACGCGCGTCCAGATTTCGCAGCGCTGGCGTTCGGAATCGAGCAGGGTGATGGCGGGCGTGAAGTCGGGACGTGCGTTCATGGTGTTTCCTCCAGTGATGGAACAGGTTGGGCCTGCTTGCGGGCGATCAGTTCCGCGTCGCAGGTGGGGCAAAATTCATGTTTGCCGGCCAGGTAGCCGTGGCGCGGGCAGATGGAAAACGTGGGCGTGATGGTGATGTAGGGCAGCGAGAAGCGGCTCAGTGCGCGTTTCACCAGTTCGCGGCAGGCGTTGGCGTCGGACAGCGCTTCCGTCATGTACAGGTGCAGCACCGTGCCGCCCGTGTACTTGCGCTGCAGCGCGTCCTGCAATTCCAGCGCCTCGAACGGGTCGTCCGTATGGCCGACGGGCAGCTGCGACGAATTCGTGTAATACGGGTTGTCGACAGTGCCGGCCTGCAGGATGGCGGGATAGCGCTTGCGGTCTTCGCGCGCGAAGCGGTACGTCGTGCCTTCGGCCGGCGTCGCTTCCAGGTTGTACATATGGCCCGTCTCTTCCTGGAACTGCACCATGCGGGCGCGCACGTGGTCGAGCAGGCGGATCGCCAGCGCATGGCCTTGCGGCGCCGTGATGTCCCAGGCGTCGCCGCTGAAATTGCGGATCATCTCGTTGATGCCGTTCACGCCCAGGGTGGAAAAGTGGTTGCGCAAGGTGCCCAGGTAGCGTTTCGTATACGGGAACAGCCCTTGCTGCATCAGTTCCTCGATGGTGCGGCGCTTGATTTCCAGGCTGGTCTTGCCCAGTTCCAGCAGGCGGTCCAGGTCCGCCATCAAGGCCGCTTCGTCGCCGCGCCACAGGTGGCCAAGGCGCGCGCAATTGACGGTCACCACGCCCAGGGAGCCCGTCTGCTCGGCGGAACCGAACAGGCCATTGCCCCTTTTCAGCAGTTCGCGCAGGTCCAGCTGCAATCGGCAGCACATGGAGCGTATCATGTTCGGCTTGAGTTCCGAATTGATGAAATTCTGGAAGTAGGGCAGGCCGTAGCGGGCCGTCATCTCGAACAGGCGTTCGGCGTTCTCGCTGTGCCAGTCGAAATCCTCGGTGATGTTATAGGTCGGGATGGGGAAGGTAAACACGCGTCCCTTGGCGTCGCCCGCCATCATGATTTCGATGTAGGCGCGGTTGATCATGTCCATTTCCGCCTGCAGCTCGCCGTAGCTGAAGTCCATTTCCTGGCCGGCGATGACGGGAATCTGCTCGCGCAGGTCGTCCGGACAGACCCAGTCGAAGGTCAGGTTGGTGAATGGCGTCTGCGTGCCCCAGCGCGACGGCACGTTGAGGTTGAAGATCAGCTCCTGCATGTACTGGCGTACGTCTTCGTAGCGCAGGCCGTCCTTGCGGATATAGGGCGCCATATAGGTGTCGAAGGAGCTGAACGCCTGCGCGCCGGCCCACTCGTTCTGCAGGGTGCCGAGGAAGTTGACGATCTGGCCGATGGCGCTCGACATGTGCTTGGGCGGACTTGACTCGATCTTGCCCGGCACGCCGTTCAAGCCTTCGTGCAGCAGGGTGCGCAGCGACCAGCCGGCGCAATAGCCGGCCAGCATGTCGAGGTCGTGGATGTGCAGCGCCGCCTCGCGGTGCGCCGCGCCCACTTCCGGCGGATACACCTGGTCCAGCCAGTAGTTGGCGATGACCTTGCCCGACACGTTGAGTATCAGGCCGCCCAGCGAGTAGCCCTGGTTGGCGTTGGCGTTGACTCGCCAGTCGCGTCGCTCCAGGTATTCATTGATGGACGCGGCGACGTCGACCTGGCCGCGCGTGGATGGAACTGCATTTGTCGTCATGAAACCTCCAATAAACACAACATGCGGTGTTTTCATGGAGATTAATCACTAAATATAGTGGCGTCAAAGGCCGCGTGCAGTTGCGTGACGAATCCTTGACGCAGGTGAAAAAAGCGCCGCCGCGCTTACTTCCTGGCGCTGCCCTGGCGCAGGATGAAGCAGCTCACGCCGAAATAGGCGGCGCCGCAGACGGCGATGCTGATGACCGAGGCGGGCAGCACGTGCATCCAGATTTCCAGCGGCGAAAACGTGCTCCAGCTGGCCACGCGCACGTCGAACGTGACGTAGTTCGCCAGCAGCCAGTAGACGGCCAGCAGGCCCGTGCAGAGGGCGGCCTGGCGCGCCACGGGCATGGCGCGGCGGGCGAAGACGGCTTGCAGGAACAGCAGCAGCACGCCCGGATACGCGCCCAGCACCTCGGGCGACAGCAGCGACAGCGCCTCGGCGTCGTAGCCGTCGGCGGGTGCGGCCCACTGCACTTGCAGCACGGTGAGGAACAGGGTGAGCAGGAAAATCAGCAGCGGTTTGCGGGGCATGGCGGGCAATCGGAGAGGAAGAAAAGTGGGGCATTTTACAGCCAGGTCAAGCAAGTCGAACGCGCGCCAGCCATGCATGCATTCCTTCACCTGCGTCAAGGACTGGGCGGCATGGGCGGGGCTATAGTCTGCACCCTGAGCCGATACAGGACTGTGAACACCATGATGCTTGAATCAACCACCGCCACTCGCGTGGCCGGACCGCTGGAACTGGTCTGCCCCGCCGGCAGCCTGCCCGCCCTGAAAGCGGCCGTCGACAATGGCGCCGACACCGTGTACCTGGGTTTTCGCGATGCCACCAATGCGCGCAATTTCGCCGGCCTCAATTTCGATGAAAAGGCTATCGCCGAGGGCGTGCGCTACGCCCACCAATATGGACGCAAGGTGCTGCTGGCGCTGAATACCTATCCGCAGCCGCACAACTGGGCCGTGTGGCGCAGCGCCATCGACCGCGCCGCCGAGGCGGGCATCGACGCCATGATCGTGGCCGATCCGGGCCTGATGGCGTATGCAAGTGAGCATCACCCGCAGCTGCGCCTGCACCTGTCCGTGCAAGGCTCGGCCACCAATTACGAAGCGATCAATTTTTACCAGGAACACTTCGGCATCGCCCGCGCCGTGCTGCCGCGCGTGCTGTCGATGGCGCAGGTCGAGCAACTGATCGCCAAGACGGACGTCGAGATCGAGGTCTTCGGCTTCGGCAGCCTGTGCGTGATGGTCGAAGGGCGCTGCGCGCTGTCCTCGTATGCGACGGGCGAGGCGCCGAACACGCATGGCGTGTGCTCGCCGGCGAAATCCGTGCGCTGGCTGGAAACGCCGAACGGCCTGGAATCGCGCCTGAACGGCGTGCTGATCGACCGCTACGCACCGGGCGAAAACGCCAGCTATCCAACCCTGTGCAAGGGGCGTTTCGAAGTCAACGACGAAGAGTATTACGCCATCGAAGAGCCGGCCAGCCTGAACACGCTGGCGCTGCTGCCGCAGCTGATCGCCATGGGCGTGCGCGCCGTGAAGATCGAAGGACGCCAGCGCAGTCCCGCGTATGTGGCGCAGGTGACGCGCGTGTGGCGCGAAGCGATCGACGCCTGCCGCGAAGGCAATACGCGCTACGCCGTCAAGCCGGGCTGGATGGCGGCCATGGACAAGCTGGCCGAAGGGCAGCAGCACACACTCGGCGCCTACCACCGCTCCTGGAAATAAAGGATGAACATGTTAAAACTCTCTTTGGGCCCTTTGCTCTACTATTGGCCGCGCGCCACCGTCTTCGAGTTTTACCAGCAGATCGCCGGCACCGCCGTCGATATCGTGTATCTGGGCGAAACCGTCTGCTCGCGCCGGCATGAGCTGCGCCTGGCCGACTGGCTCGATATCGCCGACATGCTGGCCGCCGCCGGCAAGGAAGTGGTGCTGTCGACGCAGGCGCTGATCGAGGCGGGCGCCGAACTGGCGACTCTGCGCCGCATCACGGGCAATGGCCGCTACGGCGTCGAGGCCAACGACATGGGCGCCGTGCACTGTATGGAAAAGGGCGCGTCCTTCGTCGCCGGTCCCCATTTGAACCTGTTCAATGGTCCCAGCCTGCAATTGCTGGCGCGCATGGGCGCGCGGCGCTGGGTGATGCCGCTGGAAATGGGGCAGACGGCGCTGGCCGAGATGCAGCGCCAGAAACCGGAAGGGCTGGAGACGGAAGTGTTCGCCTACGGCCGCATGCCGCTGGCGTTTTCCGCGCGCTGCTTTACGGCGCGCAACCGCAACCTGCCGAAGGACGATTGCGGCTACAGCTGCCTGGAAGAGCCGGACGGCCTGCTGCTGCGCACGCGCGACGAAGTGCCCTTCCTCGTACTGAATGGCACGCAGACGCAGTCGGCGCTTGTCTACAACCTGGTGCGCGAACTCGACGCCATGCGCGACATGGGCGTGTCGGTAGCGCGCATCAGTCCGCAGGCCATGCATACGGAACAGGTGATCGCCATCTTCGACCGCGCCCGCCGAGGGCAGGTCAGCGGCATCGGCGCCCAGGCTCAGCTGGCGGCCTGCCAGCCGGCCGGCGCCTGCGACGGCTATTGGCACGGCCAGCCCGGCATGGAACAGCACGCCGCCCATTGAACGCATCGAAAGGAAGAACATGCAAGATCAACTGGAAAGATTGCCCGTGCCGGCCAAGCCTCCCATGAGCAAGCCCGCCGTGTCGTACCGGCTGCCCGAACCGCTGGCCGAATTGCTGTCCAAGCTGCCGCCGTATCCCGCCTCCTGGCTGTTCGTGCAAGGCTTGAACCGCCTGCTGGCGCCGCAATTGCCCGACGACGTGCGCTGCAGTCTGGAGGGGCGCAGCCTGCGCTTGCGCCTGCTGGACGCGGGTATCGCCTTCGATTTCGAGTGGCAGGGCACAGTGTTTGTGGCCGAACGCTATGTCGACGTGCCGGACCTGTGCATCGCCGCCAGTGTGCATGACTTGATGCTGCTGGCGCGGCGCCAGGAAGATCCGGACACCCTGTTCTTCAGCCGCCGTTTGAGCCTGGAAGGCGATACGGAGCTGGGCTTGCTGTTCAAGAACACGCTCGACGCCATCGAATTGCCGCCGTTCGACCTGCAGTCGCTGGGACCGCGCCGCGTGCTGGCGCATTTGCGCGACCGGGGCGCGCGGGGAGGCTGAGCGGAAAAGGGGAGGCGGCAGGCGCTCAGTGGCGGCAGTGGCCGCAGGCGCCGCTGCATGAGGGCAGTTGTTCTTCGTTGGACGCCTCGCCCATGAAGCCGGCGTCGTTGACGGCGGCCAGCAAACGTTCCTGCGTGGCCAGGCGTTCGTCGAATTGCACCGTGGCGCCGTGGCGCGCCAGCGAGACGCAGACGGTGGCCACGCCCGTGACCGCCTCAAGTGCGCCCGTCAATCTGTCGGCGCAGCCTTCGTGATCCATTCCAATAATATTCAAGCGCGCTGTCTGCATGTGGTCCTCTTGTTTTTCAGATAAAAAAACAGCGTAGGCGAGGGGCGCGCATGCCGTCCAGAGCAGCACGCAAGATTTATTTTCTATTTACGCTTTTATTGATCTGGATTAATTTGCCCCCCTCCACTTAGGCCTGAATAGCTGTTGTTTTGTACACAGTTTCCGTAATCCAGTCGACAAGCGTGCTCTGCTGCGTGATACTGTCATTCTGATAAGAACGCTGATAAAAGCGCTGGAAAGGAGGGGCCATGCAGCGCCGCCACCTGCTCAAGCTTGCGGCCCTGTGGCCGTTGGGCGCCGCCGCCGGCACGCCGCTGCCGCTCGTGTATCCGCGCCACCAGGCACTCGACGATCCGCAGCAAGGCTATGTGACGGCCTTGCTGCAACAGGCGCTGGCCCGTTCGGGCCAGGCCTATGCCTTGCGCCGCTCCGAACTGCGCATGGTGCAGACGCGCGCCATGCAGGAAATCGCCATGGCGTCGGGCAGCGTCGACGTCGTCTGGGCCATGACGAGCCGCGCGCGCGAAACGCAATTGCTGCCGGTGCGCATCCCCATCGACCGCGGCCTGATCGGCTGGCGCGTGGCCCTGATCCACGCCCGCCAGCCGCAGCTGCTGCGGGGCGTGCGCAGCATCGCCGCCCTGGCGCGGCTGTCTGCCGGCCAGATGCGCGACTGGCCCGACTGCGCCATCCTGCAGGCGAACGGCCTGCGCCTCGATACCTCGAGCACCTACGAAGGCCTGTTCCAGCAACTGGCGGCGGGGCGCATCGATTACTTTCCCCGCTCCGTGATCGAAGCGCAAAGCGAGCTGGCCAGCCATGCGTCATTGCCGCTGGCGCTCGATGTCCACCTGGTCATCCGCTACCCGGCCGCGCTGTATTTTTTTGTCGGCAAGCACCGGCCGGAACTGGCGCGCCACATTGAAACGGGATTGGAAACCATGCTGGCCGATGGCAGTTTCACGCAGCTGTTCGAGCGCCATTTCGGCCGTCTGGCCGAGGGCCTGAAGCTGTCCCGTCGGTACGTGCTGGAGCTGGCCAATCCGGACCTGCCGGAAGAGACGCCGCTGGCGCGCAAGGCACTTTGGTATCGTCCAAAACATTACTAATAGTTTTATTGATCAGTGTCAAACAACCGCTTCAATCGTGCGCAGGATGTTTGATGAATCGCAAGACGAGTTCAACAGAACACCTGTTGACACTAATAAAATTTTCGCCGAACATAATTCCAAGTTGCAACATTTTGCAGTTTTTTCCCAGCACAAGCGGTCATACGCGGGTCTCGTGCGGGATCCGTGCGCCCGTTCAATAGCCAGCTGCCGCCAGCCGCCGAACGCTCTGTCTCCTTGTAACCATCCGTTATCTTTTCGAAGGGTTGTCCATGCTCGAGTCGATCACGTCGGTATTGCACCAGGTGCCGGAACTGGCCCTGTTCCTGGCGCTGGCGCTCGGTTACGCGGCAGGGCAGATACGCTTCGGCCCGATCCAGCTCGGCGGCGTGTGCGGTACCCTGATCGCCGCGCTGCTGATCGGCCAGCTGGGCATTACTTTGGACGCCAGCGTCAAGAACGTTTTCTTCATGCTGTTCATCTTTGCCCTCGGCTACGCGGGCGGTCCCCAATTCTTTGCCAACCTGAATGCCAAGGGTTTGCGCCTGGGATTGCTGTGCCTGATCGAAGTGCTGGTGGTGCTGGCGCTGGTGCTGCTGGCCACGCGTTTCCTTGGCCTGGACCAGGGGACGGCGGCCGGCATGATGGCGGGCGCGGCGACGGAATCGGCCGTCGTCGGCACGGCCACGGACGCGATCTCGAAGCTGGCGCTGCCGGCGGCCCGCATCGCCGAGCTGCAAGCCAATGTGGTCACCGCGTATTCCATCACCTATATCTTCGGCCTGATCGCCATCGTCATTGTCACCAGCCAGATTTTTCCGCTGTTGTTGGGCGTCAACCTGCGCGAGGAAGCCGACAAATTATGGGAAAAGATGGGCGGCGCGCAAACCGACGGCGATGGGGTGCAGGCCACGCCGGAAATGGTGGGCCGCGCCTACCGCATCAGCCGGGGCGCGGGGCGCCGCCTCGATGCCTTGCAGCATATTTTTGCGGGCCGCGCCAGCATCACGCGCGTGCGCCGGCACGGCAAGGTCTTGCCGTTGGAGCCGGCACTGCGCCTGCGCAATAACGACGAAGTGCTGGTGATCGGCCACCGTCCCGCGCTGGTGGCGGCCGAAGCCATCCTGGGCGAGGAATTTGCCGACACGACGGGCTTGAACATGGCCGTCTCCGCCGTCGAAGTGGTGCTGCAGCAAGCCGCGCTGGTGGGCCAGCCCTTGCGCCAGCTGGCCTTGCCCACCGGCGTGCACGTGGCGGCCGTCATCCGCGGCGAGCACAACATGCCGCCGCTGCCTGATCTTTCCTTGCAGCGCGACGACGTGCTGCGCCTGTACGGCACGACGGAAGGGCGCGAGCTGAACACGGCGCTGGCCGCCATCGGCAAGCGCATGCCCACGGGCGACCGCAGCAATATTGTCTACGCCAGCATCGGCATCGTGCTCGGTGTGTATATCGGCGGCTTTACGGCCAAGCTGGGCGGCATTCCGTTTTCGCTGGGCACGGGCGGCGGCGCCCTGCTGACGGGCCTCGTGTTCGGCTGGTACCAGGCGCGCAAGCCTGGCATGCCGGGCATTCATCCCAGCGCGCTCGACATGATGAAGGATATCGGTCTGGCCACCTTCATCGCCTGCGTGGGCCTGGCATCGGGACCGCAGGCGATCGAGCTGGTGCGCCAGTACGGCCTGTCGCTGCCGCTGATGGGCGTCCTGATCGCCGTCATCCCCGCCTCGCTGTCGCTGCTGGTGGGCCATTTTTTCCTGAAGCTGGAAGCGCCCGTGCTCTTGGGCGCCATCGCCGGCCAGCAGGGCAGCACGCCGGCCCTGTCGGCCGTGCAGAACGCGGCCGGCAATTCCACGCCCTTGCTGGGCTACACGATCACGTATGCGATCTCGAACGTGGTGCTGCCCCTGCTGGGGCCGCTCATCGTGGCCCTGGCCGGTTCGGTGCGTGCATAAAGCGTCCGCAAGGGCGTAGTCAAGAATTCCTTCAACACGAAAGGCGGTCCGCATGGAATGGTTGCATGAGTTATTCAAGAAGTCGCCCGAAATTGCTTTGTTTCTCTCCCTGGCAGTGGGCTACTACATCGGCAAGATCAAGTTCGGCTCGTTTCAGCTGGGCGGGGTCGCCGGTTCACTGCTGGTGGCGGTCCTCGTCAGCCAGGTGGGCGTGGCCATCGATCCCGGCGTCAAGTCGGTATTGTTCGCCCTGTTCATTTACGCGGTCGGCTATGAAAGCGGGCCGCAATTCTTCAATTCGCTGGGGCGCCAGTCCGTGCGCGAAATCATCCTGGCCGTCGTGCTGGCCGTGACGGCGCTGCTGACAGTGGTCATCATGGCCAAGGTGTTCGGCCTGGACAAGGGCCTGGCGGCCGGCGTGGCGGCGGGCGGCTTGACGCAATCGGCGATCATCGGCACGGCCGGCGATGCGATCACCAAGCTGGGCCTGGCGGCCGACGAGGTGGCGCGCCTGCAGGGCAACGTGGCCGTCGGCTATGCCGTCACCTACGTGTTCGGCTCGTTTGGCGCCATCATCGTCTGCGTCAACATCTTGCCTAAACTCATGAAACGCACCATCCGCGAAGATGCGATCAAGGCGGAAACGGCGCTGCAGGCGGGCGTGCAGGTGCTGGGACCGGGCCAGACGCCGGCCGCGCCAGATTTGATCGGCCGCATCTACGACGTCGGTCCGGGCGCCGGCCGCACCGTGGAAGAGATCGAAAGCGCTCATCCGAACACGGCCATTACCATCGAGCGCGTGAAACGCAATGGCCAGATCATCGACGTCAGCCCGGACCTGGTGCTGGCGGCCGACGACATCGTGCTGCTGGTGGGCCGCCGCGAAGCCATGCTCAGCGTGTCTTCCCAGCTGGGCAAGGAATTGCTTGCCGTCGAAGGCATGGAGCTGGTGATGCAGCGCCGCGACATGGTGCTGACCAACAAGGCTTACCACAACAAGACGGTGGGCGAAATCCGCAGCGCGACGGCGCCGGGCGTGCGTCACGGCATCTTTGTCGTGCAGCTGAGCCGCATGGGCAAGATCCTGCCCATGCAGCCGGAAACCGTGGTGCAGACGGGCGACGTGGTGACCATCTATGGCGCCGAGCAGGACGTCAAGCGCGTGGCGGCCGAAGTGGGCTATATGATCGTGCCGAGCGCCAAGACGGACTTCGTCTACATGGGCGCCGGCCTCGTCGTCGGCCTGCTGGTCGGCTTGCTGGTGGCGCGCATCGGTTCGATTCCACTGACGCTGGGCAGTGGCGGCGGCGTGCTGCTGTCGGGCCTCGTGTTCGGCTGGTTCCGCGCCAAGCGCCAGACGTTCGGCTACATGCCCAGCGGCGCCGTGCAAATCCTCAAGGATCTGGGCCTGGCCGGCTTTGTTGCCGTCGTCGGCCTCACGTCGGGCCTGCAAGCCGTGCAAACCGTGCGCGAACACGGCCTGACCCTGTTTGGCGTGGGCGTGGTGGTGACCATCCTGCCGATGATGTTGACCATGCTGATCGGCCGTTATGTCTTGCGCTATGACAACGTGGCCGTGTTCGCGGGCGCCTTGTCCGGCTCGCGCAGTGCCAATCCCGCGTTCGGCGAAGTGCTGAACGCGGCGCAAAACTCGATTCCCACCGTACCGTTTGCCATCACGTATGCCCTGGCCAACGTTTTCCTGACCCTGCTGGGGCCGCTGATCGTGGCCTTCGTCTGAGTCTGCAAGAACCCTGCACATTGTCTGTCTAAAGGAGTAGCAAAAATGGATTTCAGTAACCCAAGCAAACTCGCCCTGTTGAGCCCATTCGAATTGAAGGATGCGCTGATCCAGACGGCCAAGCAAAGCAACCGCCTGATGCTCAATGCGGGCCGCGGCAACCCGAATTTCCTGGCGACTACGCCGCGCCACGGTTTCTTCCAGTTCGGCCAGTTCGCCATGACGGAAGCGGAGCGTTCCTATGTGTACATGGACGACGTGGGCGGCTTTCCCACGCGCGAGGGCATCGAGGCGCGCTTTGAAATCTTCGTGCGCCAGCATGCTGAGACGCCGGGCGTGCATTTCATCGAGGCGGCCGTGTCGTATGTGCGCGACCAGCTGGGCCTGAGCGCGGGCGACTTCATCTATGAGATGTGCGAAGCCATCCTCGGCTGCAACTATCCCGTGCCGGACCGCATGCTGCGCCTGTCCGAGAAAATCGTCGGCCAGTATATCCACCGCGAAATGATCGGCGACCATCCCTTTGTCGGCAACTTCGACATGTACGCGGTCGAAGGGGGCACGGCGGCCATGACCTATCTGTTTGCCAGCATGAAATCGAACCATATCATCCAGGAAGGCGACACGATCGCCCTGGGCATGCCGATTTTCACGCCCTACATCGAGATTCCGCAGCTGAACGATTACAAGCTGAACACCGTGCACATTGATGCGCCGCAATCGAACAACTGGCAATTCACCAAGAAGGAGCTGGACAAGCTGCTCGACCCGAAAGTGAAAGCTTTCTTCCTCGTCAACCCCAGCAATCCGCCTTCCGTCAAGATCGATGACGAGACGCTGGATTACATCGCCAAGATCATCAAGAAGCGCCCGGACCTGATCATTTTGACCGATGACGTGTACGGCACGTTCGCCGACAATTTCGTCTCGCTGTTCGCCATTTGCCCGTTCAACACCATCCTCGTGTATTCGTTCTCGAAATACTTCGGCGCGACGGGCTGGCGCATGGGCGTGGTGGCCACGCATGAAAACAATGTGCTCGACGCCAAGATTGCCAAGTTGCCGGAAACCATCAAGAAACAGCTCGATGCGCGTTATCACTCCATCACGACGGAACCGCGCGAGCTGAAATTCATCGACCGCCTGGTGGCCGACAGCCGCACGGTGGCGCTGAACCACACGGCGGGCCTGTCCACGCCCGTGCAGGCGCAGATGACCTTGTTCTCGCTGTTCTCGCTGATGGATGAAGAGCAAAAGTACAAGCAGTCGATGAAACGCATCGTGCTGCGCCGCAAGGAAGCGCTGTACCGCGAACTGGGCTTGCCGATGGCGCACGACGCCAATTCCGTGCGCTATTACCATCTGCTGGACATGGAATCCTTGGCCGCGCAGATGCATGGCGTGGAGTTTTCGCAGTGGCTGCTGAAAAAGCTCAAACCGAACGAAGCGCTGTTCCGCCTGGCCGAGGAAACGGGCGTCATCCTGCTGCCGGGCCGCGGCTTCGGTACCACGCATCCGTCCGGCCGCGTCTCGCTGGCCAACCTGAACGAATACGACTACGCCAATATCGGCCGCGCCATCCGCGGCATGGCGTCGGAGTTCTTTGCCGTGTTTGAAAAGGAGAAGGAAAAGGGCGGCAAGAAGGCGAAGAAGTAAGCCGCTAGCCGCTTGGTCTGACAAAAACGGGCGCCCCGCATGAGGCGCCCGTTTTTGTCTGTCAGCGTGCATAAGCAATAGTGTAGGCTGGAATGGACATCCGTAGATATAATTGCTATTGTGAAAGTATAAACATGGCAACCCCGTGCTTTCCCCTCATTCATTGACTGGACGCTACATGGGCAGATTGCAAGGACATTTATTATTCGCCGGCGCACTGGCCGCATTCCTGCCGGCGCTGCCGGCGCAGGCGCAGTTGCCGGCCGGCGCGCCTGTGAGTTTCAGCGAAGCGCTGCAGCAGGCCGCCGCCGCTTCGGGCGCCGTGCAGGGCGCCGCGCTCGACGTGCGCGCGAAAACCCTCAAGGCCGAGGCGCTGTCGAATATCGACGGCCCTTCCGTGGACTTGACGGCGTTTCGCGGCCGCCTGTCGACGGACTTGAACATCGATACGAGCGGCTTGTCCGGCGTGGTGGGCGGCATCGAATCGGTGCTGCCGCCGATTCCCGGCTTGCCCACGCCGCACATTCCCAATTCCCTGAACCGCGAAGTGGTGACGGACCTGACCTCGTTCGGCTTGCTGGGCATGTGGCCCATCTACACGGGCGGGCGGCTGGACGCTGTCAAGGGCCTCGCGTCGAGCCTGACCCTGGCCGCGCAGGCGGAACGCGCGGAAGCGGAAGAGCAGCTGGCGACCCTGGTGGCGCAGCGCTATTTCCAGTTGCTGCTGGCCAAGCGGGTGGTGGCCGTGCGGGCCGAAGTGACGGCCGGCGTGACGGAACATCAGCGCGACGCGGCCAGGCTGGAAAAGGGCGGCCTGATTTCGCGCGCGGAACGCCTGCGTGCCGACGTGGCCCTCGATAGCGCCCGCAGCGACGAGGCGCAGGCGCGCAGCGACGAGGAAATCGCCCAGGTGGCGCTCGACCGTTTGCTCTCCGTCAACACGCAAGTGCGACCCAGCACGCCATTGTTCGTCAACAGCTTGCCGGTGGGTACCTTGCAATCGTTCATCAGTACGGGCATGCGCGAAAATGCGAACTGGAAAAAGATCGACAGCAAGCGCGTGCAGGCCGAGCAGGCCTTGAAGCTGCATGGCAAGGAGTACGCACCCACCGTGTTTGCCATCGGTAACTACAACCTGAATCGCGGCAATGAAAAACTCGTGCGCTCGAACTGGGCCATCGGCCTCGTCGTGGCCGTGCCGCTCGTGCACCGCATCAATACGGGCAAGATGATCGCCGCCGCCAAGCTGGACCAGGAGCGCGTGGAAGTGGTGGCGCGCCAGGCCGAGCGCGACATTCCCACCCTGATCGAAAAGAACTGGCGCGCGCTGGAAAACGCGCGCATCCAGTACCTGTCCACGGCGTCGTCGGTGGAGCTGGCGCGCGAAAATATCCGTTTGCAAACGGTCGCCTTCCAGCAGGGACAAGTGACGTCGCTGGAAGTGGTCGACGCGCGCCTGAACCTGGCCAAGGTCGAGACCCAGCGCGCGCAGACGGCCTATAACTATGTGATGGGGCTGGCGCAATTGCTGGAAGCGACGGGCGAGACGCAGCGCCTGGGCAGCCTGGCGGCAGCGGCCGATATCCAATTACCTGTGGACAAATAAGAATGAGCACCTCCAAAAAAACCTTGGCCATCGCCGCCGCCATCGTCGTCCTGGGCTTCGTGGGCTGGGGCTTGTACCAGGCATTCCAGCCGCAGCGCCTGCCTTTGCAGGGACAGATGGATGCGCAGGAAGTCAATGTCTCGTCGAAAGTGCCGGGCAGGGTGGGCCAGCTGTACGTCAAGCTGGGCCAGACGGTGCCGAAAGGCGAGTTGCTGTTTCAGCTGACGAGTCCGGAAGTGGATGCGAAGGTCGCGCAAGCGACGGCCGCCACGCAGGCAGCCGATGCCGTGGCGCAAAAGGCGCAAGCGGGTGCGCGTCCCGAGGAAGTCGCGGCCGCGAAAGCCAATTGGGAGCGGGCGCAAACGGGCGCCACCATTGCCAAGACCACGTACGGCCGCGTCAACAATATGTACGAGCAAGGCGTGATCGCGCAGCAGAAACGCGACGAGGCGCAGGCGCAATGGCGCGCCGCCGAGCAGCTGGCGCAGGCGGCCCGCGCGCAATATGACATGGCGCAAAAGGGCGCCCGTCCGGAAGACAAGACGGCCGCCGCCGCCCAGGCGCGCCAGGTGGGCGCCGTGCTGACGGAAGCGCAAGTCGCGCTGGCGGAGACGAAGATCGCCGCGCCCGTGGCGGGCCAGGTCAGCAAGATCCAGATACAGCCGGGTGAACTGGCGCCGCAAGGCTTCCCAGTGATTACGCTGGTCAACCTCGACGACGCCTGGGCCGTGCTGCAGGTGCGCGAAGATGAGATGGCGGCGTTTGCCATGGGCAGCACGCATACGGCGAATGTGCCGGCCTTGAAACAGCAAGTGAGCTTCAAGGTCAGTTCCGTGGCCGTGCTGCCCGATTTCGCCACATGGCGCGCGGCCCGCCCGGGCGGCACGGATTTGCGCACCTTCGAGATACGCCTGCGTCCCGCCATCAAGGTCGAGGGCTTGCGCCCGGGTATGTCGGTTGTGTTTCCACCGCTCTGATACGCGATGAACGAAGCGGATAAGGGGCCGGTTTCTGCGCTGGCGCGCGAGTGGCGGCGCTTGCGCGGCGACTTCTGGGATTGGGGCATGCTCAGCTGGATTCCAGTCGTGCTGTGCGGCATGCTGTGGCTGGTGTTTTCCGCCGGCATCGCGCGCGACTTGCCCATCGTCGTCATCGACAATGACAACTCCACCTTGTCGCGCCAGCTCACGCGCTGGCTCGACGCTTCGCCCGGCATCGCGGTGGCGGCCAAGGTGGCGTCCAGCGACGAAGCCCTGCACCGCTTGCGCGAGCGCACGGCGTTTGGCTATCTGCTGATCCCCAACGATTTCGAGCAGAAACTGCTGGGCGGCCGCCAGGCCACAGTGCAATGGCTGTACAACGCGCAGTTTTCCTCGCACGCGGGCGCCTTGCTGCGCGACGTGCGCACGGTCAGCACGACCTTGTCGGCCGGCATCGAGATGACGGCGCGCGCGAAAAAGGGCATGTCGGGCGTGCAGGCTGCGGCCCAGTTCGAGCCGATCCGCACGACCTTGAACAGTTTGTACAATGAAAATATCAGCTACGAAGCATTCCTGACCCTGGCGCTGATGCCGGCCATGCTGCAGATTTTCATCGTCGTCGCCGTCGTCACGAGTATCGGACGGGAGTTGCGCGACGGCACGGTGCCGCAATGGCTGGCCTCGGCCAACGGCAGCTGGCTGCGCGCCGTCGGTGCCAAGCTGCTGTTTCCCCTGATCGCCTACTGTGCGCTGGCGCTGCTGTACTTGTTGTTTTTCAGCCTGGCGCGGGGCTGGGCCGTGGCGGGCAGCTTGCCCGCCTTGCTGCTGAGCATGCTGCTGCTGGTGCTCGCGTATTGCGGCCTGGCGACCTTGCTGATCGGCGCCACCCTGTCGCTGCGGCTGGCCCTGTCGGGCGCGGCATTTATTACGGCGCCGGCCTTCGCGTTCGCGGGCCAGGCTTTTCCCTTGATGGCCATGCCGGCGCCCGCGCGCGCCTGGGCGGAAGCCTTGCCGCTCACGCATTATCTGCAATTGCAGACGAAATTCTGGCTGGCCGGCGCGCCGTGGCGTTATGGCGTGCAGGAAATGCTGGTTTTGGCCGGCTTCGCCATCGGCTGCGGCGCCGTGGGCGTGTTCCTGCTGGCGCGCCGCGCGAATGCGCCTGCCGCCTGGGGGCGCGCATGATGTGGACCGCCTTCCTCGCCACCTGGCGCGCCATGCTGACGGACAAGGGCGCGCTGACCTTGCTGTTTATCGGCGGCATCATTTACTCCTTTTTCTACCCCTTGCCATACTCGGCGGAAATCGTCCAGCGCGTGCCCGTGGCCGTGGTCGACCAGGACCGCAGCGCCATGTCGCGCCAGCTCATGCGCTTTGCCATGGCCCATCCCTCGCTGCAGGTCGTGGCCGTCACGCCGGACTTGCCCGTCGCGCAGGATTTATTGTGGCGCGACCAGGTCATGGGCGTGCTGATCATTCCCGACGGCTTGCAGACGGACGTGCTGGCCGGCCGCGCCGCCCATGCCCAGGTGGCGGGTAATGGCTTGTATCTGATGCTGAACAAGGTGGCCTTGAACGGCCTGGCGGAAGTGGTGGGCACGGTGTCGGCCGGCATCGAACTCAAACGCCTGGGGGCGGGCACGCCATCGACCGTGCAAGCCAACCAGCAGCGCGCACCCATCGCCTTTGACGCCGTGCCCCTGTTTAACGTCAAGGAAGGCTATGGCGCCTATGTCGTGCCCGGCGTGGCGACACTGATCGTGCAGCAGACCTTGCTGATCGGCATGACCATGCTGTTCGGCACCTGGTATCAGCGCAAGAGTTTTCCGCTGGCGGGCCGGCGCACGGCCGGTGGCTATGCGGGCATGCTGCTGGCGTTTGCCTGCGTGGCGTTTTTGAACTGCTGCTATTTCTTCGGCTTCGTCTTCTGGTTCCAGGATTACCCCCGTGGCGGCAACTTTGGCGGCATGCTCTTGCTGCTGGTGCTGTTCTCGCTGGCGGAAGCGGCGTTCGGCATGTTGCTGGGCATGCTGTTCCGCACGCGCGAGCGGGGCACGCAGCTGATGATCGCCACCTCGATGCCGGTGCTGTTCCTCGCGGGCCTGACCTGGCCCGTGTCGTCCATGCCCGTCGTGCTGCAATGGCTGCGCTGGCTGCTGCCGTCCACTGCCGGCATCCAGGGCTTTGTCGCGCTCAATCAGATGGGCGCCTCGCTGTATGAAATCCGCCATGAAGTGGCGGGCTTGCTGGCCTTGCTGCTGGCCTGTGTGGCGCTGGGCTGGTGGCGCTGGCGCGCCGAGGCGCCGGCGCCCGTCGTCCAACAAGGATGAGCATGAAGCCGGGGGAAGCGCTGGAGCCCCAACTGCCTGTATCGTTAGCGACGGGATCCATCATGCTTTCTGCAATGCCGCCAGCAGCAGCTGGCAAAAACCGTCACGCACCGGGTCGGGCAGGTTGTCATTGGCCCGCAGCAGGCTGTCGACGCGCGGTAGCGGTGCCAGCCGTTCCAGTGCCGTGTGCCGGTGCACGCCCTGGTTCAGCTTGCGTGCATTGACCACCGCCATGCCCAGGCCGGCGGCAACGGCGGTCAGCATCCCCGCCACCGATGGGCATTCCAGGCCCACGCTCCAGGCCATGCCGGCCTGGCCCAGCTTTTCCTCGGCCAGCCGGCGGTAAAAGCAGTGTGGCCCGTAGGTAATCAGTTTGACGGTATCTCCCGGCAAGGTCTGCTCTGCCGAGGCAGCGCACCAATGCAGCGTTTCTGACCATAACAGGGTGTCGCTCGGCGCCGCCTTGCCGGCAAAATCCTGGTGCAAAATCACATCGAGCACGCCGTCGGCAAAGCGTTCGCGCAATACCTGGCTTTGCTCCACCACCAGCTGCACGTCCACCTTGGGGTGGTGATGCGAGAACTGCGACAGCACTGCGCACACGTCCGCCAATGAAATCTGCTCCGTCACGCCGATGCGCAGCCGGCCTTGCATCGCCGATGGCGAAAAATGGGCGACGGCGTCATCGTGGGCGTCGAGTATGTCGAACGCATGCCGCAGCAGCACGGCTCCCTGGTCGGTCGTGCCAAACCGCCCGCCACTGCGCGCCAGCAGCTGGCAATCGAGCTGCTGCTCCAGCCTCTTGATTTTCCAGCTGACGGCCGACTGGCTCAGATGGAGCAAGCTGGCTGCCTGGCTCATGCTGCCGGTTTGTGCCACTGCCCTGAACACCCGCAGGGCGTCGATGGAGAGACGCAAATTCATGAGTTATGACAAAAGTTGGATGGAAGGTCAAAAGAATGTCACTGGCGTCATGTTGAGTCAAGCCTTAGCCTGCAGGTTCTGCATACGAAAGGATAGTTGATGAGGAGTCAAGAACCGCTGTTGAATGGCCACGCCCTGATCCACGGACAGCGTATCGCCACCGGCATCCATGGCGCAGGCACGCCGCTGGTGCTGGTGCATGGCACGCCGGCGCACAGCATTATCTGGCGCGAACTGGTGCCGCTGTTCGTCGATGCCGGTTTTCAGGTGCACCTGTATGACTTGCTGGGCTTTGGGCGATCCGAGCGGCCCGTCGAGGCCGATACCTCGGTAGCGGCGCAGGTGACCTTGCTGGCGGCCTTGCTCGACCACTGGCAACTGCCGGCCACCCATTTGTTTGGCCACGATATCGGCGGCGCCATTGCGCTGCGCCTGGCGTTCGACCACGCGGCGCGCCTGCGCGGCTTGAGCATCGCCGACGCGCCCAGCTACGATTCCTGGCCATCGCCCACCTGGAAGCATCTGCGCGATGACTTCGCCCGGTGTGCTTTGACGCCGGCCAGCGAGCATTGCGCCACGATGGCACGCCAGCTGGCCATGGCCGTTTTTCACAAGGACAGGATGCAGGGCGAGCTTCTGCGGTGTTACCTGGAGCCGCTGTGCGGCGTGGTGGGGCAGCCCTCGTTTTACCAGCACCAGGTGGCGCACTATAACGCCTGCCATACGATGGACTTTAGCGAAAAACTGCCGCGGTTAACCTTGCCGGTACAGATATTATGGGGCCGGCAGGACGAGTGGCAGCCGGTCGCGTATGGCCATCGCCTGCAGCGCGATATTCCCGGCGCCACCTTGCACCTGTTTGACGAGGCCGGGCACTTCCTGATGGAGGATGCGCCAGCGGCCGTCGCGGCACAAGTGATCGCGTTTATTCATCAGCTGGAGAGGAGGGGGCCATGATATTGATCGGAATGCTCGATTCGCCTTACGTCAGGCGCGTTGCCATTGGCATGAAAGTGCTGGGTCTGGAGCATGAACACCGGCCCTTGTCGGTGTTTTCCGATGTCGACCAGGTACAAGCCATCAATCCTGCCGTCAAAGTGCCGACCCTGGTCACCGGCGACGGCCAGGTGTTGATGGACTCGACCTTGATCCTGGCATATCTGGAAGAACTGGCCATGCATGCTCACCGCATCAGGCCGGAGCCCGAGACGGACCCGGCACGCCTGCGCGCGCTGTGCCAGACCAGCTATGCTTTGGCGGCCTGCGACAAAGCCGTGCAGATCGTCTACGAGCGGCGCTTGCGCCCGCAGGAAAAACAGCATCAGCCCTGGCTGGACCGCGTCCAGCTGCAGTTGCATGGGGCCTGGCGGCAGTTGGACGCGTCATTGCGCGAAGAGGCGCCGGACTGCCTGAGTATTGCCGGCATCACCATTGCGGTGGCCTGGAGTTTTGCTCAGCAGATGGTGCCCGAGGTGATGGCGGCCGGCGACTATCCGGCCGTGGCCGCGCTGACGGCGCTGGCCGAGCGGCAGCCGGTGTTTCTGGCTACGCCGATGGCGGGCTAATCTGCTTTCATCCGAACCGGTAATTGCGGGCGGCTTGTGCAATAATTTCATTTCCTTAACGGAAGAGTATTGCCATGCCGTCTTTTAATCTGTTCCAGCGCCTGTCCCAGGCCCCCACCAAGCCCAAGGCCGCGCCCGTTGCGCGGCAATTCGACGTGGCAGACCTGTACCAGGGCCCCATCGCGCTGGGCAGCGACGGCGAGACGCAGGCGCGGCCTTTCGATGAAAAGCTGCGCCAGGCATATTTCTGGATCGTCAACCACGCCATCATCAGCCCCCATTACGACATCGAATACAACGATGGTCCGTCGCAGACGTATGCCGTGGGCGACAGCCGGCGCACCCTGAACTTGCCGTCGGCGCAAAGCTATTCCAGTTTTATTCTGCTGCCCCTGCTGACGTTTGCCACGCGCCGCAAATGCCTGTTCGTCGGCGGGCCGGGGCGGGGCAAGACGGCCAGCGCGCTGCTGATGGGCGTGCTGGCCGGCTCCACCGTCAAGGAAGTCAAGCGCGCGATGCAGCACGGCCACCCGCAGATGACGGTGGCCGATTTGCTGGGCAATCCGCTGCCAGCCGACCTGGTCAATGCGCAAAGCATGGACGATATCCGCATCGCCTGGCGCGCCTGGCTGGGCATGCGCGTCAAAATCGTCGATGAATACAACCGCATCCCCACGCGCACGCAAAGCGCGCTGCTCACCGTCATGGGCGACAATTACGCGGAAGTGCTGAACCATATCTATGAATGCCCGGAAGCGGCCTGGTATCTGACGGCCAATGACGACCAGGGCGGTGGCACCTATCAGGTGATCGAGGCGCTGCGCGACCGCGTCGACGTGACGGTGCAGGCGCTGGCCTTCAATCCGCGCTTTTTAAATGAACTGCTGCTGCGCGTGGAGGAAAACGTGCGCCCCGAAGAGCTGGTGCCGCCCGATATCATCTTCACGGAAGCGGAGGTGGACCAGATCGGCGCGGCGATCCGCCAGGTGGCCGTGCCCGAAGCCGTGCGGCGCCGCCTGGAATTTTTCGCCAGCCAGTTCGAACTGTTCGAGACGGCCGGCGGCCAGTTCGAATACATGACCAAGGATACGGCCCGCCTGGCCGGCGCCGACCGGGGCGCCGCGCAGGCGGCCGACAATGGGCGCGACCGTTTGAAGGATCTCGGTTGCCAGACACTGAACGGCATCTCCGTGCGTACCCTGATGGCGCTGCTGATCTACGCCAAGGCCATGGCCTATTTCCGCGGCAATGGCGAGGTGGCGCTGGAAGACTTGCGCCAGGTGCTGCCGTTTGTGCTGCATAACAAGCTGCAGCCGGACCCGGACGCGCCGTTTTTCGCGCTGCCGGAAAACGCCGCCTACCGCAGCGACAGATTGGGCTGGCTGCGCCGCCTGTTCGACTTGTCCAACGATGAATTCAACCGCCTCGACCTGGACCGCGACGATCCTGTCGGCGCGCTGTCGGCCGAATTCGACCTGGGCCTCGACGGCGTCAGCGAACGCGACACCCTGGCGCGCCTGAACCGCATCGAAAAGCTGATCGGCGAACGCACGAAAGGGAGAAAACTGTACGGTCCCCTGTACGACGACCTGCTGAAATTGAAATATCTGCATCAGCGCTATACCAACTACCGCAGCTGGCTGCGTTCGCAATGAGTATCGATCGTTGTCAAGGCTTCCTGGACGCGCTGGCCATGCTCAATGGCGAAGCGAGCGACCTGTGTGCCAGCTACGAGTTATCACGCCTGCCCGATGCGCCCGATCTGCTCACGGCGCTGGGCTTGCGCGTGGAAGACCATGCCTTGAACGCCATCGCCCCCGCGCGCCACTTGCCGCCCCCCTTATGGCATATCAAGCTGGCGCCGTGCGGGCGCGCGCAGCTGGAGCAGGTGTGCCAGCGCTGGTTTTTCTCGTCGCGGCACATGCAGGCGGCGCCCCCTGGGCGCTTCCGCGCGCAGCTGGTGGCCGGCTTCCTGGAATCGCTCGATGCGGCGCTTGGTGATTGCTCCCTGCATGCCGTGACGATGGTGCCGCCCGCCGGTTTCTGGTACGCGATCCACTGGGACGAGATCGCGTTCGAAGTGGGCGATGAGCGCTATCTGCTGCACTTTTCGCATAGCGACTGAGGGGCTGCGATGATCTCTCCTGCCTTTGCGGCGATCCTTGCCGGCGGCCGCGCCCAGTTCAATGCGCGCGCAGCGGAAGCGCGCCGGCGCTTTCCCTCGCTCGACATGGCTGCCTTCGGCGCCTTTTTGCACGACGGCGTCGATCCGCTGATAGTCGCCGTGTCTTCCGCCGCGCCCGAGCGCGCGGGTGGCGCGACCCTGGCCGCCTACGACATGGCTTTGGAACTGGTGGGCCATGGGCTGGCCGGTCCGGCCGCGAAAAACCCGTTCCTCAATACCGTGTGGCGCGAACTGGCGCCGCAGTTTGCGCCGCTGCTGGCGACTGCCCCGGTCGATGTGCTGGGCATGCTGAGCAACGCCGCCATCCACATCGCCTCCGTGGCGGGCGCGCGTCCCGCGCAGTGGCAGCGCGAGCTGAACGCCCTGGCGGCGCAGATCGCCACGCTGGCGCAGCTGCGCGCCGTGGGCCAGGTGCTGGCCTGGCGCGCGGGCGTCGCGCATTTCCGCCAGGGTGCGCTGGCCGCCGCCGATACCTTGCCGCCCGCCTTGGCGCTGGCCGCCTTCGATGAACCCGGTGCGCAGTGGCCGCAGGTGCATGCGCAGCTACAGGGCAATCCGTGGCGCGGCAATGCCGAAGGCCGCGAGTTCGGCAGCTTCAGCGGCCTTGGTGGCGACTTCGGCACGCCGCCGCAGGTGCGCGCTTCTGCGGACGGCTTTGTCGTGCGCAGCGCCGAACGCCATTACCTGCTGGTGGCCGACGCCTTTGGCGCCGTGCTGCACAGCGCCACGGCGCAGGAGTTCGAGCAGGCGCACACCGGCACGCCGGCGTCCGTCCGCCTCGATGGGACGACCGTGCACGTCGGCGCGCGCCGCATCGAACTCGATGTGCCGGCCGGCGACATCGCCATCGCCGCCAATGCGCATACGGTCGCCGTCACGTCGCCGTGGACGCACGCGATCCGCCTGCTGCCCCTCGCATGAAGAACGATGCCGACACCGCGCTGATCGAGGCCTGGCGCGCCGCCTGGCCCGAGGCCCTGGCTGTGTGGAGCAAATTTACGCGCCTGCGCGACCCCAGCCTGTGCGCCAGCCGCGTCGAGGCCAGCAAGCAGGGCCTGTCCGGCAGCTTCGCCATGATCCGTTTGCTGGACCAGAGCGTGGTGGTGGACTTGCCGCTGGTGACGGAACTGGGCCTGGACGACTATGCGCTGGAAATCCTCGCCCATGAAATCGGCCACCACATCCTCGCGCCAGGCAGCGCCGGCGACCAGTTCCGCCTGCTGGCGCGCATGCGCCGCGCCTTGCCCACTCTGGAGCAGCATGCGCCCATGGTGGCCAACCTGTACACGGACCTGTTCATCAACGACCGTCTGCAGCGCCAGGCGAATTTGCGCATGGCCGACATCTACCGCAAGCTGCAGCAGGGGCGCACGGCGCAAGCTGACGCCAAGGACAAGGCCAGCGGCGGCGTGTGGACGCTGTACATGCGCATCTATGAAAACCTGTGGCAGTTGGAGAAGGGCGAACTTGGGGGCGGCCATGCCGACGAGCGCCTGGACACGGATGCCTGGCTGGGCGCGCGCCTGATCCGCGTGTATGCGAACGACTGGATGCTGGCGGCGGGGCGTTTCGCCACCTTGCTGCTGCCCTATCTGGTTGACGATACGGACGCTTTGAGCCCCAGCCGTTATCTGCAGGATACGCGCGACGCGGCCCGTGGCTGCCAGACGTATGGCGCGCAGCAGATCGAGGATGACGAGATGGACGGGGCCATCCACCCGGTGCACGACAAGCGCATTTCCGGCCTCGATGGCGAGGAGCCGCAGGGCGAGGCGCCGGCCAGGCAGGGAGGCGGCCAGCTGCGCGAACCGTTCGAGCTGGGCGATATATTAAAAGCCTCGGGCATCGATCTGAGCGACCATGAAATCGCCATCCGCTATTACCGCGAGCGGGCCTTGCCGCATCTGGTGGCGTTTCCCAGCCGTCCCGCGCCCGAGTCGCAGGAGCCGCAGATGGAGGGGCTGGAAGCGTGGGAAACCGGCGATCCGCTCGAGGAAATCGACTGGCTGCAGTCCGTGATGCAGTCGCCGCGCCCCGTGCCGGGCGTGACCACCGTGCGCCGCGTGTATGGCCGCGAACCGGCGCGCGCCATCGACGCCGTGCCCGTCGACCTCGACATGTACGTGGACAGTTCCGGCTCCATGCCGAACCCGCAGGCGCACACCTCGTTCCTGACCCTGGCCGGCGCCGTCATCGCCCTGTCCGCCCTGCGCGCCGGCGCGAAAGTGCAGGTGACCCTGTGGAGCGGCAAGAACGAGATGATGCAGACGCCCGGCTTCGTGCGCGATGAAGACCTGATTCTGGGCGTGCTGACGGAGTTTTTTGGCGGCGGCACCTGTTTCCCCATCCACTGTCTGCGCAAGACCTATGCGGCCAAGCGCGAACGGCCCGCGCACATCCTGATGATTTCCGACGATGGCATCACCACCATGTTCGACCAGGATGAACTGGGCAACAGCGGCTGGGATATTTCGGCGAAAGCGCTGGCGCAAGGCGGCGCCGGCGGCACCATGGCGCTGAACCTGGCGCGCGACTGGGATGGCGCGGCCAGCCACACCTGGCTGCAGCAATGCTATGACGATTTAAAACGCGCGCGCCGCGAGCAGGGCTGGGATATCCACGCCGTCGAGCGCTACGAGGACTTGCTGGACTTTGCGCGGGCGTTCAGCCGGCGCCACTATAGACAACCATGACATGCAGAATCCCGGACCCCACCTCGAAATCCTGACCCACCGCCTGGCCGACACGCCCGCCGAATTCCTTGCCGAGCCCCGTATCGCCGGCGTTGCCAATGCGCAGGCTGTGGCGGTTGCCGCGCTGGTCAACGACATTTTGCTGCTGCATGGCGCGCGCGCGCCGGCCGCGTCACTGCAGGGGTTTATCGGCGCGCAGGTGAAGGCCGACCGCAACCGGCTGGCGCTGGCCATGATCGTGTGCTGGCTGCTGGCCGACGAGTGGTTCATCGCTCAGCGGTTGCCGCAGCATGATCTGCTGCAGGTGCTGGGCGAGGCGGCGCGCGAACTGGCCGCCGCCACTCCCGCCCACCAGTTCACGCAAGACCCGGAGCGGCGTGAAGAGCTGGCGCGCATCGTGCTGGCACGCCTGGGTTTCAGGCCGCGCGATGAAAGCGTGGCGCAGGCGACGGACAGATTGTCCGCCATCAGCGGTACGGAGCGGCGCCGCCTGCTCGAAGCGAGCCGCCTGGCCGAGCAGCGCGCGCGCGAAATCCGCGAGGCGCTGGCGAAGAAGGCGGCCGAGGAATCGGCCGACAAGTGGTCGCGCGAATGAGCGTGGACGTCAATCTGCCGGGCGGCGCCTGGGAATCGGACCGCGACTACTGCCCCACCCTGACGCCGGCGGGTGCGCATATGCTGGACAAGCTGCGCGGCCATCCCTGCGCGCCCGTGTATCGCAACCGCAGCGGCAACAAGCTGCTGGCTGGGGAAGTGGAAGCCTTGCGCATCTACGAGCAGGAAGTCATGGACGCCACGATAGGCTGGAGCGCCGCCGCGCCGCCGCCGTGGCTGGCGGATTTTCTCAGGACGGTCTACGCCACGGTGCCGCATTACCGCGCCTGCGGCTCGCCGCCCGCGCGCCTTCTGGACGTGGCGCCCATCAGCCGCGCCGAGCTGGCGCACGACATCGCCGCCTTCGTGCCCGACGATGCTGACCTGGCGCGCATGATCAATTTCCAGACGACGGGCACCACGGGCCACCCGCTGCTGATCGCCTCGCATCCGCTGGTGGCGGGGCGCTACCTGGCTTTCCACAAGCGCGCGCTGCGCCGCTTCGGCGTCACCCTGCGCCATGGCGCGGGCCAGGTGGGCGTGATGCTGCTGGGGCACCAGCGCCGCTGCTTCACTTATGTATCCGTCACGCCGACGATGCACGAATCGGGTCTGGCGAAGATCAACCTGCATACGGACGACTGGCGCCACCCGGACGACCGCGCGCGCTACCTCGATGCCATGGCGCCCGAGCTGATCGCGGGCGACCCCATCTCGTTTGCCGAGTTGCTGACCTTGCCCATGACGCACCAGCCGGCCGCGCTGCTGTCCGTCTCGATGATGCTGTTGCCCGGCATGCGTGCGCGCCTGGAAGCGCGTTTCGGCTGTCCCGTGCTCGATATCTATTCGCTCAATGAAGTGGGACCGGTCGCCGTCTACGACGAGCGGGCGGGCGGCCACGTGCTGCTGCAGCACCGGCTGTACGTGGAAATCCTCGATGCGGATGGCCGTCCCGTGCCCGATGGCGCGCGTGGCGAAATCACGGTGACGGGCGGTTTCAATTTTTGCCTGCCCCTGGTGCGCTACCGCACGGGCGACTATGCCTCGCTGGCGCATGGCCCGCACGGTCCCGTGCTGGTGGGCCTGGCGGGGCGCAGCCCCTTGCGCTACAGGACGCTCAACGGCGAGTGGATCAATAATATCGACATCACGCACGCCTTGAAACCGCTGGCCATCGCCCTGTTTGGCGTGCATCAGCATGGCGACGGCGCCGTCGCGCTGCGTCTGGCGCCGAACGCCATGCCGCAGGCTGATCGTGCGCGCGCCTTGCTCGCACCTTTTTTCGGCGCCATCACGGTCGAGACCTTGCTGGCGGAAGACAAGATCATTCAATACACTTCGGATTTGCGGGAAGCGGCAGCATGAAGCTTTATAAACGCGGCCTTGTGGTCGGCAAATTTTGCCCGCTGCACCTGGGCCATGAACTGTTGATACAACGCGCCACGGACGGGTGCGAGGAACTGCTGGTGGTCAGCTACACGAAACCCGAATTTCCCGGCCTGGAGCCGGTGCGCCGGGAACGGTGGCTGCGCGCGCGGTTTCCGCAGGCGCACATCGTGGTGCTCGACGATGCGCGCCTGGCCGCCTTGTGCGCGGCGCGCGGCATGCCGGCGCGCGCGCTGCCGCACAACGACGCCGATGGCGACGACCATCGCCACTTCATGGGCTGGCTGTGCTGGACGGTGCTGGACTTGCCCGTCGATGCCGTGTTTAGCAGCGAAGAGTATGGCCCCGGCTTTGCGCAGGTGCTGAAACGGCATTATGCGGTTGGCGCGGTGGCGCACGTGAGCGTGGACCAGGCGAGAACTGCGGTGCCCGTATCGGGCACCCTCGTGCGGCAAGACCCGCAGGCGCACAGCGCCTTCCTGTCGCCCATCGTGCGCGCCGATTTCGTCACGCGCGTGTGCGTACTCGGGGGCGAGTCGAGCGGCAAGACGACCCTGGCGCAAGCGTTGGCGCGGCACTTCGATACGGCCTGGGTGGCCGAGTATGGCCGCGAGTTGTGGGAAAGCCAGGATGGCGTGCTGGTCTATGACGATCTGCTGAAGATCGGCCGGGAACAGCTGCGCCGCGAAGCGGCCGCCGCCGGGCAGGCGCGGCGCTGGCTGTTCTGCGATACCTCGCCCATGACCACGTATTTTTATTGCGTCGAGATGTTCGGCAAGGCGGAGGCGGAACTGGCGCAGCTGGCCGAGCACCGCTACGACCTGGTCGTGCTGTGCGCACCCGATTTTCCCTTCATCCAGGACGGCACGCGCCGCGACGAGGATTTCCGCGCGCGCCAGCATGCGTGGTACCAGGCCGAACTGGCGCGTCGGGGGATCGCCTATATCGATGTGTCTGGTTCGGTGGACGAGAGAGTCAGGCAGGTGGCGCAAGTGTTGGCGGCGCAAACGCTGTGCTGACCGCCGCCAGGATTTCATCGGAAAACGCTTCATCGTCGACGGCGCGCGCCAGCGCCACGGCGCCCACCATGGCCGACAGCATGACGATGGCTTGCTGCCGGGAGTTGCGTTTTTTCTGCCACGGAAAATGTGCCGCCAGCTTGCCGATGATGGATTTCAGGTGGAAGGTGAAGGCGGGGCGCACGGCAGGCTGCTTGCGCGCGTCGCCTGCCAGCGCCGCCAGCAGGCAGCCATCGCCCGGCGCATCGCGGTGGGCCGCGCTCACGTAATCGCGCACATACTGGCGCATCGTTTCCGGGCTGATGGTCGCCGCATCGAGCGCCACGCGCGAGTGCTCCGAGCCGTGCCGGGTGCTTTCGGCCATCAGCGCTTCCTTCGAGGCGAAATGGTTGTAGAAGGGGCCATGCGTCAGCCCTGTCGCCTGCATGATCTGTCCCACGCTGACGCCGTCAAAGCCCTGTTCGCGGAACAGCCGCGCCGCTGCCGTGAGGATGCGCTGGTGCTTTTCGGCGGTTTCTTCGGCGGGATAACGCATGGCAGGCTCCTGGTCGCGGTTCAAAAATAATGGTTGACATCATACATGATGTTCGTCATGCTTCAACTTATTAAACATGATGATCGTCATATTTAACGCATATGAACATGATGAGCATCATGCTTGATGACACAATCCACCCCCTATTTTGAAGAAGGAATGATCATGAATGCAGTTACTACCCAAGGCACGGCCCTCGTCACCGGCGCCTCTTCCGGCCTTGGCGCCGTGTATGCGGACCGCCTGGCCGCGCGCGGTTTTGATTTGATTCTGGTGGCGCGCCGGGTCGAGCGCCTGGGCGTGCTGGCCAAGTCGCTGGCGGACAAGTATGGCGTGGCCGTGCGCGCCATGGCGGCCGACTTGTCCGCGCCGGCCGACCTGCAGCGTGTGGCCGATGAACTGGCCAGCAATCCCGCCATCACCATGCTGGTGAATAATGCGGGCGCCTCGACCCTGGCGCCCGTCGTCGATACGGCCAGGGCGGGCATCGCCACCATGGACAAGGTCAATGTGACGGCGTTGGCCGAGCTGACCTACGCCGTGCTGCCGCAATTCAAGCAGCGCAATGGGGGCACCATCATCAACATCGGTTCCGTGCTGTCCTTCCACGTCCTGCCGGTCAGCACGATCTATAGCGCCACCAAGGGCTATGTGATGAATTTCACGCGCGGCTTGCAGCAGGAACTGGCCGGCACGGGGATCGTGGTGCAGCTGGTGCTGCCCGCAACGACGGCGACGGAAATATGGGAATTGAGCGGCGTGCCGCTGTCGCAGCTGGACCAGGCCACCATCATGCGCGTGGAAGACTGCGTCGATGCGGCGCTGGCGGGCCTGGACCAGGGCGAGCTGGTGACTTTGCCCTCCGTCGAAGACCAGGCCTTGTGGGAGCAGTTTGACGCGGCGCGCCTGGCCCTGTTCGCGGGCGCGATGCGCGGCGCGCCGGCATCGCGCTATGGCATCAAGGACTGACAGAGGGGCTGCCAGAAATGATGCCAGCGCCGCATGCCGAAGTTACAGCGGCCGCACGGGGATGCAGATATCGCAAGAGAATTCGCCGGTGGCCGGGTCCATCGCCGTGGCGGCGGCAAATCGCTCGAAGCAGGGGCGCTCATCCCACTGCAGGCCGCTGGAAGGCAGCCATTCGCGCGTCATGCGCGTCCACGCGTCGGCGATGGTGCTGGCCGGTCCCTTGAAATGCGCCACCGCATAGCGCCCGCCTGGCAGGGTGGCGAGGCTGGCGCGTCCGGCTGACTGGAAGCCGTCGGGCACGGTGACGCAGGCGTCGTAGCGGCATTTTTCCGGCAGCGTGATGCTTGGATCGTCAAGGCCGATGCCGTAGCAGGTGGCGTCGCCCAGGCCGTGCGACTGTATCCACGGCGCGACGGTGTCGCGCCAGAAGGCGCTGATGGCGGGGCCGTAGGGACCGATATGGCGCTGGCACGCGACGGTGGCGGGCGGCAGGTCGAGGATGGTGACTTGCATGGGACTCTCTCTATCAAGTGGATTGGAGTGCCCATGGTGCTGGAAGTTCGGCCCGTTTTCCTGATCGGCATTGCGCATGGCCTGATCCGGATTGCTATCTTGCCGGCGCAGGCGCATGGCCGCGAGCATGGCGGCGTTCTTCGCGGCGATGCCGGCGCGCCAGGCTGTCGGCGTGCAGCCGAATTTCAGCTTGAAGGCGCGCGCAAATGCTTCGCCGGAACCGAAGCCCGTCGCCAGCGCGATGTCGAGTATCGTTTCGCCGGGGCGGGCGGCCAGGCGCAAGGCGGCCGTTTCCAGGCGCCGGCGGCGCGCATAGTCGCCCAGCGTTTCGCCCATCCAGGCGGCGAACACGCGGTGAAAGTGAAAACGCGAAAAATGCGCGACGTCGGCCAGTTGGGCCAGGTCCAGCGGCGTGTTCAGGTGCCGGTCGATATGGTCGAGCACGGCATTCATGCGGCGCGCGTATTCGGCGCGGAACTGGCCCGGCGCGGCCTGCAGCGGCGAAGAGGAAGGGGAGTTCATGCCGTCGATTATGGCATGAACTCCCCTGGGATCGGCGCGAAAAAAGCCTTACGCCGCGTTCAGCGCCTGCTCCAGGTCTTCGCGCAGGTCGTCGATATGCTCGATGCCGACGGACAGGCGCAGCATGTCTTCGGACACGCCCGCCTTGGCCAGTTCCTCGGGATTGAGCTGGCGGTGCGTGGTCGATGCCGGATGGGTGGCCAGCGACTTGGCGTCGCCGATATTGACCAGGCGCGTAAACAGCTGCAGGGCGTCGAGCACGCGGGCGCCGGCCGCGCGCGGGTCTTCGCCTTGTGCCAGCTTCAGGCCGAAGGACAAGATGCCCGAGGCGCGGCCGTGCATGTATTTCTTCACCAGCGCGTGGTCCGGGTGGTCTTCCAGGCCCGCGTAATTGACCCACGCGACTTTCGGATGCTGCTTCAGGTGCCTGGCCAGGGCCAGCGTATTGTCGCAGATGCGGTCCATGCGCAGGGCCAGGGTCTCGATGCCCTGGATCAGCTGGAAGGCGGAGAGCGGCGAAATAGCCGCGCCCATGTTGCGCAGCGGGACGACGCGCGCGCGTCCGATGAAGGCGGCGGGGCCGAACGCTTCCGTGTAGACGACGCCGTGGTACGACACGTCCGGCTCGTTCAGGCGCTTGAAGCGCTCCTTGTGTTCGGCCCAGGGGAATTTGCCGCTGTCGACGATGGCGCCGCCCACGGTGGTGCCGTGGCCGCCCAGGTATTTGGTCAGCGAGTGCACGACGATGTCGGCGCCATGCTCGATGGGGCGGAACAGATAGGGGCTGGGTACCGTGTTATCGACGATCAGCGGGATGCCGTGCGCATGCGCGATCTCGGCCAGCTTGGCCACGTCGGTCACGTTGCCCAGCGGGTTGCCGATCGATTCGCAGAAGATGGCCTTGGTGCGGCTGTCGATCAGGGCGGCGAAGGTGTCGGGCTGGCGCGCGTCGGCGAAGCGCACTTCGATGCCGATCTGCGGCAGGGTGTGGGCAAACAGGTTGTAGGTGCCGCCATACAGCTGGCTGGCGGAGATGAAATTGTCGCCCGCTTCGGCGATGGTCTGGACCGCGTAGGTGATCGCCGCCATGCCCGACGCGACGGCCAGCGCGGCCACGCCGCCTTCCAGCGCCGCGACCCGCTTTTCCAGCACGTCCTGCGTAGGGTTCATGATGCGCGTGTAGATATTGCCGGCCACCTTGAGGTCGAACAGGTCGGCGCCATGCTGGGCATTGTCGAAGGCGTAGGCCACCGTCTGGTAGATGGGGACGGCGGCCGCCTTGGTGGTCGGGTCGGGGGTGTAGCCGGCGTGCACGGCCAGGGTTTCGATTCTCATATGGTCTCCGGTTGCTGTGGTCTGGGATGATGAAATCCGCAGCCATTGTGCCATGCAGCCCTTAGCTCGATGCTACGCTTGATAGAATATTAAGTCATAAGCTAGTGCCGTCTTGATATAAGTCATGCAGCTCTGCCGATCCGATGAAGCGTTCATGCGTGCCGTGCTGCGCGCAGGCGAACGCGCCGCCGATGGCACCGCGGCGCATGGCCTCGTCCAGGCTCGCATCGCCCAGCCAGGCGTGCAAAAAGGCGGCGACGAAGGAGTCGCCCGCGCCATTCGTGTCCACCACGGGCAGTTTTAATCGCGCCGTCGGATAGTGGCGGACCTGGCCGCTGCCGCGTTCCAGCAGGTAGGCGCCAGCGCTGCCGGCCATGGCGATCACGGCCTGCGCGCGGCCCTGCGAGATGATGGCGCGCATGACGTCGTCCCGACGCTCGCCCAGCGCCGCCGTGCTGAGGAAGACCAGGTCGGCGCGCAGCGCGAAGACCTGGTGGTGCGGGTTGACGCCATCCCAGTCGTGCAGATCGGTCGATACCGTCGTGCCGCATGCTTGCGCATCGTCAAACAGCTGGGCCACCCAGCCCATGATGGAAAAGTGCGCATGGCGCGCCGGGCCCAGGTAGGGCAAATAGAAGGCGGCCGGCATGCGCAGGTCTTCCGGGTGGCGGCCGTCGTACAGCGACAGCCGGCGCCCTTGCGGGTCGACCAGGTTGACGCTGCGCCGCGTGCCCGAAGGTTCGACGAGGTGCGAAAAATCGAGCTTGGCCTCTTTATACCGCTGTAAAATCGCCGCGCCTTGCGCATCGTCGCCGATGAAGTCGATAAACTTGCAGCGCAGGCCCAGCGCGTGGCAGCCCAGCGCCACGCCATTGCCCGTGTGCGCCACGTAGTCGCGGATGGGCGGCACATGCAGCGAATCGGCGACGGGCAATTGCAGGTCGGGGACGCGCACGATGGTGTCGATGCCGGCGCCGCCGACCACTACAATGTCATAGGTACTCATGGTGCTGCCTTTTCCAACAGGACGGTGCCGGCCGCGTTCACGGCGACGGCGCCATTTTTTACCAGATAGGTTTGATGCGTATAGGCGTCGCGCAGCTTGGCGCCATTGGCGAACACGCCGTGCACCTTCAGTTCGAGCGCGCCTTGCGCCTCGGGCACGGCGATGATGGCATCCCCATCGGTGACGCGCGCGAAGGCATACGGTTTTTCATCGATCAGCCGGTGTTCGCCGCGCGCCAGCGCAGGGTGGCGCAGCCGGAACTGGCCCAGCTTGCGCGCATGCGCGAGGGCGGCCGCGTCGAGCGTGTTCCAGTTCATGTCGGACCTCGTCGCCTGCTGTTCGTCGCCGATGGGCGCCGCGCCAGGCTGGCGCGCGCTTTCATCGCCATAGAACAGCTGCACGCCGCCCGGCGCCAGCAGCAGGGCGCTCAAGCCATGCTTCAATTGATCGCGCGGGAACAGGCTGGTGTCGTGCGAGGAGATATACGACAAGATGTCGTAGCGGGGCGCATTGCCAATGCGCTTGCCCAGCAAGCCCGCATACTGGCGGTACACGCCGTCGATGCTTTTCCAGTCGCCGCCCGCGCGGTGCTGGAAGTCGAAATTGATCATCGAGTCGAAGCCCGCGTCATGCCAGCTGCTGCGCTCGGGGCCATGGCCCCACGCTTCGCCCGTCATCCAGAACGGCGCATCATCGATTTTTTGCTGCGGGTGGCGCGCCTTCCAATCCTTCAATGCCTCCGTGGCCGCCGCGCGCAGGGCCAGCCAGCTGTTTGGTTCCACGTGCTTGACGGTGTCGGCCCTGAAACCGTCGACGCCGAATTCGCGCACCCAGTCGGCCAGCCAGTGGACCAGGTAGCCGCGCACGGTCGTATCGGGCAGAGCCACGGCGCGCGTGTCGCTCTTGCGCTGCAAAATGTGTGGCAAGCCAACGGCCTTGGCGCTCTCGGTACGGAAGTCGGGCAGATAGGCCAGCTGCATGGTGAAATCGTCCTGGCCGCCATCGGGGTAGCCGGGCAGGCCCGCGCGTACCCAGTCCGGGCCCCACCATTGGGTGAATTCGAAGTTGTTGTAGTCGATGAAGCTGTGATAATCGCGCAAGGTGGCCTTGTCGTGGCCCGGCCACAGCACGGGCACCTTGTATTGCGCCAGGGTGCGCAAGTCCGCATAGCCGGGATGGTTCAGCACCACGTCGAACAGCACGCGGATGCCTTGCGCGTGGGCCGTGTCGATCATCTCGCGCAATTCCTCGCGCGTGCCCATGTTGGCGTCCATGGTGGTGTAGTCGAGCGCCCAGTAGCCGTGGTAGGCGTAGTGCTGGAATTGCTGCTTGCCGCCCACCACCCAGCCGTGGATTTGTTCGTACGGCGCCGTGATCCATAGGGCGTTGACGCCCAGTTCCTTGAAATAGCCGGCTTTGAGCTGTTGCGTGATGCCGGCGAGGTCGCCGCCGTGGAAGCTGCCGACATCGCCGCCTTGCGGGTCGGCGGCGCGGCCGTAACTGTGGTCGTTGCCGGAATTGCCGTTGGCGAAACGGTCGGTCACGGCAAAGTAGACGATGGGGTTATCGGCGAAAGACCCTGCCTGCGCCGAAGCGCACAGGAGCAGGGCGGCCAGCGTAGTCAGGGTGCGTCGCATGGTCAGCCTTTCACGCCGCCAGCCGTCAGGCCGGAGATCATCCATTTTTGCGCCAGCAGGAACACGGCCGTGATGGGCAGGCCGGACAGGATGGCTGCCGCGGCGAAGTCGCCCCACAGGTATTTTTGCTCGTACAGGAACAGTTTCGAGCCGACGGCCAGGGTCAGGTTGTTTTGTTCATGCAGCAGCACGGAGGCGATCGGGTATTCGATGATGGCGCCGATGAAGGACAGCAAAAACACCACCATCAGAATCGGCACCGTCATCGGCAGCAGCACGTAGACGAAGGCTTGCCACTGCGTGGCGCCGTCGACCTTGGCCGCTTCCTCGATCTCGACGGGGATGGTTTGATAGTAGCCCTTGATGGTCCAGATATGCAGGGCGATGCCGCCCGTGTAGGCCAGCACCAGGCTGCCGTGGTGGTCGATCCCCAGCCACGGCACGTAGCTGCCCAGCACGTCGAAGATGGCGTAGATGGCCACCAGGGCCAGCACGGCCGGGAACATCTGCAGCAGCATCAGCGCGGACAGGGTCTGCGACTTGAAGCGGAACTGCATGCGCGCGAACGCATATGCGCAGGTGGTCGACAGCAGCACGGTGACGGTGGCGCTCATGCTGGCCACCTTGATGGAATTCCACAGCCACAGCAGCACGGGGAAGTCCGGCTCGACCAGGGCGCCGTTGGCGGCCTGGTAGGACATGCCCAGCGCCAATCGCCAGTGCTCGAAGCTGATCTCGGGCGGGATCAAGCTGCCCGAGGCGAAATTGCCGGGGCGCAAGGAGATCGACAAGATCATCAGGAAGGGAAACATCACCAGCGCGATCAGCGCGATCACGGCGACGTGGGCCGCCAGGATGCGCCAGCGGTTGGAACGGTCGACAACGATAGCCATGGTCGGTCCTTTATGCTTTGTTCATGCGCGTCAGGCGCATGTTGACCAGCGAAATCGCGGCCACGAGGAAGAAGATCAGGGTCGAGATGGCGGCGGCCAGGCCAAAGTTCTGGCCGGAATCCTCGAACGCGATGCGGTAGGTATAGGACACGAGCAAGTCCGTCGTGCCGGCCGGCAGGGTGGTGTCGAGGAAATCGGGACGCCCGCCCGTCAGCAAACTGATCAGCACGAAATTGTTGAAATTAAAGCCCAGGCTGGCCACCATCAGCGGCGTCAGCGGCTTGATGATCAGGGGCAGGGTGATCTTGAAAAAATTCGTCAGCGGTCCCGCGCCGGCCAGGGCCGACGCTTCGTACAGGTCCGACGGGATCGCCTTGATCAGGCCCATGCACACCACCATCATGTAGGGGTAGCCCAGCCAGGTATTGACGATCAAAATCATGGCCTTGGCCAGCGTGGTGTCCGAGAACCAGGCGGGCTTGATGCCGAACAGGGCGTCGAGCACGAGGTTGATTTCACCAAAGTTATTGTTGAACAAGCCCTTGAAGACCAGGATGGAAATGAAGCCCGGCACGGCGTACGGCAGGAACAGCAGGGTGCGGTACAGGCCGCGGAAGCGCAGCGCGTCCCAGTTCAGGAGCACGGCCAGCACCATGCCCAGGCCCGTCGTGGTGGCCACGCTGATCAGGGCGAAGACGATGGTCCAGACGAAAATGCGCAGGAAGGGGCCGCGGAAGGCTTCGTCGGAGAAAATCTTGACGAAGTTGGCAAAGCCCACGTTGACCTTGAAGCCCGGTTCCAGCTTGGTGCCATCCGGCATTTCATAAAAGCCCGTCTTGAAGTTCGGCGTCACGAGTTCGCCCGTGGCGATCTTTTTCAGGGTCTTGTCCGGCAGTTGCTTGTAGACATGCGCGACGGGGCCGAATTCGCGCAAGCCCACCATGCGCAGCTCGATCTTGTTCGGCAGCACGAGCGTGAGCAGTTTCAAATCCTTTTGCAGGGCGATGATGTCCTTGATGGGCAGGGCGGGGGCGAGCACGGGCGCCTGCACGGGGTCAGCCGGCGCCACCTCGACATTCAGAGGCACGGCGCGCTTGAGGGCCAGCGGCTGCGTCAGCAGCACTTCGCCCGTGTCCGGGCTTTCCAGGCGCAAGCGGTATTCCTTGTTGTCGGCATGCACGGTCATGGCATAGCCGGCGCTTTCCACGCGCTGCGTCTCGTCGAGCAGGTATTGCGTGGCCCTGTCGTAGGTGAGCAGGTTGCGCGAGCTGAAATTGGTAAAGCCGATCGACACCGTGTACACCATCGGCAGCAGCACGAAAACGATGACCGCCGTGATGCCGGGAAACAGATAACGGTAGGCATAGGCGCGCGGCGACGTGAAGACAAACGTCGTCAGGGTCAGCAAGCCGAGGAAAACGGCGGCCAGCATGGTCTGGCCGGAAATGTACAACATGAAGAGCAGATACAGACCCAGCGCCATGCTGATGGTCAATACCGTAGGGCCGATAAACTTGCGCACGATGGGATACCTGTAATGATACGTAGGCCGGATTAGGCCCAAAGGGCCGTAATCCGACAACATTGTTGGCGTGCATGTCGGATTACGCGCAAGCGCTAATCCGACCTACCTAATTTAATTGGCGGTCGTGATGCGCTTGGCCGCTGCATCGAGGCCATCCTTGGTCGTCTGGCGGCCTTGCGTGATGTTTTCCAGCGCCGATTGCATCGACGACCAGAAGCGGCCCATTTCCGGATTGTTCGGCATCGGGCGGCCTGCCTGCGCGCTTTCCATCGTCGCCTGGATGTTCGGGTTGGCTTTCAATTCCGCGAACAGCACCTTGTTCGCCGGCGTGCCCAGCGGGACGTCAGCGTTGATGGTTTTCAGGCCGTTGAGCTGCAGCATCTGGTTTTCCAGGAATTCCGTTGCCAGGTCCTTGTTCGGGCTGGCTTTCGAAATCATCGCGCCCAGCACGCCCACGAAGGGGGTGGCCGTCTTGCCTGCCACGGTAGGAATCGTCGCCACGCCGTAATTGATCTTCGATTTGCGCGCGTTGTCCCACGACCATGGGCCATTGATCATCATGGCGATCTTGCCCTGGTTGAAGCCCGCTTCCATTTCCGCGTAGCCCGCGCCCTTGGCCATGGCGCCGCTGTTGATCAGATTCATCAGCGCATTCACGCCCGCCTGTGCGCCCGCATTGTTCACGCCCGTTTTCGCTGCGTCGTAGCGGCCGTCCGCCTTGACTTCAAACGGGAAGCCGCCGCCCGCGCCCAGCAAAGGCCAGGTGAAATAGGTATTCGTGTAATCCCACAGGATGGCTTTCTTGCCTTGCGCGGAGAGCTTCTTGTCCAGCGCGGCGATTTCCTCGAAGGTTTTTGGCGGATTCGGCACCAGGTCCTTGTTGTAGACGAGGGCGACGGCTTCGATCGAGATCGGGTAGCCCCAGGTCTTGCCGCCGACCGTAAAGGCGTTCCAGGCCAGCGGCAGGATGGCGGCGCGCGCTTCCTTGCTTGGCGTCACAGGTTGCAGCAAGCCGGCATCGATCCAGCCGCCGATGCGGTCATGCGGCCAGATCCAGATGTCCGGGCCCTTGCCGGCGGCGGCTGCTTGCTGGAATTTGTTCGGCGCATCTTCCGGGTGCTCGACCACCACTTTGACGCCCGTCTTCTTGGTGAATTCCTCGCCGACCTTGGCCAGGCCCTTGTAGCCCTTGTCGCCATTGATCCAGATCAACAGGGTGCCTGCTTCGGCCGCGTGCGCCATGCTGACGGCGGCCAGGTTGCCGATGCCGGCCAGGGCGGCGGCGATCAGGGTGGTTTTGATGAAGCTGCGTTTCGGGTGCGTAAAGGACATGTCAATCTCCAGTGTCTTTTTTTAATTAAGTATCAAGGCTGAAACGATGCAACCAGGCCAGGCGGCGCCTGTAGCGCCTGGCCCCTAAAGTGGAGTGTCAGGTGCGGGTCTGGCCGTGCTCGTCGAACACGTGGACGCGGGCGGGCGCCACCTGCAGCGCCACGGACTGGCCGATGGCCCAGTCCGTTTCCGCATCGGCGCGCACCACCAGCGGCTCGTCGCCGCCGGGCACGTGCACATACAGATAGCTGATGTCGCCCAGCTTTTCCACCGCCTGCACGGTGGCCGTGATGGCGGCGGTCGCGCCGGGCGCGCACGCCTGCACATGTTCGGGACGGGCGCCGATGGTGACGGGGGTGCCGCTGGCCAGCGGCTGCGTCAGCACGGCCTGCAGCATGCCGCCCGCATTCGTGGCGACGGTGGCGATGCCGTCGGCATAGCTGTGGATCTTGCCTTTGAGGAAGTTCATGCGGGGCGAACCGAGGAAGCCGGCCACGAACAGATTGGCGGGATGGTGGTACAGCTCCAGGGGCGCGCCCACCTGCTCGATGCGGCCCGCGTTGAGCACGACGATGCGGTCGGCCAGGGTCATCGCTTCGACCTGGTCATGCGTGACGTAAATCATGGTCGAGCGCAATTCGCGGTGCAAGTTCGCCAGTTCGATGCGCATCTGCACGCGCAGCGAGGCGTCGAGATTCGACAGCGGTTCGTCAAACAGGAAGACGTCGGGCTTGCGCACGATGGCGCGGCCGATGGCCACGCGCTGGCGCTGGCCGCCCGACAAGTCTTTGGGTTTGCGTTCCAGCAAAGGTTCGATGCGCAGGATCTGCGCGGCGCGCTGCACGGCGTCGGCGATTTCTACCTTGCTCATGCCGGCCAGTTTCAAACCGAAGGCCATGTTCTGCGCCACGCTCATGTGCGGGTACAGGGCGTAGCTCTGGAACACCATGGCGATGCCACGCTTGGCGGGCGGCACGTCGTTCATGCGCGTCTTGCCGATGAATAAATCGCCGCCGCTGATTTCTTCCAGGCCGCAAATACTGCGCAGCAAGGTGGATTTGCCGCAACCCGACGGGCCCACGAAGACCATGAATTCGCCATCGGCGATGTCCAGGTCGATGCCGTGCAGGGTTTGCACGTCGCCATATGCCTTCTTCAGCCCTGCTAATTTCAGTCCTGCCATGTCTGTCGTCCTCACTCTCACTGAATGTGCCTGGCCAAATCTGCTGCGCGTCGAAATTTGCGGCTGGCGATGCTCACTGTGCCTTCGCACAGCTGCGCTTCTCAGCCACAACTTTCATCCGCTCGCTACGATTTTGCCAAGCACTGCTACTCTGTTGTTCGTCCCCGCTGATGCGCGGGGCTCGTTATTGTAATTGGCGGCATGGCCGCCAAAGCCGGCGATTTACGCTACCGTGCCGAACCAGCCGCCATGCGGGGGCAGGCTGATCTGCTGACCATCTTTACTGCCTGGCAAGCCGTGACCGGCAAGGCCGGCTGCGGGCGCCGCATCGGGCCAGGCGAACATGACGGCTTGCGTACTGAGGTTGAAGGCGGCCAGCACGGACGGTTGGCCGGGCAAGTCGCGGCGCAGGGCCAGCACGGGTTCCGGCGCATCGAAGAAGACGATATCGCCGCGCCGCAATTGCGGCAAGGTGCGGCGCCAGGCGAGGATGTTTTGCGCGAAGCGCAGCGGCGAGGCGCTATCGCGCTCTTCCACGTCGGCGGCGCGCGCCAGATGCTCGGGCGGCACGGGCAGCCAGGGTTTTGCATTGCTGAAGCCGCCATGCGGCGCCTCGGCCACCCACGGCATCGGCGTGCGGCAGCCGTCGCGGCCCTTGAACTGGGGCCAGAACGGGATGCCGTACGGGTCTTGCAGCGCCTCGAAAGGAATGTCCGCTTCCGTCAGGGCCAGTTCGTCGCCCTGGTACAGGCACGGCGTGCCTTTCAGCGCCGCCTGCACGGCCAGCACCACCTTGGCCAGCGACGGTGACGGGTTCTCGCCGCCCCAGCGCGTCATGACGCGCACGCTGTCGTGGTTGCCCACGGACCAGGAAGCCCAGCCGTCGGCCACTTGCGCCTCGAATTCTTCCACCTGCTTGCGGATGTGCGCGGCGGAAAACTCGGCCGTCAGCAAGTTGAAGCTGTAAGCCATGTGCAGCTTGTCGGCGCCCGTGTAGGCCGCCATCGTGGCCAGCGCATTGTCGTCGCCCACTTCGCCGATGGAAATGGCCTGGTACTCATCAAGGATGGCGCGCACGCGCTGCAAATAGGCGATGTTTTCCGGTTGCGTCTTGTCATACATATGCGCCTGCATGCCGTACGGGTTGATGGCCGACACGCTGCTTGCATCGCGCTGCGCGGCGGGTGGATTGTCGCGCAGCAACTGGTCGTGGTAGGGGAAATTGCAGGAATCGAAGCGGAAACCGTCGACGCCGCGTTCGAGCCAGAAACGCAGGTTGTCCAGCTGCGCTTGCTGCACTGCCGGGTTATGGAAGTTCAGGTCGGGCTGGCTGACGAGAAAATCGTGCAGATAGTACTGGCCGCGGCGCGGCTCCCATTGCCAGGCGGAACCGCCGAACACGGACAGCCAGTTGTTCGGCGGCGTGCCGTCCGGTTTCTGGTCGGCCCACACATACCAGTCGGCCTTGGGATTGTCGCGGCTGGAGCGGCTTTCCACGAACCACGGGTGGACGTCGGACGAGTGCGACAGCACCTGGTCGATCATCACTTTCAAGCCCAGTTCATGGGCGCGCGCCACCAGACGGTCGAAATCGGCCAGGGTGCCGAACATGGGGTCGACGTCGCAGAAATCGGCCACGTCGTAGCCGAAGTCTTTCATCGGCGACGTGAAGAAGGGCGAGATCCAGACGATGTCGGCGCCCAGGGCGGCGATGTAATCGAGCTTGGAGGTAATGCCGGGCAAGTCGCCGATGCCGTCGCCATTGCTGTCGAGGAAGCTGCGTGGATACACTTGGTAGATGACGGCGCTGCGCCACCAGTCGGCGGGCAGGTGGGCGAGATTGTTCTGGATGGTCGGCATGAATGATTTCTTAAAAGTGCCTGTAGCCGTGGCTATCAGGGCTGCGCTGCTGGTTGGTAGGCGAACGTCTTATTTTAAAATTCAAAGCGCTTTGGGTATGAAATGAGTATAGTTCAAAGCGCTTTGAAAAGTAAAGCGATACACGCGCCAGACATGCGATTTTTTTATGGGGGTGATTCAGGACAACGATGTGGCGCCGCCGGCCAGGCGGCCGGCGGCGTAAAGGGGCGGAAAGCGCCTAGTGCGGCACCGGCCCGGCCGACTCGCCCGGCAGCAGTTCGCACGGCCACAGTTCCTGCAGGTCGGTGACGGGCGTGCCGTCCATCAGGGCCAGCAGCATGTGGATCATCTTCGCGCCGGCGCCGCGCGGGTCGGGCTGGACGACGGTGGTGACGTTGTGGCCGGCCAGGGAATCTTCCATCACGCCCCAGACGATCAGCGACATGTCGCGGCCGATGGCGATGCCGGCGTCGAGCAGGGCGCGCACGGCGCCCACGCCCGACATGTGGTTGTCGACGATGACGGCGGTGGGACGGGGCGAGCGGGCCAGCAGGCGCTGCATGGCCTGGTAGCCGGCGCGGCGGTCGTGCGCATTGTCGACCAGGTTGTCGGGATCGACGGCCAGGCCGCCCGCCTGCATGGCGTGCTGGAAACTCTCGACGCGCTGGCGCACGAAGTTCAGGTCCGGCGTGGCGCTGATCAGGCCGATGCGCTGATGGCCCAGCTGCGCCAGGCGCTCGACGGCCAGGCGCATGCCCGCTTCGTTGTCGTAGTCGAACCACGCATGCGGCTGGTTCAGCTGCGTGCGGCCATGCGCGACGAACGGCATGCCTTGCTGCGCCAGGTAGGCGATGCGCTCGTCGAACGGTTTCGTGCGCCCGACGATCAAGCCATCGATGCGGCGGCCCTTGACCATGCGTTCATAGGTGTGGAATTCGTTGGTGGCCGAGGCGGGCGCGATCATCATGTCCATCTGCTGCGCTTCCAGCGCTTCGGACATGCCGCCCACGATGTCGATGAACATGGGGTCGGCCAGGTCGTTCGGCATCAGCGGGTAGATGATGCCGACGATGTTCGTGCGCCCCACGGCCAGGCTGCGCGCCATGGGATTGGGACGGTAGCCGGCCGCCTGCGCGGCGGCCAGCACCCGCTCGCGCGTGCGCTCGCTCACTTCCGGATAGCCATTCAAGGCGCGGCTGACGGTGGTTTCGGATATTCCTAGCGTTCTGGCGAGATTTTTGAGGTTCATGGATGCTGCGTCTGGGTGGATCGGGAGCGGTGCGGGTAGTTTATCTGATAAATGCCCGAATGATCAGGGGTATGACCGGCGGCCGCCGCGCCCAAAAAAATACGCGGGCAAACCCAGGGGCGCCCGCGCTAAAAGAGGATACTGCTGAAACACTACAGTGAAGCTGCCGGCCATCGCGTGCAGCGGCGAAATGGTGGGTCCGGATACGGCGTGCCCCTCGACAAGCGGGCGGTGCTGCTGCCACGGGCAAGCGTCCGGGGACGCTCGCCTATGTTCTAAAGTCCTGCGATTACCACCAGGATTCCACCTGGAAACCGATCGAGCTGCCGTTGGTCTTGCCGCCGAACACACCCGTCGACGACAGCGCCGATTCCGCCGCGGCGGCCGACTGGGCTGCCTTGTTCCATTTGGCGTAGGTGTAGAAGGCGCGCAGCACGGGGCGCGACCAGAAGCTGTTGCCGGCCGACAGTTGCGGGGCAAAGGTCAGCTTGGTCAGGTTGCGGCTCTCGCCGCCTTCCGGCTTGACGATGTCGTGGCCCAGTTCCACGGCCAGGCTGTAGTTGTCCGTGAAGTGGTAGACGGGGCGCGCGCCGATCGACGTCCACTTGCTGCTCACGCCCGCCGTTTCCTTGTCTTCGTAGACGAAGGTGCCCATGCCCGACCAGGAACCTTTGGGCTGGATCATGATTTGTTCCGTCAGGCGCACCACCTTGTCATCCTTGCTGGCGCCCAGGCTGAAGCCGCCCGTGTTGGCCGCGCTGCCTTTGCCGTACTGCAGTGCCACCTTGTTGAAACCGCCCAGCAGATTGCCTTGCGTATGCATGATGGTCAGCAAGTGGCCGCTGGCGATGGGCGCCGCGCCTTGCGCGTTGCGTTTCTGGTTGAATTGCAGGCCCAGGGTCAGTTCGCCGTCCGGGTTGACCTTGATGCCGGAGAAGCGCAGGTCGTGGGACAGGCCCATGCGCTTGCTGTCGCCATCGTCGGCCGTGCGCACGATGGCGTAGGCCAGCTTGGCGGCGCCCAGGTCGATGTTTTCCAGGCCGGCGCCCGGGCCGCTGTTATTCCAGAAGTAGTAATCGGTGATGTGCACGTCCTGGCGGTCGTAATAGCGTTTTCCGACCCAGGCGCGCGCTTCGGCGAAGGCGCCCGTGCCGATCTTGTCGGCCACCACGTTCATTTCGCGCCACGACGGGTCCGATTGTTCCCAGTCCTGGTTCTGGTTGACGGAAAACGCCACCAGGGTATTGATGCGGAAGGTGGTGCCGTTGGCGGCCTTGAAGGCTTCGCCGCCGAATTTCAGCTCGCCGTAGGTTTCGCACTCATTGCCCAGACGATACTTGGACGAGGCGCCGGCCAGGCCGAAACAGGCTTCCTTGCCGCCTTCGCTGCTGGTGCCGAAGCCCGAGCGGATGTAGCCGCCGAAATCGATCGGCAGGGCGGCCTGGGCGGCCGAAGCACTCAAGGCCAGCGCCACGGCGGCAGGCAAAGTTTTCAGGAAATGTTTGTTCATTGCGTCTCCAGTGTTTTTATAGGTGTGGGATCGGCGTGCGTCACTTCGCACAACCAAAGCGCTTTAGTTATGTTTCAAAGCGCTTTGAGTATAGTTCAAAGCGCTTTGATCAGTAAACTAGTTTTATTCTTTGAATTCTTCCTAAACTTTTGAGGTGTTGCGGAGAAACATCAGGCAGGGCGGCGGCACGTGGGCGCCGCCGTGTATGGCAGGAGGAAATCAGGAAGGCGTGTCGCAGGCGGGGAAGGGGACCGAGTCCGTTGCGGCAGGTGCCGGATGGCGCAAAAAGACCAGGATCAGCAGGGCCGAGACCGTGGTAATGCTGGCCAGCACATACAGCAAGTGTCGGAAGGCCGTGCCGTACGCCTGCGCCAGTTCGGCGGCGCCGGCCTGCGGCAGCAGGGTGATCGCATGGCGCAGCTCGCCCAAGGCCAGGAAGGGGCCGGCGTGCGCCGCCTGTTCCGCGCCGATGCCGGCAAGGCCGGCACCACCGAGGGCTGCCACGGTAAACGTGCCCAGCAGCGCGCTGACGATGGCCAGCGCCAGGCCTTCGCCCGCCACCCTCGTCGTATTGAAAATGCCGGCCGCCATGCCGGCCCGCTCGACAGGCACGACGCTGATGGCCAGGCCATCCATCAAGCCCCATGGCAGGCTGATGCCGCAGCCGATCAGCAGCAGCGGCCCGATCAAGGTAGCGGGCGCCTGGCCCGGCACGCATGTGGACAGCCACAGCAAGCCGCCCGCCGCCAGCAGCAGGCCGCTGGCGCAGATGTGTGCGGCGGCGATGCGCTGCGCCGCCAGGCCAGCCAGGAGGGGCAGCACCAGCATGGGCGCGGACAGGGCGATCATCATGCGTCCCGCCTCCAGCGCGCTGTAGCCTTCGATGCCGATGAAGCGGGCCGGCAGCAATACGAGCAGCACGACGAAGGAAAACGCGGGTGCGGCCGCCAGCAATTGCACGCCGGCAAAGGCGGGCAGGCGGAATAGGGTCAAGTCCAGCATGGGCCGCGGCGCGCGCCGCTCCACGCCGATGAAGGCGGCCAGCAGCAAGGCCGCGCCACCGAACAGCCCCAGGCTGGCGGCGCTGCCCCAGCCGCTGCCGGGCGCCTGCAGCAAGCCATAGGTAAACAGGGACAGCGAGCCCGTAAACGTCAGGGCGCCGGGCCAATCGACGCCTTGCGCCTGCGGGTCGCGTGTGTCGCGCATGGCGCGCGCGGCGGCCAGCAGGGCGGCCAGGCCGGTCACGGCCGTGGCGGCAAACATGGCGCGCCAGCCCGTGTGCGTAATGAAGGTGCCCGCCAGAAAGGGCCCGAAGGCCAGGCCCACGCCGAAGGACGTGCCGATCAGGCTGAAGGCGCGCGCGCGGGCCGGGCCGTCGAATTCCTGCGCCAGGGCCGCCAGTCCGCTCGACAGGGCCATGGCGCAGCCCAGGCCCTGGACGGCGCGCAGCACGTCGAGCCACAGGATGGCGGGCGCGGCCGCCAAGGCCAGCGCGGCGGCGGAAAACACAGCCATGCCCAGCAAGAACAGGCGCTTGCGGCCATAACGGTCGGCCAGCGCGCCGGCCACCATCAGGCAGCCGCCAAAACTGAGCATGAAGGCATTCGTGATCCACGCCAGCGCCAGCGGCGTGCCGCGCAGGTCGGCGGCGATGGCGGGAATGGCGATGGCCGGCCCCGTAAAGCTGAGCGGCATGCACAGCGCAGCGAGGCAGACGGCGGCGAGCACGAAGGCGCGCCGGGATGCGGAAGCAGGTTGCATGCGGTGATTCGTATCCATGGGAATGATTCCAAAAAGAGGAAATCTGATGATAATATGGATGTAATCCATGAAAAAGTGGCTGAAAATCCACTCATAACGGACAAATATTCCCTAATTGAGGTCGCATGGATAATTTAAACGGCATAGCCGCTTTTGTACGCGCGGCGGAAACTTCCAGTTATGTGGCGGCCGGGCGGCTGCTCGGCGTGTCGGCCTCGGCCGTAGGCAAGAGCGTGGCGCGGCTGGAAGAAAAGCTGGGCGTGCGCCTGCTTAACCGCAGCACGCGGCGCATCAGCCTGAGCAACGAGGGCGCGCTGTTCTACGAGCGCTGCCAGCGCATCCTGGCCGACCTGGGCGATGCCGAGGCTGAACTGTCGCACCTGGCCGAGGCGCCGCGCGGCAAGCTGCGCGTCAGCATGCCCGTGATCGGCTACCGCATCATCCTGCCCCTGCTGGCGGACTTTACGCGCGAGTACCCGGAGATCGAGCTCGACCTCGATTTCAACGACCGCCTGGTCGACGTGGTGGCCGAAGGCGTCGACGTGGCCGTGCGCAGCGGCACGCTCACGGATTCGCGGCTGATGGCGCGCGAACTGGGGCCGTTTGCCTTTGCCATCGTCGGTTCTTCCGCGTACTTCGCCCGCCATGGCGTGCCGGCCACGCCACGCGCGCTGGAAGGGCACGCCTGCGTGCGCTATAAATTTCCCACCACGGGGAAATTACAGGAGTGGGCGCTGCGGCGCGCCGAGGGCGACGGCGGCGGCGAGCTGCGCTTGCCCACCGCCTTGACCTGCAACAATATCGAAGCCCTGATCGGCGCCGCCACGCAGGGCGTGGGCCTGGCCTATTTACCCGACTTTATCGTGCGCGACGCCATCGATAGGGGCGAGTTGCACGCCGTGCTCGGCGACTACCTGCAACACGCGAGCAAGTTCTGGGTGCTGTGGCCGTCGAGCCGCCACCTGTCGCCCAAAATCCGCGTCTTTGTTGACCACTTGTGTACCCACCTGCATTTCTCGTCGCCCCCTCCCGCCCCTGCGGCATTCCCCTGATACCCCTGGCCCCAGCGCTGGCGGCGGGTTGGGGAATATTCCTACCCCAAAGCGATTATTCCTAACGCTACGCAATTTATATTTGCTGCACTGCATTAGTCTATGCCGCACGGCATCAGCTTATATCCTTCCTGAATACCGGTCATTCGTTATGGAAATTGCCATAAGGAATTTATTTATGTTAATTTCATATCTGTTTCTGCAACATTGCATCAGCATGGCAGTTGCGGGGACATGTGCAGGATTAGGCGCCATAAGCGTGTAGTAACCAACAATTAAGGGGTGACCGCCCCGTTCCGTTCAGGGAGTGTGCATGAAGACAGTGATGACGACGCCGCCGGATCCGGCGCCAGCCGCGACCGCGAAACCGGCCCGCAAAACGGGTTTGCTGCTTGGTGGCGGTGCACCAAATTCCACCTTGATCGCCGGCGCCCTGGCCGCTTTTCTCGATGAGGGCATCGAGTTCGACGTCATTTCCGCGTCCGGCGCGGGAGTGTTGATGGGTTTGCTTTACACGACGCCGCACGACGCCGCGCCGCGCCAGGCCTTGCAAAGCTGGGCCGACACGGGCGTGGCCGACAGCATCTACAAGATGATCCCGATCAACTACAAGGTCTTCCAGAAGCCGGGCATGCATGCGAGCACCTTCCGCGACGCTTTCCAGCCGCCCGCGAACAATCCTTTTTTTCAAGCCTTCCAGCAAACGTTTGCGGGCATCCCCTCGGCCTGGTCGGACTGGGGGAAATTGATGGTGTCGTCGCTGTCGCCATCGGACCTGTCGGCGAAAAGCCTGGGCCTGTGCGCGCACTTGCCCTTCCTGGAAAAAGCCGTGGATTTCTCGGGCGTGGCGCGCATGCGCCCCGATTTCTACATCAATGCCTACAACCTCAGCGAGCACCGCATGCAAATCTGGGGCAAGCATGAGATCGAGCCCATCCACGTGCGCGCCGCGCTGTCGTTTCCCTTCCTGTATGCACCGACGACCATCGCGGGCGACGACTATATCGAAGGCGCGGCGCTCGACACGCTCAATTTCGACCCATTTATCGAAGGCAAGGGCGAGCACCATGACGCCGATACCCTGGTCATCCTCGACATCCTCGGCGACGAGCGCCTGCTGCGCAAGCCGCGCAACCTGTACGACGCCTGGGTGCGCTCCATCATCACGCCGCTGGTGAAAATTTCCAAGAGCGAGCTGCGCCTGTTTGAACTCGAGCACAATACGGATGCGCGCACGGGCCAGCCCAAGCGGCGTTTGCTGAAACTCGATCTGATGGGCGGCATCCCGGAGCAGCACTGGCCCGACACCCTGGACTGGTCCAGCTCGAACATGCAGCTGCTGTTCGACGTGGGCCACAAGGCGGGCCTGGCGTTTTGCCGCCAGCATGGCGACTTGCTGCGCCGCGCGCCGGACGCTTCCCCGCTGGCCGCATAGCTGCGCGCCGCCCGTCTCCCGAACCCGGCCACCCGATCGGCAGCTACCCATCCTGCCTGGCCTTGCCAGGCCCCTTTTTACTGTGAAACACCATGAATATCACCAAGCAATTAATCCTCACCCTCACCATCGCCTTGCTGGCCCTGCTATTGCTGGGCGCCGGCGGCGCCATCCAGTTGCAGCGCGCCCAGGAGCGCTTTGACACCGTGCAAAACCGCATCATTCCCAGTATCCAGGGCTTGAATGCGGCCAAGGGTTTCCTGGCCGATTCGCGCCTGGCCGGCTATCGCCTGTCCGTGTTCTCGAACCTGGCCGACAAGACGGCGCTGGACAAGGCCGTGGCCGACGCCAACACGAATTTTGACAAGGTCATCGCCACCTACCGCGCCGAGCGCCTGTACGACGCGACGGACGGCAAGATGCTCGACGCCGACCAGGCCGCCATGGAAGCCTACCGTCGCGCGCTCGTGCCATTCTTTGCCGCCGCCTATGCGGGCGACATGGATGGCGTGCGCGCCACCTTGCTGGCCGGCACGCCGCTGGCCATCACGGCCGCCGCCGCGAAAAAGAGCATGGATGACCATATCGCCTACAACAACAAGCTGGTCGACGACGTGAAGGCTGAAAGCCTGGCCGCCTACGACACGGCATTCAACACCATGCTGGCCGTGCTGGGCGTGGCCGTGCTGCTGACGGGCGCGCTGGCCTGGCATATTTACCGCACCATCAGTGGCGGCCTGGGCAATATCGAACACACGCTGGAGCGCGTCAGCGCCTCGCTCGACCTGTCGGCCGCCATGCCCGTCGAGCGCATGGATGAAGTGGGCCGCACGGCCACCGCCTTCAATAAATTCCTCGAACGCATCGTCGGCGTGATCGCCACCGTGCGCGCCTCGGCCGATACGGTCAGCGTGGCGGCCGCGCAGATTTCCGCCGGCAACGCGGACCTCTCCGTGCGCACCGAGCAGCAGGCCTCGTCGCTGGAGGAAACGGCCTCCAGTCTGGAAGAGCTGACTTCGGCCGTGCGCCAGAATACGGACAATGCGCGCCAGGCAAATACCCTGGCCGTGTCCGCCTCGGACGTGGCCCGCAAGGGCGGCGCCGTGGTGGCGCAAGTGGTGGGCACGATGGGTTCGATCAACGAATCGGCGAAGAAGATCGCCGACATCATCGGCGTGATCGACGGCATTGCCTTCCAAACCAATATTCTGGCGCTGAACGCGGCCGTGGAAGCGGCGAGGGCGGGCGAGCAGGGCCGCGGCTTCGCCGTGGTGGCGACCGAGGTGCGCAACCTGGCGCAGCGTTCGGCAGCGGCCGCCAAGGAAATCAAGGGCTTGATCGAGGATTCCGTCGACAAGGTCAACACGGGCAGCGCGCTGGTCGACCAGGCCGGCGCGACGATGGAAGAAATCGTCGCCAGCATCCGTCGCGTGACGGACATCATGGGCGACATCGCCAACGCCAGCCACGAGCAAAGCGCCGGCATCGAGCAAGTGAACCAGGCCATTTCGCAAATGGATCAGGTGACCCAGCAAAACGCGGCCCTGGTGGAAGAGGCGGCCGCCGCCGCCTCCTCGCTGCAAGACCGCGCCGTGGAACTGGTCGACGTGGTGGCCGTGTTCCGCCTGCGCGGCGATGCCAGGGAAAAATCATTGAAGGTGGCGGGCGGCTTGCCGGCCCCGGCCGTGGCTGCGGCCAGCCGGCGCCTGGCGCTTCCCGGCCGCAGCGCCCGCGCTTAAGCCTTGTGACTGCCCCGGTACGCCGGGGTTTTTCTTTGGTGGAGGGGCTGTCCCATGCGGGAGCGTTGATGTTCTGAGTCCGTGGCGAGGGCAGGTAACGTTGCCCGGCTTGGCAGGGCGGCAGGGAAGAGGGAGCCACCGTCGGGTTGCGCGCCAGCCAGGGCGTCTGCTGAGCTTTCGAGGACGTCAGTTCGCTTTCGCCCCGAAGCGCGCAGGCTATGCCAAGATTTTAACGAAACGTAGGCGTTTTTCCTGGTAGCCGTTACGCTCATAAAACAGATGCGCTCGGGTACGAGCACTGCTGCTGGACAATTCAAGCTGTGAACAACCATGCTGCAACGCAAACCCTTCCGCAGCAATTAATAAGCTTGCTCCGACGCCTGAACTCCTGCGTTCGTCGTCCACTACCAAAGCGGATAGTAGAGCCCAGGTGCCTCGAACATGTAACGGCTTTATGGTATGCACTACCGCAACTCCGACAACATTTTCACTGTCCTGCGCTACAAATACCTCGCCCGACGAACTTTGACGTAGTTCATGTAAGTATCTGTCGACTTGCTCGACTTCGTTTGCATATCCTAGTTGTGCCAATAGCTCGACGATACGTTCCAGGTCGCCGGTTGCAGCTTTACGAATGTTCATTTTGGGTATAGGTTCAAACAACATTTTTCAAGAACTGTACTTTCTCTTCTGGCGGCTCCCGCCTGTCGTCGACCAGTCATAGCCGACCCATTTGATTAGCCGATGCTCTGTTGTAGAGCGTCTGGTACCTTCGGTAATTTCGTAGCGTACGATATAAAATCGTCTGTGAGCGATATCACCAATATCAGACTGAAGAGCATACCAGCTGGTGCGGCCGGATAGGTGCCGCGTTTGGCGGCGCGGCACCTATCCAGTTCGCCAGCGACGCTGCGGGACCGCGATTCCAGCTTCAGCCCTTGGGCCAGCACGAGTTTGACTGCCTGGGCCCGGAACGCCGGTGTATCTGTCGCTGATTTCATGTTTTCACTCCCTTTCACAAGCTTATCAAGTGAAAGTGTCCGAACATGCCAGGCTCGCTCCATAGTGAGGCGTCTCGCGGCCGGAGACGCCATGCGGTGTCTACAGTGGCACCGTCTTTCAGAGGCGATACAGACTGCCGGAGCCAACGCCGTCCACCGGCGTGCCGTCCGTGCAGCCGGCCATCGGCAAACCCTGCGCCCATCCTGCTGCCAAGGCATGCACGTCACGCAAGGGATCGGATGCCTTGGCGCGCTCATTGCGAATGCGGCAGGTTTCAGGATCCGTGGCAAACAGACCGCGCGCGAAAACCCGACCCTGCTCGGCCAGCTTCGCGGTCTTCGGCCCGCGGATCTGCGCGAAGCGCAGCAAGGCTTCATCGAGGCAGCCGTCCGCTCCAACCAGACAGCGAGCCAGATGCCAGGCGTCTTCCAGCGCCTGACAGGCGCCCTGGCCAGATGTCGGCAACGGCGCGTGCGCCGCATCCCCCACGAGCAGCACATTCGCCCGGCTCCACGTGTGCAGCGGCTCCAGATCGTGCACGGCAATCAATCGGATGGCATGCCCCGGTGTCGCCTGGATGATGCGGGTGACAGGCTCCGGCCATCCCGCGAACAGATCCTCAATCTCCTTACGCATATCCGCTGCGGGCGCCGCCCCCGGCAAGGGCCGTGCCTGCGCCGCCGCCCAGTAGACCAAATCCGGCCGGACCGCCACGCAACCGAAGCGATCACCCGAACCCCAATAATCCTGAATCGCGATATCGCCCACTAAGGCACTGTCCCCCTGCGCCACACCCACCCAGTTCACGAAGCCCTGATAAACGGGCGTGTTGTCCCCCGCGACGAACCGGCGTGCCACCGAGTCCATGCGGCCATCGGCGCCGATCAGCAGATCTGGACGAATGCTGACCCCGTTGTCGAACCGCGCCACGGCTTTGCCGTCAGCATCGAGGTCGATCGCCACCGCCCGATGCCCGAATGCTACCGGGATCCCGGCCTGTGCCGCATGCTCCAGCAGTACCGCCTGCAAGTCCCGGCGCAAAATCGTATGGGTCGGATGTCCCATCACCTGGTCCAGCAGCGCAATATCGATGCCCCCCAAAGAATTGCCCGCGGCATCTTGACGGTGCATGGCCACTGGCCGGCCTCCCACAGCAGCGATGTCTTGCAGCAGTCCCAGTTCCTCCAGCACAAAGCCAGCGTTGGGCCATAGCGTCACGCCAGCCCCCATCGTCGCAGGCCCCACCCGGCGCTCATATACCCGGGGACTGTATCCCCGCTGGCTCAAGGCAAGCGCCACGCTCAACCCTGCAATGCCGCCGCCAAGTATTCCTATTTCCATGCTGAAGCTCTCCTATTGAATCCGTCCCGACGCACCGCCGACGGCGATCCATCGGACGAGACAGCATCTTAAATTGCGCCACTTTGGAGTACTAGTATGTGAAAATGGGCAGCTTTCATACCTTAATCGGGATAATCATGCGCAATGCCCTCGACCTCAATACCATCCGTGTCTACGTGGCGGTCGTCGATGAACAAAGCTTTGCCGGCGCGGCACGCCTGCTGACCCTGCCATCTTCCAACGTCAGCCGCCACGTCGCCTCGCTGGAACGCATGCTGGGCGTCCGTTTGCTGGAACGCAGCACCCGCCACCTGCGCATGACGGAAGCTGGCAGGCTACTCTACGAACGCGCAAAACCCTTGCTCGACGCCTTACTCTCCACCAAGGAAGAGCTTGGCGCAGTACAGGGTGAACTGCGTGGCCCCCTGAGGATGTGCATGCCAGGCGAAGCGCCAAGGCTGCTAGCGCCTATCCTGGCCGAATTCTGCAGCCTCCATCCCGGCGTCGAACTGGAATGCGACACGCGCCTGACCGGCCTGGAAGCTCTCCGAGAAGACATGGACCTGTCCATCGTCTTCCATCGTGGGCGGCAGGATGACAGTACTTTCATCACCCGCGAACTCGCTACGCTGCCCAGCATCGTGGTCGCGGCGCCCGCCCTGCTAGCCAAGACCGGAATGCCGCGCCAGGTGCGCGAACTTAGGTCATTGCCTTGCATTACCACCTTGAGCGCGTTAAAGGGCCAGCCCTGGCAGTTTCTCGACGCCACAGGCGAAATCGTGAAGGTCGCTGTGCGTAGCCGCTATCGTGTTAACAGCGGAGAGCTGGCATTGGCGGGTGCGCTGCAAGGCATCGGCTTCGCGATAGTGGCGGCCTATCCATGCCAGGAATATCTTGACGCAGGCCGATTGCGGGAAGTACCGCTGGACCTGTGCCCTGCGCCGCTGCAATTGCTTGGCGCGTACAGTCATCGGCATTCCGTGACTGCGCGGGTTCGGGCTTTGCTGGAATTGATACAGCTGCGGTTGGAAGGAGTCGGGAGCGGCTCAAGATGAAAATCGAATTGAGGAACACGCCCGAATAGCCGAATGCCTGCTCCGGTGCTGCGGTTGCCGTCGTGGGCATATTCCGCCCCGTTGCGTACCATTGGCGACCCGACCGCATAGATCACGCACACGATGCGCCGGACGAAGCCAATACTCATTTGCCGACGCATAAAAATTTTACGTGCAGTGCAGCTTTTGCCGGGCCATACACGGCTGGAGAGTACTGTGCGATATCCAGGAATTGAGATCGTCGACGCACTCGAGATGGCCGAACAGACTGACGCCCAAGAACAAGGGAGGCATCAGCTTTCGCTCTATTGCGTTGAAAAACTCCAGTTGAGCACGCGGCCTTCACGATTTGCCGCTGTCTAAGCAAAGAAAGGACGGAGGCTGCGATGATGGGACGTCAGGAGACCAAACGGGAGCTGTTCGTCTTGATTAGTCTAAACGAATACGTTCCCGAAGACCATCTGCTGAGAGCGGTGGACCACTACCTCGACCTGAGCGAGTTTCGCGAGAACTTGGCTCAGTCGTACAGCCATACAGGTCGGCCATCAGTCGATCCCGAGCTAATGGCCCGCATGCTGATTATTGGCTACTGCTATGGCATACGTTCCGAGCGGAGGCTGTGCGAAGAAGTCGGCATGAATCTGGCCTACCGCTGGTTCTGCCGGTTGGGTCTGAAGGACAAGGTGCCGGATCACTCAAGTTTTTCCAAAAATAGACACGGCCGTTTTCGCGATCACGATGCATTTCGCCAGCTATTCGATTCGGTTCTTCGAGGTTGTATGGCAGAAGGCTTGGTACAGGGTGAAGGGTTTGCAACCGACGCCAGCATGATCAAGGCTAACGCCCAGCGGCAACGTTCCTGTTCAGGCGATTCCGCTATCGATTGGGGTGATCCTGAGCAGGCAAGTCGACCGGTGCGAGAATATCTGGCAGCTCTGGAGCAAGCCAATCCAGTGCCGGCCAAAAGAAGCACGCTGACCGATCCGGCTGCAACCTGGACTGCCGCTGCCGGGCCGGCTATTTTCGCATACTCAACAAATTACCTGATCGATTTGAAAGTGGGAATGATTGTCGATGTCGAGGCATCCGCCGTCAACAAGATAGCCGAGGTCGAATCGACCAAAACGATGATCAACCGGGTTGAGGAGAAATTCGCTATCAAGCCACAGCGATTGGTGGGCGATACGAATTACGGTGTGGCCGCAATGCTGGGATGGCTGGTCGATGAAAAGAAGATCGCCCCGCATGTTCCTGTCTGAGATAAATCCGAGCATCACGACGGCACTTTCAGCCGTGCCGATTTCCTCTTCGATAGAGAAAACAATCGTTATGTTTGCCCTGCTGGCAAGTATTTGAAACACGCTCAGCGTAGCCAGCAGAAAAACCCATTTCGCTATCGGGCCAGCCTGTATGACTGCCAGGTCTGCCAGCTCAAATCGAAATGCTGCTTCCGCCAAGACAGAGCGTGAAACTAGTGATGCGTTAAGCGAGCCCAGCACCGCCACTGCGTACAATTTTCCTGTACATTGATTGTCTTGTGAAACGTCTTACCCAAGAGTTTTTCAACACAATAGCCCCAATTCGGACCTTCGCGATTGGGGCCGACTGCTGTCGTTGGCAGGTTTCGCCTTAAAGCGGCCGCTTACAGATGTTGATCCCGCTCTATTCGCCAAATCTCATGACCAATGTCGCGAGCTACCGACATCTCAAACTCGAAAACACCCATTATCAAAAGGAGGCATTCGTGTCGTTTGAATCCATCTTCCCAGGCCTTCCGATATACCTCTTCGGCAGAAGCGCAGCGCTGCTTCATCGCTAGGTAGGGAGATGGATCTTGGTTCATGTTACGAGTTTAATCCGAGGGAAAGTATAGGTGGTACGTCTGCTTATGGCCGAACCAGGCCGTTCAGCTCAGCTCCGCATGGCAGGTCGTCAGTACGAAAATCCAGCGCGTCCCACTATAGCCTGGATTCGACCCAAAGCCGCCATACAAATGAAATGATAGTAGGCAAAGCTCAGTGCTTACGACGCCAGTCAAGGTATTCAAACTCGCTGTCGTCCTTGTCCAATTCAACGCGGTAGTAGGAACGCTTCGCCATCTCGCTAGCGGTATCGTGCCAGTAAAGTTCAGCAATCTTCTCAACTGTTAGACGTGCAAGTAACTGGTTGTAATAAGAGCCTGTAATCTCTCGAGCGCGCTGACTCGGCACCCCAAACCGTTTCTTTAACTCGTCGATAGTTTGCTCTAGCAGGTGCGGCATCGTGCATTCTATCGGTGCGTCCGAGTCACGAAAAGTGGTAACTAGTTGTTTTAATGCCGAGTCCAGAATGTATCTCGCTACGCTAGAACCAGAGTTGGTTGTGAGAACGAGTTCCCCCTCTTGCTCCAGCTCGACGAGAGACTGCAAAATCTTTTCTACGAGCTGCTCGTCGTCCATATAGAACTCCCGATAATTATGAATTTGCCGTCGGCCCGAAGCTGCCAGTCGGCGAAGGTCCGCTTTTGGCTGCGGACTTACATTACATCAGGTATTAGGACTGCCCGGCGCCGGTATGCGAATTGTGATCGTACAACCAATTCTTGAATTCAGTGAGAAGAATGCCGTCATTCGATTCAAAGATGTTACCGTCGTGGGAAATATGGACAATATCAGAGAGCGACTTTAGGTCCCGCATTATTTCGAATAGCCCGATTATTGCAGGGGTATCCCACTCAGGTCCCATCCTATAGTCGAGGGCGATGAAACCCAGGTCCAGCACAAAGAATCCCAAATCAGGAATAGGCGCCCCATCGTTAGATCGTAGGCCGCCGAAAACGACATGAAATCCTTCAGCATCCCCATCCAAGAATCCGATCGCCGGATTTTCGCCAAAGCGAATTGGAGATTCCTCGCTCCTACTCTTTGACCAGTAATATGGGTTTTCCATCGCCAGATGAGTTGCTCGCCGTTGAATCAGGGCATATGCATCACCGGCAACCCGTTTCTGCCCAAAATCAAAATTGATATCAGGTAGCGAGCCATCATTCGTGTGCAGGATTTCGCGTACTTTGTCAAAATTCATCTTCGATTCACTAAGGGGGCCACTGTCCATCCATCCATCCATCCGTCAGTGATGACAGTATACAGAATCGTGCGGCATTTTTCCACATACGGGAAAGCTAATCCATGATTGCCAGTGAAGTCGACAAGGCGAATTGCCGATTCGTCCCAGGTTAACGTCGCCGCAAACCAGCCCCGGCCGTCGATAAAGTATTCATCGTTGGGGCCACGAGCAAGATCAGTGGATGGTGCAGAAAAAATTTTCGTGAGTTCAAATTGATTCATGTATCAAGCATATCAAAATTTGACATGCGAATAATTGACTCACCGCCGGGTTTTGGCCAATTGTGTTGAAAAAACTCCAGAGCAGAGCAGGGCTCGCAGCCAGTATTTATTTCTAATAGGCTTGAACTTTTTTTGCCAGATCCGTTTGTTATCTTGTTTTAATTTTCCCGGTCATTGCTATCAATGTTTTCTCATGTCCGCTCCTGGTCGAACTCGGCTTTTAATCAAAAACAAGCCGCTGCCCCAGCTCGAATTCATTTTCATGGCAATAAAACAGGATAAGCGGCGTGTCGTTCGAATAGATCATCGCGTCGTCACGTGAGGGAACAAAAATATTCCGCCAATTCTCGACCAGGAATGCACTGCTGCACAAGAAGCATTCGTCCTCTCCAAACACCACGATGACCTGCTGATTTCTCGGCACACGGGCACGCAGCCAGTTGGTGGCACTGGCCACGTCACTCCCGAATGCGAGCCGTTCGATTGCGCTGACGGTATTGGCGTCCAGGCCGAGATGCGTCTTCGAATCATGAAGGCCCGCCAAATCATATGCACGACGGGCACCCTCGGCGTTAAGCCAGGCGATATCCGCTGAGTAATGGATGAGCTCCTGAACCCTCCAATGTGTTGCGTTCATAATCTCTCAAAAAATCAATGGGATCACGGCTATGTTTCTCGAGCCAGGCTGTCATCGTGCCCCTGTTCTGTCGGCGACAAATGCAAGCGCAATCCGTTTATGTTGGTAAGGAAAACAAATTACAGTGTATCCTGCATCCCCAGTAATGTATCTTTTCTGTCGAGAAAAAAGAATAGCAGCTGTATTGGTTTTTGCTGGAAGAAGATGTTTTGATCGGCGCAATTATCATGGCGATACTGCATGATGAATGCTAGTCGTTGGCCAATATCCTGGCACCGCGCGGCGCCGTATGGAAGGTCCCTTTACTTTCATTGAAATGATATGGAGATTCCCCAATTGCTGCATATCGAAGAAAACATCCATATTGCCGTCCCGCCCGCGGTCATTGACCAAATCTGGAGCGAGGTTGACCGATGGCATTTGTGGGATCCGGATACGAAGCAAGCCCGGCTCAACGGGCCATTCGCCGTGGGAACACATGGCCGGATCGTTCCGAACAAGGGGATGGGGATCCGCTGCTGGTCACCGAGCGTACCGCAGGGCGTTCATTCACCGTCGAGGGTTACATCCCCTTGTTCCGCATTCACTTCGAGCACACGGTCGCTGCCGTCGAGGGCGGGTCGGAAGTCGCGCACCGCGTGTGGTTTACGGGTGCGCTGGCCTTTCTGTTCGGCCCGGGCGTTGCCAGGCAAGTCAGGGAAGGGTTGCCCAGGACGATGTTGTCGCTCAAGGTATATGCGGAGAAACGCAACGAAGCCGTCAATCATGCCGCCTGACAAGTCATCGAGGCGCAGCAGCTAAAGCAGCATCGCCGGTGGAATGCATGGGGAGCGACTCGCGGCGGCGTTTCTGTCGCCGCTCTCGTCGACCATGCCGTGCAAGGCCCATGTTTGCCGCTTCTTTGGGCAACACTTTGTACTTAGTTTCTCCTCGTCAATTCCTTGCAAAGCACCGTAGCAAATTAACGTGCCGTTCCCGTCATGATGGAATACAATTCCTGCGTGGCAGCCAGCTTGCCTGGCAAGGCCGGGCACGGCGTCACGCTTTGACCTTGGAAGATGTTTGCTTATGACTCTGCAGTTCCCCCTGCCACAGGTGCCCCGCGCGCCCTCCCGTCTGTCCAAGCCATTCGGCCCGCTGTTTGCCCTGACCTTGTTGTTCCTGATTCCTGCAGCACCCGTCACGGCGGCCACGCCAGCTAGCAGCAGCGTCATGCTGGAAGACCTGACCAGCACGGAGTTGCGCAGCCGTATCGATCACGGCGCCACCACCGTACTCGTGCCGATCGGCGGCGTCGAGCAGAGCGGGCCGTATATCGCGCTGGGCAAGCACAATGTGCGCGCCGGCTTGCTGGCGCGGCAGATTGCGCAAAAGCTGGGCAATACCATCGTCGCGCCCGTCGTTTCCTACGTGCCGGAAGGCGCGATTTCGCCACCGGCCGGTCACATGCGCTTTGCCGGCACGATTTCGATACCGCCCGCCGATTTCGAAGCCGTGCTGGAAGGCGCGGCCGCCAGCCTGCGCCAGCATGGCTTCCGCGACATCATTTTTATCGGCGACCATGGCGGCTATCAAAAAAACGAGCAGAACGTGGCCAACAAGCTCAACCGGGCTTGGGGCAAAGCTTCCGCCGCCAACGATGCGCGCGCCTACGCCTTGCTCGATTACTATGACATCACGCAGTCGGCCTATATTGCCGAACTGCAAAAGCGCGGCCACAGCAGCGCCGAGATCGGCCTGCATGCGGGCTTGGCGGACGCGGCGCTGATGCTGGCGACGGACCCGTCGCTGGTGCGCAGCGAGGCCATGGCGCGCGGACCCAAGCCCGGCGTGGCGGACGGCGTGCGCGGCGACGCCACGCGTGCCACGGCCGAATTGGGCCAGATCGGTATCAAGCTGCAGGTGGACACCTCGGTGGCTGCCATCAAGCAATTGCTGCAACGAAATAAGTAAATCTTCCGCCGGAAGTGCTGAACTTCCGGCTTTTGCAACGAAACGACGCGAAAACACATGAAAAAATCTCAACGACGCACTATCGTCACCTTGTCCGCCCTGGCTGCCGCACTGGCTGGCCTGGGCGTGGCCAGCCAGGTCATCGGCGCCAGCACGCCGGCCCCGGCGGTTGCCGCTGCGGCGCCGGCCGCCGCCTATTCTCCGCTGCCTGGCATGCCGCCGCTGGTGGACCCGAAAAACGTCTACGGCAGCATCGCCAGCAGCAATATGAGCGCCGTCGTCAAGGATCACTTGCGCCGCGTCTACGTGCCGAACCTGCGCTCGAACGATGTCTACGTGATCGACCAGGACAGCCTGAAGGTGGTCGACAAGTTCAAGGTCGGCAGCGGCCCGCAGCACGTGGTGCCGTCGTGGGACTTGCGCACCCTGTGGGTGGCGAACAATGCGGAGCGCACGGACAAGGGCAGTCTGACGCCCGTCGACCCCTTGACGGGCAAGCCGGGCAAGGAAGTGCCGGTCGACGATCCCTACAATATGTATTTCACGCCGGACGGCAAGTCGGCCATCGTCGTGGCTGAAGCACGCCACCGCCTCGATTTCCGCGATCCGAAGACCATGGCCGTGCAGTATTCGATCGACACGCCCCAGTGCGGCGGCATCAACCATGCCGATTTTTCCAATGACGGCCGCTACGCCATGTTCACCTGCGAGTTCGACGGCACCATCGCCAAGATCGACCTGGTGGGGCGCAAGGTCGACGGCTACCTGAAATTGCAGATGCCGGCCAAGCGCTTTGCCGAGTCCGGCCCCGTGGGCGGCCCCGCGAATGAAATCTGCAGCGTCAAGAAGGGCATGCCGCAAGACATACGCATCTCGCCGGACGGCAAGAAATTCTTTATTGCCGACATGGATGCCGACGGCGTGCACATCGTCGATGGCGCCACCCTGAAGGAAATCGGCTTCATCCAGACGGGTGTGGGCGCGCACGGCCTGTACCCCAGCCGCGACGGCAAGAAATTATACGTGGCCAACCGCGGCACGCACCGCATCCATGGCAAGCCGAAGGGCAAGGGCAGCGTCAGCGTGATCGATTTCGCCACGGAAAAAGTCGTGTCGAACTGGCCGATTCCCGGCGGCGGCAGCCCCGACATGGGCAATGTGTCCGCCGATGGCAAGTATCTGTGGCTGTCCGGCCGCTTCGACGACGTGGTCTACCGCATCGAGACGACCAGCGGTGATGTGTCCAAAGTGAAAGTCGGCCAGGAACCGCACGGCCTGACCGTGTGGCCGCAGCCGGGCCGCTATTCGCTCGGGCATACGGGCAACCTGCGCTAGCCAGCCGCCTGGCGATTTCCCTGGAGAAAATGCGCCGCATCCGCCGTTGTGATTGCTTAAAAGGCAATGTTCGCGCATACTGTCTTTTCCATTCCACTACTTCCAGGGAACACCATCATGATTCTTGATCACATCGGTTTGACTGTCAGCGATGCACAGGCCAGCAAGGCTTTCTTTTCCGCCGCCCTGGCGCCCCTGGGCGTGTCGGTGGTGATGGAAGAGCAGGGCTGGGTTGGCATGGGCAAGGATGGCAAGCCCGATTTCTGGTTCGGCGCAGGCGGCGCGGCGCATGCCGGCATGCATCTCGCCTTCGCGGCCGACAACCGCGCCCAGGTGGACGCGTTCTACAAGGCCGCGCTGGAAGCGGGCGGCAAGGACAATGGCGCGCCAGGCATCCGCGCGCTGTACCACCCGAATTACTATGGCGCTTTCGTGCTGGGGCCCGATGGCCACAATGTCGAAGCCGTCTGCCACCGTCCCGAGCCTTGATGCCGGGCATTACCTGAAGAGAGCAGCATGAAGCACAGCGCCACCCTGTTTGCCGATGATGCCGGCCGCTATGCCTACGTCAAAGCGGGTTTCTCCTGGCCGGCCCTGTTCCTGGGCTCGTTCTGGGCCGTCGCCAAGCGCCGCTGGTGGCTGGTGCTGCTCATGCTGGCGATGGATGCGTGCCTGTGGTTTGGCAGTCATCTCGCCACCGAACTGCGCATCGGTCCGATGATGCTGCTGATGGCCGGCGCGGAGCTCAGTTACCTGCTGGCGCGTGGCTGGTATGGCAACCGCTGGCTGGAAGCGTCGCTGCGCAGCCATGGCTACAAGCCCGTCGTGCCGGGCAAGGGCGCCGCTGGCTGAGCTTGTCTGACACAGATTTTCCTTTCCATTACTGACGTTTGCCAAGAGCAAGCCGTCCAGCCCAAACTTTTTGCGCAGTCCAGCGCACCTTTGATCCAGATCATGCCTCACCTGCGGTGCTCACGTAGCCTTGGGACTCGCGTTGCAAAGCATCTTTCCACCAATCGGATATGTTTTTTCGCGTTTCGTGGCGTAGCCCGGTCGTCTGCCTCACCGTTCGACAGCCGGTGGTGTCGCCATCTGTTTTTATGTCCACCCAACCGCTATTTAATGAGGAACTCCATGTATCCATATTCCCGTAGTGTTACCCCCGCCGCCAAGAACCACCTGGAAGCGCAACTGGCTTTCTTCAATGGCCTGTCGAAGTCGCTGTTTCAGTCGATGCAGCATTTCAGTGACCTGAACATGCAACTGGCACAAGGCTTGCTGGAAGAAAGCACGGTCACCAGCCAGAACCTGTTGACGGTCGAGCGCGCCGAAGATGTGTTCCAGGTGGCCGCCGCCTCGGGCCAGCCAGCCGCCGAGCAACTGCGCAAGTATCAGCAACAGGTGTCGCGCCTGGCTGCCGATACGCAGGTCGAACTGGCCAACGTGGCCGAACAGCATGTGAATGAAACGAGCCGTACCGCCAAGGCCCTGGCCGAGGAAGTGGCCCGCACCGCTTCGGAAGAAACGGAGAAAAACGTGCGCAAGCAGCAGGAAGCGATGCAGCGCATGGCCGAACCGTTCCAGGCCTACCATCAGAACGGCGCCAACCGCGACCAGCAGCGCGGCGCCCAAAGCCGTGACGGTCAAAGCCTGCAAAGCGCCAGCCACCAGGGCAGCCAGCAGTCGTCCGGCAGCGAAAGCTCGGCCAGCGGCAGCGCATCGCAAGCTGGCTCCGCACAGGGCAAGAGCAGCAGCGCCAGCCGTAAAGAGTAAGCACGAGGCTGCTTGCGGCTGAGCCGTATCGCGAGGGCCGAGCCTTGCTATGCGGCCAGCCGGCACGCGGCATTGTGCGTATTGGTTTGGGCAGAGCGCCCGCCCTTCACGGGGCGGGCGTTTTGTCGTATGCGTGCAACTCCGGGGCTGTCGTGCCTGAGTCAGGTGAGCGGGGCGGCAAGGCTGGGCCTGCCGGCGAGCCGGTAGCTGACAAGACCGCAGACGAGACCGCGTTGCCGGCTCCACTGTGCGCATCGATGAAGGCGCTGACGGCGTCCAGCGTGGGCGCCAGCCTGCGCAAGGGGGCAGCCAGCGTGGCGACCAGGGTGGCGTGGCCCACATGGTCGAAATAGGTTTCCGTCACGGACCTGTGCAGCGCGCGCAAGGCGCTGGCCAGGCCGCCTGTGTTGCGTTGTGGATCGACCAGCTTGTCCTTGCCGGGCTGGGGGGCGATCAGCAGGGCGGGCGGGGCGTCGGCCGTTACGTGGTGAATGGGCTGCGAAGCGGCGGGCGTGTCCGGGTAAAAGAACACGGGCCGGGTGGTGGTGTTTTCGATGGGCAGGAAATCGTAGGGACCGGCCAGGCCTATCCATCCCCGCAAGTCGTGCGGGCGCATGCCGTGGCGCGCCAGCAGGCTGGCGTCGAGCGCCAGCATGGCCGCGTTGTAGGCGCCGGCGCTATGGCCCATGACGAACAAACGCGTCGGGTCGCCGCCATGGCGGCTCGATTCCATCGCAGCCCAGGCCACGGCGCGGGCCGCATCCTGCAGGATTTCGGGGTAGTGCACGTCCGGATACAGCCGGTAGTCGGCGATCACGGCCAGGTAGCCGCGCGCGGCGAGCGCGTGGCCGACGAAGGCATAATCGGCGCGCTCGCCCGTCGTCCAGTTGCCGCCGTAAAAGAATACCACCACGGGAACGGGGCCCGTGCGGGTCTTGGGGGCGTACACATCGAGTTTCTGCCGTGGCAGGGGGCCGTAGGCCAGGCCGCGCGTCACGTGCGAGGCGCTGCCGGACGACAAGGCATTGATGGCCATCAAGGGCGAGCAGGCGGCCAGGCCGGCAGCGAGCGGGATGGCCGCCTGCAAGCCGAGCAGGGTGGTGCGCAGGATCGTCATGCAGGCTCCCGATGGTGATGGTTGATGCTTGCAGTGTAGGCCAGACTGGGCAGGGCGCACACGGGGAAGTTGCTGTCTGGCATAGATAAATGTTGCATGCGTCAATCAATCCTGCAACAGCCATTTGCGCGCCGTGGCGATGACGGCGTCCGACAGAGTGCGCGTGAGCGGCGTCTGGATATCCCAGGCATGCCAGGTCAGAGGCACGTCGAGCGCCTGCCCGGCCGCCACATCGACGAGCTTGCCGGCGGCCAGCGCCGTTTCCGCCTGCAGCAAGGGCACCATACCATAGGCATAGCCCGCTTCGATGAAGCGCACGAAGTCGCGCGCCGAACCGAGCACATGGTGCGGATAGCGGCCCGTGTAGCCGAGGCGGTGCTGCAAATAGCGCTCGTGCAGCGCATCCTTGCTGCCGAACGTGATGGCGGGCGCCTGGCTGACGGCCTCGACCGTAAAACCATGGGGGAACCATTGCTGCGCGAATACGGGCGAGGCCACGCACAGATAGCGCATGCCGCCCAGCGGCGTGGCCGTGGTGCCGGCCACCAGGTCGTTGGCGCTGGTGACGCAGGCAAACACGCGCCCTTCGCGCAACTGGCTCAAGGTATGGTCCTGGTCGTCGAGGCGGATATCGAGCAGGCACGACGGCGGCGACAGCAGCGGTCCCAGCGCTTCCGGGATCCAGGTGGCGGCGCTGTCGGCATTGACGGCGATGGCCAGCGCCGGCAATTGCGTCGTGGGGCCGGGCTGGGCGTCGAGCGCCGCTTCGAGCAGCTTGACTTGCCGGTAATGGGCGATCAGGCGCTGGCCCGCTTCCGTCGGCAGCGGCGGGTGGCTGCGGATGATCAATAAGGTACCTTCGAGGTTTTCCAAGGTGCGGATGCGCTGCGATACGGCCGGCTGGCTGATCGCCAGCGCCTGCGCGGCCTTTTCAAAGCTGCCCAGGCCGATCACGGCGTCGAGGGCGGCCAATCCACGGTAATCGACGACGCGCATAAGTTTCTCTTATATATAGTTAGAATCATTCATTATACTTATATTTACTTTTTCTTTACACTGTTGAAATAGGGTAACAACTCCACTCTCCCGCGCGGTTCCCCAGGTTCCGCACCACCCTCCACCTACCTCTGATGACTTTGCCGTTGCCGGCAGAGCGTGGGCGGCCGTGCGCGTGATGGAAAGCAATGGAAAGGAATCAATATGGACAGCGCAATTTTCTTGAAAGGCATGGGGCTCGGCGCGAGCCTGATCGTGGCCATCGGCACGCAAAACGCGTTCTTGCTCAAACAGGGGCTGAAGCGCCATTACGTGCTCACCTGCATCCTGGTCTGCTTGCTGTGCGACGCCATCCTGATCACGGCCGGCGTGGCCGGCATGGGCACCTTTATTGCCGATAACCCCAATTTCCTGCTGTGGGCCAAGGCCGGTGGCGCCACCTTCCTGATCGCCTACGGCTTGCGCGCCGCCAAGTCGGCCTGGCGCCCGACGGCCCTGACGGTGTCGGCCGCCAAGGCGCCCGAAGGCTATTGGGCAGTGATCGGCGCGGCGCTGGCCTTCAGCCTGCTGAACCCGCACGCCTTCCTCGACACGGTCATCCTGCTCGGCTCGATCGGCGGCCAGCATGAAGGCGTGGGACGTTTCTACTTTGCCGGCGGCGCCATCATGGCGTCGGCCCTGTGGTTCTTCCTGCTGGGCTTTGGCGCCCGCTACCTGGCGCCCGTGTTTGCCAAGCCCATGGCCTGGCGCGTGCTCGACGGCATCATCGCCCTCGTCATGTGGGCCATCGCGGCCTCGCTGTTCCTGTAATCAGCGGGTCAGGAAGGCCAGTACGCGGCTGGCCAGCTTGCCATACGGCGGCCGCAGCAGTGCCAACGGGCTGTAGCGTGCCTGGTAAAACACGGGCCGCAGCTTGCTGAAAGTGTGAAAACCTTCGACGCCGTGGTAGTGGCCCATGCCGGACTCTCCCACTCCGCCGAAGGGTAAATCATGCTGGCCCACGTGGAATAGGGCATCGTTGACGGACACGCCGCCCGACATCACGCGGTCGATCAGCAGCTGCACCGTGCATGCGTTATTGCTGAACGGATAGATGGCCAGCGGGCGCGGCCCCCCGTTGATGCTGGCGATCACGGTCTCCAGCTTCGTATAGCCGCGCAGTGGCAGGATGGGGCCGAAGATTTCCCGCGTCAGCAGCAGGCTGTCTTCGGGCGCGTCGAGCACGATGTGCGGCGCGATCTTGCGCGTGGCCCGGTCATATGTTGGCCCCGGCAGCAAGGAAATCACTTGCGCGCCCCCCGCGCGCGCTTCGTCGAGCGCCTGCAGCAGACGCTCAAAGGCGGCCTCGTCGATGATGGACGTGTAGTCGGGCGTGTCCAGCCTTGGGTAGCGCGTGGGCATGATCCGGCGCGCATGGTCGACGAAGGCGGCGATGCCGGCCTCGGGCAGCCAGGCATGGTCGACGCTGGTGCAGATTTGCCCCGCATTCAGGTACTTGACGAACAAGATGCGCTCGGCAGCCGTGCGCACGTCGAAATCGGCGCAGACGATGGCCGGCGCCTTGCCGCCCAGCTCCAGGGTCACCGGGCACAGATTGCGTGCGGCGGCCGCCATGACGGCCCGGCCCGTCTGGCCGGAACCCGTAAACAGCAAGTGGTCGAACGGCAGTTGCGAAAAAGCGATGCCCACGCCGCCCGTCTCATCAACAAACCGCAGCTTTTCCGGCGGAAAATAGGCGGGCATGGTCTCGATCAGCAGCCGCGCCAGATGGCGCGAGTTCTCGCTCATCTTGACCATGGCGCGGTTGCCGGCGGCAAAGATGTAAGTCAGGGGCACCAGGCTCAGGTTGACGGGGAAATTCCACGGCACGATGACGCCCACCACGCCCAAGGGCTGGGGCAGCACGCGGTTGCGGGCACCCGGAAAATTGCGCCAGTCCACGCTGCGGCGCTGCGGTGTCATCCACTTTTTCAACTGGCTCAGTACGTGAGCGATGCCGTCGATGGCAGGGAATATCTCCGCCAGCAAGGTTTCGTGGTGGGAACGGTTGCCATAATCGGCGCTGATCGCCTGGCACAGCGCCAGCTTGTGGTCGCGGAGATAGCGCTGCAGGGTTTGCAGGTCGCGTTTGCGCTCGGCCAGGGTCGGCACGGGGTGGGCCAGGCAGGCGGCGCGCTGCAAGGCCAGGGCGGCAGCGAGTTCGGCGTGCTTCAGTTCCATGTTGTTTGCGACATCAGGCATGTTTCTCCTTGGCCGGCCGGGCAATACGCGCGCCGTTCCAGCGCACTATAGGCGAGTATTTGCAAATGTGCCGCCAGCGAGCCGACGCTGCTGCACGATACGCCGTAAAATGTCCGTCAACTTGACGCTACGCTTTCCAGGAATGCCATGACCCCGACCACGCCAGACTCCCTGCACATCGTGTGCCCCCATTGCGACGCCGTCAACCGCCTGCCGGCCGCCCGGCTCACGGAGCAGCCCACTTGCGGAAAATGCCAGAAGGATTTGTTTACGGGCCAGCCCGTGGACCTGGCCAGCGCCCGTTTCCTCAAGCATATCGAGCGCAGCGACATTCCCGTGCTGGTGGACTTCTGGGCGCCGTGGTGCGGCCCGTGCCGCAGCATGGCGCCATTCTATGTGCAAGCCGCCAAGACCCTGGAACCGGCATTTCGTGTCGTCAAGGTGAATACGGAAGCGTCGCCGGACCTGGGCAGCCGTTTCAACATCCGCAGCATTCCCACCCTGGCCCTGTTTTTGCGCGGCGTGGAAGTGGCGCGCCAGCCGGGCGCCATCGATGCCAATGCCATCGTCGCCTGGGCCAGGGATAAAGCCCGCCTGTGAGGCAACAGGAAAACCAGCGTGGTTTTCCATTTGACATGTAGTATGGCGCCATATTATATTGCGCCATATGATAAAACTCGAACAGAAATACACGGCCCTGCTCGGTGACGTGCAGCGCCGCGCGCCCGGCCCCGATATGCCTGCATCCGTAGAACGTTTGCGCCTGTGCTTTGAAGTGCTGGGCCTGGCATCGGCCATCGATGGCGATTGCGCCACGCGCCTGGGCCGGCATGGCTTGTCGGAAGGCAAGTTCGTGCTGCTGGCCCTGCTGCGCGACGTGCCCGGCGGCCTCTCGCCGCACGAACTGGCCGAGCGGGGCGGCGTGACGCGTGGCACCATCACGGGCTTGCTCGACGGCCTCGAGCGCGATGGCTTCCTGGCGCGCCATGCGGACCGACTCGACCGGCGCAAGCTGCTGGTGCGCCTGAGCGCCAAGGGGGAAGCCGCCGCCGCGACCCTGGTCGATGAGCACGCGCAATGGATCGCCAGCCTGTTCGCCGATTTCACGCCGGAAGAAAGGCAGTTGTTGAGTGCGCTGCTGGAAAAAGCCTGGCGCAAGACGGACCGGGGTGCTGCATGAGCCGGAGCATTGCCGACATCGCGCCCGCGCGCCTGGCCCTGCTGAATCAGGGAACGGTGGCCAGCGCCACCCTGACGGAAGGGCTGGCCATCGATTTCGCCCAACTGCTGGCCGCCGCCGTGCCCGCTATCGGCGCCGCCCGCCTGGAGCGGATGCGCGCCCAGGCCGCGGCCGGCATCACCCGGCGCATGGCACTTGCGGCGCAATTGCTGCTCGATGCCGACGCCGACCTGGCGCTGCTGCAGGCGCACCCCTCCGACACGGTGCGCGGCTGGGTTTGTTTTGCCATCGCCGACCAACCCGGCTTGACCTTGCCGCAACAGCTGGCCGCCCTGCGGCCGCTGGCCGACGATGGCCATTTCGGCGTGCGCGAATGGGCCTGGCTGGCGCTGCGGCCCCGGCTGGCCGCGAACCTGGCGGACGCGATCGCGCTGCTGGTGCCGTGGACGGCGGACCCGTCGGAAAGAGTGCGGCGTTTCGCCAGCGAAGCGCTGCGCCCGCGCGGCGTGTGGTGTGCGCACATTGCCGAGTTGAAGCAACAGCCGCAGCTGGCCTTGTCCCTGCTGCAGCCCTTGCGCGCCGACCCGGCCATCTACGTGCAGGATTCCGTGGCCAACTGGCTCAACGATGCGGCCAAGAGCCAGCCGGACTGGGTGCGCAGCCTGTGCGCGCAATGGCTGCTGGAAAGCCCTGTTGCCGCGACCAGGCGCATCTGCCAGCGCGCGCTGCGTTCACTTTCTTGATTGTTTGGAGGACAAACATGCATTACCTGTTAGAACTGTACAGCCCCAAACCGGCCTGGCTGGCCCTCGATGGCGCCGCGCGCCAGGCGTATTTCGACATGGTAGGCGCCGGCATGGCGGCCTTGTCCGGCAGCGGCGCCGAAGCGCTGGCCCTGGGCGCCATCGATGGCGGCAAGCCGCATGCGGCCAGCCAGCAATTTTATGCCGTCTGGCGCTTCCCGGACGCGGCGGCACTGGACGCCTTGCTGGCCGGCATCGCCGCCACGGGTTGGCATGATTATTTCGATACCGTCAACGCGGCTGGCCCGGCCGTGGATTTTCCTGGCCACCTGGCGCAGCTGGCCGCCGTCTAAGCGTACGGCGTTTTCCCTGCCGCTGCGGTAAAGTTGGCATTTTCATCCAACCACCGACGTTGATGCTGCTCAAACCGCTCTCTATTCTGTTGCTTGCCCTGGCGCCCATGCTGGCGTCGGCCGCGCCTGCCACGCCGCACGCCCTTGTCGCCGCCGCCCGCCAGCAGGTGGGCGTGACCCTGCAGTACGACCCGCGCTACGAACGCCTCGCCTATCCCGGTGGCGACGTGCCGCTCGAGCGGGGCGTGTGCACGGACGTGGTCGTGCGTGCCTACCGCCAGCTGGGACAGGATTTGCAGGTGCTGGTGCACGAAGACATGCGCAAGGCGTGGCAGGTGTACCAGCAGCAGGGGCGCTGGCAGATGAAGGCGCCGGACCGCAATATCGACCACCGCCGCGTGCCCAACCTGGGCACCTACTTTGCCCGCCACGGCACCAGCCTGCCGCCCAGCAAGGAAGCGAACGCTTACCGCGCGGGCGACATCGTCACCTGGCGCCTGCCGCGCAACCTGACCCATATCGGCATCGTCAGCGACAAGCAGTCGTGGAGCGGCGTGCCGCTGATCATCCACAACATCGGCGAGGGCGCGCGCGAGGAAAATATCTTGTTCAGTTATCCGATCACGGGGCACTATCGCTGGCAACCGCGCTGAGGGGCAGGGGCGCGATCTCTTGCAGGATCGCCAGCACGAGCGCCAGCGCCGTGTCGATATCGAGCTTGTCGATGGCGCCATAGCCGAGGAACAGGCCCTCATGGCGGGCGGGGCCATGGTAAAAGCCCGATAGCGCATACAGGCTGATGTCGGCCAGGCGCGCGCGGCGCAGCAATTCGGCGATGTCGAGCGGCGCCTGCGCCAGGGCCGCCACGTGGAAGCCGGCGCTGGCCGGCACCAGGCGGAACCACGGCGCCAGCGGGCCGTTGAACCAGTGCAGCAGCCGCTCGCGCCGCCCCGCATAGATATCGTGGCAGCGGCGGATATGGCGCAGCAGATGGCCATCGCCGATGAACTTGGCCAGCGCATGCTGGCCCAGGCTGGCCGTATGGCAATCGCTCAGGTATTTCACCGTCTGCATGGCGGCCACGATGGCTTGCGGCAGCACCACATAGCCCAGGCGCAATTCCGGCAGCAGGATCTTGGAAAAGCTGCCCACGTGCGCGACGAGGCCATAGCGGTCCATGCTTTGCAGCGCATCCTCGGGCCGGCCCTCGTAGCGGAAGGCGCTGTCGTAATCGTCTTCGATGATGATGGCGCCTAATTGTTGCGCCCGCTCCAGCAAGGCATGGCGGCGCGCCATGCTCATCGGCATGCCGAGCGGGAATTGATGCGCGGGCGTGACATAGATCAGCCGCGTGCCGTCGGGGATCTGGTCGACCATGAGGCCATCCTGGTCCACTTCGACGCCCACCACGCGCGCGCCCTGGCTGGCGAATACGGCGCGCGCCACGGGGTAGCCGGGTTCTTCCACGGCTGCCGTGTCGCCCGGTTCCAGCAGGGTAAGCGCCAGCAGGTGCAAGGCTTGCTGCGCGCCGCTGGTGACGAGCACTTGTTCCTCGGTGCAATGGATGCCGCGGCTGAAGGCGGCATGGCCGGCAATCGCCGCGCGCAAGGCGGGCAAGCCTTCCGCGGGGCCATAGCGGCCGCGCGCCTGGCCGCCCTGGCGCAGCGCGTGCAGCAGGCAGGCGCGCCATTCATCGTGCGGGAAATGCGACGGCGTGGCGCGTCCGCCGATGAAGGCGTAGCGTGCCGGCGTTTCCTGGCTGGCGCGGCGCAGGGGCGTAGGCGTCGCTTCCCAGCGGGCGATGCGCTGCGCGCTGGCCAGCGGCGCGCTGGCATGGCGGCGCTGCGGCGAGGCATGCGGCGTCTGCACGAAGCTGCCCACGCCTACCTTGCCCACCAGCAGTTTTTCATAGCCGAGCTTGTCGTACACGTCGGACACCGTCTTGCGCGACAGGCCCAGCTGGCTGGCCAGCAGGCGCGAGGGCGGCAATTGCTGGCCGTCGGCCAGGCGGCCCGAGCGGATCGCCGCGCTGAGCTGGCGGTACAACTGGCCGCCCAGGTCGCGCGTGCCGTCGATCAGGATATGTAATTCCATGGAGTTTATGCTGGTGGTCTGCTGTTTTTCGGGAAGATTGGCCTGCCGCACGCTCTTCTTGCGCTTCTACAATGATGCACCTCTCATTATCAAGGAAACCATCATGACACAGCAACGACTCGATTTCACACAAGCTTCTCCCGACGCCGTCAAGGCAATGTACGCGCTGGAAGCGGCGATTGCCAAGCTGGGCGTGGAACACTCGCTGCTCGAGCTGATCCGCCTGCGCGCTTCGCAAATCAACGGCTGCGCCTTTTGCGTGGACATGCACACGAGCGACGCGCGCAAGGCGGGCGAAACGGAGCGCCGCCTGTATGCCGTCTCCGTCTGGCGCGAAACGCCGTTCTTCACGCCGCGCGAGCGGGCCGTGCTGGCCTGGACGGAAGCGCTGACCCTGCTGCCGCAGAACCATGCGTCCGACGCGGACTACGCTGCGCTGGCGGAACAATTGACGCCGGCGGAAATGGTCAACGTGACCCTGGCCATCGGTTCCATCAATACCTGGAACCGCCTGGCCGTGGGCTTTCGCAAGATGCCTGAATAAATCCTGTGTTCGTTCGCGAACAGACGATAGGCTGGTCCCTGCGTAGGCTGGCAGGATGATTGATCAGCCAGGGAGCAGCCATGCAAGTACATATAGGGGAAGGCGCCGAAAAGACGCTGCAGCAGGAGGAAGAGGCGCGCCGCGAGTTCATCGCCGAACTGTGGCGGCGCTTTGAAGCTCTGCAGGAATGGGCCGTCAGCCACTGGCCCGACCAGCAGCACCCGCTCAGTTCCGCCGACTTCGTTGAGACGCGCAAGGAAATCTTGAGCTTGCGTTCGCCGGCCGGTTCCTTGAACCAGCCAGCCACGCGCGATGCGGCAGAGCCGGAGCAGGGCGGCGCGCAATACCAGGATGTGACGCCTGCGCCGTGGCCGTGACCTTGGGTCATCGTGCCGCTATCTCTGTTGTGGTGGCCGTAGATACTGTTATCCCCGTCAAGCGGCGTGCAAGGCCGGATCAAATATTTTTCCCGACCTGAGCACGCCGAATGCCACGTGCACCAGCTTGCGCATCATGGCGCCGATGATCAGCTTGGGCGCTTTGCCGGCGTCACGCAAGCGCTGACCGAAGCGCCTGCCCCAAAGCGTCTTATGGACGGCCACCATGGCCGGCATGTACAGTGCCTTGCGCAGGAAA